>JAKFDI010000014.1:0-140440 GCA_036676235.1 Rhizobacter sp. | reverse complement strand
GGGGCTGAGCCCGGACGTGAACAGTCCAGTGGACTGTTCGCGCCTGGCGAAGGGCTGGGCCTCCTGGCCCAGCGCGGTCTGCAAGACCGGCCGATGTACCCATCGGACGAGGGGCACACATGACTTTCAAGCCGTCGCGCCGCGCCGAGCGCATGAACCCGTCCATCATTCGCGAGATCCTGAAGCTGGCCGAGCGGCCCGGCACCATCTCGCTGGCCGGCGGGCTGCCGTCGCCCGACAGCTTTCCCATCGAGGCGATGCGCGAAGCCAGCGAGCGCGTGCTGCGCGACACGCCGCACGAGGCGCTGCAGTACGCAGCGAGCGAAGGCTACGGACCACTGCGCGAGTGGGTGGCGCAGGAACTCGCCGGGCAGGGCATTGCGGTCGACGCATCGCAGGTGCTCATCACCACCGGCTCGCAGCAGGGACTCGATCTCGCGGGCAAGGTGCTGATCGACAGCGGCAGCCGCGTCGCGGTGGAGTCGCCCACCTACCTCGGCGCGCTGCAGGCCTTCGCGCCCTATGAGCCCGAATTCGTGTCGGTGGCCTGCGACGACGACGGGCCGCTGCCCGAGGCGCTGGATGCGGCGCGCGGCGCACAGTTTCTCTACGCACTGCCCAACTTCCAGAACCCGAGCGGGCGCTGCATCAGCACGGCGCGGCGGGATGCGCTGGTGGCGCGCGCCGCCGACATCGGCCTGCCCATTGTCGAAGACAACCCCTACGGCGAGCTGTGGTTCGACGAGCCGCCGCCCGCGCCGCTGGCCTCGCGCTGGCCCGAGGGCGTGCTCTACCTCGGCTCGTTCTCCAAGGTGCTGGCGCCGGGGCTGCGACTGGGCTACGTCGCCGCGCCCAAGCCGCTGTTCGGGAAGCTGCTGCAGGCCAAGCAGGCGGCCGACCTGCACACGCCCGGCTTCAATCAGCGGCTAGTGCACGAGGTGATCCGCAACGGCTTTCTGCGCGATCACGTGCCGACGATCCGTGCGCGCTACAAGACGCAGCGCGATGCCATGCAGCAGGCGCTCGAGGCGCACATGCCGCGCGGCTGCCACTGGATCGTGCCGCGCGGCGGCATGTTCTTCTGGCTCGAACTGCCGGTGGGTGTCGACACGCTGGCGCTGCTGCCCAAAGCCGTGGCGCGCGGTGTGGCGTTCGTGCCCGGTGCGGCCTTCTTTGCCGATGCGCCGAAGGCGAACACGCTGCGGCTGTCGTTCGTGACTGTGCCGCCGGCGCGCATTGCCGAAGGCATCGCGGCGATGGCGGCCGCATTGAAGGAGTCGCTGTGAGCACGCATGCGTTCACCCAGGTCGATGTCTTCACCGACGTGCCGCTGCGCGGCAATCCGCTGGCCGTCGTTCATGAAGCCGATGGCTTGAACGAGGCGCAGATGCAGGACTTTGCGCGTTGGACCAATCTGTCGGAAACCACTTTCCTGCTGCGGCCGACGGAGTCGGGTGCCGACTACCGCGTGCGCATCTTCACGCCGGGTGGAGAGCTGCCGTTCGCCGGCCATCCGACGCTGGGCAGTTGCCATGCGTGGCTGGCGCAGGGCGGCGTGGCGCAGCAGGCAGATGAAGTGACGCAACAATGCGGCGTGGGGCTGGTGCGCATTCGCCGTGATGGGGCACGCCTCGCATTCGCCGCGCCGCCGATGCGAGCGAGCGAGGTCGAGGCCGGGTTGCTGTCGAGGGTGCTGGTGGCGTTCGGCTTGCGCGCCGACCAGGTGCTCGCCGCCCGCTGGCTCGACAACGGCCCGCAGTGGCTGGCGCTGCGGCTCGCCGATGCGGCAACGGTGCTGGCCCTCGAGCCCGACCATGCGGCGCTGAAATCGCTCGCGAAGATCGGCGTGATCGGCGCGTATCCGGCCGGTCACGAATGCGCGTTCGAGGTGCGCGCGTTCGCGGCGCCCATCGGCATCCCCGAAGACCCGGTCACCGGCAGCCTCAACGCGAGCCTCGCGCAATGGCTGATCGGCGAAGGCCTCGCGCCGCCGCGCTACGTGGCGTCGCAAGGCGCGCGGCTCGGGCGTGCAGGGCGCGTGCACATCGACAGCGCCGAGGGCGAGGTGTGGGTGGGCGGTGCGAGCGTGAGCTGCATTCGCGGCACGGTGACGCTGTGAACGCGGGCGTCGAACTCGACCATCTCGTCGTTGCCGCGCGCACGCTGGACGAAGGCGCGGCGTGGTGCGAAGCCACGTTCGGCGTCGCGCCGGGCGCGGGTGGCCGCCACCCGTTGATGAGCACACACAACCGGCTGCTGCCGCTGGGTGCGGGCGCCTATCTGGAGATCATCGCCATCGATCCGGACGCGCCGGCGCCGCAGCGCGTGCGCTGGTTCGACCTCGATGCGCCGGCGATGCAGCAAGCGCTCGCGGCCGGGCCGCGGCTGGTGCACTGGGTCGCGCGCTGCGCGGCGATCGACGATGTGGCCGCACGGCTGCGGAAGGCGGGTGCGGACGTCGGCGAGATCGTCGGCGCCGAACGCGCTTCGGCCACCGGCCTGCTGCGCTGGCGCATCAGCGTGCGCGTCGACGGTGTGCGTCTGGCGGCGGGTGCGCTGCCGGCCTTGATCGAATGGAAAGGGCCGCATCCGGTGGACGCGATGGACACGCCGCAACTGACGCTCGCGGCGCTCGAGGCGGCTGGACTCGATGACGCAACCTGGGCGGCGCTCGCGCCGCGCAACGTCCAGCGCCGCCGCGACGCGCCGCCTCTGCGAGCGGTATTCGACAGCCCGAACGGCCGCGTCACGCTCGATGCGCCGTCGTCTTGATTCGTTGATGGAACCGACCATGCAGTTCACCCGCGAAGACCTCGAATCGGCCCAGCGCAGCGTGCACGCCGTGTTCGCCCCGACGCCGCAGCAACGCTGGCCGCTGCTCGACGAGCGGCTCGGCGCCGAGGTGTGGGTGAAGCACGAGAACCACACGCCGGCCGGCGCCTTCAAGCTGCGCGGCGGGTTGACCTACTTCGAAGGCTTGCGCCAGCGTGAGCCGCAATGCACGGGCGTGATCAGCGCCACGCGCGGCAACCACGGCCAGTCGGTCGGCTTCGCCGCGCGCCGGCACGGGCTGGCCGCGACCATCGTCGTGCCGTGCGGCAATTCTGTGGAGAAGAACGCGGCCATGCGGGCGCTCGGCGTCGAGCTGGTCGAACATGGCGACGATTTCCAGGCGGCGCGCGAACATGCGGCGGTGCTGGCGCGCGAGCGCGGCCTGCACATGGTGCCGTCCTTTCACCGCGATCTGGTGCGAGGCGTGGCAACCTATTGGGTGGAGTTCTTCATCGCGGTGCAGCCCGAGGTGGTGTTCGTGCCGATCGGGCAAGGTTCAGGCATCTGCGCCTGCATTGCCGCGCGCCGCCACACCGGCGTGCGCAGCCGCATCGTCGGCGTGGTGTCGGCCCATGCCACCGCGTACCAGCAGTCGTTCCGTGCCGGCCGCGCGATCGAGGCGCCGGTCACCACGGTGCTCGCTGACGGCATGGCCTGCCGCGTGCCCGACGGCGAGGCGCTGGAGATGATCTGCCGCGAAGTGGACGACGTCGTGGCGGTCAGCGACGCCGAAGTGGCGGCCGCGATGCGGGCGCTGTTTCGTGACACGCACAACGTCGCCGAAGGCGCCGGCGCTGCCGCGTTGGCTGCGGCGCTCGCGCAGAAGGAACGCCGGGCCGGCGGGTGCATCGGCCTCGCGCTGACCGGCGGCAACGTGGACAGCGAGGTGTTCGCCGAGGTGCTGAGCGGGGATTGAACCCACCCCCTACGCGCTTCGCGCGCCCCCTTCAAGGGGGCAACGCCAGCGGACCGGCAAAGCCGGATCCGCGGCGTTCGCTCGGGAATGCTCTCTTGCCTTAGCTCTTCCAGCGCCAGGCGCGTGCCATCGCCTGCCACGCCGCTTCGGCGTTCGGGTCCTGCTCGCGCACCAGGCGCGAGTAACCGCGCCACACCACCCACAGGCTGGAGCCGAGCAGCCCCAGCAGCAAACCGGCCAGCATGATGAGCGCGCGCGAGGGCTTGGACTTGTAGTCGGGCGGCACGGCCTTGTCGATCTGCTGCAAGGTCGCGCCTTCCTTGGCTTCGTCGAGCTTGGCGGCTTCGAGCTGGCGGATCATCGTTTCGAGAATCGCCTCCTGGATCTTCACCTCGCGGGCGGCACGCACGTAGTCGATGGCCGCCTCGGGGATGCGTCCCACCGGCAGGTCGACGGCGCTGCCCGGCGAGCCGCCTTCGGTCGACTCCATGCGTGCCAACTCGCTGCGCAGCGCGCGCAGCTCCGAGTTGAGGCGGATCACCATCGGGTTCTGCTCGGTGGCCGAGGTGCGCATCACTTTCAACTGCACTTCACGCTCGGCGATCAGCGCGCGGATCTGTGCCGCACCGATGATCAGCGCCTCGGCCTGCTTGTCGAGCACGATCAGGCCCGACTTCTCCTGCACGCGGCGCAGATCCTGCTCCGCCTTGATCAGTTGCTCCTTCGTCTCATTCAACTGCTTGTCGAAGAACACGCGGCGCTGCTGGGCTTCCGACACGGCCAGCCGGTCCAGGATGTGCGTCAGCTCCTCGACGTGGGCGTTGGCCAGATCGGCGGCGAACTGCGGGTCTGCGTCATCGACTTCCAGGTTGATGACGCCGCTCTTCTTCTCGGCCGTGACGCGCACGTAGTTCGGCAGCGTTTTGCGCAGCGCCTCGAAGGTCTCCACCTCGTAGCGGGCCTGCAGATCGAAACGTTCATCCAGCGCACGCCCGATGCTGTCGGTCTTCAGCAGCGAGATGTAGAGCTCGTCGGGCGACTTGGCGGCCAGTCCGCTCAGACCCGCCAAGCCGCCCAGCGAGCCCAGCGCCGCCATCGCTGCGGCACCTGCGCCCTGCTGCTGCGAGCCGGGCGGCAGCAGCGCCGTGCGCGCGGTGTAGACCTTGGGCAGCGTGAAGGCGATGGCGGTGGCCGCGAGGGTCGCGACCAGCGTCACTGCGGCCACCAGCCGCTTGCCCTCGCCGATCCAGGTCAGCAGATCCAGCAGCCCGACCTCGGGGCCGTCGTCTTCGTACTCGTCGGCTGTAGGCGCAGCGTTCATCTCGGAGGATTTCATGTCGGCGTCCGATCAGTCCTTGAGCGAGTTGATCGCCGCGATGCCGAGGCCGAACTGCGAAAAGATCTGCGAGTAGTCCTTCAGGTTGCGCACCAGCGCGCGGCCCCAGGTCTCGTAGTCGAGCTGGTTCGGCACGATCACCGCATCGCCCGGCTGCATGGTCTGCGAGTCGATGCCGCCGTAGCCGAAGAACCCGCGGCTGTCGTTGGCATGGGTCACCGTGCCGTCGGCGCGCAGGATGAACATGTTGTCGGGTTCTGCGGCTTCGTCCAGGCCCGCCAGGCGTACATAGTCGCCGGCCGTGCGGCCCGGCTTCCACAGGAAGGCGTTGGTGTTGACCACGGCACCGGCCACCGTCACGAAGCCCGGTCGTGCCGGCACGCTGATGCGGTCGCCGTGTTCCAGCGGCAGCTCCGGCAGCTCGGCCACGGTGTCGGTTTCCGGGTTCAGCTCGAGCGCGATGCGGCCATTCGGCTGCAGCCGTGCCAGACGCGCAATCTGCGCCTGCGTGGCGGCATTGCTCACGTCGGCGCTGCGGCCGTCGTCGCGCCGGTTGGCGGCGTCGCGTGCGGCCTGCGTGGCCGACAGCGATTCGAGCCGCGTCAACGCCGCGGCCAGGTTCTCGCGCTGGCGCCGGCGTGTTTCTTCGCGGCTGAATTCCAGGCCGTAGGCATAGGCCTGCGGCGTCAATCCGCCGGCGCGCTGGATCAGGCTGCGAAGCGTTTCACCGGCTTCCAACTGGTACACGCCGGGTGCGGACACTTCGCCTTCCAGCGCCACCAGCCGGGTCTGCCGCGCCACGGGCACGCGCACGTCCTTCTGGCTGTAGACGGTCACCACGTCGCCCGGCTGCAGTTCGAGGTTCTGCGAGGGATCGCCCTGCAGCACCGCGCGGCCGAGGTTGAACGGAATGATCTGCGTGCGCAGCTCGTCGCGGTTCAGACGCTCGATGACGGCGTAATCCCAGTTCAGCTCATCGAACAGCGGCATCGGCGTGCGGCGGTTGAGCGTGTCGCGCGCGATGTCGCGATCAAGTTCGGCCACGGCCGAGCGCGGCCGGTCGTCGCGGCGATCGAAGCCGTCGCGCCTCGCGCGCTCGTCGGGCAGGCCGCGTGCGTTCGGGTCGCCGCGTCCGTCGGCGTAGCGGCTGTCGTTCGCGGATCGGCGGTCGCGCTCGGCGTCCGTTTTGTCGCGGTACCGGTCGTCGCCGTATCGGCCCTCGTCATGGCGCTTGTCGCCGTATTGGTCGCGCTGGTCGCGAGTGAAGCGACCGGCGCCGTCGCGTCGCCGGTTGTATTCGTCGTCCTCGATCACCTGCACCAGCAGGTTCTTGCGGCGGTAGAAGTCGGGCGAGATCAGCGCTTCCTTGTCCGGAATCAGGTCGGTGATGCGCATGCCGGGGCGGTACGGATAGCGCAGCGGCTGAGCGACGTGGCCGCGCAAGGTCACGGCGTTGGCGAACTTCGGCGAGATCGCGAGCAGGGTCAGCACGTCACCGTCGCGCAAGGTCTTGGCGAGCCCTGCCGTGTCGAGCGGAAACTCCTCGACGAAGCGCGCGGCCCGCTGTGTCGGGTCGATGCGTTCGAGCTGCGCACTGTTCGGATTCGCCAGCACCGGTGCACCGCCGGCATAGCGCAGCACCTGGCTGACGGGCTCCTGCGGCGAGTCGAGTTCGAAGATCGCGGCCGTGTCGATGGCGCCGTTCAACGCGACTTGCGGCCCGGAGGGATAGAACACCACCACGTCGCCGCCGATGAGCTGCAGGTCCTTCGACTTGTCGCCCTGCACCAGGAAGTCGTAGATGTCGAGGTCGGAAATGATCTTGCCGTCGCGCCGCAGGCTGACGCGCCGCATCGAGCCGCTGGGCGACGGGCCGCCGGCTGCGACCACGGCCGAGAGCATCGTCGCTTGACTCGGCAGCGTGTACACGCCGGGGCGCAGCGCCGGGCCGACGACGAACACCTTGGTCGCGCGCAACTGCCCGAGCGTCACGTTCAACTCGAAGTTGGTGAACATGCGCCCGATCTGGGCGCGCAGGTGCCGGTTCAGATCGACGGCCTTCACGCCCGCCACGTTGAATGTGCCCACGCGCGGCAGGTTGACCTGGCCGTTGCGGTCGACGAAGGCGCGGAAATCGGCATCGAGCGAGCCCCACGCACGGATGATGAGTTCGTCGCCCGGCCCCACCACGTAGTCGGCGCTGACGGGCACGCCGGTCAGCACGTCGAACGGATCGGCGGCGGAGTCGAAGAATTTCGAGCCGAACAAGGGCAGCAGGCGGCCGGTGGCGCGTTCGACGAACTTCTGGAACTCGCTCGGCTTGGGCGGCTCGCGGTCCAGCCGGCGCATGCTGCGTGCGTCGAAGGTGTTGGCCTGGCCCTCCTGCGTGCCGGTGCCTGGCACGCGCTGGGGCTGCATCTGGCCGTTGGACAGCGTGCCCGGCTGCATCGCATTGCCCGGCTGCGAGCCGAAGGCGCCGCTTGTCGGCGGCGACCCGTTGCCCGGGGCGGTACTCAGGCTCGGGTAGCCGGGTGGATTGAACATGCCGCCGCCCATCGGCCGGTCCGACTGCTGTGCCTTGGCGGCGCTGGCGAACAGGCCGAGGGAGAGGCCCAAGGCGGCGATGGCGAAGAAGTGGCGCATGCGAAGGGCGACGCGGTTGGATGAGTCTTGATCAATCGAAGCCGGCCCTTGCGGACGGCCTCCCGCCGAGTGCCGGCAGCCTGCGCGCGACGCGACATCGCTGCTGCGAAATGTCAGGAGGGCCGGGCTGCCCGCCGTCTCGGCAAGCCCGCGATGGTACTAAACGAGACCACCCATCCAGCGCCGCCGCCGCGAGGACAGGCGCGCCGAACGGGAGGAGACCACGCTTTTCCGCACCGCGACCGGCAGGATCGGCGGGTGTGCGGGCGCCGACGTTTGCAGCCCGCGACTTCAGGGCCGCTCGCAAGACCGGAATCGCCCGCGCGAACGATTCCGGTCAGCAGCACACAGGATCAGTCGGTCCGATAGCTGTCGTGGCATGCCTTGCAGCTGCGCGCCGCGCCGCCGAATGCCGCCTTGAGGTTGTCCAGACTGCCGGTCTTGGCCGCGGCATTCAGCTTGGCCACCTCCTCCTGCATCTTCGTGGCGGCGGCGCGGAACTTGTCGTTCTCCGACCAGATTTCCGGCTTGGCGCGCGTTTCGCCCAGATCGGTGCCGTTGCCGAAGGCCGCGAAGGGCAGGTGCGAGGCCGTGGCAACCAGCTCCGCATTGGCGCTCGCCGCCTTCGCATCGAAGGGTACGCGGCCGTTGGCCATGGCGCCGAGCCGGCCGAAGTGCGCGCCCATCACGGTGAAGGCGGCCTTTCGATACTTGATCGCGTCTTCGGGCTTCGCAAACTGCGCGGCCGCCGGCAGGGCGGTCAGCACGCCCAGGGCGGTGGCGGCGACGAGGAGCATCTTCTTCATTCGGGTTTCTCCGGGGACATGGTGGGTGGTGACGGCCGCGCCGGGCTGTCCTTGGGCATCGGCCGGCACGTGTACGCCGCGTGGGCATGGCTTATTCCCAGCGGCGAACGCATTCTCGGAGGGCATGCGCGCGAGCCCGTCTTGCGGCGGCGTGTCGGTCGGCGGCGCCGCCTTTGCGGTTATGGTTGCAGCCGCGATGGACGACGATGCGTGTGCCCGATGACCGATCCGCTCAAGCCCCTGCGCATCTGGGATCTGCCCACGCGGGCTTTCCACTGGTTGCTCGCCGCCTGCGTGGTCGCTTCGGTGGCGAGCGCCAAGATCGGCGGTGACGCGATGGTCTGGCACCTGCGACTGGGCTACACGGTGTTGGCGCTGCTGGCCTTCCGGCTGCTGTGGGGTTTCGTCGGCGGGCGCTGGTCGCGCTTCTCCGCCTTCGTCTACGCACCGTCGACCGTGTGGCGCTACGTCCGAGGGCGGCATGCGGCGCATGAACATCTCGATGCCGGCCACAGCCCGCTGGGTGCGTTGTCGGTGTTCGCGCTGCTCGCGGTGCTGGCGCTGCAGGTCGGCACCGGTCTCTTTGCCGACGACGAGATCGCCACCACCGGCCCGCTGATCAGCTACGTGAGCGGCGCCACCAGCCTCGCGTTCACCAAGTGGCACAAGGGCTGGGGCCAGTGGCTCATCATCGGGCTCGTCGCGCTGCACGTGGTGGCGATTGCGGTGTACGCGCTGCGCCGGCGCAACCTGATCGGCCCGATGGTCGCCGGAGACAAGCATCTACCGGCACACGTGCCGGCTTCGGCCGATCACGCCGGCACGCGGCTGCTGGCGCTGGGGCTGTTCGCGAGTTGCTGCGCCGCGGTCGCGTGGTTGGTCAATCTGGGCGGCTGACGCTTCGCCCGCACGACGATGGATATTCCCGACATACGCATCATTTCGGTCAACCAGCCCGAGTCCCTCGGGCTGGTGCGCGAGTTGTTCGTCGAATATGCGGCGAGTCTGGGCATCGACCTGTGCTTCCAGAACTTCGACGCCGAGCTGGCGGCCCTGCCCGGCGAGTACACAGCGCCCAGCGGCGCGCTGCTGCTGGCACTCGTGGACGGCGCGCCGGCGGGTTGTGTTGGCCTGCGCCCGCTGCCCGACGCCGACGACCCGAACGCCTGCGAGATGAAACGGCTGTACGTGCGCCCGGCGTTCCGCCGCTTCGGCCTCGGGCGCCGGCTGGCCGAGGCGCTGCTCGACGAGGGCCAACGCGCCGGCTATTCGGCGATGTTTCTCGACACGCTCGACGAGATGGAGGCCGCGCGCGAGCTGTACGCCTCGCTCGGCTTCGAGGAAGTGCCGCCCTACTACTACAACCCGATTCCCGGCGCGCACTACCTGCGCGCGTCGCTGAACCGGGGCAACAGCCGGCTCTGAGCGCCCCGGCTGCCATCATGTGCAGGCCAATCTGTCTGGAGTGAAGGAAGCCGCAATGAATGCGTTCAAGCATCTGCTCCGATCCGCCGGCGCGCATCCGCCGGTGGGCACTTGGATCATGTCGGCCAGCCCGCTCGTGGCCGAAGCGCTCGGATGCGCCGGCTTCGACTGGGCGGTGGTCGACATGGAGCATGCGCCCATCGACATGATGGAGGTGGTGCATCTGCTGCAGGCCATTGCCGGCACCAAGATGCTGCCGGTGGTGCGCGTGGCGTGGAACGATGCGGTATCGGTCAAGCGTGTGCTCGACGCCGGCGCGACGACGGTGATGTTCCCCTTCGTGCAGAACGCCGACGAGGCAGTGCGGGCGGTCGCCTCCACCCGCTACCCGCCCGGCGGCGTGCGCGGCATGGCCGGCATGAGCCGCGGCTCGCGCTACGGCACGGCGCCCAACTACCTGCAGGACGCCAACAAGCACATGGGCGTGATCGTCCAGCTCGAAACCCCGGAGGCGCTGGCCGAACTCGAAGCGATTGCCGCCGTCGAAGGCGTCGACGCCATCTTCCTCGGCCCCGCGGACCTGTCGGCGGCGATGGGCTACCCGGGGCAGCTGATGCATCCGCAGGTGATGGAGGTGATGACGCGCGGTGTGCAGCGCTGCAAGAGCGTCGGCACGCCGGTGGGCACCGTGGGCGGTACACCGGAGCAGGTGGCGCAGTACCGTGCGGCCGGTTTCGATTTCGTCGCCATCGCGTCCGACCTCGGCCTGATGATGCACAGTGCCCGCCTCGCCATCGGCGCGCTGCGCACGCAGGACAGCGAGCATGTGCACACGCTGGCCGGCGGCACGCGCTCGAGCCACTGATTTCGTCACGTCGTCATTCTTCGTCAGGAGAGTCATGGTCGCCACATCGCCCACCGCCACCGCCGGAACCTGCGAACTGCATGCGGGTGCCTTGCGCCTGGCGCTGCGCGCCGACATCGGCGGCTCCATCGCCGGCTTCTGGCACGGCGACACGCAGATCCTGAAGTCGACCGAACCTGCGCTGCTCACCGATGCGCGCGACTCGGCCTCCTACCCGCTCGTGCCCTACTCGAACCGCATCGGCCTGTGCCGCTTCCGCTTCAAAGGCCGCGACTACACCACCGAGCGCAACTTCAACGACGGGCCGCATTCGCTGCACGGCGTTGGCTGGATGCGGCCGTGGCAGGTGGTCTCGAACAGCGCCGTCGAAGTGGTGCTGAACATGCAGCACACACCGGACGCGCACTGGCCCTTCGCCTTCGAGGCGCGACAGTTCTTCGCGCTCACGCCGCAATCGCTCACCCTGCAGATGCAGATCACCAACACGGGCGATCTGGCGCAGCCGGTGGGCCTGGGCTGGCACCCGTACTTTCCGCGGCGCGCACGCAGTCGGCTGCATGCCGAGCTGAGCGACCGCTGGGACTACGAACCTACGCTGCTGCCGACGCGCAAGGTGGCGCAGCCGGGCATCGATGCCGACGTGGCACACCTCGACTTCGACAACTGCTTCGAGGGTTGGCGCGGCCCGGTGCGCATCCGCGATGAGCGCCTGTCGCTGCAGCTCACGTCCTCGCTGTCCTACCTCGTCGTCTATGCGCGGCCCGCGCGCGACGTCTTCTGCGTCGAGCCGGTGAGCCACGTCAACAACGCCATCCACATGGCCGACCCGGCATCGCACGGCCTGCGCACGCTCGAGCCGGGCGAGACCTTCGACGCGTGGATGAAGATCGAGGTGGCGTTGCCATGAGCGCGCCGCAGCGCCGGCGCTCGGTCGACGAAGTGCGGCTGGCGATCGCGTCACCGAACGAGCTGGGCGAGTCACCGGTGTGGCATCCGGGCGAGCGGGTGCTCTATTCATGCGATATCGACGGCAAGCGGTTGCAGCGCTTCGACCCCGCCAGCGGCGCGCTGACGCACTGGCAGTTCGAGACGGAGCCGGGCAGCCTCGCGCCCATGCAGGGCGGCGCCCTGCTGCTCGCGATGCGCGACGGGCTGTGGCGCTTCGATCCGGCCACCGGTGAACGAAGCCTGCTCGCGCCGCCGCCCTACGACCCGAAGATCGAACGCTTCAACGACGGCAAATGCGATCCGCAGGGGCGCTTCTGGGTCGGCACCATCTACGAGCCACGCCAGCCGCCGCTCGCGGCGCTGCACTGCTTCGGCGGCGGCGTGCTCGAGCGCCGGCTCGGCGGGTTAACCGTCAGCAACGGGCTGGCCTGGAGTCCCGACGGACACACGATGTACTGCAGCGACACGCGCGCGCACGCCATCTATGCGTTCGATTTCGATGCGTCGAGCGGCGAGATTTCGGCGCGCCGCACCTTCGCTGAATTCGCATCGCGCGCGCCCGACCAGGCGCTCACGGACTATGGCGGCCGCCCCGATGGCGCCGCGGTCGATGTCGAAGGCTGCTACTGGGTGGCGATGTACGAAGGCGCCCGGCTGCTGCGACTGTCGCCCGCCGGCGAAATCCTCGAGGAGGTGCCTCTGCCCGTGCGCTGCCCGACCATGCCGTGCTTCGGCGGCCCGGCGCTCGACACGCTGTACATCACCACCGCGCGCGCCAAGCGCCCCGCGGCGGAACTCGCGGCCGAGCCCTGGGCGGGCTGTGTACTCGAACTGCACGTCGACGTGCCTGGATTGCCGGCGAACTTTTGCGCCGATTGAGGGGCCGACTCGGCGGCTCCGGACGGGCTGCGGGATTGACGCAAGACCGCTTCGGGTTACCTCGTATAATCCCGCGGCTTTGCCCAGATCGACTGTGCCAGCGGCCATGAGCAACCCCATCGACCGCGGCGACGGTTTCGATCTCGACCCGGATCTGCCGTTCAAGACACTCACGCGCGAAGAGGCGCAGGTCTTCCGGCGCGAACACCCACCGGTGTCGCCCTGGATCACGGTCGGACTTCAGGCGCTTGTCGGCATCTTGTGTGCCGGTGTGGCCTGGGCGGTCACGCAACGCAGCAGTGCCGCCTGGTCGGCGCTCTACGGTGCAGCCGTCGCGGTTCTTCCCAACGTCTTGATGGCGCGCGGAATGACCCGGCGGACCAGTTCCAATCCGATGGCCGCGGCGGTCGGGTTCATGTTCTGGGAAATGTTGAAGCTGGCTCTGGCCGTGGCGATGCTGCTGGCCGCAGTCAGGGTGGTGCCCGATCTGAGTTGGCCGGCCTTGCTGGTGGCGTTGATCGTGTGCGTGAAGGTGAACTGGCTGGCGCTGTTGTGGCGCCGCCGTTGAAGAACTGTTGAACAGGGTCAATCGACACATGGCAGCCGAAGGACACGCGCCCACCAGCGGTGAATACATCGTTCACCACCTGACGCACTTGCAAAGCGAGAAGCAGACCGCCCTCGTCGACTTCTCGGTCTTCAATCTCGACTCCATCTTCTTCTCCGTCGTCCTCGGCGTGATCACCTGCTGGGCGTTCTGGCTTGCGGCCCGCAAGGCAACCTCCGGCGTGCCGGGGCGCTTCCAGGCCGCCGTCGAGATCCTCGTGGAGATGGTCGAGAACGAGGCCAAGGGCATCGTGCACAACGCCCAGAGCCGCAAGCTGGTGGCGCCGCTCGCGCTCACCGTCTTCATCTGGATCTTCCTGATGAACGCGATGGACCTGCTGCCCGTCGACCTGCTGCCGCGCATCGGCGAGTTGTTCGGCATCCACTACCTGCGCGTCGTGCCCACCGCCGACATCTCGGTGTCCATGGGTTTGTCGGTCGGCGTGCTGCTGGTGTGCCTGATCTACAACGTCAAGATCAAGGGCCCGGGCGGCTGGATCCACGAGCTCTTCACGGCGCCCTTCGGCAACAAGTGGTTCCTGTATCCGGTGAACTTCGCGATGCAGCTCATCGAGTTCGTCGCCAAGACCGTCTCGCATGGCATGCGGCTGTTCGGCAACATGTACGCGGGCGAGTTGATCTTCCTGCTCATCGCCCTGATGGGCGGCGCCTGGACGCTCAGCGGCACCGGCGTCGCCTTTGCGCTCGGCCACATCGTCGCCGGCACCGTGTGGGCCATCTTCCACATCCTGATCATCACGCTGCAAGCCTTCGTGTTCATGATGCTGGCGCTGGTGTATCTCGGCCAGGCGCACGACGCGCACTGATCGTTCCCTTTTCCTTTCCGTACCCAACCTCAACTCACTAGGAGTCACCATGGAAGTCATCAGCTTTGTTGCCCTCGCCGTCGGCGTGATCATCGGTCTCGGCGCGCTCGGTGCCTGTATCGGCATCGGCATCATGGGCAGCAAGTACCTCGAGTCGGCCGCGCGCCAGCCCGAACTGATGGGTGAGCTGCAAACCAAGATGTTCCTGCTCGTCGGCCTGATTGACGCCTCGTTCATCATCGGTACCGGTGTCGCGCTGTGGTTCGCCACCGCCAACCCGTTCCTCGCGCAGATCGCCAACCTGCCGAAATAAATCGCGTGGTGGCTCCCGCCGTCGGCCTGCGAGCCGGCGGCGCAGATGGCCGCCTTTGTTCAATACCGTGATTGAGGCAACAACGTGAACATCAACGGTACTCTGATCATCCAGATGATCGTCTTCGCGATCCTGGTGTGGTTCACGATGAAGTTCGTCTGGCCACCGATCGCCACCGCGCTCGACGAGCGTGCAAAGAAGATCGCCGAAGGCCTGTCGGCCGCTGACAAGGCGAAGTCCGAACTGGCCGTGGCCAACAAACGCGTCGAAGAGCAACTCTCTGCCGCCCGCGACGACGCCACCAAGCGCCTGGCCGATGCCGAGCGCCTGGCGCAGTCCATGGTCGAAGAAGCGAAGGGGCGCGCCTCGGAAGAGGGCGCGAAGATCGTCGCCGCCGCACGCGCCGAAGCGGCCCAGGAGTCGATGAAGGCGCGTGAAGCCCTGCGCGACCAGGTGGCTGCGCTGGCCGTCAAGGGCGCCGAGCAGATTCTGCGCAAAGAGGTCAACGCCGGCGTGCACGCTGATCTGCTGGGTCGGCTGAAGGCAGAGCTCTAAGCCATGGCCGAACTCGCAACCATCGCGCGGCCCTACGCCGAAGCGCTGTTCAAGGCCGGCGGGGCAAACAACGGCCCGGCGCTGGCCGCTGAGTTGCGTGCCCTCGCCGATGTGGCGGGCAACGCGCAACTGCGCCAGTTCGCCGACAACCCGAAGGTCAGCGACACGCAGGTGCTCGAGGTGATCGGCGCGGTGGTGAAGACGCCGGTTTCGACCGCCGTCGCCAACCTGCTGCGCACGATGATCGAAAACGGCCGCCTCGCGGCGCTGCCGGAAGTCGCAGCGCAGTTCCATGCGCTGGTGAATCAGCGTGCGGGCGTGTCCGACGCAGTGATCCACAGCGCCTTTCCGATCGAGCCCGCCCAGCTCGGCGATGTGGTCGCGGCGCTCGAAAAGCGCTTCGCCCGCAAGCTGAACCCGAGCGTGGTGGTCGAGCCGGAACTGATCGGCGGCATCCGCGTGGTGGTCGGCGACGAGGTGCTCGACACCTCGGTCAAGGCCCGTCTCCAACAAATGAAGGTGGCGCTGACCGCGTGACCTGATGCATTCCAACGCGGGCCTGCGAACAGCCGTTCGGGGCCGGTGACCGGAGAAAAGCTATGCAATTGAATCCCGCTGAAATTTCCGAACTGATCAAGAGCCGCATCGAGGGCCTCGACGGCTCGGCGGACATCCGCAACCAGGGCACGGTCGTGTCGGTGAGCGACGGCATCGTGCGCGTTCACGGCCTGTCCGAGGCCATGGCCGGCGAAATGCTCGAGTTCCCCGCCACCAAGGAAGGCCAGCCGACCTATGGTCTGGCGCTCAACCTCGAGCGCGACTCTGTCGGCGCGGTGATCCTGGGCGAGTACGAGCACATCTCCGAAGGCGATACGGTCAAGTGCACCGGCCGCATTCTGGAAGTGCCGGTCGGCCGCGAACTGATCGGCCGCGTGGTGAACGCGCTCGGCCAGCCGATCGACGGCAAGGGTCCGATCAACGCCAAGCAGACCGACGTGATCGAGAAGGTCGCCCCAGGCGTGATCGCGCGCCAGTCGGTGAGCCAGCCGGTGCAGACCGGCCTCAAGGCCATCGACACCATGGTGCCGATCGGCCGCGGCCAGCGCGAGCTGATCATCGGCGACCGCCAGACCGGCAAGACCGCGGTAGCGATCGACACCATCATCAGCCAGAAGGGTCAGAACATGACCTGCGTCTACGTCGCCATCGGCCAGAAGGCGTCGTCGATCAAGAACGTGGTGCGCGCGCTCGAGCAGAACGGCGCCATGGAATACACCATCGTCGTGGCGGCCTCGGCCTCCGAATCGGCGGCGATGCAGTACGTGTCGGCCTACTCCGGCTGCACCATGGGCGAGTATTTCCGTGACCGCGGCGAAGACGCGCTCATCGTCTATGACGACCTGTCCAAGCAGGCCGTGGCCTATCGCCAGGTGTCGCTGCTGCTGCGCCGCCCGCCGGGCCGCGAAGCCTTCCCCGGCGACGTGTTCTATCTCCACTCGCGTCTGCTCGAACGCGCTGCGCGCGTGAACGCCGACTACGTCGAGAAGTTCACCAAGGGCGAAGTCAAGGGCAAGACCGGCTCGCTGACGGCGCTGCCGATCATCGAGACACAGGCCGGCGACGTGTCCGCGTTCGTGCCGACCAACGTGATCTCGATCACCGACGGCCAGATCTTCCTGGAAACCAACCTGTTCAACGCCGGCATCCGCCCCGCCATCAACGCCGGCATCTCGGTGTCACGCGTGGGTGGTGCGGCCCAGACGAAGCTGATCCAGAAGCTGTCGGGCGGCATCCGTACCGACCTGGCGCAGTACCGTGAACTGGCCGCCTTCGCGCAGTTCGCCTCCGACCTCGATCCGGCCACGCGCAAGCAGCTCGACCGCGGGGCACGTGTCACTGAACTGCTGAAGCAGGCCCAGTACTCGCCGCTGCCGATCAGCCTGATGGCGGCGTCGGTGTTCGCGGCCAACAAGGGCTTCATGGACGACATCGAGGTCAAGCGCGTCCTGGCCTTCGAGCACGGCATGCATCAGCACCTGAAGTCGAGCCACGCGCCCCTGCTGCAAAAGCTCGAAGGCGGCAAGGCGCTCGACGCCGAGACCGACGCCGAACTGATGGCCGCAATCGATTCGTTCAAGAAGTCCTTCGCCTGAAGCCGACCGGACACCCTGAAAGGAGCCCGGCATGGCTGTAGGCAAGGAAATACGCGGCAAGATCAAATCCTTCGAGAACACGAAGAAGATCACCAAGGCGATGGAGCTGGTGTCCGCCTCCAAGATGCGCAAGGCGCAGGAGCGCATGCGGGCCGGCCGGCCCTATAGCGACAAGATCCGCAACATCACGGCGCACCTGTCGCAGGCCAACCCCGAGTACCGCTCGCCCTATATGCGGGCGGTGACGGAGGCCAAGAAGGTGGGCTTCATCGTCGTCACCGCCGACAAGGGCCTGTGCGGCGGGCTCAACAGCAACATGCTGCGTGCCGTCACCAACAAGATGCGCGAAGTGCAGACGGCCGGCGGCAGCGCCGAAGTCGTGGCCATCGGCAACAAGGGCCTGGCGTTCCTGAACCGTCTCGGCGTCAAGGTGATCTCGCACGTCACGCATCTGGGCGACAAGCCGCAGCTCGAGAAGATGATCGGGCCGGTGAAGGTCATGCTCGACGCCTTCGTCGAAGGCCGCCTCGACGCGGTCTACCTCTGCTACACCCGCTTCGTCAACACGATGAAGCAGGACCCGATGGTCGAGCTGCTGCTGCCGCTGTCGGCCTCGCACATGGAGCAGACGGCCGCCGAGCGCGCGCAGTACGGCTGGGACTACATCTACGAGCCCGACGCGCCCACGGTGATCAACGAGCTGCTCACGCGCTACATCGAAGCGCTGGTGTACCAGGCGGTGGCCGACAACATGGCGTCCGAGCAGTCGGCGCGCATGGTCGCGATGAAGGCCGCCACCGACAACGCCGGCAACCTGATCGGGGAACTGAAGCTGGTCTACAACAAGACCCGCCAGGCCGCGATCACGAAAGAACTCTCCGAGATCGTCGGCGGCGCCGCTGCGGTCTGATCTCGCACCCGAAATACTGTTCAAGGAAATCGACATGGCGAACACTCAAGCCCAAGGCAAGATCGTGCAGTGCATCGGCGCGGTCGTCGACGTGGAGTTCCCGCGCGACCAGATGCCGCGCGTGTACGACGCGCTGAAGCTGCCCGGCTCCGCACTCACGCTCGAAGTGCAGCAGCAGCTCGGCGACGGCATCGTGCGCACCATCGCGCTCGGCTCGTCGGACGGCCTGCGCCGCGGCCTGATGGTCAACAACACCGGCGCGCCGATCATGGTGCCGGTGGGCACGGCCACGCTCGGCCGCATCATGGACGTGCTGGGCTCGCCCATCGACGAGCGCGGACCTGTCGACCAGGCCCTGACCGCAGCGATTCACCGCAAGGCGCCGAGCTACGACGAACTGAGCCCGTCGCAGGAGCTGCTGGAAACCGGCATCAAGGTGATCGACCTGATCTGCCCGTTCGCCAAGGGCGGCAAGGTGGGCCTGTTCGGCGGCGCCGGCGTCGGCAAGACCGTGAACATGATGGAGTTGATCAACAACATCGCCAAGGCGCACAGCGGCTTGTCGGTGTTCGCTGGTGTGGGTGAACGCACCCGCGAGGGCAACGACTTCTATCACGAGATGGCCGAGTCGGGCGTCGTGAATCTGGAGAACCTCGGCGAGTCCAAGGTGTCGATGGTCTACGGCCAGATGAACGAGCCCCCGGGCAACCGCCTGCGCGTGGCGCTCACGGGTCTCACGATCGCCGAGTCCTTCCGCGACGAAGGCCGCGACGTGCTGTTCTTCGTCGACAACATCTACCGCTACACGCTCGCCGGCACCGAAGTGTCCGCACTGCTCGGCCGCATGCCGTCGGCCGTGGGCTACCAGCCGACGCTGGCCGAAGAGATGGGTCGCCTGCAGGAGCGCATCACCTCCACCAAGGTGGGGTCGATCACCTCGATCCAGGCCGTCTACGTGCCGGCGGACGACTACACCGACCCGTCGCCCGCCACCACCTTCGCCCACCTCGACTCCACCGTGGCGCTGTCGCGCGAGATTGCCTCGCTGGGCATCTACCCGGCCGTCGACCCGCTCGACTCGACCTCGCGTCAGGTCGACCCGAACGTCATCGGCGAAGAGCACTACGGCGTGACGCGCGCAGTGCAGGGCACGCTGCAGCGCTACAAGGAATTGCGCGACATCATCGCCATCCTCGGCATGGACGAGCTGTCGCCCGAAGACAAGCTGGCCGTCGCCCGCGCGCGCAAGATCCAGCGTTTCCTGTCGCAGCCTTTCCATGTGGCCGAAGTGTTCACCGGCACCAAGGGCGAGTACGTGCCGTTGAAGGAAACGATCCGCGGCTTCAAGATGATCGTCGACGGCGAGTGCGATCACCTGCCCGAGCAGGCGTTCTACATGGTCGGCACCATCGACCAGGTGTTCGAAAAAGCCAAGAAGATCCAATGACCCCCCCCCGTTGCGCCTTCGGCGCTCCCCCCCAGGGGGGCGCCGCTGGCGGACCGGCGAAGCCGGATCCGCGGCGGCTGCTTGATAGCGACGCGCTGGCACGCCGACGCTGGTGCTGCGGCGCCATGGAGAACTGACATATGGCAACCATTCACGTCGAAGTCGTCAGCGCCGAGGAGTCCATCTTCTCGGGCGAGGCGAAGTTCGTCGCGCTGCCGGGTGAGAACGGCGAGCTCGGCATCCTGCCGCGCCACACGCCGCTGATCACCCGCATCCGCCCCGGCGCCGTGCGCATCGAGCGTGCCGACACCGGCGAGGAAGAATTCGTCTTCGTGGCCGGCGGCATTCTGGAAGTGCAGCCGGGCACGGTGACCGTGCTTGCCGACACCGCAATCCGCGGCTCCGACCTCGACGAGGCCAAGGCCAACGAGGCGAAGGCACTGGCCGAAGAAGCGATGAAGAACGCCAAGAGCGACATCGACTTCGCCGCGGCGCAGAGCGAATTCGCCGCCATGGCGGCGCAGATCGCGGCGCTGCGCAGGTTCCGCCGCAAGTAGCGCGTCAACCGGGCTGCGGCGCGAAACAGGCGCCACCGCCAAGACGCAACAGCAGGCCGCCTCCGGGCGGCCTTCTCTTTGGCGTTCGGCCAGCCGCGCGGCCGACCGATCAGCGCCGTTGGGTGCGATCCGGCACCGGGTCGCGTGAGTAGGGCGGCTTGCCCTCGGTGTCGGCACCTCGTACGCGATCGTCATCGTCGTCCGAGCGGTTGCCGATGATGATGGCGATCAGGCCGCCGATGGCGAGCGCCGCGGCCGTCTT
Source organism: Rhizobacter sp. (assembly GCA_036676235.1). Classification (GTDB taxonomy): domain Bacteria; phylum Pseudomonadota; class Gammaproteobacteria; order Burkholderiales; family Burkholderiaceae_C; genus JAKFDI01. Next base: position 120,160 of record JAKFDI010000014.1, on the reverse strand, counting down.
GCCCTTGCTGATGGCGCGCTGTTCGGGCACCAGGGCTTCCAGCCGCTCCACCCAGCCGCGTGCGCGCAGCAGTTCCTCCTGCGAGGCGGCCATCTGCCGCGGCGCTGACTGCGGACGCGTCACGGTCGCCATTCCCGTGGGCAGGCGATACGGCGCCCACGCGCCGGTGAGCGAGGACATGTTCACCTGCCCGTCGAACACGATCACCGTGGCCTCGCCTGAAGGCTGGACGCGCACCAGATAGGCCGTGCCGTCGGCGCCGGCCCGAACCAGGGCGGACTGCACGGCGAAGACGCCGCGGATCTTCGCGAACACTTCGCCCACCACGTCGGTGAACGAGCCGATGCGCCCGCGCGTGTTCGGCCGCATGAAGACTTCGGTGCCTGACGGGTAGCGGATCACCGCGTAGGCCGAGGGCCCGGTGATGATTTCGTCGCCGCTTTGCAGCGTCATGCGCGTGCGGTTGTCGATGACCGTGCTCCCTCGCACCACGCGCACCAGACCGCGTGCGTCTGCACCCGCGAGGCCGCCGCCTTCGACCACCACGCCGTCCAGGGTGACGGCCGTCGGTTTCGTGGCGCAGGCGGCGGCGAGGACGGCGCTGGCGAGGATCAGCACGAGACGCAACAGCCGCTTGGCACCAGCGCCCGCGACTTCATGCGTCGACCCTGCCGTGGCATCGGTTCGGATGTCCATCACGTACTCCTTCGTTCCAGGCGGGCCATCGCCCACCAAGCAATCAGGAAAGCACCCGCTGCGTAGGGCAGGCCGATCAGCACCTGCTGGCTGCGGTAGGCCCCCACGACAGCGGCGCCTATCGCCAGCACGCAGGCCGCCGCCAGCCCGCGGCGCACCCACGGGCTGCGGCCGGCCGCCAGGCGGCGCGCGAACGCGCCGGCAAGACCCAGCCCCAGCATGACGGCCATGTGCAACGCCCAGCCGGCAGGGCGAATCACATCACCGCGTTCGATCGCGCGGATCTGCTCGGCGATCAGCTCGATCCCAAAACGCTCCTCGCCCTGCGGCCCGGCCGCAACCGACATCACATCGGTTCCCGGCAACTGCAGCCCGACCAGCACCACCTTGCCGCGCGCTTGGGTCAGCGCCGCGGCATCGGGTTCGCCCACGAGACGTTCGTAGGCAAGGCGCTGCGGCGGTTCGCGCCAGATGCCGAGCGACGCCGGCTCGAAGAGCTGCAGCGCGATGCGATCACCGCGCTGCACCGCCGCGCACTGCGCCTGCGGCGTCCGCATCGTCTCCAGCGCCGACCAGTCCACGTCGGGCGAACGATCGAGCCTCGGCACGCGAACCCGCAGCGTGCGGCGTGCCGTGTCGATCGACTCCACCTTGCCGCCGCCGCTGAATGCCGCCAGGGCGAGCGAAGGGTGCAGCGCATCCGCGCGCTCGACCGCCAGCAGCATCGAGCGCGCATGGCCCACCCGCTGCGCGGCGCAGGCGATGCCCCAGCCGACCCAGGGCGAGAAACGCGGCAGCAGCTGCGGCCGCTCGCCGTCCATCCGGTGCACCGCAAACACCACCGGCAGGTGCCCCGACGCCGCGCGCAGCGCGCGCTCCAGCGCCGCATCGTCGGCGGGCGTACCGGCACGCTCGAAGAACAGATCGAAGGCGACCGTGCGCGCACCGGCCTGCTGCAGCCGCTCGATGAGCCGCGCATGTTCGCGCCGCCAGCTCGCATCGAAGGGCCGGCCGATGCGCTGCACCGTGGTTTCGTCGATGCCGACCAGCAGCACCTCGCCGGTGTCTGCAGCCACGGCAGGCGGACGCGCGCCGAGCCACATCGTGAGGCTCGCCACCCGCGTGTCGAGGCCGAAGAATTCGAGCAGCGCCACCGAGGCGGCGAAGAACATTGCGAGCCCCGCCGCCACGCCGGCCATCTGCGCGCGCCGGGCGCTGCGAATGCGCTGACGCAGCGCCCGCGCCACGTCCTCGAACGGCTCGCCCTGCAGCGTTTCGACGAGCGCGGTGATGTGCAGCTTGAGCGCCCGCTCGTCCAGGTTCAGGCAGTTGAGCGTGCGCAGCGGTGCCAGGTCTGGCGGAAGGTCGGCGCCTGGCGGCGGCGCCTTTGCCACCAGCACCGGCACGATGCGGATGTCCCGCGCCAACGCGCGAGCCAGCTCGTGGCGCACGTAGTCGTCGCCGTGCAGTCGGCTGTGCAGCAGCTCGCTCCAGCGCGGGCCGATCACCGCCACCACGGCGTCGGCATCGTCGAGCTGGCGGTCTATGGCCTGCGCAAAATCGCGGCCGTAGTCGATGTCGTCGATGTCCATGAACACCGAGTCTTCGCCGAAGCGCGCAGCCAGCTCGTTGTGGATCAGTCGGGCGTGGACGATGCTGTCGTCGCGCCGATAGCTGATGAAGATCTTCATGGCGATTCGCAGCGTAGCTGCTGCTCGCCCAGGCGCAAGACCTAGGCCGATGCGGCGATCAGCGCCGCGGTGCCATCGGCTTCAGGTCGCCGCAGTCGCTGCCCAGCCACTTCGATTCGGTCGTCATGCGCGCGGTCCGCGTCTGGCCGTCGGCCGTGCGCGTCATCACCGTCTTCATGGTGTAGGCCTCAGGGCTCGCGAAAACAGCTTCGCCGTCGATCTGGGCCTGCGGATCGGTGCAGATCGAGCGCCATTTCCAGGTGGTCGCGCTGCGGCTCAAGACCTCGGTCTTGCAGTTGCCCTGCTGGCCCTGCCAGTTGTTCTGCTCCAGCGATTGTTTGCTCAGGCAGACCTTCATATTGCCCAGGCCGCCGCTCAGGTCGACGCCCTGCTGCTTCATGCGCGCCTCCATCTGCCGGCGCATGTCCGGCGGCAGCTTCTTCAGGTGCTCGCGCATGTCGGGCATGGGGCTGCCGTCGGGCATGCGCATGTCGTTCTTCACCTGCCACAGGCCGGGCTTGATGGGCGGTGCGTCCTGGGCTTGCACGCTCAGGGCCGTGGCAAGCAGGAACGGGAGAAGGAACGGAAAGAGAAGGCGTGCGCGCATGCGGATCTCCGGAGAAAGAGGGCCGCCGCGAGCGGCAGCGCGTCAGCCGAGCACCGGCGCGTTCGGCAGTTCGTTCGGATTGTGCTCGCCGGCCACCGCGGGGAAGTGCTGCACCAGCAGCCGGTCGACACGCTCGATGGCGAGGTTCAGGCCTTCCTCGAAGCGCCCAGCGCGGAAATGCGTCGACATCTCGTCGACCAGCGCCTGCCATTTCTCATGGTTCACGTGGCGCGCGAGTCCGCGGTCGGCGACCAGCTCGATGCGGTGTTCGGCCAGCAGCAGGTAGATCAGTACGCCGGCGTTGTCTTCGGTGTCCCACACGCCCAGCTTGCCGAACATGGCGACGGCGCGTTCGTGCACGGTCGCATCGCGCCACAGGTAGGACAGCGGCAGGCCGGCTTCCACGCAGACGCGGATCTCGCCGCGGTGGTGTTTCTCGCTCGCGGCAACCCGTGCCTCGATGCGTTCGAGCGCGCCCTTGCCGAGCGCGCGCTGGGTGTCGGTTTCGTCGAGCCAGCGGTGTTTGAGGATGCGCAGCAAACGGTTCATCGTGATGTTCCTACCAGCCGCCGGAGGCACCGCCGCCACCGAAACTTCCGCCACCCCCGGAGCCGAAGCCGCCGCCGAAACCACCACCGCCGCCGCCAAAGCCGCCGCCGCCGCCCCAGATCACCGCGCCGGCGCCCAGCCCCCCGAGCCCGCCCCGCCCGCCGCGCCGCGCGGCGCCCACGCCCATCACGCCCACCAGCACCAGTGCCACCAACCCGGCCGCTCCCGCCGCCAGCAGGCTCGCAGACAGCCACCAGCCGATGCCGCCCGCCGCGCCGGCGGTGGCCAGCGAGCCCAGCTTGCGCCCGAAGACGGCAGTGAGCAGACCGCCGATGACCGGCACGCCGATGAAGAAGAACATCATCAGCGCATCGAGCGGCAGACCCGACCGGCCGCCCCGCGACGATTCGGCCTTGGGCGGCGGCAGGTTCTCGCCCTTCACCAGCGCCGAGAGCGCATCGACCGCCGCATTCAGGCCGCCGGCGTAGTCACCCGCACGAAAGGCCGGCGTGATGTGCTCGTCGATGATCCGAAACGCCATCAGGTCGGGGATCGCGCCTTCCAGGGTCCTCGCTACCTCGATGCGCACGCGCCGGTCGTTCTTGGCGACGACGAGCAGCAGCCCGTCGCCCACCTCCCGGCGGCCGATCTTCCAGGTGTCGGCCACCCGGTGCGCATAGGCGGCGATGTCTTCGGGCGCGGTGCTCGGCACCATCAGCACCACGAGCTGTGCGCCCGTCTGCTGCTCGAGTGCCGCGAGCTTGGCGTCGAGCGCGCTGCGCTGCGGCTCGGTGAGCGTGGCTGTCTGGTCGATCACGCGCGCCGTCAGCTCGGGCACGGGCAGCACGTCCTGCGCGAACGCGATGCCGAACGTGAGCGCCCAGGCGAGACCCAACGCGCCGATTCGCAGGGCGGCGCGCAGCAACCGGTGCGGTGTGGTCAGGTGAAGCTGCATCCGTGCGTTGCCCCGGCCGCTCTATCGCGGCGCCGAGGCCGGCGTCCCGAAGTTCACCGTCGGCGGCGCCGAAATCGCGGCTTCGTTGTCAACCGTGAACTGCGGCTTCGGCTCGTAGTTGAAGACCATCGCCGTCAGGTTGCTCGGGAAGCTGCGCGCGAGCACGTTGTATTCGCCCACCGCCTGGATGTAGTTGTTGCGCGCCACGGTGATGCGGTTCTCGGTGCCTTCGAGCTGGATGCGCAGGTCCTGGAAGCCCTTGTTGGCCTTCAGGTCCGGGTAGCGTTCGCTCACCACCATCAATCGGCTGAGTGCGCCGCTGAGTTCGCCCTGCGCTTGCTGAAATTTGTTGAAGGCGGCCGGGTCGTTGATCAGCTCCGGCGTGGCCTGGATGCTCGTCGCCTTGGAGCGTGCCTCGATCACGCGCGTGAGCGTTTCCTGCTCGAAGTTGGCCTCACCCTTGACGGTAGCCACCACGTTGGGGATCAGGTCGGCGCGGCGCTGGTACTGGTTCAGCACTTCCGACCAACTGGCCTTGACCTGTTCGTCCAGGCGCTGGAAGTCGTTGTAGCCGCAGCCCGAGAGGCCGAGCGTCGCGACGAGGGCCAGGGCGGCCAGCCACAGTCGTTGAATCATCTGTTGTCTCCGAGAGGAATCGATCGGGGCCATGCTAACCCCCTGCATCGGCAGCAGGCCGCGTGCCCGCAGCGCGATGGGGATGTGGGCCGCGATACTGGGTTGATGAACCTGCTCACCGAAGCCCTGCGTGCGGGCCGCTCCGCACCGGCCGTAGCAGCCGTGCCGGCGCGCAGCGTGCTGGTTGCCGGGGGCGCCGGCACATTGGGCGCCGCGGTGCTGGAGCAGTTGCTCGCCAGCGGCCGATTCGCGCCGGTGGAGGTGCTGGTCACGCAGCCGCTGAACGCCGCCTTGCGCCCGCTGGTGCCCGTGCTCTACGGCACGGCGCCTTCGAGTGACGAGCGCAGCGAAGACACGGCGCTGGTGGTGTTCGACCGCGAGCGCCACGCCAACGGCCGCGAGCAGGCCTTCTATCGGCCGCAGCCCGAGGAGTTGCGCGCGCTGGCGCATTGGCTGCTGGAGCGCGGCGTGCGCCGGCTCGTCGTCGTCATGCCGCACACGCAGGCGAGCCTGCCGGAGGCGCTCAAGCGCGGTCTCGCCAATCTTGATGAACAAGCGGTGGCCGCGCTCGGCTTCGAGCAGCTCGTCTTCGTGCGTTCGGCGCAGGCGCCGGCAGGGCTGCGATCGGGCAGCGTGCTGCAGCGCGTGGCCGATGCCATGCTGTCGCAGCTGCATTTGATGGTGGCCGAGCGCGACCGGCCGGTGCGCGCGCTCAAGGTGGCGCAGTTCGTGGCGGCGCTGGCGGTGCAGCTGGCGCAGGCGCCGCATGGCACGCGCGTCGTGCCGCCCGATCTCGTGTGGCAGGCGGCGCAAAGCCGCGATGTGGCCGAACTGGCACGTGCTTGGCTGCATGGCGAGGCGCTGGAGCAGTTGCCGGTGCAGGTGCCGCGCCTGTAGCGCGCCGCCGTCAATCGAAGCCCAGTGGCGCGTCCCAGGTCGCCAGCGATTCGCGCAGCGCCTCGCGCCGGCTGGCGCGCATCGGTCGCAGGTGCGCGATCACCCAGCCCACACGTTCCACGTCGATGCGCTGCTGGTGTGTCATGCGCATGATCGAGCGATCCGGGTTGCGCAGCAGGCTCGCCAGCCACGCGGCCTCGGTGACGTTCAGCCGGCGCGCCGGCTTGTGCAGATAGTGAAGCGCGGCCGCATGCGCGCCGCACTGCCCTTGACCCCACGGCGCCATCGAGAGGTACAGATGCAGCACCCGCGCCTTGCCCAGCGTGCGGTCGAGTTCCACGGCATACAGCAGTTCGCGCAGCTTGCGCACGTGGCCGGGCGCGTCGCCGGTGAAGAGCAGCTTGGCGAGCTGCTGCGACAAGGTGCTGCCGCCGCCGGGCCGCTGCTGCGACCAGGCGGCGGTGATCTCGGCGAGATCGAAGCCGGTGTGCTCGTAGAAGCGCTGGTCCTCCGCGGCGATCACCGCCTTGGGCAGCCAGCGGCCGAAGCTCGCGCCGGCCATGCGGCGCCCGCACGCCGGCTCGGCATCGAGCAGCAACTCGGTGCCGAGGCCCGCGACGCGAAAGCCCTCGACTACCGGTGCGATCGCCCATTCGCCCGCGGGCAGGGTGAGCTTGCCGTCCAAGCGCAGCCGGCCGTCGATGCGGGCGTAGCGCAGCTCGGGGATCACCCGGTCGAAGAGCGCGTAGGCGTCGGCCATCGGCGTGTCGATGTCCTGGAAGCGCAGCGCGGCCGAGGCCGCTTCCATGCGCAGCGTGAAGCGCCCGCGCACCGCGCGGGCCGGCTCGCCGAGCGCGAAGGTGCCGCGCATCTCGCCCTGGCCGCGGCGGTGGAAGCCGAGTTCGGCGCGTGCGATGCGCACCGGCACTTCGCCGAGTGCGGCGATGGGCAGCGTGCACGGCGCGCAGACCGCGACCCATTCGCCCGCAGCCGCCCCAGCCTGCAACTGCACGCGGCCGAGCGGCGTGGGCAGCGCGCGGCCTTCGAGCAGACGCAGGGCCAGCGGATGCGTCGCCACGCGCCAGGTGGCGAAGGCGCCGAGTTCGGTCTGCCACGGCCCGAGGCGCAGCGTGTAGCGCCATTCGCCCGGTGACGGACGCAGTGTGAGCCACAGCATGGCGGCCAGAGCAAGCGCCACCACGAGCAGCGTTGCCGAAGCCTGCAGCGCGTAGCGGGCCGCACGCTTCACAAGGAAACGTCGGGCCGCCCCAAGTTTCCTTGACCCCCGCGGGGGGCGGGCCGGGCTTGGCCCGGACCTGGGGGCGTTCACAGTACCCTCGCCGTGGTGATGGCCTGCCACGGGCCGTTCGACTGCCCGAGCTGCGCAGCCCAGAACCAGCTCGACGCATCGGTCCATGCCATGCCGTCGGCATCGACGATGCGCTCGCACACGCGCAGCCGCTGGCCGTCGCGCTCGGCGACGAAGCAGCGCCACAGCCGCTGCTTGTCATCGCGTTCGAGGCGCGCCGGGTCGATGCGGTAGCCGAGCCCGCGGTAGCAGTCGGCCGCCGGATGCAGCATGCGCGTGGGCGCACGCACCTCGCGCCACACCAACACCTGCTCGCCGTCGGTGAGGCGCGTGAGCGTGCCGGGAAAGCGTGCGGCGAAGCGCTGTTCCACCGCGCTCAGCGCCAGCGGACGCAGGCGCTTGCCTTCCCAGGTGGCTGGCCATTCAGTGTGGGCGCTGTTGTCGGCCGCAGCCTGCGGCGCATGCATCAGCGGGAGCCCGGCGCAGATCGCGAGTGCGACGACGAACAGGGTTCGCAGCGCTTGCGGCGGAATGAAGCGATCAAGGTCCGGCATGACGCCCTCCATGAATCACTCGCGCGGTGCCCGCGCAGACCAGCACCAGCACCGCGAGGCCGACGCCCTGATGAACCCATTGCGCCACCGCCTCGCCCTGCGCCTCCAGCGCGACCAGTACGGTGTTGCGCAGCACGTTGCCGGCGAGCACCAATACGCCGACCGCGGGCAGGCGGCGCAGCAGCACGCCGTCGCGCAGCCCGTCGAACGCGGCCACGGCGAAGACGCAGAAGTACGCCATCCACACCATCTGCACGCCGGAGCAGGGCGCATCGACGATGACCCACAGGCCGTTGACCTGCATCGCACTGCCGGCCCGCAGCGCCTCCATGCCGGCGATCTGCAGCAGCCAGGCGCTGACTTCTGCCGTGAGCACGCGCAGCGGATAGCCGGCGTAGAACTGCATCGACGACAACAGCGGCAGCGCCAACACCGCCAGCCCCGCGAACGGAACCAGCGCATGCCCCGCCGGCATGAAGGCCTGCAGGCTGCAGGCGAGTGCCAGTGCCGCCAGCAGCGCGCCGATGAGCGGCGGTGCGGCGAAGCCGGCCGCCGTGGCCGCCACGCTCAGGCCGAGCGCCGCCAGCAGCCAGCCGGCGCACGGCGCGGCCCGCATGCGCGAGGCACCGGCGGCGACGAAGAACAGCAGCGCCGCAAGTGCCGCCAGACCCAGCGGGTCGTCCGAACCGTCGGCCACGCGCGCCGCGGCCCAGCGCCAGTGCGGCCACAGCGCCGCCGCATGCAGCGCCAGCCACGCCAGCGGCGGCAGGGTGTCGACGCGCTGCTGCCAGCGTGCACCGCGTCCAAGTGCAATCACGTGTGTCATCGCATTCATCCCCGCCGGCGTGCAGCCACTGCTGCGACGACGATGCCCAGCACCACCATCAGCGCCAGCCAGGCCGACGGCTCCGGCGTGCTCGGCACCTGCGCGCCGATGGCCAGATTGCTCACGCCTTCGGGCATCGGCGAGGGCTGGTCGACCGTCGGCGCCAGCGCCGGGTTCGGGTTGCGCACGATGTGATCCACGGCGACGAAGCTGGTGTACTGCGTCAGCAGCCCGTAGCGCAGACCGAGTTCGGTGATGGCGGGCTTGTGCGCCTGGCCGCCTTCCAGCGCCTCCTGGTCGGTGAGCGCGGCGATGCGCTGGCGCGCCCACAGGTGCCGCAGTGCGGCGCCGTTTCCGGCGGCGGGGTTCGCCGGCGGCACCAGCACCCGATACGACCCTTCGGCGGCCAGGCCTTCGATCACCAACTGCGCCTGCTGCGCATCACCGCGCCACTTGCCGAACACCACCACCGGGCGGCCGCCCAGCACGTCGGGCAGCACGGCCGGCTCCACGTCGTACACCTCGATGCCCTCGAAGCGCGCCGTCACCTGCGTGAGCACCGGCGAATCGATCATGCGGCGCAGGCGCTCGGCCTGCACAGCGGCGTGCTCTGGCTTCGTCACGATGAAGGGTTCGCCCTGGCCGGCGCGGGCGATGCCTTCGATCAGGTGGCGGTTCACGCTGCCGCCGATGCCAAAGGCGAACACGTTGCTGTGCCCGAGGTTGCGGCGGATGAGCTGGAACACCTCCGCCTCCACGCTCACGTAGCCGTCGGTCACCACGATCACGCTGCGCGACACCTCGCCCGGCTTGGGCAGGGCGGCGATGCGTTTCAGCGCCGGCACGATCTCGGTGCCGCCGCCGCCGCGGGTTTCGTCGATGGTGCTCAGCGCCCGGTTGATGTTGGCCTGCGTGGCCGGCACCGGTTCGGGCGAGAGCATGCGGTTGCTGCCGGAGAACAGCAGCACGTTGAAGGTGTCGCTGGGGCGCAGGCCGCCGATCAGGTTGCGCAGCAGTGTCTTGGCCGTGTTCAGCGGGTGGCCGCGCATCGAGCCGGAGACGTCGACCACGAACACGTACTCGCGCGGGTTGATCTGCCGCGGCGCGACGGCTTTCGGCGGCTCGACCATCGCGAGGAAGAAGTTCTCCTCGTCGCCGTCCGGGCTGGTGCCGCGGTGCAGCAGCAGGCCGGATTCGATGTGGTCGCCCGCGAGGCGGTAGTTGAGGATGAAGTCGCGGTTGCCGTTGCGCGCATCGGGCTCGACGGCCACGCGCGCATGCATGGTGTACAGGCCTTCGCTGGTGATGGTGTGCGAGGGCGAGGCGACTTCCTTCACCGCGATCGGTGCGTCGATGGCGACGCGGATGTCCACGCTCGCGGCCGGCGCCTCGCCGCCCTTCAGGAACGGCATCGCGATCCACTTCTCGTTCGGGCTAGAGCCCTGCGGGCTGTTGTAGCGCGGGCCGACGACGGTCGGAAAGACGAAGCCGTACTGCGCCTCGGTCGGGCGCAGCAGCTCGGTGTAGCGCAACTCCACGCGCACGTCGTCGCCGGGCAGGATGTTGGCGACGTTCATCTGGAACACGTTGGGCCGGTGCTGCTCCAGCAGCGCGCTGGTCTTGCCTTCCTGCTTCGCGGCCTCGTACTCGATGCGCGCCGCCTGCTTCTCCTTGATGCGCGCCGTCAGCACCCGATCACCGAGGCGCACCGTCATCGCGTGCACGGCGGCTTGCGTGGAACCGGGAAAGACGTAGCGCGCCTCGATCGCGCGCTGGCCCTCGTTGCGGTAGTGCTGCGTCACCGTCACGTCGGCGATGACGCCGGTGATGCGCACGTCCACCGTCGTCGCCTTCAGTGGCAGGCGGTCGACGGAGGGGTCGTTGCTGTCGACGAAGAAATACGGGCTCTCGGCCGCACGTGCCTCGGAATCGTCGGCCTGCGCCGGCGGCGAAAGCACCAGCAACACGGCTGCGAACAGCGCCAGCGCGATGCACAGCAGCACGCGCCCGAGCGCGGACAGCGGGCGAACCGGAAGAAGGGGAAGCGGCATGGGCGGGTCTCCTGTCGACGCCGCAGGCCGCGGCATGCGAGCAGGATGGGCGCCGTGTGCGAAGCCCGTAGGAAGTGCCGGCGGGCTGTGTGAAGTCCGCGCGAAGTGCGTGTGGTGCCGCGCGGATCAGGCCACCGGCGTGCGCAGGCCGGCCAGCGGCAGCGTCAGCACGGCCAGCGCGCCGCCGTCGGGCGCGTTCGACAGCGTGACGCGGCCGTCGTGCAACTGCGCGATCTCGCGCGCGAAGCTGAGGCCCAGGCCCGTGCTGCGCTTGGCCCCGTGCGGGCGCGCGAGCGAATAGAACTTCTCGAACACCTTCTCCTCGGCGTATTCGGGCACGCCGGGGCCGTGATCGCGCACGCTCACGTCCACGCGCTGCGCCTGCGGGCGCAGCGCCAGTTGCACCGTGCCGCCCGCGGGCGAGAAGTCGAGCGCGTTGTCGACGAGGCTGCCGATCGCGCGACGCAGCAGCAGCGCGTCGCCTTCCACCTGCGCCGCCTCGCCGGGCAGCAGCGCGACCTGCACGCCGCGCGCGGCGCCGGCCGCGTTGGCGCTGGCCGCCAGGTCTTCCAGCAGCGGGCGCAGCGGCACGCGCTCGGTGTGCACCAGGCTGCGGCGTGATTCGAGGGCCGTCAGCTCCATCATGCGGTCGACCAGTTCCTGGATGCGCTGCGTCTCGCGCGCGATGTTGCCGGCGAAGCGCACGCGGTCGGCGTCCGGCATCGGCTCCTGCAGCAACTCGGCCGCGCCGCGGATGGCCGACAGCGGGCTCTTCACCTCGTGCGTGAGCGTCTGCACGTAGTCGGCCACGTAGTTGCGCCCGGCCAGCGCGTCGCGCATCTCCTCGAAGGCGACGCGCACCATGCCGAGTGCACGGCGTGCGAGGCGCGGCAGGCTGATCGAGCGCTGGGCGCGCACATAGCGCACGTAGTCGGCGATGAGGCCGAAGGGCCGCACCAGCCACACCGAAAGAATCACGCCGAGCAGCAGCACGGCGAGCACCGAGGTCGCGCCCACCAGCAGCGTCTTGCGGCGCGCGGCGTCGACGAACTGGCCGAGGCTTTGCACCGGCTTGCCCGCGCTCACCGCGCCGATGATGCGATCACCCGCGCGGATCGGCACGGCCACGTACATCACCGAGGTCTTGGGATCGCCGTCGATGTCGGGCGAGGCACGCGCGCCGTAATCGCCGCGCAGCGCTCGGTGCACGTCGCGCCACTGCGAATAGTCTTCGCCGAGGTGGCGGCCGAGCGAATCGAAGACGACGATGCCGCGCGCGTCGACCACCGTGAGGCGCAACTCCACCCGCGTCTTCACGAAGCCGAAGATGTTCGCCTCGAAGCGCCGCGCGTACAGCGAATCGAACACCGGGCGCAGCGTGGCCACGTCGAGCGTGCCGTCGTCGGAGCTGTTCTCGATGGTGGCAGCGATGAGGTGCGCGGTCTCGACCAGCGATTCCTCGGCCGATTCGCGGTAGCGCGGGTCGATGTCGCCGAGCAGGCGGTACATCAGCACGCCGAGGCCGATGGCATAGGCCAGCAGGATGGCGACGAAGATGCGGGTGCGCTTGCTCACGGCAGCGCACGATACAGCGCTCCCGGCGCGGACAGCTCACAGCTACGGTGTTTGGCGTGATCCGCGACTCATCAAACAGATCGGATCAAGCAAACGCCGCGGATCCGGCTCCGCCGGTCCGCTGGTGTTGCCCCCTTGAGGGGGCGGCCGAAGGCCGTAGGGGGTGGGCCCGCTACGTCGTGAAGTCGCCCGTCGATTCGGGCTGGAACAGGACCGCCACGACCTCTGCGGCCGATTCGGTGCCGTTGGGCAGCGTCCAGCGGGCGGTCGCGCCCACGCGCTGGCCGAGCAGCGCGGCGCCCACCGGCGACAGCACCGACACGAAGCCCGAGGCCGGCTCTGCATCGGCCGGATAGCACAGCGTGAGCTTGTGGCGCTCGCCGCCGGGAACGTCTTCGATCAGCACCTGCGAGTACATCGTCACCAGATCAGGCGAAGCCTCGCGCACGGGCACGAGGTCGGCGTTGTCGAGCAGGTCTTCCAGCGCCTTCGGCGGCGCGCTGTCGGGCGTGCGGTGGATCAGGTTGGTCAGGCGCACGTGATCGAGTTCGGTGAGCGTGCGCTCGAGCGTGGTGGTGGCTTGCATGGGGCACTCCTGTCGGATCGTGGTCGGGCGCCGTCATGAAAGTGAGGCGGACACCGTTGCGCCGGGCTGTGTGGCCCGGCGATCGAAGGTTGCGCAGAAAGGTAGGGAAGGGGGATCGCCGGGCTCAGGGATGTGCGGCCGGCAGACGGGGTCGCATCGCCAGTCCGGCGCGCGCGGCGAGCGCGCGCATGCGACCGCCGGCCAGGGCGGCCGGTTGACGCGAGACGGTGGCGAGGGAGCACATGGCGTTCATCATAGGACAGATGAAAGATGAGGGGCAATGCGGCGAACACAAGGCCGCAGCTTTCGCGGGTGCATGCCGCGGCACTGCCATGCGGATCTTCAGGGTTCGATTGGCGTCTCGCGCGGGCCGGCGGCGACCAGGCGCGCCACGGCTTCGAGCAGCACGTCGGCGGACACCGGCTTCACCAGGTGCTCGTCGAAATGCAGGCTGGTGCGCACGCGGTCGCGGGCGCTGCCGTAGCCGGTGAGCGCGGCCAGCCGCATGTGGGCGGTGCGCGGATCGGCGCGCAGGCGGCGCGCGAGTTCATGACCGTCCATCGTGGGCAGGCCGAGGTCGAGCAGCGCGAGTTCGGGCTCGAAGTGCTCGAGCAGGCGCAGCGCCTCGCCGCCGTCGCCGGCAATCTGCACCACGTAGCCTGCCTGTTCGAGCAGCAGCGCGAGCGTCTCGGCGGCGTCGACGTTGTCGTCCACCACCAGCACGCTGCCGCTGCCGGACGATGTCTCGCGCGCCTCGGGTTCGGGCGTGATCTCGCCGTGCTCATCGGCCAGCGGCAGGCTGACGGTGAAGCGGCTGCCGCGTCCGGGGCCGTCGCTCGCGGCGCGCACGCTGCCGCCGTGCATCTGCGAGAGCGTGCGCACGATGGCAAGGCCGAGGCCAAGGCCGCCGCTGTTGCGGTCGATCGGCTGGTTGCCCTGCGAGAACAGGTCGAACACGCGCGGCAGCAGGTCGGGCGCAATGCCGCTGCCGGTGTCGGCAACCTCGATCTCGACGTGGCCGCCGGCCACCGTCATGCGCATCGCAATCAGCCCGTCCGATGGCGTGAACTTGGCGGCGTTGGTGAGCAGGTTCGACAGCACCTGCGCGAGCCGCACCGGGTCGCCGATGACATGGGCGCGAGCCTCGGGCAGGTGCAGCTCGATCGGCCGCGCACGGCGCTCGAACACCGGCTCGGTGAGCTCGACCGCGCGCGCCACCACCGCCTTCATGTCGACGCGCTCGCGCTGCAGCTGCACTTTGCCCTGCGTGATGCGCGAGACGTCGAGCAGGTCGTCGACCAGGCGCAGCAGATGCGCCACCTGCCGCTCGATGATCTGGCGTTCGCGCGCGTGCGCCGCGTCGCCGCGGCGCGCCATCAGCGACAGCGCGGTGACGATGGGCGCGAGCGGGTTGCGCAGCTCGTGGCCGAGCATGGCGAGGAACTCGTCCTTGGCGCGGTTGGCGGCCTCGGCTTGGCGCCGTGCGGTTTCCGCCTCGGCATAGAGCCGGGCGTTGTCGAGCGCGAGCGCGGCGCGGTGCGCGAGTTCGGCCACCAGCGCCTGGTCTTCCTCTTCCAGATCGCGGCCGGATTCGGCCTGCATCGCCGCCATCACCCCGAGCGTGCGCCCGCGCGCCATGAGCGGCACGACCACCACGCACCGCAGGCCGAGTTCGCGCACCGCGGTGCGGATGGCGGGGTCGCCTGTGTCGTCGATGTCGTGCTGCGGGTCGAAGCGCTGAAAGTAGGGCCGGCTGTTGGCCGCCACCCACTCCATCGATCCCGGCGTGGTGACCGCCCCGCGAACCCGCCGTGCCAGCGCCTCGCCGCGGCGCGTGCGTTCGGGGTCGCGGTGAAAGGTGACGGCGCGCTGCAGCGCGCCGTCGGCGTCGATCAGGTCGATGCGGCACCAGTCGGCCACGCTCGGCACCACGATGGAGGCAATGGCTTCCAGTGTGGTGCCGGGTTCGAGCGAGCGCGCCAGCACGGCGCCCGCCATCGACAGCAGCTCGAGCCGGCGCCGCGCCGCCTCGGCCTCGGCGCGGGCGCGGCGCTCGGCCTCCAGCAGCTGGGCGCGTTCGGTCACGTCCGACGTGGCGCCGACCATGCGCACCGGCCGGCCGCTGTCACTGCGCAGCACGTCGGCGCGGGTGGCGAGCCAGCGGATGCGGCCGTCGGGCAGGCGCACGCGGAACTCGGTGGCGCAAGGCCGCTGGTCCTGCAGCGCATCGCGCAGGATGCGTCGCAGTTGCGGCTCGTCCTCGGGGTGGACCGATGCGACGAAGTCGTCCATCGAGCCGCCGAAGCTGCCGGCCGCCAGCCCGTGCAGCGCGAACACGCGGTCGGACCAGGCGAGGCGGTCGGCATCGATGTCCCAGTCCCAGATGCCGAGTTCGCCGGCATCGACCGCGAGGCGCAGCCGCTCCTCGCTCTGGCGCAGCGCTACCTCGGCGTGGCGATGCTGTTCGAGCAGGCGCGCGTTCACCACCACCGGCGCGGCCAGATTGGCAAGTTCGCCGGCGAGCAGCAGATGGTCTTGGGTGTGCTGCCGGCCCGAGCGGCCCATGAACAGCGTGAGCGCACCCACCAGCTCGTCGCGGTAGCGCATGGGCACGCTCACCACGGAGCGCAGCCCCAGTTCGCGCAGGTGCTCGTACTGTGCGCCGCTGGCGGCGAACCGGCGGCACCAGGCGTCGTCGACGGGGGCGTGCAGCAGCGCCTCGCCACCGCTCAGGGGTCCATCCAGCGGCCCATCGCGCGCGTCGCGGGGGGTCCACGCCGTGCCGGCGAACAGCGCCTCGATGTGCGAGGCCTCATGGGCGCGCGCGGTGCGTCGCACGCTGCCGTTGTGCAGGATGTCGAAGAAGCCGAAGTCGCCGAGCGTGGGCAGACAGGCGCCGACGGTGTGCGCCAGCGTGTCGTCGAAGGTCATGGCCGAGGACAGCAGCGCGGCCGCACGCACCAGCAGCTCGCGAGGATCGGCGAGGGCTTCGGGTACGGCAGGCCGGTTCGGCATGCCGCAAGAATATGCGAAGCCGCGCGGCGGAACGGGTCTTTGCGGATTGCGCTTGTTGCTACGGGATACAGAGCCGGAGTGAACGCTCGCCATGCGAAATGACGGTGCATTGACAAGCGATTATTCGTTCAGGCTTCGGATCGCGAAGCCGCGCGAGCGCTGCGGCGAACGACTCAGCGAGGCCCTGCAGGCAGGTCGGCGGGCAGATCCTCGGCCAGCGCATAGCCCGTGCCGCGATGCGTGCGGATCGGCTCCAGCCCCGGCGCCACTTGTTTCATCTTGGCGCGCAGCGTCTTTACATGCGCGTCGACCGTGCGGTCCAGGCTGTCGCCGGGGTCGTCCCACACATGTTCGAGCAGCGCGTCGCGCGTGAACACATGGCCGGGGCGCGCGGCCAGCGTCTTCAGCAGGCCGTATTCGTAGCGCGAGAGTTCCAGCAGCCGGCCGTAGAAGCGGATCTGCCGGCGGCCATCGTCCACCTGCAGCGGCCGCAGGGGCGCGGCCGGTGGTGCCTCGCTCGCCGCCGGCCGCGCCGAGCGCCGCAGGATGGAGCGCACCCGCGCCACCAGTTCGCGCGGCGAGAAGGGCTTGGCGACGTAGTCGTCGGCACCGAGTTCCAGCCCCACCACACGGTCGATCTCGTCGCTGCGTGCAGTGAGAAAGACCACCGGCACGTCGGCCGTCTCGCGCAGCCGGCGGAAGACCTCGAAGCCGCTCAGGTCGGGCAACCCCACGTCGAGGATCACCAACGCCGGCGGCTCGGCGCGCACGGCCGCGATGGCCGCCTCGCCCGTGGCGCACCACGCCGGCTCGAAGCCATCGGTGCGCAGCGCGTACTGCAGCGTGTCGGCGATGCCGGGTTCGTCTTCGACGATGAGGATGCGGGGTTTCACGCCGGCGCCCGCCTCACTCCACCGGAAGAAAACCTTCAATGGAGAGATAGCGCTCACCCGTGTCGTAGTTGAACCCGAGCACCGTGGCGCCTTTCGGCAGCTCGGGCAGCTTCTGCGCGATGGCGGCGAGCGTCGCGCCGGAGGAAATGCCCACCAGCAGGCCTTCCTCACGGGCCGAGCGGCGGGCCATCTCTTTCGCCGCGTCGGCCTCCACCTGGATCGTGCCGTCCAGCAGGTCGACGTGCAGGTTCTTCGGAATGAACCCGGCCCCTATGCCCTGGATCGGGTGCGGCCCGGGCTGCCCACCGCCGATGACCGGCGAGGCGGTGGGCTCCACGGCATAGACCTTGAGCTTGGGCCAGCGCGCTTTCAGCACCTGCGCGCAGCCGGTGATGTGGCCGCCGGTGCCCACGCCGCTGATCAGCGCGTCGACCCCGCTCGGGAAGTCGGCGGCGATCTCCTCGGCCGTGGTGCGCGCATGCACGTCGATGTTGGCCGGGTTGTCGAACTGCTGCGGGATCCAGCCGCCGGGCGTTTGCGCCAGCAGTTCGTGTGCGCGGGCGATGGCGCCGTTCATGCCCTTCTCGCGCGGCGTCAGCTCGAACTTCGCGCCATAGGCCAGCATCAGGCGGCGGCGTTCGACGCTCATGCTGTCGGGCATCACCAGCACCAGCTTGTAGCCCTTCACCGCGGCCACCATCGCCAGGCCCACGCCGGTGTTGCCCGAGGTCGGCTCGATGATGGTGGCGCCGGCCTTGATCTGCCCCGAGGCCTCGGCCGCCTCGACCATCGCCAGCGCGATGCGGTCCTTGATCGATCCGCCCGGGTTGCTGCGTTCGCTCTTGATCCACACGTTGTGCGTGCTGCCGAACAGTCGGTTGATGCGGATGTGCGGCGTGTTGCCGATGGTGTGCAGAACGTCGTTGGCAAGCATGGCGCGGCTCCTGTGCGGTGGACGGAATCGGCCGGATGATAGGCGCGCCCACGGGCTGGGCACGGCAGTGCGGCTGCGACAATCGCCCGATGTTTGCGCCGCTTCAGAACGACACTTTCCTGCGCGCCTGCCTGCGCCAGCCGACCGACTACACGCCCGTGTGGCTGATGCGCCAGGCCGGGCGCTATCTGCCGGAATATCGCGAGACCCGCGCCAAGGCCGGCAGCTTCATGGGCCTCGCCACCAACACCGCGTACGCCACCGAGGTGACGCTGCAGCCGCTGGAGCGTTTTCCACTCGACGCCGCCATTCTGTTCTCCGACATCCTCACCGTGCCCGATGCCATGGGGCTGGGTCTGAGCTTCGCGCTCGGCGAAGGCCCGCGCTTCGCGCATCCGGTGCGCGACGAGGCGGCGGTGGCGAAGCTTGAGGTGCCTGATCTCGCGAAGCTGCGCTATGTGTTCGACGCCGTCACCTCCATCCGCCGCGCGCTGAACGGCCGCGTGCCGCTGATCGGCTTCTCGGGCAGCCCCTGGACGCTGGCCTGCTACATGGTCGAAGGCGCCGGCTCCGACGACTACCGGCTCGTGAAGACCATGCTCTACGCGCGGCCCGACCTGATGCACCGCATGCTGGCCGTCAACGCCGATGCCGTGGCCGCCTATCTGAACGCGCAGATCGATGCCGGCGCACAGGCGGTGATGATCTTCGACAGCTGGGGCGGCGTGCTCGCCGACGGCGCCTTCCAGCAGTTCAGCCTCGCCTACACGCAGCGCGTGCTGGCGCAGGTCAAGACCGCGCACGAGGGCCAGCGCATCCCGCGCATCGTCTTCACCAAGGGCGGCGGGCCGTGGCTCGAACAGATGACGGACATCGGCGCCGACGTGCTGGGCGTCGACTGGACGGTGAATCTCGGCGCGGCTCGGCAGCGCGTGGCCGACCGCGTGGCGCTGCAGGGCAACCTCGATCCGAACGTGTTGTTCGCGAACGAGGCGCAGATTCGCGCCGAGGTGGCGCGCACGCTCGACAGCTTCGGCCCGGCCGTGGATGCGACCGGCCGGCGCGGCGGCCATGTGTTCAACCTCGGCCACGGCATCAGCCAGCACACGCCGCCGCAGAGCGTGTCGGTTCTGGTGGACGCCGTGCATGCACATTCGCGCGGCCGCCCAGGTGGCGCTTGAGCCGCGTCGTCGGTGGAGCGCCAGCGTTTGTGAGATTTGCCGAGTAAGTAGCCGCTCAGGGCTTGACTTATCCCCAAATGTCAAGTGGGGGAGTCGCGAGTCACCGACTGTTGCAACGCAACATCCGATGTTGTCGCGAATTTGGCTAAGTCGTTGATTTCATTGAGGTTCGCTGCGTTGCTCATAAAAAGAGCAGTCCAAGCGCAGCGGCCGTGAATCAAGGCTTTAGCGCGATTTCCGGCATCTTTCCCACAAAGTTATCCACAGCTTGACTGGAAATCCTACAAACGCCTTGCGAATCATGGGCTTGCCGCAGTTGTCTCGAAAACGTGTGAGCTTTCAGCGCCATGCTCGAATCGTCAGGCGTTGAGGCGGCCGCGCCAGCGACGGTGGCCGTGGCACTCGATACGCCGCAGCATGCCGCCATCGGTTCGCTGCTCAGCTATGCGACGACCGAAGCCTTGCCGGCCGGCACGCTGGTGCGCGCGCCACTCGGCCGGCGAGAGGTGCCGGGCGTGGTGTGGGGGGCGCCCACGTCCGCGCCCGATGTGGAACTGCGCCCGCTCGGCGAGGCCTTGCGCTCGCTGCCGCCGTTGGGCGAGCCCTGGCGGCGGCTGGTCGAATTCGCGGCCGCCTATTACCAGCGGGGCGTCGGCGAGGTCGCGCTCGCGGTGCTGCCGCCCGAACTCCGCAAGCTCGACGACCGCCAACTCGCCAACCGCATCGCCAAGCTGCACAAGCACCTGGCGAGCGCCCCGGCCGCCCCGGCGCCGGCTGCGCTGCCGGAACCGAGCGCCGGGCAGGCTGAGGTGCTGGCCGCGCTGGCGCTGCAGCCGGGCGAGGGGCCGCCGCCACCGACGCTGCTGCACGGCGTGACCGGCAGCGGCAAGACCGAGATCTATCTGCGCGCCGCGCAGCAGGCGCTGGACGCCGGACGGCAGGCGCTGGTGCTGGTGCCCGAGATCAACCTCACGCCGCAGCTCGAGGCGCGCTTCGCCGAACGCTTTGCCGGCCGGCACATCGTCTCGCTGCACAGCGCGCTCACACCGGCGCAGCGGCTGCGGTACTGGCTGGCTGCGCATCTGGGCCTGGCCGATCTGGTGCTGGGCACGCGGCTGGCGGTGTTTGCCTCGATGCCGCGGCTCGGTCTCATCGTCGTCGACGAAGAGCACGACCCGTCCTACAAGCAGCAGGAAGGCGCGCGTTACTCGGCGCGCGACCTGGCGGTGATGCGCGGGCGGCTGGAAGGCGCGCAGGTGCTGCTCGGCTCCGCCACGCCCTCGCTCGAGAGCTGGCATCGCGCGGCGGAAGGGCGCTACCGCAAGCTCACGCTGCCGGCGCGCATCGGCGGCGGTGTGCTGCCGCAGGTGCGGCTGGTCGACATGAACCTGCAGCCCAAGGCGAAGGGCGGCAGCACGCCACTCTCGGCCCCCCTGGTGGCGGCGCTGCAGCAGCGCATCGCACGCGGGGAGCAGAGCCTCGTCTTCCTCAACCGCCGTGGCTACGCGCCGGTGCTGCACTGCGGTGACTGCGCCTGGAAGAGCGCCTGCCCGCATTGCAGCGCCTGGCGCGTGTTCCACAAGCTCGACCGCACGCTGCGCTGCCACCACTGCGGCCTGGCCGAGCGTGTGCCGCGCGCCTGCCCCGACTGCGGCAACCTGGACATCGCGCCCATCGGCCGCGGCACCGAGCGGCTGGAAGAACAGCTCGGCGCGCTGCTGCCGGGTGCCCGCATCGCCCGCATCGACGCCGATTCGACGCGGCGCAAGGGATCGCTCGAAGAGCAGCTCGGCGCCGTGCATGCCGGCGAGGTGGATGTGCTGGTGGGCACGCAGATGGTGACCAAGGGCCACGACTTCCGCCGCATCACGCTGGTGGCGGCGGTGAACCCGGACGGCGCGCTGTTCAGCAGCGATTTCCGCGCGCCCGAGCGGCTGTTCGCGCTGCTGCAGCAGGCTGCGGGGCGGGCGGGGCGCGATGCGGCGCAGGCGAGCGCGAGCGAGATGTGGGTGCAGACCTGGCATCCGCAGCACGCGCTGTATGCGGCGCTGCGCCGGCACGATTTCGCGGCCTTTGCCGAGAGCCAGCTGAAGGAGCGCGAGATGGCTGGGCTGCCACCGTACGCGCACCTGGCGATGCTGCGCGCCGAGGCCAAGACCGCCGAGGCGGCGCGGGACTTTCTGCAGGCGGCGTCGGATGCGGCGCAGCAACTGCCGGGAGCCGATGCCGTGGCGATCTACTCGCCGGTGCCGATGAGCGTGTCGCGCGTGGCGGACGTGGAGCGCATGCAGATGCTGGTCGAGTCGCCGTCGCGGGTGGCGCTGCAGCGGCTGCTGGCGCTGTGGCTGCCGGCGCTGCATGCGATGCGCGGCGAACGCAAGGGGCCGGGGCAGCGCATCCTGCGTTGGGCGGTGGATGTGGATCCGTTGACGATTTGACCCACCCCCGGAGCGGCCGGCGGCCGCTCCCCCTCAAGGGGGCAACACCAGCGGACCGGCGAAGCCGGATCCGCGGTGTTCGCTTGATCAAACCTCCCGCTACCCCGTTCGCCCTGAGCCTGTCGAAGGGTCCGGCTGAGCTTGCCGAAGCCGCCGTTGCGCGCGGGTACGGACCCTTCGACGGACGGGTCTTCGACAGGCTCAGTCCCTGCTCAGGGCGAACGGGACAGTGGGACGCCTACGCCCCCACCGAACTCCGGATCAGATGATCGAACGCCCCCAGCGCCGCCTTCGCCCCATCCCCGGCGGCGATGACGATCTGCTTGTACGGCGTCGTCGTGCAGTCGCCTGCGGCGAACACGCCCGGCACGTTCGTCGCGCCCTTCGCATCGACGATGACCTCGCCGTACTTGGACAGCTCCACCGTGCCCTTGAGCCATTCGGTGTTGGGCACCAGCCCGATCTGCACGAACACGCCTTCCAGCTCGACCAGGTGTTCCTCGCCAGTGGCGCGGTCCTTGTAGCGCAGGCCGTTGACGCGCCCGTCGGCACCGGTGATCTCCGTCGTCTGGGCGTTGGTGTGGATCGTCACGTTGGGCAGGCTCTGCAGCTTGCGCACGAGCACGGCATCCGCCTTCAACTGGTCGGCAAACTCGATCAGCGTCACGTGCGCCACCAGGCCCGCGAGATCGATGGCCGCCTCGACGCCGGAGTTGCCACCGCCGATCACCGACACGCGCTTGCCCTTGAACAGCGGGCCGTCGCAGTGCGGGCAGTAGGCCACGCCCTTGTTGCGGTATTCCTGCTCGCCCGGCACGTTGACGTTGCGCCAGCGCGCGCCGGTGGACAGGATCACCGACTTGCCCTTGAGCACGCCGCCGTTGGCGAGCTGCACCTCGATCAGGCCGCCCGGCTGCGCGGCCGGCACCAGCTTGTCGGCGCGCTGCAAATTCATGATGTCCACGTCGTAGGCCCGCGTGTGGGATTCAAGCGCGAGCGCAAACTTCGGGCCGTCGGTTTCCAGCACCGAGATGTAGTTCTCGATCGCCAGCGTGTCGTTGACCTGGCCGCCGAAGCGCTCGGCCGCGATGCCGGTGCGGATGCCCTTGCGCGCGGCATACACCGCCGCCGCAGACGCCGCCGGGCCGCCGCCGACGATGAGCACGTCGTACGGGTCCTTGGCCGAGAGCTTGTCGGCGTCGCGTGCGGCTGCGCCAGTGTCGAGCTTGGCAACGATTTCCTCGACCGTCATGCGGCCGGAGCCGAAGACCTCGCCGTTGAGGAAGACCAGGGGCACGGCCATGATCTGGCGCGCATCGACCTCTTCCTGGAAGGTGCCGCCTTCGATGACGGTGGTCTTCACGTCCGGGTTGAGGATGGCCATCAGCGTCAGCGCCTGCACCACGTCCGGGCAGTTGTGGCAGGTCAGGGACATGTAGACCTCGAAGTCGAAGTCGCCCTTCAGTGCCTTGATCTGCTCGATGACCTCAGGCTCCACCTTGGGCGGGTGGCCGCCGGTCCACAGCAGCGCCAGCACCAGCGAGGTGAACTCATGGCCCAGTGGCAGGCCGGCGAAGCGCAGCCGCGTGTCGGTGCCGGCGCGTTGCAGGGTGAACGAGGGCTTGCGCGCGGCTTGGCCGTCGGTGCGCAAGGTGATCTTGTCGCTGCGCAGGCCGTGGATGGTCTGCAGCAGGCTCAGCATGTCGCGGGAGCTCTCGGAGTCGCTCAGCGAGGCGACGATCTCGAAGGGTTGCGTCACGCGCTCGAGGTACGCGCCGAGTTGGGCCTTGAGGTTGTCGTCCAGCATCGTGTGCTCCTGTTCCTTTTCGTGTCTTCTCATCGCGCGCCAGACCCTCGTGAGGCAAGGCGCGTCTCATCAAGCGGTGGCCGCGGATCCGGCTTTGCCGGTCCGCTGGCCGCGCCCCTTGAGCGGAGCGCCGTCAGGCGCTCCGGGGTGGGTCAGATTTTTCCGACCAGATCGAGCGACGGCTTCAGCGTCTTGGCGCCTTCGCTCCACTTGGCGGGGCAGACCTCGCCCGGGTGCGCGGCCACGTACTGCGCGGCCTTGACCTTGCGCAGCAGTTCCTTGGCGTCGCGGCCAATGCCTTCGGCGGTGATTTCCACGGCCTGGATCACGCCCTTCGGGTCGATGATGAAGGTGCCGCGATCAGCCAGGCCCTGGTCTTCGCGCATGACTTCGAAGTTGCGCGTGATGGCGCCGGTCGGGTCGCCGATCATGGCGTACTGGATCTTGCCGATGGCATCCGACGTGTCGTGCCAGGCCTTGTGCGAGAAGTGGGTGTCGGTGGACACGCTGAAGATCTGCACGCCCAGCTTCTCGAACTCGGCGTGGTTGTCAGCCAGGTCTTCCAGTTCGGTCGGGCACACGAAGGTGAAGTCGGCCGGATAGAACACGACCACCGACCACTTGCCCGCGAGGTTCTCGTCGCTCACGTCAACGAACTTGCCGTTCTTGTAGGCGGTGGACTTGAAGGGCTTGACTTGCGTGTTGATGACGGACATCGATGTTTTCTCCTGTGGATGGGTGACGAACAAGCTGTATTTTTGGCTGCAGTGCAGCATTTGTCGAATTGATTGGGGGAATCTGTCAAATAGCGTATGGCTATTCGATGGGGCGATCAAACGCCAGGCAGCCGGCGCGTACTGAATACGTCGGGGCGGTGTAGATGTTTGGAAGTTGATTGACTAAAGCGCCGCGATAGCGTTCGTCAATTGCCTGCGCCCAGTACCCACGCCAGCACGGAGAAGCTGGCGAAGGCGAGCACGGTGCTCGCCATGATGATGCGCGCCACCCGGCCGTTGTCCGCCCCATAACGCTCGGCCAGCAGCGAGACGTTGCTGGCGCTGGGCAGGGCGGCGGCGAGCACCAGCACCGTCAAGCCGAAGGCCGGCACATCGACGCCGGCGGCGCGCGCCAGCAGGCCGGCGCACAGCACCAGCGCCGGATGCAGCAGCAGCTTGAACAGCGCCACCGGCAGGAAATCGGCGACCGGCGTGCGCGTGTGCGCATGCTGACCGGCGCGCCACAGCACCGCGCCGATGGTGAACAGCGCCACCGGCGTGGCCGATTCGGCGAGCAGCCGCACCACCTCGGCGGCCGGCCCCGGCAGGCGCACATCGAGTGCCGCCGCCACCGCGCCCAGGCCAATGGCCCAGGGCAGCGGGTTGGTCAGCGCCGCGCGCAGCGAGCGCAGGACCGAAGGTCCGAGGTTGGCGCCTTCGGCACCGCGCGCCGTCACCGGCATCTGCGCGATGGCCAGGCACAGCGTGCTGGTGAGCACGAGGTCGACGAGGATGGTGCTGATCACCGGCCCGGCCGCGCGCTCGCCCAGCAGGGCGACCAGCAGCGGCACGCCCATGAAACCGGTGTTCGGGAAGGCGGCCACCAGCGCGCCGAAGGCGGCGTTCTTCAGGTCGACGCGGCGGCGCGTCGCTGCCACCGTGAGCGCCACCATCGCCAGCGCGCACGCCGTGTAGATGGCAACGAGCGCTGGGTCGATCAGCTGCGAGAACGGCATGCTGGCGCCGAAGCGGAACAGCATGCACGGCAGGGCGAAGAACAGCACGTAGGCGTTGAGCCCGGGGATCGCCGCTTCGGGCAGCACGCGACGCTGCGCCGCCAGCCAGCCGCAGAGCACCAGGGCGAAGAACGGAATCGTGACGGCGAGGATGGCTTGCATGCGGCGGCGGGGAGTATCGCAAGCGGGGTCGCCCAACGCTCCGTTCGGGCTGAGGTATCGAAGCCTGAACCCGTTCGTCCTGAGGTATCGAAGGATCGGGCTGAGGTATCGAAGCCTGGCGCGCGCGGCACTTCGATACCTCAGTGCGACGGACTTCTACCTGTATGGCGCTGGCTATCATGGCCAGCTGTTTTCGCCCCGCCTTCGTGTCCGCCGCTCCCCCGTCCCTGAACCCCGCCCAGCTCGAGGCGGTGCACCACCTCGACGGCCCCTGCCTGGTGCTGGCCGGCGCCGGATCGGGCAAGACGCGCGTCATCACCCACAAGATCGCGCGCCTGCTGCAGGCGGGTTATGCGCCGGCGCAGATCGCCGCCATCACCTTCACCAACAAGGCCGCGGCCGAGATGCGCGAGCGTGCCAAGGGCCTGATCGGGCCGCGTGCCGCCAAGCACCTGGTCATCAGCACCTTCCATTCGCTCGGCGTGCGCATCCTGCGCGAGGAGGGTGAGCGACTCGGCCTGAAGCCGCAGTTCAGCATCTTCGACAGCGACGACGTGCTGGGCATCCTCAAGGAAGCCGGCGGCTCGACCGACAACAACCTCGCGCGCCGTTGGCAGTGGGCCATCAGCCTGTGGAAGAACCAGGGGCTGGCGAGCGATCAGGTCGCGCCGGCCAACGAAGACGAGCGTGTCGCGCAGCAGGTGATGGCGCGCTACGAGGAGCGCCTGGCCGCCTACCAGGCCGTGGATTTCGACGACCTCATCAGCCTGCCGCACAAGCTGCTGCTGCGCGACGCCGAATGCCGCGCCAAGTGGCAAGAGACGCTGCGCTACGTGCTGGTCGACGAGTACCAGGACACCAACACCATCCAGTACGAGCTGCTCAAAAGCCTGGTCGGCGAGCGCGCCATGCTCACCGCCGTGGGTGACGACGACCAGAGCATCTACGGCTGGCGCGGCGCCACCATCGACAACCTGCGCCGCCTGCCGCAGGAGTTCCCGGCGCTGAAGGTGATTCCGCTGGAGCAGAACTACCGCTCCACCGGCCACATCCTGCGCGCGGCCAACGCGGTGATCGGCCACAACCCCAAGCTGTTCGAGAAGAAGCTGTGGAGCGACCTCGGCGACGGCGAGCCGGTGCGCGTGGTCGAGTGCGACGGCGAGGAGCACGAGGCCGAACGTGCCGTGGCGCGCATCCAGTCGCTCCGAGGCGAGGGCGGGCAGGTGCAGTTCAAGGACTTCGCCATCCTCTACCGCGCCA
This sequence comes from Rhizobacter sp., assembly GCA_036676235.1. GTDB lineage: Bacteria > Pseudomonadota > Gammaproteobacteria > Burkholderiales > Burkholderiaceae_C > JAKFDI01. Next base: position 93,806 of record JAKFDI010000014.1, on the reverse strand, counting down.
ACCACCTGGCGCGTTCGTTCGAGAAGGCACTGCGCAAGGCCAACATTCCCTACAAGGTGTCGGGCGGGCAGAGCTTCTTCGACCGCGCCGAGATCAAGGACCTGTGCGGCTGGCTGCGCCTGCTGGTGAACAACGACGACGATCCGGCCTTCCTGCGCGCCGTGACCACGCCCAAGCGCGGCATCGGCCACCAGACGCTGGGCCAGCTCGGCGAGTTCGCGTCCAAGTGGAAGACGAGCCTCTACGAAGCGCTGTTCGCCGAGAGCCTGGGCGCGGTGGTGAGTGCACGCGCGATCGGTTCGCTGCACGAATTCGGCCGCTACGTGAACGACCTCGAGTACCGCGCGCGCCACACCGTCGGCAGCGAGGACGCGAAGGCGCTGCTGCTCGGCTGGCTGAAGGACATCGACTACGAGAAGCACCTGCACGACGGCGAAGACAGCGACAAGCTTGCCGCGAGCCGCTGGAGCAACGTGCTCGATTTCGTCGACTGGATCGCCAAGCGCTGCGGCGGCGAGATCGAGAACGACGGCGGCTCCACCGTCGAGACCGAGAAGAAGAGCGTGCTCGACGTCGCGCAGACCATCTCCGTCATCATCAGCCTCGCCGAACGCGGCGACGAGCAGGATGTCGTCACGCTGTCGACGCTGCATGCGAGCAAGGGTCTGGAGTGGCCGCATGTGGTGCTGGCCGGTGTGAACGAAGGGCTGCTGCCCTTCAAGAGCGATGACGACGAGATGACGCCGCAGCGGCTGGAAGAAGAGCGCCGCCTCATGTACGTGGGCATCACCCGCGCGCGAACGACGCTCGCCGTGAGCACCTTGCGCCGCCGCAAGAAGGGCCGCGACACGGTGCAGGGTGTGCCCAGCCGCTTCATCGGCGAGATGAAACTGCATGAGGTGGTGGCGAAGGAAGACCCGCGCGAGAAGCTCAAGGCCTTGCGCGCCGCAGCGGCCGCACGGGCTGCGGCGGCAGTGCCGGTTGACGACGGGCGCTGAGAGCGGCGTTCCCCGACGCGAATTGCTCCATCGTTCGATGGATGCGGCGCGCGGCGCCGAGCGAGACATTGACGGCCCGTTCTTTGAAAGGAGCCTGCCATGTCCACCTCCCGCGTACTTCGCCGCGCCACCCTCGGCGCCTTCGTCGTCGCCACCGCATCCGCCTGCGCGCCGACCGCCCCCATGAAAGCCCCGGCCGCCCCCGCGAAAGCCGCGGCCCCTGCCGCGCCAGCCCAGGCCGCGGCACCCGCACCGGTTGCCGCACCGCCCGCCTGGCCCGCCAATGCGCACACGCTCGCCGCCGACGACCTGCGCCGGCGCGTGTCCGGCAAGGTCTTCGACCTGTCGCTGGACAAGGGGATGTCGGCTCGCATGGACTACCGCGACAGCGGCTACGTCTTCGTCAACGTCTACCCGAGCGGTGCGAGCGACTCCGGCCGCTGGCGCATCGACGGCAGCAAGGTGTGCGCCGACATGCGGCAGTCTCAGTCCTACTGCAACGAGTGGCGTGCCGTCGGCGACCAGCTGATGCTGCGGCGGACCAACGGCCAGCTCGTCACGCTCAGCGCCCGATAGCCGGCGACCCGAGGGAAAGGCCTCGGCCGGCATGCGTTGCGGAGCCGCAGAATCCGGCGTCCTCGCTGCCGGCCGCGCGCCGTTCCCTTTCATGTCTTCCGCCAGCCGCACCACCGATCGCCTGCTTCCCTGGGCTGCGCTGCTTTTCGCGCTGCTGTGCATTGCCGGCGGCCTCTTCGCTGCGCCGGCGCAGGTGTTCGTGTTCAAGCCGCTCACGACGATCACCATCCTCGCCTGGGCATGGTGGCGCGGCGCTGGGCGGCAGCGGCAGCGCCTGTTCGTGCGTCTTGGTCTCGTGCTCTCACTCGTCGGCGACGTGGCCTTGCTCTGGCCGCAAGGCTTCCTGCCGGGGTTGATCGCCTTCTTGCTCGCGCATCTGGCGTACATCGCCGCCTTCAGCGTGCCCGTGCGCTTCGCGGCACGGCCGGCGCTCTTCGTGCTCTATGCCGGCGTGGCCGCCCTCATCCTGTCGATGTTGTGGAGCAGCATCCCGCCCGCGCTGAAATGGCCGGTGCTGGCCTACGTGCTGTGCATCGCCGCGATGGCGGCGCAGGCAGCGGTGTGGTGGTCCACCGCGCGCGGCACGGCCGATGCCGCACTGGCGGGCCGTGCGGCCATCGGCGGGCTGCTCTTCCTCGCCTCCGACAGCCTGCTCGCCTTCAACAAGTTCGACGCCCCCATCCCGCTCGCGCCGCTGTGGGTGCTGGGCACCTACTGGCTAGCGCAGGGCTGCATTGCGGCGTCGCTCGCACCTCGCTCGAGGTGATCAGGGACAACGCACCGGCTTGCCCGCACGCTCGGGCAACGGAATGAACTCCGTCTCGCCCGGCACCGCCGCAAAGCGGCCGGTGCGCCAGTCGTCTTCGGCCTGCTCGATGCGCTCGGCGGTGCTGGAGACAAAGTTCCAGCTCAGGAAGCGCGGGCCGTCCATCGGCTCGCCGCCGAGCAGCATCACGCGCGTGTCGCCGGGGCCGGCGCCGCGCAGGTCGATGGCGGCGCCGGGGCGGATGACGAGCAGCCGGCCGGCGTCGTGCAGGCCGTCGCGGCCGAGGTCGAGGCGGCCGTCGATCACGTACAGCGCTTGCTCGGGATAGAGCGCCGGCACCGCCAGGCGCGCGCCGGCTGACAGGCGCACATCCACGTAGCACAGCGGCGAAAAGGTCTCTACCGGCGAGCGCTTGCCGAAGAACTCGCCGGCGACAAGGGTGGCGTTGACGCCTTCGCCCTCCTCGCGCGGCAGCTCGTGGGCGCGAATGTGCGCGAAGCTCGGCTCGCGTTCTTCGTGCGTCTTGGGCAGCGCCAGCCAGCACTGCAGGCCGAAGAGCCGCTGATCGGACTGCCGAGCCTCGGTCCCCGTGCGCTCGGAATGCACGATGCCGCGGCCGGCGGTCATCCAGTTGACTTCGCCGGGGCGGATCGGCTGCACCACGCCGAGGCTGTCGCGGTGCACGATCTCGCCGTCGAGCAGCCAGGTGAGCGTGGACAAGCCGATGTGCGGATGCGGCCGCACGTCCAGGCCTTGGCCCGCGGTGAGCACGTTCGGGCCCATCTGGTCGAGGAAGACGAAGGGGCCGACCATGCGGCGCTGCAGCGAGGGCAGCGCGCGCCGCACCTCGAAGCCGTCGCCGAGGTCGTGCGTGCGCGGGACGACGACCCGCTCGACTGCCGGATCGTTGTCCCCGTTCATGACATCAGTTCCAGCGGCCGTTGATGCCGCCGAGGCTGTAGCGGCCGGCGCCGATCAGCGCGACCACCACCGCGGCGAGGAAGAACATGCCCTGCAGCTCGAGCGCCCAGCCGCCGCTCTTGCCGAGCATGCCGAGATCGCCCATGTGCACCAGCACCACGGCGACGATCATGTTGATTGCGACGACAACGGCCGCAGCCCGCGTGTAGACGCCGACGATCAAGAGCAGCGGGGCCAGCACCTCGCCGATGTAGACCGCATAGCCGAGCACCGGCGGCAGCCCGGACTTCTCCATCAACCCCAGGATGAAGCCCGGCCCGCCCATGATCTTGGCGACGCCGTGCAGCAGGATGAGCACGCCGAGGCCGACGCGCAGGAGCAGCTTGCCGGTGTCTTCGCTGCCGGATACGGGAAGTTCGGTGGTACGGGCCTGGGCCATCGTCGATCCTCTGAAGTGATGAGGGCCGCAGTGTGCGCCATAGTGGGGCTTTGCGTGAAGCGGTCGGTCGAATCGCAGCATGCAAGCACTTTGAACACCGGCCGCGCCTGGCTGTGGCGGGGCGGCAGGCGACACAATCGCGCGCGCATCGCACAAACCCAGGAGACCCATGCTGCAACTTCACCACTATCCCGGCAACGCCAGCATGGCGCCGCACCTGCTGCTCGAAGAGTTGGGCGTGCCCTACGAACTGCGCCTCGTCGACCGCACCCGGCAGGCGCACAAGGCGCCGGAGTACCTGCGGCTCAATCCCAACGGGCTGATCCCGGTGCTGATCGACACGCGCGGCGGCGGCGAACTGGTGCTGTACGAGACCGCGGCGATCTGCCTGCATCTGGTGGACACGCACGCCGACGCCGGCCTGGCGCCGCCGCTCGGCACGCCGGAGCGCGCGCACTTCTACAAGTGGCTGATGTGGCTCACCAACACGCTGCAGGCGACGCTGATCGTCTACTTCTATCCCGAACGCTGGGCCGACGATGCCGCGGCCGTCGCCCAGGTGAAGGCGCATGCCGAGGCGAAGGTGGGCGCGATGCTCGACCAGCTCGAAGCTGAGCTGGAACGCCACGGCGGCCCGTGGCTGCTGGGCGAGGCCTTCAGCGCGCTCGACCCGTATGCGCTGATGCTGTGCCGCTGGACACGCGGCTTCGGCCGCCCGGCGCGCAGCCTGCCGGGGCTGGGCGCCTACCTGCAGCGCATGCTCGCGCGGCCGGCGGTGCAGCGCGCGTACGCGCAGGAAGGCATCGGCGAGCCGCTGGTCTAGCCTTCAGGCGGAAGGCGGCTCCGGCCAGGGACGTTGCGCCGGCCGCATCTGCTCCCACAGCCGCGCCACCTGCAGCACGCCGAGGTCGTCGTGCCGCGCGCCGACGATCTGAAGGCCGATGGGCAGGCCGCCCGTCGTGTAGCCACAGTTGATGCTGGCGGCCGGTTGCTCGCTCATGTTGTAGGGCAGGGTGAAGGCGATGTGCTCGAAGGGCCGCTGCGGATCATTGGTGGGCGAAGCCAGTTCGGCCGCATAGGCCGGCACCGGCGACACCGGCGAGAGCAGCACGTCGAAGGGCCGGCAGGCGGCCACGGCCGCGTCGCGCATCGCACCCATCTGGCTGTAGCCGTGGAAGACTTCGGCGCCCGTCAGATGCTCGCCGCCGCGCGCCCAGTCGGTGATGTAGGGCAGTACCTTGGCGCGCCGCTCGGCGGGCAGGGCTGACATGTCCAGCCACGAGCGCATGCGCCAGAAGCGGTCCATGCCGTCGGCCATCTCGCGCGTCATGAAGGGCGGCACCAGTTCGACGACCGCGCCGGCCGCGGCGAAGGCACGGGCCGCGACCTCGACCGCCGCGCGCACCTCGGCATCGACCGGCAAGCCCCAGCCGGCGTCCATCAGCAGGCCGATCTTCAGGCCCTTGGGATCGCGATCGAGCTGCTGCCAATCGAAAGGCTGGTAAGGCAGGCTCATGGTGTCGCGTGCATCGGGCAGCGTGAGCACCTGCATCAGCAATGCCGAGTCGCCCACACTGCGCGTCATCGGCCCGGCCACACGCCCGGCGTATGGCGGGTGGATCGGAATGCGCCCGAGACTGGGCTTGAGCGTGAAGATGCCGCACCAGCCGGCAGGCAGCCGCACCGAGCCGCCGATGTCGGTGCCCACGTGCAGCGGGCCGTAGCCCGCCGCGGCGGCGGCGGCTGCACCGGCGCTGCTGCCGCCGGGGTTCTTGCTCAGGTCCCACGGGTTGCGCGTGAGCGGGTGAAAGCTCGACAGGCCGGACGACAACATGCCGTAGTCGGGCATGGTGGTCTTGCCGAGCAGCACCGCGCCGGCTTCGCGCATGCGGGCGGCGGGCGGGGCGTCGCGCTCGGCGGGGGTGAGCACGGTGGCGGCGGTGCCCAGCGGCATCGGTACGCCGCGGGTGGCGATGTTTTCCTTCAGTGTCGACGGGATGCCGTCGAGCGGGCCTTGCGGTGTGCCCTTGAGCCAGCGCGCCTCGCTTTCGCGCGCTTGGGCGAGCGCGCCCTCAGCGTCGAGCGCATAGGTGGCGCGCAGGTGCGGCTCCCAGGCGGCGATGTGGTCGAGCACGGCGCGCGTGGCCTCGACCGGTGACAGGCTCTTGTCGCGGTAGGCGAGCAGCAGATCGGCGGCGCTCAGGTCGTGAAGGGCGGGCATGGTGGGCCTTTCGGTGGGGAAAAGCGAGCGCGTGGGCTTCGGCAAGCTCAGCCCCGGCCCTTCGACAGGCTCAGGGCGAACGGAGTACCGCGACGATCACCCCATTCCGTTCGGACTGAGCTTGTCGAAGTCCCCGCGGGTCCCGAGCTTGCCGAAGGAAGCTCTTTCGATCGAGCGCTGACTACTGCCAGCTCAGCGCCGCCAGATCGTTCGCGAAGATCGGCGAACTGCTCCACACGCCCTTCAGGTTCTTCTTCGACACCGCGAACTGCGGCAGCTGGAAGAGGTAAGCGTTGACCGCGTTCTCGGCCAGGTGGCGCTGGATGTCGCCGAGCAGCTTCTCGCGCGTCTTCGCCTCGGTGGCTTCGTTGTACTTCGCGAGCAGGTCGCGGTAGGCCTGGCTGTCGTAGCCCCAGTAGTACTTCGGATCGGCGTAGCGGTCGAAGTCGAGCGGCTCCACGTGGCTGATGATGGATAGGTCGAAGTTGCCCTTGAACGTACCCGACAGCCACTGCGGCCACTCCACGTTCTCGATCTTCGCGACGATGCCCACGCGGGCCAACTGTGCCGCGACGATCTCGCCGCCCTTTCGCGCGTACTGCGGCGGCGGCAGCGTGAGCGTCACGTTCAGCGGCGTGGCGACGCCCGCCTCCTTCAGCAGCGCGCGCGCCTTCTCGGGGTCGTGGGGGTTCACCTTCGTCAGGTCGATGTAGCCGGCGTCGCTGGGCACCATGTGGCTGCCGATCGGTTCGCCGTAGCCTTCCATCGCGCCGTCGATCACCTGCTTGCGATCGATGGCGGCGGCAATTGCGCGGCGCACGCGCACGTCGTCGAAAGGTTTGCGCTTGTTGTTGATGGCGACGATGGTCTTGCCCTCGGTGCCACCGATCTCCACCTTGAAGCGCTTGTCGCTCTTGAACTGCGCGAGGCTTTGCGGTGCGCCGAAACGCGGCATGGCGTCCACGTCGCCGGCCAGCAGCGCCGCGACCTGCGCAGCCGGGTCGTTGATGAAGCGGAAGGTCACGCGCTTCAACTTCACCGCGGCGGCGTTGCGGTAGCTGTCGCTCTTGACCAGCGTGATCGACGCGCCGCGGCGCCAGTCACCCAGCTTGTAGGGGCCGGTGCCCACCGGCTGTGTGGCCGTGGTGGCCGCAGTCTTGGGATCGAGGATCACCGCCGTGTTCTCGCCCATGCGGAAGAGGAAATTCCCGTCGGGCTGGTTGAGCACCATGATGACGGTGTGCGCGTCGGGCGTGTCGATGCGCGAGATGTTGTCGAAGACGGCCTTCTTCGCCTTGTTGGTGCTGCCCTCGGCCTTGGCGCGCTCGAAGCTGAACTTCACGTCGCTCGCGTCGAAGGCCTCGCCGTCATGGAACTTCACGCCGTGGCGCAGCTTGAACGTGTAGGCGCGGCCGTCGGGCGAGATGGTCCAGCTCTCGGCCAGCAGCGGGCCGACGCGGCCGTCCATGCCGATCTTGGTCAGGCCTTCGAGCACGTTGTAGTGCACCACCTCGCCGATGGCGGCGGCCGCGGCCATGGTCGGGTCGAGCCCCGGCGCGGGCTCGAGCGTCATGGCGAGCACCGCGCTGTCCTTGCGGCTTTGCGCGGCGGCAGGCATTGCGGCGGCAGCCGCGACGGCGGCCACGGTGAAGGCTGCGATCCAGGTGATCCGTGAAGAGGGCCGGGTCATCGTGTGTCTCCTGCGAAGGACTGTTGGGAAATTTGCCGTGGCGACTGTGTCGGTCGACTCTACTAAAGCGCGCCTGTTGACGCCGGCTGCGGCACGGCCGCCAGCAGCGCGCGGGTGTAGGGGTGGGTTGCGGCGCGGAACAAGGTCTCGGGCACGCCTTGTTCGACCACGTGGCCGGACTTCATCACGATCACCTCGTCGCACAGGTGGTCGACCACGGCGAGGTCGTGGCTGATGAAGAGGTAGCTCAAGCCGAATTGCGATTGCAGGTCGAGCAGCAGGTTGAGTACTTGCGCCTGCACCGAAACGTCGAGCGCGCTCACCGGTTCGTCGGCGACGATGAGCTTGGGCCGCGTGATGAGCGCACGCGCGATGGCGATGCGCTGGCGCTGGCCGCCGGAGAACTCGTGCGGGTACTTGTCGGCGTCGGCGGCGCGCAGGCCCACCGCGTCCAGCGCTTCGGCCACCTGCTTGTCGCGCTCGGCACGGCGTGTCGGCGGCAAAGGTTCGGCGACGATGCGGCCGACACGCTGGCGCGGATCGAGCGAGCCGAAGGGGTCCTGGAACACCATCTGGAAATCCCGGCGGGCTTCGCGCAGTTCACGCGCCGTCATCGCCTGCAGGTCGCGGCCGAGCAGCGTGATGCGCCCGGCGGTGGGCGCTTCGAGGGCCATCACCAGGCGCGCGAGCGTCGACTTGCCCGAGCCGGACTCGCCGACGATGCCGAGCGTGCGGCCGGGGTGCAGCGTGAAGCTCACGTCGTTCACGGCATCGATGAGCGGCGCCGGGCGCCACAGGCTTTCGCGCGGCAGGCGGTAGTGCTTGGTGAGGTGGTCGACCTGGAGCAGGGGTTCGCTCATGGCTTTGTCTTCTGTTCGTGCGAGGCCGCGCCCTCACCCCCACCCTCTCCCGCAAGCGGGAGAGGGGGCCGGCCGGTGCGGTCGTCGAGAGGCTCAGTCGCTTCGACCGCGCCCAGGTCTTGCTCCCTCTCCCGCTTGCGGGAGAGGGTTGGGGTGAGGGCCGTCGGCCTGCCCGAGCGCAACACCTCCTCCACCCGAATGCACCGCGCCGCATGCCCTTCGCCTACATCCACCAGCGGCGGCAAGGCGGCCGTGCACGCCGGCACCACCCAACTGCACCGATCCGCGAACGGACAACCCGCCGGCATGTCCACCAGCTCGGGCACGCGCCCCGGAATCGTCGTCAGCCGCTGCCGCCGCATCAGCCCCAGCCGCGGCCGCGCGGCGAACAGCCCGCGCGTGTAGGGATGCGCCAGCCGCTCGAACACCGCCGCCGTCGGCCCGCGCTCGGCCACCGTGCCGCCGTACATCACCATCACCCGCTGCACGCGCTGCGCCATCACGCCCAGGTCGTGGCTGATGAGCAGCAGCGCCATGCCGCTCTCGGACACCAGCTCGGCGATGAGGTCGAGGATCTCGCGCTGGATCGTCACGTCCAGCGCCGTCGTCGGCTCGTCGGCGATCAGCAGGTCCGGCCCGCAGGCGAGCGCCGCGGCAATCATCACCCGCTGCCGCTGGCCGCCCGAAAGCTGGTGCGGATAAGCGTCCAGCCGCTGCGCCGCCTGCGGCAACTGGACACGCTCCAACAGGTGCAGCGCCTCGGCACGAGCCGCGGTGCGAGACAGTCCCTTGTGCTGGCGCAAGGGCTCGGCCACCTGCGCCCCCACGGTGTGCAGCGGGTTCAGCGCCGTCATCGGCTCCTGGAACACCATGCCGATGCGGTTGCCGCGTAGCGCGCACATCGCGGCATCGCTAGTACCCACCAGCTCCTGTCCCTGCAGCCGGATGCTGCCGCTCACCGCCGCGCCGTGCGGCAGCAGGCCCATCAGCGCCAGCGCCGTCATCGACTTGCCGCAGCCCGATTCGCCGATCAACCCCACCGTTTCGCCGCGCCGGATCTGCAGGTCGATGCCGCGCAGCGCATCCGCCGGGCCGCGCGCGGTGTTCAGGCGCACGCGCAGGCCGCGCACGTCGAGCAGGATGTCGCTCTTGTTCGTGTTCACCGCGCCCTCGCCAGCCGTGGGTCGAGCAGATCGCGCAGCCCGTCGCCCATGAGGTTGAGCCCGAGCACGCTGAGCGCAATCGCGAGCCCCGGCCAGATCGCCAGCGTGGGTGCCGAGAACATCATCGTCTGCGCCTCGTTGAGCATGCGCCCCCACGAAGGCTGTGGCGGCTGCGTGCCGAGGCCGAGGTAGCTGAGCGCCGCCTCGGCCAGGATGGCGGTGGCGAACTGGATCGTGGCCTGCACGATGAGCACGCTCGCGATGTTGGGCAGCACGTGGGCCACGCTGATGTGCCACGTGCCCTTGCCGCAGGCGCGCGAGGCCAGCACGTAGTCGCGCGACCACACGCCGAGTGCTGCGGCGCGCGAGATGCGCGCGAACACCGGAATGTTGAAGATGCCGATGGCGACGATGGAGGTGACGAGTCCCGGCCCGTAGATGGCGGTGAGCATGATGGCCGACAGCAGCGCCGGGAAGGCGAAGGTGAAGTCCGACAGCCGCATCACCGCCTCCTCGACCCAGCCGCGGCGTGCGGCGGCGAGCAGGCCGAACACCACGCCGAAGCCCATGCCGATGCCGACCGCGATCACGCCGACCGCGATCGAGTTCTGCGCGCCCACCATCAGCAGCGAGACGATGTCGCGCCCCAGGCTGTCGGTGCCCAGCCAGTGGGTGGACGACGGCGCCAGCAGCTTGGACGGCACGTCGATGTCGGTGGCCGAATGCGGCGTCCATACCAGCGAGACGAGCGCGCTCGCGACCAGCAGCGCGACAAGCGCCGCGCCGATCACGAAGCTCGCGTGAAAGCGCGCACGCCGCGAGAAGGCGAAGACGGCCTCAACCATGGGTCACCCGAAGGCGTGGGTCGATGACCGCATACAGCACGTCGACGACGAAGTTGATGACGATCACCGCGCCGGCCAGCAGCATCACCACGTTGCGCACCACGATGAGGTCGCGGTTGGCAATCGCCTGGAACACCAGCCGCCCGAGGCCCGGCAGGCTGAACACGTTCTCGATCACCACCGTGCCGGTGAGCAGGTTGGCGAACTGCAGGCCCATGATGGTGAGCACCGGCACGAAGGCGTTGCGCAGCACGTGGCGCCACATCACCTGGCGCTGGGTGAGGCCCTTGGCGCGCGCGGTGCGCACGAAGTCCTCGCGCAGCACTTCGAGCACCGCCGACCTTGTGATGCGCGCGAGGATGGCCGCCTGCACCACGGCCAGCGCCACGGTGGGCAGCAGCAGCGCTTGCAGACCGTCCCACAGCCCGCCACCCTGGTCTTCCGTCCAACCGGGAAAGCCGCCGGCCGAGAACCACTGCAGCTGCACCGAGAACAGCAGGATCAGGAGGATCGCGAACCAGAAATTGGGAATGGCGATGCCCACCTGGCTGGCCGCCATCACGCCCACGTCGCCGAGCTTGTTGTGGCGCGAAGCGGCGTACAGGCCGAGCGCGAGCGCAAGCACGGTGGTCAGCACCATCGCCATCACGGCCAGCGGCACGGTGACCTCCAGCCGTTCCAGCACGAGTTCGAGCACCGGCGTGTCATAGGCGACGCTCGTGCCCATGTCGCCCACGGCCAGGCCTTGCAGCCATTCGCCGTAGCGCACGAGCGGCGGGCGGTCGAGGCCGAGCTTTGCCGTGAGCGCCGCCACCGCCTCGGGCGTGGCGCTCTCGCCGAGCATCACCTCGGCGGCATTGCCGGGCAGGATGTCGAGCACCGCGAAGATCACCGCGGTGGCGGCCAGCAAGGTGGCAGCGAAGGCGGCGAAGCGTTTGAGGAGGAAGAGAGCGATGGTCGGGATCCGTTGGCCTGGTTCTTCGTGCGCCGCTTCCCCGACCCGTTCGCCCTGAGCCTGTCGAAGGGCCGGCTGAGCTTGCCGAAGCCATGTGCCCCTGCACGGGGGCGCTTCGACAGGCTCAGCGCGAACGGAGATGTGGTGTGACGCGGGCGCCGTTCAATATGATGGCTCAAAACGCCGCGATGACGGCGGACCAGGGAGCCTTGGAGACTGAGGCATGACATCCACGATCTCGTTCGATACCACCCAACTGCTCATCGGCGGCCAATGGCGCAGTGCCGATTCGGGCGCCACCTTGCAGCTGGACAACCCCTCCGACGGCACGCCGCTCGCGCACATCGCCCGCGGCAGCGCCGCCGACATCGACGCGGCCGTGTCCGCAGCACGAACGGCGCGTGACGGCGGCGAGTGGGGCCGCCTCACCGCCACCGAACGCGGCAGGCTGCTCGCCGCCGTCGGCCGCAAGATCGCCGAGCAGGCCGACTGGCTGGCCGAACTCGAAGCGCTGGACGTCGGCAAGCCGCTCAAGCAGGGCCGCGCCGATGCGCTGGCGCTGGCGCGCTACCTCGAGTTCTACGGCGGCGCGGCCGACAAGCTGCACGGCGAGACGCTGCCGTATCAACGCGGCTTCACGGTGATGACGCTGCGCGAGCCGCATGGCGTGACGGGCCACATCGTGCCCTGGAACTACCCGATGCAGATCGTCGGTCGCAGTGTCGGCGCGGCACTCGCGATGGGCAACGCCTGCGTGTTGAAGCCGGCGGAGGAAGCCTGCCTCACGGTGCTCGCCTTCGCCCGCATCGCCACCGACGCCGGCCTGCCGCCGGGCGCGCTCAACGTGGTGACGGGCCTCGGCGAAGAAGCCGGCGCCGCGCTGTCCGCACACCGTGGCATCGACCACATCTCCTTCACCGGCTCGGTGGCCACCGGCGCACTGGTGCAGGCCGCCGCCGCGAAGAACGCCGTGCCGGTGACCTTGGAACTTGGCGGCAAGAGCCCGCAGGTCGTGTTCGCCGATGCGGACATCGAACGTGCACTGCCCTTCCTCGTCAACGCCGGCATCCAGAACGCCGGGCAGACCTGTTCGGCCGGCTCGCGCATCCTGGTCGAGCGCGCGGTCTACGACACCGTGCGGGACCGCATGGCCGAGCGCGTGCGCGCGCTGCGTGTCGGCCCGGCGATGCGCGATCTCGACGTGGGGCCGCTGATCTCGAAGCGGCAGCACGACATCGTCTCGGGTTTTCTCGCGCTCGCACGGGACAGCGGCTTGAAGGTGGCGGCGCAGGCCCAACGGGTCGCCGATGCGCCCAAGGGCGGCCACTACCTGCCGCCGACCCTGCTCGATGCGGTGCCGGCCGACCACGCGCTCGCGCAGCAGGAAATTTTCGGCCCGGTGCAGGTGCTCACGCCCTTCGACGGCGAGGCCGAAGCCATCGCGCTCGCCAACGGCACCGACTTTGGGCTCGTCGCCGGTGTGTGGACGCGCGACGGTGGGCGGCAACTGCGCATGGCCCACGCGCTGCGCTGCGGCCAGGTCTTCATCAACAACTACGGCGCCGGCGGCGGGGTGGAGCTGCCCTTCGGCGGCGTCAAGCGCTCGGGCCACGGGCGCGAGAAGGGATTCGAGGCGCTGTACGGCTTCTCGACGCTCAAGACCGTCGCCATCCAGCACGACTGACCAAACACAACAGGAGACAGAGATGCGATTGAAGGACAAAGTGGCCGTGGTCACCGGCGGCGGATCGGGCTTCGGCGAAGGCATCGTGAAGAAGTTCGTCGCCGAAGGCGCGAAGGTGCTGATCGCCGACCGCGACGAAGCCAATGCCAAGCGCGTGGCCGAGGCCACCGGTGCGCGCTACGTCGTGGCCGACGTGAGCCGCGCCGCCGACACCAAGGCCATGCTCGACGAGGCCGAGCGCGCCTTCGGCGGCCTGCACATCCTCGTCAACAACGCCGGCGTGGCGCACCTGCCGCAGCCGCTGGAAGGCCTGCCCGAAGACGACTTCGACCGCATCGCCGGCGTGAACATGAAGGCCATCTACCTCGCCGCGCGCGAAGTCGTGCCGCGTTTCAAGGCGCAGAAAGGCGGCGTCATCCTCAACGTCGCCAGCACCGCCGGCGTGAGCCCGCGGCCCAAACTCGCCTGGTACAACGCCAGCAAGGGCTGGGTCATCACCGCCACGCGCGCGATGGCGGTGGAACTGGCGCCCTTCGGCATCCGCGTCGTTGCGTTGAACCCGGTCGCGGGTGAGACACCGCTGCTGCCCACCTTCATGGGCGGCGACACGCCCGAGAACCGCGCGCGATTTCTCGCGAGCATTCCGCTCGGGCGACTGTCCACGCCCGAGGACATCGGCAACGCGGCCTGCTTCCTGTGCAGCGACGAGGCCTCGATGATCACCGGCGTGGCGATGGAGATCGACGGCGGGCGATGCATCTGATGGTCTTGCTGCGTCGCTAAGCTCGCGCCGATGTACCTGCGCTTCTTCGGCCTCGCGCGCGAACCCTTCTCCATCGCGCCCGACCCGCGCTACCTCTTCATGAGCGAGCGCCACCGCGAGGCGCTCGCTCATCTTCTCTATGGCGTGCGCGCCGGCGGCGGCTTCGTGCTGCTCACCGGCGCCATCGGCGCGGGCAAGACCACGGTGTGCCGCTGCTTCCTCGAGCAGGTGCCCAAGCGCTGCAACGTTGCCTACATCTTCAATCCGCAACTCACCGTCACGGAGCTGCTGAAGACGGTGTGCGACGAGTTCGGGATTCCGCAGCAGATCGCCGGCTCGGGCGAGGCGACGGCCAAGGCCTACATCGATCCGCTCAACGACTTCCTGCTCAAGACGCATGCGGTCGGCCAGAACAACGTGCTCATCATCGACGAGGCGCAAAGCCTCTCGGCCGAGGTGCTGGAGCAACTGCGCCTGCTCACCAACCTGGAAACCAACGAGCGCAAGCTGCTGCAGATCGTGCTCATCGGCCAGCCCGAGTTGCGCGACATGCTGGCGCAGCCGGGGCTGGAGCAACTGGCCCAGCGGGTGATCGCGCGCTGCCACCTGGAGGCGTTGTCGGAAGCCGAGTCGGCGCAGTACGTGCGCCACCGGCTGGAGGTGGCGGGCCTCGCCGGGCCGCTGCCTTTCGATCGGCGCGCGCTGCGCCGCGTGCACGCACTCGCCGGTGGCGTGCCGCGCCGCATCAACCTGCTGTGCGATCGGGCGCTGCTGGGCGCCTATGCGTCCGGCCGCACGGCAGTCGACGAGGCAATCGTCGACAAGGCGGCGCGCGAGGTGTTCGACGGCGGGCGTCAGCCGCCGCTGCGCCGTGTGCCGCGCCGGGCGTTGGCGGGTGTGGCCGGGGTGGCGGTGCTGGCGGGCGCCGCGACGCTGGGCGGCGAGGACTGGCTGCGCCGTGGCATCGATGCACGCCCGGCCGCGGCGGCGTCGTCACCGCTGGCGGCAGCGTTGTCGACGTCAAGCCCCGTGGCGCCGGCCGCATCGGCACCCGCCGTTTTCGACCCAACGAGCGGCTTCGATGCCCTCATGGCCGACGAAGACCAGGCCTGGCGCGAACTCGCCGCCGCCTGGCAGCTCACGCTTGACGAGGGCGACCCGTGCACGGCCGCGCAGCGCCAGCAGGTGCAATGCTTTCGCGGTGACGGCAGCAGCCTCGCGCTCATCCGCACGCTGGACCGGCCCGGCCTGCTGACACTGCACGGCGGCGAGAGCGGCGAGGCCCAGGCCTACGCGCTGCTGGTCGGCCTGGGTGACGACGCGGCCACCGTGCGCATCGGCGAGACGACGCATACCGTGCCGCTCAAGGCGCTCGCCAAGGTCTGGCGCGGCGACTTCGCCACCTTCTGGCGCGCACCGCCGGGCTATGCGCGCACGCTGCAGAGCGGCCAATCGGGGCCGGCGGTCGACTGGCTCGTGGACCAGCTCGCCGCGCTCGAAGGCCGCGCAGCGACGCCGGGGCCGCATCGTGTGGACGAGGCGTTGAAGTCGGACGTTTCCGCGTTCCAGGTGGCCCATGGGCTCAAGCCCGACGGCCTCGCCGGCCCCACCACCTTCATGCAGCTCAACCGGGCCCGCGGCATCGACGAGCCGCGCCTGCTGCCCCCGAGATAGCCATGTCCTACATCCTCGATGCGCTGCGGCGCGCCGACTCCGAACGCTCGCGCGGCGCGGTGCCCGGCGTGCATGCGCAGCCCTTGCCGCCGGGCGCGGGGCCGGTCCTTGATCGCGCGCCGCGCAGCGTGCCGGTTGCATGGGTGGCGATTGGTGGCTTGCTGCTGCTCGTCGGCGTGCTGGCGTGGCAGTTGTTGCGCTCGGAGCCGCCACGCGTGGTCGCGGCTGCCGCGCCGCTGCCGCGGGCCATCGAGCCGGCTGCGCCTGCGCCGATCGCGGAGCCAGCGCCAGCGCCAGCCCCAGCCCCAGCCCCAGCCCCAGCGCCAGCGCTGGAAGCGGCGCCGCTGCCCGCGCCAACGCGCGCGCCGGTGTCCACGCGCAAACCTGCCAAGCGTGAAGCGCAGCCGCCGAAACCGGCTCCGGCCGCCGAATCACCCGCACCGAAGCCCGAGACGCCCATCGTGAAGCAGGCCGAACTGCCGCCGCAGATCCGCAGCCAGTTGCCGAAGCTGGACGTGGGCGGCTCGGTCTACTCGAAGAACCCGGCGAGCCGCTACCTGATCCTCAACGGCCAGGTGTTCCGTGAGAACGCCGAGGTGGCGAAGGACCTGACGCTGGAGCAGATCCACCTGCGCTCGGCGGTGTTCCGCTTCAAGGACTACCGCTACTCGATCGAGTATTGACCCACCCCCTACGCGCTTCGCGCGCCCCCTCAAGGGGGCAACACCAGCGGACCGGCAGAGCCGGATCCGCGGCGTTCGCTTGATCGCTGGTTCGTGCGTCGCGCTTGGCGGTGGCTATTCCCCTGCTGCCGCCTGATCCCAGAACGACGCCTCGATCTTGTGCCCGTCGAGATCGCGCACGAAGCAGCCGTAGTAGGGCTTGCCGTAGAGCGGGCGCGGGCCGGGTGGGCCGTCGGGTGAGGCGCCGGCGGCAATTGCCGCTTGCCAGAACGCATCCACCTGCTCGCGGCTTTCGGCGAAGAAGCCGAAGTGCGTGCCATTGCCGACGTTGGCCGGCTGCCCGTCGAAGGGCGCGCCGACCCAGAACTCGGGGTACAGCTTGCCGTAGGCCACCACGCCGGGGTGCTCCATCACGCGCTTCACGCCGAGCGGCGCGAGCACTGCGTCGTAGAAGGCGCGCGCCGCCTCGAAGCGGTTCGTGCCGATCGAGACGTGGGACATCATGCTGGGGTTGCCTGGCGTGTCGTCCATCGGTGGCTCCTCTTGTGTGGGCAGTTCAGCCGAGCACGGCCGCCATGGCGATGGCCGTGGCCTCGACGTTGGATGAATTGAGCCCGGCCACGCACATGCGCCCCGAGCGCACGAGGTACACCGCGTGTTCCTCGCGCAGTCGGTCCACCTGTTCGGCGGAGAGCCCGGTGTAGCTGAACATGCCGCGCTGCTGGATGAAGTAACTGAAATCGCGCCCCGGCAGCTTGGCCGAGAGCACGGCATGCAGCTTTTCGCGCATGGCATGGATGCGCGCGCGCATGGCGTCCAGTTCGCCGGCCCATTGCGCGCGCAGCGCGGGATCGGACAGCACGCGCGCGACGATCTGGCCGCCGTGCGTCGGCGGGCTGCTGTAGTTGCGGCGGATGGTGGCGCGCATCTGGCCCAGCACCAGTTCGGCCTGCGCCGCGTCGGGGCAGACGACGCTCAAGGCGCCGCAGCGTTCGCCGTAGAGCGAGAAGCTCTTGGAGAAGGAACTGGCGCAGAAGAAGCTGACGCCGGCATCGGCCAACGCGCGCACGGCGAAGGCGTCTTCCTCGATGCCGTCGCCGAAGCCCTGGTAGGCGATGTCGAGGTAGGGAATGAGTTGGCGCGCCTGGATGACGGGAATCAGCTCCTGCCACTGCGCCGCGCTCAGATCGACGCCGGTCGGGTTGTGGCAGCAGGCGTGCAGCAGCACGATGCTCTGCTCGGGCAGCGCGCGGATGGCGGCGAGCATTTCGGCAAAGCGCAGGCCGCCGCTCTTCGGGTCGTAGTACGGATAGGTGTTCACCGCGAAGCCGGCGCCCTCGAACATCGCGCGGTGGTTGTCCCAGGTCGGGTCGCTCACCCACACGCTGCTGCTGGGGAAATAGCGCTTCAGAAAGTCGCCGCCGACTTTGAGGCCACCCGAGCCGCCCAAGGTCTGGATGGTGGCGATGCGAGCAGACTTCACCGCTTCATGCTCGGCGCCGAACAGCAGGTGCTGCACCGCCAGCCGATAGTTGGGCGCGCCTTCCATCGGCAGGTAGGGCCGCGCACCAATCGCCTGCAGCATCGCGCCCTCGGCTTCGCGTACTGCGCGCATCACGGGTAGCTTGCCCGCGTCGTCGAAGTAGATGCCGATGGAGAGGTTGATCTTGTGCGGCCGTGCATCGTGGCCGAAGGCTTCATTCAGCGTGAGGATCGGGTCGCCCAGGTAGGCGTCAACGTGTTCGAACATGAAGGCTCCTGCGGGGAAGCGGCGATTATCCGGCGGCCTCTTCGGCAAGTGCGGCCTCGATGTCCGCTGTCAGTGACTGCGGCGTGTCGTTCGGCGCGTAGCGTTTGCGCACCTGCCCGTCGCGGCCGACGAGGAACTTGGTGAAGTTCCACTTGATCGCCTTGCTGCCGAGGATGCCCGGCGCCTCGCCCTTGAGCCACTGCCACAGCGGATGCGCGCCCTCGCCGTTGACCTGCACCTTGGCCATCATCGGAAAGCTCACGCCGTAATTGACTTGGCAGAAGGACGCGATCTCGTCGTTGCTGCCCGGGTCCTGCCGGCCGAATTCGTTGCTCGGAAAGCCGACGATGGCGAGGCCGCGCTCGCGATACGTCTTCCACAGCGTTTCGAGCCCGGCGAACTGCGGCGTGAAGCCACAGGCGCTGGCGGTGTTGACGATGAGCAGCACCTGCCCGCGGTGCGCCGACAGGGCGATGGGCCGGCCGTCGATGGACACGGCCTCGAAGTCGTACACGGTCTGGCTCATGGCGATTTCTCCGAGAACGTGGCCGGAGGCGAACCCGCGCGCGCCGACAGCAGCGCCGCCGCCACGATCAGCCCGCCGCCGGCGAGCAGCGCCGCCGTCAGTTGCCCGCCGCCCCACCACACGGAGGTGACCGAGGCGAACAGCACCTCGCTCAGCAGCACCACCGAGGTGATGTTCGCCGGCAAGCGCGCGGCGCCGAACTGCAAGGCCATGTTGCTGAACAGGAAGGCCGTGGCGAGCGCCAGCGCGATCCACACCCAGCCCATCGTCGGCATCGGCGGCCACGCGATGTGTCCACCCACCGCCAGCCCGCCGGCCAGGGCCCCGGCCACCACCACGCCGCCGATGAACATCGCCATTGCGCGCGCTTCTTCCGGCTGCGCCGCCTCACGTCGCAGCAGCACGTTGTTGAGCGCGAAGGTCATGCCGCCCACCAACCCCAGCACGTCGGCCGCCGAGCGCGGCAGCGGCAGCGCCGCCCAGCCCTCGGCTCCGCCCTCCGGCCACAGCACGATGGCGGCGCCCGCGACGCCCAGCAACACCCGCAGCGTGGCCGAGCGCGTGAAGGGTTCATGCAGCAGCCAGCGCGCGAGCAGCACCGTCCACAGCGGCATCAGATAGAACAACAGCACCACGCGCACCACGTCGCCGATGACGATGCCCCAGTTGAAGGCGGCGTTGGTGGCGCCGGCGGCCAGGGCCAGCAGCCACAGCGCCGGCACCCGCGCCATCTCGCCGAAAGCGCGCGGGCGCAGCACGCCGATCACCAGCACCGCGACGCTGAAGACGATGACGTTGGCCCACAAGGGATGCACACCGCGCGCTTGCAAGGCACGAAACGGCCACCACGAACTGCCCCAGACGAAGGCGTTGAAGACGAGGGCGAGGACCGGCAGCAGCGCGGCGGAGGAGGGAGCGGGGGATCGAGGCACGGCGCGATTCTCGCCGCGCCGCGCACGCGCTCAGTGGTGTTTATCGGTGCGTGCGAGTGCCAGCAGGTGCTCGACCTCGTCGCGGTACTGCACACAGTTGCTGCGGTGCCAGCGGCGGATGAGCCACATCGTGCCCGCCACCAGCACGCCGAATACCGCGATGGCGGTGAAGGCCGAGAAGCCGAGCTTGGTCATGCCGGTGTACGCCGCGCCCAGGCCCAGGATGCAGGCCTGCTCGTTGAAGTTCTGCACCGCAATCGAGCGGCCGGCGCCCATCAGGTTGTGGCCGCGGTGCTGCAGCAGCGCATTCATCGGCACGACCAGGTAGCCGCCGATGGCGCCGAGCACGATCAGGAACGGGATGGCCACCCACACGCTGTCGATGAAGTTCAGGCAGATCACCAGCACGCCCATCGCGATGCCGTGCGGGATGACGGCGGTGGCCCGGTCGAGCTTCATGCGCATCGACGCCACCACCGCGCCCACCGCCGTGCCGATGGCCACCACGCCCACCAGCGTGGACGCCTGCGTGGTGCTGTAGCCCAGCGCGGCCGCAGCCCAGGCGAACACGATGATCCGCAGGTTGCCCGACACGCCCCAGAACAGCGTGGTGGTGGCCAGCGAGATCTGCCCGAGCTTGTCGCCCCACAACCGCGCGTTGCAGTTGGAGAAGTCGCGCACCAGCGTGACGGCGTTGAGCGTGAGCGGCTGCAGCGGCGCATCCGTGCGCGGAATGCGCAGGTTGATGACGGCCGCGATGGCGTACAGCAGCACCATCGAAGCGATGGCCGCTTCGGGCGCGGTGGCGATGCCGGTGTCGAAGCGCGGCAGCTCGAACGCCCACAGCATCGCGCCCGAAGCCGGCCCCACCAGCAGGCCGCCCAGCAGGATGCCGAGGATGATGGACGCGATGGTCAGGCCCTCGATCCAGCCGTTGGCCTTCACGAGCTGAGAACTCGGCAGCAGTTCGGTCAGGATGCCGTACTTCGCCGGCGAATAGGCCGCGGCGCCGAGGCCGACGATGGCGTAGGCCAGCAGCGGATGGCCGCCGAACAGCATCAACAGGCAGCCGCCCACCTTGATGAGGTTCGAGATGAACATCACGTGGCCCTTGGGCACGGCGTCGGCGAAGGCGCCAACGAAGGGCGCGAGCAGCACGTAGAACAGCGCGAACATCGGCGACAGTGCCGGCACGGCCCAGGCGGGCGCGTCCGATGTCATGAGCAGTTCGATCGCGGCGACCAGCAGCGCGTTATCAGCCAGCGAGCTGAAGAACTGCGCCGACATGATGGTGTAGAAACCTTTTTTCATTCGTCGCCAGGCGCTGTCATTCCCCGATGTGATCCGGGTACGACCTCCCCCGCGGCGCGGGTTATAGCACGCGGGTTACGGCGCTTTGCCGGTTGCGCCGAGGGTGGAAGAGGGGCTGCGGCAGAATGCCGTGAAGCTTTGAGTACCCCCTTCGAGCGCGTGCGCCGCGGCGCGTTCCCACCGGATTTCCGGCCCCCGATTCGACCCTGCCATGCCCCGCCCGATCGAAGCGCTGATCCACACCGATGCGCTCGCCCACAACCTCGCCCGCGCGCGCGCCGCTGCCGGCGAGGCCAAGGTCTGGGCGGTGGTCAAGGCCAATGCCTACGGCCACGGCATCGCGCGTGCCTACGCCGGGCTGCAGGGCGCCGACGGCTTCGCGCTGCTCGATCTCGATGAGGCACAGCAGGTGCGCACGCTCGGCTGGCGCGGCCCCATCCTGCTGCTCGAAGGCTGCTTCGAGCCGCGCGATCTGGAGTTGTGCTCGCGCCTGGACCTGTGGCACGTGGTGCACTGCGAGGCGCAGATCGACTGGCTGGCGGCGCACAAGACGCAGCGCGCGCATCAGGTCTTTCTCAAGATGAACAGCGGCATGAACCGCCTCGGCTTCACGCCCGCGGCCTACCGCTCGGCGTGGATGCGCTTGTCGGGCCTGACGCAGGTGGATGCCATCTCGCACATGACGCACTTCGCCGATGCCGACGGCGCCTGCGGCATCGCGGCGCAGCTTGCCGTCTTCGACGCCGCCACGCGCGAACTGCCCGGCGAGCGCAGCGTGTGCAACAGCGCCGCGACCCTGCGCTATGCCGCATCGGGCGACGTGGCAAGCGACTGGGTGCGCCCCGGCATCATGGTCTACGGCTCCTCGCCCGACTTCCCGGTGCACGACGCCGCGCACTGGTCGCTGCAGCCGGCGATGACGCTGCGCAGCCGCCTGCTGGGCGCGCAGACATTGGCCGCCGGCGAGCGCGTCGGCTACGGCAGCACCTTCACCGCCGACGCGCCGATGCGCATCGGCATCGTGGCCTGCGGCTATGCCGACGGCTACCCGCGCAGCGCGCCCACCGGCACGCCGGTGCTGGTCGACGGCGTGCGCACCCAGATGGTCGGGCGGGTGTCGATGGACATGGTGACGGTCGACCTCACGCCCGTTCCACAGGCCGCGCCCGGCAGCGAAGTCACGCTGTGGGGGCGCGGGCCGAACGACACGGTGCTCTCCATCGACGAGGTGGCGCTGCCGGCCGGCACCGTCGGCTACGAGCTGATGTGTGCGCTGGCGCCGCGGGTGCCGGCGCGCGCCGTGGCTTGACGGCGATGAGCACCGCGGCCGCCGCGCTCAGCGTGCGCGAAGACGAAGTCGAGTTCAGCGCGATTCGCGCGCAGGGCGCCGGCGGGCAGAACGTCAACAAGGTGTCGAGCGCAGTGCACCTGCGCTTCGACGTGAATGCCTCGTCATTGCCCGTGGACGTGAAGGAGCGCCTGCTCGCGCTCAAGGACACGCGCATCACCGACGAAGGTGTGGTGGTGCTGAAAGCCCAGCGCTTTCGCAGCCAGGAGAAGAATCGCCAGGACGCGATGGACCGGCTCAACGAGCTGGTGCAGGGCGTGGCTACCCCGCCGCGCGTGCGCAAGCCGACGCGGCCCACGTATGGCTCGAAGCAGCGCCGGCTCGAAGGCAAGACGCAGCGTTCGCAAGTGAAGGCATTGCGAGGAAAAGTGCAGGACTGAGCGGGGCAAGGGCGCCGCTACAGTCGCAGCCGAATGAGCAAAGCCAAGACGCAATACATCTGCACTGAATGCGGCGGCGCGAGCCCGCGCTGGCTGGGCAAGTGCCCGCACTGCGAGGCGTGGAACACGCTGGTCGAATCGGTGGCCGAGTCGACCGCGCCGGTGAAGAACCGCATGCAGTCGCTCACGCGCGGGCTCAACGCCAGCCAGCCGGTCGCCACGCTGTCGGAGATCGAGGCGGCCGACGTGGAGCGCCAGCCGACCGGCATCGACGAACTCGACCGGGTGCTGGGCGGTGGCATCGTCGAAGGCGGCGTGGTGCTGATCGGCGGCGACCCAGGCATCGGCAAGAGCACCTTGCTGCTGCAGGCGCTGGATGCGCTGTCGCGGCAGATGAAGGCGCTGTACGTCACCGGCGAAGAGAGCGGCGCGCAGGTGGCGATGCGTTCTCGCCGGTTGGGGCTCGACGGCAGCCGCGTGCGCGTGCTGGCCGAGATCCAGCTGGAGAAGATCGCCGCCACGCTGGAGACGGAGCAGCCCGCGGTGTGCGTGATCGATTCGATCCAGACGGTCTACAGCGACCAGCTCAGCTCCGCGCCCGGCTCGGTGGCGCAGGTGCGCGAATGTGCGGCGCATCTCACGCGCATCGCCAAGAGCACGGGCACCACCATCATCCTCGTCGGCCACGTGACGAAGGAGGGCGCGCTCGCCGGCCCGCGCGTGCTGGAGCACATCGTCGACACGGTGCTGTACTTCGAGGGCGACACGCATTCGAGTTTTCGCCTCGTGCGTGCGATCAAGAACCGCTTCGGCGCCGTCAACGAGATCGGCGTGTTCGCGATGACGGAGAAGGGGCTCAAGGGCGTGGCGAACCCGAGCGCGATTTTTCTGTCCACGCACGGCGAGCCGGTGCCGGGCTCCTGCGTGCTGGTCACGCTGGAAGGCACGCGGCCGATGCTGGTGGAGATTCAGGCGCTGGTCGACTCCGGCGGGCCGAGCCCGCGGCGCTTGAGCGTGGGTCTCGACCGCGATCGCCTCGCGATGATGCTGGCCGTGCTGCACCGCCACGCCGGCATCGCCTGCTTCGATCAGGACGTGTTCATCAACGCGGTGGGCGGCGTGCGCATCGCCGAGCCGGCCGCGGATCTCGCGGTAATGCTGGCGGTGCAGAGCAGCCTGCGCGGCAAGCCACTGCCGCGCGGCTTTTTCGCCTTCGGTGAAGTTGGCTTGGCTGGTGAAGTGCGCCCGGCCCCGCGCGGCCAGGAGCGGCTGAAAGAAGCCGCCAAGCTCGGCTTCAGCGTGGCGCTGGTGCCCAAGGCGAATGCGCCGAAGAAGCCGATCGAGGGCCTGACCATCCACGCGGTGGAGCGCATCGAGCAGGCGATCGAGCTGACACGCGGCCTGTAGTTGCCGCGGCAGATTCAGGGCCGCAGGGTCGAGTTCGTCACCACCGGCTGGCCGCTCGCCGCCAGCATGAAGATCCCCGGCAGCCCGGCCGTCTCGAAGCCCGCGCTCACGTTCCCTTCCAGCAGCGAATCGGTGATGGACAGCATGCCGCTGCGATCGTTGCTGACGAAGAAGATGCCGCCGCCGCCTTCGTTGGCTCGGTTGTCGTGCAGATGCGTTCCGCACAGGCGCAGGTGGATGTCGTTGCCGTCCTGGTAGATGGCGCCGCCGCTGCCGCCGCCGGGCGTGCCGGCGCGTGCCGGATTGGCGCCCCGGCCGGTGGCCTGGTTGTGGCTGAAGACGCTGTTGATGATGGTGAACGACGCGCCGAGGCCACTCAGGCCCGCGCCGTTCGCGCACTGGTTGCCGTCCGCGGCGGTGCCGCCGAAGCGGCTGTTCACCACGTACACCGGCGCGCTGCTCGGCATGCCGACCGCACGCACCGCCGCGCCGCCCAGGTCTGGCCCCGTCGCTTCGCAGCGGTTGCGCACGATGCGGCTGTTGACGATCTTCAGCCGCCCGCCGCGCGCGTAGATCGCGCCGCCGCCGTACACATCGCTGCGGCCGTAGCCCTGCGCCGTCGAATCGCCGTCGGCCAGCGTGAGGTTCTGCACCGTCAGGCGCGGCGTGTCCTGCAGGTCGCAGCGCGCGCTGGTCCACACCTGCGCCGGGTCGCAGGTGTTCTGGTAGAGGATGCGGCGCGCGCCGGCGCCGCTGAGCGTGACCAGGCCGCCGCCGTCGAGCACCACGTCGGGCTTGTCGTTGAACACCTTCGCCGTCTCCGTCATGGTGATCGTCACCGGCGCCGCGCCGCAGTCGAAGGTGATGACGCCGCCTTGTGCGACGGCATCGACCACCGCGTCCGAGGTGCAACTGGCCGCGCTGCCGTTGCCGACCACGCGGCTCGGTTGCGAGCTGTTCACCGGCAGCGCTGCGGCCGGTACGGCGCAGGTGCCGGCGAGGTTGCCGGCGGGCGTGCTGTCGGTGGACGCTTGCGGCGGCTCGCCCGCATCTGCGGCCGTGCCTGCGTCGCCTCCACCACCGCACCCACCGACGAGAAGAACGGCGCATGCGCCGAGTGCGAACGGTGTGAGGCGATGGACGAAGGTGCGGTGCATGCGGTACTTCCTGCTGTTGTTTCGTGACGGAAGCCGCGCACCCTATCGATCGATGCGGCGGCCGTCTGTGGCTGATCTGTGTGGTCTTGTCACCGGCTGTTCGCGCCGCTCGCAGGCAGGCCGGACGAAAGCCGCCGCTACCATCTCGCCGATGAATGGAATCGTCGGATGGATGCTGATCGTGGCCGCCTTCGCGGCCGGCTGGTTCAGCTATGGATGGCCGGGTGCGGCGCTCGCGGCCACGGTGGTGGTGTTCTGGTTGCTGCTGCAGTTCAGCCGCGCGATGCGCGTGATGCGCAACGCGGCCGAACGGCCGGTGGGGCATGTCGACGACGCCGTGACCTTCAACGCGCGGCTGCGGCGCGGCATGACGATGATGCAGATCGTCTCGATGACCGGAAGCCTGGGCCGGCGCGTGGCCGAGGCGCCCGAGACCTGGGCCTGGGGCGATGCAGACGTCACGGTGACGCTGGTGCTGACCGGCGCCAGGCTCGACCGCTGGAGCTTCAGCCGCCACCAGGCGGCACCCGAAGAGGCCGCGCCGCCGCAGTCGTGAAACGCGCCCGCCCGCCGGCCGCAACAGAGCGCCGGCCGCGGGGCCGAACCTTAGAATCGCCCCTTCCCAACGACTGCTGAAGAGGACCGAGATGTCCATGGAAGACCGCGACGGCAAGATCTGGATGGACGGCGAGCTGGTCGACTGGCGCGACGCCAAGATCCACGTGCTGAGCCACACGCTGCACTACGGCTGCGGCGCCTTCGAGGGCGTGCGCGCCTACAACACGGTCCACGGCACGGCCATCTTCCGCCTGCGCGAGCACACCGAGCGGCTCTTCAACAGCGCCAAGATCCTGCGCATGAAGATTCCCTTCAGCTTCGACGAAGTGATGCAGGCGCAGCTCGAAGTGGTGCGCGTGAACAAGCTCGAGAGCTGCTACCTGCGCCCGCTGGTGTGGATCGGCTCCGAAAAACTCGGCGTCTCGCCCAAGGGCAACAAGATCCACCTGATGGTCGCCGGCTGGGCCTGGGGCGCGTATCTGGGCGAAGAAGGTCTCAAGCGCGGCATCCGAGTCAAGACCTCCAGCTTCACGCGCCATCACGTCAACATCACGATGACGCAGGCCAAGGCGGTGTCGAACTACAGCAATTCGATCCTCGCCAACATGGAAGCCACCGACGACGGCTACGACGAGGCGCTGCTGCTCGACGCCTCCGGCTTCGTGAGCGAAGGCGCGGGCGAGAACATCTTCATCGTGAAGAACAACGTGCTGTACACGCCCGACCTCTCGGCCGGTGCGTTGAACGGCATCACGCGCAACACCATCTTCGCGATCTGCCAGGACCTGGGGCTGAAGCTCGTCGAGAAGCGCATCACGCGCGACGAGGTCTACATCGCCGACGAAGCCTTCTTCACCGGCACCGCCGCCGAAGTGACGCCGATCCGCGAACTCGACCGCATCGAGATCGGCCAGGGCTCGCGCGGCCCGGTGACCGAGAAGATCCAGAGCGCCTTCTTCGACATCGTCAACGGCCGCAACGCCAAGTACGGCGAATGGCTGGCCAAGGTCTGAGCGCGATGACTGAAGCCATTGCTACCGTGGAAGTCGGCGCGGCCGATCTGCAGGGACCGGGCGTGGTGTATTGCCCCAATCCGGCGATGCCGCGCTGGAGCAACCACCCGCGCGTGTTTCTCGATGTCGTTACCACCGGCGAATCGAAGTGCCCGTACTGCGGCACGCTGTACCGGCTGAAGGCCGGCGAGAAGATTCACGCCGGCCATTGAGCCGGCGCAGCATGACGACGACCTTGCGGGCCGAGCGCCGGGCCGCTCCCAAGCCGGCCCGCATCCCCTCGGGGGATCGACCGGCGTACTCGCCGGTCGAGGGGCGAACATGACACGAAGCCTCGTCATCGCGCCGCAGTGGATAGGCGACGCGGTGATGAGCGAGCCGCTGCTGCGGCGGCTGGCGGCACGCGGCGAACAACTTTGCGTGGGCGCGCTGCCCTGGGTGGCGCCGGTGTACCGCGCGATGCCGCAGGTGGCCGAGGTGACCGAGATGCCGTTCGCCCACGGTCGGCTCGATTGGGCCCGGCGGCGCGAACTGGGTGCTGCACTGCGCGGGCGTTTCGATGCGGCGTATGTGCTGCCCAACTCGATCAAGTCGGCGCTGATTCCGTTCTTTGCACGTATTCCGCGGCGTGTGGGCTATCGAGGCGAAGGGCGCTACGTACTGCTGAACGAACGCCTGGAGAACCAGCCGGGGCGCCCGCCGATGGTGGCGTTCTACAGCGCGCTGGCCGGAGGCCCGCCGGTCGATGAGCGCCCGGCGCTGCGGCTGCCCGATGCCGCCCTGCACGAGGCCTGCGCCATGGCAGACGTGAAGCCGGGTGCCTACGTCGTCTTCGCCCCCGGCGCCGAATACGGCCCGGCGAAATGCTGGCCCGCCGCGCACTACGGCGAACTCGCGCAGCGCCTGCATGCGGCCGATGGCCGGCCGGTGCTGCTGCTCGGCTCGGGCAAGGAAGCCGCGCTGTGCGAACAGATCGCCGCGCTCGCGCCCGGTGCCTGCCGCGTGGTGGCCGGCAAGACGACGCTGGAACAAGCGATGGCGCTGATCGCGGCCTCGCACGGCGTGGTCAGCAACGATTCGGGCCTGATGCACGTGGCCGCCGCCTTCGGTCGGGCGCAGGTGGCGGTCTTCGGCTCGACGAGCCCCGAGCACACGCCGCCGCTGAACCCGCGCGCGCGGGTCATCTGGCTGAAAGGCGCATTCGCGCGCGACTGCATTCCGTGTTTCGACCGCGTCTGCCGTTTCGGTGACACGGCCTGCCTCGTCGAGATCCGGCCCGAGCGTGTGCAGCAGCAACTGCACGAGGCCTCCGAGCTGCCCTGAGCGCGCTAGATCTGCAGCTTGCCGACGAAGAGCACCGGCCCGGTCGGCGCGCCGGTGGGCGAGCCGCCCGGTGGCTCCAGGCTGACGGCCAGCGCCGTGGTGTCCGGCGCCACGCGGTCGCGCATGAGCACCGTCGAGCCGCTCGGCGAGATCAGGCCCAGCGAACGCGGCGCGCCACTGCCGGGCAGTGCCCACAGCTCCAGCGCCCGCTGCGGCTCGATGCTCACCTGCGTGATCGGGCGCGTGACCAGCGCCCGACCGTCGCTGCTGATGCTGGCGACGAAGGAGGCCGGCGTGGCGCCTGCCGCGCCCGTGGACGACAGCACGACGACCATCGGCGCGCGCGCCGGCTCGGGCTGCACCAGCAGCACGGCCAAGCCCGCCACGGCCGCCATCGCGAAGGCCGAGAGCCCGCGCCA
Source organism: Rhizobacter sp. (assembly GCA_036676235.1). Lineage (GTDB taxonomy): Bacteria > Pseudomonadota > Gammaproteobacteria > Burkholderiales > Burkholderiaceae_C > JAKFDI01. The sequence goes on along the minus strand of JAKFDI010000014.1, from coordinate 65,444 downwards.
GAACGCGAGACCGCGCCACCACCCGCCGGCGTCGGTCGCCGCGATCGGCGCCGCGGCGGCGGAGTCGGTGAAGCCCAACCGCTGCTCGATGCCGGCCCACACCGCGGCCGGCGGCTCCACCGGTTCGATGCTCACCGTCATCGGCATCAGCCGCGCTTCCCACGCCCGCACCGCCTCGCGCAGCGCCGGGTGCGCCGACATCAGCGTCTCGAAGCGCCGGCGCGCCGGCCCGCGCAGGGTGCCGGCCGCGTAGTCGGCGGCCAGGCGATCGGCGAGTTCGGGGCGTCCGTAGTCCATGTCGATGTTCTCGGCGACTTCAGCGCGCAGGCCTCGCGTCGCGCTGCGCCGCCCGCTCCAGGCAATCCTTGAGCGCGAGCAGGCCGCGCCGCACCCACGACTTCACGGTGCCCAGCGGCTGGCGCATCAACTCGGCCGTCTCGGCGTGGCTCAGGCCGTCGTAGAAGGCGTAGGCGAGGCTCTGGCGCTGCGCGGCGCTGAGGCCGGCCATGCACTGCGCCAGCTCGCGCGCCTCGGCGGCGCGGCTCAGCAGCTCGAGCGGGCCCGGCAGATCGTCGGCGATAGTGCTGTACACGTCGTGGTCCTCGTCGTCGGCGGTGGTCGATGTCAGTTGCGGCTGCGTCTGCGCACGCCGCAGGCTGTCGATGGCGCGGTTGCGCGCGATGCGCGTCAGCCAGGTGAGCGGCTGGCTCTGCGCCGCGTCGAAACTGCGCGCGGCGCGCCAGACGTTCACGTACACCTCCTGCAGCACGTCTTCGGCCTGTGCCCTGTCCCTGTTGATACGAAGGACCACGGCAAACAGATGCGCCCGGGTGCGTTCGTAAAGCGTGGCAAATGCCGCACGATCGCCGAGTGCCGCGCGCGCGAGCAATTGCGAGAGTTCGCGGCTGCGTTCGGACCAGTCGGTTGAGGTGGGCATCGGGGGGGACGTCGGGGCGGCGAAATTCTAGTGTGGCTGCTTGCCTCGCCACGGGCTTTTGTGCGGGTGCGCAGGCCGCCGCCGCAGGGGGCCATTCGTACAATCGAGCGAACTTTTCGCACCCTCATGGCCCGCCCCCAAGAATTCGTCCTCACCCTGTCCTGCCGCGACGCCAAGGGCGTCGTCTACGCCGTCTCGGGCCTGCTCTACCAGGCGGGTTGCAACATCGTCAGCTCGCAGCAGTTCGGCGATGTGCTGGCCGAAGACGGCACGGGCCTGTTCTTCATGCGCGTGCATTTCGAGGCGCCGGTGCATCTGTCGGCGCCCGGCACGCTGGCTCAACTTTTCACCCACGTGCGCGAGCGTTTCGGCATGGAGGCGAAGTTCCATTCGCTGGCACGCCGCCCACGCCTCTTGCTGATGGTGAGCCGCCATGGCCACTGCCTGAACGATCTGCTGTTTCGCACGCAGTCGGGGCAGTTGGAGGTCGACATCGCGGGCATCGTCTCCAACCATCCCGATTTCGCCGAGCTGGCCGCAAGCTATCGCATCCCCTTCCACCACTTGCCGCTGGCGGCGGGTTCGAGCGCCGAGGCCAAGCGGGCGCAGGAGCAGCAAGTCGAGGCGCTGGTCACCGAGCACGAGGTCGATCTGGTGGTGCTCGCGCGCTACATGCAGATCCTGAGCCCCGAGTTCTGCGCCTTTCTCAAGGGCCGCGCGATAAACATCCACCACAGCTTCCTGCCGAGCTTCAAAGGCGCGAAGCCCTACTACCAGGCGCATGCGCGCGGCGTGAAGCTGATCGGCGCGACCGCGCACTACGTGACCGCCGATCTCGACGAGGGGCCGATCATCGAGCAGGACGTGGAGCGGGTGGATCATGCGCACGGTCCCGAAGACTTCACCGCCGTCGGGCGCGACGTCGAATCCGTGGTGCTCGCGCGCGCGGTGCGCTGGCATGTGGAACACCGCGTGCTGATGAACGGCCACAAGACCGTGGTCTTCAAGTGAGAACGTCTCAACGCGCCGCCGACCCAAGGAGTTGTTGATGTCCCGCCCCAAGGCGCTCGCGCCCTTCGCTTCGCCCGACGACACCGAGCAACAGTTCTACGAAGCGCTGCAGCGCGGCGACCTCGACAAGCTGATGTCGGTGTGGTCCGACGACGACGAGATTGCCTGCGTGCATCCGGGCGGCCCGCGCGTGATGGGCGCGGCGGCCATCCGCGCGAGCTTCAAGGCCATGTTCGCCGTGAGTCCCATTCCGGCCGTGCCCGAGCAGGTGCGCCGCGTCGTCGGCCTCACGAGCGCGGTGCACAGCGTGCTCGAACGCATCCACATCACCACGTCCGAGGGCGTGCAGACCGCCTGGGTCGCGAGCACCAACGTGTACGTGAAGACGGCGCAGGGCTGGCGGCTCGTGGCGCATCACGCGAGCCCCGGCACGCCCAGCGAAGTGCAGCAACTCGTCGAGGCCAGCGCGACACTTCATTGACCACCCCCTACGCGCTTCGCGCGCCCCCTTCAAGGGGGCAACACCAGCGGACCGGCAGAGCCGGATCCGCGGTGTTCGCTTGATCGTCGGCTCGCCCGTCGCGGGTGGCGCGCGGTGCAAGAGACCACTGAGATGAACGGCTACCGCGCCCCGCGCTGGCTCTTCGGCGCCGGCGCCGTCGGCGGCAACCTGCAGACCATCTGGCCGGCGTTGTGGTCGCGGCGATTCGAGGGCGTGCCGCCGGACTTCGATCGCGAGCGGTGGAATACGCCCGATGGCGACTTCATCGACGTGGATTGGTTGCACGATCCGTTCGCACCTGAAGTGCCGCTGCTGGTGCTTTTTCACGGCCTCGAAGGCTCCTCGTCCAGCCACTACGCCCAGGCGTTCGCGCACCTCGCCCGGCAGCGCGGCTGGCGCTTCGCCGTGCCGCATTTCCGCGGCTGCTCGGGCGAGCTGAACCTCGCGCCGCGCGCCTATCACTCGGGCGATTTCGAGGAAATCGGCTGGGTGCTGGAGCGCTTTCGCGCCGTGCACACCGGACCGCTGCTGGTGGTGGGCGTGTCGCTTGGCGGCAATGCGATGCTGCGCTGGGCCGAGGAGGCCGGCAGCATGGCCACGCGCACCGCGCGTGCCGTGGCGGCCGTGTCCTCGCCCATCGATCTGGCGGCCGGCGGCGCGGCGATCGGCCGCGGCTTCAATCGCCTCGTCTACACCCGCATGTTCATGCGCAGCATGAAGCCCAAGGCGCTCGCCAAGCTGGCGCAGCACCCCGGGCTCTTCGACCGCGACACGCTGCTGGCCGCGCGCGACCTCTACGAGTTCGACAACGTCTTCACCGCGCCGCTGCACGGCTTTCGCGATACCGACGACTACTGGTCGCGCGGTTCCGCCAAGCCGCACCTGGCCGACATCCGCGTGCCCGCGCTGGTGCTCAACGCGCGCAACGATCCCTTTGTTCCAGCCGCGTCGTTGCCGGCGCCCGACCAGGTCGGCCGCCACGTGACGCTGTGGCAGCCGGCCCATGGCGGGCATGTGGGCTTCCCGGCGGGGCGCTTCCCCGGCCATGTGCTCAACTTGCCGCTTCAGGTGATGGGCTGGCTCGCGAGTCATCTTTCGCCGCCTTCCGAAGGAGTGCGCTGATGGACGAGATCGTCAAGGCCGCGCTGAAGAAATGGCCCAACGTGCCCTACAGCTACGGCTGGCTCGGGCTGGACGCGCGCGGCGATTGGTACCTGCGCGATGAACAGGTGCAGGCCGCCGGAGCGTTTCCGGCCATCAAGGGCAGCCGCATCGAGCACGACAAGCTGAAGGACTTCATCCACCGCAACTACCTTGCCGATGAAGCCGGCTGCTGGTTCTTCCAGAACGGGCCGCAGCGCGTGTACGTGGAGCTCGAGGCCGCACCCTGGATCTGGCGCCTGGACGAGGGCGGCGGCGCGGCGGGCGTTCACAGCCATGCCGGCCAGCCGGCGCAGGTCGAGTCGGCGTGCATCGACGAGCACGGCCGGCTCTTCCTGGTCACCGACCTCGGATTGGGCATCGTGCACACGCTCGACATGGAGCGTGCCTCGCGCTCGGTGGAGCAGGGCGAATGGACGCCCGCCGACGTGCGGTTCGCCGAGCTGCCGGGACGGTTCGGCTACCGGCTCAGCCCAGCGCAGGACGGCCGGGCCGGCGAGGTCGATGCATCGCACGGCGGCGCGGGTTCGCCTCAGCGCCGGTAGAACACGTAGTCCGCTTCGTACTTCACCTGCTGCCGCGCGCCCTGGGTCGACGCATTGCAGGCCGCCGCGGGGGCCACGCCGCCCTTGGTGTTGAGGCGCTGGATGTAGCCCACGTCGCTCATGGCGCCGCTCCCCATGGCTGGGTCGGCCTTGATCAACTGCAGTCCGATGTTGCCCGGCCTGCCGGGCGCCGCGCCGAGCTGCTTGCCGGTCACCTTGGAGCCGTCCGTCGACTCCCAGGTGGGGCCGCCGTAATAGCGCCCGACCATCCGGCGATCGTCGGAATACAGCATGGCCTGCGGCGCGACGAACGCCCATTCATGCTGGCCGGCCATGCCGCTCTTCATGCGGCATTCGTAGGTGATCTCGCCGACGCCGGTAGCCGTCATCAGGTGATGCGTTCCGGCCGGCACCCGCACGGCCTCGGGCAGCATGGCGTTGTCGGGTTGCATCGACATCGGCGACTTCGGCGCGTGCGACGCACAGGCGGCCAGCACGGCCACGCCCGCCAGGGCGAGGGTTGTCTTCAGCATCTTCATGCTCCTTCAGAGGTTGCGGCAGTAGACGCCCGAGCCGATCGGCACCGGGCAGCTCTGGGTACGCAGGAAGGGCGACGCCGGATGCAGCGGCCAAGAAAAAGCCGACCCGCAGGTCGGCTCGAGGCGGGGCGGAGGGCGCCCTACTTCGATGCGTTGACCATGTAGGTCACGACTTCGCGGATCTCGGCATCGCTGGCGCTGCTGCCGCCGCGCGGCGGCATGGCGCCCTTGCCCTTGATGGCCGTGGTGACCATGGCCTCCATGCCCGTGGCAATGCGCGGCGCCCAGGCGGCCTTGTCGCCGAGCTTGGGCGCGCCCGCGATACCGGTGCCGTGGCAGACGGCACAGGATTGGGTGTAGAGCGCGGGAACCGCGGCGGCGGCAGCCGGAGCAGGAGCCGGGGCCGCAGCGGGCGCCGCAGCCACCTGGGCCGGCGCTTCGGTGGCAGGCGCGGGCGCAGCGGGCGCCGGCGTCGCGGCTGGTGCCGCCGCAGCGGTCGAAGTGCCTGCGCCCGGCGCCTTCGGTTCCTCGAACTTGCCGCCGCTCTGGTTCGCCATGTGCGCCACGGCGCGGCTGATCTCGAAGTCGCTGAAATCGCCGCCGCCTTGCGGCCCCATTGCGCCCTTGCCCTTGAGCGCGCTGTTCACCAGCGCCTCGAATCCTTGCGCCAGACGCGGACCCCAGGCAGCGGTGTCGCCGATCTTCGGCGCGCCGGCCACGCCCGCCGTGTGGCAAGCGCTGCACTGTGCGTCAAAGACCTGCTCGCCGGTCTTGAGCGAAGCGGTGTCGGTCGGGTCACGCACTTCGACGGTGCCGACCGGCTGAAGACGCGCCGCCACGCTCTCGTCGCTCATGGCATCGCTGCCCGCTGCCGGCCTGGAGCCGCTGGTCACGAAGGTCGCCAGCATGATGATGACCACGATCGGCACGACGGTGGCGAAGAACACGGCCAGCACCAGCTGCTTGGGTGTCTTGATGGGGCCTTCGTGTGGCCCTTCTTCATGGGTGCTCTTGGGGTCGCTCATAACAGTCCTTGACGACAGTGGAAAGTGCGCACGCGGCGCGTGCTCGGGCGCGGCAACGCACTATGCAAAACCTGTCGATTATAGGGGTCTGCCCGGGGTCGAATAGCCATCGGCGGCGCCCCGTGCCTCGTACCAGCGGTGCAGCCAGCCGAGACCGGCCGAGGTGCCGGCGCGCGGGTGGTATTCGCAGCCGACGAAGCCCGTGTAGCCGAGTTCGTCGAGCAGATCGAAGAGAAACGGGTAGTGCACTTCGCCGCTGTCGGGCTCGTGGCGGTCGGGCACGCCGGCGATCTGGATGTGGCCGACCTTGTGGTCAGGGCCGGTGATGAACTGCCGCAGCTTTGCCGCCAGATCGCCCTCCATGATCTGGCAGTGGTACAGGTCCATCTGCACTGCGAGGTTGGCGGCGCCGACTTCGGCGACGACGGCATGCGCCTCGCCCTGCCGGTTGAGGAAGTAGCCGGGCATGTCGCGCGTGTTGATCGGCTCGATCAGCAGCGTGATGCCCAGCGGTGCCACCCGCGTGGCGGCGCGGCGCAGGTTGGCGACGTAGGCCGCACGCATCGCCGCGCGGTCGCTGCCCGGCGCCGCGATGCCCGCCATCACATGCAGCCGCCGGCAGCCCGTGGCCTGCGCGTAGGGCAGTGCCCGCCCCAGCGAGGCGGCGAATTCTTCCTCGCGCCCCGGCAGCGCCGCGAGGCCGCGCTCGCCGGCGGCCGTGTCGCCGGGCGGCAAGTTGAACAGCGCCTGCGCCAGCCCGTGGCGCTGCAGCGCGGCGGCGATGTCGCGCGGCGCGTGCTCGTAGGGGAAGAGAAACTCGACCGCATCGAAGCCGTCCGCCGCCGCGGCGCCGAAGCGGTCGAGGAAGGCATGCTCCCCATACATCAGCGAGAGGTTGGCGGCGAAGCGCGGCATGCGCGGCCTCAACGCCTGGTGCGCTCGACCGCTGCTTCCAGCGCCAGCCGGTAGCCGATGACGCCCAGACCCACGATCACGCCCTCGGCGATGTCCGACAGATAGGAGTGATGGCGAAACGGCTCGCGCCGGTACACGTTGCTGATGTGCACCTCGATGAACGGGATCGCCACGCCGGCGAAGGCATCGCGCAGCGCGACGCTGGTGTGCGTGTAGGCGCCGGCGTTGATGACGATGGCCGCCGTGCCGTCGCCGCGCGCCGCATGCACGCGGTCGACGAGCGCACCCTCGTGGTTGCTCTGGAAGCAGTCCGCTTCGGCGCCCAGCGTCTTGGCATGGGCGCGGAACGCCGCTTCCACCTCGGCCAGCGTCGTGGCGCCGTAGACCTCGGGCTGGCGCGTGCCGAGCAGGTTGAGGTTGGGGCCGTTCATCAGCAGGATCTTCATGGCGCGGGCGTGCAGGTTGGCGGGGCGGTCCAGCACTGTAAACGCGGCGTTGCCGGGCGTGCGAGCGGCCGCGGCGGCGAAAGACCCGCCGCTAGACTCGCCCGCATGCCCTGGAGCCTGTCCCTGTTGGTCGCCCTGCCGTTCGCCGGCAGCGTGGTCGCCGCACTGCTGCCCGCGAACGCGCGCAATGCCGCGGCCGTGTGGGCCGGGCTCGTCGCGCTGGCGGGCGCCGTGCAGCTCGTGTGGCTGTTCCCCGAGGTGCGCGAGGGCGGCATGCTCAGCGAGCGCATCGAGTGGCTGCCCAGCCTCGGGCTCGACCTGCTGATCCGCGTCGACGGCTTCGCCTGGATGTTCGGCATGCTGATCACCGTCATCGGCGTGCTGGTGTCGCTGTATGCGCGCTACTACATGTCGCCGGCCGATCCGGTGCCGCGCTTCTTCTCGTTCTTTCTCGCCTTCATGGGCGCGATGCTGGGCGTGGTGCTGTCGGGCAACCTGATCCAGATGGTCGTGTTCTGGGAGCTGACGAGCCTGTTCTCCTTCCTGCTGATCGGCTACTGGCACCACCGCGCCGACGCCCGCCGCGGCGCACGCATGGCGCTCACCGTCACCGGCACCGGCGGGCTGTGCCTGCTGGCGGGCGTGCTGCTGATCGGCCATATCGTGGGCAGCTACGAACTTGACGCGGTGCTGGGCTCGGGCGACCTGATCCGCGACCACGCGCTGTACACGCCCACGCTGGTGCTGGTGCTGCTGGGCGCGCTCACCAAGAGCGCGCAGTTCCCGTTCCACTTCTGGCTGCCGCGCGCGATGGCCGCGCCTACGCCGGTATCGGCCTACCTGCATTCGGCGACGATGGTGAAGGCGGGCGTCTTCCTGCTGGCGCGGCTGTGGCCGGTGATGGCCGGCACCGAGCAGTGGTTCTGGATCGTCGGCGGTGCTGGCGCCTGCACCCTCGTGCTTGGCGCCTACGCCGCGATGTTCCAGCACGACCTGAAGGGGCTGCTCGCGTACTCGACCATCAGCCACCTCGGCCTCATCACGCTGCTGCTGGGGCTGGACAGCCAGGTCGCCGCCGTGGCCGCGGTCTTCCACATCATGAACCACGCGGCCTTCAAGGCCTCGCTGTTCATGGCCGCCGGCATCATCGACCACGAAACCGGCACGCGCGACATACGCCGCCTGAGCGGCCTCTACAAGGCCATGCCGATCACCGGCACGCTCGCGATGGTGGCCAGCGGCGCCATGGCCGGCGTGCCGCTGCTCAACGGCTTTCTCTCGAAGGAGATGTTCTTCGCCGAGACGGTCTACATGGAGTCGCTGCCCTGGGTGGAGTGGGCGCTGCCGCTGGTGGCCACGCTCGCCGGCGTGTTCGGCGTGGTGTATTCGCTGCGCTTCGGCTACGACGTGTTCTTCGGCCCTGTCGCCACCGACCTGCCGCGTGCGCCGCACGAGCCTGCGCGCTGGATGCGCGTGCCGATCGAACTGCTGGTGCTGTGCTGCATCGTCATCGGCGTGGTGCCGATGATCTCCATCGGGCCGGCGCTCGCCGCCGCCGCGCGGCCAGTGGTCGGCGGGCAATTGCCGTCGTACACGCTGGCGGTGTGGCACGGCTTCAACGCGCCGCTGGTGATGAGCCTGATCGCCATGGCCGGCGGCGCGCTCGGCTACCTGCTGCTGCGCCGGGCGCTGCGCCAAGGGCGCTTCGAGCGCGCGCCGGTGATCCGTCATTTCGACGGCGAGCGCCTGTTCGTTGCCGGCTTCGCGCGGCTCGATCTCGCGGCGCGCGCGGGGCTGCGCCTGTTCGGCACCCGGCGCCTGCAGGCGCAGCTGTTCTGGCTGATCGTTCTCGCGCTGCTGGCCGGCGCCGCGCCGCTGTGGGGCCCGGGCGTGAGCTGGGGCGACCGCGAACGTGTGCCGGCCTCGCCCGAGTTCGTGATGTTCTGGCTCATCGGCATGGTCTGCGCCATCGGTGCCGCGGCCCAGGCCAAGTACCACCGGCTCGCCGCGCTCACGATGATGGCGGTGGCCGGCGTTGCCACGGCGCTCAGCTTCGTGTGGTTCTCCGCGCCCGACCTCGCGCTCACGCAACTCACGGTGGAGGTGGTGACCACCGTGCTGTTCCTGCTCGGGCTGCGCTGGCTGCCCAAGCGCATCGAGGTCTATGCGCGCGACCTGGCCACGGTACGCGCCCGCATCCGGCGCGTGCGCGACTTCATTCTTGCCGCCGTCACCGGCACCGGCCTTGCCGTGCTGTCCTACGCCATGCTCACGCGGCCGGCGCCGCAGAGCATCTCGCCCTTCTTCCTGAGCCGCGCGCTGCCCGAGGGCGGCGGCACCAACGTCGTGAACGTGATGCTGGTCGACTTCCGCAGCTTCGACACGCTGGGTGAAATCACCGTGCTCGGCGTCGTCGGGTTGACGGTGTTCGCGCTGCTGCGGCGCTTTCGCCCGCAGAGCGAAAGCGTCGAGCCGCCGACTCAGCAGCGCGGCCTGCCCACCGATCTCGTCACCGACCTCGTCAATCCGCGCAAGGCGGTGGACACCGCACTCGGCTACATGATGGTGCCCGCCGTGCTCGCGCGGCTGGTATTGCCGCTCGCCTTCGTCATCGCCTTCTATCTCTTCCTGCGCGGGCACAACCAGCCGGGCGGCGGCTTCGTCGCGGGGCTGGTGGTCGCGATCGCGCTGACCGTGCAGTACATGGTGGCGGGTACGCAGTGGGCCGAGGCGCACATCGACCTGAACCCGCGCCGCTGGGTGGCCTTCGGGCTGCTGCTCGCCGTCGGCACCGGGCTCGGCGCGCTGTTCTTCGGCTATCCGTTTCTCACCACGCACACCGCCCACGTCGAGCTGCCCTGGATCGGCGAGTTGCACCTGCCCAGCGCCACCTTCTTCGACGCCGGCGTATTCACCGTCGTCGTCGGTGCGACGCTGCTGATCCTCACGGCGCTCGCCCACCAGTCGGTGCGTGCGCGGCGCAAGCCGGTGCCGCCCGAGGAGGCTGTCTGATGGAAGCCGTGATCGCGCTTGCCATCGGCGTGCTCGGCGCCTCCGGCGTGTGGCTCATCCTGCGCCCGCGCACCTTCCAGGTCATCATGGGCCTGTCGCTGCTGTCGTATGCGGTGAACCTGTTCATCTTCAGCATGGGCAGCCTGTCGATGGACCGCGAACCCATCATCGCGCCCGGCGTGCCGCAGGACCTGCTGCACTACACCGACCCGATGCCGCAGGCGCTGGTGCTCACCGCCATCGTCATCTCCTTCGCGATGACGGCGCTGTTCCTCGTGGTGCTGCTCGCCTCGCGCGGCTTCACCGGCACCGACCACGTGGACGGCACGGAGCCCGAATCGTGAACGGGCTGCTGCAGTCGTTCATGCCGAACTTGATCGTGGCGCCGATCCTGCTGCCGCTGGTGACGGCGGCGTTGATGCTGCTGCTCGGCGAGCCACGCCGCGTCTGGAAGGCCGGCATCAACGTGCTGTCGTGCGCCATCGGCCTGGCCGTGTCGGTGACGCTGCTGCTGTGGGTCGATTCGCACGACGCGGCCGGCGCCGTCGGCGTGTACCTGCCCTCGAACTGGGAGGTGCCTTTCGGCATCGTGCTCGCCGTCGACCGCCTGTCGGCCATGATGCTGCTGCTCTCGTCGGCTATCGGCCTCGCTTCGGTGCTGTTCGCCGTGGCCCGCTGGGACCGCGCCGGCGTGCACTTCCATCCGCTGTTCCAGATCCAGCTCATGGGTCTGAACGGTGCCTTCCTCACCGCCGACCTGTTCAACCTCTTCGTCTTCTTCGAGGTGCTGCTGGCTGCGTCGTACGGTTTGCTGCTGCACGGATCGGGCCGCGCGCGTGTGAGTGCGGGGCTGCACTACATCGCGGTGAACCTGCTGGCCTCGTCGCTGTTCCTGATCGGCGTGGCGGTGCTCTACGGCGCCACCGGCACGCTGAACATGGCCGATCTGGCGCAGAAGATTCCGCTGGTCGAGGACGACGACCGCGCACTGATGCACGCCGGTGCCGCCATCCTCGCCATCGCGTTTCTTGCGAAGGCGGCGATGTGGCCGCTGAACTTCTGGCTCGCGCCGGCCTATGCCGCGGCGAGCGCGCCGGTGGCCGCGCTGTTCGCGCTGATGACCAAGGTGGGCGTGTACGCCGTGCTGCGCTTGTGGACGCTGCTGTTTTCCAGCGGCGCCGGCGCGTCGGCACTCTTCGGCGGTGATGCGCTGGTCGTCGGCGGCCTGGCCACGCTGGCTTTCGGCGCCATCGGCGTGCTGGCGTCGCAGCATCTCGGGCGGCTCGCGGGCTTTTCCATCATCGTGTCGTCGGGCACGCTGCTCGCGGCCATCGGCTTCGGGCAGGCGGCGCTCACGGCCGGTGCGATGTACTACCTGCTCAGTTCGAGCCTGGCGCTGGCCGCGCTGTTCCTGCTCAATGAACTGATCGAGCGCTCGCGCCAGATCGAAGAAGAGGTGCGCCTGCCCGACGACGAAGGCGATTCGCCGCCCTTTGCCGCCGAGCTGCTCAGACGCGCGTCGGACACCAACCTCGATGACGACCAGGAGGCGCTGATCGGCAAGGCGATCCCCGCGGCCATGGCGTTCCTGGGCTTGAGCTTCATCGCCTGCACGCTGCTGATCGCCGGCTTGCCGCCGCTGTCGGGTTTCATCGGCAAGCTGAGCATCCTCTCGGCGCTGCTCGATCCGATGGGCCTGGGCGGCCCGTCGGCCGCTGCGCCGATGACGCCGGGCGCCTGGGTGCTGTTCGCGCTGCTCATCGTCTCGGGTCTTGCGGCGATGCTGGCGCTCACGCGGGCGGGCATCCGCTTCTTCTGGGCACCGCAGGACCGGCCGGTGCCGCGCCTGCGCATCATCGAATGCCTGCCGGTTGCCGTGCTCGTCGGCGCCTGCATGGCGTTGACTGTGCGCGCCGAGCCGGTGATGCACTACACGCGCGCCGCGGCCGACGCGTTGCACCAGCCCGCGCAGTACATCGCGACGGTCATGTCCGCGCGCCCCGTGCCCGCCCCCGCAGCGCAGAAGCTGCCGATCGAAGGAGGCCTGCGGTGATCCGGCGTCTGCTGCCCGCGCCCTTGCTCTCGGCGGCCCTGTGGGCGCTGTGGCTGGTGCTGCACGAGACGCTGGCGCTGGGGCACGTGCTGCTCGGCCTGGCGATCGGCCTCGTCATTCCGCTGATCACCGCCTCGCTGCGCCCGCGGCAGGTGCGCATCCGCCGTCCGCTGGTGCTGGTGCGGCTGGTCTTCACCGTCGGCTTCGACGTCGTGAAGTCGGCGCTCGAGGTTGCGGCCGACGTGCTGCGGCTCGACCGACGCAATCCGAACAGCCGCTTCGTGCGCATCCCGCTCGAGCTGCGTGACCCGGGCGCGCTCGCGGCGCTCGCCACCATCACCACCGTCGTGCCGGGCACGGTGTGGTCCGAGCTGGCCTTCGACCGCAGCGCGGTGCTGCTGCATGCGTGGGACCTGACCGACGAGGCCGAGTTCGTCGCGCACTTCAAGGCGCGCTACGAGCGGCCGCTGATGGAGATCTTTGAATGAGCCAGCTGCTGCTGGGCGCGATCGTCTTCACGCTGTTCTGCTATGCGCTCGGCATGGGGCTCACGCTCGTGCGGCTGCTGCGCGGGCCGACGGCCCAGGACCGGGTGCTCGCGCTCGACTTCCTCTACGTCGTCGCCATGCTCGCGACGCTGGTGCTGGGCATCCGCTTTGCGAGCAGCATGTATTTCGAGGCGGCGCTGCTGATCGCCCTGTTCGGCTTCGTCAGCTCCGCAGCCATGGCGAAGTTCCTGTTGCGCGGCGAGGTGATCGAATGAACAACATCGTTCCGTTCTGGGTCGAGGCCGTCGTGTCGGTGCTGCTGATCGTGAGCGGCATTTCCGCGCTCACGGGGGCGATCGGCCTGGTGCGGCTTCGCGACTACTTCCAGCGCATGCACCCGCCGGCGCTCGCCTACACGCTCGGCTCGTGGAGCGTGACGCTTGCGTCCGTCATCTACTTCTCGGCGCACCGCGGGCAGCTCGCGCTGCATGCCTGGGTGATCATCATCCTGCTGGCCATCACCGCACCCATCACCACCATGCTGCTCGCGCGTGCGGCCCTGTTTCGCCGGCGAAACGCCCGCGACGACGCGCCGCCGCCGCTCGGCTGACGGCCGTTGTGCGCCGGGGGCGGCGGGTAGAATCCGCGCCTCTGCGCCCGTAGCTCAATGGATAGAGTACTGCCCTCCGAAGGCAGGGGTTGCTGGTTCGATCCCAGCCGGGCGCACCACCTTCGGATGCCCCATTCGCAACCGCGCCACCGTGAGGTGCCGCGACGATCTGCCGGCTTTCATGCCGAGGTCAAGAGTCCTCGTGTGCCGAGCCTGTCGACGCAAGCTGGCAGCATCAAAACCCGCGCGCCACCTGCAACCACGCCCGCGCGCTGGCCGGCTCATCGATCTGTTCGGGCTCGCTGCCCACCGGCGCCGCCACCTGCAGGCGCACGCTCCATTGGTCGGGGCCGATCCAGTTCACACCCACGCCCGCACTGCTGAGCCGCGCGTGGTTGGGCGCGTTGGTCCACGGCCGCGCATTGATCGACAGCGCACCGTGATCGAGGAAGAGGCTCGCTTCGCTCAGTCCGGGAATCGGCAGCGCCAGTTCATGGCGCAGCTCCACGGTGGCGAGCCAGCCGGAGGCGCCGGCGAGCACGCCCACGTCGTAGCCGCGCACGCTGCCCGGCCCGCCCAGAACGAACTGTTCGGAGGAGTCGAGGTTGTCGTTGCTCTGCTGCCCACGCAGGCTCAGATGAAGGCGCGCGCGGCGGCTCAGGTTCTGCAGGCGCGACAGGCCGGCATTCCAGCGCGTGTAGCTGCCCTGCGTGCGGGCGGTGGCCGCGTCGGCCGTCTGCGCGCCGGCGTCGTCGAAGCCCAGGCTTCCGTGGGTGAGGCTCAGCTCGGCGAAGGTCAGGCCGCCGCCGGCCCAGGCATCGCGGCGCTCGCCGGCAAGGCCCGCCGTCCAGCTGCCGGTGTGCCGGTCGGTGTGCAGACTGGCGCTGTCCAGCGCGTCGCGCAGGCGCTTGTGGTCGTACTGCAGGCGCCCATCCACACGCAGGTCGGCGCGGCGCACGAAGGGATGCGACAACCACACGCTGCCCACGTGCGCCGTGCCGTGCGCATCCAGCGCCTCGAGCGGCCCGCCGAGGCGGTAGCGCAGCGCCGAATAGGCGGCGCCCAGTTGCGTGCCCTGGCCGTTGAGCACCGTCTGATAGGCGAGGCGGCCGTGGTCGAGACCGTGGCCGGAACTGAGCACGCCCACGCTGAGCCGGTCGCCGCGGTGCAAGGGGTTGTTGATGTCGAGGTGGGCGCCCAGGCGCACGCGGCCGGTGTAGCGGTTGCCCGCGTTGTCGGCGCTCAAATGGCCGGCCAGCATCGGGGCGGGCTCGGCCTGCACCGACAGCGTCGAAGTACCCACTGCCGCGCCGGGTGCCAGCGTGGCCTGCGGGCGCACGCCGGGCAGGTCGCTCAGCAGCAGCAGGCTGCGGTCGAGTGCGGCCTGCGTGATGACTTGGCCGGGCTCCAGCGGCGCCAGCGTGGCGCGCAGCACGTCGTCGTCGACGCGGCTGCGGTTGTCCAGGCGGATCGTGTCGTAGCGGGCTTCCAGAACCCGGATGCGCACGGTGCCGTCCACGATCGTCTGCGCCGGCAGCACGGCACGCGCCAGCGGGTAGCCGTGGGCGCGGTACCAGTCGGTGAGGCGCTGGGCCAGCGCATCCAGTTGCGCCAGGGTCCGCTGGCCCATTTCGCCATCGGCCACCAAGGCGTGCAGGGTGGCCGTGTCGAAAGCGGTGTGGCCTTCCAGCTCGATGCGGCGCACTGCGAACGGCGTGGCATCCGTGGCCGGCGCGGGCGGTGCCTGCTCGATCCGAAGCGGCGTGCGATTCAATGAAGGCGGCGGGGCCGGCGGCGGCACCTGCTGCAGTAACTGGCCGCTGTTGGGTGGAGGCGTGGTCTGCGCCGATGCGCTGGGCGACAACGCCACGAGCGGCAGCGCCGCCAGAACCAGCGCCAGCGGGCGCAAACGAAGATCGGTCAGTGATGGCATGAGAAGTCGTTCGGCAAATCTTGTGGGGTGGTCCCGCATCAGGGCAGGCGAATGCCTGTGCCGATCACACGCATCGGCACTTTCACTTTCTCCGCCCAGGGATCTGACTCGCCGGACGCATGCATCAGCTCACGCTGCAGCGCGGCAATGACGGGTACTTCAGCCAAGGTGGGCAGGTCAGGCACGACAGGTTCGCCGGCAAGCACGGTCAGTGCACCTGCGTTGCCGGGCGCCTGCGCGAAGACATAGTTGCCCGCACTCAGCCCGCCGCCGGCGATCACATAGTGGCCAGGGGCGCTGGCGGCCGTCGCCAGCGTGGTCCAGGTCAGCGTGCCGGTGGTTGCGGCGGCCAAGGTCTCGCCACCGACCAGGCCGGCGACCGTGCCGGCCAGGCCCGCAAGGTTCTGGCCGGCTTCGATCGAGGCCGGCGCGGCGTGGTAGGTCAGCGTGGCCGGCGTGATGTCCGCGGTGGCGCTCGCCGTGGCAGCGAAGCTGTAGTTGCCCGCGTCGGCGCCGCTGGCTGTGATGCCGCTCACCGTGAGCGTCTTGCCGGTGCCCACGTTCCGATCGTCGAAGTTTGCGATGCCGTCGAAGGCCACCGTGTCGCCGTCAATCGCGCCGTTGCCTACCAACGCCGCTTGCGCCGCGGTGCCGCCGTCGTACACCTTGTCGACACCGGCCGCGTTGACCGCAATCACCTTGGCCGCGATATCCGCGGTGGTGCCGGACGTGGTGTTGAACGTGTAGTTGCCCGCATCCGCGCCGCTGGCGGTGATGCCATTGACCGTGACGGTCTTGCCGGTGCCGGCGTTCTTGTCGTCGAAGGTGGCGGTGCCGCCGAAGCTGACCACGTCGCCCGTCACGAGGCCGGTGCCGGCCAGTGCGGCGGATGCCGCGACGCTGCCGTCATACACCTTGTTCACGCCGGTCGCGCTGACCGTGATCGCCTTGGCGCTGATGGTGCTCGCCGTGTTGTCCACGTAGGTGACCTCGTAGTTGCCGCCGCCGTTGCCGTCGCTCACCGTCACGCCCGACACGGTGACCGTCTTGCCGATGCCGACGTTCTTGTCCGTGAACGCGAAGCTGCCGCCGCCGAGCGTGTCGGCGGCGAACAGCGTGCCGTTCCTGACCACGGCCGTGCCGGCGGCGAGCAGCGTGCCGTCGTAGGTCTTCGCGACGGCACTGGTGGAAAGCTCCAGCGCCGCCTTGGCGATGGTGAGCGTGCCGCCGGTAAACGCGATGTCGTAGCCGAGCTGGCCCGACGACAGCCCGCCGTCGATGGCATAGCTGCCCGCGTTGATCGCCGGTGTGCCGGTGCCCACGCTGCCCAGGATCAGGCTCGAATCGACCGTGGCGGATGGCAGCCACGCCGTCGGTGTCAATGCGCCGGTGGTGTAGCCGGCGCTGCCGGTCCACGCCCCGCCGTTGTAGGTGGTGGCGACGTCGTTCGCGGTCACCGTCAGCGTGGTCATGAAGCGGCGCAGCAGCGGGCTGGTCTGGCCTTCGTAGATGCGCCAGATGGCGTTGCTGCCACCGGTCGTGGCGAGGCCCCAGCCGGCAAAGCTGCTGGCCTTCAGCATGTCCGCGGAGCTCAGGCCAAAGCTGTCGGCACTGCCGGCGCTGTGGTTCTGGCCGGTGGTTTGCGTGTCCCAGTAGCTGGTGGTGATGGAAGCAGGAGCGTTGTTGGCCCCGATCAGCCCGCCGACATAGGTGGCACTACCGCTGACCGCTCCAGTGGCATACGACTGGCTGACCGCGCTGTTGTTGTCGCCGACCAGGCCGCCCACTCTGCTCGTGCCGCTGACCGTGCCGGTCGCATACGCATGGCTGATCGTGCCCTGGTAGGAGCCCCCAACCAGGCCGCCGATGCTGTCGGCCGTGCCGCTGACCGTGCCGGTCGCATAGGCGTTGTCAATCGTGCCCTGATATGCGTATCCGACCAGACCGCCGACGGTGCGGTTGCCGTTGACCGTGCCGGTGGCATAGGCGTTGCGGACCGTACTGGAGCGGTTGTATCCGACCAAGCCGCCGACCGTTTCCTGACCCGTCACACTGGCGCCGTTAAGGCCAATATTGCGAATTTCGCTGCCACTGGCAATGAAACCGAACAGACCGATATCAAAGGTCGTTGGCCGGTTGATGGTCAAGCCGCTGATGGTGTGGCCGAGGCCGTCGAAGATGCCGGTGAAACTCGTGATGTAGTCGCCGATCGGATTAAACCCGGCGCCGCCGTTCCAGCCGCTGGTGGCGGCGGCATCGATGTCGGCGAACAGCGCGTAGCTGCCCGCCAAGCTGCTGACGCCGCTGTCGATCGCCTGCAACTGGCTCAGCGCGAACACCGGCGTGTACAGCGTGCTGCCGCCGCCGGCGACGAACACCGGGCCGATGTTGCCCAGCAGATAGGGCGTGGTCTGGTTGTTCTGGTTGCCCCAGACGGCCGCGTCGAAGCCGGCCGGCAGCGCGGCGACCAGGCCCGCAGCGGACATGCCGGTGCCGCCGTCGCTGGTCGCTTGGGCCGTGGTGTCCGTGGCCCAGTAGCTGTTGGTGGTTGTGCCTGAGTTGTTCCAGCCAACCAGACCACCAGCGTTTGCGCCAGTGCCGACGATTTGACCGGTCGCGTACGCCTGGCTGATCGTGCTGTACCAATTGGTGCCGATCAAACCACCGACGTTGTCTTGGCCACTGACTGCGCCCATGGCATAGGCCTGGCTGATCGTGCCGTTCTCGCTGCGCCCCACCAGTCCGCCGACATCGCTGATGCCGGTGACTGCGCCGGTGGCATATGCGTTGGCGATGCTGCCGGCGCTGAATCCGACCAGGCCGCCGACGAAGGTGGTGCCGTTGACCGTGCCGGTGGCATAGGCGTGATCGACCTGTCCGTTGTTGCGCCCGACCAAGCTACCCACCTGGGTGCGACCGACCACGCTGCCGCCGAGCAAGCCGACATGGCTGATCGAGCTGCTGAGCGTGGCGCCGAACAGACCGACGTAATCAGTGCTCGGGCGGTTGATGGTCAAGCCTGAGATCGTGTGGCCGAGGCCGTCGAAACTGCCGCTGAACCAGTTGGGGAAGCTGTCGCCGATCGGTTTGAACCCGGCGTTGCTCCACATTCCCGAGGCATCAGCGGCCGCTCCGCTGTTGACCGCGCGGGCGGTGGCGCTGGCGTCGAGGTTGCCGGTAAGGGTGTAGCTGGCCGCCAGGTTCATCGCCATCAGCTGCAACTGATGCGTGTTGCCGATGGTGGTGCTGTATTCGGATTGCAGGAACGGCCGGGTGCCGCCGTTGACCATGAACCACGCACCGGTGCCCGGCGTGAAGTCGAAGCCGGCGTAGGCGCTTGGCTTGAAGGCGTAGTTGGCGGCGCCGGATTGGGATGGGTCGCTGGTGATGGCGGTGATGCTGCCGGTACCGGAGTTCACTCCAACACCGGCCATACCGGTGCTGTAGCTGTCCCAGTAGCCGTTGGTGATCACGCCCCCACTGATGTTTCTTCCGACTAGGCCGCCGACATCGACGCTGTTGCCGGTGACCGCGCCGGCGGCATATGCCCCATTAATCGAACCGGCGCTGAATCCGACCAAACCGCCGACGTTGTATGTACCGCGGACCGAACCGGTAGCGTAGGCATCAGTAATCGTCGAGCCGCTAGTGCCGAGCTCTCCGACCAGCCCTCCGACATAACCGGCGCTGCCGATGACCTCGCCGGTGGCATAGGATTCGGTGATCGTGCTGCCCCTGCTACTCCCCACCAGGCCACCGATGGCCTGACTTCCGGTGACCATGCCGGTGGCATAAGCTCGGGCGATGATGCCGTCGTTGTCACGCCCCACCAAACCGCCCACGTAGCTTCGACCCTTAATACTGCCGCCAAGCAGACCGACATTGCGAATCTCGGCGCCGCTCGCCTGCCCGAACAGACCGACATAATCGTTTGCGGGCAGGTTGATAGTAAGGTTGTTGATGGTATTGCCCAAACCATCAAACGTGCCGGTAAAAGGAGTTACTAGGGGCGGCAGCGGGCCACATATTGGTGGACACATGGGATTTGGATTGGGATTGGCTACAGACGCCATGATTGGCGCAAAGCCCGCCCCGTTATTCCAGCCGCTGGTCGTACTGGCGTCGATATTCTCGCCCAGCACATAGTTGCCGGCCAAATTGCCGTTGATGCCTTGCAGATCGGTGCCGGTAACGGATCCCATCGCTCCCAGGTCAGTGATGACTTGGTACTGCACTACGGTGCCATCACTACCCAATTTGGTACTGAAGTTGTAGCCGGCAGCGAGGCTGACTGTGGCATTGACGTGGTAATCGGCAATATTGGCGGCGGCTACCGCACTCTGCCCGTATTCCAGCGCGAGCTTGGCCGTGCCGGAGCCGTTCAGGCTGGCATTGATGTTGATGTCGCCGTGCGCGCTCAGCGTCAGCTCGTTTGCGCTCCAGCTGACGGCGCTGTTGACGTGGATGTCGCCGTTTTCCGAGCCGCTGGCAACGGTTTCGATCCTGACGTTATTGCTGCCCAGATTGCTGGAGAGCGTGTCGGCGCCAATGCTCGAGCTCGTCGAGGCACCGCTGCCGGCGGCAATGGTGAAGTCGGTCGGGTCGATCAGCCAGGTGCCGGTCTGGCCGTCGCTGGCTCGGGTGGTGATCTTCGCGCCGTCGGCCACCTGCACCTGCGCGGCCGAGGTCTCGATGAAGCCGCCGTCGCCGCCGCTCGGCGCCGAGGCGTCCAGCGTGCCGGCCACCTTCGTCCTGCCTGCGGCCATGCCGCCGAGCAGCACGATCTTGCCGTCCCGGTGTTTGACCGTGCGCGCCTGGATCACGCCGCTGTTGTTGACCACGCTGGCCAGCAGGCTGTCGCGGGCGCCGGCGCTCATCAGCACCTGGCCGCCGTCGGCGACGATCAATTGCCGGTTCTCGGCCAAGGTATCGAGCGTGCTGCGGTCCACCTGCATGTCGAGCAGATGGTTGCCGTCGAAGCGCAGGGTGACGGCCTCGCCGCCGGCCAGTGCCGCCGTGCCGGCGGGCGCCGAGATCGTGCCCTGGTTCGATGCGGCGTGGCCCAGCAGCGCCACATAGCCGCCCGGCGCGGCGGTGATCGTGCCCTGGTTGACGACGCGGCCCGTGCCCGTGCCTGTGCTGTCCGCGCTGAAGTGGAACGTGCCGCTGCCGAGTTCGCTGTCGGCAACGTTCAGTGTGGAGGCCACGAGCCCGCCCACATTCACCTGCGCACCGCGGCCGAACAGCACGCCGTTCGGGTTGATGAGAAAGACCTGGCCGTTGGCGTTGAGGCGACCGAGGATCACGCTGCCGCGGGTGTCGGCAATGCGGTTGACGGCAATCGCCTGCGCATTCGGCTGCACGAAGTTGACCGTGTCGTTCGCGCCGACGTTGAAGGTCTGCCAGCCCAGCGACAGGTTCTGGCTGCCTTGGCGGATCGTGGTGGTGTGCTGGCCCTGCGTGATGCTGCCGACGCCGACGGTGACGTGCCCGCCGGTCGGGCCCGTGGTGCTGCCAACGGGCGGTGCGGCGCCGGCGAAGAGCGGCATGCCGAGCGGCAGTGCCAGCAACCAGGCCCTGCGCGCGGGCCGCGCCGTGCGCCCGGACTTGCCGCTGCGCGAGCGTGTGTTTTCGGAAGCGGCTACCCATGAACCATGGGCGCGGCTCCATACGAGGCGGTAGCTGCGATTCATCTCTTCCCCTGTTGCGCAGCGGCCATGGCGCTGCAGTGGTGCGGGGAAAACTGAACCGGTTCCTTTGATGCCGCCGCCCCCCGGCGCCCAACGGCATCACTTGCGATTCATCCTAGAAGCGCGGGCCGGCAATGAAGAGTGGAAGTGCGCGTCGAATACCGGGCTTTCGTCCGCTATGCACGGCATGCGATTCTTGTTTGCGCACAAAGCAGTTGATCGCTCGGGCGCGATTCATCCGGTGGTGGCGTTCTTCCTACGCGAAGACGCGGCGCGCGCCGACGCGCGGCCGCCGGGCGTGTCTCCTACGCTCGACGCATCGCAACTCCGATGAATCCGATGGCGTCTTCATCATCGGACGCTCGCCACGCGGCGGCGCCGCACCACGCATCGAACAAGCCAACGCACAAGCGCGGGCACGGCGGCGACTACCGCTCCATGCGCTCGGTGGCGGATCTCACCGAGCGCAACGTGCGCGCCATCGTTCACCTCGAAGCCGCGGCGCGCGCCAACCAGACGCGCACGGCGCAGATCGCGCAAGGCATTGCCGCGTGTTGCGGCACGGTGCGCTTCGCGGCAGCGCACGCGGTCTTCTTCGCGCTGTGGATCGGCTTCAACACCTGGCCGGGGCAGGCGCACTTCGATCCGTTTCCGTTCACGCTGCTGACGCTGGTGGTGTCGCTCGAGGCGATCTTTCTCGCCACCTTCATCCTGATCAGCCAGAACGAAGAGTCGCGCCTCGCCGAGCGGCAGAACGCGCTCGATCTCCAGATCAACCTGCTGACCGAACAGGAGAACACCAAGATGCTGCGCCTGCTCGAACGCATCTGCGAGAAGGTCGGCGTGCCGATCGACGACCCGACGCTTTCGGTGCTGGAGCAGGCGACGCGGCCGGACAAGTTGGCCGAACAGATCGACCGCGCGGCATCGGGCAAGTAGCGTCGGCGGCATCCACCTTGGCCGCGCCGCGCTCGATGCCGCGCACGATTCACGATCATCGGCGCGGCGGTATTGCTGCAGGCGAGCGGGGCGGCTTGCGGTGTTAGCCTGCGGCCGATTCGCGGCAAGAAAGGAGTTCCCGGCGTGCATGGGTCTGAACGATGGAGTCCTTGGTTGCGCATGGCGGCGCTGCTCGGCGTGGCGACGCTTGTCGGCTGTGCCGGCACGCCGAGGTCGCAAGACGGCGTGGTGGCGCGCTCCGGTGCGGCGCCTTCGTGGGAGCGCGACGGCGCTCACAGCAACCCGCCGCAGGGCGTCGACAGCCTGCCCGATGCCGAGCCGGTGATCGAGCACATCCGCAGCGGCGGGCCGAACAAACCCTATCGCGTGCTCGGGCGCAGCTACACGCCGGTGGCGGGCGACGAGCCGATGAAGCAGCGCGGCCTCGCGTCGTGGTACGGCAAGAAGTTCCATGGCCGGCAGACGGCCAACGGCGAGACCTACGACATGTACGCGATGACGGCGGCGCACCCCACCATGCCGCTGCCGAGCTATGCGCGCGTGCGCAACCTCGCCAACGGGCGCGAGGTGATCGTGCGGGTGAACGACCGCGGGCCGTTCCATCCCGGCCGCATCATCGACCTGAGCTACGCGGCGGCCTCGAAGCTCGGCCTGCTGAACCACATCGGCCGCGTGGAGGTGACGCGCATCACCCACGATGAGATCGCGAGCGGCGCGTGGCGGCGCGGCGGATCGGACGATGCACCGCCGGCGGTGATGGAGGCACGCGCCGCGCCGTTGGAGATGGCGCCGAACGCGGCGATCGAAGTGCCCGCGGAGGCGGTCCATCAGGTCGCGGCCGTCCGCCCGGCGGATCAAGCCGCACCGGCATCCGCAGACGCCGCGGCCGGCTTCTGGGTGCAACTCGGTGCCTATCGTCAGCGTGACGGTGCCGAGCGCTTTCAGCGCAGCGTCGCAGCCGACCACGGCTGGCTGGCGCCGCGGCTCGGCATCTTCGACGACGCCGCGATCTTCAGGTTGCAGGCCGGCCCGTATGCGAGCCGCGACGAGGCGCAGGCTGCGGCCGACCGGGTGCGCGACGAACTGCGGCTGGTGCCCTTGATCGTGGAGCGGCGCTGAGCCTGCGCCGCCAGCTTCAATGGGCGTACCAGAGCGCGGCGAAGAAGTGGCAGGTGCTGCCGCCCAGCACGAATAGATGCCACACGAAGTGGCCGAAGCGCAGGCGTGAATCGAACATGAAGACCACGGCACCCGCCGTGTAGGCGAGGCCCCCGCCGACCAGCCAGGCGAGCCCGCCCGCCGGCATGCGCTCGATCAGCGGCACGATGGCGACGAGCGCCACCCAGCCCATTCCGACATACAGCCCGGTCGACCACCCCGGGTGCTGCAGCCGGTTGAACAGCTTGGCCGCCACGCCCACCGCGGCAATGCCCCAGACGACACCGAACAGCGCCCAGCCCCAGCCACCGCGCAGCACGCCGAGCGTGAACGGCGTGTAGCTGCCGGCGATGAAGACGTAGATCGCGGCGTGATCGAGCCGGTTGAACACACGCTTGGCGCGGCCGAACGGCAGCGCGTGGTAGAGCATGGACACGAAGTACAGCAGCATCGCCGTGCCGGCGAACACGCTGGCCGCCACCACGTCCAGGGTGCTGCCGCGCTGCACGGCGAAGAACACGAGGATCGGCAGCGAAGCCGCGGCCAGCAGGAACCCGAGCCCGTGGCTCAAGGCGTTGGCGAGTTCCTCGCCGAAGGTCTGCGGGCGGTCGAGGGCGAAACTGCGGGTCATGGTATTCGTGGGTCTGGTCAACGCCCGCCGGTCACGTCAACCAGTGCGCCGGTGGTGTAGCTGGAGGTCTCGCCGAGCAGCCAGACAATGGTTTGCGCAATCTCGTCGGCCGTGCCGGCGCGCTGCATCGGAATCTGGTGCGCGAGTTCGCGCGCACGATCGGGCAGGCCGCCCGACGCATGGATCTCCGTGTCGATGATGCCCGGCCGCACGGCGTTGACGCGAATGCCTTCGGTCGCCACTTCGCGCGCCAGGCCGATGGTGAAGAGGTCGATGGCCGCCTTGCTCGCCGCGTAGTCGACGTACTGCCCGGCCGACGCGATGCGCGCTGCCACCGACGACACGTTGACGATGGCGCCACCGGCGCCGCCGCGTGCGGTGGACATGCGCCGCACCGCCTCGCGTGCACACACGAAGCTGCCGATCACGTTGATCGAGAACATGCGCTGCAGCCGCGCGGCGGTCATCTCGTCGACACGCTGGGTCACATCGACCACGCCGGCGTTGTTGACGAGCGCGCGCAGCGGCGGAAGCTCAGCATCGATGCTCGCGTACATCGCCAGCACCTGGGCTTCGTCGGCCACGTCGGCCTGGATGGCGAGCGAGCGCCCGCCGTTCGCGCGGATGCGTTCGGCCACCTGCTCGGCAGATGCGGCATCGCGTGCGTAGTTCACCGCCACGGCGTAGCCGAGTTCGGCGCAGCGCAGCGCGGTGGCCGCGCCGATGCCGCGCCCGCCGCCGGTGATGAGCGCGGTGCCTTCACTCTTCATCCGCGGCTCCTTCGGTATCGTCGTCGCCCGCATCGCGCTTCTTCGCCTTCTCGTCCAGCGTGGCCTGCAGCGGCGCGAGGCGCTGCACGAAGGTCGCGGTGTCGACGGCGCGCGCCAGCCGCAGCGAGGGCGGGAACAGATGCGTGAGGTAGAGGTCGCTGCCCCACTGGTCGCGCGTCTGCAGGTTGGACCACAACGTGAGCGCCGTGGCGCCGAGAAAGGCACAGGCCGCAACCGTCACCATCGGCCCGCGGCGGCGCGGCTCGAGCCCCTGCAGGTGGAAGTACAGCATCGCCGCGCCGATGGCGCCCGTGAGCACGAAGGCGAAGTCGCTCGCCCAGGGCCACGACAGCGAGAACGCGAGCAGGTCGGCGCCGACCGTGGCCGCAACGATCGCCAGCGCACCGATGGCGAGCACGCGCACATGCCACCAGAAATGGCTGCGCCGCGTGAACACCTTCGAGATCAGCGCCCACAGCCCGCACCAGCCGAGCGCGGCCACGCCCATGCTGATGAGCGTGGAGGTGAGCGTGCGCGTGAGTTCGTCCGGGTCGGTCTCGAGCCAGGTGGTGAACAGCAGCGCCGCGATGACGAGCAACGCCGCCAGCGTGGTGGGCCAGACGCTGCGCACGAGATCGGCCGAGGCGCGCAGCGGCTGTTCGGCGGCGACCAGATGCGCGGCCAGGCGCAGCCGCAGGTGCGTGTCGCCGATGTCCATGCGCAGCGGCTGCGGGCCCACGCGCAGCCGCTGCCCGGCGGCGAAGCGCCGGCCCTGCGCGCGCAGGCCGTTGACCGTGTTGCCCACCTGCACGAACACGCCGTCAGCATCGGCGTCGACGCGCAGGTGCTGCGCGGCGACGTGCGGATCGTCGAGCACCAGCGTGTTGTCGAGCGCGCGGCCCACGTC
The DNA here is from genome assembly GCA_036676235.1 of Rhizobacter sp. Taxonomy (GTDB): domain Bacteria; phylum Pseudomonadota; class Gammaproteobacteria; order Burkholderiales; family Burkholderiaceae_C; genus JAKFDI01. Next base: position 40,151 of record JAKFDI010000014.1, on the reverse strand, counting down.
GGCGGGCCAGCTTGTCACCGGCACGGCCTGGCGTACGTGGCCGTCGCGATCCAGCACCTCAAGAAGCGCGAGCCGGTTCATTTCACGACTCCGTAGGCATCGAGGTAGTGCTGCGCCAGCTTCATCGCGTTGGCGAAGTCCACGCCCTGCGCGTCGAAGCGGCCCTGCACGCCCTGCTGGTTCTGGTCGAGCGTGGCGACCAGCACCGACACGTCGTAGAGCTGCGGCAGCTTGCGGTAGGCCCGCATGCACACCACGGCGCGCAGCGGCAGGCCGTTGCTCTGTACGTAGTCCTCGCGGCACTGCGGCTTGGTCATGTGCTCGCCGGGCAGGCGCACGAAGCCCTCGTTGCGAAAGCTCTGCGCATGGCGCGAGGCGAAGCGCAGCGTGCCGAGCTTGCTGCCGTCGTAGCTCTCGTGGCGCACGCCGATGGCGCCGGTGGTGAACTTGCCGACGAAGATGCGCGTCTCCATCACGCAGTCGGAGCGCTCGAAATCGAGCCCACCGGTGGTCGACACATGGTTCGATCCCCAGCAGCGCATGAAGCGGTCGGGCGGCACCGGCACCAGGTAGTGCGGATGCGTGGCGCGCTTCCAGCCCTGGGCGATGAAGCGTTCGGTCAGCAGGTTCTGGTGCGCCATCAGCTGGCGCGTCATCTCGGCGTAGCTCGGCCCGGTGATCGGCGGCGCGTTGCGCCCGCGCTCCAGCAGCGCCTCGGCGAAGCGTGCAGGCACCAGAAAGCTCACCTGTTCGCCGTCGACGCGGCGTGCCACGTTGATGCCGATCACGCGGCCGGCCTGGTCGAGCGCGGGGCCGCCGCTCATGCCGCCGCTGAGCGAGCCTGAAAAGAAGATCTGCGGATAGAAGCTGCGCTCCACCAGCCCGTTGTAGTTGCCCTCGATCACCGCAAAGCCCACGTCCAGCGGGTTGCCGAGCGAATACATGCGTTCGCCCTGCGCCAGTTGCTGGCCCGCGGGGCGAAAGGGCAGGGCGTCGAAGCTTCGTGCCGGCTGCGTCGCATCGGCCGGCAGGGCCTTCAGCAGCGCCAGGTCGTGCAGCACGTCGAGCATCAGGATCTGCAGCCGTGCCTCGCGCCCGTCGGCGGTGACGTACACCAGGTCGTGCGTCTCGGGCTCCAGCGCCACCTCGCTCACCACGTGGAAGTTGGTGATGATGTGGCCTTGCTCGGTGACGAAGAAGCCCGAGCCCACCGAGGTCTGGCTCGCGCGGCCCTTGAGCACGGTGCGGATCTGCACGAGCTGCGAGCGCGCCTGCTCGTAGACCTTGCGTGCGGAGAGCGACACGGTTGCGGCGGGTGGCGCTGCTGGTGCAGTGGCCGATGCGGCGGCTGATGCGGCTGATGCGGCTGGCGCCGGCGCCAGCGGCGGCGGCACCTGCGCGTGGGCCGCGCCCGAAGCCATCGACAACAACATCGACAGAGCGAGCGACAGAGCCAGTGCCGAGGCCGGCGCGAGCGCGCGCAAGAGGGGTTTCATCGTCGAAGATTCTACGGGTCGACCCCCTGCAAACGGGCTGGCCCGCTGCTACATTGACCGCCCGCAATGCGCGCGCTTTTGCCGCACCACAGGAGACAAAACCATGAAACGCCGCACGTTCGTTCAGGCCGTTGGGGCCGTCACCGCAACCCTCGCCTGGCCGTCGCTGGCGCTGGCGCAGGCGATCGAGAAACCCAAGCTCACCATCGCGGTCGGCGGCAAGAACCTGCTGTACTACCTGCCGCTCACCGTGGCGGAAACGCTGGGCTACTTCAAGGACGAGGGGCTCGATGTCTCCATCGTCGATTTCGCCGGCGGCTCGCGTGCGCTGCAGGCGGTGGTGGGCGGCAGTGCCGACGTGGTGAGCGGTGCCTTCGAGCACACGCTGAACATGCAGGCCAAGGGCCAGCCCATGCGCGCCTTCGTGCTGCAGGGCCGCGCGCCGCAGATCGTGCTGGGCATCAACCCGAAGACGATGCCCAACTTCAAGACCGTGGCTGATCTCAAGGGCAAGAAGATCGGCGTCACCGCGCCGGGCTCGTCCACCAACGTGATGGTCAACTTCGTGCTCGCCAAGGCCGGCATCAAGCCCAGCGAGGTGTCCATCATCGGCGTGGGCGCCACGCAGGGCGCCGTGGCGGCCATGCGCTCGGGCCAGATCGACGCCATCAGCAACCTCGACCCGGTGATCACGCTGCTGCAGCGCTCGGGCGACCTGAAGATCGTGTCGGACACGCGCAAGGTGGCGGAGGCCGACAAGGTGTTCGGCGGGCCGATGCCGGCCGGCTGCTTGTACGCACCGCAGGCCTTCATCGACAAGAACCCCGCCACCGCGCAGGCGCTGGCCAACGCCATCGTGCGCGCCGACAAGTGGATCCAGGCGGCCGGCCCGAGCGACATCGTCAAAGCCGTGCCCGAGAGCTTTCTGCTCGGTGACCGCGCGGTCTACATCGAAGCCTTTCTCGCCAGCCAGCCGGCACTCTCGCCCGACGGCATGTTCCCCGAGGCCGGCGCGGCCACCGCGGCGCGTGCGTTGCAGAGCATCGATGCGAACCTGAAATCGGTGAAGTTCGACCTTGGTGCTGTCTACACGAACGAGTTCGTGAAGAAGGCCAACGCCAAGTACCCGAAGGCATGAGGCGGGCCGAGCGCTGGGCCGCTCCCAAGCCGGCCCGCATCCCCTCGGGGGCTGAGCCCGGACGTGAACAGTCCAGTGGACTGTTCACGCCTGGCGAAGGGCTGAGCCGACGGGCTCAGCGCGGCCTGCAAGGCCGACTGCGGTACTCCGCGGGCGAGGGGTCCACATGACTGCAGCTGCCCTCTCGCTGCAGCAAGCCACCTGCACCTTCGTCAGCGCCGACAAGCCCGGCCAGCGCTACACCGCCGTGCGCGGCGTGTCGCTGGACGTGGCGCCGGGCGAGTTCGTCTCCGTCGTCGGCCCCACCGGCTGCGGCAAGAGCACGCTGCTGAACATGGCGGCCGGGCTGCTGGCGCCCAGCGAAGGCAGCGTGTCGGTCTTCGGCGAGCCGCTGGTGGGCATCAACCGCCGCGCCGGCTACATGTTCCAGACCGAGAGCCTGATGCCCTGGCGCACGGCCATCAGCAACGTCATGGCCGGGCTCGAATTCCGCGGCGTGGCGGATGCGCGCGCACAGGCCGAGGAGTGGCTCAAGCGCGTGGGCCTCGGCGGCTTCGGCGACCGCTACCCGCACCAGCTCTCCGGCGGCATGCGCAAGCGCACGTCGCTCGCGCAGACCTTGGCACTGGACCCCGACATCATCCTGATGGACGAACCCTTCTCCGCGCTCGACGTGCAGACGCGGCAGTTGATGGAGAACGAGGTGCTCGACCTTTGGGCCGCGAAGAAGAAGGCGGTGCTGTTCATCACCCACGATCTGGACGAAGCGATTGCCATGAGCGACCGCGTGGTGGTGCTCTCCGCCGGCCCCGCGTCCCACCCCATCGGCGAATTCCGCATCGACCTCGAACGCCCGCGCGACGTGGCCGAGGTGCGCACCGCGCCGCGCTTCATCGAGCTGCACCAGGCCATCTGGGACGTGCTGCGCGAAGAGGTGTTGAAGGGTTACCGGCAGCAGTTGGCTGCATAGGTGGGCATCGACCATGTGGAGTCTGATCAAACCCAATCCGCGCAACCTGCGCGCCTGGCAGCTCGGGCTGCTCGTCATCGTGTTTGCCCTGTGGCACGCGCTCACGGCGCCTGGGCTCATCCCGCCCTTCCTGTTCGACAACGACCGGCAGGCGGCGTTCTTCTTCGGCGAGCCGCTGAAGGTCGTGGAGCGTATCTGGGTCTGGTTCGTCAGCACCGGCGACATCTACCTGCACCTATGGATCACGCTGCTGGAGACGGTGCTGGCCTTCGGCATCGGCACGGTGATGGGTCTCGCCTGCGGGCTGTGGCTGGCGCTTAGCCCGCTGGCGGCAGCCATCTTCGATCCGTACATCAAGGCGATGAACGCGATGCCGCGCGTCATCCTCGCGCCGATCTTCGCGGTGTGGTTCGGCCTGGGTGTGGCGAGCAAGGTGGCACTCGGCGTGACGCTGGTGTTCTTCATCGTCTTCTTCAATGTTTACCAGGGCGTGAAGGAGGTGAGCCCGGTGGTGCTGGCCAACGCGCGCATGCTGGGCGCGAGTTCGCGGCAACTGCTGCGCCATGTCTACCTGCCGAGTGCGACCAGCTGGGTGTTCAGCTCGCTGCACACCAGCGTGGGCCTGGCCTTCGTCGGCGCAGTGGTGGGTGAGTACCTCGGCTCGGCGCGGGGCGTCGGCTATCTCATCCTGCAGGCCGAGGGCTCGTTCGACATCAACACCGTGATGGCCGGCATCCTGGTGCTCACCGTGTTCGCGCTGGTGCTCGACGGGCTGGTGGGCGTGGCCGAGAAGCGGTTGATGAAGTGGCAGCCGCGCGCGGGCGAGAGCGAGAAGCTGTGAGCGCGCGCTGATGCCGAAAGACTTCGCGGCTATGGAGGACAGCAACGGTTCGGCGAACCGGAGCATCCACGAGGTGTCCGATCCGGCGCGGCGTGTGGTGCTGAAGGCGGGTGCCGCATCGGCGCTGCTGTTCGCCGGCTGCGCGCCGATGCCGGACGATGCGCAGTCGGTGCTCGGCTTCGCTTCCGTGCCGGCGTCGCGTGCGGACACGGTGACGGTGCCCCCGGGCTATGTTGCTCGCGTCATCGCACCGTGGGGCGAACCGGTGGGCATTACCGGCCACATGCCGGCCTGGCGCGACGATGCGAGCAACACCGCCGCCGATCAGGCCGTGCAGCTCGGCATGCACCACGACGGGCTGCACTTCTTTCCGCTCGGCACCGGTGAGGCGCGCAACCGCCACGGCTTGCTGGTGATGAACCACGAGTACACCGACGACGGGCTGCTGCACGCCGACGGTCTCGATACCTGGAACGCCGAGAAGATGCGCAAGGCGCAGGCGGCGCATGGCGTGTCGGTGATTGAAGTCCGCATGATGGGCGGGCGGTGGGAGATGGTGCGGCCCTCGCGCTACGCACGGCGCTTCACCGCCTTCACGCCGTTTGCGGTCGGCGGCCCCGCGGCCGGCCATGCGCTGATGCGCACCGCGGCTGATCCGGCGGGCCGCACGGTGCTGGGCACGCTCAACAACTGCGCGAGCGGCATGACGCCGTGGGGCACCTATCTCTCGGGCGAGGAGAACTGGGCCTACTACTTCGATGGGCCGAACCAGCCCGACGACGACCAGCGCCGCTACGGCCTGCGCACGACCGGCTGGCACCGCTGGGGGCCGCACGACGAACGCTTCGACGCAGGGTGGCATCCCAACGAGTTCCATCGCTTCGGTTGGGTGGTGGAGATCGACCCGATGGACCCGGCATCGACGCCGATCAAGCGCACGGCGCTCGGCCGCGCGGCGCACGAGGGCGCCTGGGTGGCGGTCACGAAAGACGGTCGCGCCGTCGTGTACTCGGGCGAGGACGCACGCTTCGAGTACATCTACAAGTTCGTCAGCCGCGACCGCATCGCACCGGGCGGCGCCGGGTTGACAAAGGCTCAGGCGAACCGCGAACTGCTTGACCACGGCACGCTGTACGTCGCGCGCTTCGATGCCGACGGCACGGGCCGCTGGCTGCCGCTGGTGCACGGGCAGGGCCCGCTCACGGCCACGAATGGTTTCGCCGACCAGGGCGAGGTGCTCATCAAGCTGCGGCAGGCGAGCGACCGGCTGGGCGCCACCAAGATGGACCGACCGGAATGGCTGGCGATCGACGCTGTGCGCGGCGAGGTGTATTGCACGCTGACCAACAACAGCGCGCGCGGTACCGAGGGCCGCCCGGACGTGGACGCGGCGAATCCGCGCGAGCGCAACGTGATGGGGCAGATCATCAAGTGGCGCGAGGCGGACGACTTCGATGCCACGTCCATGCACTGGACGCACTTCGTGCTCGCCGGCGACCCGGCCAACGAACGCGCAGAAGCGCGCGGCAATGTGCGCGGCAACGCGTTCGGCTGCCCCGACGGCCTCGCCTTCGACCACCGCGGCGTGCTGTGGATCCAGACCGACGTGGGGTCCACGTCCATGCACCGCGGCGAGTTCGAGCGCATCGGCAACAACCAGATGCTTGCCGCCGACGTGCGCACGGGCGAGGTGCGGCGCTTTCTCACCGGGCCGGTGAACGCCGAGGTGACGGGCGCGACCTTCACGCCGGACAACCGCACGCTGTTCGTGAACATCCAGCATCCGGGCGAACCGCCGAGGGACCGCAGCGACCCGGCGGCGCCGACGAAGTATTCGTCGTGGCCGGATGGGCGCGGGAGGCCGCGGTCGGCGACGGTGGTGGTCCGGCGGGTGGATGGGGGTGTGGTGGGGAGTTGAGGCGCTGGCCCCTCACCCCAGCCCTCTCCCGCAAGCGGGAGAGGGGGCAACACCCGGACTCGACGCCAATCGAGCGTGTCAGCGCCGTCTGAATTCCTCCCTCTCCCGCTTGCGGGAGAGGGCCGGGGTGAGGGCCGCGGCCGCTGCCGACACCCCGCCGGCTCACGTCAGCCGATACACATCCAGCACGACGAGCGAAGGCTCGCGCTGCCCGCAGGCAATCGCCATCACGCGGTTCAGGTGCGCCCACTGCGGCGCGCCGGTCTGGAACTTCATCAGCGTGCGAAAGAAATACTCGCTGCCCGGCACCAGTTCACCGCGCGCGAGTCGCGCCATCACGGCTTGGCTGGCGTGGCGCATGCCGTCGCTCTGCACCTCGATCAGCGCGCCGTCGTCTGCGCGAATGACGTAGTGCGCCGCGATGTCCAGCACGCCATCGGCGCGGTTGACCTGCCAGTCGACGCCGCCTTCGACCAGCGTGCCGTTCAGCTCCGGCCCCATCACCGTGCCGCCGCCCAGCGGCACATAGCGGCGCTCGCCGTGCTTGCCCGGGCCGAGGTTCACGAGATCCTTCACCTCGCAGCGGATCTGCGTCATCGGAACGAGTGCGGGCGGCGGTGGCAGTGAACTCATGAAAGGCTGTCCGGACAGAGGGCGTGTGAAGAATCGGGCTCGTGGTCGCACCCGATGGACAGGGCGGCGCCGGTTCTTACCATTCAGCCCCTGCTGCGTCCACCGAAGCGTGACCTTAGGGCGCGCAGGCATCGGCCGCCGTCATCCCAGAAGATGACCGCGGCACACTTTCTTCACGGCCTGGCGAGCACTGGCGGCATGGACAGTTGGCACATCGACCACAAGAGCGGCTCCGACACGCGGCGCGGCCTCGCTGCGCTCGTCGGCTGCATCGGTGACGACGCTTTCGCCGCGGCCGGGCTCGCCAGCCTCAATGCGGCGCTGCAGGCCGCCTCGTGGTCGGTGTACCAGGTGTGGCGCGACCGCGCGCCGGTGCTGCATCTGTCGTCCAGCCTCGGCGTGGCCGACACCACGGCCGAATGCTTCGGCGCCTACCGCGACGGCCTGTACCGCCGCGACCGCAGCTTCGACTGCGTGCGCGGCGCCCGCCCCGGCTATGCGGCCGTGCTGCGCATGAACGCCGAAGACGCGCCCAACGCCGACCACCGCGAAATCATCTACCGCCGCCACCGCGTGCTCGAGCGTCTGTCGGTGGCGCAGATCGAGGACGACGGCTCGCTGCTGGCCGTGAACCTGTATCACCACGAGCACCAGGGCCGCTTTTCCGGCAGCGAGATGCAGAGCTTCGACGCCATCGCGCCGGTGCTGCTGGCCTCCGTGCGCCGCCACATCGCGCTCGCGCATCGCGAGTCCGCATCGCCGGCTTCGGCGCGGCAACTGTTGAGCGAAGCCTGCCCCGCGCTCACGCCGCGCGAGCTCGACGTGTGCGAGCGGCTGCTGCGCGGCTGGAGCTACGACGGCGTGGCCGCCGACATGGAACTCAGCGTGGCGACGGTGAAAACCTACCGCGCGCGCGCCTTCGATCGCCTCGGGATCCACTTCCGCAGTGAACTGTTCGCGCGCTTTGCGAACAGCACCAGCACACGCGCCGCCCATTCGGCTTGATCGTTGTCAGCCTTTCGGCTGACAGCCGCGATCTGCACGCGCAGGACACTGCGCCCGTCGACCTCCGCGCCGCCCCGGCGCCCATTCCCAGGAGAAACCCATGTCCCGATTCCTGCGCCGCCGTGCGCTTCTCGCTGCGAGCATGGTGTTCGCGTTGCCTGCGCTGCCCACCACGGCCTTTGCGCAGGGCTATCCCGACCACTCGGTCAAGCTCACCGTCGGATTTCCGCCGGGCAGCGGTCCCGACGTGGTGGCCCGCCTGATTGGCCAGAAGCTCGGCGAGACCCTGAAGCAGACGGTCGTCATCGACAACCGCGCCGGTGCCGGCGGCCAGATCGCCACCAACGGCGTGGCCAAGGCCACGCCCGACGGCTACAACATCCTGCTGGCCGAAGTGGGCTCCATCGCCATCGCGCCGCCGGCCTTCAGCAAGCTGCCCTACGACCCGGCCAAGGAACTGCAGGTGGTGACCGAAGTGGTGCGCGCCGACTTCCTGCTGGTGGTGCCGACGACCTCGCCCTACAAGACCGTGGCCGACTTCATGGCCGGCGGCAAGGCCGCCAAGCAGAGCGTGTACTTCGCCACCTTCGGTGCGGGTACACCGGGCCACTTCGGCGCCGAGATCCTGGCCGATGCGGGCGGCTTCGACGCCGAGCCGATCCACTACCGCACCACGGGCGATGCGGTCACCTCCATCATCAACGGCGATGTCGCGGGCGCCTTCGTGTCGGTGGCGCTGGGCTCGGCGCAGATCAAGGGCGGCAAGATGCGCGCGCTGGCCACCACCGCCAAGCAGCGCCTGCCAACGGTGCCCGACGTGCCGACCTTCGCCGAATCCGGACTGCCGAAAGTGGACTTCTCCGCCTGGTTCGCCTTCTTCGTTCCGGCCGGCACGCCGGATGCGATCGTCGACAAGCTGAGCCGCGAGATCGTCGCGGCGACGCAGTCGCCCGAGGTGAAGCAGAAGCTCGTCGCGGCGGGCTTCAGCGTGACGGGTACGTCGCGCGCGGAGGCCGAGCGCATGGTCAAGGCCGAAGCGCCGCGCTGGGAAAAGATCGTCAAGCAGACCGGCTTCAAAGGGGATTGAGGCCGGCGCGCCTCGCAGCAGCCCTCACCCCAACCCTCTCCCGCAAGCGGGAGAGGGAGTAGCGCACGACACTGACCGACTCCCTCTCCCGCGTGCGGGAGAGGGCTGGGGTGAGGGTTCTCTCGCCCGCCCCGGTCGAACCTACTTCGACACCGGCATCGCGAACTCCGCGCCCTTGCCGATGCTTGCCGGCCAGCGCTGCATCACGCTCTTCTGCTTGGTGTAGAAGCGCACGCCCTCTTCGCCGTAGGCGTGCATGTCGCCGAACAGGCTTTTCTTCCAGCCGCCGAAGCCGTGCCACGCCATCGGCACCGGGATCGGCACGTTGATGCCCACCATGCCGACCTGGATGCGCCGTGCGAATTCGCGGGCGGCGTTGCCGTCGGCAGTGAAGCACGACACGCCGTTGCCGAACTCGTGGCCGTTCACCAGTTCCACGGCCGAAGCGAAATCGGGCACGCGCACCACGGCGAGCACCGGGCCGAAGATTTCCTCGCGGTAGATCTTCATCTCGGGCGTCACGTGGTCGAACAGCGTGCCGCCGACCCAGAAGCCCTTCTCATGGCCGGGCACCGTGCAGTCGCGGCCGTCGACCACCAGCGTGGCGCCCTCAGTCACGCCGTGGGCGATGTAGCCGGTGATGCGCTCATGCGCCTGCGCCGTGATCACCGGGCCCATCTCGGCGTCGAGTTCCATGCCGTTCTTGATCTTGAGCGTCTTCGCGCGCGCGGCCAGCGCCGGCACCAGCTTGTCGGCCACGTCGCCCACGGCCACCGCCACGCTGATCGCCATGCAGCGCTCGCCCGCCGAGCCGTAGGCACTGCCGATGAGCGCGTCCACGGCCTGGTTCAGGTCGGCGTCAGGCATCACCACCATGTGGTTCTTGGCGCCGCCCAGCGCCTGCACGCGCTTGCCGTGGCGCGCGCCGGTCTCGTAGATGTATTGCGCAATCGGCGTGGAGCCGACGAAGCTGACGGCGCGCACGTCGGGGTGCTCCAGCAGCCGGTCCACCGCCACCTTGTCGCCCTGCACCACGTTGAACACGCCGTCGGGCAGGCCTGCCTGGGTCAGCAGCTCGGCCATGAACAGCGGTGCCGACGGATCGCGCTCGCTCGGCTTGAGCACGAAGCAGTTGCCCGCGGCAATGGCGATGGGGAACATCCAGCACGGCACCATGCACGGAAAGTTGAACGGCGTGACGCCCGCCACCACGCCCAGCGGCTGGCGCATCGTCCAGTTGTCGATATTGGTCGACACCTGCTCGGTGTAGTCGCCCTTGAGCAGTTGCGGAATGCCGCAGGCGAATTCGATCACGTCGATGCCGCGGGACACCTCGCCCTGCGCATCGGTGAACACCTTGCCGTGTTCGGCAGTCAGCATCGCGGCGATCGTGTCGCGGTGCTGGTTCATGAGTTCCAGGAACTTGAAGAGCACGCGCGCACGGCGCAGCGGCGGCGTGTCGGCCCATGCGGGGAAGGCGGCCTGGGCGGAGGCCACGGCGGCATCGACTTCCTGCGTGCTCGCCAGTGCCACCTGCCGCGCCACCGCGCCGGTGGCCGGGTTGTAGACCGGCTGGCGGCGCCCGCTGGTCGATGCGACGGCGCGGCCGCCGATGTAGTGCCCCACCTCGGTGGTGGCGGTGAATGCTTCGGGTGCGCCCATGATTGCTCGTCTCCTGCTTCGAGGCGAACGAGTCTACGCCCCGTGCCGATGCCCATCGGCCGGCCATGAACGCCGGCTTGGCTATGCTGGCTGCTTCACATCGCAAGGACGAATCGATGCTGCGACCCGAGGTGACGACCGAGCAATTTCATCAACGACAGCAAGGCATGCTGCCGGGCCAGTTCGGCGTGCGCATCGTGCGCATCGACGAGGGGCGCATGGACAGCGAGATGACGATCCAGCCGTGGATGCACGCGCCCAACGGCTTTCTGCATGCCGCCAGCGTGATCGCGCTGGCCGACAGCACGGCCGGCTACGCCAGCGTGGCGCACCTGCCCGAGGGCGCCAAGGGCTTCACGACGATCGAGCTGAAGAGCAACTTTCTCGGCACCGCGCGCGAAGGCGTGCTGCGCTGCGAATGCGTGGCCGAGCACCTGGGGCGCACGACGCATGTGTGGTCGGCCACCGTGTTCAACCCCGAGGGCCGGCGCATTGCGCTCTTTCGCTGCACGCAGATGATCTTGTGGTGAGTCTTGTGGTGAGCAAAAAAAAGCCCACCTGCTTGTGGCGGGTGGGCTTGGAAGTCCTGTGAAGGACGTCGTTGGGAACGGTGCTGGTCTCTTGCCCTGTGTTGCCCTGTTCTCCGTACTGGGCCGGGCGTTGCGGACCTCTTGCAGGTGGCCTGGTCAGGCCCCGTGTGACAGCATGCGAGGCACTGTAGGTGGCGCCTGCGCAGAGCAGCCATCCCCAATACGTGGGAACGCCTGAAGGCGGCGCACGACAATGCGCTGATGCCGACCCATCGCCCACCGCCCGCCCCGTCCCCGAACCTGCCGCCGCTGGCCGAAGCCGACATCGACGCGCTGCAGCGCCTGCTCGATGCAGTGCCCGCGCCGCTCGAACCCCTGGACGTGAGCATGCTCGACGGCTACCTCTGCGGCGTGCTGCTGCAGCCGCGTGCGGTGCCCGCATCGCGCTGGCTGCCGCATGTGTGCGATGTCGACGGTCGCGCGCTGCCGGCGAAATTCGCCGCCGGCGCGCTGCATGCGCTGGCGCAGCGTCGCCATGCCGAACTCGAGCACGCGATCACCCGCCGCGAATGGTTCGATCCGTGGGTGTTCGAGCTGGAGGACGGCGGCGCGGCGGCCGACGAGCAAGACCCCGGCGAGGGCGCCGCGAGCGAGGCGGTCTATCCCTGGGTGGCCGGTTTCGCGACGGCGCTCGAACTCTTCCCCGACCTGATGGCGCTCGATGCCGCGGCGCTGACTGAGCCGCTGGCTCTCGTCTACCGGCACCTCGACCCGGACGACCTCGAAGATGCCGACGCCCTGCTCGAGATGATCGATTCCTTCGAGCCGCCGGCCGATCTGGCCGAGTCAGTGGAAGGTCTGGTGCGCGCCACCTTGCTGCTGGCCGACATCAGCCGGCCGCTGCCGCGCCCGCACGCCGCGCCCCGGCCGCGGCATCGTCCCCCCGGACGGCGCCGCTGACCGAAGGCCGTTACGCCGCAAATCGCCGCTGCGCGAACAAACCGAGCCCGCTCGCCACGCTCGCGAAGCGGTCGCCGCGCACCGTGCGCGCCGCGGGAAACGCCTCCGCAATGCGCTCGGCCAGCAGCCGCAGGCCGGTCGAGCCGCCGGTGAAGTACAGCGTGTCGATGTCCGCCGGCTGCAGGCCCGCCTGCACCACCGCCTGCAGCGCGCCGTCGGCGATGCGCTCGATGTCGGCGGCCAGTGCCCCGGCCGCCTGCGCGCCGGTGAGCGTGCCGGCCAGCGCACGCTCCACGTGCGACAGGTCGATGCGCGTCTCGCCGCCTTCGGCCACGTCGACCTTGGCCTGCTCGGCGCGGGCCGCGAGTTCATGCCCGAGGCGCTCGGTCACGACGGTCATCAGCCGCTGGTGATGCCTCGGCTCGGCGTAGAAGCGCTTCATCTGCCGCAACTCGGCCACGCGCTGCGGTGCGTACACGGTGTTGATGAGATGCCAGGTGGCGAGGTCGAAGTACACGCCGCTGGGCACCTCGCGCGGCGGCGAGCCGGCGACGCTGGGTCCGCGCGCGCCGTAGCCGAAGGCCGGCAGGATGGTGGCGAGTTCGATGCGGCGATCGAAATCGGTGCCGGCGATGTGCACGCCGTGGTTGGCGAGGATGTCGCCGCGGCGATCCGCCCGCGCCGCACGCTGCGGGCCGACGCGCACCACCGAGAAGTCGGAGGTGCCGCCGCCGATGTCGGCCACGAGCACGGTTTCCTCCTGCGTGCTGCTGCGTTCGTGATCGAAGGCGGCGGCCAGCGGCTCGTACTGGAAGACGATGTCGCGAAAGCCGACCCCCCGTGCCGCCGATTCGAGCGCCGCCTGCGCCTGTGCGTCGCGCGCCGGATCGTCGTCCACGAAGAACACCGGCCGCCCGAGCGCCACCTGCTCGATCGCCGTGCCGGCTTGCGCTTCGGCCAGCGCCTTCAGCCGCCCGAGGTAACCGGCGATCACGTCCAGGTAGCGCATGCCGCGCCCGCCGCCAACATCGGTGGTCTGATCGACCAGGCTGGATCCGAGCACGCTCTTCATCGAGCGCATCAGCCGCCCGTCGAGACCGTCCACGTAGGCGGCGATGGCCGCCCGCCCGACGGCCGGCGCCGTGCCGTCAACAAAATGGAAGACGGCGGTCGGCATCGTCGGCTGCCCCGGCTCCAGTTCGACCAGGCGTATGCCGCCGGCGCCGTCGGGAATGGCAACGGCCGAGTTGGAGGTGCCGAAGTCGATGGCGCAGTACATGGCAAGCGGGCGGGCCGGCGAAAAGGGGCGCGATTGTAGGCACGCCGCCGGCCGAGCCCGCGACGGTCGGCCTCAGTGACCGCTCAATGACGGCTCAGTGACCCAACAAGGCCGCGGGCGCGAAGAGGAAATCACGTGCGGCGGCGAGCCGCTGCGGCGGCGCCGGCGCGGGCGCCGCATCGGCGGTCGCCAGGCGGCGCACCCGCTCGCGGTTGTCGCCCGGCTCGATGCGCGCGGTGGACAGGAGCAGTGCGCACGACACGGTACTCGCGACGAGCGCCCAGCTCAGGGTTCGAAGCGCGGTGAGGGTCATGCGGGAAGGGCGGTGGGAAGCACCAGGCTCAATAAGAAAAGGCGGGCGGCAGCCGGGCCGGCAGACCATAAGACGAAGCGGTGCTGATTTCCATGCCGTGCGCATCTCCAATCCGAACGGCTGCAACAAGCCGCGTCCGCCGGCCGCCGAGGCGCCGGCGCAACGCTGCGTCGCGCCGACGTGAACTACAGCCGCTTGGCGCGCCAGTTCCCTGCATCGCGGCAGCGCGGCGCGCGCACACTGCAAGGCATCGGCAGATGCCGGGAACATCGGGAGACGGCGATGAAGAAGCTGGACACACGGTCGTGGTTCGCCTCGATGGGCCTCGCGCACGAGCCGGCGCCCGGCCGGCCCGACTTGGCCGACATGGGCACGGCCTTCGGCCTCGACGCCAGCATGGCACCCACGCTGCCGATGCCGCTGGACTTCGAGCCGAGCACCATCGGCGAGCCGCCGGCGCCGCCCGCAGGCCGGCGCAGCTAAATACCGCGGGTGCGCCTCAGCGCACCAGCAGCACCGGCGTCTCGCACTGGGCGAGCACCTTGGTGACCACCGAGCCGAGCACCAGGTTGCCGAGCGAGCCGAGCCCGCGCGAGCCCATCACCAGCAGGTCGTACTTGCCGCGGTCGGCCGTCTTGCCGATGACCTCGGCGGCGTTGCCGACCTTGGCCACGTACTCGACGTTGATGCCCAGCTTCTTCAGCGTGCCGCGGATCGGCTTGAAAGCCTTGTCCGATTCATCGTCGTAGTAGCCCTGCAGCGTCTCCTTGTCGAACACCGCGGCGGCGCGCGTGGGCACGGCGGGCACGACCGTCAGCACGGTGTACTGGTGCTGCGGGCCGAGCCATTCGTCATGCGCGGCCAGGTAGGCCACCATGCGTTTGGTGTAGGCGCTGCCGTCGACGGCGACGAGGATCTTCATGGTCTTGTTTCTCCAGCGGACAGGTCGGGGGTTTCAGTGTGTCGAAGCGGTGGCGCGGCGCGCTTGATGCGGGTCAAGCGTCGACGGTGAAGAGGCCATCGTAGCCGGCGCTCTCGCCGTTGTGCGAGTGGCCGCGGGCATTGGAGACGACGCGCGTCTGGCCCCGCGCGTGCGTCACGGTGTAGTCGTGGCGGCAGTGCAGGTGGCCGTGGATCCACAGGTCGGCAAAGGGCAGCAGGTCGTCGTCGGCATTGCAGAAGCTCGCCGTTCCGGCCTGCGAGCCGTAGCGCGGGTCGGCGCTGCGCAGGCTGGGCGCGAAATGGGTGATGACCACGGTGGTGTCGGCGCCTTCGTCCTGCTGCAGCGCATCGGCCAGCCAGGCGCGGCAGGCCAGCGCCTCTTCGCGCACGGCGGGTGCGTCGAAGCGCTCGCCAAAGCGCTTGGCGTGCATCACCTTCATGAAGTAGGTGCCGGCGCGCATCGCCCGCTCGCGCTGCGCCTCGCCGAACAGGTCGAAGTCGCACCAGCGTACGGTGCCGAGGAAGCGGATGCGCCGGCCGTCCGGCGCCTGCAGCACGCAACTCTGGCGTTCGAGCATGGTGAAGCCGAGCGACTCGGCGTGCTCGCGCAGCGCGATCCAGGTGGCGTCGACGTCGCGGCCCTCGAACTCGTGGTTGCCGGCGACATAGATCACCGGCACCGGCCAGTCGCGAAAGCGTTCGAGCCCGGTCCATTGGGTATCGATGTCGCCGCACAGCACCAGCAACTCCGCGCCGGGCGCGGGCGTGGGGTCGAAGTCTTCGGTCTCGAGGTGGAGGTCGGAGAGGATCTGCAGCCGCATTTCAGTGATTCATGGCGCTGCGCGCCACCCCGCGCCACATGATCAAGCAACCGCCGCGGATCCGGCTCTGCCGGTCCGCCAGCGGTGCCCCCTTGAGGGGGCGCGCGAAGCGCGTAGGGGGTGGGTCAATCACGCGCCGTGGCACTGCTTGAACTTCTTGCCGCTGCCGCAGGGGCAGGGGTCGTTGCGGCCGACCTTGGGCTGCTCGTGGCGCACCGTCTCGACCTTGTAGCGCTCGTCCTGCGTGAGATCCCACAGGTCGGCCACGATGACCACCAGATCCTGGATGCCTTCTTCCAGGTCGGCCAGCGGATGCTCTCGGTCCAGCGTGGCGATGACTTCGCGCTCCTCGTCGGTCTCGGCCGGCAGATGGCGGTACAGGCGCGCCAGCGCCGTCATCACCGCGTCGTCGTCCATGTCCGAGAGCGCGGTGAAGCAGCTCGTCGCGTGCTGGAAGCCGGCGACCCAGGGCATCAGCGACTGCGAGATCGGCGACAGCGAGGCCAGCGGGTTGTCCGCATCGGGCGGCGGCGCGTCGTCCTCGTCCTCGAACTCGAGCACCAGCGGGTCGAACCAGCCGTCTTCGGCCATCTGGTGGTTGAGCGCGGCGTGGCGGCGCAGGATGAGCGTGGTGGTTCGCTCCTTCCACTTCGCACCCACGTTGTCCGGCAGCGGCTGGCCCTCGAAGTCGAAGACGTTGGGCAACCATTGCTCGGGCGTGAGCAGGACGGGCTGCACCAGCACGCCGCACAGGTAGCCGTCGAGCATCACCGCATCGCAGGGCGTGAGCGGCTCGGGCGTCTGCTCCAGCAGTTCGTCGAGTTCGGCGTACTCGGCATCGGTGAGGTCGTTCGGGGCTTGCGACAGATGGGTCGGTGCGGGCATGGCGGGGTCTCGGATGGGGCCCCGCGATTGTCGTCGGCAGCGCCGGTTTACAAAGCAGCACCTGCGATGGCACTGCGGGCGATAGGCTGTTCGCCGTGACCGGCGAAAGAATCAAGGCAAGGGGCCAAGCACGATGAGCAAGGGCGAGGTTCGTGTGGGCGTGTCGGGCTGGCGCTACGAGCCGTGGCGCGGCGAGTTCTACCCCGAGGGGCTGGTGCAGCGGCGCGAGCTGGCATTCGCATCGCGCGCGCTGTCGACGATCGAGATCAACGGCACCTTCTATTCGCTGCAGCGCCCGCCAAGCTTTGCCGAGTGGCACGACGACACGCCGGGCGACTTCGTCTTCAGCGTGAAGGCGCCGCAGTACATCACTCACGTGCGGCGCCTGCGCGAGGTCGAGGCGCCGATCGCCAACTTCTTCGCCTCGGGCGTGCTGCGCCTGAACGCCAAGCTCGGCCCCATCCTGTGGCAGTTGCCGCCCAACATGCGCTTCGATGCACCGCGCATCGAGCACTTTCTCTCGCTGCTGCCGCACACGACGGAAGAGGCGCTGATGGTGGCCTGCGAGCACGACGACAAGATGGCCGGCCGCGCATGGCTGGAGATCGACGACGTGCGCCCCGTGCGCCACGCGCTGGAGGTGCGGCACGAGAGCTTTGTCGACCCGGCCTTCATCGCGTTGCTGCGGCGCTACCGGGTGGCCTTCGTCGTGGCCGATACGGCCGAGCGCTGGCCGGAGAACGACGACGTCACGGCCGACTTCGTCTACCTGCGGCTGCACGGCGCGGTGGAGACCTACCGCAGCGGCTACAGCGAGGCAGAGATCGATCAATGGGCGACACGCATCGAGGCCTGGCGCGGCGGCGGTGAACCGGAATCGCCGCGCCTGATCTCGACCAAGCCGCCGCAGAAGGCGAAGGCGCGCGACGTGTTCTGCTACTTCGACAACACCGACAAGCTGCACGCGCCGGAGAACGCGGCCAAGCTGCTGGGCAAGCTCGGCCTCCCTAACGGTCTGGGCGAGGACGGGCGGTTCCGGCCGCTGGAGAGCTGAGATTCAGCGCGGCGGCGGCAGCAACTCGCCGCGCAGGCGCCGCCACAGCCAAGGCAGGGCGCGGTCGAGGTCCGGCCGGCCCACCACCAGTTCAGGCGCCACCGGCTTCCAGTCCGAGCCGTGGCGCGCCACCACGAAGGTGAAGGTGTAGTAGGGCTCCTGCCCCATGCGCAGATCGCTCAGGCGCAGCTCGTCGCCGCGCTGCGCCATCTTGAAGAAGCCGTGCGTGAACCAGGCCATGCGCGCCACGTGCCAGTCGCCGCGCGTGGCGTCGTACAGCGCTTCGCCGCGCGGGAAGGCGTCGAAGTGGATGCGCGGCTCGGCATCGAGCAGCGAATAGAAGCCCTCGCGGTAGGTGCTGCCCGACACTGCAAGCACGCGCCACAGCACGGTGTTGAAGGCGGTGGGCGTGACCAGCAGCCGCTCGGCTGCCACACCCTGCTGGCGCAGCGAGGCTTCGGCGATCGTGCGCACATGCTGCTGCGCGGCGAAGCTCCAGGCCAGGTAGACGGTGCTGAGCGTGAGGCCCGCGGCATTCCAGCGCAGGCCACGCACGCTGCGCAGCGACAGGGCCACGACCACGCCGATCAGCAGCGGCAGCGTGTACAGCGGATCGATGATGAAGATGCTGCCCACGCCGAAGGGATGGTCGGTGAAGGGCAGGCCGAGCTGCGTGCCGTAGACCGTCATCCAGTCGAGCAGCGGGTGCGTGATGAGCGCCAGCCACACGGCGAGCCACCAGCGACGAAACAGTGTCCACTGGCCGTGCAGCTTGGCGATGGTTCCGGCGATGAACGGCGAGGCAAGCGTGAGCCAGAACAGCGCATGACTTTCCGTGCGGTGGAAGGTCATGTTGCGGATCGGGTCGCCGTGGTCGATGAAGGCATCGAGGTCGGGCAAGGTTCCGCAGACGGCGCCCCACAGGGCGGCCTTCCACAGCGCCGTGCGGCGCCCCATCACACCGATGCCAACGGCGGCACCGAGTGCGAGCTGGGAGAGGGAATCCATGGCGGCGGATTGTGCCGGGGCACCCGCCGCCGGCTCACGCCACCTGCTGCAACGCGCCCTCGCCGCGCCAGCGCTGCATCAGCGATTCCCACTTCGGGCGCGCCGCCGCGAGGTGGCGGGCCTTGACGTGGCCGTAGCCGCGGATGTCCTGCGGAATCGACGCGATCTCCACCGCCAGTGGCAGCCGCGATGCATCCAGCCCCGCCAGCACCTCGTCGATCGACGCGCGGTACTCGCCGATGAGCGCGCGTTCCGTCTTGCGTTCCTCGGTGCGCCCGAAGGGATCGAAGGCCGTGCCGCGCAGGCCCTTGAACTTCGTCAGCACGCCGAAGGCTTTCAGCATCCACGGCCCGAAGGACTGCTTCACCGCCTGGCCGTTCGCATCGCGCTTGCCGAGGATGGGCGGCGCGAGGTGGTAGTGCAGCGTGTAGTCGCCCTCGAACATCGCGCCGATGCGCTCGTGGAACGATCGATCGGTGTGCAGACGCGCCACCTCGTACTCGTCCTTGTAGGCCATGA
Organism: Rhizobacter sp.; assembly: GCA_036676235.1. GTDB lineage: Bacteria > Pseudomonadota > Gammaproteobacteria > Burkholderiales > Burkholderiaceae_C > JAKFDI01. The sequence continues at coordinate 21,090 of JAKFDI010000014.1, read as the reverse complement.
GCTTGAAGAGATTGCGCGCCACCGCCTCGGTGAGCCGCGTCGTGCCGAGCGGCGCTTCGGCAGCGCGTGTCTTCTCCACGTAGTGGCGGTAGGCCTGCGCGTAGGCGAGGTTCTGGTAACTCGTCAGGAACTCCGCGCGCGTCGCGATCACATCGTCCAGCCGGCTAGCCTTGCGCACGAACTCGATCACCTGTGCCGGTTTCGTCAGCGCCTGCACGGCGGCGAGGTCATGCGCCGCGCGCCGGCCCCACTCGAAGGCGGCCTTGTTGTTCTCGACCTGCACGCCGTTGAGTTCGATCGCGCGCAGCAGCGCCGCATGACCGATCGGCACGCGGCCCTTCTGCCAGGCGTAGCCGAGCAGCAGCGGGTTGGCGTAGATCGAGTCGCCGAGCAGGTCCACGGCCAGCTTGTCGGCATCGACCATGCCGACCTGCGCCGCACCGCCCGCGGCGGCGGCGATCACCGCCTCGCAGCGCCCGCCCGGGAACTGCCAGTTCGGGTCGTGCACGAAGGCGGCCGTGGGCGCGCCGTGGGTGTTCAGCGCCACGTAGCTGCGGCCTTCGCGCAGCACCGCGAGCGTGGCCTGGTTGGCCGCGACGATCGGGTCGCAGCCGATCACGAGGTCGGCCTCGGCCGTGCCCACCTTGGTGGCGTGAATCGCTTCCTGGCGGTTGGCGATCTGGATGTGGCTCCAGGTGGCACCGCCCTTTTGCGCAAGGCCCGCCGCGTCCTGCGTGATCACGCCCTTGCCTTCGAGGTGGGCGGCCATGCCGAGCAACTGGCCGATGGTGATGACGCCGGTGCCGCCGACGCCAGCGACGACGATGCCCCAGGACTTTTCCGCCAGAGGCAGCACCGGCTCCGGCAGCGCAGGCAGTGTGAACGGATCGGGCCGCTCCTTCGGCTTTGCCTTGGCCGCACCCTTGTACTGGCCGCCCTCCACCGTCACGAAGCTCGGGCAGAAGCCCTTCACGCAGGAGTAGTCCTTGTTGCAGCTGTTCTGGTTGATGCGGCGCTTGCGGCCGAACTCGGTCTCCACCGGCTCAACCGACAGGCAGTTGCTCTGCACCGAGCAGTCGCCGCAGCCTTCGCACACCAGTTCGTTGATGACGACGCGCTTGGCCGGGTCGGCCATCGTGCCGCGCTTGCGACGGCGGCGTTTCTCGGTGGCGCAGGTCTGGTCGTAGACGATGACGGTGGTGCCGGGGATCTCGCGCAACTGCTTCTGGATGGCGTCGAGTTCGTCGCGGTGATGCACGGTGGCGCCGGGCGCGAGGCGCAGCGAGTCGTCTGCGTACTTCTCGGGCTCGTCGGTCACGACGACGATCTTCTTCGCGCCCTCGGCTTCGAGTTCGCGCGTCATCTCGGGCACGCGCAGGGTGCCGTCCACTGGCTGGCCGCCGGTCATGGCCACTGCGTCGTTGAACAGGATCTTGTAGGTGATGTTCACGCCGGCCGCGATGCTTTGGCGCACCGCCAGCAGGCCGGAGTGGTAGTACGTGCCGTCGCCGAGGTTGGCGAAGATGTGCTGGTCGGTCGTGAACGGCGCCTGCCCCATCCACGACACGCCCTCGCCGCCCATCTGGCTGAAGGTGACGGTGCTGCGGTCCATCCACACCGCCATGTAATGGCAGCCGATGCCGGCCACGGCGCGCGAGCCCTCGGGCACGCGGGTGGAGGTGTTGTGCGGGCAGCCGCTGCAGAACCACGGCGTGCGCTCGGCCACGTTGCCGCCGGGCGTGCCCGCCGTCACGGCGATGTGGGCGAGGCTCTTCTCCTTGGCGTCGATGATGGTGAGCCGCGCATCGATGCGGCTCGTTGTGTCGGCATCCACGCCGAGCTTCTTCAACCGCTTGCCGATGGCGCGGGCAATGATGGCCGGCGTCAGGTCGGCCTGAGCGCGCAGCAGCCAGTTGCCGCTCGGGTTGGGCTGCGACCACTCGCCGCCCGTCGCATCACCTTCGACCTCGTCGAACTTGCCGAGCACGTTGGGGCGCACGTCGCTGCGCCAGTTGTAGAGCTCTTCCTTGATCTGGTATTCGATGACCTGGCGCTTTTCCTCGACGACGAGGATCTCCTGCAGGCCGGTCGCGAATTCGCGCGTGATCGTGGCTTCCAGCGGCCACACCACGTTGACCTTGTGCAGGCGGATGCCGAGCCGGCGGCAATCGACGTCATCGAGGCCGAGGTCCTGCAGCGCCTGACGTGTGTCGTTGAAGGCCTTGCCGCTGGCCGCGATGCCGAAGCGGTCGTTCGGTCCCTCGATCACGTTGTGGTTCAGCCGGTTGGCGCGCACGTAGGCGAGCGCGGCATACCACTTGTGGTTCATCAGCCGCGCTTCCTGCTCGAGCGCGGCGTCGGGCCAGCGGATGTGCAGGCCGCCTTCGGGCATCGGAAAGTCCTCGGGCAGCACGATGTTCACCCGGTCGGGGTCGACGGAGATGCTGGACGACGATTCCACGATCTCCTGGATCGTCTTCATGCTCGACCACACGCCCGCAAAGCGGCTCATGGCGAAGGCGTGCAGGCCCATGTCGAGGATGTCTTGCACGCTGCTCGGAAAGAACACCGGCAGACCGCAGGCCTTGAAGATATGGTCGCTCTGGTGGGCGGCGGTGCTGCTCTTGGCGATGTGGTCGTCGCCGGCCACGGCGATCACGCCGCCGTGCCTGGCGGTGCCGGCCATGTTGGCGTGCTTGAAGACATCGGAGCAGCGGTCCACGCCCGGCCCCTTGCCGTACCAGATGCCGAACACGCCGTCGAACTTCTTGCTCTGCGGATACAGGTCGAGCTGCTGTGTGCCCCACACGGCGGTGGCGGCGAGTTCCTCGTTCACGCCCGGCTGGAACACGATGTTCTGCGCCGCGAGGTGCTTCTTCGCCTGCCACAGCGCCTGGTCGTAGCCGCCCAGCGGCGAGCCGCGGTAGCCGCTCACGAAGCCGGCGGTGTTCACGCCGGCCATCGCATCGCGCGTGCGCTGCAGCATCGGCAGGCGCACCAGCGCCTGCACGCCGCTCATGAAGGCACGGCCGCCAGCGAGGCTGTACTTGTCGTCGAGGGAAACGGTTTCGAGCGCGCGGCGGATCGACTCGGGCAGGGGGGCGTTCATGCGGCAGGCTCCATCAGGCGGCCCGGCGGGGTGTCCGGGCAAACGTGCGGCGGGTTGTTCGTGGCAACCGCCAGTGTGCGCAAAGTGTAGTTTTTCGACGGCGACAGGTGCTTTCGTTGATTGCGCCAGCAGCCGGCTTCCGCGCAATAATCGTTCGCGAGTTCAGGGAAACGAGGGCTCATGTCGCCGAAACCAGCCGAACACGGGAAAACCCCGAGCATTCCAGCCGCCGGCGCGGCACTGGACCGCTACGACATCGCGCTCCTGCGCGAACTGCAGCAAGACGCTCGCCTGTCGAACACCGAGCTGGCCGGGCGCATCGGCCTCTCCGCGGCGCCCACCTGGAGGCGGGTGAAGGCGCTGGAAGCGCAGGGCTACATCACCGGCTACCGCGCCGAGATCGACCGCCGCCGCATTGGCCTGGGCGTGCTCGCCTTCGTGCGGCTCGACGCAGAGCGCAGCACCGGCGAGGCGACACGCGCGCTGGAGGAGGCGATCCGCACGCTGCCGGAGGTGATCGCGTGCCACTACATCTCGGGTGCCGGCACCTTCGAGCTGCAGGTGGTGGTGACCGACCTCGACGCCTTTTCGCGCTTCGCGCTGCACACGCTGCTCAACCTGCCGAACGTGAAGGACATCCACACCAGCTTCGCGCTGGGTGAGGTGAAGGCGGCTTCGGCGCTGCCGCTGTCGCACCTCCAGCCGGGCTGAACGACGCGGGGCCTGTTCACCGTCGGCGTCCCCTCGGGGCCTGCACGATCATAGGCAATGCTCGCGGGGCGCTACTGAGCCACCCCGTGGTGGTGCTGGTGTTCTGCGCCTTCGCGACGGTGAAATCCGGCGGCACCGGGAGCACAGAGCGTTTCCCGGTCCCCGATCTGTTCCCCTATCCGGGCGCTGGTGCCCCGGTGCGCGGGGTCGGCAACGTGAGATCGTTCAGAGAGCTAGCGAACGAATTTCGCACCGCGCCGGCGCCCCGCGGCGACCCCGAGCAGGGCCAAGCCCGCCAGCGCCAATGTGCTGGGCTCCGGCACGCTGCCTCCGCCAGCCTCAGTGCGGAACGCCAAGCCAAAAGCGCCGCCAGTAAGGGTCGGGGAGAACGTCGACTGGAACGCGGCTGCGCCCGTCGTCGTGTTCACGGCGTAAACGCTCTGGCCGGCCACGCCATAGAGGTTCACGTTATCGGGGGTTGCCAGGCCGAACATGCTCCCGACGCCCAAATTGCCGATGAGGGTACCCGCGCCGGTGCTGATGTCCACGTCGATGAGTTGATTGCCGCTCGACGCCATGTAGAGGTCGCCACCGATGAACGCAAGATCACCGCCCGACGCAAAGCCGATCGCGCCGATTGCGCTCGCGGCGCCGGTCAGCGTATTGACCGAGTAAAGCGAACTGCCGGCCATGTACAGGGTGCCATCCGCCCCGAAAACCAGGGCGTTGGCGGTGCCACTCACCGCGCCCAGGCTGCCGACCAGTGTCGCGGCTCCGGTGCTCGAATTCACCGAATACAGGCTTGTGAACGAAATCCCGTAGAGGGCACCCGTGGGGCTGAATGCGATGTCGGTGAGAGTCGTGCCCGTGCCCCCGATGAACGACGTTGCGCCGGTCGCGACGTCGACCGTCGCCAATCCGGCGGACCCCGTACTCACCCACAGCGTGGGCGCGGCTTGCGCCACGATGGCTGCGGAGAACAACGCGCATGCGCCGAAGGCACGCTTGACCCAAATCGAAACGTTCATCGAGGTTCTCCGAACTGGTTGCTGGAACGGGACGCGCGCATCTCAAGCAAAACCCGAGCCGGACACGCGAACGCTATTGGAATCAAGCACTTTGACGTTGGGGCGCCCGCCTGCGACAGACCGCTTGTCAGAAATCACGACACCCTCAGGCGCTGCTGTCCCTCCGGGTCGAGAACTGCCCACGACCGTTCGCCACAGGTAATGCACCCCGTTTGGTCGGGACGGCGCCATCGGCGTGCCGATGGCGCCGCTCGCGCAGTTGCTCCGGCGGCTCGAGTCGCAGCAGGCCGAGTTCGCCGCGGCGGCGCCGGCCGGCTCTGCTAGCGTTGCCGCCATGACCGCCCCGATACCCTGGCGCCATACGCTGCTCGCCCTCGCGGTGGTGTTCGTGTGGGGCACGAACTTCGTCGTCATCAAGGAAGCGCTGGCAGACCTACCCCCGCTGCTCTTCGCCACGCTGCGCTTTGCGCTCGCGTTCTTCCCGGCACTGCTGTTCATCCGCCGCCCGGCAGTGCCGCTCGCCAACCTCGCGGCCTACGGCGTGTTGATCGGCGTCGGGCAATTCGCGCTGCTCTATCTCGCGATGGATGGCCACATCTCGCCCGGGCTCGCCTCGCTCGTGATCCAGACGCAGGTGTTCTTCACTGTGGGTCTGTCGATGCTGATGGTGCGCGAGCGGCTGCAGGGCTACCAGGTGCTGGCGCTCGCGCTGGCGGCGGGCGGCATCGGCGTGATCGCGGCGCACACCGGCGGCGGCACCACGCTGCTCGGGCTGGCGCTGGTGCTGTTCGCCGCCTTCAACTGGGCGGCGGCCAACATGGTGGCCAAGCGCGCCGGGCGTATCGACATGCTGGGCTACGTGGTCTGGTCGAGCGCCTTTGCCGTGCCGCCGCTACTCGCGCTGTCGCTCGTGGTCGAAGGGCCGACGGCGATTGGCGCCGGCCTGCGTGCGGCCGGCTGGGGCACCTGGGTGGCGGTGGTATGGCAGAGCACGAGCAACACGCTCTTCGGCTACGCCGCCTGGGGCTGGTTACTGGCGCGCCACCCCGCGGCCACCATCACGCCGACGGCGCTGCTGGTGCCGGTGTTCGGCATGGCCGCCTCGGCGCTGTGGCTGGGCGAGCCGCTGCAGGGCTGGAAGCTGCTGGCCGCCGCGCTGGTGATGTGCGGGCTGGCGTTCAACCTGCTGTGGCCGGCGATTCGCCAGCGGCTGCGCGTGCTGGCTGGCTGACGCCCGCGCTCAGCAGTCGGGGCAGGGGTCGATCAGCGGCTCGCCGGTGTCTGCGTCGTCGCCGCGGTCGACCACGCCGTGGCCGCGGCGGGTGGCGCAGTGTTCCGTTGCCGCGTCGGTGAGGCCGCGCCACGGGGCGTCCTGCCAGGGGCTTGAGCGCATCTGCTTCACGGCCGTCGGCGCGTCGGCCGCATCGTCGCGCCAGCGGCTGCCGTCCCAGCAGCTGTAGGGGCCGGCCGGATCATTGCGCTGATAGACGCCGGCGCGTGCCGGTGCCAGCGTGCCCGGCAGCCACGGCGTGAGGCCGTAGGCGCTGCCGTCGATCTGGATCGTGAACTGCATCGCGGCACTGTATCGCCGTGATGCGCGGCGTCGGCCGGGCAGATGTTTGTGGTTGTGGCCGTCGTCCGGCGCGTGCGTGTGCGTTATTGCGCGGCCAGTTGCTGTGCCGCGATGAACGCCTCGACCGGCTGCGTCTGCGGCAGCACGTAGACCACGCCGCGGCCGCGGCCGAGCAGCGGCTCGACCACGCTTTCGTAGAACGCTACCGGCACGACCACGCAGCCGAGCGAGGCGCGGTTGTCGGCCGGCGTGGCGGTGACAAGGCTTCGCAGCCGCGCGGCCTCGCTGCGCCCGGGGCGCAGGCGGTGGATGGCCAGGCCCGCCTCATAGTCGAACCACACCACGTGCTCACCGCTCAGGTTGCGCCCCGGCTCCGACGCGAAGCGGCCGGCCGGCGTGGTGCGCTCCTCGAACGTGATCTGCGACAAGGGCTTGCTGCCCGTGCCGGGCAATGCATGGTCGCCCGGAGCCAGGCCCAGCAGCGCAGGCGTGCTGCCGGCGAGGCGGCCGTCGGCGGCAAAGACGAGCAGCCGCGCGTGCTTCTTGTCGACGAGAGCGTAGGGGCGGCCGATGGCGTCGTGCGAGGCCGCGATCCAACGTGCGGCATCGTGTGCGTCGGCGGACGCCTGATGCATCGATGCATCATCCGCGGCCGTTGCCGCACTCACGCCTGCCCATGCCAAGCTGCACGCGACCATCGCCGCGCGCAGGGCTTCGCGCCCCCGTTTCATCCGCTGTCCCCTTTGTCGTTGCGTGCGAACCGCGGCGTGATCTCACGCTTCGCGGAACCCATGCGGAAATGCTAGCGGCGCCCCGGCGGCAGCGGCGATAGGCTCCGCGACAAACGCACGGCAGCCCGCGCATGAATTCGGTAACCGCCGGTACGCTTCATGGACACTGCGGCGCGCGCGGGTGCCGTGCCACGGCCATCGCGATCATGGTTGCCGTCGATCGTTCGCCCGAGCCGCCACCGTGAGCCTGCACGCATCAACCGCCGCCGCCCCGCCGCGCACATTGCCGGCGCCGCTGCAGCGCCGTCTCGAAGCGAAGGTGCTCACGCTGATGCAGCTGGCGGCCGGCGCGCCGGTCGACTTCAGCCGCCCGAGCGGCGAGCCGGCGCTGTGCGCGCCCGATTCGGTGTCGTGGCAGGTGTTCCGCAACCCGCTCACCATGTTCATCGGCGGCGTGGCGGCGGTGGTGCTCGAACTGGCCGAGCCGCGCGTGCGCACCGGCGTGTGGGAACACACCAGCTTTCGCGAGCGGCCGATGGACCGACTGCGTCGCACCGCGCAGGCGGCGATGCTGAGCGTGTACGGCCCGCGCAGCCAGGCCGAGGCGCAGATCGCCCGCGTGACGCGGCTGCACGCGCGGGTGCAGGGCATCACGCCGGAAGGCCAGCCCTACCGCGCGCTCGACCCGCCGCTGCTCGACTGGGTGCAGGCCACCGCCAGCTTCGGCTTCCTCGAGGCCTACGCCGCGCATGTGCGCGCGCTCTCACCCGGCGAGCGCGACCGCTACTACGCCGAAAGCGCACCCGCCGCCGCGCTGTACGGCGCCATGGGCGCGCCGTGCACGTTGGCGCAGCAGCAAGGGCTGTTCGACGCCATGCAGCCGGCGCTGCGGGCCTCGCCCATCGTCCTGGAGTTCCTGCACATCATGCAGCGCATCCCGGCGCTGCCGCGGCCGCTGCGTCCCGCACAGGCGTTGCTCGTGCGCGCGGCAGTGCAGATCGTGCCGCCCGCGGTGCGCGAGCGACTGGAACTCGGCGCGCGCTGGTCGGTGGCGCCGTGGGAGGCGCGGTGGATCGCGCGGGCGGCGCGCGGCGTCGACCGCTGGCTGTTCCGCGCCGGCCCGGCGGTGCAGGCCTGCCGTCGCCTAGGTCTGCCCGACGACTACCTCTACCGCGGCAAAGCGCGGAACGAGACGTGAACTGGGATCAAGCGAGCGCCGCGGATCCGGCTCCGCCGGTCCGCTGGTGCTGCCCCCTTGAGGGGGCGCGCGAAGCGCGTAGGGGGTGGGTCATCCCCTCGGCCAGAGCACCCACATGCGTAAGGGCTGCTTCATGCGGCCCGCCTGCTGCGCGGCCTCTTCGCCCCAGCCCCAGAAGTAGTCGGCGCGCACCGCGCCGACGATGGCGCTGCCGGTGTCCTGCGCCATCACCAGGCGGCGCAGCGGCGTGTTCGACAGCGGCTCGGTGGTGTCCAGCCACACCGGGGTGCCGTAGGGCACGCTGCGCGAATCGACGGCGATGGAGCGCTGCGGCGTCAGCGGCACGCCCTGCGCACCCTTCGGGCCAAGCGTGGGGTCGGGCAGCGGCTCTTCGCGGAAGAACACCACGCGCGGGTTGCTCCACAGCAGCTCGTTTACGCGCCGCTCGTTGCGCTGCGCCCACGACTTGATGCCGGGCCAGGAGGCCTGGTCGAGCCGCAATTCGCCCTGCTCGATGAGCCAGCGGCCCACCGACTTGTAGGGCTGGTCGTTGTGGCCCGCGAAGGCCACGCGCACGACCTTGCGGCTGCCGTCGGCCTCGGTGAGCTGCAGCCGGCCCGAACCCTGGATCTGCAGGATCAGCGCATCGAGCGGGTCGTCCACATACGCGATCTCGCGCCCGCGCAGGCTGCGCTGGGCCGCGGGCAGCGTGTCGAGCTGCTGGCGCGTCCAGTAGGGCTTGCGCGTCGCCAGATCGGCCGGCGGCATGTGCAGCGGCACGCGGTAGGCGCCGCCGGCGCGCCGCTGCGCGTCGATCAGCGGCTCGTAGTAGCCGGTGACGAGGCCCTCGGCGCGGCCATCGAGCGACTCGACGCGGTAGGGCTGCAGGTGCTGCTGCAGCCAGGCGCGCACGGCTTCATCGCCCGCGGGCGGCGCCTTGGCCGCCTCGGCGCACAGCCGCGCCCATTCGAGCGGCGGGCGCTGGCAACTGCGCAGCAGGGCCGGCCACAACTCGCTGCTGCGATCGGCCTCCCAGCCGGGCAGATCGTCGAAGGTCACGGGTACCCAGCGCGCATGCGGCTGCGTCAGCGGAACGGCGGGGGCATCGATCGGAGCGGCCGGCGGCAGCGCCGGCGGGGCCGCCGGCGGCGGGGTGGTGCAGCCGGCGATGAGCAGAACGGCGCTACCTAGAATCGCGGCCGCCGACCACCACCGCTTGCACACACCCTGGAACTTCGACATGTGGATCATTCTGCTGGAAGCCCTCGCGGCGCTCGCGGTGCTGCTGCTCATCGTGTGGTGGACCATGTTCTCCGGCCGCCGCGGGGGCGAGCGCCGGGAGGATGACGAGGGCCGCGAAAACTAGGCGCTGGCCGGATCTGTCTTGGCGGCACGGGGCGGCCACAGGAACGACAGCGGCCGCGTGCGCAGCCGGCGCCGGATGGCCGCGTAGATGCGGCTGCGATCGGCCAGGCGCACGCCGCGCGAGCGCAGGGCGAGCTTGAAGGCGAGAAAGAAGCTCACCGACACGTTGAGCGTCGCGGTCACCGCAAGGCCTGCCATGCACCACCAGAACAGCGGCGTCGCGAGCAGGCCGAAGCCTTCGGCGCCCACGGCCACGCCGAGCTGGGCGGTGGACAGGCTGACGTGGCGCACGTCGATCGGCAGCGCGAAGAAGTGCGCCACCACGGGCACGAGCCCGAGCATCATGCCGAGCGCGATGTTGGACGTGAGGCCCGAGATGTTGGCGCGCCACCAGGCCGCCCAGCGCCGCGCCCGCGCCGCGCCCAGGCGGGCGACGAAGCGCGGGTTCCATTCGATGGCGCTGTCCAGTCGGTGCCAGACGAACCAGTTCTCCACCCAGCCGGCAATGACCGAGCTGCCGAAGAGCAGCACGCCGGTGATGGCCGCGTAGAAGGCGGTCGGGCCGAGCAGCGTGAGCGCGCTCATGGCGTGGTGCGCCTCGGACGGCCCGACCAGCGGCGCGCCGAACGCGGCGGTCCAGCCGAGCTGGACCGCAAGCGTCAGCGGCCCGGCGATGACGAGGTTGCCGAAGATGGCCGCCGACTGGGAGCGGATCATGTTCACCACCTCGTCGACAAAGCTTTCCACCGTCTCGTCGCGCGACATGTCGCCCAGCTTCTCGGCCAGCGCCGGCGCCGTCATCGCCGGCTGCTTGGTGGCGATCGTCCAGTGCGCGAGGTGCACCAGCACGAAGCTGATCGCGTAGTTGATGCCGGCCCAGAAGCCGCCCCAGAAGGCCGACAGCCCGATCGCGAGCACCGCGAACTTGATGAAGGTGGTGCCGGCGATCACCATGCCGCCGCCCATGGCCGCGCGCAGCATGCGCCAGTAGTCGCCGCGGTTGCGGGTGATGTAGTGCTCGCCGCTGGACGCGCTGCGCTCGGTCATCTTGCGCGCGAGCAGCGAGTAGTGCTGGGCGAAGAGGGCGCGCACGCTGCGCTGGCGCTGCGCCGTGCGCACCAGGTCGGCGATGAGCCGCGCCACCTCGCGCTCGGGCGTGGGGCTCAGCATGCAGTTCAGCAGGTCTTCGATGCGGTGCGTGCGCTCGCGCAGTTGCTCCAACTCGAACACCACGTTGATCGAGATGCCGTGCTCCTCCAGATGGTCGTGCACGCTGTCGGCGCAGCGCCGACAGCTCTGCAGCAGCGCACGCAGGTACTGGCCCTCGCGCAGAAGCGCGGCGTGATCGCCGGCCTCGACCAGTTCGCCGATGTGCTCGGCCACGCGCGCAAGCTGGCGGAACGGCGCTTCGGCCAGCAACTGCGCGCTCATGCGCTGGCGCAGCAGCGGCGAAAAGCCCGAGGCACGCACCTCGCTGGAAAGAAACAGCACGGCATCGACCAGCGGCGTGCGCCACTGCGCTGCGCCGCGCGCCGTGCCGACCACGCGCACCAGCCGGGCCAGCGTGTCGTGGTCGATGGCGTCGAGCCAGCGCGCGTCGTCGGCGTGCGGAAACAGCAGGCCGAAGAGTTCGCCGAGGTCCGTGGTCGCCGGCGTGAGCGGCAACCACTGCATGCGCAGGCGGCGCGCGATCTCGCCGACGAAGCTGGTGCCCGAAGAGAAGCCGAAGTCGGCGAACAGCGCGGCCGTGTCGATCTCGCGCCAGAAGACGGCCAGCATTGCGGCCACGCGCTCGCGGTGTTCGGGGTGGCGCTCCAGCAGATTGAGCAGGTGCTTGAGCCGCGCGACCGGCTTGGGCGCCTGGCCGTCTTCGGCCGGAACGGGCGCGTGGCGCAGCCATTCGAGCAGGCGGATCAGCCACAGGTGTCGCTCGGGCAGCGAGGCCTTCGGGTCGGCCGCGTTGACGAGCGCGGTGACGTCCCAGACAGGTACGGACGGACGTGCCATGCGCGCGGCGTGCGTATCGAGGCGAACGGCGCGCTAGTGCAGCGCCGATGCCGTGGTCAATCCGAACTCGCCGACGGCAGCGTCGAAGGGCTGCGCATCCTCGGTCATGCAGAAGAAGGTGCCGCGCATCGTGCCGTGGGGCGTGCCGATGCGCGTCCAGCTCGTGTACTCGAAGCTCTCGCCGGGGCGCAGCAACGGCTGCTTGCCGACGACTGCGAGGCCACGCACTTCCTCGACCTGACCCTGCGCGTCCGTGATGACCCAATGGCGCGCGATCAACTGCCCCGTCACGTCGCCGCTGTTGCGGATGGTGACGGTGTAGGCGAAGCCGTAGATGTCGGCCGACGGATCCGTCTGTTCGGGCAGGTGTCGCACAGCGACCGTGCAGGTGAATTCGGGGTGAGCCATGGCGGCGGATTCTAGGAGCCCTCTCGAGTCGGCGACGGGCCGCTCCCGAGTCGACTCGACCCCCTCGGGGGGCCTGACGTGCAGCGGCAGGTCAGGGGGCGCTATCTAGAATTCAAGGATGACCGCCACGTACCGCATCGCCCCCAGCATCCTGTCCGCCGACTTCACCCGCCTGGGCGACGAAATCCGGCAGGTCATCGACGCCGGCGCCGACTGGATCCACTTCGACGTGATGGACAACCACTACGTGCCGAACCTGAGCTTCGGGCCGATGATCTGCGAGGCGTTGCGCCCGGTGGCGCAGCGCGCTGACGGCACGCGCGTGCCCATCGACGTGCATTTGATGGTGCAGCCGGTCGACGCCCTCGCGCTCGCCTTCTGCAAGACCGGCGCCGACAGCGTGACCTTTCACCCCGATGCCAGCACGCACGTGGACCGCACGCTGCAGCTCATCAAGGCCGAAGGCGTGCAGGCTGGCCTGGTGTTCAACCCGGCGGCGCCGCTGGACGTGCTGGAGTGGGTGATCGACAAGGTCGACGTGATCCTGCTGATGAGCGTGAACCCCGGCTTCGGCGGGCAGAGCTTCATCCCGTCCACGCTCAAGAAGATCGAGCGCGTGCGCCGGTTGATCGACGCGAGCGGGCGCGACATCCGTCTCGAGGTCGACGGCGGCATCAAGACCGACAACATCCGCGCCGTGGCCGACGCCGGCGCCGACACGTTTGTGGCCGGCAGCGCCATCTTCGGCAAGCCCGACTACCGGCAGGTGATCGACGCGATGCGGGCCGAACTGGCGCGCTGAGCGAGCGGCACGCGCCTGTCAGGTCGGCGCCTTGGGCAGGCGGGCGATGAGGCCGGCCTCTTCGTTCGGCGAGAAGAAATAGGGGTACAGCGAACGCTCGAGCGGGTTCTGCTCGGCCGTGCCGGCCCAGTGCTCGATACGTCGGCGCGCGAGCGCGAAATCCAGGCGCATCAGCACCGCCGGCGCGTTCACGCGGCGGTTCATGCGCTCCGGGCCGATGATCACGAAGCCGAGCATCTTGCGGTAGTACAGAACGTGCCGCGGGTTCACCTCGATCACCACGTCGTCGAAATCGAGGATGCGGTGCGCCCAGATGTAGGCGGTGTGGAACAGCGATGCCAGCACGCGCTTGGACTTCACGACATGGTCCATCGCGAGCTTGGTGAATTCGCACAGGTGCCGGCCCTCGTCGCGCAAGGCGCGGATCTCGTCCGGAAACAACTCCTCCGCGCGCAGGCCTTCGGGCGAATCGAAGCGCACGGAGATGGTGCCGATCGTCTCGTCGTGGTCGGTGGCGATGAGGGTGACAAGGCTGGCCACATCCTGCGGCGCCATCGAGGTGGCGTAGCCGCGCGTGGCGTACATCTTGTGCACGAGGATGTTGGCCGACGAGCGCCGCCCGCCCGAATCGGCCGCGCGGATGGTGACGATGCGCGAGCCAAGCCGCTCGTCGACGATCTCGGCAAGGCGGCTCGGGTCTTCGCTCAGATGCGAGCGAAGCGCGCTGCCGTCCGGCGGGAATGCGTTTCGCGTGGGTACAGCCGACACCGTGCACTCCTGATGTGACTGTCACCAGTCGAGGTGACATGTTGCCCCGGCCATCGGCGGAAGGCCAGAAGAGGCCCTGCCGCGAAGCGGGTGCACGCTCGCAAGCGGCACGGTGGGCGCAGCAGCCGGTGCAGACTCGCAGGGTTCGTCGTGCATGGTCGAATCGGCCTCTTCCAACGACCGCCCAACGACCGTGCTTCGCATGCCCGACGCTCCCCGATCGACCGATTCCCGCACCGCTTACGACGCCGCCATCGTCGACCTCGACGGCACGATGGTCGACACCCTGGGCGACTTCGTCGCCGTGCTCGACGCCACGCTCGACGAGCTCGGGTTGCCGCGTGTCGAGCGCGGCTTCGTCGAGCGCACGATCGGCAAAGGTTCGCAGCAGCTCATCCGCAGCACGCTGGCGCAGGTGGGCGCCGAGGCTTCACGCGGCGATGCGGCCTTCGATCTCTACCAGCGTCACTACGCACGCATCAATGGCCGGCACGCGACGGTATTCGCCGGCGTGCCCGAGGGGCTGGCGCGCTTGCGCGCGCAGGGGCTGCGGCTCGCGTGCCTCACCAACAAGCCGGGTGTGTTCGCGGTCGAACTGCTGCGGCGCACCGGCCTGCACGGCTGCTTCGACGTGGTCTTCGGCGGCGATGCGTTTGCGCGCCAGAAGCCGGACCCGCTGCCGCTCGTCGAAACCTGCAAGGCGCTCGGCACGCGGCCGGCGCGCACGCTGATGATCGGCGACTCGAGCAACGATGCGCGCGCCGCGCGTGCGGCCGGGTGTCCGGTGGTGCTGGTCAGCTACGGCTACAACCACGGCGAGCCGATCGCCGCCGTCGATGCCGACGCGTACGTCGACCGGCTCGACCAGGTGCCGCTCGGGTGAGGGGGCTCAGTGGTACGGGCTCGGCGCCGGTTTGGGCGCCTCGCCCAGCAGCGCGCTCTTGAGCATGGCGTCCGCCGGCGAGTCGCCGAGCCAGATGCGCATCAGCGCATTGAAGAACTCCGGTTCCTTGATCGGCTCGGCCATGGGCTTGCCGTTGACGAGGATGGTGGCGCCCACGCCCGGCACGAAGTCGACCGAGAACGATTCGCCCTCGGCGAGCTGCTTGCGCGCCGAGAAGATGTCGCCCATCTTCAGGATGCCGGGGATCAGCTTCGACATCTCGCCGGGCCGGGCGTTGTCTTCCATGCCGCGGGTGAACAGCCGGCCGAGTTCCGAGGCGTTGATCTTGCGCAGCATCACGATGTGCAGGCGGCGCGGCCCGCTGGCGGCAAGCACCTGCTCGGTCGTGGCCGCCTTGGCCGTCAGATAGAGCCCGGCGGTGTAGACCTTGAACACCGCCTTGTAGCGCACGCCCGCGCCGTTCAGGCGCAGCGTCGTGTTCGCCACCGTCAGCGTCGGCGGGTACTTCACACCGGCGAGTTCGACGTCCTGCGCATGCGCGGGCACGCCGGTCCACAAGGCAGCGGCGAGGAGCAGCGAAGCGAATCGGAAAGTGCGCATGCGAAACGTCCGGCAGAGCAAAGGTTTCAAAGTGTATCGACAACGGTACGTTTCAGTACCAACCGTTTCGCGAACTCCGTGACTTCCTGCCCAAGGCGTGCCTGCTACACTTTTTGGATGTTCACGCCGCGCAAGCAAACGAAAGGGTCGCACGACCGGGGAGCATGGCCCTGGCGTAGCCGGCCATCCCAGGCCTGAGCGCGGGCGTTGCCGCCCGCTGCCCTCAGGCCCGTTTGCTTTTGCCGCGGGTTCGCTGTCCAAGATGGCAGCGCCCTCCGGCTCCGCAGGTGACGCGAACCGTCGTCACCGCACCTTCCGACATCCACACGTCAAGCGGTCGCGCACGGCGCGCCGCCCGGCCATGGAGGGCCATGCACCGTGATCACCGAACTCGAATTCAAGAGCCTCGCCGCTGAAGGCTACAACCGCATCCCGCTGATCGCCGAGGCGTTCGCGGACCTCGAAACACCGCTGTCGCTGTACCTGAAACTGGCTACCGCCGGCGGCAACGGCAAGCACAGCTTCCTGCTCGAATCCGTGGTGGGCGGCGAGCGCTTCGGGCGCTATTCCTTTATCGGCCTGCCGGCCAAGACGCTGCTGCGCGCGAACGGTTTCAAGACGGAAGTCGTGACCGAAGGCCGCGTGGTCGAGACCCACGAAGGCAACCCGCTCGACTTCATCGCGCAGTACCAGGCGCGCTTCAAAGTCGCGCTGCGCCCCGGCATGCCGCGCTTTTGCGGCGGGCTGGCCGGGTACTTCGGCTACGACGCGGTGCGCTACATCGAGCCGAAGCTCGCGAAGACCTGGAAGCCCGGCGGCATCGACACGCCCGACATCCTGCTGCTGCAGTGCGAGGAACTGGCGGTGATCGACAACCTGTCGGGCCGGCTCTATCTCATCGTCTATGCCGATCCGCGCGAGCCCGAGGCCTTCTTCAAGGGCAAGCGGCGCCTGTCCGAATTGGCCGACAAGTTGCGCTACAGCGTGACCGCCCCGGCGGTGAAGCGCGGCCAGTCGCACGGCGTGGAGCGTGAGTTCGGGAAGGACGACTACATCGCCGCGGTGCTGCAAAGCAAGGAACTCATCGCCGCCGGCGACATGATGCAGGTGCAGATCGGCCAGCGGCTGAAGAAGCGCTACACCGAGTCGCCGTTGTCGCTGTACCGGGCGCTGCGCTCGCTGAATCCCTCGCCCTACATGTACTTCTACGACATGGGCGACTTCCAGATCGTCGGCGCGTCACCCGAGATCCTGGTGCGGCATGAGCACACGCCCGATGGCGACAAGGTGACCATCCGCCCGTTGGCCGGAACGCGCCCGCGCGGCGCTACGCCCGAGCAGGACAAGGTGTTGGAAGAAGAACTGAAGGCCGACCCGAAGGAGCGCGCCGAGCACCTGATGCTGATCGACCTGGCGCGCAACGACATCGGTCGCATCGCGAAGACCGGGAGCGTGAAGGTGACCGAAGCCTTCGCCGTCGAGCGCTATTCGCATGTGATGCACATCGTGAGCAACGTCGAAGGCCTGCTGAAGGACGGCATGACCAACCTCGATGTGCTCAAGGCCACGTTCCCGGCCGGCACGCTGACGGGCGCACCCAAGATCCGTGCGATGCAGGTGATCGACGAACTGGAGCCCGTCAAGCGCGGCATCTACGGCGGCGCCTGCGGTTACCTCAGCTTCGCCGGCGACATGGACGTGGCGATTGCCATCCGCACCGGCATCGTGAAGGGCCAGACGCTGTATGTGCAGGCGGCGGCCGGCGTGGTCGCGGATTCAGTGCCCGAGCTGGAGTGGAAGGAAACCGAAGCCAAGGCGCGGGCCTTGATTCGTGCAGCCGAACTGGTCGAGGAGGGCTTTTGACATGCTGCTCATGATCGACAACTACGACTCCTTCACCTTCAACCTGGTGCAGTACTTCGGCGAGCTGGGCGAGGAGGTGCGGGTGTTCCGCAACGACGAGATCACGCTCGAGGAGATCGGCGCGCTGCGGCCCGACCGGCTGGTGCTCTCGCCCGGGCCGTGCTCGCCGGCCGAGGCGGGTATCTGTGTGGAAGCGATCCGTGCCTTCACCGGCAAGCTGCCCATCCTCGGCGTATGCCTCGGCCATCAGGCCATCGGCGCGGCGCTGGGCGGCAAGATCATTCGTGCCAAGGCGCAGATGCACGGCAAGGCCGATGTGATCACCACCGACGAGCGCGGCGTGTACAGCGCATTGCCGCGACAGTTCAACGTGATCCGCTACCACTCGCTGGCGATCGATCGCGCGACGCTGCCGACCGAGCTGGAAATCACCTCGTCCTCGCAGGACGACGAGATCATGGGCGTGCGCCACCGCGAACTCGCCGGCACGAAGACGCCGCTCGAAGGCCTGCAGTTCCACCCCGAGTCCATCCTCACCGAGCACGGGCATGCGATGCTGAAGAACTTCCTGGAGCTTCGGCCATGAGCCCCCGCCCGGCCGCTCCGAAGGGGGCTCGCACCGCAGTGCGAAGCACGGAGGTTGCCCAGTGAGCGCGCCGGGCCGCCCCCAAGCGCTCATCCCGAAGCGCTCAGCGCGCAGGGACTTCCTATGAACGCGCGCCATTCGGAGAACGCCATGACCATCACCGACACCGACGCCCTGACCCGCGTCATCGAGCACCGCGAGATCTTCCACGACGAGATGCTGGCGCTGGTGCGCCGCATCATGAGCGGCGAGATGTCGCCGGTGATGATGGCGGCGCTCCTCGTCGGTCTGCGCGTCAAGAAGGAGACCATCGGCGAGATCACGGCCGCTGCGCAGGTGATGCGCGAGTTCTCGACCAAGGTGGACGTGGCCGACCGCACGCACCTCGTCGACATCGTTGGCACCGGCGGTGACGGCTCGCACACCTTCAACATCTCCACCTGCAGCATGTTCGTGGCCGCCGCCGCCGGCGCGCGCGTCAGCAAGCACGGCGGGCGCAGCGTGTCGAGCAAATCCGGCAGCGCCGACGTGCTGGAGTCGCTGGGCGTGAACATCAACCTGCCGCCATCGGCCATCGCACGCTGCATCGCCGACAGCGGCATCGGCTTCATGTTCGCGCCCAACCATCATCCGGCGATGAAGAACGTGGCGCCGGTGCGGCGCGAACTGGGCGTGCGCACGATCTTCAACATCCTGGGCCCGCTCACCAACCCGGCCGGCGCGCCCAACATCCTGATGGGTGTGTTCCACCCTGATCTCGTGGGCATCCAGGTGCGCGCGCTGCAGCGCCTCGGCGCCGAGCATGCGCTCGTCGTCTATGGCCGCGACGGCATGGACGAGGTCTCGCTAGGCGCCGCGACGATGGTGGGCGAATACAAGGACGGCGGCATCCACGAGTACGAGATCCATCCCGAGGACTTCGGCTTCACGATGGCGAGCAACCGTGCGCTCAGGGTCGAGACGCCCGAGCAGTCGAAGGCGCTGCTGATGGCGGTGCTCGACAACGAGGACGGCCCGCCGCGCGACATCGTGCTGCTCAATGCCGGCGTGGCGCTGTACGCGGCCGACGTGGCAGGGTCGATGGCCGAGGGCATCGAGCGCGCCCGCGAGGCGCTGGCTTCGGGCCGGGCGAAGGCGAAGCTGCAGCAGTTCGTGGCGCGCACGCAGGAGTTGTCGTGAGCGACATCCTGCAGAAGATCGTCGCCGTCAAGCGCGAGGAGATTGCTGCGGCGAAGAAGCTGCGGGATGCTGCGTCGCTGCGGCGCGAGGCGGCTGCTGCCGGCGATGTGCGCGACTTCATCGGCAGCCTGCGCGGGCGGATCGCCGCCGGCGGTGCGGGCGTGATCGCGGAAGTCAAGAAGGCGAGCCCCAGCAAGGGCGTGCTGCGCGAGCCCTTCGCGCCGGCCGAGATCGCGGCCAGCTACGAGCGCCACGGTGCCGCCTGCCTGAGCGTGCTGACCGATGTGCAGTTCTTTCAAGGCTCGGCCGATTTCCTGCGGCAGGCCCGTGCCGCCTGTGCGCTGCCCGTACTGCGCAAGGACTTCATGGTCGACGCCTACCAGGTCGACGAAGCGCGCGCCATGGGTGCCGACTGCATCCTGCTGATCGCCGCCTGCCTCGACGATGCGCACATGGTCGACCTGGAAGCGCAGGCGCACGCGCTCGGCATGGCTGTGCTCGTGGAGGTGCACGACGGTGCGGAACTCGAGCGCGCGCTGCGGCTGAAGACGCCGCTCGTCGGCATCAACAACCGCAACCTGCGTACCTTCGAGGTCACGCTCGACACCACGCTGGGATTGCTCGACCGCCTGCCGCCCGACCGTCTGCTCGTCACCGAAAGCGGCATCCTCGGCCGGGCCGACGTCGAGCGCATGCGTGGGGCCGGGGTCAATGCGTTCCTCGTGGGCGAAGCCTTCATGCGCGCGCCTGATCCGGGGACTGCGCTGGCCGATCTGTTCCGGTGAGCGCCCAGGCCACGCTCGAGACCTTCGATACGCCGTCGAACCGGCTGCGTGAGCCGCTCGATGTGCTGATCGACAGGCTCGACACTGATTGGGCGCCCGTGGTTCGCGCCTGGCGCGACGGCCGCGCGGGTCGGCGGCTGATCGACTTCGTCGACGAGCGTGTTCGGGCGGGTGTGGTGGTGTATCCGGCGCAACCCTTTCGGGCGCTCGAGTTGACGGCGCTGGCGCGCGCGCGCGCCGTGATCCTCGGCCAGGACCCCTACCACGGGCCGGGGCAGGCCGAGGGGCTGGCGTTCTCGGTCCCGGCGGGCATGCGCATTCCGCCGAGCCTGCGCAACATCTTCAAGGAGCTGCAGCGCGACCTCGGCCTCGCCGTTCCGGCGTCGGGGCACCTGGGTTGCTGGGCGCAACGCGGCGTGCTGCTGCTCAATACCGCGTTGACCGTCGAGGACGGGCGGCCAGGCAGTCATGCCGGGCGCGGATGGGAGGCGTTGACCGACGAGTTGATCCGGGTGGCGGCGAGCGAACCGCGGCCGAAGGCGTTCCTGCTGTGGGGCAACCATGCGCAAGCCAAGGCGCCGCTGATTGGTGCGGCTGGCGGGGCGTCGCATCGGGTGCTGCGCAGCAACCACCCGTCGCCGCTGTCGGCTACCCGGGCGCCAGTGCCGTTCATCGGCTGCGGCCATTTCGCCGAGGCGGCCGCGTTTCTGGGTCGTGACGGTGGCGGTTCGCTCGACTGGTCTCTCGCCGAGCCCTAACGCTATTTGCCGGGCACGGGAGCCGTGCTATAGTCTGCGGTTCGCCGCGGAGGGGTGCCCGAGTGGCTAAAGGGGGCAGACTGTAAATCTGTTGGCTTACGCCTACGCTGGTTCGAATCCAGCCTCCTCCACCATGGCGAACAAATTCGGTAGTTGGTAAATCGGCAGCAAGCGGCGTTTTCTGCCTTCGTCCGGTGCCCGGCGCGCGCCACCCTGTGGCGCGCGGGGCTTGCTCGAAGGGCTCCCGGGCGGGAGTAGTTCAATGGTAGAACCCTAGCCTTCCAAGCTAATGACGCGGGTTCGATTCCCGTCTCCCGCTCCAGTCTCGAAAAGAT
Organism: Rhizobacter sp.; assembly: GCA_036676235.1. Taxonomy (GTDB): domain Bacteria; phylum Pseudomonadota; class Gammaproteobacteria; order Burkholderiales; family Burkholderiaceae_C; genus JAKFDI01. Next base: position 380 of record JAKFDI010000014.1, on the reverse strand, counting down.
CTCCGCTTGTGCGCAGGTCTTTTCGAAACTGGTGTTGAGTGATTCGCTGCCCATGTGGCTCAGTGGTAGAGCACTCCCTTGGTAAGGGAGAGGTCGCGCGTTCGATCCGCGCCATGGGCACCAAATTCAGTTCCCCTCGGGGTTGCTAGGAGCAAGAAATGGCAAAAGGCAAGTTTGAGCGCACGAAGCCGCACGTGAACGTGGGGACGATCGGGCACGTGGACCACGGCAAGACGACGCTGACGGCGGCGATTGCAACCGTGCTGTCAGCCAAGTTCGGTGGTGAAGCCAAGGGCTACGACCAGATCGACAACGCGCCCGAAGAAAAGGCGCGCGGCATCACCATCAACACCTCGCACATCGAGTACGAGACCGAGAAC
>JAKFDI010000013.1:0-34001 GCA_036676235.1 Rhizobacter sp. | reverse complement strand
GCCGCCCTGGCCGTCGATGTCGGCGTAGATGCCCGACATGTCGGTGATGAAGCCGATGCGGATGGTGTCGCCGGAGATTTGCGCCTGGGCGGGTGCGGCCAGTGCCAGGGCAGCGAACGCGGCGGAGCAGGCAAGGGTGAGTTTCTTGAGCTTCATGGATGTCTCCGTGGGTGTGGGGAGGGTGGGCGAGAGTTCGGCGTCCGGATCAGACGCCGAGGTATTCGTGCAGTTGCGCCATGCGCTGTGGCAACTCGGCCTGCGTGAATTCCTGGATCACCTGGCCGTGCTCCATCACGAGGAAGCGATCGGCCAGCGGGGCGGCAAAACGAAAGTTCTGCTCGACCATCATGATGGTGTAGCCGGCACGGCGCAGCGCGACCACCGTCTCGGCGAGCTTCTGCACGATCACCGGGGCGAGGCCTTCCGAGATCTCGTCGAGCAGCAGCAGCTTGGCGCCGGTGCGCAGGATGCGCGCGACTGCCAGCATCTGCTGCTCGCCGCCCGACAGCCGAGAGCCCTGACTGCTGCCGCGCTCGCGCAGGTTCGGGAACATGGTGTAGATCTGCTCGACGCTCATGCCGCTGGCGCCGAGCGTGGGCGGCAGCATCAGGTTCTCTTCGGCCGACAGGCTCGAGAAGATGCCGCGCTCCTCCGGGCAGTAGCCGATGCCCAGGCGTGCGATGCGGTGGGTGGACAAGCCGAGAGTTTCCTGGCCGTGCACCTTGATCGAGCCCTTGCGGCTGCCGATCAGGCCCATGATGGCGCGCAGCGTGCTCGTGCGGCCGGCGCCGTTGCGGCCCAGCAGCGTGACCACTTCGCCTTCGTCGACATGCAGGTTCACGCCGTGCAGCACATGCGACTCGCCGTACCAGCCATGCAGGTCGTTGATTTCGATGAAGCGCTTGGCCGCCATCAGTGGGCTCCTGCCAGTTCGGTGTTCGCGGTACCCATGTAGGCCTCGATCACCGCCGGGTCCTTCGACACCTCGGCATACGGCCCTTCGGCCAGCGTGGCGCCGCGCTGCAGCACCGTGATGGTGTCGGCGATGCTAGACACCACGCTCATGTTGTGTTCCACCATCAGGATCGTGCGGTCGGCCGAGACCTTCTTGATGAGTTGCTTGATGCGGTCCACGTCTTCGAGGCCCATGCCCTGCGTCGGCTCGTCGAGCAGCATCAGCTGGGGTTCCATCGCGAGCGTGGTGGCGATCTCGAGTGCGCGCTTGCGCCCGTAGCTCAGCTCCACCGCGGCGAGTTCCGCATAGGGTTCGAGATCGACCGCACGCAGCAGCTCGAGCGCGCGCTGGTTGAGCCGGTCGAGCGAGCGCTCGGTCTTCCAGAAGTGGTACGAGGTGCCGAGCTTGCGCTGCAGCGCCACGCGCACGTTCTCGAGCACCGACAGGTGCGCGAACACCGCCGAGATCTGGAACGAGCGGATCACGCCGCGGCGTGCGATGGGCGCCGGCGATTCGTTCGTGATCTCGACGCCGTCATAGATGATCTGGCCCGAACTCGGCTTCAGGAACTTCGTGAGCAGGTTGAAGCACGTCGTCTTGCCGGCGCCGTTGGGGCCGATCAGCGCATGGATGCTGCCGCGCTTGACGCGCAGGTTGACGTTGTTCACCGCGACGAAGCCCTTGAACTCCTTCGTCAGGTTGCGCGTCTCGAGAATGATGTTCTCGCTCATTCGGTCAGGGCCTTGGTGGAGCGGCGGCGCGCGGTCTTGGGCGCGGCCTCGGTCGGGGAGGTCGGAGAAGAGAGGGGAGCGGGCTCGCCGGTGCCGCCCAGGCGCAGCGACAGCGTGCGGGCCACATCGATCAGCCGCTCGAGGTGGCGCTTGCCGCGATCGGCGCCGAGCAGCGGCTTGTGCATGGGCATGCCCAGGCCCGCCACGGCGCGGCCGGCAGCATCGAACACCGGCACGCCGTAGCAGAACACGCCCTCGCGCACGGCTTCGTCGTCGATGCTGTAGCCACGGCGGCGGGCCTGCTGCAGTTCGCGCAGCAGATCGTCGGTGGTGACGGGGCCGTGGCCAGTCATGCGCGGCAGGCGGGACGGCAGCACCTTGCGCACCCATTGCGGATCGCAGTACGCGAGCATCACCTGGCCGGTGGCGGCCAGATGCGCCGGCAGCCGCATGCCGACTGTGAAGGCGAGCCCGAGCGGGCGCGAGCCGTTGCGCACGGCGATGTAGATCACGTCGGCGCCATCAAGCAGCGAGAGGATGACCGTCTCGTCGGGCGCAGCCGTGCCGGCCCACAGCGCATTGAACTCCTGCGCGACATCGGTGCCGGCGACGAAGGCCTCCGCCAGGCCCATCACGCGCGGGCCGAGCAGGTAGGCGCCGTCGGGCTGGCGGCGCAGATAGCCGAGCGACAGCATCGTGCTGCACAGGCCGTGCACGCTGCTCTTGGGCAGCGCGAGGTCGGTGGCTAGCTTGGCAAGCGTCATCGGTTCGCGGAGTTGGGCCAGGCGTTCGAGCAGGGTCAGCGCACGGGTGACTGCCGGCACCATCGGTGCGCGCGCCGCCTGGGGCGCGGCCCCTGTGCGGCGGCCTTCGGTGCGTTGCGTCATCGGTGTCGGGTGCGGACGGTCTTCGCTCGGTTCGTTCAATAGACTGAACCGAGTTCAATCAATGGAACGCGAGTCTAGGCACCCGAACGCTCCCTGTCATGCGTCAAACGGCGCTTTCTCGGGAAAGCACTGTGGGGACTAACACTGACGTATCGCTACGCGACGCAGCGCGTGCACGCAGGCGTCGACGGCCTGCACGTGCGTGCGAACATCGCCTTGGTTTTCTCCTCTTTCACCCACCCCATCCGAGATGGAACTGCGGCAGCTGCGCGACTTCGTGCGCGTGGTCGAACTGGGCAGCATGGGCCGCGCCGCGGCCGACCTCGGCGTCGTCACTTCGGCGCTGAGCCAGCAGATCAGCCGGCTCGAGAACGAGCTGTCGACGCGGCGGCTGCGCACGTCCAGCGGCGTGCAGCCCACCGATGCCGGCCTCGCGTTCTGGCGCCAGGCGCCGCTCGCGCGGCTGTCGGGCCATGTGAGCGTGGGGCTGGCGCCTTCCACCGCCTCGGTGCTGGGCCTGCCGCTGATGCGTGCGATGCGCGAGCGCTATCCGGACATGCGGCTGCATCTGGTCGAAAGCCTGTCGGGCCACCGCGCTTCACCGAAACGGACTTCGCGCTGGCGCAGGTGGCCGACGCACACGTGCGCCGTCGCAACCTGCTCGCCAGCGTGTCGGACGACGAACTTTCGCCAGCCGCACTGGCCGCGCGCGTGGTGATTGCAGACATGGCACGCACGCTGGTGAGCGAAGGTTGCTGGGCCGGCGCGAGCCTTCACGAAGCCTGAACACCTCTTGCCGCCGGCGGGCTGTCGGGGCACGCAACCGGCACCTAGAGTCCCTCGTCCCACCCGTTCGTCCTGAGGTATCGAAGGACCGGGCTGAGGTATCGAAGCCCCCTCGCAGAAGAACCCGATGCACTCCACCCCGCCCGACGTCCTCGTGATCGGCGGCGGCAACGCCGCCCTGTGCGCCGCCCTGATGGCGCGCGAAGCCGGCGCCAGCGTACTGATGCTCGAAGCCGCCCCGCGCGAATGGCGCGGCGGCAATTCGCAGCACACCCGCAACCTGCGCTGCATGCATGACGCAGCGCAGGACGTGCTCACCGACGCCTATCCCGAAGAAGAGTTCTGGGCCGACCTGCAGAAGGTCACCGGCGGCCGCACGAACGAGCAGCTCGCGCGCATCGCCATCCGCGAGTCGTCTACCTGCCGCACGTGGATGCGCCGCCACGGCGTGAACTTCCAGCCGTCGCTCTCGGGCACCTTGCACCTGTCGCGCACCAACGCCTTCTTCATGGGCGGCGGCAAGGCGCTGGTCAACGCCTACTACCGCAGCGCCGAGGCCCTGGGCGTGCGCGTGCGCTACGGCGCGCCGGTGGACCGGCTGGAACTCGACAACGGCCGCTTCGCCGCCGCGTATGTGGGCGATGAACGCATCGAAGCGCGCGCCTGCGTGGTCGCCAGCGGCGGCTTCGAGTCCAACCGCGACTGGCTGCGCGAAGCCTGAGGCCAGATCAACGGCGAATGGGTGGCCGACAACTTCGCCATCCGCGGCACGCGCTTCAACCAGGGCGTGCTGCTCAAGCACCTGATCGCCAGCGGCGCCGATGCCATCGGCGACCCGACGCAGGCGCACATGGTGGCGATCGACGCGCGTGCGCCGCTGTACGACGGCGGCATCGTCACCCGCGTCGACTGCGTCTCGCTTGGCGTGGTGGTGAACGCGAACGCGCAGCGCTTCTACGACGAGGGCGAGGATTTCTGGCCCAAGCGCTACGCCATCTGGGGGCGGCTCGTGGCGCAGCAGCCGGGGCAGATTGCCTACTCGGTGATCGACGCGAAGGCCGTGGGGCGTTTCATGCCGCCGGTGTTTCCGGGCGTGCAGGCGGCGACGCTGGACGAACTTGCGCGCAAGCTGGATCTGGACGAAGCGATGTTCATGAAGACGCTCGCCGACTACAACGCCGCCTGCCGCGTCGGCAGTTTCAACCACGAAGTGCTGGACGACTGCCGCACCGAGGGCCTCGCGCCGCCCAAGACCCACTGGGCGCGGCCGATCGACACCGCGCCCTTCTATGCCTACGCTCTCAAACCCGGCGTCACCTTCACCTACCTTGGCGTGAAGGTGGACGAACACGCCGCGGTGCACTTCGGCGGCATGCCGAGCCCCAACCTTTTCGCCGCCGGCGAGATCATGGCCGGCAATGTGCTCGGGCAGGGCTACACCGCGGGCGTGGGCATGAGCATCGGCACCGCCTTCGGGCGCATCGCCGGCACGCAAGCGGCGATGGCAGTACAGCAGGAACTGGGAGCACGACGTGCAGCAGCTTGAGGCCCTCACGCGCGAAGCCAGCGCGCTGGCCGTCGGCACGATGTCGTCGAAAGAGAGCGAAGTCGCCCGCGTGCTGCAGATCTGCAATGCCTGCCGCTACTGCGAAGGCTTCTGCGCCGTGTTCCCGGCGATGACGCGGCGGCTCGAATTCCCCGCGGCCGACATCCACTACCTCGCCAACCTGTGCCACAACTGCGGCGCCTGCCTGCACGCCTGCCAGTACGCGGCGCCGCACGAGTTCGCGGTGAACGTGCCGCAGGCGATGGCGCAGGTGCGCGGCGAGACCTATGCCGACTACGCGTGGCCGCCGGCCTTCGGCGCGCTGTACCGGCGCAACGGTTTAACCGTCGCGCTTGCCACGGCCGCGAGTCTGGCGCTGTTCCTCGTGCTGGCGCTCGCTCTCACCGGCTCGCTGATCCACGCGCCACTGGCCGGCGACTTCTACGCCGTGTTCCCGCACAACCTGTTGATCGTGATGTTCGGCAGCGTCTTCACCCTCGCGCTGCTGGCGCTGGCCTTGGGCGTGCGTCGCTTCTGGCGGGACGTGTCGCCGGGTGCGGCCACGACGCCGGCGGTAGCCGAAGCGGCGCAAGACACGCTGCGCCTCAAGTACCTCGACGGCGGCCACGGCCAGGGCTGCAACGAGGCCGACGATCGCTTCACGCTCTGGCGCCGGCGCTTCCACCACTTCACCTTCTACGGCTTCGCGCTGTGCTTCGCCTCCACCAGCGTCGCCACGCTCTACCACTACCTCTTCGGCTGGCACGCGCCGTATGCGCTCACCAGCCTGCCGGTGCTTCTCGGCACCGCCGGCGGCATCGGATTGCTGATCGGGCCGGCCGGGCTGTTGTGGCTCAACTTGCGGCGTAGTCCGCAGCATGGCGACGCATCGCAGCGGCCCATGGACCGCGGCTTCATCACCCTGCTGCTGCTCACCAGCGCCACCGGCCTTGCATTACTGGCCTGGCGCGACACGGGCGCGATGGCGCTGCTGCTGGCGGTCCACCTCGGCGTGGTAATGGCGCTGTTCCTGACCATGCCCTACGGCAAGTTCGCCCACGGCTTCTTTCGCATCGCGGCCTTGCTGAAGTGGGCGATCGAGAAGCGCCAGCCCAGCCGGCTCAAGCTGGGCGGCGACTGACAACCCTCGCCGCAGGGCGGCCGGAGGGGTGAGGCAAACTTCGCGAATCCCCAACGGCATTCAGCGAGACCCACCATGAGCCAGCAAGCCTTCATCTGCGACGCCATCCGCACCCCCTTCGGCCGCTACGGCGGCGCGCTGTCTTCCGTGCGCACCGACGACCTCGGCGCCATTCCGCTCAAGGCGCTGATGGCGCGCAACAAGGAGGTGGACTGGGCGGCGATCACCGACGTGATCTACGGCTGCGCCAACCAGGCCGGCGAGGACAACCGCAACGTCGCGCGCATGGCGAGCCTGCTCGCCGGCCTGCCGATCGACCTGCCCGGCGCCACGATCAACCGCCTGTGCGGCTCGGGCATGGACGCCATCGGCACCGCAGCGCGCGCCATCAAGGCCGGCGAGGCGAGCCTCATGATTGCCGGCGGCGTGGAAAGCATGAGCCGCGCGCCCTTCGTCATGCCCAAGGCCGAGACGGCCTTCAGCCGCGGCAACGCCGTCTACGACACCACCATCGGCTGGCGCTTCGTCAACAAGCTGATGAAGGAGAAGTACGGCGTCGACTCCATGCCGGAGACGGCCGAGAACGTCGCCACCGACTACAAGATCGAGCGCGAGGCGCAGGATCGCATGGCGCTCGCCTCGCAGCAGAAGGCCGTGGCGGCGCAGAAGGCGGGCCACCTCGACGCCGAGATCACGCCGGTGACGATGGCGCAGAAGAAGGGCGATCCGATCGTCTTCGCCAAGGACGAGCACCCGCGCGAAACCTCGCTCGAGGCGCTCGCCAAGCTCAAGGGCGTGGTGCGGCCGGACGGCACGGTGACGGCGGGCAACGCCTCGGGCGTGAACGACGGCGCCTGCGCGCTGCTGCTGGCCGATGAAGCCGGCGCGAAGAAGCACGGCCTCGTGCCCAAGGCGCGCGTGGTCGGCATGGCCACCGCCGGCGTGGCGCCGCGCATCATGGGCATGGGGCCGGCGCCGGCCACGCGCAAGGTGCTGGCGCTGACCGGCCTGTCGCTGGACCAGATGGACGTGATCGAGCTGAACGAAGCCTTCGCCGCGCAAGGCTTGGCGGTGCTGCGCGATCTCGGCTTGGCGGACGACGACGCGCGCGTCAATCGCTGGGGCGGCGCCATTGCGCTCGGCCATCCGCTGGGCGCCAGCGGCGCGCGGCTGGTCACCACGGCGGTCAGCCAGTTGCAGCAGGGCGGCGGGCGCTATGCGCTGTGCACCATGTGCATCGGTGTCGGCCAGGGCATTGCGCTGATCGTCGAGCGGGTGTGAGGCGGGCGGCCTCGCGCCGCCTTCCAAGACCCTCACCCCAGCCCTCTCCCGCCAAGCGGGAGAGGGAGCAAACCTTTTCCGTCTGCACCAGAGCCGACGGCGCTGCAAGCGCCGTCACGCATGGAATCCGCTCAATGTGCGCGCTGTTCGCACATTCAACTCACAATGAGCAATAGAAATCGTCACTGAGCGTTAGAGTTTTCGGCTGAAACGCACTGCCCAACCAGCGCGCCGCCTCGGGCCGCCGCCACGGGCAGTGCAAGGAGCCGTGGCTTGAACGCATTTCAGACGCCTTCCGCAGACGAGTCCGCCGCCCCGGAAGCGGTGCCCGCCGCGCCGATGCAGCGCGACCTGATCGCCGGGCTGGAAAAAGGCCTCGCCGTCATCGCCGCCTTCGACGACGAACGCCCGCGCATGACGATGAGCGAGGTCGCCCTGCAGTGCGGCCTCACCCGCGCCGCCGCCCGCCGCTACCTCCTCACGCTGGAACACCTCGGCTTCGTGCGCAGCGAGCGCAAGATGTTCTCGCTCACGCCCAAGGTGCTGCGGCTCGCGCAGAGCTACATGTCGTCGGCGCGGCTGCCGCGCATCGTGCAGCCCGAACTGCACAAGCTCGCCTACACGCTGAAGGAGGCCTCGTCGGCCGGCGTGCTCGACGGCAACGACGTGATCTGCGTGGCCGCCACCACGGCCGGCCGCGCGGTGTCGCTCACCCTGCAGCCCGGCACCCGCGTGCCGGCGTACTGCACGGCCAACGGCCGCATGCTGGTCGCGTCGCTGCCGGCGGCCGAGATGCACGCATGGATCGCGCGGCAGAGGCTCGACGCGCTCACGCCCGGCACCGTCACCAGCCGCGAGATCCTGCGCGACATCCTGCTGCAGGCGCGTCAGCAGGGCTACGCCGCGGTCGACCAGGAACTCGAGGTCGGCCTGCGCACCTTGTCGGTGCCGCTGCTCAGCTACCGCGGCGAGGTGCTGGCCGCCATGAACATCAGCGTGCATGCCTCGCGCATGACGATGGACCAACTGGTCGAGAACTGCCTGCCGCCGCTGCTGCAGGCGCAGGCCGATCTGCGGGCGGTGCTGTGAGCACCCGTCCGAACGAAGGAGTGAAACCATGAGAGTCCAGGTAGCCATCATCGGCGCCGGCCCCGCCGGCATGCTGCTCGGCGCCCTGCTGCACAAGGCCGGCATCGACGCCGTCGTGCTGGAGCGCCACACGCCCGAGTACGTGCTCGGGCGCATCCGCGCCGGCGTGCTGGAGCAGACCACCGTCGACCTGCTCGACCAGGTGGGCGTCAACCAGCGCATGCACGCCGAGGGGCTGGTGCACGGCGGCTTCGAGCTGTGCTTCGGCGGCGCGCGCCACCGCATCGACATGCACGGCCTGACCGGCGGCAAGCAGGTGATGGTCTACGGGCAGACCGAGGTGACGCACGACCTGATGGACCACCGTCAGGCCGAAGGCCTGAAGAGCATCTACGAAGCCGAGAACGTGAGCCTGCACGGCTTCGACACCGCCTCGCCGAGCGTGCGTTACACCAAGGATGGCGCCGAGCACACCATCGAGTGCGACTTCATCGCCGGCTGCGACGGCTACCACGGCGCGAGCCGCGCCAGCGTGCCCGCCGATTCGATCCGCACCTTCGAGCGCGTCTACCCCTTCGGCTGGCTGGGTCTGCTGTCGGACACGCCGCCGGTCTCGCACGAACTCATCTACTCCAACCACGAACGCGGCTTCGCGCTGTGCAGCCAGCGCTCGCTCACGCGCAGCCGCTACTACGTGCAGTGCTCGCTGGACGACAAGGTCGAGCAGTGGTCGGACGACGCCTTCTGGGACGAACTTCGCCGCCGCCTCGACCGCGAGGCCGCCGACTCGCTGGTCACCGGTCCGTCGATCGAGAAGAGCATCGCGCCGCTGCGCAGCTTCGTCGCCGAGCCGATGCGTTTCGGCCGGTTGTTCCTCGCGGGTGATGCGGCGCACATCGTGCCGCCCACGGGCGCCAAGGGCCTGAACCTCGCGGCCTCGGACGTGGGCTTTCTCTCGCAGGCGCTCGCCGCCTACTACACCGGCCGGGGCGACGAGAGCGGAATCGACGGCTACTCCGCCCGATGCCTGGCCCGCGTGTGGAAGGCCGAGCGCTTCTCGTGGTGGTTCACCTCGCTCATGCACAAGTTTCCCGAGACGGGCGAGTTCGGCCAGAAGATGCAGGCGGCCGAACTCGACTACCTGGTGCATTCGCAGGCCGCCTCGACCTCCATGGCCGAGAACTACGTCGGCCTTCCGATGGAATGAACCACCCCTACGCGCTTCGCGCGCCCCTCAAGGGGGCTGAGCCCGGACACGAAAGGTCCAGTGGACCTTTCGTGCCTGGCGAAGGGCCGGGCCACTGGCCCGGCGCGGCCTGCAAGGCAACACCAGCAGACCGGCGGAGCCGGATCCGCGGCGTTCGCTTGATCGCGGGTTCGTGCGTCGCGCAGACGAACGGACACGTTTCGGTAGTTGTTACCAAAAGTATTTGGCGCGTGAACGACGGTCGCCGGGACAATGCCCGGTGGTCCACGAGGCCGCCGCCGCAGTCCCTCTGATGTCCCTCGACGATCCCGTCCGCACCGCGCAACCGCCCCTCTCTTCTGCCTGCGAGAAAGAAGCGCACGCGGCCGCGGTCGTGGACCGGGAACTGCTGCAGGCCGCCATCGCGCGCGGCCGGCGTTCGGCCGCGGGACTGGCCTTCGCCTGGATCACCATCGCGATCGTCGCCTGGGGCGAAGGCGCGGGGTGGACCGCGGCCGGCATGCTCGCCTTCACGGCATTGGCCGTCGGCTGGCGGTTCGTGCACTGGCCGGCGAATGCGGCCTTCGAGTCCGCGCGCCTCGAGCCGCTGCGCCGCAGCTTCATCGCCAACATGACGTTCTGCGGCCTCGGCTGGGCGTTCGCGCTGCTGGCCGTGTTTCCGCTCGGCGGCCTGGCGGTGCAGTTGCTGATCGGCCTGATGTTCTGCGGCGCGCTCACGCTGGGTGCGCAGTACATGGTGCTGGTGCGGTGGGCGCTCGTGCTGCACACCGCGCCGCAGACCGTGGCCGCGATGGCGGCGCTCATGCTGCACGTGAACGCCTCGGGGCCGCTGCTGGTGGCGATGGCGCTGTTCGTCGTGATGCTCGTGAGTTCGGCCCGCCAGCAGCTTTCGATGAACGTGCAGAACATCCGCGGCCGGCTCGCGCTCGCGCAGGCCAACGAGGCGCTGCGCGTCGCGCGCGACCGGGCGGATGCCGCCAGCGCCGCGAAGTCGCGCTTCCTCGCCGCGATGAGCCACGAGATCCGCACGCCAATGAACGGGCTGCTCGGGGCGCTGCAGATCGTCGAGCGCACGACGCTCGATACCCGTCAGAAGGAGTGGCTGAAGGTCGCGGCCGGCTCCGGCGACGCGCTGCTGCGCGTGGTCAACCAGGTGCTCGACTACTCGCGCATCGAAGCCGGGCCGCAGCCGCTCGATCTGGACACCGTGGCGCTGCAGCCCTTCGCAAAGGAAACGGTGACGCTGTTCCGCGCCCGGGCCGAGGCCCGGCAGCTCGCGCTGAGCACCGACCTCGCCCCCGGCCTGCCGCCGCTGGTGCACGCCGACCCGCAGCGCCTGCGCCAGGTGCTGTGCAACCTGCTCGGCAACGCGCTCGAATTCACCGAGGCGGGCAGCGTGCGCCTGCGTGTCGCGCCCGGCCCGCTGGGCGTGCGCTTCTCGGTGCACGACACCGGCTGCGGCATTGCGCTCGACGCCCAGCCGCGCTTGTTCGATCCCTTCTACCAGGTCGATCAGAGCGACCGCCGGCGCCACGGCGGCACGGGCCTCGGGCTCGCCATCTGCCGCCAGCTCGTCGCGGCGATGGGCGGGCGCATTGCCGTCGAGAGCGTGCCGGGAAGCGGCTCGATCTTCCATGTCGACCTGCCGCTGCAAGCCGCCGACGCCCCGGCCGCACAGGTGCTCCCGGCCGTCGCCCCGTCCGCACCGCGCCCGGAACTGGCCGGGCGCCGCTGCCTGCTGGCGGAAGACAACCCGGTGAACCGCCTGCTGGCGATCGAGATGCTGCGCACGCTGGGCGTGGCGGTGACCGAGGCGCACGACGGCATCGAGGCCTTGCGGCTGGCCGAGCGCGAGGGCTTCGACCTGATCCTGATGGATTGCCAGATGCCCTTGCTCGACGGCTATGCGGCCACCGCCGCCATCCGCGCCAGCGAGCGCCGCCGCCACGTGACGCCGGTACCCATCATCGCGCTCACGGCGAGTGCGCTGGCCGGCGACGCCGAACGCTGCCTGGCCGCGGGCATGAACGACCACCTCGCCAAACCGTACCGGCGCGCCGAGCTGGAGGCGCGGCTGCTGCGCTGGCTGGGCGAACGCCCGGCAGCGCGCACGGCCGGTCCCGCAGCGCAACCGAGACGCACCGTCGCCTGAATCCTGCGGGCCGCGGCGCAGTCACCAAGCCCGAAACTAGACTCGGGCGGGGACGCTTCTTCCTTCCGGGGCATGCACATGGGAATCATCGAGGGCTTGCTGGATCGGCTCGTGCTGGTGGGCGGCGTTCTGTGCGGCGGCACGGCGCCGAGCTTCATCGCGCAGTACCGCCAGCGTGTGGGCGGCCATCTCGACCAGGTGTTGCAGGACCTCCTGCCGTTTCAGCAGATCGCGAACCTGCGCCACGGCGGCAGCCTGGACGCCCTGGTGCAGCACCACCTGCGCAGCACCGACGCGACGTTCCGCGATGAAGGCGCCGCCATCCAGGCCATGGTGACCTCGGCGCAGCGCCTGCGCGCGGCCTACGAGAGCCTGGACGGGTCGCTGCTCGAGCAGTCGGCCTTCATGGCGGTGCATGCCGAGCCTGAACTGCTGCGCGCCACCTGGCAGATCTACGAACCGTCGTTCGCGCTCTCGGTGCAGGGCCTCGTCTTTGCCGCGTCGGTGGGCATCGTCGTGTGGCTGGCGTTTCTCGGCCTGTGGTTCCTGCTCTCGATGCCGTTCCGGCGGCGCACGCCCAAGCTCGCCCGAAGCTGAGCCTTCGCGCCGGCGCTCAGCCGTGCGAGACGGCCAGCCAGCGGTCCAGCGTCGTCGGGTCGGCCAGCAGGGCCGGGCTGTCGCCGGTGTGCACCACCGCTCCGCGGTCCAGCACCACGGCGCGCCGCGTGATCGGCAGGATCATGCGCGGGTTCTGCTCGACGATGATGGCCGACAGCCCCTCCTCGCGCACCAGGCGCGCGATGGAGCGCAGCAGCTCCTCCACGATGATGGGCGCGAGGCCCTCCAGCGGCTCGTCGAGCAGCAGCAGCTTGGGGTTGAGCACCAGCGCCCGCGCGACCGCCAGCATCTGCTGCTCGCCGCCGGAGAGCTGGTTGCCCATGTTCGATTTGCGCTCGGCCAGCCGCGGGAACATTTCGTAGACGCGCTGCGGCGTCCACGGCCCCGAGCGCGCCACGGCGCTCAGGTTCTCGTCGACGGTGAGCGACTTGAAGATGTTGCGCTCCTGCGGCACCCAGCCGATGCCGGCTTCGGCGCGGCGGTGCGCCGGCAGGTTCGTGATCTCGCGCCCACCGAGCCAGATGCGCCCGGCGTGCCGGCGCGTCACACCGACCAGCGTATTGAGCAGCGTGGTCTTGCCGGTGCCGTTGCGCCCCAGCAGCGCGAGCGATTCGCCTTCGTCCATGCGCAGGTCGACGCCCTGCACCACCACGGCCTCGCCGTAGCCGGACTTGAGGCCTTCGACCTTCAGCAGCTCAGCCATGGGCGTGCTCCTTCGCATCACCCTGGCCGAGATACACCGCCTTCACCCGCGGATCGTTGGAGATGCTCTGCACGTCGCCCTCGGCAAACACCGCGCCGTTGACCAGCACCGACACCGTCTTCGCAAAACCGAACACCAGGTCCATGTCGTGCTCGATGAGCAGGATGGTCACCTCGGCCGGCAGGGCGTTGATGGTCTCGAAGATCTCCTGGCGCTCGCCGTCGGGCACGCCGGCCACCGGCTCGTCGAGCAGCAGCACGCGCGGGCGGCAGGCAATCGCCGTGGCGATCTCCAGCAGCCGACGCTTGCCATAGGGCAGCACCGACACCTTCAGGTTCATCACGTCGTCCAGGCGGAACTGCGTGAGCAGCCCGTCGACGGCCTGCGCCACACGCGCATCGTGGCCGAGCGGCTTCCACCAGCCGGCACTGCGGCCGATGTGGTTTGACACTGCCAGCGCGAGCGAGGTCAGCGGCGTGAGTTCATTGAACAGCTGGTTGATCTGGAAGGTGCGCACGATGCCGCGGCGCACGCGCTGGTGCGGCGCGACGCGGGTGATGTCTTCGCCATCGAGCGCGATGCTGCCTTCGCTCGGGGTCAGCACGCCGGTGAGCAGGTTGATGAGCGTCGTCTTGCCGGCGCCATTGGGGCCGATGAGCGCATGGCGGGCGCCGCGTTCCACCTTGAGCGACACGTTGTCGGTGGCGGTGATGCCGCCGAAGTGCTTGCTGAGCGCGCGGGTTTCGAGAACGACCGTCATTTCGCGGCCTTCCACCAGGTCCAGGGACGGAACAACCGTTCGCGCCCGACCAGCATCAGCACCACGAGAAACAGGCCGAGCCAGAACATCCAGTACTGCGGCGTCCAGGTGGACAGCAGGTCCTGCATGAGCTTGAAGGCGATGGCGCCGAAGATGCCGCCGTACAGATAACCCGTGCCGCCGATCACCAGCATCAGCATGACGTCGGCGCTGGTGTGGAAGGCCAGCACGTCCAGCGAGGCGAAGGAGAAGCCGCTCTTCTGCGCGGCCAGCGCCCCCGCCGCGCCGGCCAGCGCGGCCGAGAAGGCGTAGACGGCCACCAGCCGCGTGTTGACCGACAGGCCGATCGAGGCGGCACGCAGCCGGTTGTCGCGCAGCGCCTGCAGCGACACGCCGAATGGCGACTTGACCACGCGCCGCGCGAGCATCACGCCGATCGCCAGCACCACCAGCGCGTAGGCATAGGCCACACGCCCCTCGATGTCGAACTCGAAGGCCCCCAGCAGCGGCCCCATGACCGCGCCCTGCAGGCCGTCGGCGCCGCCGGTGATGTGGTCGAGCTTGTTGGCAAGCTCGTACAGCACCGCGGCCACGCCCAGCGTGACCATCAGCCGCGTGAGATCGGAGCCGCGCAGGATCAGCACGCTCGACAACAGCCCTGCGACTGCGCCGATGGCCGTGGCCACGGCAAGACCCACGAGCGGATCGGGCATCACATGCGTGGCGAACAGCGTGGCGCCATACGCGCCGAGGCCGAAGAAGGCGGCATGGCCGAGCGACACGATGCCGGCATAGCCCAGCACGAGATCGAGCGACACGGCGAACAGCGCGAGCACCGCGATCTCGCCAAGCAGCAGCGAGTACTGCGGCAGCAGGAACCACGAGCCGGCCGCCGCGGCGGCAATGGCGAATTCCCACCAGCGCCAGCGCGCATGCGCGCGCAGCCCTTGGGCAACGGTGTCTACGCTCATTTGCTGCCCGCCCGCGCAAAGAGGCCCTGCGGGCGCGCCACCAGGATGATGATCATCAGGCTGTAGACGATGAAGGAGCCGAGCTTGGGCACGTAGTACTTGCCCGCCACGTCGGCAATGCCCAGCAGCAGCGAGGCCAGCAGCGGGCCGGTGATGGTGGTCGTGCCGCCGACCGAGACGACGATCAGGAAATAGATCATGAACTTGAGCGGGAAGGTCGGGTCGAGCCCTAGCACCTCGGCGCCCATCGCGCCGCCAAGGCCCGCGAGCCCCGAGCCCACCGCGAAGGTGAACAGGAAGATGCGGTTCACGTCCAGGCCCATGCCGCGGGCGACGCGCGGGTCGTCGACCGAGGCCCGCAGGCGGCTGCCGAAGCGGGTGCGCGTCAGCACCCACTGCAGGCCCACGGTGAGCACCGCGCACACGATGATGATGAACAGGCGGTACTTGCCGATGCCCACCGCCGCGAGGTCGAAGCGACCCTGCAGCCACTCGGGCAACTGGATGATCTGCTGCTGCGAGCCGACGAAGTAGTCGATCGCCGCGACCGACATGAACACCAGGCCGAGCGAGAACAGCACCTGGTCGAGGTGCGGCTTGGCGTACATCGGCCGGTAGAGCGTGCGCTCGCACAGCGCGCCGAGCAGCGCCGCGCCGAGAAAGGCGATGGGCAGCGTGGCGACGAAGGGCACGCCCAGGCGGCCCATCAACAGTACGGTGATGTAACCACCGGCCATGGCGAAGGCGCCGTGCGCGAGGTTGATGAAGTTCATCAGGCCCAGCGTCACCGCCAGCCCGACGGCCAGCACGAAGAGCAGCATGCCGTAGGCGATGCCGTCGAAGAGGAGGGTCAGCATGGGAGGTGGTGGGACTTCATGGGCCGGCGGCCCTCACCCCAGCCCTCTCCCCAAGGGGAGAGGGAGAAATGCGGGTCTTGCTGCCTCTCCCGCTTGCGGGAGAGGGTTGGGGTGAGGGCCACGGCCTCACCCGGAACGCCCATTCACTTGCTCTTGTGCGTCGGATCCTTCACGCCCTTGATCACGTCGAACTCGATGTTCCACAGCTCGCCGCCCGAGCCGCGCTCGACCTTGCGGATATACACGTCCTGCACCGTCTCGCGCGTCTGCGCGTCGATGTAGACCGGGCCGCGCGGGCTCTCGAAGGTCTGGCCCTTCATGGCGGCGAGCAGCGCATCGCCGCCCTGGCCCTTGCTGGCCTTCAGGCCTTCCAGGATCACGCGCATGCCGTCGTAGCCGCCCACGCTGTGGAAGTTGGCGCGCAGGCCAGCCTTGGCCATGCCGGCGACGTACTTCTTGTTCAGCGCCGAGGGGTGCGCGGCCGAGTAGTGGCCGGAGGTGACCACGCCCAGCGCCACGTCGCCCATGCCGTTGAGGATGTCGTCGTCGACCACATCGCCCGGGCCGATGATCTTGATGCCGTCCTTGTCGAGCCCACGCTCGGCGAACTGCTTCATGAAGGCCGCGCCGATGCCCGACGGCACGAACACGAACACGGCATCGGGCTTGGCGTCCTGCACACGCTGCAGGAAGGGCGCGAAGTCGGGGTTGGCCATGGGCACACGCAGTTGCGTGGCGATGGTGCCGCCGTTGAGCGTGAAGCGGTCGATGAACGCCTTCTCGGCGTCGATGCCGGGCGCGTAGTCGGACACCAGCGTCACGACCTTCTTGATGCCGTTCTTCGACGCCCATTCGGCAATCGGCACCGTCACCTGCGGCAGCGTAAAGCCGGTGCGCACGATGTACGGCGAGCGCTCGGTGACGCTGGCCGTGGCCGCGGCCATCACCACCATCGGCGTCTTGCTCTGGGTGGCAAGCGGCGCAGTCGCGAACGCGAGCGGCGTGAGGCCGAAGCCGGCCAGCGCCACCACCTTGTCGCGCACGATCAGTTCCTGCGCGATGCGGCGCGTCTGGTCGGCCACGCCGCCGTCGTCCTTGAGCAGCACTTCGACGGTCTTGCCGGCGACCTTGTCGCCGTGCTGCGCCAGATACAGCTTCACCGCGGCGTCGATCTGCCGGCCGGTCGAGGCGAACGGACCGGTCATGGGCAGGATCAGGCCGATCTTGAGCGTGTCTTGTGCGATAGCCGGCAAGGTCGCGCAGAGCGCGAAGCCGGCAGCCGCGATGCGGCCTATGATTTGACGTCGTTGCATTGTGTTTCTCCTGCGAGGGTGGGGCGCACTCTACGTCCGCGGCGCACCGGGATCGGGTCTAGCTGCTATGCCCCACAGGCATGGCCTGTGGGTCGATGAACACGGCTCAATCGGGCCGGTAGGCCGAGTCGAGTACCACGCCGCCTCCGCCGCTCACGCGCGACACGCAGGCGCAGATGCGGCGGTTGTCGTGCTTCTCCTCGGCGCTGAGGAATACGTCGCGGTGGTCGATGGTGCCGGCTACCTCGACGATGTCCATTGCGCACAACCCGCATTCGCCGCGCTGGCAGTCGTACAGCGTTTCCACGCCGTGCTCCTCCAGCGCCTGCAGCAGGCTGCGCCCCGCGGGCACCTCGATGCGCAACTGATGGCGCGGCAGCTCGACCCAGAACGACTCGGATTCGTGGCGGCCGCTGTTGCCGAAGGTCTCGAAGCGCAGGTCGGCCGGGTCGCGCCGGGCCTGGGTCCACGCGGCCACGGCGGCATCGAGCAGGGCGAGGGGGCCGCACACCAGCATCTGCGCGCCGGGCGGCAAGGCGGCGATCTCCTGCTCGATCGACAGGCGCTCGCCGGCATCGCTGCAGAAGGTGCGCAGCCGTTCGCCGAGGGTCTGTGCCAGCACGTCTGCGTAGACCAGTTCGGCGGCGCTGCGGGCGGCGTAGCGCATCGCCACCGGCGCACCGCGCGCGGCCAGCAGTTGTGCCATGCCGACCAGCGGCGTGATGCCGATGCCGCCGGCGACCAGCAGCGTCTGCGGCGCGAAAGCGGCGGCATTGAGCGGCAGCTCGAAGTGGTTGTTGGGTTCGCCGACCTGCAGTTCATCGCCGGCGAGCAGGCTCCACATGTGGCGCGAGCCGCCGCGGCCGGGTTCGGCGCGCTTGACGGCGATGCGGTAGACCTCGGGGTCGGGCAGGCCGATCAGCGAGTAGGAACGCTCGTCCTCGTGGCCATCGGCCGTGACGTGCAGCTTGAGGTGGCTGCCCACGGTCCAAGGTTTGACCCCGCCTTCGGGGCGGATCTCGAATTCGCGCACCGTCGGGCTCAGGTCCCGGATGGCGCGCACGTGGGCGGGATGCCGGTTTCGGCTGATCTTCACGGGGTACTCCTTGATTTGCGTTGAACTGATGGGCTGTTTTTCGCAAAGCCCCCTCACCCCAACCCTCTCCCCCGAGGAGGGGGAGAGGGAGCAAATCCACTCCCGACGCCGCGGTGTGCATTGCCCCCCTCTCCCGCCCGCGGTGAGGTGAAGGCGGGAATCGACATCCGTGCCTGCGCACGGATGTCCCGCCGTAGCCGGCACGGCTTGCAAGCCGTGCCGTGGGAGGCTGGGGTGAAGGTCGCGGCCTACCGCCCCATCCGCCGCCGAATCAGATTCGCCCCCGGCACCAACTGCAGCGTCTTGTGACTCAGCAGCGCCTCCCGCAGATTGGCGTGGGCGATGCGCGCGTGCTCGCGCATCAGCGCCTCGGCGCGCGCACCCTCGCGCCGCGTGATGGCCTCGACCACCGCCCGGTGCTGCTGCTGCGCGATCACCAGCACGTCGCGCGCGTGGGGTCCGGTGGCGCGTGCCATCACGAAACCGTTGGGTGAGGCGAAGGGCAAGGTCTTCGCGCGTTCGAGCTGGCGCTGCACCACGTCGCTGCCAGCCATCTCGCCCAGCAGCGCATGAAAGCGCGCGTTCTGCTGCACGTAGCCGGTGAACGACTCTTCGCTCAACTCGGGCTGCGACAGCACGGCGTCGATGCGCTCCAGGCAGTCGCGCACATCGGCCAGCAGCACCGGGGTGATGCCGCGCTCGGCGGCCAGGCGCGCGGCCAGGCCTTCGAGCGTGCCGCGCACCTCGATGGCGTCGCAGATGTCGGCTTCGGAAAAATCCTTCACCGCGAAGCCGCCGTTGGGCAGCGCTTCGAGCAGGCCTTCTTCTTCCAGCCGCACCAGCGCCATGCGGATGGGCGTGCGCGAGGCGCCCAGGCGCTCCACCAGCGTCAGCTCGGCGATGCGGCTGCCCGGCGTGAGTTCGCCGCCGACGATGAGTTCGCGCAGCCGAAGCTGCACCCGCACGGTCTGCGAAGGTGCCGCAGCGTCGGGCGCGATCTCGACCGCATTCGTCGCGGTGCTCATGCGGCTGCACGCATCGGGATGACCTTCTTGCCCCAGGGCCCCGACCCTTCGGCCTGCACCATCTTGTCGATCAGCTTGCGCGCCCACATGGCGCCGGCGTCGATGTTCAGGTTATAGAAGCTGTAGCCGGGGTGCTCGTCGATGGCCGTCTGCTGCGCTTCGAGAATGATTTCGTCTTCGCCGAAGATGCCCGACACGCCCTCGCGCAGCTCGTGCGTCAGGCGCTGCTCACCGAGGCAGTAGTTGCGTGCGAAGGCCCAGAAGTAGTGGCAGGTCTTGTCGGTCTCCGGCGTGATGGTGTTGAGCACGAAGCCGTTCACGCCCTTGCTCCGGTCCCCCTGCGGTGCACCCGTGCCGGTGGGCGCCACGCCCACGTCGATGGCGATGGTGCACGGCGCCTCGAAACGGATGATCTGCCAGCGGTCGACCTTGCCTTCATAGCCGGTGGCGTGCTTCAACTGCCCGGCCCAGAACGGCGGCGCGTCGATGTTCTCCATCCAGCGGGTGACGGTGGCGCTGCGGTCGCCGTGGGTCGCCACGAACGGCGCTTCGGCCACCGCCTGCTGGCCGATGGACGAGCCGTGCACGAAGGTCTCGTGCGTGAGGTCCATCAGGTTGTCGAGCACCAGGCGGTAGTCGCACTTCACCGTGATGAGCTTGCCGTCGCCGGCCCACTCGGGGTGGTCGTTCCAGTGCAGGTCGGGCACCAGCGCCGGATCGGCCAGCGCCGGGTCGCCGGGCCACACCCAGACGAAGCGGTGCCTCTGCACGACGGGGAAGGCACGCACGCAGGCCGACGGGTTGATGGTCTCCTGCGAGGGCATGTGGGTGCAGCGGCCGTCGCCGTTGAACACCAGGCCGTGGTAGCCGCAGGTGATCTGGTCGTCGTGCAGCCGGCCCATGGACAGCGGCAGCAGGCGGTGCCAGCAGGCATCTTCGAGCGCGGCGACCGAGCCGTCCTTGCGGCGGAACATGACGAGCTTCTGGCTGCAGACGGTGCGCGCCAGCAGCGCCGGCTTCACTTCCACGTCGTAGGCGGCGGCATACCAGGCGTTCAAAGGGAAGGTGCTCATGGAGGCAATCATGAATACGTTCTGTATACAACGATGCCAGTATCTGCCACCAAACGTGCGCAAATCAGAGGGTTAACCCGCAATCTTCAACCGCCTCCTGTATTCAGCGCACCAGTCGAAGCCAGGCCTATCATCCCCGCCTGCATCCGATTTCCATCCGCGCCAACCCCTCAGAGGAGACCCGCATGAGCGCTCGCACCACCCCACCCTTCCGCGCCGACCATGTCGGCAGCTTCCTGCGGCCCAAGTACCTGCTCGACGCCCGCGAGCAGCGCGCCAAGGGCGAGATCACGGCCGAGCAGCTGCGCGCCGTCGAAGACAAGGCGATCACCGAGATCGTGAAGTTCCAGGAAGATGTGGGCTTGCAGTCCGTCACCGACGGCGAATTCCGCCGCACCTACTTCCACATCGACTTCCTCGAGCAGCTCGGCGGCGTGAAGACCGACATCCCGGTCACGGTGAAGAAGCCCGACGGCACCGAGGAACTGGCGCCGCCGGTGATCCGCGTCATCGACAAGGTGCGCCACGCGAAGAACATCCAGCTGGCCGACTTCCAGTACCTGAAGAGCCAGGTGAGCGCCGGCCACACGCCCAAGGTGACGATTCCCTCGCCGACCATGCTGCACTTCCGCGGTGGGCGCGCGGGCATCAGCCGCGAGGCCTACCCCGAACTCGACCCCGTCTTCTATGACGACGTGGCGAAGGCTTACGGCGACGAACTGCAGTCGCTGGCCGACGCCGGCTGCACCTATGTGCAGATGGACGACACCAACCTCGCCTACCTGTGCGACGAGAAGATGCGCGAAGCCGCCCGGAGCAGAGGTGACGACCCGAACGAACTGCCGCACCGCTACGCCGCCTTCATCAACAAGGTGGTGGCGCACAAGCCGGCCGGCATGACGCTGGCCATGCACCTGTGCCGCGGCAACTTCAAGAGCACTCACGCCGCAGCCGGCAACTACGAGCCGGTGGCCGAGGCCTTGCTGTCGGAGATGCACCTCGACGCCTACTTCCTCGAGTACGACGACGAGCGCTCGGGCGACTTCCGGCCGCTGCGCTACCTGCCCAAGGGCAAGACGGTGGTGCTGGGGCTGGTCACCACCAAGTTCGGCGAGATGGAGACCAAGGACGCACTGAAGCGCCGCATCGACGAGGCCGCCAAGTACGCGCCCCTGGATCAGCTGTGCCTGAGCCCGCAATGCGGCTTCTCGAGCACGGTGCACGGCAACAACATCGCGGTGGAAGCGCAGCGCGCGAAATTGCGGCTGGTGATCGAGACGGCGCAGGAAGTCTGGAAGTAATCCGAAACCCGCGCCGGTTGCGGCGCCGGCAAGACGAACGGACCGTGAAGGGATTCACGGTCCGTTTTTTATTGTCAAGCCGTGAACGTTCGAGTGAATTTGTCTGGCAAGCGTCAATGAGTATCAAACTCGTAAACAGACAGTATCTCAAAGCCGGCATGGAAAGGATTCTGCGAGCTTCAGAATAGCGCGCTCTCGAACCGGCAGTTTGCGAATAATCAAGTTTGCTTGGGGAAAACCCGTATTCGAGACACAGGTTCGTCCTAGACTGGCGCCAGGCCTCGGAAAAAGTACTCCCGAGACCTGCATCGCAACTGTCCTAAGAGACGATCATGAGCACCAAGAAGGTTCTTGCCCCGATTCCCCTGGCGGTCGCCGCCCTGTTCTGCGCGCTGGCGATGAATTCCCTCCAGGCGGCACCCGCCAAGCCGGCGACGAGCGCGGCAGTGAAAAAGGCCGCCACGGTTCAGAAAATCGTTCTGAAAACCGGCATTGCCGAAGGAAAGATGGTTTTCATCGACGCGCAGGGAAAGGTGAATCCGACACTGCGCGCGAATGTCGGCGATACCGTGGAAATCGAGATCTCCAGCGGCGAAGGCGCCCAGCACGACATCGTGATTCCCGAGTTGAAGGTTGTCTCTGCCAAGTTCGACGGCCAGAGCGGCCCGACCAAGGTGCGCTTCAAGGTTACGCAGCCCGGCAGCTTCACCTACTACTGCAGCATCGCCGGTCACCGCCAGATCGGCATGGAGGGCACCTTCGAGGCCACCGGCTCCGCCGTCGTGGTGAACGTGCCGATCGCCAAGGTTGCGAGCGTGAGCCGCGCCGCGCCGGCGCCCGTCGTACAGACGCTGCCCGCCGCCGCCAACGCAGTGAGCATCGCCCAAGACCCGACGGCCGTGCCGCCCGCCCTCGGCGCGCGCGCCCCGCAGTTGGTGAAGTACCGCATCGAGACGGTTGAACTCGCCGGCAAGCTGGCCGATGGCACCACCTTCACCTACTGGACCTTCGACAAGAAGGTGCCCGGCCCGATGCTGCGCGTGAAGCAGGGCGATTCGGTGGAACTGACGCTCGCCAATGCCGCGAACAGCCGCCAGATCCATTCCATCGACCTGCACGCCGTCACCGGCCCGGGCGGCGCGGCCGACTTCCTGCAAGTGCCTCCGGGCAAGGAAAAGACGGTCACGTTCAAGGCGCTCAAGCCAGGCCTGTACGTCTACCACTGCGCCACCGCCTCGGTGCCCGAGCACATCTCGGCCGGCATGTACGGCCTGATCCTGGTCGAGCCCGAAGCCGGACTGCCCAAGGTCGACCGCGAGTACTACGTGATGCAGGGCGACCTCTACACGCACGGCAAGCACGGCGCCAAGGGCCACCAGCCCTTCGACCATGACAAGCTCGCCGCCGAGATGCCCGACTACTACGTCTTCAACGGCGCAGTGGGCGCGCTCACCAAGGAGCACAAGCTCCAAGCCAAGGTGGGCGAGACGGTGCGCATCTACTTCGGCGTGGGTGGCCCGAACAAGATTTCGTCCTTCCACGTGATCGGCGAGATCTTCGACAAGGTGTATGCCGAGGGCTCGATCCATCACGTCAACCAGGACGTGCAGACCACGCTGGTGCCCCCGGGCGGCGCCACCATCGTCGACTTCAAGGTCGACTACCCCGGCAAGTACATGCTGGTCGACCACGCCCTGTCGCGCGTCGGCAAGGGCCTGGCAGGGATGCTCGAAGTCACCGGCCCGGCCGACGACAGCATCTTCCGTGAGCACCATGAGCACTGATTGGCCGCCGCTCCGGCGCACCTTGCGCGCACGGGGCGTCTTGTGGTATCTCAATAAAGGTGCATTCGTCGTATTGCTTATAGGCGCCAAGGCTTCTAGCATTTGATGCGCCAAAAATGCACCTTCAACCTCCCCAGGAGCCTCCCATGACCCAAGCCTCTGCCGCCATCGTCGACGTTCGCAGCATTCCTCCGCGGGACCGTCATCCGCGCATCTTCTCGACCTTCGCCCACATGCCCGACGGCGCGTTCATGGAACTCGTGAACGACCACGACCCCAAGCCGCTGTACTTCCAGTTCCAGGAGCAGGCCCCCGGCCGCTTCAGCTGGGACTACGTGGAGCAAGGCCCCGAAGTCTGGCGCGTGCGCATCTCCAAGCTGTCCGGCGGCGCGAGCTGCTGCGGCTCCTGCGGCTGAACGCCGGCAACCACACAACACGAAAAACGGCCGCGCCGGCGCCCGGCGCGCACCCTGACAGCAACCCATCATGCAACCCACGATCAAGCTCTGGAGATGGCTCGGGATCATCTTCGTCCTGTCCTTCGGCGTCCTCGGATATCTCGGCTATGAGATCTACCTGCAGGCGCCCCCCATTCCAAAGGCCGTCGTCACCGAAGACGGCGAGACGCTGTTCGCCGAAGGCCAGGTCATGGCCGGCCAGCAGGCTTGGCTCTCGGCCGGCGGTCAGCAGGTCGGCACCGTCTGGGGCCATGGCGCCTATGTGGCGCCGGACTGGTCGGCCGACTGGCTGCACCGTGAAGCGCTCGCCTATCGCGACGTCATTGCCCAGCAGAACCACCGCCTGCCCTACGACGAACTCAACGCCTCGCAGCGCGGCGCCATCGACGCGCAGCTGAAGGAGACGTTCCGCAAGAACACCTACGACGAGTCGAGCGGCGCCATCACCGTCACGCGCGAACGAGCGGACGCCATCAAGCAGACGGCCGCGCACTACAGCGCGCTCTTCGGCAGCGACGAACGTTTCGCCACGCTGCGTGAGCAGTACGCGATGCAGGCCGATTCACTGCCGCAGGCCGCCGACCGGGCCGCGCTCACCGCCTTCTTCTTCTGGTCATCCTGGGCCGCGGCCACCGACCGGCCGGGTGAGACGGGCCTGTCCTACACCAGCAACTGGCCGCACGAGCCGCTGGTGGACAACACCATGAGCACCTCGGCCGCCGTCTGGTCGATGGTGAGCATCGTGCTGCTGCTCGGCTGTATCGCCGCCATGCTGTGGTTCCACAGCGCGCAGGGTCACGACGAAGAGCCGGCCACGCCCAAGCAGGACCCGCTGATCACGACCAAGCCGACGCCCTCGATGCTGGCCACGCGCAAGTACTTCTTCGCGGTGATCGGGTTGATCGGGCTGCAGATCGCGATGGGCATCATCACCGCCCACTACGCCGTGGAAGGCGACGCGATGTTCGGCCTTCCGCTCGCCGAGGTGCTGCCCTACGTGGTGAGCCGCACGGTGCACACGCAGGTGGGCATCTTCTGGATCGCCACCGCGTGGTTGGCCACCGGCCTGTTCATCGCGCCGCTGCTGTCGGGCCATGAGCCCAAGCTGCAGAAGTTCGGCGTGGACCTGCTGTTCTGGGCGCTGATCTTCATCGTGGTCGGCTCCACCGTCACCAGCTGGCTCGGCACCTTGCAGGCCAAGGGCTTCGACTTCGCCTTCTGGTTCGGCAACCAGGGCCTGGAGTTCACGAGCATGGGCCGCTTCTGGCAACTGCTGCTGTTCGTCGGCCTGATGTTCTGGCTGCTGCTGCTCGGCCGCGCGCTGTGGCCGGCGCTGCGCAAGCCTTCGGAGTCCCGCGGCCTGATCGCCATGGTGTTCCTGTCGGCGGCCTGCATCGGCCTGTTCTATGCCGCCTCGCTCACCTGGGGCAAGACGACGCACTACTCGATGATCGAGTACTGGCGCTGGTGGCTGGTGCACCTGTGGGTGGAGGGCTTCTTCGAGGTCTTCGCCACCGCGGTGATCGCGCTCATCTTCGCCCGCCTGGGCCTCGTGCGCACCGGCAGCGCCAACCGCGCCATCGTGCTGGAAACCATCGTGTTCCTGTTCGGCGGCATCCTGGGCACGCTGCACCACCTGTACTTCACCGGCACGCCGACCTCGATCATCGCCGTGGGCGCCGTGTTCTCGGCGCTGGAAGTGGTGCCGCTCACGCTGATCGGACTCGAGGGCTACCAGACGTGGCGCCGCTCCAAGGCCGAGCCGTGGCTCGAGGCCTACAAGTGGCCCATCCTGTTCTTCGTGGCGGTCGGCTTCTGGAACACGGTCGGCGCCGGGCTGCTCGGCTTCGCCATCAACCCGCCCGCGTCGCTGTACTACGTGCAGGGCCTGAACATCACCCCGGCCCACGCCCACGCGGCGCTGTTCGGCGTGTACGGCATGCTGGGTATCGGCCTGATGCTGTTCTGCCTGCGCAGCCTGTATGCCCGCCACCTGCACGCCGACCGGCTGCTCAAGCCCACCTTCTGGGCGCTGAACATCGGTCTCGCGATGATGGTGTTCATGTCGCTGCTGCCGGCCGGCATCTACCAGGCCTGGGCCAGCATCAGCCACGGCCTGTGGTACGCGCGTTCGGCGGAGTTCATCCACTCGCCGGTGATGGAAGCGCTGGTGTGGCTGCGGGTGCCGGGCGACACGGTGTTCGCCGCGGGCGCCGCGCTGCTGGCGGTGTATGCGCTCAAGCTGCTGCGCCGCGGGCCAGGCGAGCCCGCCGTGGTGCCGGCGGGCACCGGCGCGGTGGCACGCGCCGTGCCCAGCGACAGCCGGCGTGTCTGACACCGCATCTCGCCAACAGCAAGAGGGAGCCGGCCCAGCCGGCTCCCCTTTCGCCTTTCCGACACCGACGAAACCCCAGGGTGAAACAATGACTCCGACCCACGAACACCCACCGCCGCGAGACCCGCGATGAAACTCACCAGCTTCACGGACTACAGCCTGCGGGTGCTGATCTACCTCGCCGCAGAACCCACGCGCCGCGCGACCATCGCCGAGATCGCCACCGCCTTCGACGTGTCCGAGAACCACCTGACGAAGGTGGTGCACTTTCTCGGCAAGGAAGGCCTGCTCGCCACCGTGCGCGGCAAGGGCGGCGGCATGGGCCTCGCCCGCGCGGCCGAGCAGATCAACGTGGGCGACGTGGTGCGGCGCACCGAAGGCACCGACATGACGGCCGAGTGCTTCGACCCTCTCACCAACCGCTGCACCATCGCGCCCATCTGCCGACTGCAGGGCGTGCTGCGCGAGGCCGTGGCCGCGTTCTACGCCGTGCTGGATGCGCACACGCTGCAGGACCTGGTGGAGAACCGCGAGCTTCTCTCGCCCGTGCTCTTCGCCACCCGGCCGGATTTCGCGGCCAAGCGGATGCCGCCGGTCGAGACGCCCTGAGAAGCTATGAACGCCGACGACGCCAGCCTCCGCTACGAGGGTGACCCCGCGCTGCAGGCACCCATCCTCGCGGCACTGCGCTCGGTGGTCGACCCCGAGATGGCGCTCAACATCGTCGACGTGGGCCTGGTCTACCGCGTGACGGTGGACGAATCGCGCGTGCACGTGCTGATGACCATGACCTCGGCCGCCTGCCCGGTGGCCGACGTGATCCTCGAAGACGTGCAGGACGCGCTCGACCGCGTGTTGCCCGCGCATCACGCCGTCGAGGTCGAACTGTTCTGGGAGCCGCCGTGGACACCCGAGCGGCTGAGCCCGCGCGCCCGCGCGTTCATGGGCTGGTGAGCCGGCCCGTCGCCGCGCCCGGTGGGTCGGGCGCTCGTGCGGCCGGCGCGCGCGCGCGCCCGCGCTGGCGGCTCGCCATCCTGCTGCTGGCCGCCGCGGCGCTGGTGGCCGGCGTGTTCGGCGGGCTGGTGCGCGCCGGCGTCGCGCTGCCGGCCAGCTGGCAGGGCGAGGTGCTCGCGCACAGCGTGCTGCAGCACGCGGCGCTGATGATCTGCGGCTTCTTCGGCACCGTGGTGGCGATGGAGCGTGCCGTGGCGCTGAACGCGCGCTATGCCTTTGCCGCACCGCTGCTGTCAGGCCTCGGCGCGGTGGCGCTGCTGATGGACCACCCGCACGCGGGCGGCCTGCTGCTCGTGGCGACGGCGCTGGTGTTCTGCATCGCCAGCGGGCAGATCGTGCGCCGGCAACGCGCCGCGCACACCCGCGTGCTGTTCGTCGGCGCGCTGTGCTGGCTCGCCGCCAACCTCGCCTTCGCATTCGGCGTGGCGCCGCTGGCCACGCTGGCCGGCTGGCTCGCCTTCCTCGTCGTCACCATCGCCGCCGAGCGTCTGGAAATGACACGGCTGATGCGCCGCCACGCGGGCGCGCAGCCGGCGCTCGTCGCCATCCTCGCGGCGCTGATCGGCGGCGCCCTGCTCTGCGCCTTCGCGCCGCGCGCGGGCGCAGCGATGTATGGCGCTGCGATGCTTCTGCTCGCGGGCTGGCTCGGGCTCTTCGACATCGCTAGGCGCACCATCGCCGCCAACGGCTTGAGCCGCTTCATGGCACTCGCACTGTTGCTCGGCTACGGCTGGTTGGCCGTCGGCGGCGCGGCGTGGCTCGCGATGGCGTTCGGCCTGCCCACGCGCGACGCCGCGCTGCATGCCGTGGGCCTGGGCTTCATCGTCAGCATGGTGATGGCGCATGCGCCGGTCATCCTGCCGGCGGTGGCGCGGATCAAGCTGCTGTACGGCCCCTGGTTCTACGCGCCGCTGGCGCTGCTGCACGGTTCGCTGCTGCTGCGCATCGGCTTTGGCCTGCACGACGCCGGCCTGCGCCGCACGGGCGCGTGGCTGAACGCACTCGCGATGGCGCTGTTCGCGCTCACCCTCATCGCCTCCGCGCTGGCGTGGACACGCCGGAAGACGGTTTGAATCAGGCGGGCGCGACGGGCCGCACCACGGTGACCGGCACTGGCGAGTTCTGCAGCAGGCCGTGCGACACCGAACCCAGCAGCACCGCCCGCAAGGCGCCGTGGCCGTGGCTGCCCATGATGACGGCGTCGCACTGCAGGCGCTCGATCAGCTCGAGCAGCATGGGCACCGGCTCGCCGGTGGCGGGCTCGACCTCGTAGGCGATGTCGGCCTGATCCAGCAGTGCGCGGCCGGCATCGAGCGCGCTCGCTGCCGCGGCGCCGGTGGCGCGGCCGATGGCATCCGGAGTCGCCATGACGACCTCGTAGAGATAGGCCGGCGCCTGCACGTTGGTCAGCACCAGCTCGGCGACGAGCCCGTCGTCGACCAGGCGGATCGCATGGCGCACCGCAGCGAGCGCGTGTTCGGAGCCGTCGAGCGGCAGCAGGATCTTCATCAGCAAGCACTCCAGTGGCGGTTCATGGGCAAGACCGGTGCCGCCCCGGCATCGGGGCCGGCCGCTTGACGCGGCCGGGCGCAGCAGTCACAACCCAAGGCCGAGCATGCCACCCGGGACCGCGCCATGAGCATTCGACATCTCGATTCCCTGTTCGATCCCGCGAGCGTAGCCGTCATCGGCGCCTCGCCGCGCCCGGCCAGCGTGGGCGCCACCGTCTGGCGCAACCTGCGCAGCAGCACCTTCAGCGGCCCGGTGCTCGCGGTCAACCTCAAGCACCGCCAGCTCGACGGCGAAACCGTGCATGCGCGCGTGGCCGACTTACCGGTGGTGCCCGAGCTGGCCGTGATCTGCACGCCGCCGGCCACCGTGCCCGGTCTGATCGAGGAACTCGGCGCCGCCGGCACGCATGCGGCCATCGTCGTCACCGCCGGGCTGGATGCTGCGCAAAAGCAGGCCATGCTCGACGCCGCCCGGCCGCACCTGCTGCGCATCCTCGGGCCGAACTGCATCGGCCTGCTGTCGCCGCACATCGGCCTGAACGCGAGCTTCGCGCATGCCCAGGCGCTGCCGGGCGAGCTGGCCTTCGTGTCGCAATCGGGCGCGCTGATGACGGCCATGCTCGACTGGGCACACGGCCGCGGCATCGGCTTCTCGCAGTTCGTCTCGCTCGGCGAGCGCAGCGACGTCGACTTCGGCGACATGCTGGACTACCTCGCCAGCGACGCCAAGACGCGCGCCATCCTGCTCTACATCGAAAGCATCGAGGAGCCGCGCAAGTTCATGTCGGCCGCGCGCGCGGCGGCGCGCAACAAGCCAGTGATCGTGGTCAAGGCCGGTCGCTCCAGCCGCGGGCAGGCGGCTGCGGCTTCGCACACCGGCGCGCTGGCCGGCTCCGACCTGGTGTTCGACGCCGCCATCCGCCGCGCCGGCATGCTGCGGGTGAACACGCTGCAGCAGCTCTTCACCGCGGCCGAGACGCTGGCGCGCTTTCGCGGCAACCGCGGCGAGGCGCTGGTGGTGCTCACCAACGGCGGCGGCGCGGGGGTGCTCGCCGCGGATGCTGCCGAGTTCATGGGCGTGCCGATGGCCGAGTTGTCACCGCAGACCGCGGCGCGCCTCGATCGGCACATGCCGGGCACCTGGTCGCGCGCGAACCCGGTGGACATCATTGGCGACGCGCCGGCCGAGCGCTACGTGAACGCGCTCGAGGCGCTGCTGGACGAACCGGGCCACGCGGTGTTCTTCATCCACGCGCCCACCGCCATCGTGCCCGCCGCCGACATCGCCAAGGCCCTGCTGCCGCTCGCGCGGCGCACGCCGCAGCGGCTGATGAGCTGCTGGCTCGGCGGCGCGGCCATCGAGGAAGCGCGTGACCTGTTTCGCGGCGCCGGCATCGCATGCCTCGCGACGCCCGAGCAAGGCGTGCGCGCGTTCGAGATGCTGCAGACCTACCGCCGGAACCAGGCGCTGCTGATCGAGACGCCACCCGCCGGCGGCAGCCGCAAGCCACCGGACGTGGCGACGGCGCGCAAGGTGGTGGCGCAGGTGCTCGCCAACGGTCGCAGCATGCTCACCGAGCCCGAGGCCAAGGCGGTGCTCGCCGCCTTCGACATTCCGGTGACACAAACGCGCAGCGTGGCGCCCGACGCCGATGCCGCGGTGGCGGCGGCCGACGCCATCGGCTACCCGGTGGTGCTCAAGATCCTCTCGGCCGACATCACGCACAAGTCGGATGTGGGCGGCGTGGCGCTGAACATCAACTCGGCCGACGAGATGCGCGACTGCGCCGAAGCCATGCTGCGCCGCATCCCCCGCGAGCGCCCACAGGCGCGGCTGGACGGCTTCACCGTGCAGCAGATGGTGCGGCGCAAGCACGCGCAGGAGCTGATCGTCGGCGCGAGCATCGACCCGGTGTTCGGCCCCACCATCCTGTTCGGCGCGGGTGGCGTGGCGGTGGAGGTGCTGGCCGACCGCGCCATCGCCCTGCCGCCGCTGAACGTGCCGCTGGCACGCGCGCTGGTGGAGCGCACGCGCGTGGCGAAGTTGCTCAAGGGCTTTCGCGACACGCCGGCGGCTGACGAGGCGGCGGTGCACGACGTGCTGGTGGCCGTGTCGCAACTGCTGGCCGAAGTGCCCGAGGTGGCCGAACTCGACATCAACCCGCTGATCGTCGACGAGAACGGCGTGATCGCGCTGGATGCACGCATCGGCGTGAGCGCCGCGCGGCCGTCAGGCGCCGACAGCTTCGCGATCCGGCCGTATCCGGCGCATCTGGTCGAGACGGTGCAATGGCGCGGCCGCACGCTCACGCTGCGCCCGATCCGCCCCGAGGACGAGCTGCAGCACCGGCGCTTTCTCGGCCGGCTCGACGCGGAAGACATCCGCCTGCGCGTGTTCTACAGCCGCCGCAGCATCGAGCACAGCGAACTCGCGCGGCTCACGCAGATCGACTACGCGCGCGAGATGGCCTTTATTGCCGTGGCGCCCGGCCCCGACGGCGAGGAAGAGACGCTCGGCGTGGCGCGCGCGCTGATGGACCCGGACAACATCGAGGCCGAGTTCGGCATCGTCATCCGCTCCGATCAGAAGAGCGGCGGGCTCGGACAGCTGTTGATGAAGAAGCTGATCGCCTACCTGAAGCAGCACGGGACGCAGGTGCTGATGGCGGTGGTGCTGGACGAGAACCTGGGCATGCGTGCGCTGGCCGAGCGGCTGGGCTTCAACGAACAACGCAGCCGGGAGGAGCCGGGGGTGCGGGTCGTGAAGCTGCGGCTGGATGGGTGAATGACCCCCGCCCTCCCCGTTCGTCCTGAGCTTGTCGAAGGACCGGGCTGAGCTTGCCGAAGCCCTGTGTGCGCACACAGGGCACTTCGACAAGCTCAGTGCGAACGGGCTTGGTGGGCCGTGTGCTTGCTTGTTAACCCAGGGCCGGCATCAATAGCCTGCGCTGCGATCCACCTCATGCACCGGCCGCTCGCCCCGTCGCAAGCGCGCCAGGCTGTCCGCCACCTGCCGCGCCACTTCGTCGTACGACGCTTGCGCGGCAATGTGCGGCGTGGCCGCCACCTTCGGATGCGACCAGACCCAGTTGTCGGCCTTCGGCGGCTCGCGCTCGAACACATCAAGCGCGGCGGCGCCAAGCTGCCCCTCATCCAGCAGCGCATGCAGGTCGTCCTCCACCAACTGCTCGCCGCGTCCGATGTTGATGACCATCGCGCCGCGCGGCAGTTGCGACAGCAGCGCGCGATTCAACAGACCGCGCGTGGCCGGCGTGAGCGGCAGCGCGCACACGAGGATGTCGGTGCGCGCCAGCATCGCCGGCAGTTGCGCCTCACCCGCAAAACACTCGATGCCCTCGATCGCATGCGCGCTGCGGCTCCAGCCCGCCACCGGATAGCCCAGCGGCAGGAAGGCCCGCGCAATCGCCTGGCCGACCTGGCCGATGCCGAGGATGCCCACGCGACAGGCTGAAGCCGGGCGCACCGGATGACGCACCCACTCGGCACGCGCCTGCTGCTGCGCATACAGCGGCAAATCGCGCGTCACGCGCAGCGCCTGCGCCACGACGTATTGCGCAATCTCCACGCCCTGGTTCGGGTCGACGATGCGCGTGACGGCGAGCGACGCCGGCAGATCCGTGGCGGTGACGATCTTGTCGACGCCGGCGCCGATCGCCGAAATTATGCGCAGGTTCGGAAAGCGGCCGACGAAGCCGTCCTTCATGCGCCACGCGAGGATGGCTTCCACCTGCTCGGGCGGCGGGTTCTCGTCTTCACGCCAGACGGTGAGACCGGGAATGCGCGAGAGCGCGTCGAAGTAGGGCTCGCCCTGCAGGGGCGACACGGCAACGAGAACGGACATGGGCAGTGATTGGAAGGGGTCGGAAAAACGGCGCGGGAAACCGCGCCGTGTGCGAGGAGCCGCCGTGCGGCGTCAGCTGTCGTAGCCGGGGTTGCGGCGGTCGAGCCGGCGCAGCAGGCCGGGCCAAACCAGGTTCGCGCCCTTGCCCTTTTGCGCCGCGCGCGACTGCGCGAGGTTCAGGTCGACCATGGCCTGCGGCAGCACGTTCAACTCGCCGCCGCCCGACTGCGCCAGGATCTGGATGCGGCACGAGGCTTCGAGGATGTACATCTGCTGGAAGGCCTCGGCTGCCGTGCGGCCACAGGTGAGCAGGCCGTGGTTGCGCAGCACGAGGTGGTTCGCATTGCCGAGGCTTGCGACCAGCCGCGGTTTCTCGTCGTCGCGCAGCGCCACGCCTTCGTAGTCGTGATAGGCGATGCTCGCCAGCGGAAACGTGGAGTGCTGCGACAGCGCGAGCAAGCCGTTCTTCTGCGCCGACACCGCCACGCCGTGCAGCGTGTGGGTGTGCATCACGCAGTTCACCTCGGGCCGCGCCTCGTGCACAGCGCTGTGGATGGTGAAGCCGGCCGGGTTCACGTCGTACTGGGTCGGCATCACCGGATGGCCTTCCTCGTTCACCTTCACGAGGCTGGAGGCGGTGATCTCCTCGAAGAACAGGCCGTACGGGTTGATGAGGAAGTGTTCCGGCTCACCCGGCACGCGCATCGAGATGTGCGTGAACACGAGGTCGTCCCAGCCGAAGAGCGCAACCAGCCGATAGGCGGCCGCGAGGTCCACGCGCGCCTGCCACTCTTCGGGCGTGACGACGTTGCGGACCGAGGCGAATTCGAGGGGTGCGTTCATGGGTCTTGTCTCCTGTCTGTTTGGACTGCAGCGGTCGATTCTGAACGCACCGGCCGATTTCGTCAGAGTGCCTTGACCAACTCCGGCACGGCGGTGAAGAGATCTGCTTCGAGGCCGTAGTCGGCCACGCTGAAGATCGGCGCCTCGGGGTCCTTGTTGATCGCCACGATCACCTTGGAGTCCTTCATGCCCGCCAGGTGCTGGATCGCCCCGCTGATGCCGGCGGCGATGTACAGCTGCGGGGCCACGATCTTGCCCGTCTGCCCCACCTGCCAGTCGTTGGGCGCGTAGCCCGCGTCCACCGCCGCGCGGCTGGCGCCCAGTGCCGCCCCGAGCTTGTCGGCCAGCGGCGTGAGCACTTCGGTGAACTTGTCGCTTGAGCCCAGTGCCCGGCCGCCGGAGACGATGATCTTGGCGGCCGTCAACTCGGGCCGGTCGTTCTTGGCGATCTCGGCCTTGACGAAGCTGCTCTTGCCGCTGTCGGCCACGGCTTGGGCGTTCTCGACCGTGGCGCTGCCGCCTTCGGCTGCTGCAGCATCGAAGCCGGTGGTGCGCACGGTGATGACCTTCACCTTGTCCGCGCTTTGCACCGTGGCGATGGCGTTGCCGGCGTAGATGGGGCGCTCGAAGGTGTCGGCGCTGATCACTTTCGTGATGTCGCTGATCTGGCCCACGTCGAGCTTGGCGGCCACGCGCGGGGCG
>JAKFDI010000012.1:0-170199 GCA_036676235.1 Rhizobacter sp. | reverse complement strand
AAAGTTGACCCAAAGAAGGGCACCCCGACCTCGGCGGTCCGCTTGCAGCGGACTGCTCTGCGGTGCTCGGACTTTGGCGCTCGCGCAGAACTCGCTACGCGGCCCTGCGGTCCGCTGCGCTCGAACAGCTGCGCGAAGTCAGTCAACGAAGGCGCTTCGCGCCGCGCCAAAGTCCTGCGCTCCTCGACGCCTCCCACGGGGCCCGAAGAGCAACACCAGCCCCGCCTCGCTGCGCCTCGGCTTGATGAGCGGTGCTGTCGCGCAGCGACGGCGCGCCTTCGGGCGATGCGCAGCGAGCCGAGCCGCTTCCCGTAGGCGTCGGCGAGAAGCGCAGGGCTTTGCAGCCGGGCGCGGGAGCGCCCCACCACTTCTGACTTCGCGCGGCTGTTTGAGCGCAGCGCCCGCAGGGCGCGTAGCGAGTTCTGCGCGAGGCTGCAAAGACCGAGCATCGCAGCGCACCCCTCGCTGCGCGAGGGGCGACGCCTGCGGGTCGCCTCTTCTTGGTCACTTCTTCTGGCGAGACAGAAGAAGTGACTCGCCCGCCGGGGCGAGACCCGGCCTGCCTCAACAACGCACCAAGCCTTCGATCAAGCACAACGGCGAGCCGGTTTCGGCGATGGCGCGCAGCCCTTCGGCAAGGCGCACCCGCCCAAACCCGAAAAGCACCGCATCTCCCCCGCTGATCCGCCTCAAGTTCGCGCCGCGCCCCGGAACAATGACGACGCGCCAATCTCCGGCCTCTCGCCATGACGACACCTCGATCACTCGTTCCCGCTGCGCTGGCCCGCCCGCCAAGTCGGCACGAATCAGCCCAAATGAAGGCCTTTCCGCAGCTTGCTCGCCGGATCGTCGTCGCTCGCCTTCTTCCACACTCGATGTCGATGCAGGCCGGTCTTGCCGCCTCGATTTCCCGGAGCATTCCATGAACGTCAAACGATTTGTCGCCAGGACTGCGCGTGAAGCGCTGACCCATGTGAAGCAGGCCTTCGGCGATGACGCGGTGGTGCTCTCCACGCGGCCGTGCGAGGAAGGCGTGGAGGTGCTTGCGATGGCGCCGGAAGGCATGCAGCACATCGAGCGCCTGTCGAACACGGCGCCTATGGCGACGGCGCCCGCGGCCGCCCCAGCCGCCCCCATTCCCGCCCCCGCCCAGCCTTCGCTGCTGCGCCGCGCCTTCTCGGCCCGCGCTGCCGCCAGCGCGCCACGCACGCCCGCGCCTGCCGTGGAAGAAGTGCAGGGCGATGTGGAGCAACTCGCGATGAGCACGCTCTCGTTCCAGGATTACGTGCGCGAGCGCATGCTCAAGCGCCGCGACGCGGCACTCAAGGCAGAAGCGCAGATGAGCGTGATGCCCGAGCCGGAACCGGTGCGCGTGCAGCCGACCCCAAGCATGCCGCGCCTGGCCGAGCGCATGGCCGAGCAGGGTGCTCCCATGCGCCGCGAGGCCATGCAACCCGCCGAGCCGATCCACGTGCCCGGCCCGGTGCCTACGCTCGCCGAGCCGGCCAACGCCCGCCGCGAGCAGGTGGACCGCGACATGATGGACGAGCTGCGCTCGATGAAGGGCCTGATCGAAGAGCGCTTCGGCGCGCTCGCCTTCATGGAGAAGCTGCAGCGCCACCCGGCGCAGGCGCGCCTCACGCAGAAGCTGCTGGACTGCGGGTTCTCGCCCGCGCTCATCCGCAAGCTGGCCGAAAGCCTGCCGGCCGACGCCACCGACGAGATGGCCTGGGCCACGAACGTGCTCGAGCGCAACCTGCTGACCGGCGAGGCCGAGGCCGCGCTCGAAGACCAGGGCGGCGTGTACGCGCTGATCGGCGCCACGGGCGTGGGCAAGACCACCAGCACCGCCAAGCTTGCCGCCGCCTTCGCGGCCAAGTACGGCGCGGCCAACCTCGGCCTCATCACGCTGGACGCCTACCGCGTCGGCGCGCACGAACAACTGCGCACCTACGGCCGCATCCTCGGCGTGCCGGTGCACACCGCGCACGACCGCGCCTCGCTCGAAGACCTGCTCGACCTGCTGGCCGCCAAGAAGATGGTGCTGATCGACACCGCCGGCATGGCGCAGCGCGACACCCGCACCCGCGAGCTGCTGGACATGCTGGCGCATCCGTCCATCCGCAAGCTGCTGGTCATCAACGCCTCGGCCCAGGGCGAGACGATCGAGGACGTGCTCATCGCCTACCGCGCCGCGCAGTGCCGCGGCGTCATCCTCTCGAAGATGGACGAGGCCGTGAAGCTCGGCCCCGCGCTCGACCCGCTGATCCGCCACCGCCTGTCCATCATCGGCGTCGCCAACGGCCAGCGCGTGCCCGAAGACTGGCACCGGCTGTCGTCGCAGGCGCTGATGCACCGCGCGCTGCGCCCGACCATGGGCAACGCCTACCGCATGGACGCGAGCGACGTGAACCTCATCTTCGCGGCGCCGCAGGCCCATGCCCACGCTCGCCCCGCTGCCCCGCTGCATGCCTGACGAATCCGGCAGCTCTCGCCCGATGCACTCCAGAACAATGACTCCGCATTCCCATCGCCAGCCGCAGGACCAGGCCGACGGCCTGCGCCGCCTCTTCGCCCACGCCGCGGTGCGCTTCGTGCCGGTGGTCTCCAATCCGCACACGGCCTTCGGCGGCACCATGCTCGAACGCCTGTGCACCGCCTTTGCCGAGCAGGGCCGCCACACGCTGGTGATCGATGCCGGCGAGCGCTCGCCAGCGCATTCGCCGATGGCGCTAGCCGAGCTGTGCGAATGCATCGAGCCGCTGTCGCCTAAGGTGTCGTACCTCGCGGCGCGCGGGCTGCCGCTGCGCTTCGTCGACACGCACGGCTCAACCGCCGGCTTCCTGCAGAAGGCGGCCGATGCCGCGCCGCAGGCCGAGGTGGTGCTGGTGCATGCCGCGGCGAGCGACCTCACCCGCATGTTCGCCCGCAGCGAGGCCCGTCCGCTGCTGCTGGCCGACGACCATCCGGCAAGCGTGACCCACGCCTATGCGGCCATGAAGCTGCTTACGCAGCGTGCAGGCCTCGTGGTGTTCGACCTCATGCTCAGCGCTGCGCCGCACTCGCCGCGCGCTGAACGCATCGCGATGCAGCTCGCCACCTGCGCGGACGACTTTCTCGGCGTGGTGCTGCGCGACTGGGTGCAGATCGACCCGGCGACCGACCCGCACGACGCCACATCGCAGACGCTGCGCCGCTGGGCGCGCGAAGTCTTGATGCCGCCCGGCCCGCAAGCCGGCGCTGGCCTGCCCGCCTTTGGCGGTGCGCTCCATTCCCTGAACTGATACGCGAGGCGATTCTCACCATGTACACCGCCAAGGGCCGCCTCGATGTCAACGCGATGCTCAAGCAGTACAGCCCGCTGGTGCGGCGCCTTGCACACCAGATGATTGCCAAGCTGCCGGCCAACGTCGAGATCGACGATCTGATCCAGGTCGGCATGATCGGGCTGACCGATGCACTGAGCCGCTTCGACGCCGCACAGGGCGTGCAGTTCGAGACCTTCGCCACCCAGCGCATCCGCGGCGCGATGCTCGACGAGCTGCGCGGCAACGACTACCTCTCGCGCAGCATCCGCAAGCACCAGCGCAGCATCGAGGCTGCGGTGCACAAGCTCGAGCAGCGCCTCGGCCGCGCGCCGCAGGAAAGCGAGATCGCCGCCGAAATGGGCCTGGCGCTCGCCGACTATCAGGAGCTTCTGGGCAAGGTGCGCGGCACCCAGCTCGTGTACCTGGAAGACATGTCGGGCGACGAGGGCGACAACGATTTCCTCGACCGCCACGTCGGCGACGAGACGGTGAACCCGCTCGCGCAACTGCAGGACCACCGCATGCGCGCCGCGCTGGTGGAAGCCATCAAGACGCTGCCCGAACGCGAGCAGTACGTGATGAGCATGTA
Organism: Rhizobacter sp.; assembly: GCA_036676235.1. Lineage (GTDB taxonomy): Bacteria > Pseudomonadota > Gammaproteobacteria > Burkholderiales > Burkholderiaceae_C > JAKFDI01. The sequence goes on along the minus strand of JAKFDI010000012.1, from coordinate 166,302 downwards.
CTACGAGCACGACATGAATCTCAAGGAAATCGCGGCCGTGCTCAAGGTCACCGAGTCGCGCATCTGCCAGTTGCACAGCCAGTCGATTGCGCGCTTGCGGGTGAAGCTAAGGGAATATTGACCCCCCCTACGCGCTTCGCGCGCCCCCCAGGGGGCACACCAGCGGACCGGCGGAGCCGGATCCGCGGCGTTGCTTGATCGGGCCGGATTGGATCGAAGAGGTGATGCGATGTTGTTGAACAGATGGCGCAAGAGTTCTTCCGTCCAGCAAGAGCCGGCGGCTGAGCAATCGTCGGCGGCGCAGCCTGACGTCAACGCAGCGATCCGCACGATCGGCGAGCAGGCGTCGTCGATGGGGCGTGAAGCCGCCGAGGTGCGGGGCATCATCGAAGACACGACGCGGCTGTCGGCGCGGCAGGCCGAGGCCTTGAAAACGCTGGCGGAGCAGGTGCGCGGCATCACGGAATCGCAGCACGTCATCGGCGGCGTTTCGGCGCAGGGGCTCGAAGCCACGGCGCGGGCGCGCGAGGCGGTGCAGGCGGTGGGCGAGGAAGTCGGCGGCATCGTCGCCAGCCTGCGCCAGGTGCTGCAGGCCGCGGGAACGATCTCGCAGATCGCCCTGCAGACGCGGCTCGTGGCCTTCAATGCCTCGGTCGAGGCCGGGCGTGCCGGCGAGGCGGGCCGCGGCTTCGGTGTCGTGGCCGATGCGGTGAAGGACCTGGCCTCGCGCGTGGACCATTCCTCCAAGGACATCATGGGCACGGTGGCCGAGCTCGACGGGCGCATCGAAACCCTCTCGCGCGAGATCCAGCGGCGCGAAGACGGCGCGGAGCAGGGCGCCTTCCATCGCGCGCTGGCCGACGTGGAAACCGGCGTGCACAGCGTGACCCAGGCAGCGGGCGAAAGCCGCGCCATCAGCGACATCCTGAACGCGCAGATGCAGGCCATCGGCGCGGAGATGCAGCAGGTCGGCCGTGCGCTCGAATCCGCGATGACGCGCAGCGAGCATTTCCTCTCGGTGTCGGAGCGCTTGATCGAACTCGTTGCCCAATGTGGGCTCGAGACCGACGACACGCCCAACATCAACGCCTGCATCGAAGCCGCCGGCGAAGTCGCGGCCCTGCTGGAAGAGGCCGTGCGCAGCGGCGCCGCGTCGATGGACGATCTGTTCGACGAGCGCTACCAGCCCATCGTCAACACCAATCCGCCGCAGCACACCACGCGCTTCGTGGCGCTTGCCGACCGCCTGTTCCCCGCGGTGCAGGAACGCATGCTCTCGCTGAGCGACAAGGTGGTGTTCTGCATCGCCGCCGACCGCAACGGCTACGTCGCCACGCACAACCGCAAGTACTGCCAGCCGCAGCGCGGCGACCTGGCGTGGGACACGGCCAACAGCCGCTACCGCCGCATCTTCAACGACCGCACCGGGCTCGCCTCGGCGCGCAACCAGCGGCCCTTCCTGCTGCAGACCTACCGCCGCGACATGGGCGGTGGGCAGTTCGTCGTGATGAAAGAAGCCGCGGCACCGATCCGCGTGAACGGCCGCCATTGGGGCGGCTTGCGTCTCGCCTTCAAATTCTGACGCCGTGCAGACAGCGCCCGCGCCTTTCGTCGTGCGCGCGCCGCGCGCGGGCTCGCGCCTGTGGCGCTGGCCGCTGCCGGCGCTGCTGGTGTGGCTGGCGTGCGCAGCGGTCTTCGGTGCGCTGCGTGCGCTCGACGCGCCGCTGTTGCTCGCCGCCGCCGTCACGCTGCTGTGCGGCGCGTGCGGCAGCCTCGCCGGCAGCACACCGTGGCGGCGCGCCTTCATCGTGGCCGGCGTGCCGCTGATGCTGCTGGCCTCGGGCACGGCCGGCGCACTGCCCGCCTGGGCCTGGCTTGCGCCGCTGACGCTGCTCGCATTCTTCTATCCGATGCGCACCTGGGGCGATGCGCCGCTCTTTCCCACGCCTGCCGGTGCACTGCAGGATCTGCCGCGCTGGGCGCCGCTGCGCGAGAACGCGCGCGTGCTCGACGCAGGCTGCGGCCTTGGCGCCGGCCTGCGCGAGCTGCGGCGGGCCTACCCGCTCGCGCGCATCGAAGGCATCGAATGGAGCCGGCCGCTGGCCGCGCTGTGCGCGCTGCGCTGCCGCTTTGCGAGCGTGCGCCAGGGGGATATCTGGGCCGCCGACTGGTCGGGCTACGACGTCGTCTACCTGTTCCAGCGGCCCGAGAGCATGGCGCAAGCCGCCGAGAAGGCCGGGCGCGAGCTGCGCGCCGGCGCGTGGCTCGCAAGCCTGGAGTTCGAGGCACCGATGCTGCGCGCCACCGCTCGCCACCGCTGCCCGGACGGGCGGCTGGTGTGGCTGTATCGGGCGCCGTTCAGGCGGCGTTGATCGTTTGGTCGGCCGAGGGAGGCGGGCGTGCGCGCGGACCCTCACCCCAGCCTCCCACAGCACGGCTTGCAAGCCGTGCCGGCTACGGCGGGACATCCGTGCGCAGGCACGGATGTCGATTCCCGCCTTCGCCACACCGCTAGCGGGAGAGGGAGAGGGAGAGGGAGAGGGAGAGGAAGCGCCTTCGCTGCAGTACGACATGTCACAAGCCTCCGTCCTAGCGCGCTTGCTGCGCCTTGCTCCCTCTCCCGCCCGCGGGAGAGGGTTGGGGTGAGGGTCTCCCCGCCGGCGCGCTGACTGTCACCAATCCCGCAGCCGCCTTCGCAGCTTGGCAACAATCTCCTCGTGGATCTGCGACACGCGCGAGGCCGAGACGCCGATCGCCTCGCCCACGTCCTGCTGCGAAGAATCGAACTCGTAGAGCATCTGCATCACGATCTGCTCGCGTGCTTCGAGCAGGTCGAACGCGGCATTGAGCGCGGCGTGGCGCTGGCGCTGCTGCAACTGGCGCGAGGGGTCGGCGTGTTCGTCGATGCTGGTGTCCAGCCCGGTGGTCTCGGCCGCGAGCAGTGCGGCTTCGTCTTCTGCATGCTCCAGCGCTTCGTCGCCCGTGCGTGCGCGGCCGAGGCCGGCGTCGGCCATGCAGTCGTGGAAGGCTTTCAGCGTCCAGCCGAGTTCGTTGGCGACCTCCTTGGCGCGCGGCGCGCGGCCGAGGCGGTGTTCGAGCCGCTGCACCGCCAGCCTTGCCTGGCGCAGGCGGGTGCGCAAGGCGCGGCCGAGTTCGTCGCTCGAACGCAGCGAGTCGAACATCGCGCCCTGGATGCGCCGCGCCGCATAGCTGTCGAAGGGCACGCCGTGGCCCTGGTCGAAGCGGCTGATCGCCTCGTTCAGGCCGATGAGGCCCGCCTGCATCAGGTCGTCGAGTTCGATGTTCGCCGGCAACTGCCCGGCGATGCGCCGCGCGATGCGCCTGACCAGCGGCTGATGCGCCTGCAGCAGCGTGCTGCGCTCCATTTCGGTGAGCGGCGCGTCGGGCGCGGATGCCGTTTGCGGCGCCTCGTGCGGAGGAGGCGAACGGCGACGTGCTTCGCGAGGGGTGGGGCGCTGGCGCGTGCTGCACACCGAGTTCATTCTGAGCGCCGGTTCCTCGTCGGGGTTTCGAGGCGGTAACAGCCGGCGACCGGTCAGCCCGTCCCGGCGTGCTGCAGCGAGGGCCACGCCTCGCGCGGCACGGCATGCGGGATCGAGAAAGCCGGCGAGGCCTGGCCGTCGCCGCGCAGCCACTCGCGGATGCAGCGCGTCTGGTTGCGGTCCGACAGCACCGGCGTGTGCCCGGTGTCGGGAACGTGCGCCACGGTGATCGGGTGGGTGCGGTGCATGCGGGCGATGGTGCGCGCCGACAGCGCGTCGGACTGCATCCCGTGCAGCAACAGCACCGGGCAGCGCACGCGCTGCCAGGCCTGCCACTGGTCGACGCTCTCGTGCGCCGCCTCACGGTAGGCGAGCAGCGCGCGCGGGTCGTGGCGGTACACGCGCGCGGCGTTCTCGCTCGACCAGCGGGTCTGGTGCCAGGCGATGAACTGGCGGATCTCCTCGCTCACCGGCCCGTCGTTCTTGTGCGCCGCGCCGACACGCCGCGACAGTTCCTCGGGCGTGCGGAACACATGAAAACGCGCCAGCGTCTCGGCCCGCCGCTGCCGGCGCGCGCGCGGAATGCTCGGCCCCACGTCGTTGAGCACCAGCCGCGCGACGCTCTTCGGGAAGCGCGCCGCGAACTCGATCGCCACCGAACCGCCGAGCGACGAGCCGAGCAGCGTGGCCGGCCTGCGCGCATTGGTGCCGAGGTGCGCCAGCATTTGCCGCAACTGCTCCCCGTAGGTCGGCATCGCGTATTCGCTTGCATCGGCCAGCCAGCCGGAGCGGCCGCGGCCGAGCCAGTCCATGCAGATCACGCGGTGGTCGCGGCTCAGCTCCGCGGCGAGAAAGGCGAAGCGCATCGCCGTGTTCGCCACGCCGCCGGCGCACACCACGAGCGGCGCGTCCACCGGACCCCAGTCGGCATAAGCCACCGGCGTGGCGTAGACGCGGCGCAGCCGCGCGGGCACGCCCGGCTGCAGGCGCAGCGGCTGCACGTAGTCGAAGCTGCGGTGGCGCACCAGGCCGCGAAAGCGGTCGACGAGGCGGGCCACGGCTTCATCGTGCGCATGCCACGGGCGATGCGCGTCGTCGTGCGCGCCGTCGTGAACCAGCCTCATGAGGTCTTGCGCTCGCGCTCGCGCTCGCGCTGGCGCAGCACGTCGATCAGCACGTTGAAGGTGCGTGCCAGCACGCCGATCTCGTCGCGGCTGCGCACCTTGACGGCGGCGGCGTCGTAGTCGCCGCGCTTGAGCGCATCAGCCGCGTTGGTGAGCGCGCGGATGGGCTGCACGATGCTGCGCGCGAAGCGCAGCGCGAGGCCGAGGAACAGCAGGCCCACCAGCGCCACGCTCGCCAGCACGCGCCGGAACTGGTCGTTCAGCGGTGTCTCGAAGTCGGCCTTCGATTCGGTCACGCCCACCACCCAGCCGGTGGCGCGCACCGGCGCGTAGCCGGCGATCTCCTCGCGCTGCGACAAGGTGGAGTGGTAGGCCACGTGGCCATGCTGCCCGGCGCCGAGCAGCGTGGCCGCGAGGTCCGGCATGCCGAGATCGGCGATGTGGTCGCGCCGAAAGCGCTGATCGGCGCGGATCTCCGCGCGCGTCTTCTCGGGCAGCGGCGCGAGGCTGCTGTAGAGCGCGCGTGTGTCGGGGTGGTGGATGAGCACGCCGTCGGCATCGACGAGAAAGGGCGTGAGCAGCGGGTCGCTCTTCACCTGGTCGAGGATGGCCGTGATGGACGAGGCGCGGATGCGCAGCACCATGGCGCCCAGCGGGCGGCGCGCGTCGTCGAACACCGGGTACGAGAAGAACATGCCGGCCGCGCCCGCCACCGAGCCGACCACGATGCCGGTGGCATGCGGCTCGCCCTGGATCGCCACCTTGAAGTACTCGCGGAAGCGGAAGTTCTTGCCCATCACCTGCGGATCGCTCGAGACGACGGCGGTGCCGGCGGCGTCCATCAGCATCAGCAGGTGGATGTCGGGGTTGGACTGCGTCACCGCCACGAGCTTGGCGCGCATCGCCTCGGTGCCCGCGGCGTCGGGGCGCTGCAGGTAGTTCACGAACACTGTGTCGGTGCCGAGCGTGCGCGCGAGGTTGCGGCTGTCGCCGACGAGCTGCGTCACCTGGCCGGCCGTGCTCTGTGCCAGTTGCTCGAGGTTGGACAGCTCGCCCGCCGTCATGGCGGCGAGGCTGCCTTGCAGGTTGTACTGCGCGGTGATGACCATCGGCAGCAGTGCCGTGAGCACCATCGCGAGCGTCATCTTCAGCGCGAGCGGCCAGGCGCTGGGTGTCACCAGCGTGCGCAGCGCCTGCATCGCACGCGCCCCGGCGCGGCGTGGCGCAGTGCGCGCTTCGCCGGCGAGCAGCGCGTCGCGCAGGCCCAGGCTCGAGGCGTGCGCGGCGAAGAGTGCACGCCGCCATTCGGCGATGTCGCGCGGCCGGTCCTTCGCATCGGGGCGCAGCGCCCAGTCGATGGCCGAGAGGAACTGCTGGCTGTAGCGGCCCTTGCCGGCTTCTGTCGCCCGGGGCATGGGGTCGACGGCGCCCACGCGCTCCACCGCCTCGGGCGGGCGCTTGGCCGTCACCATCCAGTACAGCGTGGCGCCCAGCGCGTAGATGTCGGTCCACGCGCCTTGGTCGCCGTCGTGGTACTGCTCCAGCGGCGCGTAGCCGGGCGTCACCGCCACGTCGGCCTCTTCGGCGTTGTTGATGGCTTCGCGGGCGGATCCGAAATCGAGCAGCACCAGCGCGCCCGTGTCGCGCCGCACCTGGATGTTGTCGGGCTTGATGTCGCGGTGCAGGAAGCCCGCGCCGTGCACCACCTGCAGCCCGTCGAGCAGCGGGTCCAGCAGGCGCACGAGTTCCTTCTCGGGCATGGTGGCGTGCTTGGGCCACCACTGGCGCAGCGGGCTGCCGCGCTCGTACTCGAGCACCATGTAGGCGGTGTCGTGCGCCTCGAAGAAGCGCGACACGCGCACGATGTTCGGGTGGCGGAAGGTGGCGAGCGTGCGCGCCTCCACCAGAAAGCTCTCCAGCCCCGCGCGGTAGCGGCCGTGGTGCTGCGAGGAATGCGGCGACACCGTCTTGCCGGCCTTGCGGAAGGCGATCTCCTCCGGCAGGTATTCCTTGATCGCCACGCGCGCGCTCAGGTTGGCGTCGGTCGCGAGATAAGTGATGCCGAAGCCGCCTTGGCCGAGCACGCCGTCGATGCGGTACTCCTGCAGGCGAAAGCCGGCAGGCAGCGCGAGCGAGGAGCCGGGGCGCGGCAGGGCGCGCGCGGGCTGCGGTGGAGCTGCAGGCGCGGGCGATGCGTGGCGTGCGGTCCGGCGCGGCTTGACTACGGTGGCCTCGGGGTCGACGGCGGGCGCCGGTCGCGCCTTGCCGGCGCCGGTGATGACGGTGCGATCAGGGTCGTCGTCGTCCGTCGCGGCATGCGGCTGCCCGACGATGCGCGTGCGATCGTCGTCCCGCTGCCCCCGGTTGTCTGCCGCGCCCATGCCTCACCGCGCTCCTGTGAAAGAGAGCGCAAAGTGTGTCAGCCAGTGACGGCTGCAATGGCCGGATCAGCGCCGCACGAAGGCCGTTGATCGCGAGAGCGACGGTTACTTCACGCAGGCCCTACGCCAGCACGGCGATGGCCTCGACCTCGATCAGGTAGTCGGGAGAGCCGAGCGCCGCCACGCCGACAAGGGTGATCGGCCGCCTCGGATCGAAGCCGATGCGCGGCGCGGCGCGCATGGCGCCCTCGATCAGGGCGCCCATCTTGTCGGGCGTCCAGTCGACCACGTAGACGGTCAGCTTGGCGACGTCCTGGAAGCTGGCGCCGACGGCACTCAGCGCGGTGCCCACGTTGAGGTAGACCTGTTCGGCCTGGTCGGCGAGCGAGCCGTGGCCGACCAGCCCGCCTTGCGCGTCCTGCGCGACTTGGCCGGACAGGTAGACCGTTCGGGTTCCTTGCGCGACGGCGACCTGCGCGTAGCTGTCGGGCTTGAAGATTCCTTCGGGGTTGAGTGTTTCGACGGGCATGGGGACCTCCTCGGATGGAGCCCCCAATCTAGAGACCGGCGTGTCCGTCGTCTTGGAGATTTGCGACAGGACGCACGAGAAGATTCAGCGCTGCGCGTCGATGGCGAGTTCGGTGAGGGCGCGCTCTTCGGTGCCGCGCCATGTCGCAGGCGACTGCCCGGTGAACCGCTTGAAGTCGCGGATCAGGTGCGACTGGTCGACGTAGCCGCAGTCGGCCGAGAGCATGGCCCAGTCCACGCGCGGCGCGTGGGCCGCCTGCAGCGCGCGCCGAAAACGCAGCACCCGCGCGAGCTGCTTCGGCGCGATGCCCACCTGCGCAAGGAAGCGGCGTTCGAGGCTGCGACGGTTGAGGTCCACGGTTCCGGCCAGCGCGGAGATGCGCATGTCCCCGTCGCGCGTGACGAGCGCACGCACCGCCGCATCGACCCGATCATCGTCGCGGCCTGCCACTCGGCGCGGGCCGTCGAGCCGGTCGATCAACGCCGCCTGCAGCAGCGGCAATCGGTCCTGCCGCTCGGCCGCATGGACCGTGCGCTCCACCGCCCGCGACAGCGCCCCGCACAACGCCGTTTCGTCGGCGATGCCGTCGACGAGCCGCGCCATCGATGCGTCGACGAAGCGGTGCATCGCGCCGGGCCAGAAGCGCACACCCAGCAGGTCGATCTCGCCGGCCGTTTCCAGTGTCACCGGCCGCCTCACCTCACCGATGAGCATGGTGCGGGCGCGGCGCAGCAGCGCCTGCGCGGCGTCCACTTGCATCATCGGCGCGCCGAAGTTGAGCACCAGACTCATGCAGCCGTCGGGCACGAGGCGCTGCGGCGCCGCTTCGTCGCAAGCCCCCTGCAGCGTCCACAGGCTGTGGACGAAGGGCCGCAGCGGCGCGGCCGGCGCATGCATCTGCAACACGAGATCCTTGACCATGGCGCAGTGTTGCACTTCCCTGGCCCATTGAGCTGCGCGCCACCCGCGACACACGAACCAACGATCAAGCGAACGCCGCGGATCCGGCTTCGCCGGTCCGCTGGTGTTGCTCCCTTGAGGAGGCGCGCGAAGCTCGCAGGGGGCGGGTCACCTGCCTCGCCAGAACAGGGCGTCGAGTTCCCGCATCGTGACCTGGCGCCAGGTCGGCCGGCCGTGGTTGCACTGGTCGGACCGTTCGGTGCGTTCCATGTCGCGCAGCAGCGCATTCATCTCGTCGATGGTGAGCTGGCGGTTGGCGCGCACCGCGCCGTGGCAGGCCATGGTCGACAAGATTTCATGCTGCGCGCGCTGGATCACGCTGCTGGCCTCGTACTGCGCCAGTTCGGCGAGCACGCTGCGCGCGAGTTCGGTCACGTCGCCGCCGTCGAGCGCGGCCGGGCGCGAACGAACGGCGAGCACGGTGGGCGAGAGCGGGGCGATGTCGAGCCCGAGCGTGTGCAGGTTCGCGGCCTGCGCTTCGGCCGTGGCCACTTCGGCCGGTGTGGCCGAGAAAGTGACGGGAATCAGCAGCGGCTGCGCCTCGATGGCGGCCGCGCCAAGGCTGGCCTTCAGGCGCTCGTAGACGATGCGCTCGTGCGCCGCATGCATGTCGACGATGACAAGGCCCTGCGCGTTCTCGGCCAGCACGTAGACGCCTGCGATCTGCGCGACGGCGCGGCCGAGCGGCCATTCGTGCGTGCGGTCGATGGCCGGTGCAGGTGCGGCCGCGGTGCCGATGCTCCACGCGGGCGGCGCCTCGTTCGCGTACAGCAGCGCTGCCTGCTGCATGGCAAGCGCGCCATGCACGGGCGGCACGGCGAAGGGGTTGAAGCTGCGGGCGGAAGCAGGCGAGGGCGCTGAACCGGGGGTCGCCCATGCATTGGGCACTGCAGCATCGCCCGGCCACGACGCCGCGGCCGATTCGGGTGCGGCCACTGGCGCACCCGCACGCGCCGTGGCGAGCGCCGCCTCCACTGCGCGCCGCACTGCCTGGTGCACCTCGCGCGAATCGCGAAAGCGGACCTCGATCTTGGTCGGGTGCACGTTCACGTCCACGCGATCCGGCGCGATGTCGATGAAGAGGGCATAGGCCGGCTGCCGCCCGCCGTGCAGCACGTCTTCATAGGCGGTGCGCACGGCGTGCGACACCAGCTTGTCGCGCACGTAGCGGCCGTTGACATAGAGGTACTGCGTGTCGGCCCGCGCGCGCGCCGATTCCGGCGTGCCCGCACGGCCTGTGATGCGCAGCACGCCGAGGTCGAGCGACACCTCCACGCTGTGCTCGGTGAACTCCACGCCCAGCACATCGCGCAGCCGCGCCTCGGGCGCGGCGCGGCGCCACTGCTTGACGAGCTTGCCGTCGTGCCACACCGCAAAGCCGACGTCGGGCCGCGTGAGCGCGTGGCGGCGCACCGCTTCCACGCAATGCGCGCATTCGGTGGCTTCGGTCTTCAGGAACTTGCGGCGTGCGGGCGTGGCGAAGAAGAGCTCGCGCACTTCCACGCTGGTGCCGGTGCCGCGCGCGGCGGGAACCAACTCGCCCGAGCGTGCGTCCAGACGCAGCGCGTGCGGCGCATCGGCCGTGCGGCTCGCGACGCTCACCTCGGCGATGGAGGCGATGGCGGCCAGCGCCTCGCCGCGAAATCCCATGGTCGACACGCCTTCCAGTTCCGCGAGCGAGCCGATCTTGCTGGTGGCGTGGCGGCGCAGCGCGAGCGGCAGTTCGTCGCTCGGGATGCCGTGGCCGTCGTCTTCCACCAGCACGGCACGGATGCCGCCGGCGGTGAGCTTGACCACCACCTCGCCGGCACCGGCGTCGAGCGCGTTGTCCACCAGCTCGCGCACCACCGACGCGGGCCGCTCCACCACCTCGCCGGCGGCAATCTGGCTCACCAGTTCGTCGGGCAATTCACGGATCGGGCGGCGCAGCGGGCGCAGGACGGCGTTCATCGGCCGATTGTAGGAAGCGGCTTCATCGCAGCACCGCGCCATGCTCACGCGCCCTCACCCCGACCCTCTCCCGCAAGCGGGAGAGGGAGTCCTACCTCCGCGAGCTGCGGGCATTGCTCTTTCTCCCGCTTGCGGGAGAGGGCGGGGGTGAGGGTCGGTGCGAGCACCCGTCTCGCAGGATCGCCCCGGGATAATCGGCAGCCATGGACCTGATCGCCGCACTCATCGATTTCATCCTGCACGTTGACGTGCATCTCGCCGCCTTCGTGCAGAACTACGGCGCCTGGGTGTACGCGCTGCTGTTCGCCATCATCTTCGTGGAGACCGGCGTGGTGGTGATGCCCTTTCTGCCGGGCGATTCACTGCTGTTCGTCGTCGGCGCGCTGTGCGGCGCAGGCCTCATGAGCTTGCCGCTCGCGATGGTGCTGCTGGTGGTGGCGGCGGTGCTCGGCGATCAGACGAACTACAGCATCGGGCGCTACTTCGGGCCGAAGGTGTGGCAGTGGGAGCATTCGCGCTGGTTCAACCGCCGCGCCTTCGAGCAGGCGCATGCGTTCTACGAGAAGTACGGCGGCGTGACCATCATCCTCGCGCGCTTCATGCCGTTCATCCGCACCTTCGCGCCCTTCGTGGCGGGCGTCGCCGAGATGAGCCGCGCCAAGTTCACGGCCTACAACGTGATCGGCGCGCTGCTGTGGGTGGTGGGCATCACGCTTGCGGGCTTCCTGTTCGGCAACATCCCGTGGGTGAAGGCGAACCTCGACAAGATCATCTGGGCGCTGATCATCGTGCCGGGCCTGATCGCGATCTTCGGCGCCTGGAAAGCACGCCGGAAGGCCGCGGCGGAGATTGCCTGACGCCGCTCGCGTTGGCCGCAGGGAGCTGATCTGCGCCACCAAGCCGCTTCGCGAAGCCCGTTCGTGCAGCGGTGGTGATGCGGCGGCCGGCAGAATGCATCGCATCCTCCTTCGAGCCGGCTCCCACCCATGATCGAGCGCGAACACATCACTGGACTCATCCTCGCCGGCGGCCGCGGCAGCCGAATGGGCGGGGTCGACAAGGGTCTGCAGAACCACCTCGGCGTGCCGATGGCGATGCATGCGCTCATGCGCCTCGGGCCACAGGTGGGCGAGTTGATGATCAACGCCAACCGCAACCTCGGCGCCTACGAGTCGATGGGCGTGCCGGTGTGGCCCGATTCGCTGCCCGACTATGCGGGGCCGCTGGCCGGTTTCCTGACGGGGCTGGAGCGTTGCGAGACACCGTACCTCGTCACCGTGCCTTGCGACTCGCCGCTGTTCCCTGAGGATCTGGTCGAGCGTCTCGCACAGGCGCTTGAAGCGCAGGACGCCGAGATCGCGATGGCGGCCACGCGCGAAGACGGCGTGCTGCAGGTGCACCCGGTGTTCAGCCTCATGAAGGCCGGGCTGATGGAAAGCCTGGTGCGCTTCACGCAGGACGGGCAGCGCAAGATCGACAAGTGGACGGCGCAGCATCGCTGCGTGGAGGTGGTGTTCGACGATGCGCAGGCCTTTGCCAACGCCAACACGCTGGCCGAGTTGCAGCAGTTGCAGTCGGCGCCGCGCTTGCCGCAGGAGCCGCGATGAGCATGAGCGAAAGCGCGAGCGCACCGCTGCCGTCGCTGCAGGACATCGCCTCCTGCGTCAGCGGCTACGACCCGAAGGCGCTGCCGGTGGACAAGGCGCAGGACTTCATCGCTCGCCTCGTGCCGCGCGTGCAGGCGGTGGAGCGGCTGGCGATCCGCGCGGCGCTGGGGCGCGTGCTGGCGCACGACATCGTCTCCGCCATCGACGTGCCGGCGCACGACAACTCGGCGATGGATGGCTATGCGCTGCGCGGCGGTGAACTCGCTGCGGCGCAGCCAACGCGCTTCACGGTGATGGGCACGGGCCTGGCGGGGCAACAGTTCGAGGGCGGCGCGGTGGCGGCCGGGCAGTGCGTGCGCATCATGACCGGCGCGGTGATGCCGGCGGGGCTGGACACCGTGGTGCCGCAGGAGTTCGTGCAGGCCAACGGCGAAACGCACATCACGGTGCCGCCCGGCATGGTGCGCACCGGCGACAACCGGCGGCTGGCCGGCGAAGACCTGGCTCGTGGTGAAGCGGCACTGCGCGCCGGCCGCGTGCTGCGCCCGGCGGACCTGGGCCTGCTCGCATCGCTCGGCCATGCCGAAGTGGCGGTGCGGCGGCGCCTTCGCGTGGCCTTCTTCTCCACCGGCGACGAACTGCGCTCCGTCGGCGAGCCGCTGGACGCCGGCTGCGTGTACGACAGCAACCGCTACACGCTGTGGGGCATGCTGCAGCGGCTCGGCGTGGAGGTGCTCGACATGGGCGTGGTGCGCGACGAGCCGGCCGCGCTTGAAGCCGCCTTCCGCGCCGCCGCCGAGAGCGCCGATGCAGTCATCACCTCCGGCGGCGTGAGCGTGGGCGAGGCCGACCACACCAAGGCGGTGATGGCGAGCCTCGGCGACGTGCTGTTCTGGCGCATCGCCATGCGGCCCGGGCGGCCCATGGCCATCGGCCGCATCGCCAGCGGCGGCCGGCAGGCGATTCTGTTCGGCCTGCCGGGCAATCCGGTGGCGGTGATGGTGACCTTCTACGCCTTCGTGCGCGATGCGCTGCTGGCGATGAGCGGGGCGGCCGCCGAGCCGTTGCCGATGCTGCGCGTGCCGAGCGCGCAGGCCATCCGGAAGAAGCCGGGCCGCACCGAATACCAGCGCGGCATCGTCGGCCGCGGTGCCGACGGCCAGCCGCGCGTGCGCATCACCGGCTCGCAGGGCTCGGGCATCCTGCGCAGCATGAGCGAGGCCAACGCGCTGGTGGTGCTGGGCCACGCGCAGGGCGACGTGGCCGCGGGTGATCCGGTGGACGTGATGCTGTTCGACGGGCTGGTCTGACGCATCGACAAGGCGCAGGGCGGGCGCCCCTCGTCGACGGGGTTGACAACTCCTGGCGTGCCGGGGCACACGCGAGAAAAATCGTCAATTGCATCAAGCACTTGAGCGCTTGGCATGCGGTATGCGACAGGCGGACCAGCTCTGGAGGTTCGTCATGAAAAGCAGTCGCTCAGTCGCCCATGTGGCCGCCATCGTCGGCACGACCTTGGCCTTGCTCCTGGGTGCCGCCGCCGAGGAGGCGCGGGCCGACATCGTGCTGACGCCCTCGACAGCGGGCGTCTTCGGCGCCAATCTGGGGCAGTCGAACTGCGAGCCCGGATGCGTCTACACCGCCTTCAGTCTCACGAACGACGGCTCCTTGTCGCTGTTGTACAAAGGCGAGACCAATGATCCGGATTCCGGACTGTTCAAGGCGTCGTACGACACCATCTTCAGCAACGCGCCCGGCGACCCGGCGGATGCCCTGATCAGCTTCGTCGGCGGCAGCGTCATTGCTTGCCCCACGTGCTATCTGGCCATCAAGGACGGCAACCACCAGCCGTCGTACTACTTCTACGATCTCGCCGCGTGGAACGGCACGGAGTCCTTGGTGCTCGAGGACTTCTGGCCTCAACAAGGGGCGATCTCGCATGTCTCGATCTGGGGTGCGAGCGCGCCCCGGCAGGACGTCGCGGAGCCTGCCACCGTCGCCCTGGTCGGCTTGGCGCTTCTCGCCGCCGGCGCGATGCGGCGGCGCGCCTGAACCCGCGCGCCACTGGTCACGCGCCGCGCGCCGGCTCCGGCTGCGCATCGAAGCGCTCGAATCCGCTGTAGCAGATGAAGTGGCGGTTCGTCGCCCGGCCGAACAGCGCGAGTCCGAGTTGCGTGGCGACCTCATGGCCCATCTGCGTGATGCCGCTGCGCGAGACGATGATGGGCACGCCCATCTGCGCCGACTTGATGACCATCTCGCTGGTCAGCCGCCCGGTGGTGTAGAAAATCTTGTCTCCGCCCCCCACCCCGTGCAGCCACATCCAGCCGGCGATGGTGTCGATGGCGTTGTGGCGACCCACGTCCTCGACGAAGAACAGCAGCTCGTTCTGGCGGAAGAGCGCGCAGCCGTGCACCGAGCCAGCGGACTTGTACGTCGTCTCCTGTACGCGAATGGCGTCGAGCAGGGCGTACAGCGTGTGCTGGCTGAGGCGAGCGGCGGGATCGTCCGGCGACGGCAGCGACAGCGAATCGATCTCGCTCATCATGTCGCCGAACACCGTGCCCTGCCCGCAGCCGGTGGTGACCACACGCTTGGCCGTCTTCTCGTCGAAGCGCTGGATGCCGGCGTGCGTCTTGACGGCCGCGGCCTGCACCTCCCAGTCGACGGTGATGGAGTGGATGTCGGCCACCGTCTCGACCAGGCGCTGGTTGCGCAGATAGCCGAGCACCAGCAGTTCAGGCGAGGCGCCCAGCGTCATCAGCGTGACGAGCTCGCGGTTGTCGACGAAGACCGTCAGCGCGCGTTCGGCGGGGATGGAGATGCGGCGCGTGGCGCCGAATTCGTCGCGCACCTCGATCGCCTGCATGAGCGGTGCGCTGGCCGCCGTGAGGCGCGGGATCGAGGGCGTGGAGGCGTCGAGAGCGGGAGACGTCGGCATCGGTCGACTGTACGCAATCGAGCCTGCCGCACGGCGGGGCACGGCCCGGCAGCGCAGGCTTGCGGCGGCTACTTCTTTGCCTTGCCGTCGATCTCGCCTTGCGTGGCTTCTGTGCTCGGCGGCTTGACGGCAGTCTGCGGAGGAGAGTGCGCGCCCGACATCTCCAACGGCCGCTGCGGTGTCTGCACCGCGGTGAACGGGCCGGGGTCGACGCAGTCGGGCATCGGCGCGGCTTCGGGCGCCGGCTTGCCCTGCTGCTTGGTGTTGGCCCGGTAGTTGGCAACGGCCTCGTTCTGCGCGTCGCAGAGTTTGTAGGCCGCCACCTTGTTGGTCCAAGCGGTCTTGGCGGCCTTCTCGGCGGCCTGCGCCTTGGCAGCGTCGCTCGGCGGAGGCAGCGCGGCGAAGGCAGGTGCGGCGAATGCGGCGCAACTCAGGGCGCAGAGGATGGCGAGACGCATGGCAGTCCTCGGTGAGTGGAATCAGCGTGGTGCGACGGCGGGGTCGACGGGCTTGGCGGGCAGCGGCCGTTGCGACGTGCGCTGCGCAGGAACCTTGCCGGCCTTGATGTCGTCGTACCAGAGCTTGTGATGCTCGGCGGCCCAGCCCTCGTCGACATAGCCGGTCTTCATGGCGCTGTAGGCGCCGCGCATGCCGATGGTGCCGAGATAGATGTGGCCGAGGAACACGCAGATCATCAGCACTGCCGCGGTGGCGTGAACCATGTGCGCGATCTGCATGTCGCCGCGCAGATAGAGCAGGCCGGGGATCAGCTGGTCGAGCACCAGGCCCGAGGCGACCACGATGATGCCGAGCAGGAAGACGCCGAGCCAGAACACGATCTTCTCGCCGGCGTTGAAGCGCCCGGAGGGCGGCTCGTGGCCGCTGAACAGGCCGCCGCCGCGCTTCATCCAGACGCCGTCGTCGCGGGTGGGCCAGTTGCTGCGCAGGAAGGTGAAGAAGATGATCACCAGCGAGATGACGAACAGCGGCCCGATGAAGTTGTGCACCGTCTTGAGCCCGTAGGTGAGCAGCCCGAACAGCGTGCCGCCCAGAACCGGCAGCAGGAAGAACTTGCCGAAGGCCATGATGAAGCCGGACACCGCCAGCACCACGAACGCGATCGCGTTGCTCCAGTGCGCGGCGCGCTCGAAATAGGTGAAGCGCTCGATCTGCCGGGAGTCCTGGCGGTGGCGCTCGCCGATCGGCCCCTTGCCGATGTAGTACAGCGCGATGGCGAGCAGGACGATGCCCATCAGTGCCGCGCCATAGGGAATGATCCAGTTGTTGCGCACCTGGCGCCACGCCTCGCCGGCGCTCGTCAAGTCGGAGCCGGGGTACTGCACGAAGGACTGGACGAGAACGCCCATCTCGCGCCCTTCCAGCGCGATGCGCCCGGGGTCGTCACCCGAGTTGCGCACGCCGCGCCAGAACGGCGCGTTGTTGCCGGGTTGGCTGCGGGCGCGCTCGGCATTGGTGTCGTCCGGCTTGGGCAACTCGGGCGCCACGAAGCCGGCGGGCGGGCCGGCCTTGTCGGCGCTGCTGCCCGCGGCGTCACCGGTGTTCTGCGCGAAGGCGGCGCCGGGCAGCAGCACCGCGAGCGCAAGCATCAGGCTGGCGGCAAGGCCCCAGGGGGGGCGCATGAAACGCAGGCGTGGGCAATGCATGGCGTCGTCTCCTGCGGCTCAGCGCTTGTACTCGTTCTGAGTCTGGGTGCGCTGCTGGATCTGCTTTTCCCAACTCGCCTGATTGCCGCGCTCCCAGCCGTCGGCCACGTAGGCCGGCTTGGCGGGGTAGGCATCGCTCCAGGCGGTCTGGTCGACGTCGCTGTTGCGGCCGTCGTTCGCCGGCGTCTGCGGCTTCTCGCTACAGGCCGAAAGCGCCAGCAGCGCTGCGGCGGCCGCTGCAGTGAATCCGGTGCGGGCGCTCATTTCTTTGCTCCGTTGGCAGCGCCGCTGCCGTTGGGCGTCGCGCCGCCACCGCCGCTCGGCTTGCCGTAGGCCGTGCCCCAGCCCCAGACCTCGCTGCCCTTGCCGCGGGCGACCACCCGGGTGCGCAGGATGTCGGCGATCACGTCACCATCGCCGCCGAGCAGCGCCTTGGTCGAGCACATCTCGGCGCAGGCCGGCAGCTTGCCTTCGGACAGGCGGTTGCGCCCGTACTTGGCGTTCTCGGCAGCGCTGCCGTTGGCCTCGGGGCCGCCGGCGCAGAAGGTGCACTTGTCCATCTTGCCGCGCAGGCCGAAGGTGCCGTTGGAGGGGAACTGTGGCGCGCCGAACGGGCAGGCGTAGCTGCAGTAGCCGCAGCCGATGCAGGTGTCCTTGTCGTGCAGCACCACGCCTTCGTCGGTGCGGTAGAAGCAGTCGACCGGGCACACCGCCATGCAGGGCGCGTCCGAGCAGTGCATGCAGGCCACCGAGATCGATTTCTCGCCCGGCACGCCGTCGTTGAGCGTGACCACGCGGCGGCGGTTCACGCCCCAGGGCACGTTGTTTTCCTGCTTGCAGGCGGTGACGCAGCCATTGCATTCGATGCAGCGCTCGGCGTCGCAGATGAATTTCATTCGGGCCATGAGATTCTCCGGAGTGTGGCGGCGGTCAAGCGTTGGCTCGCTCGACCTGACACACGGTGGTCTTGGTCTCTTGCATCATCGTCACGCTGTCGTAGCCGTAGGTGGTGGCGGTGTTGACCGCTTCGCCGCGCACCACCGGGTAGGCGCCTTCCGGGTAATAGGGCAGCATGTCCAGGCCCTGCCAGTGGCCGGAGAAGTGGAAGGGCAGCCAGACCGTGCCCCGGTCCACCCGCTCCGTCACGAGCGCCTTCACCTTCAGCCGCGCGCCGGTCGGCGTGGACACCCACACGTCCTCGCCGTCGCGAATGCCGCGGTCGTTGGCGGCAGCCGGGTTGATCTCCACGAACATGTGCGGCTGCAGTTCGGCCAGCCACGGGTTGGAGCGGGTTTCCTCGCCACCGCCCTCGTATTCGGTGAGCCGCCCCGAGCTCATGATGAGCGGGTAGGTCTTGCCGATGTCGCGGTTCTTCTGCTGCAGCGTCTTGTAGAGCGTGGGCAGACGCCAGAAGGCCATCTTGTCGTCGTGCGTGGGGTACTTGTCGATGAGATCAGGCCGGGTCGAGTAGATGGGCTCGCGGTGCTGCGGCACGCCGTCGGGGAAGTTCCACACCAGCGCACGCGCCTTGGCATTGCCCCAGAAGTGGCAGCCGCGCGCCATCACCACGCGCTGGATGCCGCCCGACAGATCGGTCTTCCAGTTCTTGCCTTCGGCGGCGGTCTTCTCGGCTTCGGTGAGGTCATTCCACCAGCCGATCTTCTTCATCAGCACGTGGTCGAACTCGGGGTAGCCGGTGGTGATGGGCGAGCCCTTCACGTACGAGCCGTCTTCGGCCAGCAGGTTGACGCCGTCGCGCTCCACGCCGAAGTTCGCGCGGAAGTTGCCGCCGCCGTCCATCATCGTGCGCGAGGTCATGTACAGGTTCGGCGAGCCGGGATGCTTGATCTCGGGCGTGCCGTAGCACGGCCAGGGCAGGCCGAAGTAGTCGCCGTCGAGCTTGTAGCCGGTCTCCTTGTCGGTGCCGCCCTTGGCGCGCAGCGTCTTCACGTCGAACACGTGCATGTTGCGCATGTGCGCCTTCAGCCGCTCGGGGCTTTGGCCCGTGTAGCCGATGGTCCAGTTGCTGCGGTTGATCTCGCGCAGCATCGACTCGGGCTCGGGCTCCATCATCCCGCCCTTGGCCGAGACGAGCTTCATGCTCGTCACCAGTTCCTTGCCGAAGCCGAGCTTCTCGGCAAGCTGGTAGGCAATCATCTGATCGGTGCGCGATTCGAACAGCGGCTCGATCACCTTCTCGCGCCATTGCAGCGAGCGGTTGGAGGCCGTGACCGAACCGCTGGTCTCGAACTGCGTGCACGCGGGCAGCAGGTAGACGGCGCGGTTGGGGTTGAGCTCGCCGTCCTTGCCCGGCATCGCCGCCATTGCGGCCGTGGCCGACGGGTACGGATCGATCACGACCAGCAGGTCGAGCTTGTCCATCGCCGTCTTCATCTCGTAGCCGCGGCTTTGCGAGTTGGGCGCATGGCCCCAGAAGATGAGGCCGCGCAGGTTCGACGGCTGGTCGATCAGCTCGTTCTTCTCGAGCACGCCGTCGATCCAGCGCGAGACCGTCATGCCGGGCTTGCCCATCATGCCCGGCGCGTACTGCTGCTTGATCCACTCGTAGTCCACGCCCCAGACCGCGGCGTAGTGCTTCCACGAACCTTCCGACAGGCCGTAGTAGCCGGGCAGCGAATCGGGGTTGGGGCCGACGTCGGTGGCGCCCTGCACGTTGTCGTGGCCGCGGAAGATGTTCGCGCCGCCGCCCGACACGCCGATGTTGCCCAGCGCCAATTGCACGATGCACGAGGCGCGCACCATCGCATTGCCGATGCTGTGCTGCGTCTGGCCCATGCACCACACCAGCGTGCTGGGACGGTTCTCGGCCATGGTCTTGGCAGCGAGATAGACCTCTTCCTCGGGCACGCCGCAGGCCTCTTCCACCTTGTCGGGCGTCCACTTGGTCATCACGTCTTCGCGCACCTTGTCCATGCCGTAGACGCGATCGTTGATGTACTGCTTGTCTTCCCAGCCGTTCTTGAAGATGTGGTGCAGCATGCCGAACAGGAACGGAATGTCCGAGCCCGAGCGGATGCGGATGTACTGGTCGGCCTTGGCTGCGGTGCGTGTGCGGCGCGGGTCGACCACGATCATCTTGGTGCCCGTCTCCTTGGCGTGCAGCATGTGCAGCATCGACACCGGGTGCGCCTCGGCGGCGTTGGAGCCGATGTACAGCGCCGCCTTGGAGTTGCGCATGTCGTTGTAGGAGTTCGTCATCGCGCCGTAGCCCCACGTGTTCGCGACGCCCGCGACCGTGGTGGAGTGGCAGATGCGCGCCTGGTGGTCGCAGTTGTTGCTGCCCCACAGGCTCACCCACTTGCGCAGCAAGTACGACTGCTCGTTGTTGTGCTTGGACGAGCCCACCAGGAACATCGAATCGGGGCCGCTCTGCTTCTTCAGCTCGAGCATCTTGGCGGTCACTTCAGTGAGCGCCTGGTCCCAACTGATGCGTTGGTATTTGCCGTTCACCAGCTTCATCGGGTACTTGAGGCGGTACTCACCGTGGCCGTGCTCGCGCAGCGCCGCGCCCTTGGCGCAATGCGCGCCGAGGTTCAGCGGCGAATCGAACACCGGCTCCTGGCGGACCCACACGCCGTTCTCGACGATGGCATCCGACGCGCAGCCGACAGAGCAGTGGGTGCAGACCGTGCGCCGCACATGGATCTCGTTCTTGCCGTTGGCGGCGGGTGTCGGATCGGCCGCCTGCGCGCGCTGCACGAGCGTGAGCTGCGAGACCGCCAGCCCAGTACCGACCCCCAGGCCCGAGCGCCGCAGAAAGGCGCGGCGGTCCATGGTGGGAATGGCGCGCGAGACGCCGCGTGCCAGCCCGGCCACGAGCGGCGAGGAAGGCGTGGCGACGCCCACGCCAGACGATTTGCGTGTGAGCAACATGTGTCCTCCTGCGGACCGGTGATCAGCCCGCGATCAGGCCTTGGTGGTTTCGTAGTAGCGCCGGATGTGCGGCGTGAGGCGGTAGCCGCCGGCCGTGTCGGCTGGGGTGGCCGCGGCAACTGCTTCGGGGGGCGCGGCTTCGGTGCCAGGCAAGAACTGGGCAGCGACGACGCCGGCGCCAGCGAGCGAGGCGCCGGCAAGGACGCGGCGGCGCTTGATCGGGTCTGTGCCCGAGCCGGTGGAAGGGGTGTCCGAGGGTCGATCGAAGGCTTGGGTCTTCATGTCCTGCTCTCCAACGAAGCGTTTCCCATCCCCGAGGGCGCGCCTATGACTGGCACTTCCCTCGTCCGAATGTATGCACCTAAGTACATAGCGTCATCAGGGTCTGTCCTTAGGGATTGCATTGATATCGCTCTCCCGAAGGTCTGATCTCGGCTTCAGGCGTTCAGCAAGTCGAACGCTTGCGCTTCGACGGCCAGAAAATCGCGAGTGAAGAGCGCCAGCGCGCGATAGAAATCGGCCCGTGGATGCTGCGCGAGCGCATCGCACAGTGCCTCGGTCCAGCCGCGCAGGTGGGCATCGAAGAAGCGCTGCTGCGACGCGAGGTTGCTCACCGCAAGGTCCTCGCCGGCGATGAGGTAGCGCATCACCTCGCACAGGCTGGCGAGGTGGTCTTCGGTTTCGTGGATCGTCTGCGGGCGCTCGAGCCCGAGCGCGCGCAGGTCGTGGCGCAGTGCGGCGAGCGGCTTCTCGTTGAGCGCGCCGGCGATGTAGTACGAGCCGTACAGGAAGACCTCGGGCTTGCCGATGGCGACGAAGAGGGCGTTGAACTCCTCGCGCACCGCATCGATCGTTAGGCGCTGGGCGGCGGCCACCAGCTCGCGCCAACTGGCCTCCAGAAACGCGCCGGGTACCGGAGCCGCGGTTTCGGCTTTGCCCAACTGCTCGTAGAGCGCGGGCGTGGGCGCTGCATAGAACAGATGCGCCAGCAGGCCGTAGACCTCGGCCCGGGCCAATTCGTCGGCGTCGTCGGGGGTGCTGAACTGCACGGCTTGAGGCATGTTCATGGCTTCGGCTTCACAACTCGGTGATCTTCACTTCGTTCGGATTGGTGTGCATGTCGATCACCCGGCAGTCGCCGCACATCTTCAGCCGCTCGGCTGCCGCGCCCTGGAACATCGAGTGCCCGGCCAGCCGGCCGATGATGGCCTCCACCGCGCGCAGCGTGCCGAAAGGCTTGGCACAGCGGATGCAGGCAAAGGGTTGCGCCTCGTTCAGCACGCGCGGCTGACGGCGCGCCTTGCCTTCGTCGGCCAGCCACAGCCGCGGCTGCAGCGTGATGGCCTGCTCCGGGCAGGTGGTGGCGCACAGGCCGCACTGCACGCAGTTTTTCTCGACGAAGCGAAGCTGCGGCTTGTCGGGGTTGTCGGCCAGCGCCGATTCGGGGCAGGCGCTCACGCAGCTCAGGCACAGCGTGCAGCGCTCGCTGTCGACCATGAGGCTGCCGAACGGGCTGCCGGCGCGCGGCAACTCGATCGCCTCGGGGGCGGATTCGGCCTCGCGCATCAGGTGGTCGATGGCGAGGTCGAGCGTCGTGCGCTTGTCGGCCTGCACGGCGAAGGTGGCGCAGCGCTTGACCACGGCCGCGGGCGGCGCCTGCAGCGCGGCGTCCAGCGCCTGCACATCGGTCGCCGACACGACCCGCAGATGCCCGCCCTGCAGCCCGAGGCCGTGCAGGATCGCCTGCGCCACCGCCATCTGCTCGGCGACAGCGCTGCGGTACTCGGGCGCTTCCTCGTCGGTCATCAGCACCCACACCTGCGAGGCGCCATAGGCAATGGCCGACAGCCACAGATCCATGCCGACCGAGGCGGTGTGCCACACGTCCAGCGGCAGCACGCGCGCCGGAATGCCGCGGATGTGCGCCCGTGTGCGCGCTGCGCGGCCCAGTTCGCCGATCAGCGCTGCGCCCGCGCCGCGGCTGTGCACCAGCAGCGCCGCCGGCCCGGCCGCCGCGTTTCCGCCGGCGCGTTGCCACGTGGAGAGCAGGGTGCGCATGCGCTGGCCCTGCGTGGGCGTGTTCGGGGTGGCGTAGCTGATCGCGCCGCTCGGGCAGACGGTGGTGCAGGCGCCGCAGCCGACGCACAGATGCGGCTCCACGACGATGCCGCCGCCGCCGGTGCGGCCCTTCATCGACGCATCGCTGCGGATGGCGTTTGCCGAACACACGTCGATGCAGGCGGTGCAGCCGATCTGCTCGTTGCGGCTGTGCGCGCAGAGTTTCTGCTTGTAGTCGAAGAACTTCGGCTTCTCGAACTCGCCCACGAGATCGCGCAGCGTGAGCGCGGCCGACAGCAGCGCCGCGTCGTCGGCCGCGTGCACATAACCCTGCGGTGGTTGGTGCAGCTTGATGTATGGCTCGCGGTTCAGGTCGAGCACCAGGTCGAAGCGCTCGCTGAAGGATTCGGGCGCGCGCTCGAAGTCGATGGCCGCCGCCGCGCCGCAGGCCTTCACGCAGTCGCGGTGCGCGGTGCAGCGGTTCATGTCGATCTGGTAGTCGAGCCCGATCGCATCTTCCGGGCAGGCGGCCAGGCAGGCATTGCAGCGCGTGCACAGGTCGAGATCGATCGGGTTGCGCTGCTCCCACTTCGCCTCGAAGGCACCCAGCCAGCCGGTGAGGCGAGTCAGCGTGCCGGCGTGCACCGGGTGCCGGCGCGTCTGCGACAGCGCCGTGCCGGGCGTGGTGATCAGCAGCGTCACGTCCAGCGCATCGCCCAGCAGTTGCGCCGCGCGCTCGGCGGCATCGGCCGCGCCGATCACCAGCAGCCGACCGCCGCTGCGATAGCTGACGCTCGGCACCGGGTCCGGCTCGGGCAGTTGCGCGGCCGCCAGCAGCGCGGCGATCTTGGGTGTGAGCGTCGCGGGCCGCGCTGCCGCGTCCTTTGACCAACCGCCCGTCTCGCGGATGTTGACGAAGCGGATCGGCCGTTCCTCGACGCTCGCCGCGCCTTCGGTCTCGGCGTTGAGTTCGAGAAAGAGGCGGCTTTCCTGCGTGCAGGCGACCAGCAGTTCCTCGCCGCTCTTGGCCGCACGCTGGAACGCGCCGGCCTCGCGCCGGCACAGCGTGGTGTGAACGGTCTGCAGCCCGTTGCCGGCCTCAGGCCCCAGTGCCTTCAGCAGGCCCGGGCCGTCCAGCGGCATGGTCTTGTTGCAGTCGCAGATCAGGGTCTTCATCGGCCACGCCTTCGGGAACATCTTGCGTTGCGGGGGTTGGTTCGGCGCCTGGCGCGAGCGCCGCCGTCTGTGGCGTCTCATGCGCCTCGGGTTCGTCGTCGAACAGCTTCAGGGCCGTCGCCTGCGCCATCTTGCGCAGCAGCGCCGGCGGAATGGGCGTGGTCTTCGTGTAGTCGTCGATGTACACGTCCAGCCCGTCCATCACGTTGTAGCGCGGGTCGGAGAAGAGCTTCTTCATCGCCGCGCGTTTCACGTCCTCGTCGACGCCGTGCGCCACATAGGCGGAGAAATCGGAGCTGCGCGTGAGCTTGGCGACGTCCTCCATCGTGGGCAGCGGTGCGGCGGGTGCTTCGGTGGGCGCTTCCTGCGCCACGGCGGCCGGCGCCACGGCAGCCTGTCGCAGATCGGGCTCGGCACGCACGGGCGCCTGCGTCTCGGGCTCCGCTGGCGCGACACCTTCGCGCACCTGCGTCTTGCGGCGCGACCAGCGCGAGAGGAAGCCGCTGTCCTCGTTCATGCCTGCCTCTGGTCAGGTGCGAGAAACGACTGCGGCCGCCGGCGCTTCTTCGGCTCGGGGCGGTAGTGCTCGTCGGTGTAGGCCTGCAGCCAGGCGACGAGTTCGGGCTGCAGCGGCACGTTGTCCACGCGCTCCTGCGCGTCGAGCCAGCGGCCGGCTTCGTTGTAGGACACGCTCACCGTCTCGGGCCAGGCGCGCGACGGGTCGGCATCATCGCGGCGCCACATCACGAACCACACCGGCGTGCCGGTGCGCAGGTTGAGGTGATAGCCCTCGCCCTCGTCGCGAAAGAGTTCGAGCGTGAAACCGGGAAAAAGCGTGCGGCGAATGCGGCCGTCGTCGCGCAGCACGCGCGGCTCGGCGCCGAAGGCGGCCTCGTCAGCCACCACCTCGACCGGGCGGAAGCGCCAGTCTTCCCATTGATTGGGATGCGCTTCGCGCTCCATCACCACCGCCACGCGCACCGAAGGGCGCTCGGTGGACGGGACCTGTGCTGTCGCTTGCATAGGGCCAGTCTAGGCCGGAACACGACCCGTCGGGCATGGGGGATTCCTGTGGCGCGCCGGTCCGGCGGTGGCCCCGTCAGGCGTGCTGTTCGTACAGCGCCCGCTCCTCGTTCAGGCAGGCCGCGAACGCGGGGCGCGACTGAAGATGGTCCCAATAGCGCGCGAGCGACCCTTCGCGTGCGCCGTCCACGCGGGCCAGGCGGCACAGCGTCAGCGCCCAGCCGAAGTGCGCGTCGGCCACGGTGAAGGCATCGCCCGCGAGCCAGGGCGTGTCGTCCAGTTGCCGCGCCGCAACGGCAAGCCGCCGGGGCAACTGCGCACGCGCCCAGTCCTTCACCGCGTCCGGCGTCTGGCGGTTGAACATCGGGTACAGGCACAGCTTGTGCACCTCGGTCGCGCTGAAGGCGAGCCACTGCAGTGCGGCCAGGCCCGTGGCTGTGTCGCGCGCCGGCAGGTAGGCGTGCGACGGCGCGAGGTCGGCAAGGACGTGCAGCACGGCGATGTTCTCGGTGAGCACCCGGCCGTCGTCGAAGCGCAGCACCGGCACCTGGCCCTGCGCCGACACGGCATGGAAGTCTTCGCCATCGGCGGTCTGCTTGCGCTGCAGCGACACCGGATGCATGGCGATCGGCAGTTCGGATTCGAGGATGAGCAGGCGGCCGGCCATCGAGCAGGCGAGCGGGGAGAAGAAGTAGTCCATTGAACTTGCGCCTTTGCGTGAGTTGCATGAGTTGCGATGGCGCCATCCTCGAATGCCGGGCGCATTGCCGCCAGTGGCGAGATCGCCTAAATTGCGGTCGATTACGCCAAACGATCGCCTCGCGCCATGAACGACATCGCCGTCCTCGTCTACCCCGGCTGCATGGGCATTACCGTGTTCGGGCTGACCGACCTGCTGCTCATTGCCAACCACCTGGCCGCGAACATGGGCCTCGGTGATCGCGCGCCGTTCGCAACGCGCATCGTCGCGGCGCGCAGCGGCGAGGTGGCACTGGCCGGCGGCCTGCGCTTGCAGGTCAATGCTTTACGACAGCGGCCGCACCTGCTGGTCGTTCCCGGCCTCGAGATCGGCCGGTTCGGGCAGTGGCCGCACAAGGCCCCCGGCCTGCAGGCCGAGATCGCGCTGGTGAAGCGCCGCCATGCGGCGGGCGTGCCGCTCGCGTCCGTGTGCATGGGCAGCTTCCTGCTCGCCGAGGCCGGCGTGCTCGACGGCCGGCGCGCCGCCACCTCCTGGCCGTTCGAGCGCGAGTTTGCCGAGCGCTTTCCCGCGGTGCACCTGCAGCCCCAGGCCTTGCTGTGCGTGGAAGAAGGCCTCATCACCGCCGGCGCCGTGACGAGTGCGTTCGAACTCGGCCTGCATCTGGTGCGGGCCCACTTCGGCGAGCGCGTGGCGCGTGCGGCAGCGCGGTTGTCCCTGGTGGACGCGCAGCGCAGCACCCAGAAGCCTTATGTCGACAACGCCTTGCTGCCCGCGCCGGCCGCGCCGTTCTCCGCCCAGGTCAACCGGTGGCTCGCGGCGCGTCTGGCGCAGCCCTATGACCTGCCGCGCCTCGCGCAGGCGTTCCACGCCAGCACGCGCACGCTGCTGCGCCGCTATCGGGCCGACACCGGAACCACACCCTTGCGCTGGCTGCAGCAGGCGCGCGTCGATCGAGCCAAGCATCTGCTCGAGAGCGGCGCCATGAGCGTCGGCCAGGTGGTGTCGGCCGTGGGCTACGAAGACGCGGCGACGTTCTCTCGGCTCTTTCGCCGGCAGGTCGGGCAGTCGCCGGGGCACTTCCGGCGCCGCGCGCGCGGCGCAGCAGCCTGACAATCGGCGCATGCAGCGGAGGTCGCGTGTCTCGCCCGCGCACGACGCCGCGCGGCTCGGACGAATTCGGCCTACACCAACTCGATCTGCACCTTGCGGCCCACCAGGGCGGCAGCGCGTTGCAAGGTCGAAAGGGTCACATCGCGGGTGGGGTCGAGTAGTCGGTCCACTTGGGAACGGCTGGTCTTGAGCATGACCGCCAGGCGCGCCTTGCTCAGAGACTGTCTTTCCATCGCGTCGGTCAATTGCCAGACGACCACTTCCTTGATGGCCAGTGCCTGGCTTTCCTCGAAGAGGCCTTCCTCCTCGAGGAAGCTGTCGAGGCTCGTGCCGTGATGCCGCTTGCTCATGACTTCAACTCCTTCTGGCGCTTGCGCGCCAATGCCAGTTCGTCGTCGGGCGTCTTCTGTGTCTTCTTGATGAAGGCATGCAGCGCCACCAGTACCCCGTCGTCCAGGCAAAGCAATACGCGAGAGATCCGGTTGCGGGGCAATTCCGTGCGGATCTCCCACAACCCTTGCCCCATCGGGCGGCACAGCGGCATCCCGACGGGCCAGCGCCATTGCGCCCGCATCAAGTCCTGGCCGACCGCCTGCCGATCGGCCGCATCCAGGCCCTTGAGCCAGTCGCGCACCGGCTCTTTCGCGCTGATGCTTCGATAGAAGACCAGCGGCGTCTTCTGTGGTGCGTGCTCCGCCATGCCTCACCCATGTCCTCGACTCCGCGCAAACGGTACCACGAAAGGTACAGGCGGGCAAGCTCTCTGGGGGCTCGACCACCTGGCGCTGAACGCCGCCTTGTGCGAATGAGGTCCGGCGCGAGCAAGGCAGCGTCGGAAGCGCCCCGTCGCGATGCGAGCGATCGAGCCGCCTAACGCGCCTCGCCCTGCGGCGCAGCCTCGTCGGGCGGCTGCGCCAGCGCGACGGGGCTTGCCATGAACACCTTTCGGATGGGTAGCCCGAAGGTGACGCCCATGCCTTCGAGTTCGCGCATCAGTGCGAGGTTGATGCGCTGCTGGATGTCCATGTAGAGGTTGTAGTCCGGGTCCAGCACGATGTAGACCACCTCGTACTCCAGCGCTTCCTCGCCGAAGGCCAGCAGGTGCGCGCGGTCGAAACGCACTTTCTCGTTCGCGCTGATGACGCGCCCGACGATGCGCGAGATTTCCTCGGCTTGCTCGGCGGTGGTGTCGTAGCTCACCCGGAACTTGAAGACGATGCGTCGCTCCAGCAGCTGCTTGTAGTTGTTGATCGTCTGCTTGAGCAGCTCGGTGTTGGAGATGACGATCTGCTCGCCGCTCAGCGCGCGGATGCGGGTGCTGCGCACGCCGACATGCGCCACCGAGCCGACGATGCCGCCGCTGACGATGAAATCGCCCACCTCGAACGGCTTGTCGACGGCGATCGACAGCGAGGCGAACAGATCGCCGAGGATGTTCTGCACCGCCAGCGCCACGGCAATGCCGCCGACGCCCAGGCTCGCAACGAAGGCCGTGATGTTCACGCCCACGTTGGCGAGGATGGACAGCAGCACCACCGCCCACAACGCAGTGTTCAGGCCCCACGACATCAGCGTCGCCGAGGCGCTGACCTGCGTCATGCCGGGGCTCGAGTTCCGCGCGACATAGCCCTTCAGCCCGGCCTTGATCGCCCGGTTGCCCCACAGGCCCACCTGCAGCGCCACCGCGAGGAACCACAGTTGCGCCACGCGCGCCGGCCAGGGCTCGGGCAGGTCCAGCATGCCCACGCCCACCAGCAGCGACACGACGAAGATCAGCAGGCGGTTGGTGCCCGCAAGCACCTCGACCACCACATCGTCGATCCGGTTGGAGGTGCGCCCGGTGAGCCGCTTTGCGCGGCGCAGCGCGAAGCGCAGGCCGAGCGACATCACCAGCCAGGCGACCAGCGCCGTGCCGACGGCCACGGCCCAGTTCGCCATCGAGATGCCGAGAAATGTGGTGAGTTCGAACCAATCGAGCAGGTCGGCTGTATTCATCGTGTGTCGGTGCGTGGGTTGAGTGGATGAGGCGGCAACAGGCGTGCCGGGGCAGGGGCCACCGTACCAGCCGCCCGCGCCTCGGGTTGATCGCGCGGCCTATCGCGCGGATGCCGCGTCTGCGTGGCCCGCGTTGCCGTAGCCCGAACGCGCGGCCGCAACGCCGCCCGCCAGCACCTGCACCGCGCAGTACTTGAACTCCGGGATCTTGCCCAGCGGATCAAGCGCGGCGTTCGTCAGCACGTTGGCCGCCGCCTCGTAGTAGGCGAAGGGCACGAACACCGCGCCGCGCGGGGTGCCGTCGTCGCGGCGGGCGTGCAGCGCCACCTCGCCGCGGCGCGAGCGCAGGGTGAGCACGTCGCCGGGCTGCAGCCCCAGGCGCACGAGGTCGTCGCCATTGAGGGAGGCGGTGGCGATGGGCTCCAGCGCGTCGAGCACGCTCGCGCGGCGCGTCATGCTGCCGGTGTGCCAGTGCTCGAGCTGGCGGCCGGTGATGAGCACGAAGGGGTAGTCGGCATCGGGGCGCTCGGCGGCAGGAATGATGTCGGCCGGCACCAGCGTCACGCGGCCGCTGGGCGTGGGAAAGGTGTCGTCGAAGACGATGGGGCGGCCGGGGTCGTCCGCCGTGAGGCAGGGGTAGGTGATGCTGTCCTCGCGCTGCAGCCGCTCCCAGGTGATGCCGGCGATGGCGCCGTGCATGGCGCGCCGCATCTCCTCGTACACCTTGGCCACGCCCGATTCCTCGCCCTCGTAGCGCCAGTCGAGCCCGAGTCGCTGCGCGAGCTGCTGGATGATCCACAGGTCCTGCCGCGCCTCGCCCGGCAGGTCGAGCGCGCGCCGGCCGAGCTGCACCATGCGGTCGGTGTTGCTCACCGTGCCGCTCTTCTCGGGCCAGGCGCTGGCGGGCAGCACCACGTCGGCGAGCCACGCGGTCTCGGTCATGAAGATGTCCTGCACCACCAGGTGCTCCAGCGAGGCGAGGGCGTGGCGCGCGTGGTTCAGGTCCGGGTCGCTCATGGCCGGGTTCTCGCCCATCACATACATGCCGCGGATCTTGTGCGGGTCGCTGTCGGGCGCGAGGGCCTTGTGCATGATCTCGACCACCGTGTAGCCGGGCGCGGCGTCGAGCGGCGTCTGCCAGAAGTCCTCGAACCACGCGTGCGCTTGCTCGTTGTCCACGCGCTGGTAGTTGGGGAACATCATCGGGATCAGCCCGGCGTCACTCGCGCCCTGCACATTGTTCTGGCCGCGCAGCGGGTGCAGGCCGGAGCCGGGCTTGCCGATCTGGCCGGTGACGGAGGCGAGCGCGATCAGGCAGCGCGCGTTGTCGGTGCCGTGCACGTGCTGGCTCACGCCCATGCCCCACAGGATCATGGCGCTCTTCGCGTTGGCGAAGGCGCGCGCCACTTCGCGCAGCGTCTCGGCGGGGATGCCACAGATCGGCGCCATCGCCTCGGGGCTGTAGCCGCGCACGTTTTCTTTGAGCGCCTCGAAGTTGCTCACACGCTCGCGCACGAAGTCTGCATTGACCAGCCCTTCGTCGATCACCGTGTGGATCAGCGCGTTCAGCATCGCCACGTCGGTGTCGGCGTTGAACTGCAGCGTGCGCCAGGCGTGGCGCGAGAGTTCGGTGCGGCGCGGGTCGGCGAGCACGATCTTCGCGCCGCGTTGCGCCGCGTTCTTCATCCAGGTGGCGGCCACCGGGTGGTTGGCCGTGGGGTTGGAGCCGATAACGAAGATCACCTCGGCATGCTCAACGTCGCCCGCCGGGTTGCTCACCGCGCCCGAGCCCACGCCTTCGAGCAGCGCCGCCACGCTGGACGCATGGCACAGCCGCGTGCAGTGGTCGACATTGTTGCTGCCGAAGCCGGTGCGCACGAGCTTCTGGAAGAGGTAGGCCTCCTCGTTGCTGCCCTTGGCCGAGCCGAAGCCGGCGAGCGACTTGGGGCCGTGCGTGTCGCGCAGGCGGCGCAGCGTGCCGCCGGCGAGTTCCAGCGCTTCGTCCCAGGTCGCTTCGCGAAAGACCGCCGACCAGTCAGCCGGGTTCGGCGTGGCCTGCGGATCCTTGGGCACGCCCGGCCTGCGGATCAGCGGCTTCGTCAGGCGCTGCGGATGGCTCGCGTAGTCGAAGCCGAAGCGGCCCTTCACGCACAGCCGGCTGTGGTTGGCCGGGCCGTCGCGGCCGTCGACGCCGACGATCTTGTTGTCGCGTACGTTGTAGGTGAGCAGGCAGCCCACGCCGCAGAACGGGCAGACGGAATCGATCTTCTTGTCCACCACCTGCGAGCCGAGCTGTGTCTTGGGCATCAGCGCGCCGGTCGGGCAGGCCTGCACGCATTCGCCGCAGGCGACGCAGGTGCTGTCGCCCATTGGATCGGACAGGTCGAAGACGATGCGGCTTGATGCGCCGCGCCCGGCGTAGCCGATCACGTCGTTGACCTGTTCCTCGCGGCAAGCGCGCACGCAGCGGGTGCACTGGATGCAGGCGTCGAGGTTCACGGCCATGGCGGGGTGCGACACGTCTGGCGCCGGTTGCTCGCGGCGGAGAGCGCGCAGTTGAGGCCGCACGGTCACGCCTTCGCGCGCGGCCCAGTCGCTCAGTTCGCCGTGGGGCAGGGCGCCGGTGTCGTCGGCCCATTTGTGGCCTTGTTCCGGCATGTCGGCGAGCAGCATTTCCAGCACCAGGCGCTGGCTCTTCTTCGCACGTTCGCTGTTGGTCTTCACGTCCATGCCGGGCTGTACGTTGCGGCAGCAACTCGGCGCCAGCGTGCGTTCGCCCGCCACTTCGACCACGCAGGCGCGGCAGTTGCCGGCGGGGCGGTAGCCGTCCTTGAAGCACAGCGTGGGGATGGCGATGCCTTCGCGCGTGGCAACGCTCAGGAGGGTTTCGCCTTCGTGCGCCTCGACGCGCCGGCCATCGAGCGTGATTTCCACCTGCGCGCTCATGCCGCGCCTCCACCGATCTCATGGGCGAAATGCTGCTGCACGCAGCGGATCGGATTCGGCGCTGCCTGCCCCAATCCGCAGATCGACGCATCGGCCATCACCTCGCCCAAGTCGGCGAGCGTCGCGTTGTCCCAGGCATCGGCCGCCATCAGGCGTGCCGCCTTGTCGGTGCCCACGCGGCAGGGCGTGCACTGGCCGCAGCTTTCGTCGGCGAAGAAACGCATCATGTTCAGCGCCGCATCGCGTGCGCGGTCGTGCTGGCCGAGCACGATGACCGCCGCCGAGCCGATGAAGCAGCCGTGGGGCTGCAGGGTGTCAAAGTCGAGCGGGACGTCGGCCATCGCCGCCGGCAGGATGCCGCCCGAGGCGCCGCCCGGCAGGTAGGCATACAGCGTGTGGCCCTCGGCCATGCCGCCGCAGTATTCGTCCACCAACTCGCGCAGGGTGATGCCTGCGGGCGCGAGCTTCACACCTGGGCGCTTGACGCGGCCGCTCACGCTGAAGCTGCGCAGGCCTTTGCGGCCATGGCGGCCGAAGCCCGCGAACCAGGCGGCGCCGCGCTGCACGAGGTCGCGCACCCAGTACAGCGTCTCGAAGTTGTGCTCCAGCGTGGGCCGCTCGAACAGGCCGACCTGGGCGATGTAGGGCGGGCGCAGGCGCGGCTCACCGCGCTTGCCTTCGATGCTTTCCAGCATGGCCGACTCTTCACCGCAGATGTAGGCACCGGCGCCGCGGCGCAGCTCGATCTGCGGCAGCGGAAAGGGCGCGTCGCGCTGCAACTCGGCAATCGCCTGCGTCAGCAGCGCGCGGCAGCCGTGGTATTCGTCGCGCAGGTAGAGATAACAGGCGTCGATGCCGACGACAGCGGCGGCGATCAGCACGCCTTCGAGAAAGCGGTGCGGGTCGCGCTCCAGATACGTGCGGTCCTTGAAGGTGCCCGGCTCGCCTTCGTCGATGTTCACCGCCATCAGCCGTGGCGCGGGCTGGTCGCGCACGATGCGCCACTTGCGGCCCGCCGGAAAGCCCGCGCCGCCGAGACCGCGCAGGCCGGCGTCTTCGAGGGTCTTCAGCACCTCGTCTGCCGGGCGCCGGCCGGCGATCACGTCGGCTGCGAGCGCGTAGCCGCCGCAAGCGCGGTAGGCCGCGTAGTCGACGCAGGCTGGGCTGGCGTCGGACGACGCGGCGGTGATCTCGCACGGCGCTTCGGCGGCCGGATCGAAAAGTGCGGCGGTCGTGGCGGGCGGATGCGTCGTCAGGCCGGCCGCCACGATGTCGGCCACCGAATCTGTCGTCGCCTGCAGCACCGGCCGCTGATGCACCACCGCCACCGGCGCCTGCTCGCAGCGCCCGACGCAGGGCGCCGGGATCACGCGTACCTCGCCACCCAGCAGCGCCGGCAGCCGCGCCAGCAGGTCACGCCCGCCGGCCAGCTCGCAGCTCAGGCCTTCGCACACACGCACCGTGAGCGCCGGTGCGGCATCCCCCTCGCGCAGCAGCTCGAAGTGGTGATAGAAGCTCGCGACCTCGAACACCTCGGCCATCGGCACGTTGGTCTCGCGCGCCAGCGCGACGAGGTGGCGTTCTTGCAGGCCGCCGTGGCGGTCGTTGACCAGATGAAGATGCTCGATCAGCCGATCGCGCCGCCAGCCGTCCGCCGGCACAGGACCGAGCAGCGCGCGCACCTCGGCGAGCGCCGCGTCGTCCGGCTGCCGGCCCTTGAGCCGGCTCTTGCGTTGGATGCGCTGGCGCATCTCGTCGGCACTGAATGTGGCCACCACGTCGTCGCTGCGGGCGGAGGTTTCAGGCGGATGCGATGACTTCATGGCGGGAAAGACGGAAGGCCGGCGCGGGCGGAAGACGGACGAGCGAAACGAACCGTCACAGTCTATGCCGCGCCTGCGCTGACCTGACGATGCGCACCCGGCCGCGGCAAATTGGCGCGTGCTTCACCAGCTTTTCCGGGCATGCGCAGCGCGCCGGCTTCGATACGCTTCGCTACAAATATCGATCCGAGGTCCACACCATGAACCCGCGCGCACCGCAGCCCGCCACGCCGACCTACCAGTTCCTTGGCTTCAAGGACTTCATGGGCTGGGACGAACTGGCTTCGCTGGCGCACACGCTGACGCAGCGCCCCGCGGCTGCCGTGCCGAAGGCGCCACAGAGCCTGAACGCCCATTCGCCCGCCGCCGACTTCAACAGTGCGTGGAACGTCACCATGCCCGCCACCCTTGCCACGCTGCCCGAGCCGACGCCGTTTCGCGAGGCGATCGAAGGACTGGTGATGCGCGAGGTGAGCGAGCCCGAGGTGTTCAAGCACTTCTTCGGCTGAGCGCCGGCCCCCTCACACTTTTATTCTTATTCGTGGAATCGCACCGAGGCGTCCAGCGGCGCCCGCTCGGTGCGGCACTCGTTGGCCTCGACCGCCGTGTCTTCGTGGCCGAACGACAGGCCGAACAGCAGCTTGTGCGAATCCGGCACGCCCAGTACCTCGCGCACGATCGGGGCGTGGTAGCTCAGCGCCGTCTGCGGGCATGACGCGAGACCGTGCGCCGTGAGCGCGAGCATCAGCGTCTGCGCGTACATGCCGCAATCGGCCGCCTCGCGCAGGCCGAAGGGCTCGGGCAGGAACAGGAAGGCCACGTGCGGCGCGCCGAAGAAGGCGAAGTTGCGCGCAAAGCTCGCCGTGCGGCCGGCCTTGTCGTCGCGCGCGATGTTCATCGCGCCGAACAGCCGCACCGCCGCGTCGATCTGGCGCTCGCGGTAGATGCCCGAATACTTGCCGTCATAGGGAAAGTCCGGCGCGCTCTGCGCCGGGTCGCGCGCCGCTTCCGAAATGCGCCGGCGCAGCAGTTCGCAGGTGTCGCCCGAGGCCACGTGCGTGATCCACGGCTGGGTGTTGCAGTTCGACGGCGCCCATTGCGCGAGTTCAAAAACGGCGCGCAGCGTGTCGGGGGCAATGGGCTCGGGAAGAAAGCCGCGCACGGAACGGCGGGCACGGATGGCGTCGGCGGTGGAAAGCATGCGTGATGTCCGAAGAGAAAGCGAAGAGAAAGAGGCGTCGTGCATCGTCGCACAGGCCGCTGCGCCTTGCCGCGCGACCAGAGGGAACGCCTCTTGCTCCCGAGGAAACGCGGCCCGACCGGGGCGGTGCTTCTCCCACGCCTGTTCCACCAAGGAGCCAGCGATGACATGGACCGATCTTGCTTCCTGCCCGGTCATGCGGCAGGTGCTCACGGCCGGCAGCCTCGCGAGCGTGCTGTCGATGGCCGTGATGGCGCGCGGCAGCCGCCGCGACACCGGCAGCGCCATTGCCGCCCTCAACGCGCCCAGCCACTGGTTCTGGGGCGATCGTGCCCTGCGCCGCAACGAGGCCTCGTGGCGCTTCACGCCGCTTGGCGCCGCCACGCACCACGCCTCGGCGGTGTTCTGGGCCGTGTTCTACGAGCTGCTGCGCGCGCGCCGGCAGCGGCCGACGCCGGCCAACGCCGTCGTCGACGCTGTGGCCCTCACTGCCGTCGCGGCGGTGGTCGACCTGAAGCTGGTGCCCGAGCGGCTCACGCCCGGCTTCGAGCGGCGCCTGTCGAAGCGCAACCTCGCCTGGGTCTACGTCGGCTTTGCGGCTGGCTTGGCGCTCGGCGGCGTGCTGGCCGCGCGACGCCGCAGCGATGAACGGCGCTGAGGCGGTGTGAGCTACCACCAGCGCGTCGGCGCGCAGGGCTTTCGCTTCGACAGCCTGCGCACGCTGATGGCGAAGGCGACGCCGGCGCGCTCGGGCGATGTGCTCGCCGGCATCGCGGCAGGCTCTGACGTGGAGCGCATGGCCGCGCGCCTGGCGCTGGCCGATGTGCCGCTGAAGCGCTTTCTCGAGGACGCGCTGATCCCTTACGAGGACGACGAGGTGACCCGCCTCATCGTCGACACGCACGATGCGGCGGCGTTCGAGCCGGTGGCGCAGCTCACCGTCGGCGCGTTTCGCGACTGGCTGCTCGGTTCGGCGGTCGACAGCGTGGCGCTGGCGCGGCTCGCGCCCGGCATCACGCCGGAGATGGCCGCGGCGGTGAGCAAGCTGATGCGCAATCAGGATCTGATCGCGATGGCGCGCAAGTGCCGCGTGGTCACGCGCTTTCGCGACACGATCGGCCTGCCGGGCCACTTGGCCGTGCGCCTGCAGCCCAACCACCCGACGGACGATCTGCGCGGCATCGCCGCCTCGGTGGTCGATGGCCTGCTGTACGGCGCGGGCGATGCGGTGATCGGCGTCAATCCGGCCAGCGACAGCGTGCCCGACCTGACGCGGCTCGTGCATGCGCTGGATGACGTGATCCAGCGCCTGGCGATCCCGACGCAAAGCTGCGTGCTCACCCACGTGACGAACACGCTGCGCATGATCGAGCAGGGCGCGCCGGTGGATCTGGTGTTCCAGTCGATTGCCGGCACCGAACAGGCCAACCGTGGCTTCGGCATCGACCTGGCGCTGCTGCGAGAGGCGCGCGAGGCGGCGCTGTCGCTGCACCGCGGCACGCTGGGCGACAACGTGATGTATTTCGAGACCGGGCAGGGCAGTGCGCTCTCGGCCGATGCGCACCACGGTGTGGA
Source organism: Rhizobacter sp. (assembly GCA_036676235.1). Classification (GTDB taxonomy): domain Bacteria; phylum Pseudomonadota; class Gammaproteobacteria; order Burkholderiales; family Burkholderiaceae_C; genus JAKFDI01. The sequence goes on along the minus strand of JAKFDI010000012.1, from coordinate 130,142 downwards.
CCAGCAGACCTGCGAGGCGCGCGCCTACGCGGTGGCGCGCGCGTTCTCGCCGCTGCTCACCAACACCGTGGTCGGCTTCATCGGCCCGGAGTACCTGCGCGACGGCAAGCAGATCGTGCGTGCCGGGCTCGAGGATCACTTCTGCGGCAAGCTGCTGGGCGTGCCGCCCGGCTGCGACGTCTGCCACACCAACCACGCCGAGGCCGATTCCGACGACATGGACACGCTGCTCACGCTGCTGGGTACGGCGGGCGTCAATTTCGTGATGGGCGTGCCGGGCGCCGACGACATCATGCTGAACTACCAGAGCACCTCGTTCCACGATGCGCTGTACCTGCGCGAACTGCTGGGCCTGAAGCGCGCGCCGAAATTCGAGGCGTGGTTGCAAGGCCTCGGGCTCACCGATGCGAACGGTGCGCTGCTGCCGGTGGGCGCATCGCATCCGGCGCTCGCGCGCATGCGCCAGCTGTCGCCGCCGCCATGACGACACCACCCGTCACGCCGCCGGCCGGGCCCACGCCCGATCCGTGGACCGACTTGCGCGCGTACACGCAGGCGCGGCTCGCGCTCGGGCGCAGCGGCCACAGCCTGCCGACGGCCGAACTGCTGCGCTTCGGCATGGCGCACGCACTGGCGCGCGATGCGGTGCATCTGCCGCTGGACGTGCCGGCGCTGGAGGCGGCGCTGCACGCGCAGGGGTTCGACACGCTGCAGGCGCGAAGCGCCGCGCCGGACCGCGCCACCTACCTCGTGCGGCCCGATCTCGGCCGGCGCCTCGACGCGGACAGCGCGCAACGCCTGGGCGAGCGCGCGGCGCAGGCGCCGACCGGTGGCATCGACCTGCTGCTCGTCGTGGCCGACGGCCTGTCGTCGCTCGGCGTGCAGAGCAATGCCGAACCGCTGATCGCGCAGATCACCGCGCAGGCCGCGCCCGGCTGGTCGATCGGGCCGGTGGTCATCGCCACGCAGGCTCGCGTGGCGCTGGGCGACGAGATCGGCGATGTGCTGGGTGCACGCTTCGTCGCCGTGCTCATCGGCGAACGGCCCGGCTTGAGCTCGCCCGACAGCCTCGGCATCTACCTCACCGCCGCGCCGAAGATCGGCCGGCTCGATTCGCAGCGCAACTGCATCTCCAACATTCGCGGCGCGGGACTGTCGTGCGTCGACGCGGCGCGCACGCTGTGGTGGCTGTGCGGTGAGGGGCGGCGGCTGGGCGCGACGGGCATCGGCCTCACGCCCAACGCGCCGGTGCTGGGCAGCGGATGAACGCATAGCTGCTCTGCGCGCGCCGGGCTGGCCGGCGAGCCCGCCGCTTCCTAGACTCGAACGCTTCACGTTCCGAGGACGCACCGAACATGCAAGACCTGACGCAACTGCGCGTGGCCATTTCCGGCCACGTCGCCACCCTGACGCTCGCCAGCCCACCGGTCAACGCCTTGACCCGTGTGCTGAACGACGAGTTGACGCTGGCGCTCGATCGGCTGTCGGAGACCGACGAGATCCGCGCCATCGTGCTGACGGGCGAGGGCAAGGTGTTCTGCGCCGGCGCCGACCTCAAGGGCCGGGCCGAGATGATCAAGGGCCCGGGCGACCTGCTGGCCCATTCGCGGCGTACACGCGAGTGCTTCCATGCGATCCGCGAATGCGCCAAACCGGTGGTCGTCGCCGTCAACGGCGCGGCGCTCGGCTCGGGCCTGGCGATGGTGGCCTCGGCCGACATCGTGGTGGTGTCCGAGCGCGCCGCGCTCGGCCTGCCCGAAGTGGACGTCGGCCTGCTCGGCGGCTGCCGGCATGGGATGCGTCTGTTCAGCCATTCGCGGCTGCGGCGCATGGCGCTCACCGGCTATCGCGTCTCGGGCGCCGAGCTCTACCGGCTGGGCGTGGCCGAGGCCTGTACGGCGCCCGACGAGCTCCTGCCCGTCGCGATGGAGATCGCCGAAAGCATCGCGTCGAAGAGCCCGATCTCCACGCGCATGGGCAAGCACACCCTCAACACCATCGAGGACATGAGCCTGCGCGACGGCTACCGCTACGAGCAGGACATGACGGCCATCGTCGCGAAGACCGACGACGCGCGTGAAGCGCAGCTCGCCTTCCGCGAGAAGCGCGCGCCCGTGTTCACGGGGCGCTGAGGCGGCGGCCCTCGGGTCGCACGCTGCATAGCTGGTTTGCGCCTCGGATGTCTTACGGCGAAGCGCACGGGTGAACACACTGCCCGCGCCTTTCATCACGACATCACGAGGAGACAACATGAATCACGTCGGGACACTCGCCGCGCTGTGCGCGGCCGCGGCCGCACTGCCGGCTGTTGCGCAAACGTCGGCCATCAGCATCTACGGCCGGCTCGATCTCGGTATCACCCACCAGAACAGCGGCACGACCAACCTGAACGGCGGCAACGGCGCGACCGGCGCTGCCGGCAAGCGCTGGGACGTGCGCCAGAGCTCGGGCAACCGGCTCGGTTTTCGCGGTGCCGAGGATCTGGGCCGCGGCTGGAAGGCAGGCTTTCACATCGAGCATCGCTTCCGGGCCGATTCGGGTGCGGCCGACAACCCCTTCTGGGCCGCCCGCAGCATCGTCGAACTGGGTTCGCCCTACGGCGCCGTGTACCTCGGGCGCGAATACATCCCGCTGTTCTGGACCGCCGTGGAACTGGACCCCTGGCGCTTTGAGACCACCGCCATGTTCGGCTCGCGCCACCAGTTCGCCGGCTACTCGATCGACGGCGGCGTGCGCAGCCTGAACACGGTGGGCTACAAGTCACCCAACTGGGGCGGCTTCACCGCCCAGCTCGCGACGGCGCTTGGCGAGGGTGCGCGTGAACGCTCGGCCTCCGCCAATCTCCAGTACAAACGCGGGCCGTGGTTCTTCGGCGGCGGCTTCGACCGCGTGGATTCGAACCGGCGGCTGGCGCTGATCGGCGGTGCCTACGACTTCGGTGTCGTGAGGCCGATGCTCACCTTCTCGCGCTCGACGGTGGCGGGCATCGACGCGCGCAACCTGAGCGTCGGCGCTACCGCGCCGGTCGGCCCGGGCCAGCTGCGCGTGGGCTTTGCACGCTACTCGCCCGACGGAGCCAACAACGACATCGACAAGCTGGGGCTCGGCTATGTTCATCCGCTGAGCAAGCGCGTGAGCCTCCACGCGGACATCGGGTCGGCCAAGCAGGAAGGGCGCTCGCGCACGACGGCGGTGGACGCAGGCATCAAGTACAACTTCTGAAGACTGCCCGACCCTGCACGCGCGTCGCATAGCTGAATTGCGTCGCGCGTGTCTTACCCGCCGGCAGATCGCAAAACACACTGGGCTCCAACTGCCACCCACTTCTGGAGACATCATGACCCGCTCGAGCCTCTGCCTTCGCCTATGTCTTGCTGCCGCCGCGATGCTGGCTGGCGTGCCGGCCGGCGCCCAATCGTGGCCCGACAAACCCATTCGCCTGATCGTGCCGTATTCGGCCGGCGGGCCGACCGACGTGGTTGCCCGGCTGGTCGCCAAGAAGGTGGGTACCGATCTCGGCCAGACCGTCGTCGTCGACAACAAGGCGGGCGCCGGCGGGACCATCGGTGTGGACATGGCCCTGCGCGCGGCGCCCGACGGCTACACCTTCGCGCTCACCGGGCCGGGGCCGCTGGCCGGCATGCGAACGCTGACCAAGGTGCCGTATGAACCCGAAGACGTGGGCTACGTCACGCTGGTGGCGCGCATCCCGGCCGTCGTGGTGGTGGGGGCGGAATCGGGCATTGCCGATTTGCCCGATCTGATCAGGCGTGCGAAGGCGGCGCCCGGGGAACTCAACTACGCCTCGGCGGGTGTGGGGACGACCCCGCACATCGGGGCCGAGCTGCTGCGCCAGGAAGCCGGCATCGACATTACCCACGTGCCGTACAAGGGCGCGGCGCCCGCGGTCACTGCCGTCGTCGCAGGCGAGGTTCACATGGCGATGATCGACCTGCTGCCCGCGCAGCCCTTCGTCGCCAGCGGAAGAATGCGCGTGGTCGCGCTGGCCAGCGCCACGCGCTCGCCGCTGATGCCCGCCGTGCCGACGACGGCCGAGCAGGGCTTGCCCGGCGTCTTGATGGACACGCACTACGGCATCGTCGGGCCGAAGGACGTTCCGGCCGCGATCCGGGAACGCCTGCGCGACGCCGTCGCGGCAGCGCTCAATTCGCCGGACGTTGCCGGCCAGATGCAAAAGCAGGGAGCCGTGCCCGTGAGCTCGACGCCGGCGCAGTACCGCGCACTGATGGACGCCGAGTACAAGAAGTGGCACGGCGTGGTCACTCGCGGAAAGATCACGCTCAACTGAGCGCCGACTGAACCGCCATGCGCATTGCGACCGTCGACATTCGCCCCTGCGTGCAGGGCCTGCGCGACCCGAGCTGGAAGTTCGCGCGCGCGGTGGTGCCGCGGCTCGAAGGGCACGTGCTCGTGCTCACCGACGAGGATGGCGTGCAGGGCCTCGGCTATGCGCACGCCATTCCCGCGATCACGACGCACGGTGCCGGTGCCGCGGCCTCGCTCGCCTGGCTCGCGCCGCGGCTCGTCGGCCGGCGTACGGACGACATCGCGGCGATCTCCGAGGAGGTGGATGCCGTCCTGGCATTCAACCCGAGCGTCAAGGCGGCGCTCGACATGGCGCTGCATGACCTGCTGGCACGTCGGCTCGGCGTGCCGGTGCACGTGCTGCTCGGCGGGCGACTGCGCGATGCGGTCGCGCAGTCGCGCATCCTCGCGATCAAGACGCCCGCCGAGATGGCGGCCAAGGCCGCCGAGCTGGTCGAAGCCGGCTACCGGCAGCTCAAGCTCAAACTGTCGGGCGACACGGCGCTCGATGTGGAGCGGGTAGCGGCCGTGCGCGATGCCGTAGGCAATGGCCCGGCGCTCACGCTAGACCCGAACCAGTCGTACTCGGCCAAGCAGATGATGGGCGCCTTCGCGCGCATGGAGCGGCACGGCATCACGCTCATCGAGCAGCCGGTGCCGGCGGCTGACTGGGCTGGTCTGGCGCTGCTCACACGCAGCCTGCCGGTGGCGATCGAGGCGGACGAGAGCGCGCAGACCGTGCACGACGTGGCGCGCCTGGCGGCCGACCGCAGCGTGGACGTGATGAACCTCAAGATCACCAAGCTCGGCGGCATCCGCCGCTTCATCGAAGCGGTGCATCTGTGCGAGGCGAACGGCGTGGCGGTGCGTGTCGGCGCGGCGTTCGGGCCGGCGCTGCTGCAGGCCATGGCGGTGCAGGCGGCGAGCGTGGTGAAGGCGCTGCCCTTTGCCTGCGAGCTGTCGGAGCACGAGCACCTGCTGGACGATCCGTTCACGCCGCTGCCGGTTCTGCAGGGCGCCATCGCGGTGCCGACGGGGCCGGGCTGCGGCGTGGTGTTCGCGGCCTGAGATCAGCGCGGCAGCTTGATCGCCCAATCGGCGATCGCATCGGCCACCGCTGCCGGCTGCTCGGGCAGCAGCGCGTGGCTCGCGTGGGCGATGAGACGCACGGTCACGAGTTCGCCGAGCGCCTGTTTCAGTTCGAGCCGCGTGTCGGGTGGCCGCCACGGGTCTTCCGTCCCCTGGATCTCGAGCACGGGCACGGCGCTCGTCGGCCACCACGTGTCCTTGGGCGGCGTGAGTGCCGCGCGGCGGTACGCGGTGCGCAGTTCTGGATGCCAGCCGTCGAGCCAGGGCCGCGGGTCGCTGCCGGACGCGAAGAACGCCTGCCGCAGCGCTGCGAGGCGTAGCTCTTGCGGCTGCGCAGGGTCGGCGGCGATGTCGAGCTGCGCGCTCAGGCCGGGCGGGAAGGTGCGCGCGGCAGCGCCCATCGCCACCACGCCGCACACATGCTGCGAATGGTCGAGCGCCGTCACGCGCGCGATGAAATGGCCGAAGGCATGCCCGGCCACGATGGCTCGGCCGTCACCGAACCGCGCGATGACGCCCGCCACATCGCGCGCCAGATGGTGCAGCGTCAAGCCCTCCAGCGGGCCGGTGCTGCCGGCCATGCCGCGCGGCTGCGGGCGCAGCACGCGAAAGCCGCGCGCGGCGAGGTCCACTGCGAACTCGTCCAGGTCGAGCGAATCGCGCTGCGACGAGGGCAGCAGCACCAGGGCCGGGCCACGGCCGTCGATGCGCACCTCGATGCGCACCTCGATGCGCACGTCGCCGTCGACCATGAATTCGGTGCGGCTCTCCATGGGCTTCAGTCGATGCTCGCGCCCGAGGCTTTCACGATCGCCGCCCACTTCGGGATCTCGCTGTGGATCAGCGCCGCGAACTCGTCGGACGTGCTGATCGTCGGCTCGATTCCCAGCGAGGCAAGCTGCCTTCGCATCGCGGGATCGGCCATTGCCTGGGCGAGCGCCCGATTGAGCGTGTCGGTCGTGGCCTTCGGCGTGCCGGCCGGCGCGAGCACGCCCAGCCAATTGGCGACCTCGAAGCCGGCCAGGCCACTCTCGGCAATCGTCGGCAGTGAGGGCAGCGTTTGCATGCGCTCCTTCGAGGTGACGCCGAGCGGGCGCACCTTGCCGGCCTTGATGTGCGGCTCGTAAACGGCGTAGGAATCGAAGGTGATGTCGATGCGCCCGGCCAGCATGTCGTTCAGCAGCGGCGCGCTGCCCTTGTAGGGAACGTGCAGGAGCTTGACGCCGGCGAGGCTCTCGAACAGCGCACCCGACAGGTGGCTGGAGCTGCCATTGCCGGCCGAGCCGTAGGTGAGTTCTCCGGGCTTGCGCTTGGCGAGCGCGATCAACTCGGCCACGCTCTCCGCCCGCACATGGGTGCCGACCACCAGCACGCGCGGGGTGATGTGCGTGAGCGCGATCGGTGCGAAGTCCTTGACCGGGTCGTAAGGCAGCTTGCGGTACAGCGAAGGGTTGATGGCTTGCGTGCCCATGGTGCCGAACAACAGCGTGTAGCCGTCGGCCGGGGCGCTCGCCACCATCTCCGCCGCCAGGCCGCCGCCGGCGCCGCCGCGGTTGTCGACGACCACCTGCTGGCCGAGGGCCGTACCCAGGTTCTGGGCCAGGCTGCGCGCCATCAGGTCGGCCGCGCCGCCGGCCGGGTAGGGGACGACGAGAGTCACGGCCTTCTCAGGGAAGGCGGCCGCGGCCATGCCGGTGGCCAGCGCCAGCAGCCAGCCTGCGGCCAGCCGCGCGATGCGTGCAGTGCGTGTCATGCGTTTGTCTCCTTGTGGTGTTGCGACGCACTCTAGGCACGCCGTGCGGGCGGAGCCAGAACGCCGCGCCGCAAAGCAGCCATGCACCGCATCGCATGTCGCCGCTATGCGTTCGGCCGCATGCCAGCCTTGCCGCGGGGCACGGTAGGCAGCGCCCGGCAGCCGCCCTAGAGTGAAGCCAGACTCACCAAGGAAAGCAGTTCATGACATCAGCCGCCGGCCCGCTCTCGCATGTGCGGGTGCTCGACCTGAGCCGCATCCTCGCCGCGCCATGGGCAGGCCAGATCCTCGCCGACCTCGGCGCCGAGGTCACCAAGATCGAGCGCCCCGGCAGCGGCGACGACACGCGCAGCTGGGGCCCGCCTTTCCTGCGCGACGCCAACGGACGCGACACGCGCGAGGCGGCCTACTACCTTGCGGTGAACCGCGGCAAGCGCTCCATCACCGTGAGCCTGGACAAGCCCGAGGGCCAGCGCATCGTGCGCGAACTGGTCGCGCGCGCCGACATCGTGATCGAGAACTACAAGGTCGGAACGCTCGCGCGCTACGGGCTCGACGCCGCCTCGCTGCGCGCGCTGAACCCGCGGCTGATCTACTGCTCCGTCACCGGCTTTGGCCAGACCGGTCCGCGTCGGGACCAGCCGGCCTATGACTTCCTGATCCAGGCGATGGGCGGGCTGATGAGCGTGACAGGCGAGCGCGACGACCGCCCCGGCGGCGGGCCGCAGAAGGTGGGCGTACCCATCGTCGACCTGATGACCGGCATGTACGCCACCGTCGCGATGCTGGCGGCGCTGGCGCGGCGCGAGGTGACGGGCGAGGGCGAGACCATCGACATCGGCATGCTCGACGTGCAGGTGGCGGCGCTGTCGAACCAGGCGATGAACTACCTCGTGTCCGGCCGCACGCCGCAGCGCAACGGCAATGCCCACCCCAACATCCAGCCGCAGGACGTATACCGCTGCAGCGACGGCGACGTGATCCTCGTCATCGGCAACGACGGCCAGTTCGCGCGGCTGTGCGAGGTGCTCGGGCGGCCCGAATGGCGTACCGACGAGCGCTTCGCGACCAACGCGCAGCGGGTGCGCCATCTCGGCACGCTCTCGCCGCTGCTGGTCGCCGAACTGGCGCGCCGTACCCGCGCCGAGCTGGTGGCCGCACTCGATGCGGTGGGCGTGCCGGTGGGCGCCATCAACAGCGTGGCCGAGGTGTTCGAGGATCCGCAGGTGCGCCACCGCGGCATGGTGCGGCAGGTGCCGCATCCGAGCGGGGTCGACGTACCGCAGCTCGCGAGCCCGATCCGTTTTGCCGATGCACCGCTGCGCCCCGTGGCCGCGCCGCCGCTGCTCGGCCAGCACACCGCGGAAGTCCTGGGAGAGATCGGTTTCGGCGCGGACGAGATTGCCGCGCTGCGCGCCGGTGGAGTGGTGTGAGATGACACCCACGATGAAGCTGCACTGGTCGCCGCGCTCGCCCTATGTGCGCAAGGTGATGGTCTGTGCGCACGAACTCGGTCTCGTCGACCGGCTCGACCTGGTGCGCTCGGTCGCCGCCATGCGCGCGCCCAACGAGGCGCTGATGCGCGACAACCCCTTGTCGAAGATTCCCACGCTGGTGCTGGATTCGGGTGCGGTGCTGTTCGACTCGGCAGTGATCTGCGAATACCTGAACGACCTGGCCCGCGGCCCGCTGTTTCCGCGCCAGGGCGAAGAGCGCTGGTCCGCGCTGCGCTGGCATGCACTCGGTGACGGCTTGCTGGATGCGCTGATCCTGTGGCGCAACGAGCGCGAGCGCGCGATGCCGCTGCGGGTACTGCTGGCGGCGTTTGAGCGCAAGGTGGAGGCGACGCTCGATGCGCTCGACGGCGAAGCCGAAGCGCTGGCGCAGGCGCCCTTCGCCATCGGGCATGTAGCGCTCGGATGCGCGCTTGGCTATCTCGACTACCGCTTCGGCGGCTTCGACTGGCGCGCACGGGCACCGCGGCTCTCGGCGTGGTACGCCACGCTGTGCGGGCGGCCTTCCTTCGAGGGGACGGTGCCGGTCGACGGCTGAAGGGTTCAGTCGTAGAGCCGGGCCGGATTCGTCGCGAGGATGCGCCGGACCAGCGCATCGTCGGCCGTCCAGTCCTTGAATCGCTGCAGCAGCCGCGCAGCATCCGGCGCAGGGTCCACCCGCAGGTGCGGCCAGTCGCTGCCCCATACCAGGTGATCAGGGTTGGCCTGCAGCAGCGCGGCATGGAACGGGCGGCCGGCATCGAAATCCGCTGTGCCCAGCAGGTTGCGATACGCACACAGCTTCACGTACACCTTGCCGCGTTCGAGCAGCGAGCGCAGCCAGCGAAAACCCGGCGCCTCCAAGCCGGCCGCCACCTCGAAGCCGCCCATGTGGTCGATGACCACGGGAACGGGCAGGCGCTCGAGCTCGGTGGCGATTGCCGGCAGCGCCGTGCAGTCGGTCCAGAGTTCGGCATGCAGGCCAGCATCCGCCAGCGCGCCCGCCATCTGCCGCAACTCGTCGAACGAGGCGCTGCCGGCGAAGTTCATGCCCGTGCCGCTACGGTGGCTGAAGCGTGCGGCGCGCACGCCGCGGTCGCGCAGGGCGCGCAAGTCCGCGGCGTCGCCGGCGCGCGTGACGATCACGCCACGCAGATTCGGGTGCGCATCGAGCGCATGCAGCAGCAACGAGAAGTCGCCGCCGTAGGCGCTCGGATGCACGAGCACGCCGTGCGACAGGCCGAGCCGCGCCAGCAGCGCCTGGTACTCGCCGTCCGTGGCCTCGGGCGGCGTGTAGCTGCGCGGCTCGGCGAGCGGGAAGCGTTCGTAGGGGCCGAACAGATGCGCGTGGCAGTCCCAGCCTGTCGTCGTGTTCATCGCGGCGGCTCGTGCTGCGGCAGCGCAAAGGCCGCGGTCGCGCCGTCGGGCAGCGGAATCTCGTGCGCGTTGAGCGTCATCGCGACCATGGTGTAGTAGCCCACCAGCGCGGTGAGCTCCACCACCGTGCGCGCGCCGAAGCGGGCCAGGGCCGCGGCGTAGGTCGCGTCGCTGACCGAGTTGTCGCGGTTCAGCTCGCCGGCGAAGCGCAGCACGAGGGCGTCGTCGGGCTGCAAGCTGTCGGGCATGCGCTGCGCGAGCAGGGCGTCGATGATTTCGGGCTCGATGCCCGCCGCTTCCGCCTCGACGCGGTGCGCATGCCACTCGAAGGGCGAGCGGCAGGCGCGGCCGGTCACGAGGATGGCGAGTTCGGACAGCCGCGGCGAGAGCCCGGTGCGGTAGCGCAGCAGTTCGCCGAGCGCCTGCCAGCGGTCGGCGAGTTCGGGGTTGTGCAGGGCGGCGCGCAACGGCCCCTGGATGCGGCCGCGCCGTCCGGACACGATCTTGTCGTGCACGCGGCGTTGCTCGGGTGTCATCTCGTCGGGTGCGGGCAGCGGGATGCGTGGCATGTGGGCTCCTTTGTCCGAGAGCCTAGCGGCGTCGGCCCCGGCGACCGATGCCGCGGCGCGCATCGCTGCTATGCAGGCGAGCCGGCGGCATCCTGCGCGTGCCACATGCCGCGGCGCGCCATGTCGTCGCAGATGCGCGCGATCTGCTGCGTCACGGCGGCAACGGCCTTGGGCTGGCCCTTGGAGCGCGCCGTCGCCATGGAGACCGTGCGCTGGAACGGCGGACTGACGATGCGCGCCGCCTGCAGCCGGCCCTCCTGCACCTCGTGCCAGACCGCGTGCAGCGGCAGCACGGTGTACAGACGCGAGCCGGCGACGAGCGATTTCTGCAAAGGCAGCGAGTCAGCCTCGATCACCGGCGCGAGCGTGATGTGTTCGTGCCGCGCAATCCCGTCGAGCGCCGTGCGCAGGCCGTTCGGCGCTCCGGGAAGGATGAAGGGCAGTTCGTGCAACGCGGCGAATGCCACCTCGGTGCCGGCGGTCAGCCCGTCACCCGGCGCGCCCACGAGATAGCTGTCCACTTGCGCGAGCGACTGCTCCTGCCGCATCTGCGTGTTGCCGTAGCGGTAGAGGATGGCGATGTCGGCGCGCGCATCGGCCAGCCACTCCTCCACCTGGCCGCTCGAGCCTTCCAGGATCTTCAGGCTGATTTCCGGGAAACGCTCGCGGATCTGCGCGAACAGCGGGCCGACCAGCGCCGATCCGATCGACGGCAGCGACGCCAGCGTCACCGTGCCGCCCGGCTCGCGGGCTTCGCCCAGGATGTCGGCCTCGAGCTGCTGCGCGTCGTGCAGCAGCGCCTTGACTTGCCCGAGGATGCGCTCGCCGACCTCCGACAACTCGACCCCGCGACCCGTGCGGTTGAACAGCCGCGCGCGGCAGTCGCGCTCCAGCGCATTGAGCTGGCGGCTGAGAAGCGACTGGTTGCTGTCGAGGAACAGTGCCGCGCGCGTCAGGCTGCCCAGCTCCGCAATGGCGAGAAAGGCGCGCCACTTGTGCAGGTCGGCCGCGATGTCGATGTGGATGCCGGTCGGCTTGGGAGATTGCATGCGGGGATTCTGTCCCGCATGCCGCGACGGCACATCGTGGTCAACACGATGACGGCATGCCGCGCTATCGCGCCTTCGCGTTCTTCTCCACCCACTGCCCGAATGCCGCGAGGAACTTGCTCACGAACGCCTTGGTGTCTTCCTTCTTGATCCCGCCCTGGTCGTCGAACAGATCGCCCGCGCCGCCGATGTAGGCCTCGGGCTGCTGCAGAACCGGGATGTTGAGGAAAGTCAGCGACTGGCGAAGGTGGTGGTTGGCGCCGAAGCCGCCGATGGCGCCGGGCGAGACGCTGATCACGGCGCCGGGCTTGCCGTCCCAGGCGCTCTGGCCATAGGGGCGTGAGGCGATGTCGATCGCGTTCTTCAGCACGCCGGGCACGGAGCGGTTGTATTCGGCGGTGACGAAGAGCACCGCGTCCGCTTCCTGGATCTTCTTCTTGAACGCAGCCGAGGGCGCGGGCGGGTTGGCGTCGTCATCCTGGTTGTAGAGCGGCAGGTCGCGGATCTCCGCGATCTCGAAGTTCAGGCCGGGCGGCGCGAGCGCCGGCAGCGCCATGGCCATCTTGCGGTTGAACGACTCCTTGCGAAGGCTGCCGACGATGACGGCAACGCGGCGGGCTTGGCTCATGGCGCGATCCTTGTCTGTTTGGGATCTGCCGCTTGTACTGCGGGCGCGGCGCGCGGGTTGTGTCGGATCGAATGACCCTTTGCCTCGCCCGAGCACCGTGGAAGGCGTGTCGCTGCGCGCGGCAGACCGCGTGCGAGACTGCCCCAGCCCGCGACTTCTTCCCCGCATCAGCATGAGACTCACCCGCAACCGGATCGTCCGCACCTTCATCGCCGGCCTGATCGCCGCGCTGCCGCTGGCCGCCACCACGCTGATCATCGTGTGGGCGGTGCGCCTGCTCTACGAATGGGTGGGGCCGGGCAGCCTGCTCGGGCGGCTGCTGATTGCCATCGGCGTGGGCATCACCGGCTCGGAGTTCGTGGGCTACCTGCTGGGGGTGGCGATGGTGATGCTGGGCATCTTCGGCCTCGGCCTGCTGGTGCGCACCCGCGTGCGAAGCGTGATCGCCAACACCATCAATGCGGTCATGCAGCGCATTCCACTGGTGCGCAACATCTACGACCTCGTCAAGAGGTTCGTCGACCTGCTCTCGCAGCGCGATGCCGCGGGCATGCGTTCGTCGATGCAACCGGTGTGGCTGCATTTCGGCGGGGTGGGCGGCGCGGCGGTGCTGGGGCTGCTCTCCACGCCCGAGCCGGTGATGGTGGGCGAGCGCAGTTGCCTGGCCGTGCTGGTGCCCACGGCGCCGGTGCCCGTGGGTGGCGGGCTGCTGTACGTGCCGCGCGAATGGGTCACGCCCGCGGACGTGGGGATGGAGGGGCTGACCAGCATCTATGTGTCGATGGGCATCACCTCGAAGCAGCACCTGGGCGCGGCTGTTCTCGATCCGTCGCCCAAGGGTTAACGCGGACGCGCGATGCGCGGCGTCAATCCATCGCATTGAAGCTTTGTATTGGCCCCGGGCAGGCGATGGGCGTACGGTCGGCACCGAGTCGCCTGGCGGCGATGCCGGCGGCCGTTTCCTCATCACCAGGAGAGAGACATGAGCTTGAAGGGTTCAAAGACCGAGCAGAACCTGAAAGACGCCTTCGCGGGTGAGTCGCAGGCCAATCGTCGGTACCTGTATTTCGCGAACAAGGCCGACATCGAGGGCCAGAACGACGTGGCGGCGCTGTTCCGCTCCACGGCGGAGGGCGAGACGGGCCACGCCCACGGCCACCTCGAGTTCCTCGAGGCGGTGGGCGATCCGGCCACCGGGCTGCCCATCGGCTCCAGCCGCGACAACCTCAAGGCGGCCGTGGCCGGCGAGACGCACGAGTACACCGACATGTACCCGGGCATGGCCAAGAACGCGCGCGACGAGGGCTTCGACGAGATCGCCGACTGGTTCGAGACGCTGGCCAAGGCCGAGCGCTCGCACGCCAACCGCTACCAGAAGGCACTCGACGCGCTGGTGGACTGACCACCCGCCGAGCAAGCAAGAGAACGAGGGGCTTCGCGCCCCTTGTTCGTTGTGCACGTTGCCCACCGGATCGACGAGGACGACAAGCGATGAACCAGCGTGAAGGCAATCTGGAGGCGCCCACACGCCACCCGATCGACTGGCAGAACCTCGCCTTCTACGACGAGGCGGCGTGCGAAAAGGAGATGGAACGCGTCTTCGACATCTGCCACGGCTGCCGCCGCTGCGTGAGCCTGTGCCAGTCGTTCCCGACGCTGTTCGACCTGGTGGACGCCACCGGCGACGGCGAGGTGCACGAGGTCGCGAAGGCCGACTACCGCAAGGTCGTCGACCAGTGCTACCTGTGCGACCTGTGCTACATGACCAAGTGCCCGTACGTGCCGCCGCACCCGTGGAGCGTGGATTTTCCGCACCTGATGCTGCGCGCCAAGGCCATCAAGTTCAGACAAGGCGGCGTGAAGGCGGGCGAGAAGTTTCTCGCGTCGACCGACGTGCATGGCCAGTTCGCCGGCATTCCGGTGGTCGTGCAGGCCGTCAATGCCGTGAACCGCACGAAGCCGGCCCGCCGCCTGATGGACGGCGCGCTCGGGGTGCATCCCACGGCGTGGATGCCCGAGCTTGCCACCCGCCGCTTCCGCTGGAGCGCCGACCAGAAGAACACCGCCACGGTGGTGACGAACGGCGAGCGCACGCCGGGCAAGGTGGCGATCTTCTCCACCTGCTACGTCAACTACAACGAGCCGGGCATCGGCCACGACCTCATCCGGCTGCTGCAGCACAACGACATCCCCTACACCCTCGTCGACAAGGAAAGCTGCTGCGGCATGCCCAAGCTGGAACTGGGCGACCTGGACGCGGTGGCCAAGCACAAGGCGGCCAACATGCCGGCGCTCGCGAAGTACGCGCGCGACGGCTGGGCGATCGTGAGTGCGATCCCGAGCTGCACGCTGATGTTCAAGCAGGAGCTGCCGCTGATGTTTCCCCACTGCGCCGACACGCAGGCGGTGCAGGAGGCGATGTTCGATCCCTTCGAGTACTTCATCGCACGCCACCGCGACGGCCTGCTCAAGACCGATTTCAAGCAGGCGCTTGGCAAGGTCAGCTACCACATTCCCTGTCACGGCCGCGTGCAGAAGATAGGGCGCAAGACGGAAGAGATGTTCCGCCTCATCGGCCAGACGGTGGAGGTGGAGCTCAACACGGTGGAGCGCTGCTCCGGCCACGCCGGCACCTATGGCGTGAAGACGGCCACGCACCCGGTGGCGCTGAAGATCGGCAAGCCGGTGTTCAAGGCGATGGGCAAGGATGAACCCGACTTCATCAGCTCCGATTGCGCGCTCGCCGGCCACCACATCGCACAAGGCATGGCGATCAACGCGCTGCCCGCGGCGGCCTGGCAGCACCCGCTCGGCCTGATGCGCATCGCCTACGGCCTGTGAACACGAAGGAGACTGCATGAGACCCCCTTTGCCACCCTATAGGCGGGCCGAGCGCCGGGCCGCTCCCAAGCCGGCCCGCGTCCCCT
The DNA here is from genome assembly GCA_036676235.1 of Rhizobacter sp. Classification (GTDB taxonomy): domain Bacteria; phylum Pseudomonadota; class Gammaproteobacteria; order Burkholderiales; family Burkholderiaceae_C; genus JAKFDI01. The sequence continues at coordinate 114,931 of JAKFDI010000012.1, read as the reverse complement.
CGGGGGACCGGCCGATGCATCCATCGGACGAGGGGCACACATGATCACGCGCGACACCCTGCTCACGCTCGAGGCGTACGCCCGCATCCGCAAGACCAGCAAGCCGCAGGTCATCGCCCACCGGCGGCTGCGCAGCGTGCGGCTTGGCGAGCACATCAGCGTGCAGTTCGAGGACGAGGAAACGATCCGCCGCCAGATTCAGGAGATGCTGCACATCGAGAAGATCTTCGACGAGGAAGGCATCCAGAGCGAGATCGACGCCTACCAGCCGCTCGTGCCCGACGGCAGCAACTGGAAGGCGACGATGCTCATCGAGTACCCCGACGTGCACGAGCGCAAGCGCGAATTGGCGCGGCTGATCGGGGTGGAAGACCGCATGTTCGTGGAGGTGGAAGGGCATGCGCGCGTCTACGCCATTGCCGACGAAGACCTCGACCGCGAGAACGACGAGAAGACGTCGGCGGTGCACTTCCTGCGCTTCGAGTTCGCGCCGGCGCTGCGCGAGGCCATCCGCGCCGGCGCGGCCGTGAAGCTCGGCTGCGACCACACCAACTATCCGGCGCATATGCCGATCGCGCCCGAAACGCTCGCCAGCCTCGCCGGCGACCTGCGCTGAATCTTGCCCACGCCGCGGCACCGGTCGCCGCTTTGCCGGCGCCGCGGTCCGCGGCATCATCCCGCGATGGCGAGGCTGCACTTCACGCCGCACCTGCGGCGCTTCACCGACACGCCGGTGGTCGACACCGCCGCGACCACCTTGCGTGATGCGCTCGAAGCCGCCTTCGGCGTCAATGCCCGCCTGCGCGGCTATGTGCTCGACGACCAGGGCCACTTGCGGCCCAACGTGGTGGTGTTCATCGACGGTCGGCGCAGCAGCGAGCGCGTGCGCCTGGCCGACCCGCTGCGCGCCGACAGCGAAGTGCACGTGCTGCAGGCCTTGTCGGGCGGCTGAGATCTGACACGGCGGATGACGAGGAGGCTTTCATGAACGATCGCGCCTGGATCGCCACCCGCAAGGGCCTGTTCGAACTGCGCCGCCGCTCTAGCGCCTGGCACGTGGCGCACATCAGCTTTCTCGGTGACCCGGTGACGACGCTGCTGCCGCCGCAGCCCTCGGGGCGCATGCTGGCGGCGCTCAACCTCGGCCACTTCGGCGTGAAGCTGCATGCGAGCGACGACGAAGGCCGCGGCTGGAACGAAGTCGCCGTGCCCACCTATCCTGAACAGCCGGCCGACGCGCCGGGGCCGGCGTGGAAGCTGGCGCTGTTGTGGTCGCTCGAGGCCGTGGGCGGCGAGATCTGGGCCGGCACCATTCCCGGCGGCCTGTTCGCCTCGGCCGATGGCGGCGAATCGTGGCGCTTGAACGAGGCGCTGTGGCAGCGCCCCGAGCGCGCCGAATGGTTCGGCGGCGGCTACGACGCGCCGGGCATCCATTCAATCTGTGCATATCCGGCCCGGCCGGGCGAGGCGCTGATGGCGGTGAGCTGTGGCGGCGCCTGGCTGACGCAGGACGCCGGCGCCCACTGGAGCGTGCGCACCCGCGGCATGGCCGCCGCCTACATGCCGCCGGACCAGGCCGAGAACCCGGCCATCCAGGACCCGCACCGCATCGTGCGCTGCGAGGCCGCGCCCGACGTGCTCTGGTGCCAGCACCACAACGGCATCTGGCGTTCGGTCGACAACGCCGCCTCCTGGCAGGAGATCGAGGCGCCGGTGTCGAGCTTCGGGTTCGCGGTGGCGGCCCATCCGCAGGACCGCGACACCGCGTGGTTCGTGCCGGCGATGGCCGACGAGCGCCGTGTGCCGCGGGACGGCGCGCTGGTGGTCAACCGCACGCGCGACGGCGGGCGCAGCTTCGAGACACTGCGCCGCGGCCTGCCGCAGGCGGACTGCCACGACCTCGTCTATCGCCACGGCCTGGCCGTCAGCGCCGACGGCCGCAGCCTGCTGATGGGCAGCACCACCGGTGGCCTGTGGGCAAGCGATGACGCCGGCGACAGCTGGGCCTTGCTGCCGGCGCGCCTGCCGCCGATCTACGCGGTGCGCTTCGGGTAGTTGCGTGCCTCGGTGCGGGGTGCCGCGCGATCCGCCGCCCCACGCCAGCTGTCGGCGGTGTAGATCGCGAGCGCCAGCCAGATCAGCGCGAAGCCGACGAAGCGCGCCGTCTCGAACGGCTCGTGGAACAGCCACACGCCAAGACCCAGCTGCAGCGTCGGCCCGATGTACTGCAGCAGGCCCAGCGTGCTCATGCGCAGGCGCTGCGCGCCGACCGCGAAGAGCAGCAGCGGGATGGCCGTCACCGGCCCGGCGCCGATCAGCAGCATCGTGGTGAGCGTGCTGTCGCCCGGGAAGTGCGACGCGCCCTGCGTGTGCAGCACGCCGATCGCCACCAGCGCCAGCGGCGCCAGCAACAGCGTCTCGAGCGTCAGGCCTTCGAGCGAGCCGAGCGGCGCGATCTTGCGCAGCAACCCATAGCTGCCGAAGCTGCCCGCCAGCACGAGCGCGATCCACGGAAAGTGCCCGACGCCGAGCGCCAGCCACAGCACCGCCGCGCCCGCCAGCGCCACCGCGGCCCACTGCACCGGACGCAGCCGCTCGTGCAGCACCAGCCGGCCCAGCAGCACGTTGACCAGCGGGTTGATGAAATAGCCGAGGCTCGCGTCGATCACGTGGCCGTTCGTCACCGCCCAGATGTAGGTCAGCCAGTTGGCCGAAAGCAGCAGTGCGCTCGCAGCGAAGACGCCGAGCACCTTCGGGCGGCGTAGCGCCGGCCCGAGCCAGGCCCATTGGCGTCGCAGCGCCAGCAGCGCCAGCACGAAGGCCAGCGACCAGACGATGCGATGCAGCAGGATTTCCGACGCCGGTACGTGCGCCAGTTCACGGAAGTACAGCGGGAACAGGCCCCACATCGCATAGGCGAGTGCGGCGCAGGCGATGCCGGTGTGCATGGAAGCGGGAGGGTTTGCCGCCGGACGGACAAGCGGCGATCGAAAGGGAGCCGGCGATTCTGTCAGTGCCCACGCCGCCGTGCTCGCGCGTTGCGAAGCGTGCGGTTTCGCGCAGCGGTGTGGCGCGCGCGGCACACCGCGGGCACTACACCCAAGCGGGGGAATGTTTTGTCACAAGTCGCTGCCCAGAATCGTTTTTCGTGCCGCATGCCAGCGCGCACACAAGTCCCGGAACGCCGTCATGCCGGGCACCAGGAGTTCGCCATGCCGTACACCATCAACGTCGGAGCCCGGTCCTTCTTCGTCACCGCCATCGCCTGGGTGTTCATCGCCTTCGGCGCACTGGCCAGCGCCTCGGCGCTGCTGCAGAACGCGAACCTCGCGTCGCTGCTGCCGGCACTGCAGGCCGGCACGGCGCAAGGCAGCCTCCCGTGGCTCGGCAGCCTGCTGATGGGCTACCTGCCCTGGACGCTCGGCGTGGTGCTCGCGCTGTCGCTCGCAACGCTGGCCTCGGCCGTCGGCCTGCTGTTCCGCCTCGACTGGGCGCGGCGCGTGTTCATTGCGCTGCTGATCGTAGCCATCGTCGCCAACGTGGCCGGCCTGTGGCTGCAGCACGAACTGGTGCAGTCGGTCGTGAGCGCCACGCTCAGCAGCGGCCCGTTCCCCGAGCAGGCGCTGGGCGTCTTCGGCGGCTTCGTCACCGCCGCGCGCGTGATGGGCGCGCTGATGACGCTGGTGGCCTGCCTCGCGCTCGCGTGGATCATCCGCGCGCTGATGTCGCCGGCGGTGCGCCAGGAATTCGTCTGAGCTGATCAGCGGTGGCCTCAGGGCCAGAAGACAGCCGCCCACACGCCGGCGGCCAGCAGCAGGCTGAGCAGCACCGCCGCGCTGGCCTGATCCTTTGCACGACCCAGCAGGGCATGCGGGTTCGGCGACACGGCATCCGCCAGCGCCTCCACGGCCGAATTCAGCAGTTCGACCAACCACACGAACACGACCGCGCCGACCAGCAGCAGCGCCTGCCAGCGGCTGGGGGCTCGCCACAGCGCGAAGACGATCAGCGGCACGCCCACCAGCACCTCTTGGCGAAAGGCGGCTTCGTGGCGCCAGGCGGCGCGCCATCCGGCCAGCGAGTAGCGCAAGGCGTTGACCAGACGCAGGGCGCCGCTGCCGCCCTTGAGCGGCGATTTGGGCGCCGCGCTTGGTGCGATGGGCGCCGTTCGTTCGGATGAAGGCATGTGGCTTTCGAGGCGGTGCTCGTCGACGGATGCCGCGAAGGATGCCGCTGCGGGCTGAAGCCCTGCTGAAGCCCCGCCGGCCGCGGCGTCAGTCGGCAGGGCCAAGCAACAGATCGACGGCAAACCCTTCGCCCACGGCAGGCAGCACGAGCCGGCCTTCATGCGCGCGGGCCACCAGGTCGGCCAGCCGCAGCCCGAGGCCGGTGCCGTCTCCATCGGCCTGGCCATCGATGGCTTGCTGCAGCGCAGCCCGCCGCTCGGGCAAGATGCCCGGCCCGTCGTCATGCACGCGCAGCGTGCCGGGCACGGGCACCGAGACGAGGACCCGGCGCGCGCCGTAGCGCGATGCGTTGTCCAGCAGGTTGAGCAGCGCCGCGGCCAGCAGGTCGGCGTCGGCTTCGAGCGTCGATCCCGGCGTCACGTCGACCGCCAGACCCTCCACTGGCAGCCGTGCGAGCAGGTCGTGCAGATCGATCGTGCGCCGATGCAGCTCGCCACTGCTGCGGAACATGGCGAGCAGCGCCGCCACCACCCGCTGCAGGCGTGCGGCGGCTTCGCGGGTGCGTTTCAGGCGCGGCTGCAGCGCGGGCGGGCTTTCGCGCAGGGCCACGGCCAGTTGCGCGTCGATGCCGGCCAGCGGGGTGCGCAGCGCATGGGCCGCGTGCGCCGAGAACGCCCGTTCATTGGCCACCCGGCGCGCCAGCCGCGCGCCGAGGTCGTCGATCGCGGCATGCATCGGCTGCAGTTCCTCCCGTTCGGCCAGCCCCAGCGACGCGCCGCAGGCCGTGGGGTCGTGGCGCGCCAGCCGCTGCGACAGCGCCTCCAGCGGCGCGAGTTCGTGGCGCACCCGCGCCCGCAGCCACAGGTGGCCCAGCAGCCCGATGGCAAGCGTTGCCAGTGCCGAGCTGAACGCCACCTCGAACTGCGCTTCCCGGCGCTCGGCCTGCGTCTGTGCCACGTAGAGCACGCGGCCGTTGCTGCCCAGCGAGGTGCCGAACACCCGCCAGTCGTCGGTGTCGGTGAAGCCCGGCGTCGCCGTCGCGCGTAGGGCGGCCTGCGGGGCGTGCGGCGAGCGCAGCAACACCGCGCCATCGGCGCCGACCAGCTGCCAGGCGAAGCGCTCGCTGGGCAGCGCCGGAACAACGGGCGGCGCGCCGGACTCGCGGGCTGCGAACGCCTCGGCATTCGTCGACAGCAGCACGCCCAGCACCTCGGCCGAGGCCTGCAGCGTGTCGTCGAGCAACTCGTTCACTTCATGCGGCACGGCCAGCATGATCGTGACCGCTACCGCCACGCCCCAGACGGCCGACCAGCCCAGCAGGGCGCGCGATAGCCGCCCGCGGATCGACGGCAACGCACTCATGTGGAGCCGACGCGGTAGCCGAGGCCACGCACCGTTTCGATGACTTCACGGCCGAGCTTGCGGCGCAGGCTCGACACGTGCACTTCGAGTGCATTGCTCGCCACCTCGGCCTCGGCGCCGAGCACCACGCGCTCGAGATCGTTCTTGGCGACGATGCGGCCCGGCCGCAACGCCAAGGCTTCGAGCACCGCCCACTCGCGCCCGGTCAGCTCCACGCGCTGGCCGCTTGTGTACACGGCTCGCGCGGTGAGATCCACGTCGACGCGGCCGACCTGCAGCCGCGGCGCGGCGACGCCGGCCAGCCGCCGCGCCAACGCGCGCAGCCGCGCGGCGAGTTCTTCCGGCTCGAAGGGTTTGACGAGGTAGTCGTCGGCGCCGCTGTCCAGGCCTTCGATGCGGTCGGCGAGCAGGTCGCGCGCGGTCAGCATCAACGCCGGCGTGCGGTCGCCGCGGGTGCGCCGCGTGCGCAGCCAGTCGAGGCCGGAACCGTCGGGCAACTGCCAGTCGACGAGCAGCGCGTCGTAGGGCTCGCCGCGGGTTGGCAGGGTGTCGCCCAGCGTGCGGCACCAGTCGACCACGTGGCCCTCGGCGCGCAGGAAATCGCGCAGCCCTTCGCCGAGGATGTCGTTGTCTTCGATCAGCAGCAGGCGCATGGAACGTCGGGTCGTGCGGCCGCCACGGTATCACCACGGCCACCGCGTCCGCGCTTCAGCTTCGCTTCAGGCCGGGCGCGCCGAATGGCGGGCATGCCGAGTCTTGTGCCTGCCGTTTTCCGTGCCCCGCAAGCAGGCGGCGCCACGGCCGCCCGGCGCTTCACGATCCTCGCCACCGTCGAGCAGGTGCTGCTCGTGGCCGCCGCGTACTGGATGCTGGGCGCGAACCAGCTGTTCTTTCATGCCGCGCTCGCCGGCCGCGCGCCCGGCGAGCCGGCGACCTGGGGCTTTGCGCTGGCGCTGGCCGCATTGCTGGTGGCCGTGCATGTGTTCCTGCTGGCGCTGGCGGCGAACCGCTGGACGCTCAAGCCGCTGCTGACCGTGCTGGTCGTGGCGACGGCGCTGGCGACCTACTTCATGCAGCACTACGGCATCTACATGGATCCGTCGATGCTGCGCAACGTGCTGCGCACCGATCCCGGCGAAGCGCGCGAGCTGATCTCCTGGGCGCTGCTGCCGTATCTGCTCGTGCATGCGGGGCTGCCGCTCGCGCTGCTGTGGCGCGTGCAGATCGTGCGGCGCCGCTGGCCGCATGCAGTGCTAATGCGGCTGCTGGTGCTGCTGCTGGCAGCGGTCACGGCGAGCGCGGCGCTGCTGTCGATCTTCCAGCCCTTCGCGTCGCTGATGCGCAACCACACCCAGGTGCGCTACCTCATCACGCCGGCCAATTACCTGTGGTCGATCGCCTCCGTCGCCGCGGCCGACGCGCGCAGCGCCCATGCACCGCGGCAGCCGGTCGCCCTGGATGCAGCGCCCGGTCCGTCGTGGGCGGCACAGGCCAGGCCGACGGTGGTGGTGCTCGTCGTCGGCGAGACGGCGCGCGCGGCCAACTGGGGGCTCGGCGGCTATGCGCGCCAGACCACGCCGCAGCTCGCGCGCCTGCCCGTCGTCAACTTCGCCGACGTGAGCGCCTGCGGCACCAGCACCGAGGTGTCGCTGCCGTGCATGTTCTCGGCCGTGGGCCGGCGCGACTACGACGAGACGCGCATCCGCGGCAGCGAATCGCTGCTGCACGTGGCGGCGCGCGCCGGCGTGGCAGTGCAATGGCGCGACAACCAGTCGGGCTGCAAGGGCGTGTGTGACGGACTGCCGAGCGAAACGGTGTCGTCCGCCGATGCGCCGGGGCTGTGCCCCGAGGGGCGCTGCTTCGATGAAGCGCTGCTGGCCGGCCTGGATGAACGCATCGCGACAGCCCAGGGCACGCAACTGCTGGTGCTGCACCAGATCGGCAACCACGGGCCGTCCTACTTCCGCCGCTACCCCAAGGCCTTCGCACACTTCCAACCCGCCTGCGAGAACGACGACCTGCAGCACTGCGCGCAGGAACAGATCGTCAACGCCTACGACAACGCGCTGCGCTACACCGACCACGTGCTGGCGAGCCTGATTGCCAAGCTGCAGGCGCAGGCGGCGCGGGTGGATTCGGCGGTGATCTATGTGTCGGACCACGGCGAATCGCTGGGCGAGAACCGCCTGTTCCTGCACGGCATGCCCTACGCGATCGCGCCGCAGGGGCAGACCCGCGTGCCCATGGTGATGTGGCTCTCGGCCGGGATGCAGGCCGATCTCGGCGTGGACATGGCCTGCCTGCAGCGCCGCGCGGCGCAGCCGGCGAGCCACGACGACCTGTTCCACACGGTGCTGGGCCTGCTCGACGTCCGCACGAAAGCCTACGAGCCTGCGCTGGATCTGCTGCACCCCTGCCGTTCACCGGCACTGCAGGCGGCGGCCCGATGACGGACGTGACCTCGCCGAGCCTTCTTCGCCGCGATGCGGCGGTGTCGCTGCTGGGGCTCGGTCTCCTGCTGGGATGGGAGGCCTCCGGCCTCGACCAGGTGGTGAGCGGCTGGTTCGGTAGCGCCGGCGGGTTTGCGTGGCGCGATGCCTGGCTGACCGGCACGCTGCTGCACGGTGGCGGGCGGCTCGTTGCCTGGCTGCTGCTGACGCTCATGGCGATCGATGCGCTGAGGCCGCGGTGGCTGCCGCAGCGAGGACCCTCGCGCGCCGAACGGCGGCGCTGGCTCGGTGTCACGCTGGTCTGCCTGGCGCTCGTGCCGGCACTCAAGCGCGCGAGCAGCAGCAGTTGTCCGTGGGACTTGGCGCCGTTCGGCGGCATCGCGGCCTACGTGCCGCATTGGCGCCTCGGGGTGGTCGACGGCGGGCCGGGGCATTGCTTTCCGTCCGGCCACGCCGTCGCTGCGTTCGCCTTCTTCAGCGGCTACTTCCTCTGGCGCGACTTCCGGTCGAACGCCGCCCGCCGGGGGCTGGCGGCCGTGTGCCTCGCGGGCGGCGTGTTCGGTGCGGTGCAGGTCGTGCGCGGCGCGCACTTCGTCAGCCACGTGCTGTGGTCGGCGTGGATCTGCTGGGTGCTGTGCGTGCTCGCCGCGGCTGCTTTTCGCATGGCTGACATGCGGGCCCCTTCTCATGCGGCGCATCCGATCGGAACGATCAACCCTCTCGTCGACGAACCATGATCAAACATCTTCTTCGCTTCGGCGAGCGAACGCTCCAATGGCTCGGATGGATCGTCCTGTCGGTTGTGATCCTGCTTCTGATGCCCGGTTGAGCGGGCGCGCGGTTCAGCGGCCGTCCACGTAGTACCAGCGTCCGCCTTCGCGCACGAAGCGGCTGGTTTCATGCAGCCGGTGGGCGCGCCCGCCCAGCTTGCTGCGCGCGACGAACTCCACCGTCGCGTGATCGGCGTCCTGCACCTCGTGGCGGCGAACGTCGAGCCCCAGCCACTTCAGGCCCGGCGGATCGGCCTCGATCGCCGCCGGCCGCGTGCTCGGGTGCCAGGTGGCAAGCAGGTAATCGGCATGTCCGAGCACGAAGGCGCTGTAGCGCGAACGCATCAGCACCTCGGCGGTGGGCGCCTGCAGGTGCAGCGGCCCCGCGTGGTGGCGGCCGCAGCAATCGGCATACGGCGTCTCGCTGCCGCAGGGGCAGGGCGTTGTCAAAGTTCGAGTTCCCAGATTTCGCCGACCAGGTCGTGGCCGAAGCTGTGGTGCGGCTCGCTGGCGACCAGCCGGTAGCCGGCGCGCTGATAGAGGTGGCGGGCGGCGGCGAGCACGCTGTTCGTCCACAGGCGGATGCGGGTGTAGCCGGCGCTGCGGGCGAAGTCCGTGCACTGGTCGATGAGCTGCGTGCCGAGCCCCAAGCCCCGCGCCTCGGGCTCGACCAGCAGCAGGCGCAGTTGGGCCACGCCGGGCAGCGGCTGCTGGGTGGTGTCGTCGCGCGACTGCACCAGCACCACGCAGCCGGCGCGCGTGCTCGCGTGTTCGGCGATCCAGCAGGCCTCGCGCGCGGCGTCGAAGCGCTCGACGAATTCGGCGGCGATGCGCGCCACCAGCGCCTCGAAGCGCATGTCCCAGCCGTATTCCTGCGCATAGAGCGCTCCGTGGCGGGCAATCAGCCAGCCGAGATCGCCCGCGCCGTGCCGGCGCAGCGACACCGCGTCCGGCAGGTGCTGCGCCTGCGGGTCGAGCAGGCGCGTGAGGGTGTCGAAGGCCTGCAGCAATTGCTGCTGCTGTGCTTCGCCGAGCGCGCCGAGCAGTTCGCCGACCTGCGCCCGCGATCGGCTGTCGAGCGGCGCGAACGCCTGCCTGCCGGCAGCCGTGAGCGACAGATGTGTCTGCCGGCCGTCATGGGGCGAGCGTATGCCGCCGATCAGTCCGCGCTCCTTCAGCCCGCGCAGCAGCCGGCTGAGATAGCCCGCATCCAGCGCAAGCGTGAGCGCCAGCTCGGTGGCGGTGGGGCCGGGCCGTGTGGGCGGGGCGTGGGCCAGTTCCCACAGCACGCGCGATTCGGCCAGCGAGAAATCGCTGCCCGGCAGGTGCTCGTGCAGCACGCCGATGCGGCGGGTATAGAAGCGGTTGAAGCGGCGAACCTGCTCGGTCCGTTCGAGAGCGGCGGCGGCAGTCGACATGGCGCAATGCTTGAAGCGGGGCGGCCAGCCGATGCTCGGCCATATACTTGCCAAAAGCAAGTGGTTTCGGCGATTCTTCGACGAACAACGCCGCTTCACGGCCAACCCGCCGGTCGAACCAGGAACTGCGAAGGCCGACCGCGACGGATGCCTGGCAATGAACCGGTGGCCGCACCGCCTCTGCGCCCCGGTCCGGCCGTGTGCGAAGCGGCACCCTGTCCCGACCCGCCCATGACGTCGACCACGCGCCACCTCCTCCTGCAGCTTGCGGCTTCATGGACCGCCGTCGCGGGCGCCACCTTGGCGGCATCCCTGCTGGACGCCTACGTCTCGCTGTCGGTTCTCGCCATGCTGTACCTCACCGCCGTGCTGGTGGTGTCGTACTGGGTGTCGTTCGCTGCGTCGACGGTGACGGCGGTGCTGGCCGTCCTCGCGCTCAACTTCTTCTTCGTGTCGCCGCGCGGGGCGTTCACGGTCCATGCCACCGACAACCTGCTCACGCTCGCGGCCCTGCTGGGCGTGTCGCTGCTGGTGAGCACCTTGTCGACGCGCTTGCGCAATGCGGCGCAGGTGGCGCAGGAGCGCGAGCGCCGCGCGCGCGACCTTCAGCGGCTCGCGAGCGATCTGGCGAATCTCGATGAGGCCGCTCTCATCGTGCAGGCGGCGCAGCGCAGCCTGCACGATGTCACGCAGGTTCCGATCCTCGTGGCACTCGTCGGGCCGACCGGCATGGCGATTCATGCCGACCCGCGGCAGCCCACGCCGCCGCCCGGCACCGAGGTGCGCGATGCCCTGGAGCACTGCGCGCGCGAAGGCCAGCCGCTCGGCCCCGGCAGCGACCGCTGGAACGAACTGCCGGACTGGTACTTCCCGTTGTGCGCGGGCAGGCAGTGCCTGGGCGCGTTGACCTTGCCTGCCCGGAATCATGCGGATGAACTGCGCCGCCACGCGCAGGCCGTGGCGGACCTTCTGGCCGGCACCCTGCAGCGTGCCCACCACGCCGCCGCGGCGGTGCAGGCGCGCAGCGAGTCGCAGTTGCAGCAGCAGCGCAATGCGTTGCTGGCGGCCGTGTCGCACGATTTCCGCACGCCGCTCGCGTCGATCATCGGGGCGGTCTCGGCCCTGCAGACCCAGCACGACAAGCTCGGCGAGGCGAATCGCATCCAGCTTCTGTCGCTCATCGACGGCGAAGCGCAGCACCTGGCGGCGATGACGGAGAACACGCTGCAGTGGGCGCGCCTGTCCGGGCAGCGACCGGCGCTGCATGCCGACTGGGAATCGATGGAGGAGATCGTGGGCAGCGTGCTCACCGCGTGCGCCGGCGCGACCCCTTGCGCCGCGTGAGGGCCACGGTGCCGGTTCAACTGCCCCTGGTGCGCGCCGATGCGGTGCTGCTGGGGCAGTTGCTGGAGAACCTGATCGACAACGCACTGAAGTATTCGCAGGGTCCGGTCGAACTCGACGTGCAGGCCGGGGCCGGCACCCTGCGCGTCGACGTGCTCGACCGCGGGCCGGGCATCGCGCCGGAGGATGTGCCGCGCATCTTCGAGACCTTCTACCGCAGTCCCCATACGCGCAGCGTGCGCGGCGCCGGGCTCGGTCTGGCGGTCGGGCGCGCCATTGCCGACGCACACGGCGGCACGCTCGAGGCACTGCCGCGTGCGGGCGGCGGCAGCGTGCTGCGGCTGACTCTTGCGCTGCACGACGCGCCGGCCGCACCCGACGAAGGCGGCGCGGCATGACGCTCAAGGTGCTGGCCCGCATGCGTGTGGCGCTGCGCCACCGCGGCACGCGCGTCGCGCCGGCCACGACGCGCTATGGCGCCGGCGGGCTCAGCGTCGACCTGGAGCAACGCGCCGTGGAGGTCGACGGCGTTCCGGCGCACCTCACATCGATCGAATTCAAGCTGCTGGCCCGGCTGGTGCGCAACGCCGGGCAGGTGGTCACGCATCGCCAGTTGCTGGCCGACGTGTGGGACCCCGAGTTCACGTCGCACACTACCTGCGCATCTACATGGCCAACCTGCGGGCCAAGCTGGAAGCCGATCCGGCCGAGCCGCGGCACCTGCTCACCGAGCCGGGCGTCGGCTACCGCCTGGCGGCGCAGTAACCTCGCCGCTGCGTGCGGCTCCCTTGCTTTATGCGTTCTTTATGCGGCGGCGCCTACAACGGCGCCTGCTTCACAAACGCATGCAAGACATGGACTCCAGGCACGAACGCAATGGTCTCGCCGCACTGACGCTGGGCGCGCTCGGTGTCGTCTACGGCGACATCGGCACCAGCCCGCTCTACACCATGAAGGAGGTGTTCGGCCCGCACACCGGCGTGCCGCTGGACGCAGCTCACCTGATCGGCGCGGCCTCGGTGATCTTCTGGGCGCTGATGCTCGTGGTCACGCTCAAGTACGTGATCCTGATCCTGCGCGCCAACAACCGCGGCGAGGGCGGAATCATGGCGCTCACCGCCCTGGCAGCCCATGCGCCGGGCACGACGGCGCGTCGGCGCACCGCGCTGCTGCTGCTCGGCACCTTCGGCGCGGCGCTGTTCTATGGCGACAGCGTGATCACGCCCGCCATCTCGGTGCTCGGCGCGATGGAAGGGCTGGAGGTGGTCGCGCCGGCGTTGAAGCCCTACGTGGTGCCTGCCAGCGTCGGCATCCTCATCGCGCTCTTCTTGATGCAGCGTCACGGCACCGCAGCGGTGGGCAAGCTCTTCGGTCCCGTCATCGGCCTGTGGTTCGCCACGCTGGCGGTCACCGGTGCGCTGCAGATCGTGCAGGAGCCGGCCATCCTGCAGGCACTGAATCCGCAGCACGCATGGCACTTCCTGCACGAGCGCGGATGGCATTTGTTTGCCGCGTTGGGCGCCATCGTGCTGGCGCTGACCGGGGCGGAAGCGCTGTACGCCGACATGGGCCACTTCGGCGCCCGCCCGATCAGGTTGGCATGGACCGGCCTCGTGCTGCCGGCACTGGCGCTCAACTACCTGGGGCAGGGCGCGCTGCTGATGCGCGATCCGGGCGCCTTGGCCAACCCGTTCTACCGGCTGTTCCCGAGCGAGTTGCTGATCCCGGCGGTGATTCTTGCGGCCTGCGCTTCCATCATCGCTTCCCAGGCCGTCATCTCGGGCGCCTACTCGATGACGCGCCAGGCCATCCAGCTCGGTTTTCTGCCGCGCATGCAGGTGCGCTTCACCTCGGCGCGCGAGGAGGGGCAGATCTACATGCCGCTCGTGAACGCGGTGCTGCTGGTGGCGGTGCTGTGCGCGACCATCGGCTTCGGCAGTTCTTCGGCCATCGCAGGCGCCTACGGCATTGCCGTCACGATGACCATGCTGATCACCACGGTGCTGACCTACTTCGTGGTGCGCCATGCGTGGCGCCTGCCGCTGCCAGTTGCGCTCGGGGCCACCGGTTTGTTCCTCACGCTCGACGCCCTGCTCGTCACGGCTTGTCTGCTCAAGTTCTGGGACGGTGGCTGGTTCCCGTTGGTGCTCGGCGTGGCCATCTTCGTCGCGATGTCCACCTGGAAGCGCGGCCGTGAGCTGCTGCTCGAGAAGATCCAGTCGGACGACCCGGAGCTTCTGCCCTTCGTGCGCGGGGTGGCTGACGACGCCGTCTCACGCGTGCCGCGCACCGCCGTGTACGCGGTCGCCAACCCCGACACCGTGCCGCAGGCGCTGCTGCACAACCTCAAGCACAACCAGGTGCTGCATGAACAGAACGTCATCCTGACGATGCAGTACCACAGCACGCCCTGGCTCGCGAACGAAGAGCGCGTCGAGGTGAAGCCGCTGGCGCCCGGCTTCTGGCAGGTGCGTGTGCACTACGGATTCAAGGACACGCCCGATATTCCGCAGGCGCTCGGGCTGTGCCGGGCGCAGGGCCTCGTCATCAACCTGTTCGAAGCCAGCTATTTCCTGAGCCGAGAGACAGTGGTGTCGACCCACGGCGCCGGCATGGCGACCTGGCGCGAGCGTCTGTTCTCAGCCATGTCGCGCAACGCCGGCAGCGTGGCGGAGTTCTTCAGGCTGCCAAACAACGCGGTGATCGAACTGGGCACGCGGGTGCAGATCTGAATCGCGACTTTGTTGCGGCGTTCCGGCCTTCTGGTGAAGGGCCCACCGCTTCGGGCTGTCGGGTATGCGTCGGCGTGTGTTGAATACTGTATAAAAGCACAGCTTCTTGCTGCGGACCGCCTGCACGACCGGGTCACCGCAATGGCCTCCGGCGACATGGCCGCCCCAGTACCTCCCCGCGATTCCGTTGGTTTTCCATGCCCTCCTTGCCATCTCTTTCCTCTACCGGCGCCTCCCCGGCCGGCGTGCCGCCGCCGGTGCATATGCCGCCGCGCCGTGCACGGCCTGCGCCCGAGGCGCTGCACCCGGCGCTGTGGCTTGGCCATCAGCTCGGGCGCAGCGGCGAGCAGGCGGTGCCGAGCGGCTTTGCCGCGCTCGATGCGCAACTGCCCGGCCGCGGCTTTCCGCGGCGTGCGCTGACCGAGCTGCTGCTGCCGCACGCCGGCATCGGCGAGATCCGCCTGCTGAGCGCGTGCCTCGCCGCGCAGCAGCAGGCCGGGCGGCTGGTGATGCTGTTCGATCCGCCGGCGCCGCTGTCGGCCTGGGCGCTCGCGCAGCTCGGGCTCGACATCGACCAGCTGCTGGTGATCGACACCCGCAGCCGCGTCATCCCCGGTGCCGACAGCCTGTGGGCGCTGGAGCAGGCGCTGCGCAGCGGCCACGTCGGCGCGGTGGTGGCCTGGCTGCCGCCGCGGCTGCGCGCCGAGCGGTTGCGCCGGCTGCAGATTGCCGCGCATGCGCACGACGGCCCGGCCTTCGTGATGCGCGAGATGACCGCGCAGCAGCGTCCCACGGCCGCGCCGCTGCGGCTCGCGCTGCGCGCGGGTGGCGCCGACCGGCTCTCGCTGGCCATCCTCAAGCGTCGCGGCCCGCCGCTCGAGGCGCCGCTGCGTCTCGATCTGCCGCCGGTGCTGTCCGACACGGCGCGAGCCCGCGCCGAATCGTCGCCGCAGGGCACGCTGCATCCGGCCACCTTCGTCAACCTTGCCTCCTGATGCGGCGCGGCCTTTCGTCATGCGCTGGATCGCGTTGCATTTGCCCTTGCTGTCGCTCGAATCGTTCGTCGCGAGTTGCGCCGGCGAGGCTTGTGCCGACACGCCGATCGCGCTGATCGACGCACACCATGTGGCGGCCGCCAACGCCGCGGCGCAGGCGCTGGGCGTTCAGCCGGGGCTGAAGCGCGCCACGGCGCTGGCGCTCGCGCCGCAGCTTCTGCTCGGCCAGGCCGATTCGCAGCGTGACTTGCAGGCGCTCATGGGCGTGGCGCATGCGGCGCTGGCGTTCACGCCTGCGGTCACGCTGGAAGCCGGTGCCGTGGCGCCGCACACCGTGCTGCTGGAGGTGCAGTCCACGCTGCGCTACTTCGGCGGGTTGCGCCGGCTGATGCAGCGGTTGCGCGCCGCGCTCGTGCCGCTGGGGCACCGCAGCGTGTGCGCCAGCGCACCCACGGCGCAGGGCGCGGCGCTGCTCGCGCGCATGCCGCAACTGCCGCCGGGCATGACGCGCCATGCGGCCGACCTGCCGGCGCTGCGCGAGGCCATCGCGCAGGCGCCGACCTGGCTGCCCGGCGCGGGGCTGCTGCATTGGCCGGCACTGGAGGGCATGGGGCTGCGCGCCTGCGGCGATCTGCTGGCGCTGCCGCGCAGCGGGGTGACGCGCCGCTTCGGTGCCGCGTTGCTCGACGAACTCGACCGCGCGCTCGGCGAGCGCCCCGATCCGCGCGTCTGGCTCACGCTGCCCGAGGTCTTCGACAGTCGGCTCGAACTCTTCGCCCGCGCCGACACCACCGAGCAAGTGCTGCACGGCGCTTCGGTGCTGCTGGCGCGGCTGGTGGCGTGGGCGGCGGCGCAGCATGCGCAGGTGCGGCGCTTCACCCTGCGCATGCAGCACGAGGCGCGTTATCGGCACGATGTCCAAACGCCCGCAGACACCCTGCTCGAGATCGCCCTGGCCGAACCCTCGAACGATCCGGCGCATCTGCAGGTGCTGCTGCGTGAGCGGCTGGCGCAGTTGCAACTGGCCGCGCCGACACTCGAACTCTTTCTGCACTGCGCCGACGTGGCCCGGCGGCCGCCGCCGAATGCCGAACTGTTTCCCACGCCGCGCAGCGAGCGCGAAGGTCTCACGCGGCTGATCGAGCGGCTGCAGGCGCGGCTTGGCGGCGACCAGGTGCTGCGCCTCGCCTGCATCGACGACCACCGCCCCGAGCGCCAGACCGTGCGGTGCCCGGCTGGCGCACCGCCGGCATCGACCTCGCGGCCACGCATGGCGATGCCGCCACGCCCGGTGTGGCTCATGGCCGAACCCGAGCCGCTGGCCGAGCGCGAGGCGCAGCCGCTGCTCGACGGGCGGGTGCTGCAGTTGCTGAGCGGGCCGGAGCGCATCGAATCCGGCTGGTGGGACGCGGGGCTCGTCGAGCGCGACTACTTCATCGCCCAGGCGGGCGACGGCGCGCTGGTGTGGATCTACCGGCGCCGGCTGCCGCCGGTCTCGCCGGGCGGCGGCGCGGGATGGTTCCTGCAGGGGCGATTCGGCTGAATCTCAGCCGGCCGGCTCGATGGTGCCCGCCTCGTACTGCGGCAGGCCGTCGTCGATCGGCCACCAGTTGCACTTCGAGCCGGCGTGGAAGTGCCATGCGGGGCGCGTGTCCAGCGGCCCGTCGAGCAGCCCGGCACGAAGGCGCAGCACGCCGGGCAGCGAATCGCGCTCGCTGAAGACCGGCGAACCGCAGCGGCTGCAGAACACCCGCCGCTTGCCGGGCGAGGATTCGTAGCTCGCGAGCAGCGCTGCGCCGTCGTCCAGATGAAAACGATCGCGCGCGACGGGCAGGTTGGTCGCGAACGGCGTGCCCTGCGCCTTGCGGCACTGGCCGCAATGGCACACCTGGATGGGCGCCAGTTCGCCCTTGATGCGAAAACGCACGCCGCCGCACAGGCAGCTTCCCGACACCATGCCGTTCTCCCGTGGTTGATCTGGCCCGCACGATAGCGAGTGGCGCGATTGGCGGCCGACCGTGGACTTGTTCCTTTCACGCCGCGCCCGGATGGCCGATGAATACGGCCATGAACAGGCGCCTTGCCGTCCTCCTGCTCGCCGGTCTCGGACTTGGCCGCGCCGCGTTCGCCGGCGGCGAACTCAGCCGCACGGAAACGCGCTGGCTGGAAGGCGGCTGGCCGGTGCTGCAGTACGCCGAGGCGCAGCAACTGCCGCTGGACATCGTCGTGCAGCCGCAGGCCATGCCCGGCGCCGCGCCGCTCGCGATGGGCTTCGTCGACGGACGCTGCAAGCTCGTGCTGTCGATGCGCGGCAACCCGTCGGCCGAGCAGACACTGGCCGACATGCCGGACGAGTTGCGACCCGTGCTGCTGCAGGCGATCACCGCGCACGAGATCGCCCACTGCTGGCGCTACGTGCAAGGCGCGTGGCACGCGCTGCCGGCGGGTTTTGCCGAGGCGGCCGCGGCGGGCGCCGTGCCGCGCGACCTGCTCGCGATGCAGCGCACCCGCCGCGAAGAGGGCTTCGCCGATCTCGTCGGCCTCGCCTGGACGCTGCAGCATCACCCCGCGCACTACGCTGCTGTGCATGCCTGGTTCACCCGGTTCCGCGGCGAGCCGGCCGTGCCCGGCTCGCACCACGACACCCGCGCCTGGCTGCGCCTCGCGCGGGACAGCCAGGTGTTCGAGCCGGCCGCCACGCCCTTCGAGCAGGCCTTCGCCACCTGGCGCCTGGGGCTCGAATCCGAGCCGTGAAGCGGGTGTTCGCGGGCGCTTATCCTCGTGCCCGATGAACAAGGCATTCACCAAGGAAAGCGACGGCGAAGACGACGATGACGGCGCCGCCGCGCTGCCGCCCCTGCCGCCCGGCGGGAAGAACTACGTCACGCCCGCGGGCTATGCGCGGCTGCGCGCCGAAATGATGGAACTGCTCGACGTGGAGCGGCCGAAGATCGTCGACGTGGTGTCGTGGGCCGCCAAGAACGGTGACCGATCGGAGAACGGCGACTACCTCTACGGCAAGAAGCGCCTGCGCGAGATCGATCGGCGCATCCGCTTCCTCACCAAGCGGCTCGACATTGCCGAAGTCGTCGACCCATCGGCCCACCACGGCGGCGAACAGGTGTTCTTCGGCGCCACCGTCACCTACGCCAACGAAGCCGGCGACGAGCGCACCGTCACCATCAAGGGCATCGACGAAGCCGACAGCAGCCGGGGCGAAGTGAGCTGGATCGCGCCCATTGCGCGCGCCTTGCTGAAGGCGAGGGTGGGCGACGAGGTGTCGCTGGTCACGCCGCTGGGCGTGGAGAAGATCGAGGTCGTTCAGGTCGAGTATCCGAAGCCGAATCTCGGTTGATGCCGATTGCGATCAAACGAAAAGAACCGTTCGGGCTGAGCTTGTATTTCCGACCGTCCTGAGCCTGTCGAAGGAAGCCCCGTGTGCGCCAAGAGGCACTTCGATACCTCAGTGCGAACGGGCTTCTGTGCACCCTTGTGGGTCGGTCCTACGGCTTGATGCGCGCGACGCGCAGCACGGTGGGCGAGCGCTTGAGCGTGCGCATCACCTCCGCCAGGTGCAGCCGGTCGCGCACGCTCACGATCAGCTTGAGTTCGGTGCTCTCGGCGCCGTGCTGGTCGCCCATGTCGATGTGCGTCACGTCGGCCTCGGCCGAGGCCACGGCAGTGGCCACCGCCGCGAGCACGCCCTTGCCGTTGCGCAGCAGCAGCGCCACGCCGGTCTCGAAGGCGCGGGTGGGCTGCTCGGCCCATTCGACGGCCATCCAGCGCTCGCTGTCGCGCTCGTACAGGCGCTTGCCGACGCCGCAGTCGCTGGTGTGAATCACGAGGCCCTCGCCGCGGCCGAGGTAGCCGACGATCGCATCGCCCGGGATCGGCCGGCAGCAGGGCGCGAGCCGCACCGAGGCGCCTTCGCTGCCGTCGATCACCACCAGGTTCTGCGCCGGCGCGTCATCGCTTGCGAAGCGGCCGAGCGTGAGCGTGACGGCGTCGGGCCGCATGCCGCTCTCATACAGCAGGCGCGCCAGCCGCTTGGCGACGATGGTGGCGATCTTGCGGCCCAGGCCAATGTCGGTGAGCAGCTCTTCGCGGCTGCGGTTGCCGCTCCAGCGGATGAGCTGCTGCCACACGGCCGACTCGGGCGTGTCGTCGCCCGGCATCGCCAGGCCCTCGGCACGCAGCGCCTGCGCGAGCATCTTGGAGCCGAGTTCCTGCGACTCTTCCTGCTCCATCGTCTTCAGGTAGTGGCGGATCTTCGAGCGTGCCCGCCCGGTGCGCACGAAGTTGAGCCACGCCGGATTCGGCTTCGCGCCGGGGGCGCTGATGATCTCGACCACGTCGCCGCTGCGCAGCTCGGTGCGCAGCGCCACCGGCTCGCCGTTGACGTTGGCGGCCACGCAATGGTCGCCCACGTCGGAGTGGATGGCGTAGGCAAAGTCCACCGGCGTCGCCCCGCGCGGCAACGCGAGGATCTTCGACTTCGGGGTGAACAGGTAGACGGCGTCCGGGAACAGGTCGATCTTGACGTGCTCGAGGAATTCGGTGGCGTCGCGCGTCTCGTCCTGGATGTCGATCAGCGATTGCAGCCACATCGCGCCCAGGCGCTGCGCCTCCTGCGCGTGGGCCGGGCCGTTGCCCTTGCTGTTCTTGTACATCCAGTGCGCCGCAATGCCCTTCTCGGCCACCGTGTGCATCTGCTCGGTGCGAATCTGGAATTCCACCGCCGTACCCAGCGGACTCACCAGCGTGGTGTGCAGCGACTGATAGCCGTTGGCTTTGGGGATCGCGATGTAGTCCTTGAAGCGGCCGGGAACGGGCTTGTAGAGCTGGTGCAGCACGCCCAGCGCCAGATAGCACTCGGGCAGCGTGGAGAGCACGATGCGAAAGCCGAACACATCGCTCACCTGCGCGAAGCTCAGGTGCTTCTCGCGCATCTTGCTGTAGATGGAGAACAGCGTCTTCTCGCGCCCGAACACCTGCACCGCAAGGCTGGCCTGGTCGAAGGCCTTCTCCACGTCCTTGTGCACGCGGTCGACGATGTCGCGCCGGTAGCCGCGCGCACGCTTCACCGCTTTCGACAGCGCGGCCTGGCGCCAGGGTTTCAGGTACTCGAACGACAGTTCCTGCAGTTCGCGATAGGTCTGGTTCAGCCCGAGCCGATGCGCGATGGGCGCGTAGATGTCGAGCGTCTCGCGCGCGATGCGGTGGCGCTTGTCCTCGGCCACCGCGTTCATGGTGCGCATGTTGTGCAGGCGGTCGGCGAGCTTGACGAGGATCACGCGCACGTCGCGCGCCATCGCAAGAAGCATCTTGCGGAAGGACTCGGCCTGCGATTCTTCGCGCGTCGAGAACTGCAGCTTGTCGAGCTTGGTGAGGCCGTCGACCAGATCGGCCGTGGGCGCGCCGAACTTCTCGATCAGCTCGACCTTGGTGACGCCGCAGTCCTCCATCGCGTCGTGCATCAGCGCGGCCATGATGGCCTGCGCGTCCAGCTTCCAGTCGGCGCACAGGCCAGCGACCGCGATCGGGTGCGTGATGTAGGGCTCGCCGCTGGCGCGGAACTGGCCGAGGTGCGCCTCGTCGGCGAAGCGGTAGGCCTCGCGCACGCGCTTGATGTCGGCGGCGTCGAGGTAATCGAGCTTGTGCGTGAGTGCCGCGAACGAGGCCGCCGCGGCGTCGGTCGGCGGTGCGGCCTCGCGAGCGCGCGGGGCCGCACGCGCGGGACGGCTTGCGCTCGGCTCTTTCACGGCACCTGACGAACGTGGCGGCATGCTGTCAATTTAACCGCGATCACGGCTGGCCGCAGAACGGACGGGCGCTGCCCACAAATGAAGAACGGCCCTGAAAGAGGGCCGCAAGTGCAAACGGCCCGCGAGGGGCCGTTTCGGTGGAGCAGGGCACAGGTCGATCAGACCGGAACCTTGCGCAGCATCTCGATGCCGATCTCGCCGGCGGCAATTTCGCGCAGCGCGGTGACGCCGGGCTTGTTCTTCGTCTCGACCTTCGGCGCGTGGCCCTGGCTCAGCATGCGCGCACGGTAGGTGGCTGCGAGAACCAGCTGAAAGCGGTTCGGGATCTTCTGCAGGCAGTCTTCGACGGTGATGCGGGCCATGCGGCGTGCTCCAGGGAGTGTGGGGGTCGAGCTGTGGGTCTAACTCAGGTCCAGCGCCTTGAAGACCGCCGGCTTCGCGCGAAGCTGGGCCGCATATTTGAGTCGCTGGGAGTGAACCACGGTTTTCAGATCGAAAACGGCGGTCTCGAACAGGGCGTTGATTATAACGAAGTCGAAGTGCCGGGCCTGCGCCACCTCGTGCCGCGCGTTGACCAGGCGCTGCTCGATCACCTCGGGCCGGTCTTCGCCGCGGCGGGTGAGGCGCTGGGCCAGTTCATCCCAGCTCGGCGGCAGCACGAAGATCAGCACGGCCGCGGGGAACAGCTTCTTGATCTGCAGCGCGCCCTGCCAGTCGATCTCGAGCACCATGTCGTGGCCGTTGGCCAGGCGCTGCTCGATGGCGGCGCGCGAGGTGCCGTAGAGATTGCCGTGCACCTCGGCCCACTCGACGAAATCGCCGGCGTCGATCATCGAGCGAAAGCGTGCCTCGTCGATGAAGTAGTACTCGCGTCCTTCCTGCTCCTGGCCGCGCGGCGCACGCGTGGTGTGCGAGATCGAGACCACGAGGTGCGAGTCAAGCTCGAGCAGCGAGGTGACGAGGCTCGACTTGCCGGCGCCGCTCGGTGCGGCGACGACGAACAGGTTACCGGGGTAGTCCATGCAGTGTCTTGTGGCGGCGCGTCGAACAACGATCTTACGTGCCGGGGCCGCCCGGCCGAAGGCGCGGAAGACTCGCTCTATGAAGAACTGCGCACCATGACCTTGCGGATCTGCTCGATGGCGTGCGAGGGGCTCAAGCCCTTGGGGCAGACCTCGGTGCAGTTCATGATCGTGCGGCAGCGGTACAGGCGGTAGACATCATCGAGGAACTCGAGCCGCTCGCCCGTCGCCTGGTCTCGGCTGTCGGTGATGAAGCGGTAGGCCTGCAGCAGGCCCGCCGGGCCGATGAACTTGTCGGGGTTCCACCAGTACGACGGGCAGAAGCCACTGCAGCAGGCGCACAGGATGCATTCGTACAGCCCGTTGAGCTGCTCTCGCTGTTCCGGCGTCTGAAGCCGTTCGCGCTCGGGCGGCGGCTCGTCGTTGATCAGGTAGGGCTTGATGGCGTGGTAGTGCGCGAAGAACTGCGTCATGTCCACGATCAGGTCGCGCAGCACCGGAAAGCCCGGCAGCGGCTTGAGCACGACGGGTTCCTGCAGCGACTTCAGCGGATGCACGCAGGCCAGGCCGTTGCGCCCGTTGATGTTCATCGCGTCGGAGCCGCACACGCCTTCACGGCAGGAGCGGCGAAACGACAGACTGGGGTCGATGCGCTTCAACTGCATCAGCGCGTCGAGCAGCATGCGCTCATCATGGGCCGGCGTGTAGTCGAAGTCCTGCATGCGCGGGCGCTCGTCAGCGTCGGGATCGAAGCGGTAGACGCGGAATTTCATGCAGTTTCCCGTTGTCAGGCGCTGGCCGCGAACGCAGCCGCCAGCGTGAGGACAACACGAATCAGCACACCCACGAGCAGTGTGCCGATCAGTGCGAGAAGCGCGAGGCGGAACGCGGGGGCATGCACGTAGTCGAGCACCACGTCGCGTGCGCCGATCCAGCCGTGCAGACACAGCGCGAGAAAGCCGATGACGATCACGACCGCGCCGTGCGGGCTTGTCGCGAGTGCGCGCCAGCCGTCGAAGCCGGGCGCGCCGAGCATCAGGCTCGCTGCGCCGACCGCCAGAACGATCAGCACGACCACGGCGCTCAGGCGCTGCAGCACCCAGGCTGATTGGCCGGCGAAAAGCCTCATGCGAACCACCACAGCGTCAGCATGCCGGCCAGCACCGGCGCGGCCACGATCGCGCCCCATGCGCTCGTGCGCGCCTGCGGCAACTTCCAGCCGGCGCCCACATCCATCAGCAGATGCCGCACGCCGGCGAGCACGTGATAGCAAGCGGCCCAGAGTGCCACGAACACGACCGGCGCCATCCACGGCGAATGCGCTCCAGCGAGCAGGGCGTCGTAGTCGTCTCGGCTGCGCAAGGAACGATCCAGCCCGAGTGCGAGCAAGGGCAGCGCGACCAGCAGCGCGATGCCGGACAGGCGGTGTCCGATCGATGCGATGGCGCCGATCGGAAACCGGATCTGCCACAGCGCGAGGAAGCGGGGCGCTGGCCGGGTGGAACGGGTCATCGCCGGATCAAGCTGCGCCATCGTCGCACCCGCAGCCCGCCTCCAGGACGATGGCCCGGTGCAGTTGTGCGAAACGCGATTCGACCTGGTCTGCCCTGAACAGCGGGTCTGGCGGAATGTCGCGCAACGCCGGTTCGATGGCGAGCCAGTCGTCCTCGTCGAGATGGCGCATCGCGGCTGGAAACAGGGTCAGTTCTTCAAAGACCATGTTGTGGCGAAGCCGCTCTGCATACAGACGGGTGTTCGCGGCGACCAGGGTGGGCGACATCGATTCCTCGCGCAGCGCACCCTCCAGATCTCGCAAGAGTGCGGCGCCTTCTCGCGCAATGCGCACGTGCTGCGCTTCGATCTCCTGGCCGATGTCAGCGTCCAGTGCGTTGCGCGCCAAGAGGCGCTCGGTGATGCGGTCTTCCAGCGGATGGTGGGTCACGTCCGGAAATCGCGTCAGGTAGAACAGTGCATCCACCACCAGGCCGATGTTCGGTGCCAGCGCATCCGCATCCAGCGAAGGCTGGCGCTCCAGCAACGCAACCAGGCGACTGAGGTCGCGATGCTCGTCGATCAGACGATCCACCAGGCGCCGCATTGGCAAACTCCTTGTTCACGCAGGTGCCCGAACCAGGCGCCAAGCAGCTGCTGCGCTGCAGCGTAGTGAGCACGCCGCAGCTTGTCAAAAGGCGACGGACGCAAGCCCCTTGCGGCGGTGCCATCATCGAGCCGCTAGCCCCGCAAAGCAGCATCGATCGCTTCGTCCAACAGCTCGAGTGCGGCCATTGCAAACGTGATCATGTTGGGTGCTCGATCGCCGTGGCCAGTGCGCAGCACGCGCTCGTGATTCACTTGGCCATCGACTGCCAGGCACGTGTGTCCGGCCGGGTCGCCGTAGGTGTTGCCGGTCGGCCCGGCGGCGCCTGTTTCCGCCAAGCCCCAGCTCGTGCGAAACCGTGTTCGCTGATGTCGCGCCAGCAACTGCGCATAGGGCAGGCTCGACGAACGCATGCCGACGGTGTCGTCGGATGTCAGGCCGGTCAGGAGCCGGAATGAACGGCGCGTGTACAACACAGCACCGCCGAAGTAGTACACCGAAGCGCCGGGACGTGACAGCAAGGCGGCCGAGATCAGCCCGCCTGCCGACGACTCGGCGACAGCGATCGTCTCGCCCCGCGTCACCAGCTTGTCGCCCACGCGGGTACCCAGTGCGAACAGGTTGGTAATGTCCATTTGCGGCATTGTCTTGAACCTGTGATTGATCTTCTACCGCCTTCCGGCGGCGTTTGTCGGACAACAGTTGTGCAACAGCCAAGCGGAGCAGCGATGCAAGAGCAGACGATCGAGAAGGGTGGGTGCCTGTGCGGCGCCATTCGCTATGAGGTGGCGGCGCCGGTCGAGCGGATCCTGATGTGCCACTGCCGCAACTGCCAGAAGGCCACCGGCGCCGGTGCCAGCGCCAACGTGGTGGTGCCCGCGGCCGCGTTGACGTTCAGCCGCGGAACGCCGCGTCTGTTCAGCCAACAGGTGGACAGCGGCCACACGCTGCATCGCGCCTTCTGCGGCGATTGCGGATCGCCCATCTATTCGCGCCGCGATCACGTGCCTGATTGGCTGGTGCTCAAGGTCGGCACGCTCGATCGGCCGCACGGGGCCGTCGTTGCCAACCTGTGGACGCAAAGCGCGAGCGCCTGGACGCCGATTCAGGCAGGCGTGGACAACTATCCGCAGAATCGCCCCGCTTGAAGGCCCGCGCGCGGGTTCTCAAGCTCACGACCCCGGCTGCAACACCAGCCGCCCCGTCACCTGGCCCATCTCGAGCGCGTGCAATGCCTCCGCGGCGTGGTCGAGGCTGCAGCACCGCGTGGGAATGGGCTTGACGCAGCCGCTGGCCACCAGCGCCATCAACTCGTGCAACTCGTCCAGGCGCCCCACGTAGGAGCCTTCGATGCTGATCGCGCGGATCGGCACGGTGGGAACGCTCAGGCTGATCTCGCCGCCAAACAGGCCGATCAGGATCAACTGACCGCCCTTGACGAGCAGCTCCAGCCCGCAGCGCACGGTGGAGGCGGCGCCGACGCAGTCGACCACCGCCCAGGCGCTGCCGCCCAGCGCGGCGCGCACCTCGGCGACCAGGTCGGGCGCCTCGGGGTCGAACACGGCGACGGCCCCGCCGGCAAGCGCAGCCTCTCGCCGCACGGCGTTCGGCTCGATCACCACCACACCGGCGCTGCCCAATGCGTTCAGCAGCGACAGGCACATGAGCCCGACCCCGCCTGCACCGAAGACGACGATGCGCTCTTCTCGCAGCACCGCCGGGTCGATCTTGCGGATCGCGCTGAAGGTGGTGAGGCCGGAGCAGGCATACGGCGCCGCCTGTTCCGGCCGCAGGTCGCCGATGTCGATGAGGTAGCGCGCATCGGGCACCAGCACGTGGTCGCTGTAGCCGCCCGCGCGAAAGATGCCGAGGAAGCGCGGCGTGGGGCACAGCTGTTCCTGGCCGCGGCGGCAGACCTTGCAGGCGCCGCAGCCGATCCACGGGTAGACCAGGCGCCGCTGGCCGGGCATGGCGCCCGTGGCTTCGGGTCCGGCCGCCACCACCTCGCCGACGATCTCGTGCCCCAGCGTGAGCGGCAAGGTGATGCCGCGCTCGGCCATGTTCAGGCGCTTTCCACCGCCCAGGTCGTACCAGCCCTGCCAGGTGTGGATGTCGGTGTGGCACACGCCGGCGGCCAGCACGCGCAGCAGCACTTCGCCGCCCTGCGGCTTGGGCGTCGGCTTTTCGTGGCGCACCAGCGGCGCGCCAAAGGACTGGACTTCGTAGCTGATCATGGCGAGCCCTTGCGTGGTTCGAATCGCCGCATCACTTCACGAGCCGGCAACCGCCCTTGTCCAGCGGGCGGAAGGCAACGTCGCCGGGCGTCGTCGCCACGGTCTTGTACAGGTCCCATTCGCCCTTGGATTCGGCCGGTGTCTTCACCTGGTACAGGTGCATGTCCCGCACCACGCGCCCGTCGATGCGCAGCTTGCCGTCGGCCGTCATGAAGTCGTTGATCGGCGTCGCGCGCATGTGCGCCATGACCTTGTCCGAATCCTTGCTGCCCAGCGCCTTCACGGCCTTGAGGTAGTGCGTGACGGCGCCGTAGGTGCCGGCCTGCGTCATGGTGGGCATGGTGCCGTTGCGCTTGTGAAAGCGCTCGGACCATTGGCGCGTCTTGTCGGTCTGGTCCCAGTAGAAGGCCTCGGTCAGCAGCAGGCCTTGCGCCTGTTGCAGCCCGATCGACTTGATGTCCGTCAGGAAGGCGAG
This sequence comes from Rhizobacter sp., assembly GCA_036676235.1. Classification (GTDB taxonomy): domain Bacteria; phylum Pseudomonadota; class Gammaproteobacteria; order Burkholderiales; family Burkholderiaceae_C; genus JAKFDI01. The sequence continues at coordinate 88,079 of JAKFDI010000012.1, read as the reverse complement.
CAGGGCGGCCACCTTCTGGCCGCTGCGGCCCAGGCCGAATTCGTTGGCCTGCTTGATGGCGTTGACGGTGTCGCCGCCGCCGTTGGCCAGGCCGATGATCTTGGCCTTGGAACTCTGCGCCTTCAGGATGAAGGAGCTGAAGTCGGAGGCGTTCAATGGATGGCGCGAGGTGCCGAGCACCTTGCCGCCGCCTTGCACGATGACCTCTGTCGCATCGCGCTCGAGCGCCTCGCCGAACGCGTAATCGGCCGAGATGAAGTACCAGCTGTCGCCGCCCGACTTCAGCACCGCCGCGGCCGTGCCGCGCGACAGGGCGTAGGTGTCGTACGTCCAGTGCACGGTGTAGGGCGAGCAGGCCTTGCCGGTGAGGTCGGAACTCGCGGCGCTCGTGACCATGACGATCTTCTTCTTGTCCTCGCCGATCTTGGACACGGCCAACGCGATGGCCGAAGTCGGCAGGTCGGTGACCATGTCCACGTGCTCGACGTCGAACCATTCGCGCGCCTTGGCCGAGGCGACGTCGGGCTTGTTCTGGGTGTCCACGGCCAGCAGCTCGATCGGCTTGCCGAGCACCGAGCCGCCGAAGTCTTCGATCGCCATGCGCGCCGCATCGACCAGCCCCTTGCCGCCGATGCTGGAGTAGAGCGAACTCATGTCGGAGAGCACGCCGATCTTCACCGGCGTCTCGCTCGCCTGCGCAGCGGCGCTGGTGGCACAGAGCGAGGCGGCGATTGCAAGTGCCGAAGCGAGCAGTTTCATGGCGGTCTCCTGTGGGTGGTGTGGCGCCGATGGACATCGGCCGTGTGCGCGGATGCTAGAAACAAGACCGATGCCGATCCAATATCTTGTTAGCATCCAGCGATCGATTTCATCGATACCGTTTCGGTACAAACCCCATGCCGAACTTCGAACTTCGCCAGTTGGGCCATTTCGTGGCGATTGCCGAAGCCGGCAGCTTTCGCCGGGCGGCCGAACAGGCATTCATCGCCCAGCCGGCGCTGTCGGTCTCGATCCGCAAGCTGGAAGACGCGCTCGGCGTCTCGTTGTTTCACCGCACGCCGCGCGGCGTCGTGCTCACCAACGCGGGCGAGGCCTTTCTTGTCGAGGCACGGCGCAGCCTGGCGCATGCCGAGCAGGCGCGGCAGATCGCGCGCATGGTGGCGCTCGGCGAGTGGGGCACGGTGCGGCTGGGCTTCGTCGGCTCGGCTTCGTACCGGCTGTTGCCGCGCAAGCTGCCGCGGTTTCTGGCCCGCCATCCCGGCGTGCGCCTCGAACTGGTGGAGGGCACGACGGTCAGCATCCTGTCGATGCTGCGTGACGGGCGGCTCGACGTGGGCGCGGTCCGCACGCCGGTGGACGACATCGGTGACATGGACCTGATCGACGTCGAGGCAGACGACCTGATCGCCGTGCTGCCACGCACGCACGCGTTGGCCGCGCGCAAGCGCATTGCGCTGTCATCGTTGCGTGACGAGTCCTTCGTCATGTTCTCGAAGACGCACGTGCCCGGTCTGCGCTCGATCGTGCTGCAGGCCTGCCGCGACGCCGGCTTCACGCCGCGGGTCACCCAGGATGCGACGCAGATCCAGACGGTGATCGGCCTGGTGGGCAGCGGCCTTGGCGTGGCTCTCGTGCCCGGCGTGGCGGCGATGACGACCAACGAGCAGATCCGCTTCGTCTCCTTGTCGAACGAACGTGCGCGGCGGCGGCTCATGGTTTCGTTGGCGATGCGCAGGGACGGACTGTCCGTCGCCGCCTCCCGCCTGTGCGAGGCGCTTGCCGACCAGGACACCGGGCGGGGTCGTCCGTAGCCCGACGCGCCGCAGAGCCTGCGCTTTCGCGAGGGTGCTGCTGCCGCCCCAGGGCTTCAGGCTGATGGCGCCTGTGCAGCCGGCGTTTCGCTGCGGTCCTGCGCTGCCTCGTAGTTCTCGAGGTGCCGCACCAATTCCATCGACAGCTTGGGCATGGCAATGCCCGCGCGGTTGACGATCTTCATCTCGCGCGTGGCCCAGGGATCGGTCAGCGCCACCAGCCGGATCTTCATCGTGCGCGCATGCCGCAGCGCCGACGAGCGCGGGATCACGCCGATGCCGACGCCCGCTTCCACCAGCAGGCAGATCGCCTCGAAGCTGCCCACCTGCACCCGAAAACCGAGCTGCCGGCCGATGGACCGGGCGATGGGCGGCAGAAAGTTGGCGAGCGCGCTGCCGTCCGGCAGCGAAACATGCGATTCGTCGAGCGTGTCGAGGAAGGTGGTCTGCGTGGCGCCCGCGAGGCGGTGGCCCGCGGGCACCACGACGACGAGTTCGTCGCTCGCGAAGCGCCGCACCTCCAGCCCTTCGGTGTCCACATCCCCGGCGACGATGCCGATGTCGGCCTGCGCCTCGTTGATGGCGATCACGATGTCCTGGCTCAGGCGTTCGTGCAGGTCGATGCTCACGTCCGGCTGCTGTGCGAGAAAACTGGCCAGGGCCGACGGCAGGTAGGCGCTGGTGATGGAGGTGGTGTTGGCCAGCAGCCGCACATGGCCTTTCACGCCGGCGGCGTAGTCGCGCAGGTCGCACTTCAGGTGTTCCACCTGCTGCAGCACGCGCCGCGCGTGGTGCAGCAGTGCCTCGCCGGCGGGCGTCAGCTCCACGCCATGCGCCTTGCGGTAGAGCATCTTGGCGCCCATGTTCTCTTCGAGCTGCTTGATGCGCGTGCTCGCCGCCGCGAGCGAGATGCAGGCACGCTCGGCGCCGCGGCGCAGGTTGTTTTCCTCGGCGACGAAGACGAACAACCGAAGGTCGAACAGATCGAAATGCATGGTCTTCCACCGGGGCGCCGGCCAGTGGCGCCGAGCCGCCGATTGTGGCCGCTTGCCTGACGGCCGAACCCGCGCGCCGGGCACCGCGGGCAAACCCCTCTTCGGCTGAACGGAAGCCCCGCTTCCAGAAATTCGAATTGCGCCGGCGGCTCGCGGCGACGAAGCTGCGCCTGCTTGCCCAAGCGCCGTGCGCCGTGGCATGACACGCACTCGAACCCACAGGAGACCCCCATGACCGCTTTCCGACTCACCCGGCGCGGCGCTGTCGCATTCGGCGCCTTGCTGCTCGGCACTGCGCCGGCGTTTGCACAGAGCACCCAACCGGTGCGCCTCATCGTCGGCTACAGCGCCGGCGGCCCGGTGGACGCGGCGGCGCGCCAGATCGCCCCGGTGCTCTCGAAAGAGCTGGGCCTGCAGGTGATCGTCGAGAACAAGCCGGGCGCCAACGCGACGATTGCCGGCGACACGGTGGCCAAGGCGGCACCGGACGGCCACACGCTGTGGTTCGCGGCCAGCCCGACCATGACGATCAGCCCGAGCGTCATGAAGAAGATGCCCTTCGACACGGTGAAGGACCTCACGCCGCTGTCGCCGGTGCTGAGTTACTACAACCTGCTGGTCGTCAACAAGGACCTGCCGTTCAAGAACCTGCGCGAACTGATGGCCTACGCGAAAGAGAACCCGGGCAAGGTGACCTACGGCTCGGCCGGCATCGGCGCTTCCAACCACCTGAGTGGCGAACTCTTCGCGCTGAAGACCGACATGAAGCTCACGCACATTCCCTACAAGGGCAATGCGCCGGCGATGACCGACGTGATCGGCGGCCAATTGACGATGATGTTCGACATCGTCAGCACCGCGCGCAACTATGTCGCCGGCGGCCGCGTTCACGCGATGGCCGTGACCTCGCCCGAGCGCAACCCCTCGCTGCCCGACACGCCGACGATGGCCGAGGCCGGCGTGCCCGGCTTCGACGTGGGCGGCTGGTACGGCGTCTACGGCCCGGCCCACATGCCGGCCGAGCTGGTGGCCCGCTACAACCAGGCCATCAACAAGGCGCTGAAGCAGCCCGAGCTCAACAAGCTGCTCGTCGACCAGGGCTACGAGCTGTGGCTGGGCGCACCCAAGGTGCTGGCCGAGCGCGCCGCCAAGGAGCGCACGATGTGGAGCGCCGTCACCAAGAACTTGCCGCAGCAGTGAGCACGAGCGGGGGCGGTTCCGGCCGCGCGCGCATCGGCGAGCCGGCGCGGCTGCACGAGCCCTTCGACGACTGGCTGCGGCGCTGTCCGGAACGAGTCTTCCTGCATGGTGTGAACGAAGCGCTGGACTTCGCCGCGCTCGGCCGGCGGGTGGACATCGCCGAAGCCGAACTGCGCGCCGAAGGCGTGGACCTCGGCGACCGCGTGCTCATCGTGGCGGAGAACTGCCCCGAGCACGCGGCGCTCATCCTGGCGTGCAGCCGCGTGGGCGCCTGGTCGTGCGGCGTGAATGCGCGCATGGCGCCGGGCGAGGTGGCGGGCTTCATCGCCAAGGCCGATCCGCGGCTTGTGTATTTCACGTCCGCTGCGTCGGATGCTGCGGCCGCCCACGCCCGCCGCCACGCGGCGCAGCCGTCGGCGCTGCGGGGCATGGAACGCAGCGCCGTGCGCATCGAGGCCACGCCACAGGAAGGCGAACTCGCCGAGCGCGTGGCCGCGGTGATCTTCACCTCCGGCACCAGCGGCACGCCCAAGGGCGTGATGCTCACGCACGACGGCGTGCTGCACTTCGCCCGCATCTCGGCGCTGTCGCGCGGGCTCGGGCCTGAGGACCGCAGCTACGCCTACCTGCCGATGACGCACATCTTTGGCCTCGGCACCGTGCTGCTCGCCTCGCTGCATGCGGGCGCCAGCCTCGTGATGCGCAGCCAGTTCGACCCGGCCGACATGATGGACGCGCTGGCGCATCACCGCGTCTCCAACCTGCAGGGGCCGCCCACGCTGTTCTCGCGGCTGCTCGCGCACATCGACGAGCACGGCATCGCCGTGCCGCCGCCCGCGCCGCAGCTGCGCTACCTCTACACCGGCGCCGGCCCGCTGGACATGGCGCTCAAGCAGCGGGTGGAGCGCTGCTTCGGCCTGCCGCTGCACCACGGCTACGGGTTGTCGGAATACGCCGGCTCGGTGGCCATCACGCCGATGAACGTGCCGCGCGACGACACCTCGGCCGGCTACCGCGTCGAGGGTGGGGCGTTGCGCATCGTCGACGCGCAAGGGCGCGACCTGCCGCCCGGCGAGCGCGGCGAGATCTGGATGCGCGGCCGCGGCCTCATGCCGGGCTACTTCCGCGACGAGACGGCCACCGCGCAGGTCATGCGCGAAGGCGGCTGGTACGCGAGCGGCGACCTCGGCGAGATGGCGCCCGACGGCGCGCTCTTCGTCGTCGGCCGGCTCAAGGAAATGATCGTGCGCTCGGGCTTCAACGTGTACCCGGCCGAGGTGGAGGCCGTGCTCAATGCCTTCGCGGCGGTGCAGCGCTCGGCGGTGGTCGGCCGGCCGGAGGCCGACGGCAACGAAGCCATCCTCGCCTTCGTCGAACTGCGTGCGGGTGAGGTGCTGGACGAAGCTGCGCTGCAGGCCCATCTGCGCGAGCACCTCGCGCCCTACAAGCGGCCGGCGCAGGTGCGCACGGTGCAGGGCTTTCCGATGACGCAGAGCGGGAAGGTGCTGAAGCGGGAGTTGCTGGCGCTGTGCGGCTGAGCGCGCCAAGCCCGGATCCCTCCTGCGAACGCCCTCTTTCGCAATCGCAAATAGCGCCCGGCGACGGTCCGCGGCATGCTTGCGCTTGAACTTCACGAACCAGCCCCATGCGACCCCTCGACGGCATCACCATCCTCGCGCTCGAACATGCCGTGGCGGCCCCGGTCTGCACCCGCCACCTGGCCGACCTGGGCGCGCGCATCATCAAGATCGAGCGGCCGGGCGTGGGCGATTTCGCCCGCGGCTACGACCAGCGGGTGAACGGCCTGTCGTCGTACTTCGTGTGGGCCAACCGCTCCAAGGAAAGCCTGACGCTGGACCTGAAGCATGCCGATGCGGCGCCGGTGCTCGAACGCCTCGTCGCCCGCACCGACGTCATCGTGCAGAACCTCGCGCCCGGTGCGGCGGCGCGGCTCGGGCTGTCGTTCGAGGCGCTGCATGCCAAGCACCCGCGGCTCGTCGTGTGCGACATCTCGGGCTATGGCGACGACGGCCCGTACCGCGACAAGAAGGCCTACGACCTGATGGTGCAGGCCGAAGCCGGCCTGCTGAACGCCACCGGCACGCCGGACGCCATGGCGCGCACCGGCTTCTCGGCCGCCGACGTGAGCGCCGGCATGTACGCCTATTCCAGCGTGCTGGCCGCGCTGCTGCTGCGCGAGCGCACGGGCCGCGGCTCGCATGTGGACGTGTCGATGCTGGAGTCGCTCACCGAATGGATGGGCAACCCGATGTACTACACCTTCGGCGGCGGTGAGCCCGCACCGCGCACCGGCGCCTTCCATCCGAGCGTCGTGCCCTACGGCCCCTTCACCGCCGGCGACGGCCTGACGGTGATGATGGGCGTGCAGAACGAGCGCGAATGGAAGCGCTTCTGCGCCGAGGTGCTGCAGGACGCGGCGCTCGCCGACGACCCGCGCTTTGCCAACAACACGCTGCGCACGACGAACCGCGCCGCGCTCGATGCGCAGATCGCCGAGTGCTTCGCGACGCTGACGCGCGACGAGGCCGAGGCGAGGCTGGAGCGCGCGCAGATCGCCACCGCGCGCGTGAACACCACCGCCGATCTGTGGCAGCACCCGCAGCTCAAGGCGCGCGAGCGCTGGACCGAGATCGACACACCTGCCGGCCCGGTGCCGGCGCTGTACCCGCCGGGACGACACAGCGGCTTCACGCCGCGCATGGACGGCGTGCCGGCGCTGGGCCAGCACACCGACGCGGTGCTGGGCGAACTCGGCTTCGACGCTGAACAGATCACCGGCTGGCATGCGGCCGGCATGGTGTGATCCGCGCTCACCACCATCCCGTTCGCCCTGAGTTATCGAAGGGCCGTATGCACGCCGCAGAGGCTTCGATACCTCAGGACGAGCGGGTTTTTGACTGATTCCACGACCGTTCCCGAATGACGAAGAACCTGATGACGAACGAACTTCCGCTGCCCGTCGACGCGCAGTACCAGGCCGCGCTCGACGACGGCCGCTTTCTCATCCAGCGCTGCGGCGCCTGCAAGCGCGCGGTATTCCATCCGCGCGAGCTGTGCCCGCATTGCGGCGCCGCGCCGCTCGTGTGGGAGGCGCCGTCGGGGCTGGGGACCGTCTACGCCGTGACCACCGTGCGGCGCAAGCCGGAGGCCGGTGGCGACCTCAACGTGTCGCTCATCGACCTGGACGAAGGTGTGCGGCTGATGAGTCGGGTCGAGGGTGCGGTGCCTGCGCATATCGGCCAGCGGGTCAAGGCGCGGGTGCAGATCAAGGAAGGCCGCGGACTCGTGGTCTTCGACGCGCTGGGCGGGGAGGGCGCACGATGAGTGAGCTTCGATCGCTGCGGGGCAAGGCCGCCATCGTCGGCGCCGCCACCTACGGCTGCGGTGAGACGCCCGGCTCCAGCGACATGTCGCTGCTCGCCCGCGCTGCACATGCCGCCGTGGCCGACGCGGGCCTCACGATGCGCGACATCGACGGCATCGCCACCTGCAGCGTCAGCGCCACCATGTGGCCGATGCCGGTGATCGAACACCTGGGCCTCAACCCGCGCTACGTGGACGGCACCATGCTCGGCGGCTCCAGCTTCATCGCCCACCTGCTGCCGGCGGTGATGGCGCTGGAAGCCGGTCAATGCCAGGCGGTGCTGGTGTGCTACGGCAGCGCGCAGCGCTCGGCCGCGTTCGGGCGCAAGGAGGTCGTGGCGTCGCGGCGCTTTCTCGACCCGCAGCCCTACGAGCATCCCTACGAGCCGATGCTGCCGGTGACGGCCTACGCGCTCGCGGCCTCGCGCCACATGCACCAGTACGGCACCACGCGGCGGCATCTGGCCGAGGTGGCCGTTGCTGCCCGCCGGTGGGCGCAGCTCAACCCCGAGGCCTTCAGCCGTGATCCCTTGAGCATCGACGACGTGCTGGCCGCGCGCATGGTCTCGGACCCGCTGTCGGTGCGCGACTGCTGCCTGGTGAGCGACGGCGGCGGCGCGATCGTGCTGGTGCGCGCCGAACGTGCCCGCGACCTGCCGCGCCCGCCCGTCTACGTGCTGGGCAATGCGACGGCGGTGTGGAACCGGCAGATCTCGGCCATGCACGATCTGACGGTGACCGCGGCGCGGCAATCCGGCGCCGAGGCCTTCGCGATGGCCGGGCTCGCGCCGAAGGACATCGGCGTGGTCGAGCTGTATGACGCCTTCACCATCAACACGCTGCTCTTTCTCGAAGACCTCGGCTTCTGCCCCAAGGGCGAGGCCGGCGGGTTCGTTGTGGACGGCGGCATCGCGCCGGGCGGGCGGCTGCCGGTCAACACCAACGGCGGCGGGCTGTCGTGTGTGCATCCGGGCATGTACGGCATCTTTGCGTTGATCGAGGCCGTGCGGCAGTTGCGCGGCGAGGCTGGCGATCGGCAGGTGCAAGGCGTGAAGACCGCGCTGGCACACGGCAACGGCGGCACGCTGTCGAGCCAGGCGACGGCAATCCTGGGGACGGGGGACGTGTTGTGACCACCTTGTCTCCGTTCGGGCTGAGGTATCGAAGCCCCACGCGCACTTCGATACCTCAGTGCGAACGGGTGGGGTGTCGGACGGATGAAGGACGCACATGACGAGTAGCACGTCACTCGACCACCTGCGCGACTGGATCGGCCGCACCGACAGCGCGCACGACGTGGTCAGCGCGCAGGCCGTAGCGGCTCTCGCGGCAACGCTCGACCGCGACGACCCGCTGCCGCCGCCTGGCGCTCCGCTGCCGCCGCCCTGGCATTGGATGTTCTTCAACCCCGCGGTACGTGCGGCCGAACTCGGGCCGGACGGCCACCCCAAGCGCGGCGGCTTCCTGCCGCCCGTGCCGCTGCCGCGGCGCATGTGGGCCGGAAGCCGGCTGCAGTTCCATCAGCCGCTGCGCGTGGGCGAGGCCATCACGCGCCACTCGCGCATTGCCGACGTGAACGTGAAGCACGGCCGCAGCGGTGCGCTGGTGTTCGTGACCGTGCGGCACGAGATTTCCAACGCGCAAGGCCTCGCCATCACCGACGAGCACGACATCGTCTACCGCGAGCCGCCACTGCCCGGCGCTCCAGCCGCCGCACCGCAGGCCGCACCCAGCGATGCCGCCTTCGAGCGCGAGATCGTGCCCGATCCGGTGCTGCTGTTCCGCTACTCGGCGCTCACCTTCAACGGCCACCGCATCCACTACGACCAGCCCTACGTGACGAGCGTGGAGGGCTACCCGGGCCTGGTGGTGCACGGTCCACTGATTGCGACGCTGCTGCTCGACCTGCTGCGCCGCGAGAAGCCGCAGGCCACGGTGCGCCGCTTCAGCTTCAAGGCCATGCGGCCGCTCTTCGACATCCATCCCTTCAGCGTCTGCGGCAAGACCGACGGCGGGCGCGCCACCCTCTGGGCGCGCGACCACGAAGGCCATCTCGCCATGCAGGCCGAAGCCGAGACCCACTGACATGCACACCAACGCCCCCGACAAGTACCACGACATCCGCGACGCCGTGCGCGCCCTGTGCGCCGAGTTCCCCGACGAGTACTTCCGCAAGACCGACGCCGAGCGCGCCTACCCCGAGGCCTTCGTCGATGCGCTGACGAAAGCCGGCTGGATGGCTGCGCTCATCCCGCAGGAGTACGGCGGCTCGGGCCTGGGCCTGGCGGAAGCCTCGGTGATCATGGAAGAGATCAACCGATGCGGCGGCAACGCCGGCGCCTGCCACGGCCAGATGTACAACATGGGCACCCTGCTGCGCCACGGCTCGCCCGAGCAGAAGCAGCGCTACCTGCCCAAGATCGCCAGCGGCGAATGGCGCCTGCAGTCCATGGGCGTGACCGAGCCCAGCACCGGCACCGACACCACCAAGATCAAGACGACGGCCGTGAAGAAGGGCGATCGCTACGTCGTCAACGGCCAGAAGGTGTGGATCTCGCGCATCCAGCACTCCGATTTCATGATCCTGCTGGCGCGCACCACGCCGCTGGCCGAGGTGAAGAAGAAGTCCGAAGGCATGTCGATCTTCATGGTCGACCTGCGCGAAGCCATCGGCCACGGGCTCGATGTGCGGCCGATCCCCAACATGGTCAACCACGAGACCAACGAGCTGTTCTTCGAGAACCTCGAGATCCCGGCCGAGAACCTGATCGGGCAGGAAGGGCAGGGCTTCAAGTACATCCTCGACGGGCTGAATGCCGAACGTACGCTGATCGCCGCCGAGTGCATCGGCGACGGCTACTGGTTCATCGATCGCGTGAGCAAGTACGTGAGCGAGCGCGTGGTCTTCGGCCGGCCCATCGGGCAGAACCAGGGCGTGCAGTTCCCCATTGCCGAGGCCTACATCGAAATCGAGGCCGCCAACCTGATGCGCTGGAAGGCCTGCCAGCTGTTCGACGCCCACCAGCCCTGCGGCGCCGAGGCCAACATGGCCAAGTACCTCGCCGCCAAGGCCTCGTGGGAAGCGGCCAACGCGGCCATCCAGTTCCACGGCGGCTTCGGCTTCGCCTGCGAATACGACGTGGAGCGCAAGTTCCGCGAGACGCGGCTGTATCAGGTCGCACCGATTTCGACCAATCTGATCCTGAGCTACGTGGCGGAACACGTGCTCGGCCTGCCCCGCTCGTTCTGAAAGATCCGTTCGCCCTGAGGTATCGAAGGGCCCGCCTCGAACCGCTACCCGCCTGAGGTATCGAACGCCGCTGTTGAAAGCATTCAATGAATCACCCCAGCCAGACCCTCGCCACCTTTGCCGCGAACCTGCAGTTCGCCGACATCCCCGCGCCCGTCGTGCGCCGCGCGGAAGACCTGATGCTCGACTGGGTGGGCTCGGCGCTCGCCGGCAAGAGCGCCCGCCCGGTCGAAACCATCGCGGCCTTCGCCCGATCCATGGGCCCGGCCGAAGGCGCGAGCGAGTTGCTGATCTCACGCACCAGCAGCACGCCGTACTTCGCCGCCATGGTCAACGGCGCCGCCTCGCATTTCGCCGAGCAGGACGACGTGCACAACGGCTCGGTGTTTCATCCAGCCTCGGTCGTGTTCCCGCCGGCGCTCGCGGTGGCGCAAGCCATCGGCGCGTCGGGCCGTGAGCTGCTCACCGCGGCGGTCGCGGGCTACGAGGTCGGCATCCGCGTGGGCGAATTCCTCGGCCGCTCGCACTATCGTGTCTTTCACACCACCGCCACGGCTGGCACGCTGGCATCCGCGGCAACGGTGGGGCGCTTGCTCAAGCTCGATGCGGCGCAGATGCTGCACGCCTTCGGCTCGGCCGGCACGCAATCGGGTGGCTTGTGGGAGTTCCTGCGCGATGCGGCCGATTCCAAGCAACTGCACACCGCCAAGGCTTCGGCCGACGGCTTGATGGCGGCCTACCTCGCCAAACACGGCTTCACCGGCGCGCAGCGCATCCTCGAAGGTACGCGCGGCATGGCGGCGGGCATGTCCAGCGATGCGGACCCGGCGCGCCTGACTGATCGCCTCGGCTCCCGCTGGACGCTGGCCGAAACCTCCTTCAAGTTCCACGCCTCCTGTCGCCACACGCACCCGGCGGCCGATGCCCTGCTGCAGCTCATGCGACACAACGACCTGCGCGCCGATCAACTGCAACGCGTGACGGCGCAGGTGCACCAGGGCGCCATTGACGTGCTCGGCCCCGTCGTCGATCCGCAGACGGTGCACCAGGCCAAGTTCTCCATGGGCACGGTGCTCGGGCTGATCGCGGTCTTCGGCGAAGCGGGGCTGGCCGAGTTCGACGAACACTTCAAGGACCCGCGCGTGGTGGCCGTGCGCCAGAAGACCGAGATGCAGCTCGACCCGGAAGTCGACACCGCCTACCCGCAGCGCTGGATCGGCAAGGTGACGGTGCACACCTGCGACGGCCGCACGCTCGACGCGCGTGTGGACGAACCCAAGGGCGACCCGGGCAACACGCTCAGCCGCGCCGAGCTGGAGCACAAGGCGATCAAGCTCGCGCTCTATCGCGGCGGCGCCACCGAAGCGGAGATGCGCGCAGCCATTGCACGCGTGTGGGCCTTGGCCGATTGCGAGCGGATCGGCCGGCTGCTGCCATGACGGAACGCATGCCTCGCTCGTACCTCTTTGTCCCCGGCAATCGGCCCGAGCGTTTCGACAAGGCAATGGCCGCGGGCGCCGATGCCGTGATCCTCGATCTGGAAGACGCCGTGCCGCTGGCCGACAAAGCGGCGGCGCGCGAGGCCGTGCAGACGTGGCTGGCGGCGCGCGAGCGCTCGGGGCCGGTGCAGATCGTGGTGCGCATCAACGCCGGCGACAGCGCCGAGCATGCCGCGGATGTGGCCGCCTGCGCCGCCGTGACGCCCCATGCGGTGATGTGCCCCAAGGCACACGACGCCGGCGAGATGACGACGCTCGCACAGCGCCTGGGACCGCAGGTGGCGCTGCTGCCGCTGATCGAAAGCGCCGCCGGCTTCGAGCAGGCCGCGGCCATCGCCCAAGTGCCGCGGGTGCAGCGCCTCGTCTTCGGCAGCATCGACTTCCAGCTCGATCTCGGCATAGAAACCGAAGACGCAGGCGAGGGCGAGGAGCTGCTGTACTTCCGCTCGCAACTCGTGCTGGTCTCGCGCCTGGCGAACCTCGCCGCCCCGGTCGACGGCGTGAGCACCGCGCTCGACGACGCGCCCGCATTGCTCGCCGATGCCCAGCGCGCCCGGCGCCTCGGCTTCGGCGCCAAGCTGTGCATCCATCCGAAGCAGGTGGCGCCGGTGCACCAGGCCTTCGCGCCGGACGCGCAGCAGATCGAATGGGCGCGCCGCGTCGTCGCGGCCGCCGAAGCGGCCGGCGGCGCCGCGGTGCAGCTCGACGGCCGCATGGTCGACCGGCCGGTGATCCTCAAGGCGCACGAGGTGCTGGCACGCGCCGACAATCCCGCTCCAGCGAAACAGAACCAGGAACCCGATCGATGATCCGCGACCCAGAAACCCTCACCGCCCTGCTCGACAGCATCAGCCGCTTCGTGCGCGAGCGCCTCGTGCCGGCCGAGCACGAAGTGGCCGAAACCGACGAGATTCCCGAGGCCATCGTGGCCGAGATGCGTGAACTCGGCCTCTTCGGCCTGACCATCCCCGAGGCCTACGGCGGCCTCGAGCTGACGATGGAGGAAGAGGCGCTCGCGATGATCGAGATGGGCAAGACCTCGCCCGCCTTCCGCTCCATCTTCGGCACCACGGTGGGTATCGGCTCGCAGGGCATCCTGATGGACGGCACCGAAGAGCAGAAGGCGCAGTGGCTGCCGCGGCTCGCCACCGGCGAGATCATGGCCTCGTTCGCGCTCACCGAGCCCGAAGCCGGCTCGGACGCCGGCTCGCTGCGCACCAGCGCGGTCCGTGGAACCGACAAAGAGGGCGACCACTACATCGTCAACGGCACCAAGCGCTTCATCACCAACGCGCCGCATGCCGGCATGTTCACGCTGATGGCGCGCACCGACCCGAAGGTCAAGGGTTCGGGCGGCGTCTCCGCCTTCATCGTCGATGCCAAGAGCCCCGGCATCAGTTTCGGCAAGCGCGACAAGAAGATGGGCCAGCGTGGCGCCCACACCTGCGACGTGATCTTCGACAACGTGCGCGTGCCCGCGGCCAACCTCATCGGCGGCAAGGAAGGCAAAGGCTTCAAGACCGCGATGAAGGTGCTGGAGAAGGGCCGCATCCACATCGCCGCCATCTGCGTGGGCATGGCCGATCGCATGCTCACCGATGCGTTGAACTACGCCGTGGAACGCAAGCAGTTCGGCCAGCCCATCGCCGAGTTCCAGCTCGTGCAGGCGATGCTCGCCGACAGCAAGATGGAGGTGTATGCCGCGCGCTGCATGGTGCTCGACGCGGCGCGCAAGCGCGACAACGGCGACGACGTGTCCACGGAAGCCTCGTGCAGCAAGCTCTTCGCCTCCGAGATGTGCGGCCGGGTCGCCGACCGCGCGGTGCAGATCTTCGGCGGCTCGGGCTACATCGCCGAGCACGGCATCGAGCGCTTCTACCGCGACGCGCGGCTGTTCCGCCTGTACGAGGGCACCAGCCAGATCCAGCAGATCGTCATCGCGCGCAACATGGTGCGCGAAGCCACGCGCTGACCGGCCCTGTGCTGTTGCATGGCGGTGACGCACCACACCATCGCCATCGAGCATGTGCACAACGTGCTGCAGGGCGCGCGGCGGCAAGGCGTGGACGTGGCCGCGCTGCTCGAACGCGCCGGCATCACGCCGGCCGTGCTGGACGCGCCGATGGCGCGCGTCGCGCAGCCGCAGTACGCGCAGTTGCTGAGCGCGCTGCGCGGCGCCACGCGCGACGAACTGTGGGGCCTGTGCCGCGACCGCTTGCCCATCGGCAGCTTCGCGCAGTGCTGCCGGCTGCTCATCCACAGCCACACGCTGGGCGCGGCGTTGCGCACCGGCTTTCGTTTTTTCCACGGCCTGGTGGGCGATTTCGTGCCGCGGCTGCAGGTGGAAGGCGGCGTGGCGCGCGTGCGGCTGGACGAACGCCGCCAGGATCCCGACGCACCGCTCGACTATGCGGAGCGCACCTTCGTCTTCTTCAGCTACATGCTGGCGTGCTGGCTGGTGGCGCGGCGCGTGCCGCTGCTCGGCGTGGACTACAAGAGCGGGCCGCACAGCATTCCGGCCGACACGGTGCGCCTCTTCCTCGTGCCGCTGGACGTCGGCCGCCCGCAGGCGGGTTTTCGCTTCGAGGCGCGCTGGCTCGACCTGCCGGTGGTGCAGAACGAGCAGAGCCTGCGCGAGTTCCTGCGCCAGGTGCCGGCCAGCCTGCTGATCAAGTACCGCGACCAGGCCAGCATCACCGAGCGCATCCGCCGGCTGCTGCGCTCGCACCTGCAGCGCGAGATGCTGTCGCTCGACGAGGTGAGCCGCCTGCTGGCGATGACGCCGCAGACCTTGCGCCGCCGCCTGCGTGACGAGGGCCAGGGCTTCCAGGCGCTCAAGGACGACCTGCGGCGCGACGCCGCGATCGAGCTGCTGGCGCGCCCGGACATGACGCTCGCCGAGATCGCCGCGCAGCTCGGCTTCTCCGAGGCGAGCACCTTCCATCGCGCCTTCAAGGGCTGGACCGGCGTGGCGCCGGGCGAGTACCGCAGTGCGCACGGACCGGTTGTGCCAATCGGAATGGCCGGTCCGGCCATTGGAGCGGCGTTGCGGCCTGCCTAAGCTGACCGCACCGTTCCACTGCGTCCTTGCAACACCCGTGTACCTCACCCAGGGGCTGCAGCGCTCGCTGCAGCGCCATCCGCACAAGACAGCGCTCGTGCACCTCGGCGAAGGGGTGCAGCGCGAGCATCGCTTCCACGAACTGGCCGGCGAGGTGGCGCGTCAGGCCGCAGCGATGGCCGCGCGCGGCATCGGCATCGGCGACCGCGTCGCCCTGCTCGCGCCCAACACCGACCAGCTCGTTCTGGCGCTGCTCGCCTGCTGGTGGCGCGGCGCCGTGGCCTGCCCGCTGAACACCCGCTGGAGCGAGGCGGAGATCGCGCATGCGCTCGAAGACAGCGGCGCCGCGCTGCTGCTCGCCGACGAGGCCTTCGCGGCGTGGGCGGCCGGCGCGCCCACGCCGCGCTGCACGCTCGAGGCCTTCGCGCACGAGGCTGCAGCCTTCGCGCCGCTGCCCGATTCGCGCACCGGCGGCGATGCACTTGCCGCCATCCTCTACACCGGCGGCACGACCGGGCGCGCCAAGGGCGTGATGCTGTCGCACGCCAATTTCTGGACGGCCTCGATGACGCGTGGCGCCGAGCTCAACAACTCGCCCGATTCGGTGACGCTGCTGGTCGCGCCGCTGTTCCACGTGGCCGGCCTCGGCCGGCTGATCGGGCAGATGATCGTGGGCGGCGCGTGGGTCACGATGCCGCAGTTCCGCGCCGGCACCGCATTGCAGGCGATCGAGCAGCACGGCATCGGCGACATCATCGTGGTGCCCACCATGCTGCAGGCTTTGCTCGACGACCCGGGCTTCCGGCCGGAGCCCTTGCAGGGCCTCGCCCGCATCGCCTTTGGCGCGGCGCCGATGCCGCCCGACCTGCTGGACCGCGCGCTCGCCGCCTGGCCCGACGCGGAGTTCTTCCAGGCCTACGGCATGACCGAGACCGCGGGCGCCGTCACCATCAACCTGCCCGCCAACCACCGGCCCGAGAACCGCGCGCGCGGCCGGCTCGACTCCGTCGGCCGCGCGGGCCTGGGCGCCGAGGTGCAGGTGATCGACGAGCACGGCCGCGAACTGCCGCGCGGCGAGGTGGGCGAGGTGGTCGTGCGCGGGCCGATGGTCATGCAGGGCTACTGGCGCCAGCCCGAGGCCACGCAGGCCGCGCTGCGCGACGGCTGGCTGCGCACCGGCGACGGCGCGCGCATGGACGCCGCGGGCTACCTCTTCATCGCCGACCGGCTCAAGGACATGATCATCAGCGGCGGCGAGAACGTCTACGGCGCCGAGGTCGAGGCCGCGCTGCGCAGCCACCCCGCGGTGGCGCAGGCCGCGGTGATCGGCGTGCCCGATGCGCGCTGGGGCGAGGCGGTGCAGGCGGTGGTCGTGCTGCGGCCGGGCCATGCGGGCGGCGACACGCTGGCCGAGGAACTGCGCGCCGCCTGCCGCGCCCGACTGGCCGGCTACAAGTGCCCGCGCGGCGTGCGCTTCGCCGCGGCGCTGCCGATTTCGGCGGCGGGCAAGGTGCTCAAGAACGTGTTGCGGGCGGAGTTTCGGCTCTGAGACGAGGCCGCAATCCAAGGAGAGAACCATCCCTCATCACCGTTCGCACTGAGCCTGTCGAAGTGCCAGGGTGCACAACCGGCGCTTCGACAGGCTCAGCCCGATCCTTCGACAAGGCGAAGCCTTGCCTTTAGTCCTGAGCTTGTCGCAGGGTCACGACGAACGGCTTCGGGATTCGCGAACAAGCCGACCCATCACAACAAGGAGACAACACATGACCGCACTCATTTCCCGCCGCATGGCCGTGGCCGCGCTCGCTGCCACGGCCGCCCTGCCGGGCCTGGCCGCTGCCGAGGCCTACCCCTCCAAGCCCATCACCCTGGTGCTGCCGTTCCCCGCCGGCGGCTCGTTCGATCCCATCTTTCGCGCCCTCGCCAACGCCGCGGCGCAGGATCTCGGCCAACCGGTGGTGCTGATGCACAAGCCGGGCGCGGGCGGCGTGGTCGGCACGGCCGGCCTCGCCACGCAAGAGGCCGACGGCTACACGCTGGCCGTCATGCACAACTCGGTGATCCGCGCGCCGCTGGTGCAGAAGGTGAGCTTCGACCCGCTGCGCGACTTCAGCTACGTCATCGGGCTGGCGGGCCTGGTCACCGGCATCACCGTGGCGGCAGACGCGCCCTGGAAGACGCTGCCCGAGCTGCTGGCCGATGCGAAGAAGCGCCCGGGCGTGATCAGCTGGGGCAACGTGGGCGCCATCAGCATCAACCGCATCATGGCCGAGCAGTTGGCCAAGGCGGCCGGCACGCGGTTCAACGTCGTGCCCTTCAAGGGCGGCGGCGAAAGCTTCCAGGCGCTGATCGGCGGCCACCTCGACGTCTACGGCGACCCCGGCTTCGGCGCGCAGGTGAAGGGCGGCAAGGTGCGGCTGCTCGCCACCTTCACCGAGCAGCGGCTGAAGAAATACGACGTGCCCACCGTCAAGGAACTGGGCTACGACATCGTCATCCAGTCGCCGGTGGGCCTGGTGGCGCCGAAGAACCTCGACCCGAAGATCGCCCAGCGGCTGCACGAGGCGTTCCGCAAGGCGGCCGCCGATCCGGAGTACCTGCAGCAGCTCGACATGTTCGACATGCAGCCCGGCCTGATGACCGGCGAGGCCTATGCCGCCTATGCGCGCGAGCAGTTCGCGCGCGAGCGGAAGATGCTGGCCGAGATCGGCTTCAAGCCGCAGTAGCCAGCCGCCACGCGCGTGCCGCTGAGCGGATCGGCCAATGACTTTGGGCCGATCCGCGATTGAGTCGCGATGCCCGGCGCCGCACACTGCCGCATCGCCACCCACGCAAGGAAGTACCGATGACCCGAATGCAGCGCCCCGTCCACGTCGTCGGCGTCGGCATGATTCCCTTCACCAAGCCCGGCGCCAGCGAGCCCTACACCGTGATGGGCGCGCGCGCGGCTCGGCTCGCACTGGAAGACGCCGGTGTGGATTACGCCGAGGTGCAGCAGGCCTATGTCGGCTACGTCTACGGCGACTCCACGGCCGGCCAGGCCGCGGTCTACGGCGTGGGTCTCACCGGCATTCCGGTGTTCAACGTCAACAACAACTGCGCCACCGGCTCGAGCGCGCTGTTCCTCGCGCGCCAGGCGGTGGAGTCGGGCGTTGTGGAATGCGCGCTGGCGCTCGGTTTCGAGCAGATGGTGCCCGGCGCGCTCAAGGGCGCCTATGGCGACCGCCCCTCGCCGGTGGCGCGCTTCGCCGAAACCATGACCGGGCTGCAGGGCTACGACGAGGCCGCGCCGCGCGCCGCGCAGTTCTTCGGCGGCGCCGGGCGCGACTACATGAAGGCGCACGGCATCCGCGCCGACACCTTCGCGCGCATCTCGGTCAAGGCGCGCCAGCATGCGGCGCGCAACCCGTTCGCGGTGTTCCGCCAGACCGTCACGCTCGACGAGGTGATGGCCGCGCCCAAGGTGTTCGAGCCGCTCACGCGGCTGCAATGCTGCCCGCCGACCTGCGGCGCGGCGGCGGCCATCGTGTGCTCGGAGGACTTCGCCCGCCGCCACGGCCTGGACCTGCGCGTGCGCATCGCCGCGCAGGCCATGACCACCGACACCGCCAGCACCTTCGACAGCGGCGACATGCGCCGCCTCGTCGGCTACGACATGAGCCGCAACGCCGCGCGCCAGGTATATGAGGCAGCAGGCATCGGGCCGGAGGCGATCGACGTGGTGGAGCTGCACGACTGCTTCACCGCCAACGAGCTCATCACCTACGAGGCGCTCGAACTAACGCCCGAAGGCACCGCCGAGAAGTTCATCGTCGACGGCGACAACACCTACGGCGGGCGGCTCGTCACCAACCCCTCGGGCGGACTGCTGTCCAAGGGCCATCCGCTGGGGGCCACCGGGCTTGCGCAATGCGCCGAGCTGGTGTGGCAACTGCGGGGCGCGGCCGAGCAGCGGCAGGTGGAGGGCGCGCGGCTCGCGCTGCAGCACAACCTGGGCCTCGGCGGCGCCTGCGTCGTCACCCTGTACGAGCGGGTGTGAGCCGATGATCGACCGCCGCTTCATCGGCCACGAACTGCCGCGCTTCGAGGCCGAGGCCGAGCCCGGCCGGCTGCGCTTCTTCGCCAAGGCCACGCAGCAGGGCGACCCGGTTTTCTTCGCCGCAAGTCGTGCCCTGCCGCTGCCGCCGACCTTCCTCTTCTGCCTGGAGATGGAATCGCCCGACCCGGCAGCCATGCGCATGCTGCTCGGCATCGACATCGCGCACGTGCTGCACGGCGAGCAGCACTTCGCCTACCACGCGCCGGTGCACGCCGGCGACCGCCTGCGCTTCGCGCCGCGCATTGCCGACATCTACGACAAGAAGGGCGGGGCGCTGCAGTTCGTGGTGCGTGAGACCGAGGTGAGCAACCAGCACGGCGTGCGCGTGGCCGACCTGCGCTGCGTGACGGTGGTGCGCCGGCCGGCCGAAGGCAGCGGCCGCCCGGCGGCCGAGCCCGCGGCGCCTGTGAAAGAGGTGCCGGTCGCGCGCGCTGCCGCGCCGTTCTTCGACACCGTGCAGGTGGGCGACGAACTGCCCCGGCTCGCCGCCGAACCGATCTCGCGCCTGCAGCTTGCCCTCTACTGCGGCGCCTCGGGCGACCACAACCCCATCCACGTTGACATCGACTTCGCCCGCCGCGCCGGCATGGACGACGTGTTCGCGCACGGCATGCTGTCGATGGCGACGCTCGGCCGGCTGGTGACGAACTGGGCGGGTGTGGGCGCCTTGCGAAGCTTGGGCGCGCGCTTCGCGGCCATCACCCACGTGGGCGATGCCATCACCTGCACTGGCCGCGTGACGGAAAAGCTCGACGGCGAAGAACCGTGCGTGCGGCTCGCGCTCACCGCTGCCGACCAGAGCGGCGAAACAAAGCTGGTCGGCGAGGCCGTGGTGGCGCTGCCCCACCGGGAGCCGTGATGACCGAACCCCATCGCCCCGCCTGGATGGACGACGAACTCGTCCAGTTCCGCGATTCGGTGCGCCGCATCTTCGAGCGCGAGTTCGCGCCGCACGAGGCGCGCTGGCGCGCCGAGGGCCGCACCGAGCGCTCCGTCTGGCACCGCGCCGGCGAGCTGGGCCTGCTGTGCGTGGGCATCCCGCAGGCATACGGCGGCGGGGGTGGCAGCTTCGCGCACGAGGCCATCGTCGCCTCCGAGCAGAACCGGTCGCTTTCCACCAGCTTCAGCATCAACGTGCATGCCGGCATCGTGGCGCACTACGTCCTGTCCTACGGCACCGAGGCGCAGCGCCGACGCTGGCTGCCGAAGATGGCCACCGGCGAGATGGTGGCCGCCATCGCGATGACCGAGCCGGGCGCCGGCACCGACCTGCAGGCGGTGCGCACCACGGCGCGGCGCGAGGGCGAGCACTACGTCATCAATGGCGCCAAGACCTTCATCACCAACGGCCTGCATGCCGACCTGGTGTGCGTGGTCGCCAAGACCGATCCGACCGAGCGCGCGCGCGGCATCTCGCTCATCATGGTGGAGACCGCTGGGCAGGTGGGCTTTCGCCGTGGGCGCCTGCTCGACAAGATCGGCTGGCATGGGCAGGACACGGTGGAACTCTTCTTCGACGACATGCGCGTGCCGGCGGAGAACCTGCTCGGCGCCGAGGAAGGCAAGGGCTTTCGCCAGCTCATGCAGCAGCTGCCGCGCGAGCGCCTGCTGGTGGCGGTGAACGCCGCGGCCACCATGCAGCGCGCCATCGACGAGACGCGTACCTACGTGGCGCAGCGGCAGGTGTTCGGCCAGCCGCTGATGGCCATGCAGAACACGCGCTTCAAGCTGGCCGAATGCCAGACGAACGCAACCATCGCGCGCTGCTTCGTCGACGACTGCATCGCCCGCCACATGGCCGGGGAACTCGACGTGCCCACCGCCGCCATGGCCAAGTGGTGGACCACGCAGAAGAACTGCGAAATCATCGACGAGTGCCTGCAGCTCTTCGGCGGCTACGGCTACATGGCCGAGTACCCCATCGGTCGCATGTACGCCGACGCGCGGGTGCACAAGATCCTCGGTGGCGCGAACGAGGTGATGAAGGAATTGATCGCGCGCGACATGGAGAAATGATGGCCCACCCCCTACGCGCTTCGCGCGCCCCCTCAAGGGGGCAACACCAGCAGCCCGGCAAAGCCGGCTCTGCGGTGTTCGCTTGGGAAAGCCCCTCTTCGCTGGCTCGGCAGTTTTGGCCGCCCGGCGTGCCGCATACCTTGCCGCCAGCGGACGCGACGCTGTGGCAATGCCTGGAACGCTCGGCCGCGGCGCACCCGCACAAGCTCGCCGTCGTGTTCTACGACAGCGGGCTGCGCTATGGCGAACTCGCGGCGCAGGCCGAGCGGCTGGCGGGTTTCCTGCAGCATCGCCTCGGCGTGCAGCCCGGCGACCGCGTGCTGCTGCTGAGCCAGAACTGCCCGCAGTTCCCCACTGCCTTCTACGCGGTGCAGCGTGCGGATGCGGTGGTGGTGCCGGCCAATGCCATGTCCACCGTCGACGACCTTGAGCACCTGCTGGCCGACAGCGGCGCGCAGGTGGCCTTCGCGGCGCAGGAGCTGCTGCCGCGGCTGCAGCCCTTCCTCGACGACGGCCGGCTGCGCAGCGTGATCGTGCACGCCTACGGCGAGGCGCTCGACGCGCCGATCGCACTGCCCGTGCCCGACTGGGTGCGCGCGCCGATGAGCGCGAGCGTCGACGGCGAGCGCGTGATCGCTTGGCGCGATGTGCTCGCCGCGGATCTCGTGCCGGGCTCGCATCGCGCCCGGCCGGACGACCTGTGCGTGCTGCCCTACACCTCCGGCACCACCGGCCGGCCCAAGGGCTGCCGTCACACGCATGTGACTGTCCAGGCGTCGAACCGCGCCTCGGCCGCCTGGCGCGGCATGAGCGATGCCTCGGTGTTCCTCGCCGTCGCGCCCATGTTCCACATGCTCGGCATGCAGAACGGTATGAACCTGCCGCTGATGCTGGGTGCCACCTCGGTGGTGCTGCCGCGCTGGGACCGCGACGTCGCGCTCGACCTGATGGCGCGCTGTCGCGTGAGCGTGTGGGGCGCGACGCCGGCCATGGTGATCGACTTCTTCGCCAACCCGCAGGTGGCCGAACGCGACCTGTCCGCGCTGACCATGCTGTTCGGCGGCGGCGCGGCCATGCCCGATGCGGTGGCGCGCATGCTGAAGGAGCGCTACGGCCTGACCTACTTCGAGGGCTACGGCATGACGGAGACCGCCTCCCACCTGCACGGCAGCCCCTGCCAGCGGCCCAAGCCTGGGTGCCTGGGCATCGCCGCCATCGGCGTGGATTCGCGCATCGTCGACCCGGTGACGCTCGCCCCGCTGCGCTCTGGCGAAGTGGGCGAGATCGTCACCCACGCGCCGCAGGTGATGCTGGGCTACTGGAACAACCCGCAGGCTGACGCCGAGGCCTTCATCGAGATCGACGGCCGGCGCTTCCTGCGCACCGGCGACCTCGCGTGCACCGACGAAGACGGCTACTTCTTCATGCGCGACCGGCTCAAACGCATGATCATCGTCTCGGGCTACAAGGTCTGGCCGGCGGAGGTGGAGGACACGCTGTACGAGCATCCGGCCATCCACGAAGCCTGCGCGATCGCCGCGGCCGATGCGAAGAGCGGGGAGGCCGTCAAGGCCCTGGTGGTGCGCAAGCCGGGCGCCGCGCTCACCGCGACCGAACTGCTGGCCTGGGGCCGCGAACGGCTGGCGGCCTACAAGGCGCCGCGGGTCATCGAGTTCGTCGATGCACTGCCCAAGTCGAACACGGGCAAGATCCTGTGGCGCGAACTGCAGGAGCGCGAACGCGCGCGCGCCACCGATCATCCCGAGGAGACTTCCGTCCATGGCTGAAACCCCCACCACGCCCGCCGTGCGCTTCGAGCTCGCGGACGGCGTCGCCACCGTCACGCTCGACCGGCCGCAGCAGCGCAATGCGCTCAGCCCCGAGATCCGCAGCGGCCTCATGGACGCCATTCAGCGCATCAAGCACGACGAAGCCGTGCGCGCGGTGGTGCTCGCGGGTTCGGGCGGCGCCTTCTGTGCCGGCGGCGACCTGCGCAACATCGCCGCGATGCCTGCGGACGCTGCGGGCGGCCGCCAGCGCATGAAGGAGGCGCATGCCTGGCTGGTGGATCTGCTCACGCTCGACCGGCCGGTGGTGGCGGCGGTCGACGGCGCGGCTTTCGGCGCCGGCTTCAGCCTCGCGCTCGCGGCCGATTTCGTGGTGGCCTCGCCGCGGGCGCGCTTTTGCATGTCGTTCATGCGCGTCGGCCTCGTGCCTGACTTCGGCGCGCTCTACACGCTGCCGCGCGTGGTCGGCGTGCAGCGCGCCAAGGAGCTGATGCTGTCGGCGCGCGAGGTGGGCGCCGAAGAAGCGAAGCAGCTCGGCATCGTGCTCGAGATCGTGCCGTCCGAGCGCGCAGTGGAGCGCGCCCAGGCGCTGGCCGCGAGCTTCGTGCACGCATCGGGCACCGCGGTGAGCCTCGTCAAGCACGCGCTGCGCGCGGCCCCGCAGGCCGACCTGCAGACGATGTTCGAGATGGAGGCCAACGCGCAGGCGCTGGCCTTCGGCACCTCGGCCCACCGCGAGGCGGTGGCACGATTTCTCAACAAGGAGCCGGCGGCATTCCAGTGGCCGGCGTGAATACATCCATGAGCGCAGTCAGGAGCGAAGCAATGAGCAAGACGGTCGAAGGCAAGGTGGTGATCGTGACGGGCGCGGGCGGCGGCATCGGCCGCGACATGGCGCTCGCCTTCGCGCGCGAGGGCGCGAAGGTGGTGGTCAACGACATCGGCGCCTCGGTGGCCGGCGAGGGCAACGACGCGGGTCCCGCGCAGCAGGTGGTGAACGAGATCAAGGCCGCGGGCGGCGAGGCCGTGGCCAATGCCGACAGCGTATCGGACGCAACGGCGGCCGGGCACATCGTGACGACGGCGCTCGATGCCTTCGGGCGCATCGACTGCGTGGTCAACAACGCGGGCATCCTGCGCGACCGCTTCTTCCACAAGATGAGCCTGGACGAGTGGGACTCGGTGCTCAAGGTGCACCTGTACGGCTCGTTCTACGTGAGCCGGGCGGCCGCCAATCACTTCAAGGAGCAGGCCTCGGGCTGCTTCGTGCACATGACCTCGACCTCGGGGCTGATCGGCAACTTCGGCCAGGCCAACTACTCGGCGGCCAAACTCGGGATCATGGCGCTGTCCAAGAGCATCGCGCTGGACATGCAGAAGTTCAACGTGCGCTCCAACTGCATCGCGCCCTTTGCCTGGAGCCGCATGATCGGCTCCATCCCGACGGAGACCGAGGCCGAGAAGGCGCGCGTTGCGCGCATGAAGCAGATGACGCCGGCGAAGATTGCGCCGCTGGCGGTGGCGCTGGCCAGCGACCCGAGCGCCGATGTGTCCGGGCAGGTCTTTGCCGTGCGCAACAACGAGATCTTCCTCATGAGCCAGCCGCGGCCGGTGCGCTCGGTGCACCGCGGCGAAGGCTGGACGCCCGAGACGGTGCTCACGCATGCGCTGCCGGCGTTGAAGGGGTCGTTCTTCGGCCTTGATCGCTCGGGCGACATCTTCACTTGGGAACCGATCTGATCGGCCCACCCCCTACGCGCTTCGCGCGCCCCCTCAAGGGGGCAACACCAGCGGACCGGCGGAGCCGGATCCGCGGCGTCTGCTTGATCATCCGCTCACGCGCCCCAGTGCTTGCGCAGCACGCGGCGTGCGCGCATGCCTGTGTTGAGTCAATGCTTCGTCGCGCTGGACGTTTTCGCCAAACCCGCTGATCCGAAGCGCCATTGCCCGCGCGCCGCGCGGCGCATTCAATGGCCGCACCTCACGGCCGCTCCACGTCGGCCGGCGAAGGTCCGCATCACGACAAAGGAGACAGACATGCACAAGCACCCGACCCGCCGCGCCCTCGTCGGCGCCCTGGCTTCCGCACCGCTGGCCGCGGGGCCGTTCGCCGCCTGGGCGCAGCAACAGCCGATCCGCATCATCGTGCCGTACCCCGCCGGCGGCGCGACCGACATGCTGGGGCGCCTTGTCGCCATGCATGTGCAGTCGGCCTGGAACACCAACGTGGTGGTCGAGAACAAGCCGGGCGCGAGCGGCACCATCGGCGGCGACATGGTGGCCAAGGCGGCACCCGACGGCCTGACGGTGCTGATGAGCATCGTGGCGCTGGTGCAGTTGCCGTGGATGACGAGCAAGATTCCGTTCGATCCGCAGGAGGACCTGGTGCCGGTGATCGAGGTGGCGCGTTCCAGCAGCATGCTGTGCGTGCCGAGCAGCATGCCGGTGAAGAACGTGAAGGAGTTCATCGCGCTGATGAAGGCCAACCCGGGCAAGCACAGCTTCGGCTCCTACGGCATCGGCACCTCGGCGCACATCCAGGGCTCGCTCCTGAACATGCAGGCCGGGCTCGACCTGGTGCACGTGCCGTACAAGGGCTCGGCGCCGCTCGTCACCGACATGCTGGGCGGCCAGCTCAGTTCGGCCTTCATCGATGCCGCCACGCTCACGCCGCACCTGAAGACCGGCAAGATCCGCGTGCTCGCCGTCACCGGCAGCCGCCGCAACCAGGTGGTGCCCGAGGTGATGACCATGGCGGAGCACGGCTACAAGGATTTCGAGCCCTACGGCTGGTTCGGCATGTTCATGCCGGCCGGCACGCCGCGTGACGTGGTGGCGAAGTTCAATGCCGAGGCAGCGCGTGCCCTGCATGCACCCGAGGCGACGGCGCGGATCCAGGCACTCGGCCTGAGCGTGGTCGGCAACTCGCCGCAGGAGTTCGAGCGCACCGTGCGCGACGATGCGGCGCTGTACGGGCGGATCATCCGCGCGGCGAACATCAGGCTCGACTGAGGCGGATTCGCGAATCGATCGATAAGAACCCGCTCGTCCTGAGCTTGTCGAAGGATCGGGCTGAGCCTGTCGAAGCCCCCACTCGGGCACCCGGGCACTTCGACAGGCTCAGTCCCTTCGACAGGCTCAGGACGATCGGGCACTTCGACAGGCTCAGTGCGAACGGTTTCTTGGGAAGGCTCTGCCATGACCGACTTCTTCGACTTCACCGCCCGCCACGTCTTCGCCTCCGGTGGCAGCAGCGGCATCAACCTCGGCATCGCCGACGCCTTCGCGCGGCGTGGCGCGAAGCTCAGCATCATGAGCCGCTCGCGCGAGCGCATCGACGGCGCGCTCACGCAGCTGCGTGCGCACGGCGGCGAGGCCGAGGGCTACAGCGCCGACGTGCGTGACGCGCAGGCGGTGGCCGATGCGCTGCAGCGTGCGCATGACAACTTTGGCCCGATCGACGTGCTGGTCTCCGGCGCGGCGGGCAACTTCCTCGCGCCGGCGCTCGGCATGTCCGCCAACGGCTTCAAGACGGTGATCGACATTGATCTGCTGGGCAGCTTCAACGTGCTGCGCGCGGCGCACGAATTCCTGCGGCGGCCGGGTGCCTCGGTGATCAACATCTCGGCCTCGCAGGCCTTCAATCCGACGAAGTTCCAGGCCCATGTGTGCGCCGCCAAGGCCGGCGTGGACATGCTCACGCGCGTGCTGGCAATGGAATGGGGACCGGACGGCGTGCGCGTGAACTCCATCGTGCCGGGTCCCATCGCCGACACCGAAGGCGTGCGCCGCCTCGCACCGACCGACGAGGCGCGAGCGAAGATGACCGCCGTGATTCCGCTCGGCCGCTACGGCACGACGAGCGAGATCGCCGACATGGCGATGGTGCTCAGCTCGCCGCTGGCCGCCTACGTGACCGGCGTGGTGTTGCCGGTGGACGGCGGCATCTCGCTGGCCGGCGGGCGCGACTTCAGCGCGGCGCTCGCGGCCGCGCCGGCACGGCCGCCTTCTCAGCCTCGCGCCGAGACATAGCGGAAGTTGCCCATCGCCGTCGCCACGACCAACCCGCTGTCGAGCGCGACCTGAGCCTCGGCGAAGAAGATGCGCCGCCCGCGCGAGGTCACGCGCGCGGTGGCAATCGCCGCCGTGCCTTCGCCGCTCGCGATGAAGTGCGTCGTCAGGCCGAGAGTGACGGCTTCGAGCGCCTGCTCGCCCGGCGGGGCATACAAGCCCGAATAGCCGGCCACGGCGTCGAGCAGCGTGCACAGCACGCCGCCTTGCACACGGCCGGTGCGGTTGCCGTGGTGCGCTGCGAGCGGCAGCCGCATGCGGGCATGACCTTCGCGCCATTCGACGAGTTCGACGCCGAGGTGTTCGAGGAAGGGGTTGTTCAGCGGGTGCATCGTGGGTTGACCTTCACAGGGGCTCGCCGTCGGTCCGTTCGCTGTCCGTGGCGCCGAGAAATTCGCACAGGCGCTGCAACTCGTCGTCGAGACTTGCTCGAAAGGAGGGTGAGTCCGGTGCGTGGCCGCTCACGAAGCCGAACTGCGGCTGAAGCCGGCCCTGATGGAGGGCGACGTTGCCCCAGCCGATGACCATTTCGCGCCAGAGAAGCGGCAGCGCGTAGTGGCCGAGTTTGCGCCGAGCTGCTGGGGTGTAGGCCTCGAACCGATACGCCCAGCCCCAGAAGACTTCGAAGCGCAGGCGATCCCAGACGACGGGGTCGAACGGTGCCAGCAGGCGCACCGCATCGTCGGGCTCGCGCCGCACCATGCGTTCGTCCGCGGGCCAGTACCAGTCCATGCCGTCGACCCGGGCCGTTCTCAACCGGGCGCGCGCACGAACCAGCGCAGCCGCACGATCGTCCCTCCATTGCGGTGCGCCACCGCCCAGATGACTGAGGAGGCGGGCGAGAGTTGGCGCCGGCAACGGGGCGTACTTGTTCACGGCCACGTCAATCAGGAAATCATGGGCGGCTTGAGGATCGTCGGGGGCCAGGGTCTGTTCGCGCGCCGCGAAAAGACGCACGCCCCCGTCACGCCGCGCGACTCGCAGCAGGCCTCGGTAGTGCAGTCCGTCGAGCAACTCGGTGGACGCGTTGGACGTGCCACCGAACCAGTTGCGCGTCTTGCCGTGCCCAAAGGCCGCGTCGACATCGCGAGGATGAACCGCTCCTCTGTCTCGCACGAACTCGAGCACTGAACGCGCCTGGTCCCATCGTGACTCCGGCCAGACCATTCTTGGCGTGCGCGGGTGCATGCGTTGGTGCACGTCATGGCGTACGAAGCCGTAGTTGACGAAGAAGTCCTCTTCGACCGCCAGGCGTGGGTAGCGCTGCTCGAGATCGCCGGCTCGATAGCCCGCGACGCGATGACGCAAGGTCAGATCTTGTGCACGTGCGGGTGCACGCAACGGATCGGCCTGTACGAAGCCGAGCCGCGAAATGGCCTGCGGCAGGGTCGTTGGCCGAAAGAGTGAACGCCCGATGGCGTGACGCCGCAACGCGTCGATGGTGATCGAAGCCATGGGTTCGATGGCGACCTGGAAGACAAGGAACCTCGGCGATCGATTCCGGAAGATGGGGCAGTGCCGAGGTGACTTGTACCTGAAGAGGAGGGCTGTGGCGTTGCCCTTACGGAAGGTCGGTCTACCCCTTGTGGCGGCAACGAACCCTCAGGCTGTGCGTCGTTGACGGGCACGAACACACGTCAGAGCGGCCGCGCCAGCCACCATGAACAAAAGTGTGGATGGCTCGGGTACCGGCACGGCATTGACCGACACCTCAGTACCGCGTCGCAATGGCGCCTTCGTCGAAGCGGCTGTCGCGATCCGACGTGGCGACGGTGCGCAGGTCCCACGCCCGGGCAGGTGTCGGCGCGGGCTGGGGCTGCGGCACGTTGATGTCGCGCAGCGCCAGCAGTTCGGCCGCCACATCGACCGGAAAGCCTCGTCTGCCACCGCGCTGATCGACCATGAGTTCCGAGAACACCTTGGTGCGCAGTTCCGGGTCGCTCCAACAGAGCGCGATCCTGTTCACGATGCGCGGGTAGGCGGCCGCTGCACGTGTGGGCCGCAGGCGACCGGGCAAGCTCGCGAGCCAAGCCTGCGCGAGGCTGGACAGCTGGGGTTCGCCCAACTGCGGCGCGCGCTCGGCAGCTCCGCCGCGGCTTCGCGAGCCGGGCCGCTGTGCAGGCGGCTTCGACGGCGCGGGACGCGCATGCTCGTTGGTCGGCGCCCCATGACGAGCGCCCAAGGACAGCCAAGACAGCGGCGAAAACTTCATGCGGCAGATCGTAACTCAATGTATCTCGGCTTTCACGGGCTCATGCGCTGTCACCCTCATTCGAGCGACCGTTTTCTGGCCTGCGCACGTGTACTGAACTCGCGTTCAGCTCGGCTGGCATCCAGTGGAATTCGCGCGCACCAGCGCGCGATCACAGATGGGGGCTGGCAAAGAATCGAATCGCCACGCGTTCAGGCGAGGACTCCCCCGTGGAACTGCAAGCCGCCAGCAGCACGGCAGCGCCGCGAAGGCCCGCTTGAGCTGCTTGATGTCCATCCGAAGCACCGTTGCCGTCGGCGGCGCGACGCGTTCGCCGTCTTCGCGTGCACCGCAGTCATTCGATCCGCACGTACACCCTCGGCCCGTCGATCCTCACGGGGTAGCTGCGCAGCGGCAGGGTGACCGGCTCGCACAAGGGCTTGCCGTCGCGCACGTCGAACTTGCCCTGGTGCAGCGGGCATTCGATCTCGTGGCCGTCGAGGAAGCCGTCGCACAGGCGCGCCTGGCCGTGGGTGCAGATGTTGTCGGTGGCGTAGACCGCATTGCCCACCGTGTACAGCGCGATGTCGCGCCCGGCCACGACGACGCCCACCACGTCATCGGTGGGCAGCGAGTCGGCGGCGAGCGCGTCGATCCAGTTGTCGTCGTTCATCGCGGCTCTCAGATGGGATAGATGATGGAGTTGGGAATCATCTCGCTGTCGTAGATGCATTCGCGCGACGCGAACTTGAGGCCCTGCGGCGTGCGCACCACCTTGTCGAGGTAGCGGCCGACGTTGAACACGATCGACGCCTCCGACAGCTTGGTGCGGAACACCGCGTAGTTGGCCTCGCAGCGCCAGCCCTCCGTCTCGACGGCGCGCAGCACCGGCACGCCCACCACGTGGCGCTGGTAGTACGGGTCGTGGAACAGCGTCTCCTGGATGCCGTAGACGCGGTCCTTCAGCATGCCTTTGCTGGTGAACGACAGCGTGGCGAGCGGAAAGCCGCGCTCGTGGTTCTCGCGCGGCTGCAGGCGGTAGACGCAGTCGTCGGTGAAGAACTCGGGCCACAGATCCCACTGGCCCGAGTCGACCGCGCTCGCGTAGTCGGCGTAGAGCTGGTTGAGCGCGAACCAGTCGTCGAAGTTCAGCTGCGTTGCCATCGGGTCAGGCCTCTCTTTCCATCACTTGGCGCCAGTAGCGGTACATGCCGCGGATCAGCGTCTCGGTGACCATGTGCTCGGTGTCCTCGACGCCGTGCCCGCCCAGCTCCGCCAGCGTGCGGTGGAAAGGCTTGGACTCGAACGCCTGCTGCGAGAACTCGATCACCTCGCCGTCGTCGGCCGAGACGAAGCCGGCCGGGCCGAACAGGTTGGCCTGGCGCAGCCGGCGCTCGGTCATCTCGTCGCTGTCGTCGTCGAAGCCGAAGTGCGTCCAGACGAAGTCGAAGCTGCCGTGGCCCGAGGGCTGGATGTGGCGCGTCGAGACGCTGTTGACCTGCTGCTGCAGGATGACGCTCGGGAAGATCGTCGTCATCACCGCCGTCGGCCCGCCCCACCAGGGCTCGGGCACGATGTCCAGAAAGCCCGGGTCGTTGAGCTGCATCGTCTCCTTGAAGCTCGACACCTGCGTCACCTGCTCGGCCTTGCCGCCGGTGCCGCGCGTCGAAATCATGGCCGCGTGGCGGTGCCGCTCGTCCATGCGCAACTGCGACTTGTTGTCGGCGCGCCAGAGCCCGAAGGTGACGAACCAGGTGTGCAGCAGCCCCGGGTGGTAGGGGTCCTTGATGTTCTCCTGCATCAGCTTCCAGTTGCCCGGAATGCGCTGGCGGTTGTAGCCGAGGATCTTCAAGGAACGGCCGTTGAACAGGCGATCGAAGTAGCCGAGGATGGTCGGCCCGAGGAAGTCTTCCAGCGATTCGACGTCGGGATCGAAAGAGGCGAACACCACGCCCCCGCGCGTGGCGACCCGCAGCTTCGTCAACCCGTGGTCGCCGGTCTTGAAGTCGGCCGGCATGCCGCCGTGCACCTGCCCGTCCTGCTTCACGCCACGACGAAACGGCACGCCCTGCAGGTCGCCCTTGAGCGTGTAGCTCCATTGGTGATAGGGGCAGACGAACTCTTTGCGGTTGCCATGCCGCTCACGGCAAAAGCGCATCCCGCGGTGGGCGCAGACGTTCTCCACCACGTGGATCGCGCCCTCGGCGTCGCGCACCATGATGACCGAGCGCTCGCCGATCGCCGTGCGCTTGAAGTCGCCGGCGTTCGGCACCTCGGCTTCCAGGCCGACGTAGCACCAGTGGCCCTTGTAGAAGAAGCGCTCCAGCTCGCGGCGGTACAGGTCGTCGCTGGTGTAGGCGAGAAAGGGGATGCGGTGCGTGCCGTCGCCTTCCCAGCGGGTGTCGGCCGGAAAGATGCTGGGCGTCGTGCTCATGCGTGTCTCCTTGTGCTGGTCCGGTCTCAGCCGTCGATCCGAACCTCGATGTCGCCGAGGCCCTCGATGGCGCCGCGCATCACGTCGCCGAGGGCGACGGCGTTCACGCCCTCGGGCGTGCCGGTCATGATGAGGTCGCCCGGCTCGAGCGCGTCGTATTCGGACAGCACGGCGATAGCCTCGGCCACCGACCAGATGAGCTTTGCGATGTCCGACGACTGGCGCGGCTGGCCGTTGACCGTGAGCGTGATGGCCGCCGCCTGTGGATGGCCGATGTCCTGTACGCGGTGCAGCGCGCCGATCGGCGCGGAGCGGGCGAAGGACTTGCCGAACTCCCAGGGGCGGCCCTTGTCGCGTGCTTCGAGCTGCAGGTCGCGGCGCGTCATGTCCAGGCCGACGGCGTAGCCGTAGACATGCGCCAGCGCCTCGGCCGCGGGGATGTCGCACCCGCCCCGGCCGATGGCCACGACCAGCTCGATCTCGTGGTGGTAGTTCGTCGTCTTCGGTGGATAGGGCAGCGACACCGGCCGAGCCGCATCGACCACGGCGCCTGCTGGCTTCATGAAGAAGAAGGGCGGCTCGCGGTCCGGGTCGGTGCCCATCTCGCGCGCATGCGCGGCGTAGTTGCGGCCGACGCAGAAGACGCGGTTCACCGGAAAGCGCTCGTCGCGGCCGGCGATGGTGAGGGTGGGCAGCGAGGGCGCTTCGATGGCGAGTTTCATGGAGGTCCTCAAGAGATCACAGGCGCTCTTCGCGCCACAGGCCGAGCGCCTGCTGCATCGGGCGGTCGGAGAAGCTGAACAGCAGGGCGTCGGTGCTCGCCCGCAGCTGCAGCGTGTGCCACGAGGGCACGACGAAGATGTCGTTCTCGTCGAAGCGCCACGCCTGCCCGCCGATCCGCGCTTCGCCGCGGCCCTGCAGGCACACGTGCACCGTGCCGTCGGTCGAGCGCAGCGGCTGCGTCTCGAAGCCGGCCGGCAGCCATTGCGCGAAGGCGCCGATCGTCGGCATGGGCGAGGCGCCGGTGGCCGGGTTGACGTAGCGCAGCTTGAAGCCGTCGTGTGCGTCGGGTGTGCCGCGCGCGATGGTCGCGAGCGAGTTGCGGGTGCGCTCGAACGGATACACGAACACGCGCGTCGGCTCGGCCGGCCGGGGCGCGTAGTCCATCGGCAGCATGTTGGTGCCGTAGCGCGCCAGCGCATCGCCCTCGGGCCGCAGCGGCGCCTGCGACACCTGCGCGCTCTTCTCGGCAAAGCCGGCATCGAGAAAGCGCACCGTCGGGATGTCCAGCCCATCGAGCCACACCACGGGCTGGTCGCCGAGGTTGCCGTGGTCGTGCCAGGTCCAGGCCGGCGTGATGATGAAGTCGCCGCGGCGCATGGTGGTGCGCTCGCCGTCGACCGCGGTGTAGGCGCCCTCGCCATCGAGCACCAGGCGCAGCGCTGACTGCGTGTGGCGGTGCGCCGGCGCCACCTCGCCGGGCAGGATGAGCTGCAGGCCCGCATACAGGCTTTGCGTGATGCACGACTGCCCGCGCAGCGCCGGGTTCTCAAGGATGAGCACGCGCCGCTCGGCTTCTTCGGCACTGATCAGGCGCCCGGCTTCCAGCACCTGCTCGCGCAGAGCGGCGTAGTGCCACAGCGCGGCCTGCGCCGGCGAGCGCGGCGCAGGCGGAACCAGGGCGCCCAGCACTTCCCACAACGGCGTCATGTGGTGTGCGCCGATGCGTTCGTAGTAGGCGGCGCGTTCGCGCTTGGCGGCGGGCGACAGATCGGCGGTGTGCATGGGCGATTCCTTCAGTTCGGCTGCGTATAGAAGGCATCGGCGTGGATGCGCGCGGGATCGATGCCCTTGCGGCGCGCCAGCACCGCGGTCGCCTCCACCATCGGCGGCGAGCCGCACAGGTAGGCGCGCCAGCCGTCGAGGCTCGCCATGTCCTGCTCGATGGCTTCGGTGACAAGGCCGCAGCGCTGCCGGCGCGGATCGCCGCCCGAGCCCACGACGATGTTGACCTGCAGGGCCGGGTGCCGGCGCTCGAGCTCTTGCAGCCAGTCGAGCCCGTAGACATCATTCGCCGAACGCACGCCGACATACAGCCGCACGGGGTTGCGCATGCCCGCATCGATCACGCCGCGCAGGATGGACAGGATGGGCGCGAGCCCCGTGCCGCCGGCCACGCACAGCATCGGCCGCGCGTGCCTGCGCCGCAGGTAGGCGGTGCCCAGCGGCCCACTGACGCGCACCGCGTCGCCCGGCCTCAAGACCTCGGCCACGTAGCCCGACACGCGTCCGCCCGGCACCACGCGCACGTGGAACTCCAGCGTCTCGTCATCCGCCAGACCGGCCATCGAATACGGGCGGATGAGCTCGGGCGTGAACTGCAGTTGCGCGTACTGCCCGGGCGAGAAGGCGAGGGGCTTGGCGGGCTGCAGCAGCACGCGCCGAATGTCGTGCGTCAGCGCCTGCACCGCCAGCACCGTGGCCTTCACGATGCGCGCTGGGTGCACCACGATCTCGTCGGGCTCGGGAATCTCGATCGTGCACGGCTGGGTGATGAAGGTCTGGCAGGCCAGCACGTGGCCGTCGCAGCCGTCGAGCGGGTTCTGCCGTTCGCTCCCGGAGTCCATCACCTCGCCGTCGACGACGCGGCAGCGGCAGGTGCCGCAGCGCCCGGCCATGCAGCTGTACGACACCGGCACCTGCGCCTGGCGCAGCGCCTCCAGCAGGTTGGTGCCCGGCTCGACGTCGATGACGCGGCGCAGGGGCTCGATGCGCACTTCCATTCGGCGATGATCGAAGCGGCAGCCCGATCAGCCAACGGGATTGCCGATATATTGACTATCACTGCCAGTGATGACGGCGCACGAGGGAAGTCTCTTGGAACTTCACGACATCGACCTCAACCTGCTGGTCGTCTTCAACCAGCTGCTGGCCGAGCGAAGGGTCTCGCGGGTGGCCGAGACGCTGGGCATCTCGCAGCCCGCGGTGAGCAATTCGCTCGCCAAGCTGCGCAAACTCTTCGGCGACGAGCTGTTCTTGCGCACGCCCGGCGGCATGGCGCCCACGCCCTTCGCCGACCAGCTCGCCGAGTCGGTGAGCTACGCGCTCGCGATGATCCACAGCGGCATCAACCTGCGCACGAGCTTCGAGCCGGCGACGTCCGACCGCGCCTTCACCATCGGCATGACCGACATCGGCGAGATCTACTTCCTGCCCGCGCTCATCGAGCGCCTGCGGCGCGACGCGCCCTGCGTCACGCTGAGCACGGTGCGCGACAGCGGCGTGAACCTGCGCGACGAGATGGAGTCCGGCAAGGTGGATCTGGCTCTCGGCCTGCTGCCGCAGCTGAAGGCCGGCTTCTTCCAGCGCCGCCTGTTCACGCAGAGCTACGTCTGCCTGATGAGGCGTGGCCATCGCCTGGCCAAGCGCAAGATGTCGGCGGCCGAGTTTGCGAGTGCCGAGCACCTGGTCGTGATCTCGGCCGGCACCGGCCACGGCAAGGTGGACGAGCTGCTCAAGCGCAGTGGCATCGAGCGCAGCGTGCGGCTCACGGTGCCGCACTACGTGAGCGTGGGCCACATCCTGCAGGGCTCCGATCTGATCACCACCGTGCCGGAGCGCCTGGCGGACCGCCTGTTGCAGCCCTTCGACCTCGTCAAGGTGCCGCACCCGGCCCGGCTGCCCGAGGTGTCGATCAACGTGTTCTGGCACGCCAAGTACCACCGTGCGCCGGCCAACCACTGGCTGCGCGGGCTGGTCTTCGAGCTGTTCGGACATGCCGGGGCCGATGCGGGCACGCGGGTCGTGCGGACGTGAAGGCGGGGCGCGGCTGCGACGTTCAGGTGTGCAGCCGGTCGCGCCCCGCTTGCGCAAAAGCCTGCCCCGCGCCGGCCCAGGCGCTCGGACTCACGTTCTGGCGGCCAGCACGTCGGTCGCCTTGTGGTCAGCGGGAACGCCGTCGACGAGGAAGATGTGGCCGCTGGAGTTGTCGCTGCGAAGCGCCTTGATCTGCGCATAGGCCTCGCTGTGATACCAGTCGCGGGCATGGTCGAGGTCGGGAAACTCGAGAATGATCGCGTTGCCTTCAGGCAGGTTGCCTTCGAGATGCTCGATGGTCCCTCCGTGCGCAATGAAGCGGCCGCCAAAGGGTGCAAGCGTTTCGTCGATGCGCTGCAGATACTCGACGATCCCATCGCCGAGATTGACGTTCCAAAGGTATCCAAATCCGTACGCCGCCATGATTTCTCTCCGTTTCGTGTGATTGGGGAGTCATCACTTTGCGCCGCCCTATGGGCCTGGTCCATGACCTGACAAGTCATGGTGCCTCGTGCAGCCGATCGGCATCATTGCGCAGCGTCCCGAACCGGGGCGCAGTTGCAGCCGCTGAGCAGCCAGGGCTTCATGTACAACCGCGCGCTCCAGGACCCTGATGGTCATGTGCTGGAGCTGGGATGGATGGACATGAGCGCAGCGCCGGCGTCTTCGACCGAGCAGCCTGCGGGGTCTACCTGAAGGCGCGATCACAAGGTTCGTACCGGCTCGGCGCTCTGGGGTCGCCATCGGCGTTTCCGGTCACAACACGATCGACACCTTGTACGCCACGCCGCCTTCGACGAGGTAGCCCGAGCCTACACACACCACATCGTTGCGCCAGGCGTAGCGCGCGGATCCGGTTTCGAAGAGCGGTGTCGTGCGGAAGTCGTAGCGCGAAGGATCGATGCGATGGCGTCCTGTGGCGTCGGACATCTGTGCGCGCAGCTCGGCCGGCACGATCCAGCGGCCGCCGCAGGTCATGTGGATCAGTTCGCCTGACTCGAGAGGCGAAGACGAGGCGAAGACGTGAAGATCCGAGCCGGCAGCCAGCGAGTTCAGCGCGGCCGGCAGTCGTAGTGCAAGGCCACGGTGTCGGATCCAGGCAGGCGGCGCTGGTCCAGCAACGACCACTGCTGCATCAGGCCGGGCTCGAAGGTGCGCACGCCTTCGCCCAGCAGCACATTGCCGACCAGCAGGTGCAGCTCGTCGACAAGGCCGTGCGTCAGCAGGCCGTGGTAGAGCAGGTGGCTGCCGTAGATCAGCAGGTCGGGGCCGGGCGCAGCCTTGAGCTGGGCGATGCGCGCTCGGGCTTGCGCGCGGGGTACCACTTCGGTGCTGGACCAGGGCGAGTCGGAGCGCACGCTCAGGCGGTCGCTCACGAGCAGCTTGCGTGCCGCCGCCACACGTTCGGCAATCTCGCGCTGCACCGGTTCACTGCCGGGGCCGCGGTCGACGCTGGGCCAGTAGGCCTCGAACATGGGGAAGGTGGTGGCGCCGAAGAGCAAGGTGCCGGCGCGGCGCATGCAGTCGAGATTGTGGACGTCGAAGGCGGCATCCATCGGCAGGCCGCCGAGCGTGCCACCGGGGCCGGCGCAGTAGCCGTCGAGTGAGCTGAGGATGCTGACGATGAGCTTGGCCATGAAGAGGTCTCCTGAGGTTGAGCCACGCGCCCGGTCCATCCGGGGCGTGTCATCTCCTTGGAGACAGGGCGATGGGCCAACTCATCGGTGTCGGCAGCGCTTCCCCTCAAGAAAGTTCGTCGCCCATGCCGAAGCGGCGGCAGACGGCCGGGTCGATGAAGCTGTCGATCGAATCGATAAGACCTTCGCGCAGGCGCAACAGCACCACGCCGCCGGGCCGGAAGCGGTCGTCGCCGGCTTGCTGCATGTAGCAGGCGAAGCCCCGTTGGCCGTTGCCGCGAAGGGATTGCAGCCGCCACGGCGTCTGGAACACGCGCTCGGCGAAGAACCTCTCGACGAAGTGGCGACCGCTGAACCAGGCGGGCAGCGGCGGCATGGTGAAGCGGGCGTCTTCGGCCAGCAGGCCGACCATGGCGGCGATGTCGCGGCGCTCCCAGGCGGTCACGAAGCGCTGAGGCAGGTCATCGAGTGCCGGCTCGCCGAGTCGCTGCGGGCCGAGCGCCGGGGTACGCTTCTTCACCGTCTTCTGCGCGCGCTGCAGCGCGCTGTTGACCGATGCGACCGAGGTGTCGAGCATCTCGGCCGTTTCGGCCGCTGAGTACTCCAGCACCTCGCGCAGCAGCAGCACGGCTCGCTGCGTGCCGGGCAGGTGCTGCAGCGCCGCGACGAACGCGAGTGCCACGTGCTCCCGACGTTGCAGTGTGGTGGCCGGATCCTCGTGGACGCCTTCCTCCGGCAAGGGCTCCAGCCACACGGGCCCGGCCACCGGCTCACCCAGTTCGGCCGTTCCTCGCAGCGCTGCGCTGTGGTCGGGCGAGGTGATGCGCCGCGGGCGCTGCGCGATGAGCCGCAGGCACACATGCGTGGCAATGCGGTAGAGCCAGGTGCCCAGCGCGCTGCGCGCCGCGAAGCCGGCCAGGCTGCGCCAGGCGGCGAGCAGGGTTTCCTGCAGCGCGTCGTCGGCATCGAAGGGCGAGCCGAGCATGCGGTAGCAGTGGGTGTGCAACTGGCGGCGGTGTGGCGCCACCAGTCGGTCGAAGGCGGTGGCGTCGCCGGCACGTGCGCGCGACAGCCATTGGGCTTCGGCAACAGGGTCGTGTGGAACCAACATGGCACATTCTGGCGTGCTGTGTGCCGCCCGGCCCAGCCGAGATCCTGAGGCGCTGGCGCCTACTCCAGGTTTTGCACCTGCTCGCGCAACTGCTCGATCGCGACCTTCATCTCGACCGAGACATTGGTGAGTTCGATGGTCGACGACTTGGAGCCGAGCGTGTTGGCTTCCCGCAGCAGTTCCTGGATCAGGAAGTCGAGCCGTTTGCCCACTTCGCCGCCGGCCTTCAGCAAGCGCGCGATCTCGTCGAGGTGGGCGCGCAGCCGCGCCAGTTCTTCGGCCACGTCGATGCGGATCGCGTAGGCGGCCGCTTCGTTGATGGCGCGCTCGTGCAGGGCCTCGAGCGGAATGGTCTGCGCGGCGTTGCTCGCGGCCAGCGCTTCCTGCCAGCGTTCGAGGAACTTCTGCTGCTGGCGGGCCACGACGGCGGGCACCAGCGGCTCGGCCTCGACGGCCAGTTCGCGCAGGCGCGTCACGCGCTCCATCAGCACGGCCACGAGGCGCTCGCCCTCGCGTGCGCGGGCCTTCTTCAGCGCGGTAATCGCCAGCTTCGCGGCCGCGAGTGCGGGCTCGTCGAGGCGTTCGGTTGCAGCGCTTCCCTTGCACCACTGCAGCACCTCGTGCACCGAAAGTCCGGGCGCCTTCGGCATCCAGGTCTGCACGCTGCCCTCCAGCCGGTTGAGCCGGCTGAGCTGTTCTGCAGAGGGCTGCGGCCATGCGTTGTCGGATTCGGTGCGGGCGGACAACCGCAGTTCGATCTTGCCGCGGCGAAACGCGGCAGAGAGCAGATCGCGCAGTGCCGGCTCGAGCGAGCGCAACTCGTCGGGCAGGCGGAAATTGAGGTCCAGGAACCGGCCGTTGACCGACCGAAGTTCGACGTTGAGAGCAGCGGAGGATGCGCCGCCGCGGGGCGTTTGAGCGTCGGCATTAGTGCCGGTTTCCAGGGAGTCGCCGGCGCCTGTGGAGGCGCTGGCATAACCGGTCATGCTGTAGACTGCCATGCAGCTTTTCGCCCAAGCAAAACTCGATTATGTCAAAGCCGAAACCTGCTCCGTTGCCCTCGGGCACCGTGGTGGGCGGGTATCAGGTCATCAAGAGACTGGCCGCGGGCGGGTTCGG
Organism: Rhizobacter sp.; assembly: GCA_036676235.1. Classification (GTDB taxonomy): domain Bacteria; phylum Pseudomonadota; class Gammaproteobacteria; order Burkholderiales; family Burkholderiaceae_C; genus JAKFDI01. Next base: position 48,598 of record JAKFDI010000012.1, on the reverse strand, counting down.
CGTTGTCTATCTCGCCGAAGACGCCGACCGGCACCTTGTTGCACTCAAAGAGTACCTGCCGTCGTCACTCGCCGAGCGCTCCCAGGGCGAGTTGACGCCGCGCGTCAAACCCGAGAAGCAACCCCTGTATCGGCTCGGCCTGAAGAGCTTCTTCGAGGAAGGCCGATCGCTCGCGCAGATCTCGCATCCGAGCGTTGTCTCGGTGCTCAATTTCTTCCGCGAGAACGAAACCGTCTACATGGTGATGAACTACCTGCAGGGCGACACGCTGCAGGATTTCATCGTCACCGCGCGCGATCTCAAGCGCGACAAGGTGTTCCGCGAGTCCACGATCCGTTCGCTGTTCGACGAGATTCTTCGCGGCCTGCGCATCGTGCATCAGCACAAGATGCTGCACCTGGACATCAAGCCGGCGAACATCTTCATCACCAACGAGAACAAGGCGGTGCTGCTCGACTTTGGCGCGGCGCGCGAGGTGCTGAGCAAGGAAGGCAACTTCATCCGCCCGATGTACACGCCCGGCTTTGCCGCGCCCGAGATGTACCGCCGCGACGGCACGCTCGGGCCGTGGACCGACATCTACGCCATCGGCGCGTGCATCTATGCCTGCATGCAGGGCTATCCGCCCAACGACGCGCCGCAGCGCATCGAGAAGGATCGCCTGGCGCTGAGCCTCTCGCGTCTGCGGAACGTTTATTCCGACAACCTGATCGAAGTGACCGAATGGTGCATGTCGCTCGATCCGCTGTCGCGTCCGCAAAGCGTGTTCGCGCTGCAAAAAGAACTGGCGCGCGAGACCGAGCGTCGCTATACCAAGCTCAGCTTCAGCGAGCGGCTGAAGTTGCAACTCGAAAACCTGACCACCGGCGCCAAGGCTTGAACCTGGCCGCCTGAATTCCATGCGCTTCTCGGTGTATCAGGTCAGCCGCAAGGGCGGCCGCGAAAAAAACGAAGACCGCATGGGCTACTGCTACACGCGGGACGCCGGGCTGTTTGCGCTGGCCGACGGCATGGGTGGCCACCCCGAAGGAGAGGTCGCTTCGCAACTGGCGCTGCAGACGCTTGCCGCACTGTTCCAGCGCGACGCCAAGCCGACGCTCGCCGATCCGCTGCGCTTCCTGCACGAAGCCATCATTGCCGGCCATCATCAGCTCTTGCGCTACGCCACGCAGAAGGCGCTGATCGACACGCCGCGCACGACGGTGGTGGCCTGCGTGATGCAGGGCAACGCGGCCTATTGGGCGCACTGCGGTGACTCGCGGCTGTACATGGTGCGCGGCGACAAGCTGATCGCCCGTACGCGCGACCATTCCTATTCAGAACTGCAAGACACGCTCAGCCAGGTCGTGCCGATGGGCGAGCGCTTCAATCGCAACGTGCTGTTCACCTGCCTCGGCAGCCCCGGCAAGCCGGTGGTCGACACCGTCGGGCCGCTGCTGATGCAAAGCGGCGACCGCCTGCTGCTGTGCTCCGACGGCCTGTGGGGCAGCGTGACCGACGCCGAGATCACCGAGCAGTTGTCGAAGAACGCCATCTCCGACGCCGTGCCCGAACTCGTCGAGCAGGCGCTGCGCAACGGTGGGCCGAAGAGCGACAACGTGTCGGTGCTGGCGATGGAGTGGGAATCCGCCGAAGACAGCGACAGCACGGCCGGCATCTCCACCGATACGCTGGGCGACGAGGTCTTTGCCTCGACAATCCAGGCCAGCGTGCTCGGCCAGGAAGTGCCCGACGAGCTCGACGACGCCGAGATCGAACGCTCGATCAAGGAAATCAACGAAGCCATCCGACGCTCTTCGCAGAAGAAGAGCTGAGCTTCGAGGCGCCGGGCCTTGCGGGTCCGCGCCGCACACCCACACAAAGAGGTTTTCAATGAGCTACCAACGTCCGCTCGGCCGCGCCGCCGACGCCTTGCGTCCCATCACGCTGACCCGCCGCTACACCCGCCACGCCGAAGGATCGGTGCTGGTCGAATTCGGCGACACCAAGGTGCTGTGCACCGCCTCGGTGGAAGAGAAGGTGCCGCCCTTCAAGCGCGGCAGCGGCGAAGGCTGGGTGACGGCCGAGTACGGCATGCTGCCGCGCGCCACCCACACCCGCAGCGACCGCGAGGCGGCCAAAGGCAAGCAGAGCGGGCGCACGCAGGAGATCCAGCGCCTGATCGGCCGTTCCCTGCGCAGCGTGTTCGATATGGCCGCACTCGGCGAGCGCACCATTTCGCTCGACTGCGACGTGATCCAGGCCGACGGCGGCACACGCACCGCGGCCATCACCGGCGCCTACGTGGCGGCGCACGACGCGGTGACCTGGCTGCTGGCGCAAGGCAAGCTGGCGCAGTCGCCCATCATGGGCGCCGTGGCGGCGGTGTCGGTGGGCATCGTCGAGGCCACGCCACTGCTTGATCTCGAATACATCGAAGACTCGGCCTGCGACACCGACATGAACGTGGTGATGACCGATGCCGGCGGCTTCGTCGAAGTGCAGGGTACGGCCGAAGGTGCGGCCTTCACGCGCGCCGAGATGGACCTGCTGCTGGGTCTGGCGGACAAGGGCATCCGCGAACTGATCGCGGCGCAGCGCCAGGCGCTTGGCTTGTCGGCATGAAGCTGGTACTGGCGTCGAACAATGCGAAGAAGCTCGGTGAGCTTCAGGTGTTGTTCGCGCCGCTCGGGCTGGAGTTGGTGACGCAGGGATCGCTGGGCATCGCCGAAGCCGAAGAGCCGCACGTCACCTTCGTCGAGAACGCGCTGGCCAAGGCGCGGCATGCGGCGCATCACGCCGGCGCGGCTGCCATCGCGGACGATTCCGGGCTGTGCGTTGACGCGCTGGCCGGCGCGCCCGGCGTGCTTTCGGCCCGCTATGCGACCTTGTTCGGTCAGCCGAAGAGCGATGCCGACAACAACCGCGTGCTGCTCGAGAAGATGCAGGGTGCGGTTGATCGTCGCGCGCGCTTCGTCAGTGCCCTCGTTGCCGTGCGAAGCGCCGAGGACCCCGAGCCGTTGATCGCCTTCGGCCGTTGGCACGGTGAGCTACTGGCAGGGCAGCGAGGTGAGGGCGGCTTCGGCTACGACCCGCTGCTGTTCATCCCCGAGCTCGGCGCGAGCGTCGCCGAGCTGAGCACCGAGCAGAAAAACCGCCGCAGCCATCGCGCGATTGCTGCGGCCGCGATGCTGTTGCTGATGCGCGAGGTGTGGCGAACATGACTCCCCCCCGGAGGCGCTGCGCGCCTCCCCCTCCAGGGGGCGCCGCCCGTGGCCCGGCAAAGCCGGCTCCACGGCGGCCGCTTGATCCGGGCAGAGCGCCGTGATTCCGATTCAACCCGTCGATGCATCCGCCGGCGTTGGCCGCGCCGACGAACTGCTCGCGCGCTACATGCGCCCCGGCACCCTGAAGCTCGCCGCGCTGCCGCCGCTGTCGCTGTACGTGCACCTGCCGTGGTGTCTCAAGAAATGCCCGTACTGCGACTTCAACTCGCACGAGCGCATGGGCGAGCTGCCGCAGACGCCGTATCTCGACGCCCTGCGCGCCGATCTCGAAGCGGCGCTGCCCTTCATCTGGGGCCGCCGCGTGCACAGCGTCTTCATCGGCGGCGGCACGCCCAGCCTGTTCTCGCCCGAGGCCATCGACCGCCTGCTGGCCGACATCCGCGCCCGCCTGCCGATGGAGCCGGGCTGCGAAGTCACGCTCGAAGCCAACCCCGGCACCTTCGAGCGTGATCGCTTTCGCGGCTACGCGCAGGCCGGCGTCACGCGCCTGTCGATCGGCGTGCAGAGCTTCGACGACGCCAAGCTGCAAGCCCTCGGCCGCGTGCACGATGCGGCTCAGGCCCGTGCCGCAGTGGAAGAGGCGCGGGCCTGCTTCGACACCTTCAACCTCGACCTCATGTACGCGCTGCCGGGCCAGACGCCGGGCGAGTTGCGCGCCGATCTCACGCAGGCCCTGGCCTTCGAGCCGCCACACCTGTCGATCTATCACCTGACCGTCGAGCCCAACACCTTCTTCGCCAAGCATCCGCCGTCGCTGCCCGACGACGACATGGCCTTCGACATGCTGGATGCGATCACCGAAGCCAGCACCGCGGCCGGGCTCGACCGCTACGAGGTCTCGGCCTTCGCGCGCGCCGGCCACCGCTGTGTGCACAACCTCAATTACTGGCAGTTCGGCGACTACCTCGGCATCGGCGCCGGCGCCCACAGCAAGCTGAGTTATCCGCATCGGGTGATCCGGCAGATCCGCTATCGCGAGCCGGCGAAGTACATGGCGCAGGCCACGGCCGGTGCCGCGGTGTCGCAGGACGAAGAAGTGCCGCGCGCGCAACTGCCCTTCGAGTTCATGCTCAACGCCTCGCGCCTGCGCGAGGGCTTCGCCCTGCAGCAGTTCAGCGAGCGCACCGGCCTGCCGCTGTCGGCCATCGAACAGCCGCTCGCCGAAGCCGAGCGCCGCGGCTTCATCACGCGCGATCTGGCACACGTGCGGCCGACTGCGCGTGGCTTCGATTTCCTCTCCGATCTCCAGTCGCTGTTTCTGCCCGACGCGTGACGCTTGACGCACCTCGCGTGCGGCAGTTCGGCGGTGCGCGCGGCTAAGATCGATCGCGCCTGTCGGAGGGCGAGGGAGCGGCAATGCAAGCAGCGTCGAATCGCTCATGGCTTCATGCGTGCGCCGCGGCGCTCATGCTCGCTCTGGCGCTCGCGCTGCAGCCCCTGCTCGCCGCCGATGCGACGCCTCCCGATGCTCCGGCCCTGCAGCTCACGAGCGCCGAGCGCCAATGGCTGGCCGCGCACCCGCAGCTGCGCGTGGCGACCAAGCAGGAATGGGCGCCTATCGACGTCTACAGCTACGAGGGCCAGTTCCGTGGCCTGTCGGGCGACGTACTGCACCTGGTCGAACAGCGCCTGGGCATGCGCTTCGAGTACATCGCCATGCCGTCGCTCGCCGACGGGCTGAAGGCGCTGCGCGACGGGCAGGTGGATGTGTTGCCTTCGGTCTCGCGAACGCCGGCGCGCGAGGTGTTCATGCGCTACACGCAGCCCTACCTCGACGTGCCCAACGTCTACCTCGCACGCCGCGGCGTCGGGGCGGTGGGGCAGAACGAATCGCTGGAAGGCATGGCGGTTGCGGCCGAGCGCGGCTATGCGGTGATCGAGACGATCCGCGAGCGCCATCCGAAGGCGCGCATCGTGGAGTTCGACAACTCGGCCGATGCGCTGCGCGGCGTGTCGCGCGGCGAGGCCGACGTGTACCTCGGTGCCTTGCCGACCACCACCTTTCTGGTCGAGAAGCTGCTGCTGACCAACCTCGAGATCCGCGGCCCGTGGCGCACGGGCCTGAGCGCGCTGCATCTCGGGGTCGCGCGCGACAACACGATGCTGCAGGCCATCCTCGACAAGGCGCTCGACAGCATCAGCCTCGCCGAGCGGCAGGAGATCCATCGTCGCTGGGTGCCGCTGCGCACACTGCTGGCGGAGCCGGCGCCGCCGCTGCCGCTCTCCGGCGAAGAACGGCGCTTCATCGCGCAGATGCCCGCGCTGCGCGTCGGCTTCGACGAGTCGCACTACCCCTACACCTTTCGCGGCGGCGACGGCCGCCTCACCGGCATGGCGCAGGACTATCTCGCGCTCGTCACGCAGCGGCTCGGCCTCACCGTCGGCGCCGCGCGCGGCGGCACCTGGCCGGATGTCTACGAAGCCGCGCGCAAGGGCCAGGTCGATCTGCTGGTGGCCGTGTCGGACAACGCCGAGCGGCGCCGCGACTTCATCTTCGTCGGCCCCTGGATCAGTACGCCCACGGTGCTGGTGACGCGCGCCGACGCGCCCGTGGTGCTCGACCTGCGCCAGCTCCACGGCGCGCGCGTCGGTGTGCTCGCGAATGGGCAGCACAAGTTCCTGCTCGAAACGCTGTATCCGCAACTGCAGCTCGTGCCGTACCCCACGCGCGAGGCGCTGCTGGCGGCGGTGTTGCGCGGCGAGGTGACGGGCTCGTTCTCCAATGTCTCGTTCGTCGTGCCCAAGCTGCAAGAGGGCTACGGCGCCGGCCTGAAGATGGCCGGCATGTTTCCCGAGCTCAATTCCGATCTGTATTTCGCCGTGCGGCGCGACCAGCCGATGCTGGCGTCGCTGCTTGAGCGTGCGTTGGCCTCGGTGAACGACGGTGAACGCGCCGCCGTGGCCTCGCGCTGGGCGGTGATTCCGCTCGCCTCGCCGCCGAGCGCCGTGCAGGTGCTGCGGCGTGCGCTGCCGTATCTCGCAGCGCTGCTGCTGGCGTTGATCGTGTCGATCGGCTGGGCGCTGCGCCTGCGCCGGCAGGTACACCGCACCCGCGCCGCCGAGACGGCACTCGGTGCGGCGCGCGACGAGGCGATGAACCTCGCGCGGGCGCGCAAGGAGTTCATCACCGTGGCGAGCCACGAGATCCGCACGCCCGTGAACGCAGTGATCGGCGCGCTGGAACACATGCGCCGCCACGCCGACGGCCCGCGCCGCGACGAAATGCTGTCGCTTGCCGAGCGCAACGCGGCCACGTTGCAGGAGTTCGTGAACAACCTGCTCGATCTGTCCAAGAGCGATGCCGGCATGCTCGACATCCACCTCGAACCGGCGGACCTGCGCGCACTGCTGCGCGAGCCGGTGCACGCCCTGCAGCCGGTGATCGGGCACAAGCCCGTCGCGCTCGATCTGGTGCTGGACGAGACGATTGCGCCGCGGCTGCTGGTCGATTCGATGCGTTTGCGGCAGGTGGTGCTCAACCTGTTGTCCAACGCACTCAAGTTCACGGCGCAGGGTCGGGTCGAGCTGGCCGTGCGCGTGCTGGCGGACGACCCGGCCGCGCAGACGCTCGAACTCGTCGTCAGCGACACCGGCTGCGGCGTTCCCGCCGACAAGCTCGATCACCTGTTCGAGCGCTATGCGCAAGCCAATGCGGCGACGGCCTCGCGCTACGGCGGCACCGGTCTCGGGCTCGCACTGTGCAAGCGGCTCGTCGAGGCGATGGGCGGCAGCATCGAGATGACGAGCCGCGACGGTGAGGGCACGCAGGTGCGGGTGTGCGTGCGTCTCGCGCGTGCCGCCGCGCGCCCGGCCGCTGCGGCGCATGCCGACGTACGGCCCGCGCCCGGCCTGCGCGTGCTGCTGGCCGAGGACGACCGGGTGCAGCAGATCGTGCTGGTGGCGATGCTCGAGGCGCGCGGCTGCGTGGTCGACCTGGCCTCGGACGGCCTGCAGGCGCTCGCCTTCTGGCGCCTGCGTCGACATCGGTTCGTGCTGACCGACTGCCGCATGCCGATGCACGACGGCTACGGCTTTGCGCGAGCCTTGCGCCGCGAGCCTGGCGGCGCCGAAGTGCGCCTCATCGGCATGAGCGCCGACGCCGACGATGCGCAGGCCGCGCGCGCGGCCGGCATGGATGCGCTGCTGCAGAAGCCGCTTGCCGACAGCGCGCTCGACGACCTGCTGGCCGGCCTGACGACTGTCGGCAGCGAGACCGCGAACGAACCCCAAGCCGCCGCGTAGACCCTGCAGCGGCGAAAGCTAGACGCGGTGCAGCGTCATGCCCGAGGTGCTGCGCAGCCGCTCGATCAGGTGCGGCGCGATCTGCGTGAGCGGCAGCACTTCATGGGCCGCGCCGGCGGCGATGGCTTCGCGCGGCATGCCGAAGACCACGCAGCTCGCCTCGTCCTGCACATAGTTGTAGCTGCCGGCGTCGCGCATCTCGCGCATGGCGCGTGCACCGTCGGCGCCCATGCCGGTCAGCATCAGGCCGATGGCGTTGGGGCCGACCACGCGCGCGGCCGACTGGAACAGCACCTCGACCGAAGGCATGTGCCGGTTCACCGGCTCGCCGGCGACCACGCGGGCGATGTAGTTGGCGCCGCTGCGTTCCACGCTCAGGTGAAAGCCGCCCGGCGCGAGATAGCCGTGGCCGGGCAGGATGCGTTCGCCATCGCGCGCCTCGCCCACTCGGATGCGGCACAGGCCGTCCAGCCGCGCGGCATAGCTGCGCGTGAAGCCGGGCGGCATGTGCTGCGTGATCACCACCGCCGGGCTGTCGGCGGGCAGGTTCATCAGCACTTCCTTGGTCGCCTCGGTTCCACCGGTGGAGGCGCCGATGAAGATGATCTTCTCGGTCGACAGGCGGCCGATGTTGACCAGCGGCGCTGGCGCGAGCGGCATCGGCGAGGTGGCTGTTGCGTCCAGGCGCGTCGGCGGCAGGCGGCGCAGATGCGCCTTGGCGGCGATGCGCACCTTGTCGGTGATGTCCTGCGCCAGCAGCTTCAGGCCGTCGGCCACGCCGATCTTCGGCTTGGCGACGAAGTCGACCGCGCCGAGTTCGAGGGCGCGCATCGTCACGTCGGCGCCGCGTTCGGTGAGGGTGGAGACCATCACCACCGGCATGGGCCGCAGGCGCATCAACTTGGACAGGAAGTCGATGCCGTCCATGCGCGGCATTTCCACGTCGAGCGTGATCACGTCGGGGTTGAGGTTGCGGATCATCTCGCGCGCGGCCAGCGGGTCGCTCGCCGCGCCGATGCATTCCATGTCGGGCTGGCGATTGATGATCTCGCTGAGCAGGCTGCGCACCAGCGCCGAATCGTCCACCACCACCACGCGGGTTCGCTTCATCTTGTTCTCCTCGTGCGCGGGTTCAGAACAGGTCGACCGAGCCGCCGCGGCTGGCGATCGGCGCGGCGCGCTGTGCGGCGGCGCGGTCCTGCGCCAGCAGCGATTCGGCGTTCGCCGGCTGCAGGCGCTTGACCATCGCCTTGCCGCTGGCCGGCAGGAAGCACACCTTGCGCGGGTAGATGTCGAGCACGTCCTTGGACATCACCGGGATGCGCTCGGTCTTCAGGTAGTCGAGCACGAAGCTCGTGTTGCGTTCGCCGACGTTGATGCTCGTCATGCCGGCGATCACGGCCCCGCCGCCGAACACCTTCGCTTCCAGGCGCGAGCGCTGCGCGCCGCGCTTCATCATCTCGTTGATCAGCAGTTCCATCGCGAACGAGCCGTAGCGGCCCGAATCGCCCGCACCCTCGGGCAGCATGAAGTGGTTCATGCCGCCGATGCGGGCCTCGCGGTCCCACAGGCAGGCGGCGATGCACGAGCCGAGCGTGGTGAGGATGAGCAGGTCTTCGTGGTAGACGAAGTATTCACCCGGCAGGATCTTCACCGCGTCGTTCTTGAAGTGCGCGTCGTGGAAGAAGAACGCGGCTTCACCCGGCCTACGCGCTTCCGCCTTCAACCGTTCGAGGCGCGGCGTGGTGGTGCCGATGGATTGAGCCGTGGCCATGGTGTGGGTTCGATATCGGCGGAGTTTGCGGGGCGCTTGAACGCGGTCTCACATGCGTTCGTAGATCGTCTTGCCGCGCAGGCGGAAGAGATCGCGCGAATCGGTGAAATTCTCCGAATGGCCGACGAACAGCAGGCCGTGCGGCGCCATCGCGCGGTGCATGCGCTCGAGCACGCGGCGCTGCGTGGCGGCATCGAAATAGATCATCACGTTGCGGCAGAACACGATGTCGAAGGGCTCGCCGAGCGACCAGCGTTCATCCATCAGGTTGTGCAATTGGAACTCGATGCAGCGCGCCAACTCCGGCTTCACGCGGATGAAGCCGCTGTTGCCGCCCTTGCCGCGCAGGAAGTGCGCACGCAGCCGCTCGGGCGACAGGCCGCGCGCGTCGGCGGCGTATACGCCGCGCGCAGCGGTTGCGAGCACGCGGGTGTCGATGTCGGTCGCGAGCACCGAGATGCCGTGCGAGGCGCCGCGCGCCTCGGCGAGCGTCATGGCGATGGAGTAGGGCTCCTCGCCGGTGGAGGCGGCGTTGCACCAGATGCGCAGGCCCGCCTTGCGGTTGTTCGCAAGTTCGCGTGCCAGTTCGCCGAAGTGATGTTCCTCGCGAAAGAACGAGGTGAGGTTGGTCGTCAGGCAGTTGACGAACTCCTGCCACTCGTTGTCGCCGCGGCCCGCGTCGCCCGATTCGAGCGCCTGCAGGTAGCTCACGAAGCTGCGATGGCCGGTTTCGCGCAGGCGGCGCGACAGGCGGCTGTAGACCATCGCCTGCTTGCCCGCGTGCAGGCTGATGCCCGCGCGCTGGTAGATCAGTTCGCGAATCCGCTCGAAGTCTTCCGCGGAGAAAGCGAATTCCTGCTCCACCGGTGCTGCGCTCACGGCCGTTCGAGCGGGCGCGGCGGCGTCGGGCAGGGCAAGGTGCATGGAATCTCCGACAGCGGGTTGACGTGCGCTGGGCACAGGGACGGGTCCGGAGGCGGACCTTTGTCATATCGGCGCGACAGAGGTCCGGCTTGAGGCGGCCGAGCCGCAATGACGGGTGCGGTTTGCGCCTCTAATCGCACGTTGGCGTGACAGGGCCGCTGCTAGACTTTGTTAGAAACCATCGCTTACATGTCTGCTCAACCCGCCACCGCTCGCCCGGACAAGACCTTGCGTCTGCACGAAGCATTGCAATTGCTGGCGCAGGCGGGTCATGCGCCGCCCGACGACGCGCAACGCGGCTCGCTGCCGTGGCTGCAGGCAGTCATCGACGGGCTGTGCGAGCTGTCGTGCCGTGACGCGCTCACGGGCCTGGCCAACCGTCGCCAGCTCGAACTGGCGATCGGCCGCGAAGTCGACCGCGTGGCACGTGCCGGCGAGCCGGCCCTCGTGCTCATGGCCGACATCGACCACTTCAAGTCGGTGAACGATCACCACGGCCATGCCGCCGGCGACGAGGTCATCAAGGCGGTGGCGCAAGTGCTGCTCGACTGCGTACGCCCGATGGACACCGTGGCGCGCTACGGCGGCGAGGAGTTCGCGATCATTCTTCCCAACTGCCCGCCCGTGTTCGGGCTCACGGTGGCCGAGCGCATCCGCCTCAAGGTGCAGGCCCAACCGGTGGCCGTGGCGCCGGGCGTGGAGGTGCCGGTCACCGTCAGCATCGGCGGCGCGTTCGCGCCGCAGTGGGTGCGTTCGTCGGCCACGCTGTGGGTCGAGCGCGCCGATCAGCAGCTCTACCGCGCCAAGTCCGAAGGGCGCAACCGCGCCTGCCTCGAACACCAACCCATCTCGCAGGTCAGCGCCGAAGAGAAGGGCCTTCTTTTCGGCACCTCGCAGTTTCAGGATCTCGAATGACGATGCCAGTGCCCGACCAGCCGCTCGAACCCGCGGCGGCCGCCCCCACGCCGCGCGCCCGAATCACCGCGGTGACGAGCGGCAAGGGCGGTGTGGGCAAGACGTTTCTCGCAGCCAACTTGGCGGCGGCACTTGCGCGCCGCGGCGAGCGCGTGCTGGTGCTCGATGCCGACCTGGGCCTCGCCAACCTCGACGTGGTGCTGAACCTTTTTCCCAAGATCACGCTGCACGACGTGTTCACCGGCAAGGCGACGCTCGACGACGCCATCCTGCCCGCGCCCGGCGGCTTCTCGGTGCTGCTGGCCGGCTCGGGCATGGTGGAGTATTCGCGCCTCACGCCCGAGGTGCGCGATCGACTGCAGAGCACCATCGACTCCGTCGCGCCGCGCTTCGACCATGTGCTGATCGACACCGGTGCGGGCATCTCCGACGTGGTGCTGTATGCCGTCTCGCTGGCCGACGACGTGATGGTGGTCGCCACGCCCGAGCCCACTTCACTGACCGACGCCTACGCGACGATCAAGGTGCTGGCCGGGCAGCAGCACTGGCAGACGATCAAGCTGGTGGTCAACCAGGTCGGCCGCCTCGGCGAGGGCCGCGCGCTGCGCGCGCAGTTGCAGGCCGTGGTGGACCGCTACGTGAGCAACGGCACCGACATTCCGGTCAAGCTCGACCTGCTCGGCGACGTGCCCACCGATCGCTGCGTGCGCGAGGCGGTGCAGAAGCGGCAACTGCTGCTCTCAGCCATGCCGGGCAGTGAAGCGGCGAAGGCCATCGCGATCGTGGCCGAAAGGCTGGCCGGGTGAGCGAACAGGGCGACGCCACCCAAAGCGCCACCGCCTTCGACGCGCTTGGCGGCGAGCATGCCGTGCGTACGCTCGTCGACCGCTTCTACGACCTGATGGACCTGGAGCCGGCGTACCGCGAACTGCGCGCCATGCATCCGACGACGCTCGTCGGCTCGCGCGACAAGCTGCACTGGTTCCTGTGCGGCTGGCTGGGCGGGCCGCAGCACTACGTCGACCGCTTCGGTCATCCCATGCTGCGCGCACGGCACCTGCCGTTTTCCATCGGCATCGCCGAGCGCGACCAGTGGCTCGGCTGCATGCGCCAGGCCATGACCGAACTGGAGGTCGAGCCAGCGACGGCGCAACGTCTGGCTGACGCCTTTTTCAAGACCGCCGACTGGATGCGCAATCGCGGCGCGTGAGCCGCCGGCCTCTCCTTCGTCAGTAGCGTGTCTCCGGCGTCGTGTCGGTCGATGCCGCACCCGTGAAGGGCTGGGGCTGGTTCACCGGCGTCGACGCATTCCAGTTCGTTCCACTCGCGGGTGACACGGGCGCCGCACGGCTCGCGCGGTACTTCTTGTAGGCCTTGGTCGCAAGGCCCGAGGTGATGGCGAAGAAAAGCAGCTTGCGCAGCATGAGCGTCTCCTGAAGATGCGGGAAAGACGCTCACCCTAGCTGCCGCTTCCTGCCACGTCGGCCGGCCGATGTGCCGATGGCGCGTCGGACAGCGCCGACGTCAGGCCTCGTCGCCCGGCAGCGTGGCGAGTTGCGAGTGGCGGATGCGCGTCTTGCTCAAGGCGCCCGCCGATTCGAGGATCGGGTAGGCGATCGAGCAGATGTGCGAGTTGATGCGCTTGAGATCGCTGATGAGGTCGAGGTGCAGCGAACTCGTCTCGATGCTCTGCGCCGTGTTGTCCTGCAGCCGCGCGATGTGGCTGGCGGCGTACTCGTGCTCCAGGTCGCGAAAACGCGCCTTTTCTTCCAGCAGCTTCTGCGCGTCGCGCACGTGGCCGTCGAGGAACACGCTCATGCCCAGGCGCAGGTTGGCAAGCAGGCGTTCGTGCAGGTGGCAGATCTCCGCCATCCCCGCATCCGAGAGGCTGCGGTTCTTGCGGATCTTCTTGTCTTCCACGTCCTGGATCACGCGCTCGATGATGTCGCCGATCTGCTCCATGTTGATGGTGAACGACACGATGTCGGCCCAGCGCCGGCCCTCGCGCTCGGACAGCGCCTCGCGCGAGATCTGTGTCAGGTAGAACTTGATGGCCGAGTACAGCTCGTCGACCGTGTCGTCCATCTGCCGAAGCTGCGCGGCGAGTTCGCGGTCGTTGTTGCGTATCACCGGCAGGATGCCGCGCAGCATGGTCTCCACCACGTCGGCCTGGTGCAGCGCCTCGCGCGCGGCGCAGGTGATGGCCAGCGACGGCGTGCCCAGCGCCACCGGGTCGAGGTGGTGCGGGCGCATGGCGTCGAGCCGCTTGGTGGCCGGCGGCAGGAAGCGCTCCAGCAGCCGGCCGGCGCGGTGCGTGAAGCCGATGAAGAGCAGCGCGAGGGCGATGTTGAACACAAGGTGGAACACCACCACCTGCTGGTGCACCGTGTCGACGTAGGTCTGCAGCAGCACATGCGCCTGCGGCAGCAACGGCAGCGCGAGCGCCGCGCCGATCAGCTTGAAGAAGAGGTTGCCCAGCGGCAGCCGGCGCGTTTCGGGCGAGGCATTGGCGGTGGCCAGCAGCGCCAGCGCGCCGCTGCCGATGTTGGCGCCGATCACGAGGCCCAGCGCCACGCTGGTCGGCACCAGGCCCGAGGCGGCAAGCGTGGCGGTGAGCAGCACGATGGCAAGGCTCGAATACGCCATCACCGTGAGCGCGGCACCCACCACGATGTCGAGCAGCACGTCGCTCGGCAGCGAGACGAGCAGCGCGCGCACCTCGGGCGACTGCGTCAGCGGCCGCGTGGCGGCGACGATGAGCTGCAGTGCGAGCGTGATCAGACCGAGCCCGATCAGCACCCGTCCGATGCGCCCGGCGGCATCGTTCTGCCGCGTGAGGAACATCACCACGCCGCTGAAGATGAGCAGCGGCGACAGCCACGAGAGGTCGAACGAATAGACCACGGCCATCACCGCCGTGCCGACGTCGGCGCCCAGCATCACGGCGAGCGCGGCACCCGTGGTGACCAGTCCCTTGCCGACGAAGGAGGCGACGATCAGGCAGGTGGCCGTGCTCGACTGCACCAGGCTCGTGACGCCCAAGCCCGCAGCCAGCGCGTTCAGGCGCTTGTGGAAGCTCTTGGCGAGCACGCTGCGCAGGTTCTCGCCAAACACGCGCAGCATGCCGGTGCGCACGATGTGGGTACCCCAGACCAGCAGCGCGATGGCGGCAAGCAGGTTGAGCAGATGAAGCATGTGCGGGCTTTGGGCCTCCTGAACCGGGCATTGTGGCGCCGCGGCTGCACTTCGGGCGAACCGTTGCGGGAAGGCCGCAGTGGCGAATGACTTTGTGCGCCGTGGCCGGCGCCGCACCGGCACCTGCGCGGCGGTGCGGCCGCTACCATGGCGCCCCTCTCATTCTTGTTCCCGGCAGCGGGCGTACGGCGATGGCAATGGACGTGGTGGACTACGAGATCAAGGGCTCGGAAATGCAGTTCGTCGAGGTCGAACTCGACCCGGGCGAGGCGGCGGTGGGCGAGGCCGGCAGCATGATGTTCATGGACGCCGGCATCCAGCTCGACACCGTCTTCGGCGACGGCTCGGCCCAGCAGGGCGGCATCTTCGGCAAGCTGCTGGGCGCAGGCAAGCGGCTCGTCACCGGCGAATCGCTGTTCACGACCGTCTACACCAACCAGGCGCCGGGCAAGGCACGCGTGGCGTTCGCCGCACCGTACCCCGGCAAGATCCTGCCGATGGACCTGAGCCAGCTCGGCGGCATGCTGATCTGCCAGAAAGATTCATTCCTCTGCGCCGCGCGCGGCGTCTCGCTCGGCATCTACTTCCAGCGCAAGCTCTCGGTGGGCTTCTTCGGCGGCGAGGGCTTCATCATGCAGAAGCTCGAGGGCAACGGCCTCGCCTTCGTGCACGCCGGCGGCACCGTGGTGCGGCGCGAGCTGCAGCCGGGCCAGGTGCTGATGGTCGACACCGGCTGCCTGGTCGCGATGACGGCCAACGTGAACTTCGAGATCCAGTACGTCGGCAAGATCAAGACGGCGCTGTTCGGCGGCGAGGGCCTGTTCTTCGCCAAGGTCACCGGGCCGGGCACGGTGTGGCTGCAGAGCCTGCCGTTCTCGCGCCTGGCCTCGCGGGTCTTCGCGGCGGCGCCGCAGACGGGCGGCGGCGGCCGGGGCGAAGGCTCGGTGCTCGGCGGCTTCGGCGCCGGCGGGCTGCTGGGCGGCGTGCTCGGCGGCGACAACGAATGAGCCAAGCCGCATGAGACACCTTGTGTCAACCCGTGGGCGGGCCGAGCGCCGGGCCGCTCCCAAGCCGGCCCGCGTCCCCCTGGGGGTTGAGCCCGGGCGTGAACAGTCCAGTGGACTGTTCACGCCTGGCGAAGGGCTGGGCCACTTGGCCCAGCGCGGTCTGCAAGACCGTCCGATGTACTCATCGGACGAGGGGCACACGTGAACCCGTTGCTCGATTCCTTCTGGCGTGCGCTCGCCTACTGCCTGCACCCGCGGGTGATCGTGATGTCGCTGCTGCCGCTCGCCATCATGGCGGCGCTGGCGCTGCTGCTCGGCTGGTTCTTCTGGCAGCCGGCTGTGGCGTGGGCGGGCGGGCTCATCGACTCGTGGCAATGGCTGGGCACGGTGGTGACGTGGCTCGAAGGCTTCGGCTGGGGCAGCGTTCGCTCGGTGCTGCCGGCCACGATGGTGGTGCTGCTCACCACGCCGGCCGTCGTGGTGCTGGCGCTGCTCATCGTCGCGGCCTGGATGACGCCGGCCATGGTGGCCCTGGTCGCACGCCGGCGCTTCCCGACACTCGAAGAGCGCCGCGGGGGCTCGGTGCTCGGCGGCGTGCTCGCGGCGCTCGGCGCCACCTTGCTCGCGCTCGTGGTCTTCGTGCTGACCCTGCCGCTGTGGCTGGTGCCGCCGCTGGTGCTGATCGTGCCGCCGCTGATCTGGGGCTGGCTCACTTACCGCGTGATGAGCTACGACGTGCTGGCCGATCACGCGAGCCGCGACGAGCGGCGCGAGCTGTTGCGCCGGCGCCGCCTGCCACTGCTGGCGATGGGCGTGGCCACCGGCTATCTCGGCGCCGCGCCGGCGCTGCTGTGGGCCTCGGCGGCGCTGGCCATCGTGCTCGCGCCGGTGGTGATTCCGCTCGCCATCTGGATCTACACCCTGGTGTTCGCGTTTTCCTCGCTCTGGTTCGCGCACTATGCGCTGGCCGAGCTGGCGGCGATGCGCGGGCAGCCGGCGATCGATGCGTCGGCAAGCCGGGAGGCCCCATGAACTTCGGCCTGTTGATCGTCGGCGACGAGATTCTTTCGGGCAAGCGGGCCGACAAGCACCTGCCCAAGGTCATCGAACTGCTCGCCGCACGCGGCCTGTCGCTCGCCTGGGCGCGCTACGTCGGTGACGACCCCGAGCGCATCACCGCCGACCTGACGGACGCGTTTGCGAGCGGCGACGCGGTGTTTTCCTGCGGCGGCATCGGTGCCACGCCCGACGATCACACACGCCAGTGCGCCGCGCGAGCGCTCGGCGTGCCGCTGGAGCTGCATCCGCAGGCGCGCGAACTCATCACCGAACGCATGCGCAACGTGGCCGCCGAGCAGGGCGTGCCCTTCGACCCGCGCCACGCCGTCAACGTGCACCGGCTGAACATGGGGATGTTTCCCCGCGGCGCCGAGATCATTCCCAACCCGTACAACAAGATTCCTGGCTTCCAGGTCCGCCCCCGCACGGGACGCGGCGGCTTGTTCTTTGTGCCGGGTTTCCCGGTCATGGCGTGGCCGATGATCGAGTGGGTGCTCGATCAGCACTACGCCGATCTGTTCCAGGCGAAGGCGGTGGTCGAACGTTCGGTCATCGTCGCCGGCGCGATGGAGGCGGCGCTCACGCCGCTGATGCTGCGCATCGAGGCCGACTTCCCGGGCATCAAGGTGTTCAGCCTGCCGAGCGTCGACCACCCGCAGTGGGGCCGGCACATCGAGCTTGGCGTCAAGGGCGACCCGGCGCGACTCGACGCGGCATACGCTGAATTGCTGGCCGGCTTGCGCTTGCACGGCGCCCAGCTCGGCCCCGAGTTGGTGCGCTAGATCGTGACTAGTCCAGAATGGTGCATCTGGTTGCACCGATGAAGTGCCAGCCCGCGTTCAATGCAGGGCCGCGGCGCGCGCCGGGCCGCACCGGCGACCCGTTCGCTGGCATGGCTTCTGCTTCATTGCAGTGCGTTTCCTGTTTCGGGGCTCGCGGCCATCCGCCGACGCGGCTCCTCCCTTTCCCCCACAAAGCTGACCCGCTAGGAGATTCCTGATGGCAAAGACCGTCGCCGACGTGATGAAGATGGTGAAGGAAAACGAAATCAAGTTCGTTGACTTCCGCTTCACCGATACCCGCGGCAAGGAGCAACACGTTTCGGTGCCTGTCTCGCACTTCGACGAAGACAAGTTCACCTCGGGCCACGCCTTCGACGGCTCATCGATCGCCGGCTGGAAGGGCATCGAGGCTTCGGACATGCAACTCATGCCCGACCCGAACACCGCCAACGTCGACCCGTTCTTCGAGGAGCCGACGCTCATCCTCACCTGCGACGTGGTCGAGCCGGCCGACGGCAAGCCCTATGAACGCGACCCGCGCTCGCTCGCCAAGCGCGCCGAGGCCTACATGAAGGCTTCGGGTCTTGGCGACACCGCGTTCTTCGGCCCGGAACCCGAGTTCTTCGTGTTCGACAGCGTGCGCTGGGGCAACGACATGTCGGGTTGCTTCTCCAAGATCGAGTCGGAGGAAGGCGCCTGGAACACGGGCAAGGAATACGAGCACGGCAACTCGGGCTTTCGCCCCACCGTCAAGGGCGGCTACTTCCCGGTGCCGCCGGTCGACAGCGGCCAGGACATGCGCTCGGAGATGTGCCTCATCCTCGAATCGCTGGGCATTCCGGTCGAGGTGCACCACCACGAGGTGGCGAACGCCGGCCAGATGGAGATTGGCACGCGCTTCAGCACCCTGCTGCAGCGCGCCGACTGGGTGCAACTTCAGAAGTACGTGATCCACAACGTGGCCCACGCCTACGGCAAGACCGCCACCTTCATGCCCAAGCCCATCGTCGGCGACAACGGCAGCGGCATGCACGTGCACCAGTCGGTGTGGAAGGACGGCAAGAACCTGTTCGCCGGTGACGGCTATGCAGGCCTGTCGGAATTCGCACTGTTCTACATCGGCGGCATCATCAAGCACGCCCGCGCGCTGAACGCCATCACCAACCCGGGCACCAACAGCTACAAGCGCCTGGTGCCGGGCTTCGAGGCGCCGGTGAAGCTGGCCTACTCGAGCAAGAACCGCTCGGCGTCGATCCGCATTCCGCACGTCGCGAACCCCAAGGGCCGCCGCGTCGAGGCACGCTTCCCCGATCCGCTGATGAATCCGTACCTCGGTTTCGCGGCCATGCTGATGGCGGGCCTGGACGGCGTGGAGAACAAGATCCATCCGGGCGAGGCCGCCACCAAGGACCTGTACCACCTGCCGCCGGAAGAGGACGCGAAGATCCCGACCGTGTGCCACAGCCTCGACCAGGCGCTGGAGCACCTGGACCGCGACCGCGCCTTCCTCACCAAGGGCGGCGTGTTCACCGATACCTACCTCGACGCCTACATCGAGCTGAAGATGAGCGAAGTGCAGCGCTACCGCATGGCGACGCACCCGGTCGAGTTCGACATGTACTACACGCTCTGAACTTCCCACCGGTTCACGAGGTCTGCAAGGGACGGCGAATGCCGTCCCTTTTTCATGGCGGGTGCGGTGGCGCGCGCATCGGGCCGGCCACGGCGGCTTGCAACGAGGCATGCTTCACAATTGCGCCGTCACGCGGGTGCCACGGCGCCGCGCAGACCCCAAGGAGCATCTTGATGAAGCGAGTGATATCGGTCGGCGGCCGGATGTGGGCAACGGCCGCGGCGCTGGCGCTGTGCGCGGCGAGCGTGCCGGCGGTGGCTCAAGATTCCAAGACGGTCTACCGCTGCCCGGGCAATGTGTACACCGACGCCTTGACCGCCAAGGAGGCGCACGACAAGGGCTGCCGCACCATCGAAGGCGCGCCCATCACCATCGTGCAGTCCACCAAGCCGCGCCCGAGCACCACGGCACCGGCCGCCCCGGCCGCGCGGCCCGCGGATTCCCGGGTGTCTGCCAACGAGCAGCGCGCCCGTGACAGCGATTCCCGCCGCATTCTCGAGAGCGAGCTGCGCCGCGCCGAGGATCAACTCGCCGGCATGCAGAAGGAATACAACCACGGCGAGCCCGAGCGCCAGGGCAACGAGCGCAACTATCAGAAGTACCTCGACCGCGTGGCTGAACTGAAGGCCGGCATCGCCCGCAAGGAAGCGGATGTGGCGGCGATCAAGCGCGAACTCTCGAAGCTGCCCGCGCCATCGTCACAGAACCAGGCGCAGTGAAGGCCGGCCCGTCGCGCGAGCCCGCCACCTCGGGCTTCGCCGCGCTCGACCACCTCGCCACCCTGGTGGCGATCGTCCAGGCCGACGGCAGCTTCGTCTTTGCCAACGCCGCCTTCGAGCAGGTGCTGGGCCTGCCGCGGCGCAGCGTGCTGCGCGGCTCGATCTTCGACTGGCTGGCTGATTCGCAGCCGCTTCGCGAGACGGTGGCCGCCGTGCTGCGCAACGACTTCGCCACCAGCCGGCTCGACGCCCAGTTGCGCCGCCCACACGACGAGCCCATCGCCGTGCACGCCATCGTCAACCAGATGGAGGGCACGAGCGACGTGGTGATCGAGCTGGTGGAGATCGAGCAGCAGGCGCGGCAGGACCGCGAGGAGCGCGCACTCGACCAGGCGCAGGCCAACAAGGAACTGATCCGCAACCTGGCGCACGAGATCAAGAACCCGCTCGGCGGCATCCGCGGCGCGGCCCAACTGCTCGAGATGGAGGTCGAGTCCAAGGGTCTCACCGAGTACACCCAGGTCATCATCAACGAGGCCGACCGCCTGCAGGCGCTGGTCGATCGGCTGCTCGCGCCGCACCGCAAGCCGCACGTGGTGAGCGACGTGAACATCCACGAGGTGTGCGAGCGCGTGCGTTCGCTCATCCTCGCCGAGTTCCCGCGGGGCTTGCGCGTTCAGCGCGACTACGACACCTCGATCCCCGAATTCCGCGGCGACCGTGAGCAGCTCATCCAGGCGGTGCTCAACATCGCCCACAACGCGGCGCAGGCGCTCTGCGAGCGCATCGCCTCGGGTGACGCCCGCATCGTGCTGCGCACGCGCATCGCGCGGCAGGTGACGCTGGGCAAGCAGCGCTATCGTCTGGCACTGGAATTGCATATCGAGGACAACGGCCCGGGCGTTCCCGAGTCGATCCGCGATCGCGTCTTCTACCCGCTGGTGTCGGGACGCGAGGGCGGGTCGGGCCTGGGGCTCACGCTGGCGCAGACCTTCGTGCAGCAACACCACGGCACGATCGAATGCGAGAGCGTTTCGGGCAAGACGCTGTTCAAGATCATGATTCCGCTGCCCTGAGCCGCGCGCCGCGTGCGTGGCCGGGCAGGCAACCGATGCGCAGCATGAAACCCATCTGGATCGTTGACGACGACCAATCCATCCGCTTCGTGCTGGAGAAGGCGCTGGCGCGCGAGGAACTGGTGGTGCGCAGCTTCGCCAACCCGCGCGACGTGCTGGCCGCGCTCGACACCGAGGTGCCGCAGGTGCTGGTGTCCGACATCCGCATGCCGGGCGGCTCGGGCATCGACCTGCTGACGCAGGTGAAGCAGCGCCACCCCGGCCTGCCGGTCATCATCA
The DNA here is from genome assembly GCA_036676235.1 of Rhizobacter sp. Lineage (GTDB taxonomy): Bacteria > Pseudomonadota > Gammaproteobacteria > Burkholderiales > Burkholderiaceae_C > JAKFDI01. Next base: position 27,727 of record JAKFDI010000012.1, on the reverse strand, counting down.
TGACCGCCTACTCCGACCTCGACAGCGCGGTGAGCGCCTTCCAGGGCGGCGCCTTCGAGTACCTGCCCAAACCCTTCGACGTGACCAAGGCCGTGGAACTCATCCGCCGCGCGCTGGAAGAAAGCGTGCGAGAGGAAGTGGGCGACGTGTCGCATGCGCAGATGCCCGAGATGCTGGGTCAGGCGCCGGCGATGCAGGACGTGTTCCGCGCCATCGGGCGGCTGAGCCAGAGCATCGTCACCGTGCTCATCACGGGCGAGTCCGGTTCGGGCAAGGAACTCGTGGCCCAGGCGCTGCACAAGCACAGCCCGCGGGCGAGTGGCCCGTTCGTCGCGATCAACACCGCGGCGATTCCGAAAGACCTGCTCGAGTCCGAACTCTTCGGCCACGAGCGCGGCGCGTTCACTGGCGCGCAGGCCACGCGGCGCGGGCGCTTCGAGCAGGCCGACGGCGGCACGCTGTTTCTCGACGAGATCGGCGACATGCCCTTCGACCTGCAGACGCGGCTGCTGCGCGTGCTCAGCGACGGGCAGTTCTACCGCGTGGGCGGCCACAGCCCGATGCGCGCGAACGTGCGCGTGATCGCCGCCACACACCAGAACCTCGAGGATCGGGTGAAGCAGGGCGCCTTTCGCGAAGACCTGTTCCACCGCCTCAACGTCATCCGCCTGCGCTTGCCCGCGTTGCGCGAGCGGCGCGAGGATGTGCCCTCGCTCACCCGCTTCTTCCTGCAGAAGAGCGCGAAGGAACTGGGCGTGGAGGCCAAGCGCATCACCGAGACGGCGCTGCAGCGGCTCAGGCGCTTCGACTTTCCGGGCAACGTGCGCCAGCTCGAGAACATCTGCCACTGGCTGACCGTGATGGCGCCGGCGCAGGTGATCGAGGTCAAGGATCTGCCACCCGAACTGCTGGCCGACGGTGCTGCGGTGACGCCGGCCGCAGCCGATGCGCCGGCGCTGCCAAACGCGGATGCCGCCTCGCAGGATGTCAGCGCGGTCCAACCGGCCGCTGCGGGTGACGGCGCCGGCGCGCGCAGCCTGCCGGCGCCGTGGCTCGCCGACCTCGAGCGCGAATCGCGCGATCTGCTTCAGTCCGGCGTGCCGGAGGTGTGGGACATGCTGACCCGCAAGTTCGAGGCGCAACTGATCCACACCGCGCTCGAGGTCACGCGCGGGCGGCGCATCGAGGCCGCGCAGAAGCTCGGCATCGGGCGCAACACCATCACGCGCAAGATCCAGGAACTGGGCCTGGACGACTGAGCGCCGCTCAGACGCCCGAGAAGGTCGCCACCACCGGCGCGTGGTCGCTCGGCCGCTCGTTCTTGCGCGGCAGCTTGTCGATCACGCATGACAGCAGCGTCTCCCGCAGCGCGTGGCTCACGAGGATGTGGTCGATGCGCAGCCCCTGGTTCTTGCGGAACGCGAGGTTGCGGTAATCCCACCACGACCAGCTCTTGGGCGGCTGATCGAAGCAGCGGAACGCGTCGACCAGGCCGCAGCCGATGAGCCCGGTGAAGTGCGCGCGTTCCTCGGGCGTGCAATGGATCTGCCCCGTCCACGCGATCGGGTCGTACACGTCACGGTCTTCGGGCGCGACGTTGTAGTCGCCCAGCAGCGCGAGCTTCGGATGCTGCGCCAACTCCGTGCGCAGCCAGGCGTTCAGCGCCTCCAGCCACTTCATCTTGTAGGCGAACTTCTCGCTGCCCGGCGCCTGCCCGTTGGGAAAGTAGGCGCCGATCACGCGCACCTCGCCCATCGTGCCGGCGATCACGCGCGCCTGCGGATCGTCGAAGCCGGGAATGTTCTTCACCACGTCGGTGATCGGCGAGCGGCTCAGCAGCGCCACGCCGTTGTAGGTGCGCTGCCCGAACCACTGCGACTGATAGCCGGCCGCCAGCAACTCGGCCTGCGGAAACTTGTCGTCGGTGAGCTTGGTTTCCTGCAGGCACAGCAGGTCGGGCTGGTGCTCGGCCAGCCAGGCCTGCACCTGCGGCAGGCGCACGGCGAGGGAGTTGACGTTCCAGGTGGCGATCTTCATGACAGGGGTGGTCCTCACGCTGATGGAGTGGCCGCTTGCGGGACGATGGTGTCAGAGTTTGGCGACTGCCGCGGCGGCTGCGGCCAACACCACAACGATCACCGGCGACAGGCGCGCGTAGACCAGCAACCCGAACGCGGCAACTGCCAGGCCGAAGTCGAAGCGCGAGTGAATGGCGCTGGTCCAGACCGGGTCGTACAGGGCAGACAACAGCAGGCCTACGACCCCGGCGTTGACGCCGGCCATGGCCGACTGCACGGCATCGCGCCGGCGCAGCGCGTCCCAGAACGGCAGTGCGCCCACCACAAGCAGAAAGCCTGGAACGAAGATGACGACCAGCAGCACCAGCCCACCGGCCCAGCCGGTGAGCGGCCCCGTCATCACGGCGCCCAGGTACGCCGCGAAACTGAACAACGGCCCGGGCACCGCCTGCGCGGCGCCGTAGCCCGCGAGGAAGACCGATTCGTCGACGGCGCCGGACGGAACGACGACCGACTGCAGCAGCGGCAGCACCACGTGGCCGCCGCCAAATACCAGCGAGCCGGCGCGGTAGAAGCCGTCGATCCGTTGCCACAGCGGTTGCCACAGCGCTGAGCCACTGATCGCGGCCAGCATGGGCAGGCCCAGCAGCAGGGCGGCAAACAAGGCAAGCGCCACCACGCCGGCTCGCCGCGACACCCGGAAGGCGACGGGCTGCATCGGCGCCTCGCGCGGCAAGCGCAACAGTCGCCAGCCGATCAGGCCGCAGACGAGGATCGCCCCCACCTGGCCGATCGCCGAGGGCAGCAGCAGCGTGAGCAGCGCCGCGAAGATTGCCAGCCCGGCGCGCGGACGGTCGGGGCACAGCGATTTCGCCATGCCCCAGACGGCCTGCGCCACAACGGCCACTGCCGCCACCTTCAGCCCGTGCACCACCCCCGAGGCGGCCAGATCGCCGTAGCGCGCGATTCCATACGCAAAGGCGATGAGTGCCAGCGCCGAGGGCAAGGTGAAGCCCACCCAGGCCATGAGCGCGCCCAACCATCCGGCGCGCGCCAATCCGAGCACCATGCCGGTCTGGCTGCTGGCCGGTCCCGGCAGGAACTGGCACAGCGCGACCAGATCGGAGAAGCCGCGATCGTCCAGCCAGCGCCGGCGCTCGACGAACTCGGTGCGGAAGTAGCCGAGGTGGGCGACGGGTCCGCCGAACGACGTGAGACCGAGGCGCAGGAAGGCCCACAGCACTTCGAGGGCGCGACCCGCCGACGGGGCCGCGAGCTCTTCCTGACGAGTGCTCGCGTCGTGCGGACCCGGCTTCGGCATCGATGCACTCATGCGGCGACTGCGGTGTGCGGCGCGGCAGCGGGGTTCGGCGTCAGCGTTCCGCCGCCTGGTGCGATCGGCGTCGGTACGTCACGAAGCGGTAGCGCGTTCCGCCTTGCGTCGTGTGCGCCTCGCTCGACACTTCATCGAAGTCACCGCGCGGCCAAACCGGAAAGAAGGCGTCTGCATCGAAGACGGCGTCGATCTCGGTGAGCACCAGCTCATCGGCGCGCGGCAACGCCTCGGCGTAGACCTGCCCGCCGCCGATGACGAAGACCTTGGGCGCGACGGCGAGCAGTGCGAGCGCCTCGTCGAGCGAACCCGCACGTTCGGCGCCTTCGGCCTGCCAGGCGGCGTCGCGCGTGAGCACCACGTTGCGCCGGCCAGGCAGGGGGCGAAAGCGCGTGGGCAGCGAATCCCAGGTCTTGCGGCCCATGACGACCGGGCAGCCCATGGTCACGCGGCGAAAGTGCTTCTGGTCTTCGCTCTCGTGCCAGAGCAGTTCGTTGCGCCGGCCGATGCCGCCGTCGCGCGCAACCGCGGCAATCAGGCTGAGGATGGGGGTGGTCATGCGCGAAATTGTGCAGCGCGCGACTATCGGCGCGAGGCTTGCCGCTCGAGCAGCCGCTGCGGTGCGATCTCGATCGAGTCCTGCCCGTTCGACACCCACACCGTGCCGTCCTGCACCGTCACCTGCAACTGCATGGTGCGCGCCGCCAGTGCGGCCAGCGCCTGGCTCTGCGCCGCAGCGATCTGCCACACGTCCAGGTTCTGCAGCCGCGTGAGCTTGTTGGCGATGCCGCTCCACCACACCGGCGTGCTGGAACTGAAGCTGAACACGCTCGCGCGTTCGCAGCGCGGGCCGGCTTTCATCAGCCGCTTGTCGTCGGGCTGGCCCACGTCGATCCAGTGAATGATCTGCCCGGTCAGGTCCTTCTGCCACAGCGCGGGTTCGTCCACGTCCCACAGGTCCTTGGCGAACTCGAGCGTGCCCCGCGCATCGTCGGCCGGCACGTGGAGCGCGAAGGCGAGCAGACGGATCATCATGCGCTCGTCGGTTTCGGACGGATGGCGGGCAAGGGTCACCGAATGGTCGGCATAGAGGGACCGGTCCATGTCGGCGATCTGGAGCGTGGCCTTGTAGATCGTGGCTTTGAGTGCCATGCGTGGTGGGGCGGGCGGAAGTGGAGGCGGATTGTCGCTGCCCGTGCACGACGACAATGCGAGCCCACCGATGAGCGGAACCCGCCATGAGCATGAAGAAGACCGATCTGGAAAAGAGCAAGGCCAAGAAGATTCACGGCCAGATGAAGAGCGCCGGCGTGTCGGGCCGCTTCGGCCAGGGCGTCGCCGACATGGTTGACCGCCGCGAGCAGCGCCGCCTGGATGCGGCCGCGGGGCTGGTTCCCTTCGCCTGCAAGCTGCCGTCGACGCTGGTGCAGCGCCTGAACGAACGTGCCGCTTCCCACGAGGGCGGGATCAACGCGCTCGTCGCCTCCTTGCTCGAGAAGGGCCTGGCCTGAAGCCGCGGCCGATGCGCCGCCCGTAGACCCGGGCCGGCGCAAGGACGCTGCGACTTGCGCGGGGCGCCGGGCGGCGTTCGCTGGCAGCATGGCTGCCGGACATCACTCTCATGGAACACGCCATGTCGTCGATCGAGGTCGATCTTTTCGTGATCGGAGCCGGCAGTGGCGGCGTGCGCGCCGCGCGCATGGCGGCGCAGCGCGGCGCCCAGGTAGCCGTGGCTGAGATGGGCGCGCTCGGCGGCACCTGCGTGAACGTCGGCTGCATTCCGAAAAAGCTCTACAGCTACGCCTCGCAGTACCCCGAGGCCTTCGAGGAGGCGCGCGGTTTCGGCTGGAGCGTGCCGGCGCATCCCGCGCTCGACTGGCCGCTGCTGAAAAGCCGGCGCGCGATCGAGATCGAGCGGCTGGGCGGCGTGTACGAGAAACTGCTGGTGAACGCTGGCGTCACGCTGCTGCGCGGCCATGCGCGCATCGTCGGGCCGAACGAGGTGGCGGTGGATCTTTCGTCCGGTACGCAGCGCGTGCTGGCGAAGCACATCCTCGTCGCCACCGGCGGGCGGCCGGTGCTGGCGCAGGTGCCTGGGGGCGAACATGCGCTCGTCTCGGACGCGATGTTCGACTTGCCCGAGTTTCCGCAGCGGCTTGCCGTGGTCGGCGCAGGCTACATCGCCTGCGAGATGGCGTCGATCTTCCAGGGCCTGGGTGCGCAGGTGACGCAGATCGTACGCGGCGCGCAGGTGCTGCGCGGCTTCGACGGCGATATCGCCGGCTTCCTCGAACGCGAGGTGGCGAAGAAGGGTCTGGCGCTGCGCCTGTCGACCGAGGTTCAGGCGGTGGAGCGCCGGGCGGGCGAGCTGCTGCTCACGCTGTCGGACCACAGCACGCTGGCGGTCGATGCGCTGCTCTACGCCACCGGCCGGCGGCCCAACACCGAAGGCCTCGGCCTCGTCCAGGCCGGCGTGGCGCTCGGCGACCGAGGCGAGATCCTGGTCGACGACGACTACCGGACCAACGTGCCGTCGATCTTCGCCATCGGCGACGTCACCGATCACGTGCAGCTCACGCCCGTGGCGCTGGCCGAGGCGATGGTGGTCGTCGACCAGTTGTTCGGCGAGGCTGCGCGCCGCATGGACTACGAGTTCATCCCGACGGCGGTGTTCACGACGCCGCCCATCGGCACGGTGGGCTGGAGCGAGGCGCAGGCGATCGAGCGCTATGGTCGCGTGCGCGTGTACTGCAGCGAGTTCAAGCCGCTGCGCCACACGCTGTCAGGCAGCACCGAGCGCACCTTCATGAAGCTTGTCGTCGACGACGCGAGTGATCGCGTCGTGGGTCTGCACATGGTCGGCCACGAGGCGGGCGAGCTGGTGCAGGGCTTCGCGGTGGCGATGAAGGCCGGCGCCACCAAGGCGGTGTTCGACGCGACGGTGGGCATTCACCCGACGGCAGCGGAGGAGTTCGTGACGATGCGCGAGGTAACGCGGGTCGTCGGCGAGCCGAAGGTGGCGGGCGCGGTTCCGGCATAGCGGCGGTTCTCCGGGGCCGCCCGCTCGCTCCGGCCCGCTCTTCCGATCAGGGCGGCAGTTCGCCGGGCCGCGCTGTCGCCGGTTCGGCACCCCGCGCGGCAAGCACCTCGTCGATGGTCTTCACGAGAACGGCGAAGTCGATCGGCTTGGTCACATAGTCGTTGAACCCCGCTGCCACGGCGCGGGCGATGTCGGCCGGCACGGCGTTGGCCGAGAGCGCGATGCAGGGAATAGCTGCCGTGCGCGCATCGGCCCGCAGCCGGCGCAGCACTTCCAGGCCATCGAAGTCGGGCAACTGCATGTCGATCAGCACCAGGTCCGGACGCATGGCCTGCGCCCGCGCCACGCCGCGCGCGCCGTCCGGCTCGCTGCGCACCGACAGCCCGCGGCAGGTGGCCAGCAATTCCTCGACCAGCAGAACATTGAGCGCGTTGTCCTCGATGTAGAGCAAGCGTGCACGGCGGTCGGAGTTCTCATGCGCGGGTGCCGGCGCGGGCGTCGGCGGTGCAGCGGCCGGGTCGCGCGGCTCGGCGGCGCGCGCGAGGGTGACGCGGAACTCGCTGCCGGCGCCGGCCTCGCTGCGCACCTCGATGGCGCCGCCCATGCGTTCGAGCAGCGCCTTGACGATGGCCAGGCCGATGCCCGTGCCCTCGATGCCTTCCCGCTCGATGCCCAGGCGGTTGAAGGGCTCGAACAGATGGCTGATCTGCTCGGCGCTCAGGCCGCGGCCGGTGTCGCGCACGTGCAGCGTGACGGTGTCTAGCGTCGAGCGCGTGCTGAGCACCACGGTGCCGCCGGGCCGGTTGTACTTGATGGCGTTGCTCAGCAGGTTGAGCAGCACCTGCCGCAGCCGTGTGGGCTGTGCCAGCACGCGCTCGGGCGCCGGCGTGCTGTTGATGCGCACGCCGAGGCGGCGCGCCAGCGGGTCGACGAGCGCGAGCGCCTGCGTCAGCGCTTGCTGCAGCGGCACCGATTCGAGCGCGAGCGCCGCATGGTCGTTCTCCAGGCGCGAGAGGTCGAGCACGTCGTTGATGAGCGACAACAGATGCTCGCCCGCCGCGAGGATGTGGTCGACGTGCGCATGCCGCTGCGCGGCCGGCACGTCGTCCTCCAGCCGCAGGAGCTGCGCGAAGCCGAGCACCGCGTTCAGCGGCGTGCGCAGTTCGTGGCTCATGCGGGCGAGGAACTGCGACTTGGCTTCGCTTTCGCGCTGGGCGATGAGCTTCTCGCGTCGCTGCGTCTCGGCGTCGACGGCGTCGGTCACGTCCCAGTTCACGCCGACGTAGCGGTCGAGGCGGCCGTGTTCGTCGTAGATGGGGATGGTGCGCGAGGCGAGCCAGCGCACGCTGGCATCGGGCCAGATCACGCGGAACTGGTAGGTGTGCGTGCGGCGCTCGTCGATCGCGCGGTGCAGCATCTCGCGGGCGCGGCCGGCGTCGTCGGGATGGTTCATCGCGGAACGCTCCTCGGTCGTCGGCGGGTTGGCGCGCGGCTCCCGACCGCGCAGGCGCCACATGGCCTCGTCCCAGGTGGATTCGTGCGTGCGCGGGTTCCATTCCCAGATGCCGATGCCGGCACTGCGCGCGGCCAGCGCCGCACGCGCGTTGGCGTTGCGCAGAGCCGTCTCGGTCTGCACGTGGGTGGTGATGTCCATCATCACGCCGAACACCATGTCGCGTCCGTTCAGGAGCGTTCGGCGCGCGCGCGCCGAGATCCAGCGCACCTCGTCCTGCGGCGTGAGCACGCGGAACTGGACGTCGAAGGACGCATCGTTCGCGGGCTGGTTCAGGCGGCGCATCTCGCGTTGCATCGCCTCGCGGTCCAGCGGGTGAACGATGCGCGTGAGCCACTCCTTGTTGTCGGAAGGACCCAGCTCGATCGGGCGCCCGAGCATCTGGTAGAGCAGGGTGTTCCACTCGGTTTCGCCAGTGGCGATGTCGCGGTTGAACAGACCGAGGCGCGCCGCGTTCGCCGTCACTTCGAGCCGCTCGGCGAGTTCGCGCACGCGCCGCGCTTCGTTGAACTGCTCGGTCATGTCGAGCGCGACGCCGAGGAACTCGATCGGCGTGCCGTCGTCGGCGCGGCGCACCACGCGGCGCATCAGGATCTCGCGCCAGCTGCCGTCAACACGGCGGTAGCGCGCCGACATGTCGATCGGGTGCGTGGCTTCGAGCGCGATCTGCGCGGTGCGCACGACCGTCGGCAGGTCGTCGGGGTGGATCAGGGCGCGCACTTCTTCGAGCGACAAGCCGTCGGGCCGCGGCTTCATGCCCAGCATCTGGAAGCCGCAGTCGTTGTAGTGGAAGCGGTTGGTGGCGAGATCCTGCCGCCAGATCGCGATGCGGCCGAGATCCACCGCCAGGCGCAGTTGCTCGGCCGTCTCGTTGTACGAGCGCGCGAGGTCGTAGACCTCGGTGTCGTCGAGCATGATGCCGATGGCGCGCGCGGGTTTGCCGTCAGGACCCGGCTTCACGAACCACTGCGAATGGATGCGCCGTGTGCGGCCGTCGGGCAGCACCACCCGAAAGTGGCCTTCGTATTGACCGCAGTTCCCGGTCGATGCGAGGAACTTGAGCTGGGGCCAGTCCTGCGGGTGGATGCGCTGCGAGGCCGCATCGAAATCGGGCGTCTTCTCCGACGGGTCGAAACCGAAGAAGCGAAAGACGTGCGGGTCCCACTGGCCGCGCCCCGACGGAATCTCGCGCTCCCACACGCCCAGGCGGCCGAACTCCTGGGTCATGTCCAGCAGTTCGGCCAGCCGGCGCGGCTCGCTGCAGTCGTGCATACAGACCGCCATGCCGCGCGACGCGCCGGGCGCGGCGTTCATGAACGCATCATCGATCGGCGTCGCGCTCAGGCGGCACCAGCCGAGCCGGCCGTCGGCGCGGCGCCAGGGCAGCTCGAGCGGCTCGATCGCGGTGCCGCCGGCCAGTTGCGCGGCCACCTGCGGCCATGCGCCCTCGTTGGCCTGCGCGGCCAGCAGCGCATCGAGCGCCTGGCCTGTGGCCTGTGCGCGCGACCAGCCCGACACGCGCTCGAAGGCCGGGTTCACCCATTGCACGAGGCCGCGCGCGTCGAGCAGCACGAAGAGATCGGAGGCGAGCTGCGCGAAGGCCTCCCAGGCCCGCAGGGCGGGCGATGGGGCATCGGCGCTGGCGGGAGCGGGGTGCTGCGTCATGGGCCGAGGCGAAAGGGGTGCGGCGCCTGCAGCGTGTTCGGGGAGTCCCAGCCTAATCGCCCACCTGCAGCACCAGCTTGCCGAAGTTCTGGCCGGAGAACAGCTTCATCAAGGTCTCGGGGAAAGTCTCGATGCCTTGCACCACGTCTTCCTTCGACTTGATGCGGCCGGCCTTCAGGTGGCCTGACAGTTCTTCGATCGCCTGCGGGTAGCGCTCGGCGTAGTCGAACACCACCATGCCTTCCATGCGCGCGCGGTTCACGAGCAGCGACATGTAGTTCTTCGGCCCGGCCACCGGCGTGGTGTTGTTGTACTGGCTGATGGCGCCGCAGATCACGATGCGCGCACCGCGCGTGATGCGCGTGAGCACGGTGTCGAGGATCTCGCCGCCCACGTTGTCGAAGTAGATGTCCACGCCCTTGGGGCAATGCGTCTTCAGGCCTTCGCGCACGTTGCCCGCCTTGTAGTCGATGCAGGCGTCGAAGCCGAGTTCGCGCACCACCCACTCGCACTTCTCGGGGCCGCCGGCGATGCCCACCGCGCGGCAACCGCGGATCTTCGCGAGCTGGCCCACCGTCTGCCCCACGGCGCCGGCCGCGCCCGAGACGACGACCGTCTCGCCGGCCTTGGGTTGGCCCACGTCCAGCAGGCCGAAGTAGGCGGTCATGCCCGGCATGCCGAGCACGTTCAGCCACTGCGTGAGCGAGCCCCTGGATTCGTCGATCTTCTCCAGCCCGCCGGCCTCGATCTCGCGCGCGTCGAACAGGCAGTACTGCTGGATGCCCAGACGCCCGCTCACATGCTCGCCCACGGCGAAACCGGGATGGTTCGACGCGAGCACCACGCCGACACCGCCGGCGCGCATCACTTCGTCGATGCCGACCGGCGGGATGTAGCTGCGGCCTTCGTTCATCCAGCCGCGCATGGCGGGGTCGAGCGACAGGTACAGCGACTTCACGAGCACCTGCTTGTCGCCGGGTTCGGCGACCGGTTCGGTAGTGAAGCGCCAGTTGTCGCGGGTGGGGGCGCCGACCGGCCGGGCAGCAAGGCGGACCTGGTGGTTTGTCATTGACGACAGCGAGGGCATCGCGTACTCCTTCAAGCGTTCTTCATGGGTTGGGTTCATGGTATCGCTCAAGTCGGCGCCGTGTGCCGCGACGCCCCGAACCGCCCCCACTGGAGCCGCCATGCAGAAGCCCACGCTTGCCACGACGCTCATCATGCTGCTGGCCGCTGCCGCGTTCATCGCGGTGACCCTCGAAGCGTTCGTGGGTTGAGCAAAAAAAACGCGGCCGAAGCCGCGTTCTCTGTGGGCGCGAAGCCCGCTGGTCTGAGCGTCAGCTCACTCGACCGCGCGAATGTTCGCGGCCTGCAGGCCCTTCTCGCCTTGCTTGACTTCAAATTCAACGCGCTGGTTCTCGACCAGGGTCTTGAAGCCCGAGCCTTGAATGTCGCGGAAGTGAGCGAAGAGGTCGGCACCGCCCGCGTCTTGAGCAATGAAGCCGTAGCCCTTGCTTTCGTTGAACCACTTCACGGTACCGGTTTGCGTCGTCATGGACGATTTCCTATCTAGAACAAAAGAAGCGCGCGGCGACATGCCGTGCGCTGGCAGCGACACTCAAGAGACGATCTGGGGATTTCGAGCGAGCCCGGTGCGAGAACCGCAGCGGGAAGGAAGGAGATCTCAAACAACCAATGTCTTGCGTATAACTGTGAGGGGCGAATGTACACGAAGCGGGCGACGAGCGCCGCTCCCGGTTCGCAGCAGGGTCTTCACATCCCCAATATCCATCACACGCTCACCGGAGACACGCATGACTGCCCATTCCGATCCATCACCCGCCTGGAAGCACGACGGCGTGTGCGTCGTGCCCGCCGGCTCGCTCGATGCCAACACTGCACAGACGCCCGGCATGGATCGCAAGGCGGCGATCACGTTCGCGCGCGTCGGCGCGCAGAAGCTGTGGGCCGGCACGGTGCACATCCACCCCGACGCCAAGACCGGCGCGCATCACCACGGACCGCTCGAAAGCGTGATCTACGTCATCAAGGGCCGCGCGCGCATGCGCTGGGGCGAGCGGCTCGAGTTCACCGCCGAAGCGGGGCCGGGCGACTTCATCTACGTGCCGCCCTATGTGCCGCACCAGGAGATCAACGCGAGCGCCACCGAGGTTCTCGAATGCGTGCTCGTGCGCAGCGACGGCGAGGCGGTGGCGGTCAATCTCGACATCGAGCCGGTGGAGAAACCCGAATCGGTGCTGTGGATCGACCCTGTGCACCGCGGATGAAGTTTTGTAGAGAAGCGTTTCTCCGCGTCTGACGGGGCGGCGGCTGTGGCATCGTGACGGTTCCGCAGTTGCGCCCGGTCGAGGCGCTGGAAAGGAATACATGAACAAGGCAATTCGTTGGGGGGTAATCGCAGCACTCACGGTCGGCGCTGCGGCCGCGAACGCGGGGCCGACGATCAGCGTGTCGGTGGAAGGCGAGGTGTCGCCCGGCGTTTACGGGCGCGTGGACGTGAGCAATGCGCCGCCGCGGCACGTGCTGTATCCGCAGCCGATGGTGATCGTGCAGCCGAAGCGCCCCGCGCGCGTTCAGCCCGTCTATATGCATGTGCCGCCCGGCCATGCGAAGAACTGGCGCAAGCACTGCCACAAGTACGACGCCTGCGGCATGCCGGTGTACTTCGTGAAGTCGGCCGAATATGAGCCGGGCTATCACGGGCACAAGCACAAGGGCCGTGACAAGGGCCACGACAAGGATCATGCGCGCGACGATGACCGGGGTCACGACCGCGGCCATGGCCACGGCAAGGATCGCGGCCGCCACGACTGAGCCGCGGCGATGAACGTGCGGGGCACAAGCCCCGCGCGGCACGCCGGCGGGGCGGGCTCGCAATAATGCCCCGTCGCCCGGTGCCGCCGGGCTTGTCGAGGAGCAATGCTCATGAAGACCCGCGCCGCCGTGGCCTGGAAAGCCGGCCAGCCGCTCACCATTGAAACCGTCGACCTCGAAGGCCCGAAGGCCGGCGAAGTGCTGGTGGAGATCAAGGCCACCGGCATCTGCCACACCGACTACTACACGCTCTCGGGCGCTGATCCGGAAGGGCTGTTTCCCGCCATCCTCGGCCATGAAGGCGCGGGCGTGGTGGTCGACGTGGGTCCGGGCGTCACGAGCGTGCAGCGCGACGACCACGTCATCCCGCTCTACACGCCCGAATGCCGGCAGTGCAAGTTCTGCCTGTCGCGCAAGACCAATCTCTGCCAGCTGATCCGCGGCACCCAGGGCAAGGGCCTGATGCCCGATGCGACCTCGCGCTTTTCGATCGGCGGCAAGCCCATCCTGCACTACATGGGCACCTCGACTTTCAGCAACTACATCGTGGTGCCGGAGATCGCCGTCGCGAAGATCCGGCCCGACGCACCCTTCGAGACCGCCTGCTACATCGGCTGCGGCGTGACCACCGGCGTCGGCGCGGTGCTGTTCAGCGCCAAGGTGGAAGCGGGCGCCAACGTGGTGGTGTTCGGCCTCGGCGGCATCGGGCTCAACGTCATCCAGGGCGCGAAGCTGGTGGGTGCCGACAAGGTCATCGGCGTGGACATCAACCCGGCGCGCGAGCCGATGGCGCGCCAGTTCGGCATGACGCACTTCATCAACCCCAAGGAGGTGGAGAACGTGGTCGACGCCATCGTGCAGCTCACCGATGGCGGCGCCGACTACAGCTTCGAGTGCATCGGCAACACGCAGGTGATGCGTCAGGCGCTGGAGTGCACGCACAAGGGCTGGGGCCGCAGCATCATCATCGGCGTGGCGGAGGCGGGCGCAGAGATCAGCACGCGGCCGTTCCAACTGGTGACCGGGCGCAAGTGGGAGGGCTCGGCCTTCGGCGGCGCGCGCGGGCGCACCGACGTGCCCAAGATCGTCGACTGGTACATGGACGGCAAGATCAACATCGACGACCTCATCACCCACAAGCTGAGCCTCGACCAGATCAACGACGGCTTCGATTTGATGAAGCGCGGCGAGTCGATTCGCTCCGTCGTCGTCTACTGAGCACGGCGATGGAAACCATCAGCGAGCACGCCAGCTTCGGCGGCGTGCAGGGCTTCTACCGCCACGACTCGGCCGTCGTCGGCCTGCCGATGCGCTTCGCGGTGTACCGCCCGCCGCAGGCCGCGAGCAGGTCGGTGCCGGTGCTGTTCTATCTGGCCGGGCTGACCTGCACCGAAGAGACGTTCCCGATCAAGGCGGGCGCGCAGCAGATGTCCGCCGAACTCGGGCTGATGCTGGTCGCGCCCGACACCAGCCCGCGCAGCACAGGCATCGAAGGCGCCACGCGCAACTGGGACTTCGGCGAAGGCGCCGGCTTCTATCTGGACGCCAGCGAAGCGCCGTGGAACAAGCACTGGCAGATGGAGCGCTACATCACGCACGAGCTTCGCGAGCTGGTGTTGTCGAACTTTGCGGCCCAGCCCGACCGCGTCGGCATCTTCGGCCACTCGATGGGCGGTCACGGCGCGCTCACCTTGGCGCTGCGCCATCCGGGTCTCTACCGCAGCGTCTCGGCCTTCGCGCCGATCTGCGCGCCGAGTGCCTGCCCGTGGGGCGTGAAGGCCTTCACCGGCTATCTCGGCGCCGATCGTGCGCGCTGGGCTGAGCACGATGCCGTCGCCCTCATCGAAGGCGGCGCCCGGCTGCCGCCGCTGCTCGTCGACCAGGGGTTGGCCGATAAATTCCTCGCCGACGGGCAACTGCTGCCCGAGCGGCTCGAACAGGCCTGCACCGCCGCCGGCCAGCCGCTCACGCTGCGCCGCCATGAGGGCTATGACCACGGCTACTACTTCGTGTCGACCTTCATGGCCGACCATCTGCGCCACCACGCGCAACACCTGTCTGCGTAGGGCCTGTTAACGCTATGGGAGGGCTCGCGTGACTCGGCAAAACGGCGCCTGCAAGGCGCAAAGCGCAGACGTAGCGGTTGCTACGGCGAGCATTTGCAACGCGGCAGGCGCCGTTTTGCCGAGATCACCCGAAGGGCCGGTGCCTGGCAGGGCGCAGGGCCGCGTTGCCCGCTCGTTGTGTGCCACGGGCACACGGCCTCGCGGGCGCCTTGCCCTGCGCCCTGCCAGGCACCGGCGCGAACCCTCCCATAGCGTTAGCAGGCCCTAAATGAAACTCTCGGTTCTCGATCAATCCATCGCGGTCAGCGGCCTCGGCGAAGACGCCGCCATCCGCGACACGCTCGATCTCGCCACGCACGTGGAGGCACTCGGCTACCACCGCTTCTGGTGCAGCGAGCACCACAACCTGCCGACCATCGTGGGCAGTGCGCCGGAGATGCTGCTGGCCGCCATCGCGGCCCGCACCATGCGCATTCGCCTGGGCAGCGCCGGGGTGATGCTGCCGCACTACTCGGCGCTGAAGGTGGCCGAACAGTTCCGCGTGCTGGAGGCGCTGGCGCCGGGGCGCATCGACCTCGGCGTCGGCCGCGCGCCGGGTGGCGATATGCGCACTGCGCAGGCGCTGAATCCCAATGCCTATGCCGCGGCTGAAAACTTTCCGCAGCAAGTGCGCGACCTGCAGGCCTGGACCTCGCTGCCCACTTACCAGGGCATCAGCGCGCACCCGCGGGGGCCGCATGCGCCGGAACTGTGGGTGCTGGGCAGCAGCGACTACGGCGCGCAGCTCGCCGCGCACTTCGGCCTGCCCTACGCCTATGCCTACTTCTTTGTCGACGGACAGGGCGTGGAGCAGGCGCTCGACCTCTACCGCCGGCTCTACCAGCCGAGCGAGCGGCATCCGAAACCGCAGCCGACGATCTGCGTCTGGGCGCTCGTGGCCGACACCGAGGAAGCGGCGATCCACCACGCGATGTCGCGCGAGCGCTGGCGCATGGACCGCGAGCGCGGCGTGCTCGGGCCGCTGCAGACGCCGGACGTGATCGCCGAGCGCGGCTTCACGCCCGCCGAATGGCCGAAGGTGGAGGGCATGCGCCGGCGCGCCTTCGTCGGCACGGCCAAGCAGGTGGGCGAGAAGCTGCGTGCGCTCGCTGCTGAACTCGAACTGGATGAACTCGTGGTCAACACCTGGGCGCACGATCCGAAGGTGCGGCGGCATTCCTATGCGCTGCTCGCGCAGGAATTTGGCCTCACGGCTGCGGCGGGGCAGGCATGAACCGCGTCGACTTCGAACTGCGCGGCGAATTCATCACGCTCGATGCGCTGCTCAAGGCCACGGGCCTGGCCGGCAGCGGCGGCGGCGCGAAGGCGCTGGTGGCCGAGGGCAAGGTGCAGGTGAACGGCCAGCAGGAGCTGCGCAAGACCTGCAAGATCCGCGCGGGCCAGGTGGTGCAGGTGGCCGACACGCGCATCCACGTCGCCGCCGCGCCGGGCTGATCGAAGCTACGCGCCGCGGTAGCGTCCCGGCCGGTGGTTGAAGCTCAGCACCAGGTTCAACACCACCGCGCCGACGATGGACTGCAGCACCCGCTGCACGTCGGTGACGAACAGGGCCGCAAGCACGATGGCGCAGTCGAGCACCATCTGCACCACGCCAGCCGACCAGCCGCGCCGCCGCTGCAGCCACAGCGCCAGCACGTTGAAGCCGCCGAGGCTGGTGTTGTGGCGGAACAGCATGAGCAGGCCGGTGCCGATCAGCAGCCCGCCCATGGCGCTCGCGAACAGCGGCGCCACCTCGCCGAAGCGCAGCACGTTCGGCATCCACTGGATGGCCACCGCCAGCAGCGCACCCGACAGCAGCGTGCGCCACGCGAAGCGCGCGTCGATCTGGGTGTAGGCGAGGACGTAGAACGGCAGATTGAGCGCGAAGAACACCGGCCCGAGCGGCCAGCCGCTGGCGTAGTGCACGAGGAAGGCGAGGCCCGGCAGCCCGCCCGTCAGCAGGCCCGCATGTGCCATCAGCGAAATGCCGAGCGTGGTGGTGAGCACGCCCGTCGCGAGTGCCTGCCCGTCGTCGACCCAAGTGTGAGGCGCCGGCGCCGGCGCGGGTGTGGAGGGCGGCATGCGAATCGGCGGGAAGGGCGGGGCAGGCGACACTATCAGCCGCGGTGCGGCCGGCCTTGATTCAAGGCAAGAAGCGATGCCGCGCGGCGATGTCGGCGGCGGCCTTGCGGCATCATCGCGCGATGACTCAGTTGCTCGCGCCCCCGGTGGTCGACCCGCGTGAACTCGATGCGCTGCTGCGCCGCCAAGGCCATGCAGCTTTGAGCCCCGCAGGCTTCGCGCAGCTCACCGGCGCCGCGCTTTCCGACCTGAACGTATTGCAGCCGAGCTGGAACGACCTGCCGCCGGACGCCTACCTGCGCGATGGCGGGCGCTATCGCCGCCGGCGCCACGCCTGCTTCACCGTCGACGGCGAGTCGGTCGTGCAGGCGGCGCACCGCGCGCATTGGCAGCCGGTCGAATACAACGCGCTGCACGGGGGGCTGGAACGCTGGTTCGAGCCGATGGAGCCCGCCGTTGTCGACCAGCCGGCGTGGCGGGCGATGCTGGTCGCGCTGGCCGGCCGGGCCACGGCGCTCAAGGGCGCGCAGCCGTGGTACGTCGAAGCGCACCAGTTCCGCATCGACACCACCGACGGCATCGGCCGCCCCACACCGGAGGGCGCGCACCGCGACGGTGTCGATCTCGTGGTGGTGGTGCTTGTCGATCGCCACGGCGTGAAGGGCGGCGAGACGCGCGTGTTCGATGCCGCCAGCCCTGCCGGCATCCGCTTCACGCTCTCCGAGTCGTGGACGGCGCTGGTGCTCGACGACGAGCGCGTGATCCACGAGACCACGCCGATCCAGCCGCTCGATGCGCAGCAGCCCGGCGGCCACCGCGACACGCTGGTACTGACGTTCCGGCGCGGCGGCTTTCAGGGACCGGCGAAGGACTGATTCAGCCCGGATCGCGCACGTCGGCGATCACGTTGGCGCCGAAGTCCGCGCGGTTCAGATAGGCCCGCACCTGGGCTGCCGCAGCCTGCGGACTGGCCAGCTTCCCCTGCGTGCTGAGCGCAACGAAGTTGCCGCGTTCGGGAAAGCCGGCATCGTCGGCCGAGCGCAATTGCACCTGCATGCCGGTGTCGATCACGCCGGGCGCGAGTGAGACCACCTTTGCGCCGCCGTCGCCGCGGTGCGCCTCGTCGAGGGCGAGCGCACGCGAGAACAGGTCCATGCCGGCCTTGGCCGCGCAGTACGGGGCGCTGCCAGCCATCGGGCGGCGCCCGAGGCCCGAGGAAATGTTGAGCACCTTCCTGCGTGCCGGCCAGGCCCGCGTGCCGCGCAGGAAGGCGGCGCTGAGCAGCACCGTCGCCTCCAGGCCCACGCGCAACGCAGCCGACAACTCCGCGGCGCTGCAGTCGTCGATGGGGCCGGGCGGGGTGACGACGCCGGCGTTGTTGATGAGCGCCGCGTCGTCGAAGCGCGCGGGATCGATGCTCCGCAGCCAGGCGTCGAGCCGCTCGGCCGCCGGCACCGGGTCGGCCAGGTCGAGCGTCCACTGTTCGAGGCTGGCACCGGCCGCCTGCGCCTTGGCGTTGAGCGCAGCGTCGGCGTGGCGGGCGATGCCGATGAGCACCACGCCGGGCGCCAGCAGTTGTTCGGCGAGGGCAGCGCCGAGGCCGCGCGAGGCGCCGGTCAGGATGTAGAGCGAGGAAGCCATGTCGTCTCGTTGCGAGTGAAGATGGCTGCGATTCTGACCACCCGGGGATGCCGAGGTGCGCAGGGTCAGGCGGCGCGCGGCAGCACCGGTGTCGCTTCGCCGGCCCGGCGCCGCGTCCACCAGCGCTCGAAGAGATACAGCGCCACGCTGTTGGCCGCCGGCTCGATCAGGGCCAACGCGCCGGCCACCGCCAAGCTGCCCGTCAGCGCCCAGCCGACGCCGACGGCGATCAGCAGGTGCAGCGCGCCGAAGGATGAGACCTTGGCGAGCGACGGGCCGGCGTGCGCATGCCGCGTCCATGCACGATCGAAGAAGTGATAGGCCGCCGTATTCACCGCCGGCTCGATCAGCGCCAGCAGGCCGGCCAGTACGAAGCTGCCCGTCAGCGCCCAGCCCACCGCCACGGCGACGCTGACATGCACGAGGCCGAAGGTGAGGGTCTTGTGAAGCGGTGAGTGGAGTCGGCGGAAAAGCATGCGAACAGTCTAGGGCGGTGTGCGTGTAAATGAGATTGATTCGCAATATGACCCGGATAGGTACGACGTCAGAACGGCACGGGCGTCTCCAGCCGCAGCAGCCGGCCATCGCGTGGATGGGTGAACGCCAGGGACTGCGCGTGCAGCATCAGCCGTCCCGGCGGCGCCGGGTCCGGCCCGTACAGCGCATCGCCGACGATCGGGTGGCCGATGGCGCACAGATGCACGCGCAACTGGTGCGAGCGGCCGGTGACGGGCATCAACTCCACCCGCGTCGTAGCGCTGGCCGCGTCATGCCCGACAACGCGGTAGTGCGTGAGCGACGGCTTGCCGCGTTCATCAACGATCTGCCGCGGCCGGTTCGGCCAGTCGGCGATCAGCGGCAGCTCGATGCGGCCCTCGGCCGGTTCGAGCCGGCCGTGCACCACCGCGACGTAGCGCTTGTCCACCGCGCGGTTCGCAAAGGCCACAGATAGCGCACGCTGCATCGCCGCGCCGCGCGCCATCAGCACAAGGCCGGAGGTCGCCATGTCCAGCCGATGCACCACGAGCGCGTCGGCCCAGGCGGCCTGCGCGCGCGAAGCCAGGCAGTCCAGCTTGTCGGCGCCACGACCGGGCACGCACAACAGCCCGGCCGGCTTGTTCAAGGCCAGCAGGGCGTCGTCCAGCCAGACGGGTTCGAGGAGGGAAGACGGATCGGGCGCCGCGTGCATCGCCGCATGTTCGCAGCGCGCAGGCGCCCGAAGCGCGAGCCGGCCGCTCAGGCGGCGGCGGTCGCCGTGTTGGCGCGGTGCAGTTGTTCCCAGTAGCCCACCGCCTTGCCGACCCACTCGCAGAAATGCGGGTCCTGAGGCGAATAGAACGGGATGCCGCGTGCGGCGAACTTCTCGGCCTGCCCGGCGATGGCGCAGCGGTGGCCAGAGCGGTTGCGCTCGAGTTCGACCTCCAGCGCGTGCAGCGCAATGGCGCGCTCCATCGGGTTCGGGGCCATCAGCTGCGCACGCAGGGCTTGCGAATCGGCAGCATCGGATTGGGGGTTCATGCGGTGTGTCTCCAGAGACAGGTGCAGTGTGGATGTCGGCAGATTTGACGCGTGGCATGAGCCCACCGCGCAGGGCAGCGCGGCCCGAACGTGAACAGTGACGCTGCGGCGCGGCTTTCGTGGTGTTGCCGACAGCCGCGGCGTTTCGCGGCGGCAACGCAGGCGTTTCGGCGCGCGAAGCGGCAGCCGTTACGCCCGGTCACTTTCTATACTTCGCGCCAGCCCGATTCCGGGTTTCGCCGCCGGGTCGTGATGAACCTCAGCAGCTTCGCGCAGACCAAGCTTCGTCCGCCGCGTCCCCGTCCGGGCTGGGTCGAGCGCGGGCGCATCGATGCCGATCTCGCGGCCGCACTTTCGGTGCAGCGGCTGGTGCTGATCTGCGCGCCGGCGGGCTTCGGCAAGACCGCGGCGCTCGCCCGCCAGACCGCCTCGCTGGCGCCAAGCACCGTGCTCGCCTGGCTCGCGGCGGATGCCGACGACGACCTCGGGCGCTTCGTGGCCGGCCTCGTGGCCGCGCTCGATCCGCACGACCTGCCGTGGCGCAGCGAGCCCGATGCACTCGTCGCCGCGCTCGACGCCGATGCCTCGGCCGCGCGCGCCGTCGCCTCCGACCTGGTGAACGCGCTCGTCGCCACCGAGGTGCCGCGCGGGCTCATCGTCATCGACGACCTGCACCGCATCGACGACCCGACGGTGTTCCGCTTCCTCGAATCGGTGATCGAGCGCCTGCCGTCGCACTGGGGCGTGGTGCTGTCCAGCCGCGTCGACCCGCCGCTGCCGCTGGCGCGCTGGCGGGCGCGCGGCGAACTGCGCGAGTTCCGCCAGGACGCGCTGCGCTTCACCCGCGACGAGGTGTCTCAACTGGTGGCGCGGCATGCGGCGCTGCACGGCGGCGCCGGGGCGGCGGATGCCGAATCGCTGCTGGCGCGCACCCACGGTTGGGCGGCGGGACTCGGCCTGGTGCTGGGCAGCCCGGGCCGGCATGCCGGCGGCAGCGTGAGCAACCGCCACATGTTCGACTACCTCGCCGCCGAGGTGCTGGACGCCATGCCCGAGCCGCTGCGGCTCTTCCTGCTGCGCTGCTCGGTGCTGCCCGAGCTGACAGCCCCCCGCTGCGCCGCCGTGTCGGGCGATGCGCGTGCGGCGGCCTGGCTCGACGACATCGAGCGCCGCGGCCTCTTCGTCAGCGTGCTCGACGGGCAGGAGCCGACGCTGACGCTGCACGACCTGTTCCGCGACTGCCTCGACGACCGCCTGCACCGCGAGCTGCCCGGCGAGCTGCCGCAACTGCTGGAGCGTGCCGCCGCCGGCGAGCGCGATCCGGTGCGCCGCATCGGCTACCTCACGCGCGCCGGCGCTTGGGCGCAGGCGGAAGGCGTGCTGTGCGGCGTCGGGCCGGGGCTGGTCGCCGCCGGCGGCACAGTCCAAGTGCTGCGCATGCTGGACCACTTTCCACCGGCGGTGCGCGAAGCCTCGCCGCCGCTCGCGCATCTGCGCGGCCTGTGTGCCTGGGCGCACTGGGATCTGCACACGATGTGGAGCGCGCTCGACCAAGCGATCAGTGGCTTCGAACGCACGAACCAGCCGGCCGCGGCCCAGCGTTCGCGGGCGCTGCTCACCATCGGCCTCACGGCCGGCGGCGCGGTCGAGAAGGCGGCGGGCCTGCTCGCGCAGATGCGCGGCCTGCCGCTCGACCTGCACACCGAAGCCACCGCCTGGCAGGTCGAGAGCTGGCATGCGATTGCCACCTCGCGCTTCGACCGCATCGCCGAGCCGCTGGCCCGAACGGTCGAGCTGCTTGAACGCAGCGACGACCCGATGCTGTGGCTGCAATGCGTGCCGCTGACCCCCTTCATCGGCCAGCCCGGCACGCGCACCGCCATCCAGCGCTGGGTGCACGGCGCCTGGCGGCGCGCGCCCGTGGAGCCGCCGACGCCGCTGCGCGTGCTGGCGCATGCGCTGCAGGGCGGGCTGCAGCTCTGGGCCGGGCAGGTGGACGCCGCGTTCGAGACGCTGCAGCGCGTGGAGCGCGACAGCCGCTGGCTCAACCGCCCGCCCAATGTGAGCGGCTATCACCTCACCTTCGTGTGCCTCGTGCACGCGTTGCGCGGCGAGCGCGAGGCGGCGCTCGAAGCGGCGCAGGCCGAGATCGACGGCCTGGACGACGCGCGCCAGAGCGGGCGGCGCGCCGTGTGGCTCAACCACTTCCTGTTCTTCAAGCTGCGCGTGGCCGCCATCTGCGACGACGACGCCACCCAGCGCGAGGTGGCGCGCCAGATCGAGAACAACCACAGCGCCGCCGAACACGCCACCTTCGTGCGCGAGCGCGCCACGCTGCCGGCGCGGCTCGCCGCCATCGACGGCCGCTACGCCGACGCCGCGCGCAGCTACGCGCAGGCGCTGGCGGACGACCCCATCGGCATCGACCTGCACAGCCAGGCGCTGGAGGTGCGCGTACGCCTGGCCGACGCGCTGCTTCGCACCGGCGACCTGGAGGCGGCGGCAGATGCGCTGCGGCCCGCGTTCGCGCAGGTCGCAGCCAGCGGCGAGCCGGCCGGTGCGCTGTTCGCCGGGCCGCGCGCGCTGCGTGCACTGGCGGCCGCGCCCTGGGGCCACCGGCTCGATGCAGGGCAGGCGCGCACGCTCCAGGCCTGGGCGCAAGGCCCGGCGACACGCACCGCGCCTGCCGCCACCGTGCCGCCGCGCCCGAACGCTGCGCCGCCGTTGATTGCCGTCGTGCTCAGCGCACGCGAGCGCGAGGTGCTGGAGCGCATCGCGGCCGGCGACAGCAACAAGCTCATCGCCCGCGCGTTCGATCTGAGCCCGCACACCGTCAAGCGCCACGTCGCCAACATCCTCGACAAGCTGGGCGCCGGCTCGCGCGGGCAGGCCGCGGCCTGGTTCCGCGCGCACGTCCACACCACCGATTGAGAGGTGCCGACGATGGAGACGCTGCGCTTCGCCCTGACCAAGATCCAGCCGCCGCGTCCGCGGCCCGGCCTGGTGCCGCGGCCGGCACTGGAGCGCCGCCTCGGCGAAGCGTTGCTCGGGCCGCGGCTGGTGCTGCTGTGCGCGCCGGCGGGCTTCGGCAAGACGGCGGCGCTGACGCGGCAGCTTGCGCAGCTCGGTTCCGGCGTGGCCTGCGCCTGGATCGGCTGCGACGAGGACGACGACCTGCATCGCGTGCTCGATTGCCTGTGCGCCGCGCTCGAACCCTGGGACTTGCCGTGGCGCGTCGCACCCGATGCGCTGGCCGGCGACGTGGACGGCGGCGCGCAGGCCGGCCGCGCGGGGCTGCGCCGCAGCGCCGATGCGCTGGTGAACGCGCTCGCCGGCGCCGAACGCCGCGGCGTCATCGTGCTCGAAGACACGCACCGTATCGCCGATCCGGCGGTGTTCGAGTGGTGCGACCTGCTACTGGAACGCCTGCCGGCGGGCTGGACGCTGGTGATGTCCAGCCGCATCGACCCGCCGCTTGCGTTGCCGCGCCTGCGCGCTTCCGGCGAGCTGGTCGAATTCCGCATCGAGGACCTGCGCTTTTCGCCGGAGGAGGCGGGCGCGCTGGCCGGGCAGGTGGGCGTGCGCGAGGCCGCGCAGGTCGAGCCTTTGTGGCGGCGCACCCAGGGCTGGGCCGCCGGCCTGCGGCTCGCGCTGAATGCGGGTTCCCAGGGCGGTGCCGGCGCGCGCGGCGCGGCCGACCGGCATGCCTTCGACTACCTGGCGAGCGAGGTGCTCGACGCCTTGCCCACGCGGCTGCGGCATTTCCTGCTGCGCGCCTCGCTGCTGCCCGAACTGTCGGCGGCGCGTTGTGCCGCGGTGACCGGCCATGACGACGCCGCCCGGCTGCTCGACGAGACCGAGCGGCGCGGCCTGTTCGTCTCGGTGCTGGCGGGCGAAGCCGGGGAAGGGCCCACGCTCGCGCTGCACGACCTGTTCCGCGATTGCCTCGAAGAACGCCTCGCACGTGAGCTGCCCGACGAAGTGCCCGGCCTGCTGCAGCGCGCCGCCGACACCGAGCCCGATGCGCAGCGGCGCATCGGCTTTCTGCTGCGCGGCGGCCATTGGGTGCAGGCGCAGGCGGTGCTCGAAGCCGCGGCACCGGCGTGGATCGGCGCCGGCGCGCTTGACACGGTGTTTCGCGTCATCGAGCAGTTTCCGCCCGCTCGGCGTCAGCAGGCGCCGGCGCTCGACCTCCTCGACGGCATCGCCAACTGGGCGCGCTGGAGCTTTCCGCGCATGGCCGAATCGCTGCAGCGCGCGCTGGCCGGCTACCGGCAGGCGGGCGGCGGCGACAGCGACGACGCCAAGCGCTGCCTCGTCTACCACGCGGTGGCGCTGTGCGGGCAGGGGCTGCTCGCGCAGTCGCGGCGCGAGATCGACGCGCTGATGGAACAACCCATGCCCGACGACGTGCGCGCCCCCGCGCAACTGGTGCGCACCTGGCATGCGCTCGACGGCGACACGCTGGCACCGGTGCCGGCGCTCTACGCCGAGGCCGTCGACACCCTCGAACGCGCGGACGACCCCGACCTCTGGACCCGCTGCCAGACGCTGCCCATCTATGTCGGCCTGCCCGGCATGGCGCCGGTGCTGCAGCGCTACAACCGCGGCGCGGGCCGCCACGTCGGCGATGCGCCCACCACGCGGCGCGCGGCCGTGTTCGCGCTCGATGCGCTGTCGCTGCTGTGGCAGGGCCGCGTGGACGAAGCGGCGGCGGCGCTGCAGTCCGCCGAGGAAGACCAGCGCTGGCTGGGCACGCCGCTGTCGGTTGCCACCTTCACGCGCAGCGCGCGGGCGCTGTGGCATGCGTGGCGCGGCGAGGGCGCGGCGGCGCTGGCCGCGGCGCAGGGGCTGCTCGACGACCTCGACGACCCGCGCAGCCGCGACCGCCGGCGCGTGTGGCGCGGCTACTGCCAGTTCTTCCTGGCGCGCATCGCGCTGGCCGTGGGCGACGTGGCGGCCCTGCGGACCATGCACGATCGCCTGCCGGCGCGGCCCGACGCCTTCGAGCCGGCCCTGCTCGCGGCCCAGCGCTGCGCACTGGCGGCGCACGTGGCCTGGGCCGAAGGCCGCTTCGCCGACGCGGTGCCGGGCTACCGGGCGGCGCTCGAGCGCGAGGCGCAGCTCGTGCTGTTCGCGCAGAACGTCGAGATCCGGCTGCGCCTCGCCCATGCCTGCCAGGCGCTCGGCGACGTGGCCGGCGCGCTCGACGCGCTGCAGCCGCTGCCGGAATCGGTGCCGCGGGATCAGGCGGCGGCCGCGCTGATGGTCGGCGAGCGCGTGCTCGCGGACCTGACCGGCGGCGCGCTGGGCGCGCGCATGGCGCCGGCGCTCAAGCACTGGCTCATGCACTGGCAGCGCGTGTCGTTCGATCTGCGCGGGCAGGCGCAGCACCCGCCGGTGCTGGCCGCGCCCATCAAAGTGGCAGGGACCATCGCCACGCCCGTGGGGACCGGCTTGCCGCTGACGGAGCGCGAGCGCGAAGTGCTGGAACGCATTGCCGCCGGCGACAGCAACAAGCTCATCGCGCGCGCCTTCGACCTGAGCCCGCACACGGTGAAGCGGCACGTCGCCAACATTCTCGACAAGCTCGGCGCCAATTCGCGCGGGCAAGCTGCGGCCTGCTACCGCGCCAATCTCTGAGGCCGCGTTTGCGGCGGCGCAGCATGCGCGATCGATAATCGCCAGCTTCGACCCGAACCGCCCGCGCCATGACCCAAGGCATCACCACCCGACTGCTGCACGCCGACCGACTCGGCGGCGTCGAACACGGCGCCGTGCACAAGCCGATGCACAGCTCGGCGACCTTTGCCTACGCCGCCTCGCGCGATCTGGTGGCGACGTTCCAGGGCAGCAAGGCCGGCTTCGTGTACGCGCGCCAGGGCAACCCGACCACGGCAGCGCTCGAATCCAAGCTCGCAATGCTCGAAGGCGGGCGTGCCGCCACCACCTTCGCCACCGGCATGGGCGCCATCTCGTCGATGCTGCTCGCGCTGCTGCAGCGCGGCGATCACATCGTCAGCTCCAACTTCCTCTTCGGCAACACGAACAGCCTGCTGCAGACGCTCGTCAACCTCGGCATCGACGTCAGCTTCGCGGACGCCACCGATGCGGCCCAGGTCGCCGCGGCGCTGCAGCCGAACACGCGGCTGGTGTTCGTGGAAACCATCGCCAATCCGCGCACGCAGGTGGCCGACCTCGAAGGCATCGGCGCGCTGTGCGCCGAACGCGGCCTGCTCTATGTGGTGGACAGCACGCTCACCACGCCCGCGCTCTTCAACCCGCGCGACGTGAAGGCGGGGCTCGTGGTGCATGCACTCACCAAGGGCATCGGCGGCCATGGCGATGCGATGGGCGGCGCGGTCATCGACACCGGCCTCTTCGACTGGAGCCGCTACCCCAACATCGCCGAGTCGTATCGCAAAGGCGACCCGGCCGGTTGGGGCATGCAGCAGATCCGCAAGAAGGGCTTGCGCGACATGGGCGCGAGCCTGCGCGCCGAGGATGCGCACCGCATCTCGGTCGGTGCCGAGACGCTGGCGCTGCGCATCGAGCGCGTGTGCGCGAACGCGCTGGGCCTCGCACGCTGGCTGGAGCAGCAGCCGCAGATCGATCGCGTGTACTACCCCGGGCTCGAGAGCCACGCCGAACACTGGCGTGCGGCCGGGTTGTTCAAGGGCGGCTTCGGCGGGCTGCTGGCGTTCGAGCTGAAGCCGGGTGTCGACTGCCTCGATTTCCTCGACACGCTGGAACTCGTCATCCTCTCGAGCCACCTGTCGGACAACCGCACGCTGGCGATTCCGGTGGCGCAGACCATCTTCTGGGAGATGGGCGCCGAGCGGCGTGCGCAGATGGGCATTGCCGACGGGCTGATCCGCCTGTCGGTGGGCATCGAGGACCTGGCCGACCTGCAGGCCGATTTCGCGCAGGCGCTTGCGCGGCTGGCTGCACCGCCCCGTTCGCGCTGAGCCTGTCGAAGCGCTGTCGCGCAAATCACCGTTCGTGCTGAGGTATCGAAGCACGCGTGCACGCCGGGTCTCCCTTTGAGGCACCGTGCTTGCGTATACCCGGCCGGGTCTCGCCCGGAAACGACTGCGGCGGCCGAGGCCGCCGCAAAAAGTGCGCCGGACAGGCGCAAGTCAGCCGGTCGTCACTGCGTCGGCGTGATGCCGGCAATCGCCCACTCGCGGCTGTCGTCCACCGGCTTGACGAGGTGCCACATCTCGTCGAACGGCTGGGCGCCGCCGCCGGCTTCCTCGCGGATCAGGCCGGAGAAGCGCACGGTCACGATCCACTGGCCGTCTTCCTGCACGGTTTCCAGCACTTCGGCGTCGAGCTTGACCACGTCGGTCTGTTGCGCCGCGTCGCCGCGGTCCTGCAGGTCCACGCGCAGCGAGGCGAAGAGTTCGGGCGTGGTGAACTTGCGCAGGTCGTCGATCTGGCTGGCGTCGTTGGCGGCCTGCATGCGCACGAAGATGGTCTTGGCGATGCGCTCGAAAGCAGCCGCGTCGAAACCTTCGGGCATGTCGCGCCCGGCCATCGGCACGGTGGCCGTCGCCGGCGCACTGCCGGCGGCCGGTGTCAGCGGCTGGAAGCGCATCGGCTCGGGTCTCGGCTCGCTGCCGGGCTGCGCGCCGAAACCGGGGCCTCCGGCCATCGCGAGCCGCCCTCCTGCGGGTCGCTGGCCGGCGAAGCGGCGCATCAGCCAGCGGATCGCCACCACGGCGGCCACGGCCAGCAGCAGCATGGTGAGGAAGTTGGCGACACCCGCGCCCAGGCCGAAATGGCTCAGCAGCGCGGCAATACCCAGGCCCGCGGCGAGGCCGGCGATCGGCCCCATCCAGGAGCGCCGCCCGGCAGCCGCAGCGCCGGTGGCGGCTGCCGCGCCGGGGGTGGCGGCCGGCGTGTTCTGCGCGGCGTTCGGCGGGGTCGCCGGCTTGGGCGGCGGCGCCTGGCGCTGCATGCCGGCCGCGCGGC
>JAKFDI010000011.1:0-264838 GCA_036676235.1 Rhizobacter sp. | reverse complement strand
CGCCATTGCGGTGGGCCATCCTTACGGCGTGACGGGCAGCCGGCTCACCGGCCATGCGCTCATCGAGGGCAAGCGGCGCGGCGCCAAGTACGTGGTGGTCACCATGTGCATCGGCGGCGGGCAAGGTGCGGCTGGTCTTTTCGAGGTGGTGTGATGTACAGCCCCCACGTCGCTTCGCTCCTGCCCCCCGAGGGGACGCAGGCCTACCTTGGGGCGGCCCGGCGGAAGGCCTGAGCTTTCCCTTCTTTTCCTGATTACTGAACGCAACTGGAGACAACGATGGATTTCGGTTTCACCCCCAAGATGACCGAGTGGCAAAACCGCTTGATGGAGTTCGTCAACACGAACATCATTCCTGCCGAGCCGCGCTTCAAGGCCGAGATGGACGAGAACCGCCGCCAAGGCAAGCAGTGGGACGGCAGCCACGCGGTGATGGATGAGCTGAAGGAGAAGGCCAAGAAGGCTGGTCTCTGGAACATGTTCCTGCCGGCTTCGCAGCTGGGCGCTGGCCTCACCAACCTCGAGTACGCGCCGCTGTGCGAAATCATGGGCCGCTATCCGCTCACTGCCGAAGCCATGAACTGCTCGGCGCCCGACACCGGAAACATGGAAGTGTTTGAGCGCTACGGCACGCCCGAACTCAAGGAGAAATGGCTCAAGCCGCTGCTGGCTGGCGAGATTCGCTCGGGCTTCGCGATGACCGAGCCCGACGTGGCCTCCTCGGACGCCACGCAGATCCAGTCGCGCATCGAACCCGATGGCGATCACTACGTCATCAATGGCCGCAAGTGGTGGACCTCGGGCGCGCCCGACCCGCGCTGCAAGGTGCTGATCTTCATGGGCAAGACCGGCGGCATCGACGACCCGAGCCCTTACAAGCAGCAGTCGATGATCGTGGTGCCGATGGAGACGCCGGGGGTGAAGGTGGAGCGCTGGCTGTCGGTGTACGGCTACGACCACGCGCCGCACGGCCATGCCGAAGTGAGCTTCACCAACGTGCGTGTGCCCAAGGATCACCTGCTGCTCGGCGAAGGCCGCGGCTTCGAGATCGCGCAAGGCCGCCTTGGCCCGGGCCGCATCCACCATTGCATGCGCCTGATCGGCGGTGCCGAGCGCGCGCTCGAGTTGATGTGCAAGCGTGGTTTGCAGCGCAAGCCCTTCGGCAAGCTGCTGTCGGACCAGGGCGTGTGGCGCGAGCGCATTGCCGACTCGCGCATCATGATCGACCAGGCGCGCCTGCTCACGCTCAACGCCGCCTACATGATGGACACGGT
The DNA here is from genome assembly GCA_036676235.1 of Rhizobacter sp. GTDB lineage: Bacteria > Pseudomonadota > Gammaproteobacteria > Burkholderiales > Burkholderiaceae_C > JAKFDI01. The sequence goes on along the minus strand of JAKFDI010000011.1, from coordinate 263,564 downwards.
CGGCAACAAGGCCGCGCGCCGCGAGATCGCGATGATCAAGGTGGCCGCGCCGCAAATGGCTTGCCAGGTGATCGACTGGGCGATCCAGATCCACGGTGGTGCCGGCGTCTCGCAGGACACGCCACTGGCCGCGGCCTACACCAGCGCACGCACCATCCGTTTCGCCGATGGTCCGGACGAGGTGCACCGCAACCAGATCGGCAAGATGGAGATCGCGAAGTACATGGCGCCCAAGGCACATTGAGCCCATTCGAGGAGACAAGCAGCACATGTCCGACCGACACCTCGCGTACTGGCCGGAAGCCGTACCGCAGCATCTGTGGGTGCCCGAGACCAACCTGTATCGCAACGTCGAGGTTTCGGCGATGCGCTTCCCGGACAAGCCGTTCCTCATCTTCTACGACACGGCGATCACCTTCGCCGAGTTCCAGCAGGAGACGGAGCGACTGGCGGGCTATCTCGAGCGCGAATGCGGCGTCCGCCCCGGCGACCGGGTGCTGCTGTACATGCAGAACAGCCCGCAGTTCATGCTGGGCTTCTACGCCATCCTGCGTGCCAACGCGGTGGTGGTGCCCGTCAACCCGATGAACCTGACGAACGAGCTGGAGCACTATGTCGGCGACAGCGGGGCGAAGGTGGCGCTGGTGTCGCAGGAGCTGTATCCGCGCATGAAGCCGCTCGTCGGCCAGGGGCTGGACCGCACCGTCATCGCGGCTTACAGCGACTACCTGCGCGTGCCGACCGACCTGCCGGTGCCGGAGTTCGTGGCCGCGCCGCGTGCGGCGATCGCCGATGCGGGCGTGACGCTGTGGGCTGACGCGCTGGCCGCGAACCTCGCGCCCGGCCCGCTCACCGCCGGCCCGGACGACCTGTGCGTGATGCCCTACACCTCGGGCACCACGGGGCACCCGAAGGGCTGCATGCACACGCACCGCACGACCATGGTCAACACCGTGTCGGGCGGCGTGTGGCGGCGCGTGAACCAGGGGGCCGTCGGCATGGCGGTGCTGCCGCTGTTCCACGTGACGGGCATGCAGGCCTCGATGAACGGCGCGCTCTACAACGCCTCGACCATCGTGCTGCTGCCACGCTGGGACCGCGACGCCGCGGCGCGCTGCGTGGAGCGCTATCGCGTCACGGGGCTTGGCCTCATCACCGCGATGGTGATCGACTTTCTCGGCAACCCCAAGCTCGACAGCTATGACCTGAGCAGCCTGCGCGGCATCGGCGGCGGCGGGGCGGCGATGCCCAAGGCTGTGGCCGAAGAATTGGAGCGCCGCTTCGGCATGAAGTACGGCGAGGGCTACGGCATGTCCGAGACGATGGCCGCCACGCACATGAACCCGCCGGGGCGCAGCAAGGAGCAGTGCCTCGGCATTCCCGCCTTCGACGTCGACGCGCGGGTGGTCGATCCGCAGACGCTGCAGGAACTACCGCCCGGCGAAACGGGCGAGATCATCGTGCACGGCCCGCAGGTCATGCTCGGCTACTGGAACAACCCGCAGGCCACCGAAGAGGCTTTCGTCGAGATCGACGGAAAGCGCTTCCTGCGCACCGGCGACCTGGCGCAAACCGACGAGGAGGGCTACTTCTTCTTCGTCGACCGCCTCAAGCGAATGATCAACGCCGCCGGCTTCAAGGTCTGGCCGGCCGAGGTGGAGGCGATGCTGTACCGGCACCCGGCCATCCAGGAAGCCTGCGTCATCGCCGCGCGCGACCCGCGCCGCGGCGAGACGGTGAAGGCGGCGATCGTGCTGCGCCGCGAGTTCGTCGGCAAGCTCACCGAACAGGAACTCGTCGACTGGGGGCACGCCAACATGGCGGCCTACAAGAGCCCGCGCATCGTCGAGTTCGTCGAGGCGCTGCCGAAGTCGGGCACGGGCAAGGTGATGTGGCGCGAGTTGCAGGAGCGTGAGAACCGCGCGCACGCCGCAGAGCCGGACCGCGCGGCGGCGCATTGACCGGGCAGGCGCCCTGCGTTTCGCATGACTGCCTTCATCGCCCTCCTGCGTGCAGTCAACGTGGGCGGGACCGGCAAGCTGCCGATGAGCGATCTCACGGCTCTGTGCGCGCAGGCCGGTTTCGCGCGCGTGCGAACCTACATCGCCAGCGGCAATGTCGTCTTCGACGACGATCGCTCCGAGGCACACGTGAAATCGGCGCTCGAAACTGCCCTCGCGGCCTATGCCGGCAAGCCCGTCGACGTGATGGTGCGCACAAGCGCCGAAATGGCGGCCGTGCTGGCAGAGAACCCGTTCCCCGATGCGCCGCCCAATCGGTGCATGGCCATCTTTCTCGATCACCCGCCGCCGGCCGATGCGTTGGACAAGGTGACTGGGCGCAAGGACGAAGAACTTCGCTTGGGCCGTCGCGAGATCTACGTGCACTACGGCCAGGGCATGGGCACGTCCAAGCTGAAGATTCCTGCCGCCAAGGTGGGAACGGCGCGCAACATGAACACCGTCGTCAGGCTTGTCGAGATGGCAGCCGGGAACTGACGAGGCTTCGAGATCTCAGGTTGAGAGTTTTCGATGAAGGCAGGCTGAGGTATCGAAGCCCCGTGCTCCGCGCCACAGGCCCTTCGATACCTCAGGGCGAACGGTTCCTGTTGGCCTCTGAAGAAAAGCGCCCGCAAGCCGAGGCTGCGGGCGTTCTTCATGGCGCTCGGTGCGTCAGGCGAACAGTGCCTTCAGCTCCTTCTTGAGGATCTTGCCGTTCGGGTTGCGCGGCAGCTGGTCGTCGTGGAACACGATGCGCACCGGCACCTTGAAGGCTGCGATGTGCTGGCCGACGAAGCCGCGCAGTTCGGCCTCGGTGGCCTGCATGCCGGGCTTGAAGGTCACCACCGCCGCGGGTTCTTCGCCGAGTGTGCGGTGCGGCAAGGGAATGACCGCCGCGTCCATCACCGCGGGATGCCGGTACAGGGCTTCCTCCACCTCGATGCAGTAGATGTTCTCGCCGCCGCGGATGATCATGTCCTTCATGCGGTCGACGATGAAGAGAAAGCCTTCCTCGTCCAGCCGCGCCAGGTCGCCGGTGCGCAGCCAGCCGTCGACGAAGGTGGCGGCCGTGGCTTCCGGCTTGCCCCAGTAGCCCTTCACCACGTTCGGCCCGCGCACCCACAACTCGCCCACCGTGCCGTTGGGCAAGGTGTTGCCGTCCACGTCGACGATCTTCATGTCACCGATCGGCAGCGCGGGCCCGGCGCTGTCGGGCCGGTTCACGTAGTCCTCGTTGCTGTGGTGCGTGAAGGTGGCCGAGGTCTCCGACATGCCCCAGCCTGTGCCCGGCGCCGATTTCGGGAACACCGCCTTGATGCGGCGCACGAGTTCGGATGCCGCCGGCGCGCCGCCATAGGACACGCTCTCGAGCGACGACAGGTCGTACTTCGCACGGTTCGGGTGTTCGACGATCTGCCACGCGATGGTCGGCACGCCACCCGCCGTGGTGATGCGCTCGCGCTCGATCAGGCCCAGCGCCTGCTCCGCGTCCCACTTGCGCATCATCACCAGCTTGATGCCGTTGGCGAGCGCACCGTTGAGGATCACCTGGCATCCCGTCGTGTGGAACAGCGGAATCGAGATCAGCATCGCGCGCTGCAGCGCATTCGGGTCGGGCTCGGGCAGCGGCTCGCCGCGGCGCAGGAAGTTGCGCTGCACGGTGAGTGCGGCCGCCATCAGCGTGGTCAGCGAATTGCGGTGCGTGCCGAGTGCCCCCTTCGGCTTGCCGGTGGTGCCGGAGGTGTAGAAGATCGTCGCGTCGTCTTCGGGTTCGAGCGCCACCGCGGGCACGGGCCGATCGGGTAGCTGGCCCCAATCGTTCACTGCGCCGATCAGGTCTTCGAGGCGCGACGCGAGCGGATGCGCCAGCGCGCCGTGGCTGCGGCTCACCCACACGCGCTTCAACGCCGGGCAGTGGTCCAGATGCGGCAGCAGGCGCTCGAAGCGCTCGGCGTCAACGAACACGGCCTTGGCGCCGGAATCCGTGAGCCCGTATTCGAGCTCCTCGCCCGTCCACCAGGCATTGAGCGAGGTCGCGATGCCGCCGACGAGCACGGTGCCGTAGAAGGCCGCGGCCCATTCGGGCACGTTGCGCATGGCAATCGCCACGCGGTCGCCTTTCTGCACACCATCGGCGATCAAGGCTTCGGCCACGGCGAGCGCAGCGCGTGCGAAAGACTCGACGCTCGCGCGCTCGTCTTCGTAGACGAGCAAGGTCTTGTCGCCGTGTGCCAAGCGCGCGGCCACGAACACATCGCGCAGCGAGGGCAGGGCGTTCTTCCAGACACGCAGCCGCTGGCCGCGGATCTCACGCTCCTCGATCTCGTGCGGCGTGCCGGGCGCCGTGAGCAGGGCATGCGCCTGCGCGATCGACATCACCGGCCAAGCCGCCGGGGTGGCCACGTTTTCAGTAGTCATTGAGCGTGGCGAAGCGGTCGGCGTGGAAGGTGGCGTCGCCCAGAAGCTCCTGCGCCACGCGGGCGCGCTTCATGAAGAGGCCCATGTCGAACTCGTCGGTCATGCCCATGCCGCCGTGCATCTGCACCGCTTCTCGCACGGCGCGATTCGCCGTGGTGCAGGCCTGGGCCTTGGCGGCCGAGACGACCTTGCCGGCCTTAGCGGGATCGGTATCGACCGCCTGCAGCGCGCGCAGCACGATGGCGCGGCACAGCTCGATGTCGGTGAACAGCTCCGACGCACGGTGCTGCAGCGCCTGGAACTCGCCGATGATGCGGTCGAACTGCTTGCGCTCCTTGAGGTAGCCGAGCGTGCGGGTGAAGGATTCGTCGGCGATGCCGACCAGCAGGCTGGCCACCACGGCGCGGCCCGTGTCGAGCACGTCTTCGAGGATGGCTTCGCCGCCGTCCACCGGGCCGATGGCCGCATCGGCTCTGACCTTCACGCGCTTGAAGGTGATGCGCGCCGCGTTGTGCGCATCGACCATCGCCGTGCGCTCGATCGCAACGCCCGGCGCCTTGGCGTCCACGAAGAACAGCGTGAGGCCGGCGTCGGATGTTCGCGTCACGACGATCAGCGAATCGGCCACGTGCCCGTCGAGCACGAAGGTCTTCGCACCGTCGATGCGCCAGCCGTTGCCGTCGCGCGTGGCCGTGGTCGCGATGGACGAGGGGCGATGCTTGGCGTGCTCGTCGACCGCGAAACCGATCACTGTTTCAGAAGCGGCGATGACCGGCAGCAGCTTCGCCTGCTGCGCCTCGCTGCCCGCCTTGACGAGCGCGCGCGCTGACAGCACGGCGGTCGACAGGAAAGGTGAAGGCGTGAGCGTGCGGCCCAGTTGCTCGGCGATGACGCCGGCTTCCACGACGCCGAGGCCGATGCCACCGTGCGCTTCGGGAATCAGCACGCCGCTGAAGCCGAGTTCGGCGAACTTGCCCCACAGCGCACGGTCGTAGCCGTCTTCACTGCGGCTGTCACGCAGTTTGCGCAGATGCGCGATGGGCGCGCTTTCGCTGAGGAAAACCTGCGCGCTGTCGCGCAGCATGCCTTGTTCTTCGTTGAGTACGAGTGCCATGTGAGTTGGGTCCTTCAAGCGCCCGGCAGGCCGAGGATGCGCTTGCTGATGATGTTGAGCTGCACTTCGCTGGTGCCGCCTTCGATGGAGTTGCCTTTGGTGCGCAGCCAGGTGCGCGCCATCGCGCCGTCGCGGCTGCGTTCGCTCTCCCACTCGAGTGCGTTGGAGCCGCCGATGGACATGAACAGTTCATGGCGGCGCTTGTTCAGCTCGGCACCGTAGTACTTGAGCGTGGACGACATCGCCGGGTCGAGCTGGCCGCGGCGTGCCAGGTCACCCGAGCGCTCCATCAGACTGCGGAAGGCAAGCTCGTCGATCTCGAAGCTTGCGATCTGCGCGCGCAGCGGCGTGTCGAGCAGGCGGCCCTTGTCGTCGACGCCCACCGCCTCGGCGGCGAACTTGCCCATCGAGCGCGTGCCCGTGCGGTCGCCGATGCCGCCGATCATTTCGCGCTCGTGCGTGAGCAGGTACTTGGCGATGGTCCAGCCGGCGTTCATCTCGCCGACGAGGTTGCCGCGCGGCACCTTCACGTCGTCGAAGAAGGTTTCGCAGAAGGGCGACTGGCCGGAGATCAGCACGATGGGCTTGGTGCTGACGCCGGGCGTTTCCATGTCGAACAGGATGAAGCTGATGCCGGTGTGCTTCTTGGCCGCGAAATCGGTGCGCACCAGGCAGAAGATCCAGTCGGCCTTGTCGGCGTACGAGGTCCAGATCTTCTGGCCGTTGACGAGAAAGTGGTCGTCATGCACGTCGGCGCGGGTCTTGAGCGCCGCCAGATCGGAGCCGGCGCCGGGCTCCGAATAGCCCTGGCACCAGCGGATCTCGCCGCGTGCGATCTTCGGCAGATGTTCGAGCTTCTGCTCGTGCGTGCCGTACTTCAGCAGTGCCGGGCCGAGCATCCAGATGCCGAAGCTGTCGAGCGGCGAGCGGCAGCCCAGCGCCCGCATCTCCTGCTTGAGCACGTTGGCCTCTTCTTTCGAGAGGCCGCCTCCGCCGTATTCCTTCGGCCAGGTGGGCACCGTCCAGCCGCGTTCGGCCATGCGGTTCAACCAGTTGCGCTGCGCTTCCGACTGGAACTTGAACTTGCGCCCGCCCCAGCAGGTGTCGCCCTCGCTGGTCATGGGCCGGCGCATCTCGGGCGGGCAGTTGGCTTCGAGCCAGGCGCGCGTTTGCTGCCGGAAGGTTTCGACTTCGGTCATGTTGTCTCCGTGGATCGGGGATCAGATGGTGGCGCCGCCGTCGACCACGATGGCCTGGCCGGTCATGAAGCTGCCCGCCTTGGAGGCGAGGAACACGGCCGCGCCCGCGATCTCGTCGGGCTCGCCGATACGGCGCAGCGGCGTGGTGGCGGTGGCGCGCTTGAGCGTGTCCGGGTTCTCCCAGAGCGCCTTCGCGAAATCGGTGCGAATGAGGCCCGGGGCGATGCAGTTGACGCGGATGTTGTGCGGCCCGTACTCATGCGCGAGGTTGCGCGCGAGCTGGAAGTCGGCCGCCTTCGACACGTTGTACGCGCCGATCGTGGTGCTGCCGCGCAGCCCGCCGATGGACGAGACGATGATGACCACGCCGTCCTTGCGCTCCACCATCTGCGGCAGCGCCATCTGGATCAGCCAGTGGTTGGCGATCACGTTGTTGTCGAGGATCTTGCGGAACTGCTCATCGCTGATGCCCGAGAGCGGCCCGTAGTAGGGGTTGGATGCGGCGTTGCACACCACGATGTCGATCTTGCCGAAGACCTCGTTGGTCTTGGCCACGAGGTCGGCCAGATCCTCCTTCGACGAAATGCTCGCGGCCTGCGCGAGTGCGGTGCCCGCGCCGTGTTTGGCGTTGATCACCTCGGCCACTTCGTCGCAAGCCGGCTGCTTGCGCGACGAGATCACGACCTTCGCGCCCTGCTCGGCGAGGCGCTCCGCGATGGCTCGGCCGATGCCGCGCGATGAACCGGTGACGATGGCGACCTTGCCGGTCAGATCAAACAGCGACATCTCTCAACTCCTGTGTGGTGTGAAGCCCTGTGGGGAAGCTCATGGTTTGCCCGAATACCGTCGCCTATTTTCCAATGTTCACATTGAAATCACTCTAAGTACTTACGGCATATAGACTTTTTCGTAAGCGTTCAACATACCAGAACTTTCGAGAGAATTCCATGAGCATTGATTTCAAAGGCCGCGTGGCCATCGTCACCGGGGCGGGCGGCGGCCTCGGCCGGCAGCATGCGCTGGCGCTCGCCAAGCGCGGCGCCAAGGTGCTGGTCAACGATCTCGGGAGCGCCACCGACGGTTCGGGCGGCTCCTCGGCAGCGGCCGAAGCCGTGGTGAACGAAATCCGCGATGCCGGCGGCGAGGCGCTTGCCAACGGTGCTTCGGTGACCGATGTGGCTGGCGTGGAGGCCATGGTCAAGCAGGCGATGGCTGCCTGGGGCCGCATCGACATCCTCGTCAACAACGCCGGCATCCTGCGCGACAAGAGCTTCTCGAAGATGGAGCTGGCCGACTTTCGCCTCGTGGTGGACGTTCACCTCATGGGCGCGGTCAACTGCACCAAGGCCGTGTGGCCCATCATGAATGAGCAGAAGTACGGCCGCATCGTGATGACGACCTCGTCGTCCGGCCTGTACGGCAACTTCGGTCAGGCGAACTACGGCGCGGCGAAGATGGCGCTGGTCGGCCTGATGCAGACGCTGTCGATCGAGGGCGCGAAGAACGACATCCGCGTCAACTGCCTCGCACCCACGGCCGCCACGCGCATGACCGAAGGCCTGATGCCGCAGCCGGTGCTCGATGCACTCAAGCCCGAGGCGGTGGTGCCCGCCATGCTCGTGCTCGCCTCGCAGCAGGCGCCCAACCGCACCATCCTGTGTGCGGGCGCGGGCACCTTCGAGGCCGCGCACATCACGATGACATCGGGCGCGTTCATCGGCAGCGACGATGACGCCGACGAGCGCCTGGCGGCGCAGCTCGGCGAGGTCATCGACCGCGATGGCTCGATCGTGCCCGAGAACGGCGGCGCGCAAGGCCGCAACGAAGTGTCGAAGGCATTGGCCGGCACCTCACGCACTTGAGCGCAGACCGAATCGCGCCGCCGCTCGCGCACCTGGGTAGCGCGCGGCCGCCCGCGCCCGAATGGTTTCAGCGCGCACTGGCGCACGCCCCGGAGCGCACACGCCACGACGTGCAGGGCGCGCAGATCGAGGCGCTGAGCTGGGGTGAAGTCGGCAAGCCCGGCCTGCTGCTGCTGCACGGCAACGGCGCGCATGCCGACTGGTACGGCTACATCGCGCCGCTGCTGGCCGACGATCACCGCGTGGTCGCGCTGTCGTGGTCGGGCATGGGCGGCTCTGACTGGCGCACTGCCTACTCGCTCGATCTCTACGTTGCCGAAGCCTTCGGCGTGGCCGAGGCGACCGGCCTGTTCGAGAGCGGCACGAAGCCGGTATTCGCCGGCCATTCCTTCGGCAGCTTTCCCCTGCTTGCCTGCGCCGCACGTGCGGGCGAGCGGCTGCGCGGCGTCGTCGCGATCGACATGCCGCTGCACACACCCGAGGAACTGAAGGCACGCGCCGCGCGGCAGCGTGACGACGGCGCGCGGCGCGAGCGCTTCGCCGGTGCGCGGCCGGTGCGCGTGTACCCGAGCGAGGCCGAGGCGCTGGCGCGTTTTCGCTTCGCGCCGCCACAGGGCTGCGAGAACCTCTTCATCGCCGACCACATTGCCCGCACGTCGCTTCGGCGAGCGCGCGACGAACAGGGCAACGAAGGCTGGACCTGGCGCTTCGATCCCTACCTGTGGCGCGGCTACAAGATGAGCAACCCGGCCAAGGATCTCGCGGCCGCGCGCTGCCCGGTCGCGCTCATTCGTGGCGCACGATCGAAGCTCGTGCAGGACGATGCTTTCGCCTATGCGCAAAGCCTCGCGCCGCGCGATGCGCCCGCCATCAGCATTGCCGGTGCCGAGCACCACGTGATGGTCGACCAGCCGCTCCAACTGAGCGCGGCGCTACGCCGCCTGATCGCCCACGGCGGCGAACTGGCCGGTGTCCTGCATGAGGTGCCGCCGGCTGCGGCCGCGCTGTGACGCCCGGAACACCACGCTTTCAGGAAAAGCGCGAGGCCATCCTCGATGGCGCCGCGCGCCAGTTCAACCAGAACGGCATCAAGGGCGGCACGCTCGCCGATGTGGCCCGCAGCGTGGGGCTGATCACCAACAGCATCACCTACTACTACCGCAAGAAGGAAGACCTGGTCTGCGCCTGCCTGCTGCGCTCGATCGAGGCGGTCGAGCGGCTGCTCGCGCAGGCCGAAGGCGAACCCAGCGTCGAAGCGCGCGTGCGCTCCTTCCTCGTCGCCTATGTCGGCATGCTGGCCGACATCGCCGAGGGCCGGCACCCCGAGGTGGTGCTCTTCAGCGAGACGCGCGCACTCACGGCGCCGCACGACGAGACAGTGTTCCTCGCCTACACCAACATGTTCCGCCGCCTGCGCGGGCTGCTCAAGGAGGAGGGCGTCGAAGTGGTCGATCGCGACGACCTGAACGCCCGGGCGCATCTGCTGCTGTCCATCGCCTCGTGGACGCGCGCGTGGATCCCGCGCTACGAGCCTCAGGACTACGCGCGCGCCGGCCACTGGATGGCCGACATCCTGCTGCACGGGCTGGCCTCGGAACGATCGGCGTGGAGCCGCATCGAGATGCCGCTGCGCTCGCCGGTCGCCGCTGCGGCGGGCCAGTCGGCGACACCCGAGGCGTTTCTCCGGGCGGCCACCCGCCTCGTGAACGAGCAGGGCTACCGCGGTGCGTCGGTCGACCGCATCTCGGCCGAGCTGAAGCTCACCAAGGGCTCGTTCTATCACCACCACGAGACCAAGGAAGACCTCATTTCCGCCTGCCTGGACCGCACCTTCAGCGCGATCCGCGAGGTGCAGGCGGCAGCCGCCAGCCACGACGGCAACGGCTGGGAGCGCCTGGTGCTCACCACGCGCTCGCTGCTGCGCTATCAGTTGTCGGCCGACGGGCCGCTGATGCGCGTCTCCGCCTGGAGTGCGCTGCCGGGTGCGCTGCGCTACGAGAAGCTGCGCACCATGAACCGCCTGAGCGAACGTTTCGCCGGCTTCATCGTCGACGGCATGCAGGATGGCTCGGTGCGCGTGGTCGACCAGACGGTGGCCGCGCAGATGGTGAACGGCATGATCAACGCCGCCGCCGAGATCGAGAACTGGGTGCCGGGCGTGACGATGGAAAATGCCGCCGACCTCTATGCACGGCCCATGCTGAAGGGGCTGCTGCATCGCCCGTCGGCATCCGGCGGCAAGGGCGAGGCACCCCAAGCCTGAAGCGCGCCGCGCGCCACGCGGCCCCGTACGAATCGCAGTACCCATGACCTCTGTCCAAGCCAGCCCCGCACAATCCGCAGCGGACGCGTCCGACGAACCCCTGCCGTTTCGCGCCATTGCCGACCTCGTGCGCGAACACGCACAAGCGCGTCCCGCGCAGGCCGCTCTCATTCAGGGCGAGCGGGTAATGAGCTACGGCGAACTCGACGCCGCGATGGACCGCATCGCCGCCTCGCTGCAGCGAGACGGCATCGCGCCGCGCGAAGCGGTCGCGGTGTGCGCCACGGCTTCGATCGAGTACGCCGCGCTGTTCCTCGGCGTGCTGCGTGCGGGGGCTGCGGTGGCGCCGCTCGCGCCGAGTTCCACCCCCGAGCAACTGGCCGCCATGGTGGGCGACGCCGGCGCGCGGCACTTCTTTCTCGATCGCGGTGTGGCCGGGGCGCTGGCCGGCGTGGAACTGCCCGCCGCGGCGCGGCGCATCGCGCTGGACGAATCGGCAGAGGCCGGCGAGTCGTTTGCCGGCTGGCTTGCCGCACCGGATGCGGCGCCCCGGCCGGTGAATGTCGAGCCCGCCTGGCCGTTCAACATCATCTATTCCTCGGGCACCACCGGCACGCCCAAGGGCATCGTGCAACCGCACGCCATGCGCTGGGCGCAGGTGCAGCGGGCCGAGACCTCCGGCTACGGGCCACAGACGGTGACGCTGTTGTCCACGCCGCTGTACTCCAACACCACGCTGGTGGTCTTCCTGCCGACGATCGCCCGCGGCGGCACCGTGGTGCTCATGCCCAAGTTCGATGCCGCGGGCTATCTGCGCCTGGCTGAGAAGTACCGCGTCACCCACACCATGCTGGTGCCCGTGCAGTACCAGCGGCTGATGGACATGCCCGAGTTCGACCGCTTCGACCTCGGCAGCTTCCAGTACAAGTTCTGCACCAGCGCGCCGTTCCACGCCCCGCTGAAGGCCGACGTGCTCGCGCGCTGGCCGGGCGGGCTGATCGAGTTCTACGGCATGACCGAAGGCGGCGGCAGTTGCATGCTGGCCGCACACCTGCACCCCGACAAGCTGCACACGGTGGGGCGGCCCATCGAGGGCCACGACATCCGCCTCATCGACGAACAGGGACGCGAAGTGCCACCCGGCGAGGCGGGCGAGGTGGTGGGCCGCTCGTCCACCATGATGACGGGCTACCACAACCAGCCGGCCAAGACCGCCGAGGCCGAGTGGTACGACGCGGAAGGGCAGCGCTACATCCGAACCGGCGACATCGGCCGCTTCGATGCCGAAGGCTTTCTCACGCTGTTCGACCGCAAGAAGGACATGATCATCAGCGGCGGCTTCAACGTCTACCCGAGCGACCTGGAGGCCGTGATGCGCAAGCACCCGGCCATCGCGGACGTGGCGGTGGTCGGTGTGGCCTCGCCTGCCTGGGGCGAAACGCCTGTGGCCTTCGTCGTCACCGCGCCGGGCGCGACGGCGAGCGCGGAGGAACTGAAGGACTGGGCCAACGCCCAGCTCGGCAAGACGCAGCGCCTGTCAGACCTGAAGCTGGTCGATTCGCTGCCGCGCAGCGCCATCGGCAAGGTGCTCAAGCGCGAACTGCGCGAGGCCTATGCGGCGAACGCCGGCGCCGTTTGAATCAGACTGCCTCGCGCGACGCCCGCAACCGCCGCCACTGCATCACGCACTGCAGCACATAGACCGCGGCCAGCACGCGGAAGCCGGCCATCATGCCGAAGTGCTGGCTGAGCGCGCCGCCGAGCGTCGCGCCCGTCAACCCGCCGGCCGGCCCGGCCAGCGACGACATGCCGCCCACCTTGCCGCGGCCGAGTTCGCGCATCAGCGTGCCGAAGCGGTTGACGCTGGTGAGGTGCTGAACGCCCAGGCCCAGGCACAGCGCGCCGGCCCACAGCCACGCGGGCGAGGGCGGGGCGCTCAGCAGCGCCGCATGCGCGAGCAGCAGCACGAAGGCGAGCATGTAGCGGCGCTCCTCGTCCACCCGCGCGAGCACCACGCCGCCGGCGAACAGCGTGGCCACGAACAAGGCGCCCTGCAGCGTGATGAGGCCGGCCGCCTGCTGCGTGCTCATGCCGAAGCCGCGCATGCCCACGAGCACGATGAACACCGAGAAATAGGCAAGTGCCATCTGCCCGCAAAAGTCGATCAGCATGGTGCGGCGAAGCTCGGGCCGCTGCGACATCAGCGCGAACTGCTCGCGTACCCGCACGCGCAGCGGTGTCGCGTCGCTGCCCCGGCCCGGTGGGGCGCTCCTCAAGACACGGCTGCCGATCAGCAGCGTGAGCAGCAGCCCGGCGCCGACGACGGCGAAGGTCGGCGCGAAGCCGAGCGCGACGATGAGGAAGGCCCCCAGCGTCGGCCCGATGAAGAACATGCCGAGCGTGTGCGAGCCGCGGTTCCAGCCCGCCTTCACCGGCCCGAGCGAGGGCAGCAGGTGCAGGAATTCGGTCTGCGTGGGAACGATGCGAAACGGGACCGACAAGCCCAGCAGGAACACGCAGCCGATGAGCTGCCACGGCGCGCGCACTAGCGTCAGCCCGAACAGGAACACCGCGGCCGCGGCCGTCGCACCGATGCGAAACAGCGGCCGGCTGCCGTGGCGGTCGATCAGTGCGCCGAGCGGCATCGACAGCAGCAGCATGCCCGCGTACTGCAGCCCGCCGACGATGCCGATCTGCCACGCCGCTGCATGCAGCGACGCGGCGAACGGCGGCAGGCACACGCGCGAGATGCCATGGGCCGTGCCGTCCAGCACGCTGAGCGACATGAAGGCCGCGAGGTAGCGGTCGTGGGATTCGTGGTCCGCGGACGCGGAAGCGGAAGCTGGAGAAAGAGAAGGCGGGCTCGTCGACACGGATGCTGCAACTGCGTTGACCGCCGGCGCGAACGCGCCCGGCAAATGAGGCGTGCGATTGTCATCGAGCACTTGCCGATCGGCAGGTGAGGCCGCAATCGACCGGGCGCACGAAAAGGCGGGCGCCGCCCCGAAGGACGACGCCCGCCTGATGCGAGAAAGGGGAGCTGATGCTCAGCGAACGCGCCCGCGCCTCACCAGATTCACGATGCCCAGCAGGATCACCGCACCGATCAGCGACACGATGATGGACATGATGCTGAAGTCGTTCTGGTTGATCGTGCCCGCACCCAGCAGCGGCGAGATCAGCCAGCCGCCGAGCAGTGCGCCGACGATGCCGACCACCACGTTCAGGATGATTCCCTGTTGCCCATCGGTGCGCATCATGAGGCTCGCAAGCCAGCCGACCACACCACCAATCACCAGCCAAATAATCAGGTTCATCAGTTTCTCCTCGAAGTGGAAAGATTCGGCGGCTGCGGTACGAGACCTTCAAATTCGCGCCTTGCGTCCGGCAGTGCCCAAGGTGAAGAAAGCGTACGGCTGTGCTCGGCGCGCCGTCAGTGGGCTAAGTCGTCATCGTGCGTAGGAGAGCACCGACAACCCCGGTCGGACGGCGCCGATGACGCCCGGCACGGCCGTGCGAAGGCTGACGCAGAATCGGCCCCATGATCGACAAGACCTGTTCAAGTACCGCGCAAGCGCTGGCCGGCGTGCCCGATGGCGCCACTGTGATGATCGGCGGCTTCGGCGGCGCCGGGCAGCCGGCCGAGCTGATAGACGCGCTCATCGCCCAGGGCGCACGCGAACTCACCATCGTCAACAACAACGCCGGCAACGGCGAGACGGGCCTGGCCGCGCTGCTCAAAGCCGGTCGCGTGCGCAAGATCATCTGCTCCTTCCCGCGCCAGGCGGACTCGCAGGTGTTCGACGCGCTCTACCGCGCCGGCAAGCTGGAACTCGAACTCGTGCCGCAGGGCAACCTGGCCGAGCGCATTCGAGCCGCTGGCGCCGGCATTGGCGGCTTCTTCACGCCGACCGGCTACGGCACCGAACTCGCCCGCGGCAAGGAAGTGCGCGAACTGGACGGGCGCATGCAGGTGTTCGAGACAGCCATCCACGCCGACTTCGCGCTCATCAAGGCCGAGCGCGGCGACCGCTGGGGCAATCTTGTCTACCGCAAGGCCGCACGCAACTTCGGGCCGGTGATGGCGATGGCCGCGAAGGTCACCGTGGCCTCGGTGCACGAGATCGTCGAACTGGGCGCGCTGGACCCGGAGCACGTCGTCACGCCGGGCATCTTCGTGCAGCGGGTGGTGCGCGTCGAACGAAGCACCACCGGCCCGGCCGGTTTCAAGACCGCCGACTGAACCGAGCCGCCATGAGCACCTACACCCGACTCACCCGCGACCAGATCGCCGCCCGCGTGGCCTGCGACATTCCCGAGGGCGCCTACGTCAACCTCGGCATCGGCCTGCCCACGCTGGTGGCCAACCACCTGCCGCGCGACCGCGAGGTCTTCCTGCACAGCGAGAACGGCATCCTCGGCATGGGGCCGGCGCCGGCCGCGGGCGAAGAGGACTACGACCTCATCAATGCCGGCAAGCAGCCGGTGACGCTGCTCGCCGGCGGCGCCTACTTCCACCATGCCGACAGCTTCTCGATGATGCGCGGCGGCCACCTGGACATCTGCGTGCTCGGCGCCTTCCAGGTGTCGGCCACGGGCGATCTCGCGAACTGGCACACCGGCGCGGCGGACGCGATTCCGGCGGTCGGCGGCGCGATGGATCTGGCCGTCGGCGCCAAGCGCACCTTCGTGATGATGGAGCACCTCACCAAGAGCGGTGAGAGCAAGGTCGTCGAACGCTGCAGCTACCCGCTCACCGGTGTGGGCTGCGTGAGCCGGATCTACACCGACCTCGCGGTGCTGGACGTGACGCCAGAGGGCCTCGCGGTCGTGGACATCGTTCACGGTCTGGACATCGCCGAACTGCAGCGCCTCACGGGCGTGCCGATCGCCGGCGAGTCTTGACGACTCATCCCGTCATGAAGCGCAGTGGCGCCATCACCAACTGAGGGAACAACACCAGCAGCAGGACGACGGCCGTCTGCGCGAGCAGATAGGGAAACACCGCCCGGATCACCGGCTCCATGCGTTCCCCTGCCACGCCGCACACCACGTTCAGCACCGTGCCCACCGGTGGCGTGATGAGGCTGATGGCGTTGATCATGATGAACAGCACCCCGAAGTACACCGGGTCGATGCCCGCCATGTGCACTACGGGCATCAGCACCGGAACCAGGATGAGAATGGTCGGCGCGAAGTCCAGCGCCGTGCCGACGACGAAGATCAGCGCCACGATGAGCAGCATGAGAAGCACCGGGTTGCCCACGAGCGGCTGCAGCATGTCGGCCACGACCATCGGCACGTTGGCCGCTGCGATGAGCCAGGCTGAAACCTGCGCCGCCGCGACCAGGAACATGACCACCGCCGAGGTCTTGGCCGCGCCCAGCAGCACGGCATAGAGGTCCGAGAAGCGCAGTTCGCGGTACACCACGAACCCGACGAAGAGGGCGTAGAAAACCGCCACCACGGCCGCTTCGGTGGGCGTGAAGTAACCGCCCTTCAAGCCGCCCACGATGATCACGGGCAGCAGCAAGGCCCAGAAGCCCGCAGCCGTCGCCGACCAGCGCTGGGACCACGGCATGCGCGGGCCGCGCGGCATGTCGTCGCGTCGCGCCTGGAACGCCCACGTGAACACCAGCGCCGCTGCCATCAGCAGGCCGGGCACGATGCCCGCGATGAACAGCTTGGTGATCGAGATGTTGCCCACCACGCCCAGCATCACGAAGCCGATGGACGGTGGAATGACGGGAGCGATGATGCCGCCGGCGGCGATGAGGCCGGATGCGCGCGGAACAAAGTAGCCGGCCTTGCGCATCATCGGAATCAGCAGGGCCGCGACCGCGGCCGTGTCCGCAATGGCCGAGCCCGACAGCGAGGCCATCACCACGCACGCAAAGATGGCGACGTAGCCGAGGCCGCCCTTGAAGTGGCCGACCCAGGCACCCGCCACGTCGACGATGCGCCGCGAGATGCCGCCGGCGTTCATGAGTTCGCCGGCGAGCACGAAGAACGGGATGGCCATCAGGGGAAAGCTGTCGGCGCCGGACAGCATGTTCTGCGCCATGATCTGCGGGTCGAAGAGGCCCATGTAGAGCATCATCACGACGCTGCAGGTCATGAGAGCGAACGCGATCGGCATGCCAAGCGCCATGGCCGCGAGCAGCGCGGCGACGAAGACGGCAACAATCATTCGGCGCTTTCAGGCATGCGGATCAGCGATGCCGCGGTGACGCGGCCCGTCATCAGCCGCACGATGTTCGCAAACGTCATCACGCCGATGGACGCAGCGCACAGGTAGGCCACCGAATACACCACGCCCATCGAGATGCCGGTGAGCAGGCCGATGTTGCTCATGTTGAGTGCATGCTGGCGCAGCAGGCCCCACAGGAGCACCACGCAGCAGCCGAAGACCAGCGACTGCGAAGCCAGCACCGCGGCGAAAAGAGCCTTGCCCGACAGCCGATGCACCAGCATGTCCATGCCGAGGTGCGCGCCTTCGCGCATCGCGATGATGGCGCCGAGGAAGGTGAGCCAGATGAACAGGAAGCGCGACAGCTCTGCGGAGATGTTGATTCCCGAATCGAAGAAGTGGCGCAGCACCACATTGGCGAAGACCATGACGCACATGGCGGCCAGGCAAAGGACAAGGATGAGTTCCAGCGCCTTGAAGTACCAGTGAACGAGTCGGTTCATGCGTCTTGCGCGCTTTCGGTGGGACTCGAAAACGCGAAAACCTTGCCCGGGTTCATCAGGTTGTGCGGGTCCATTGCCTGCTTGATCTGGCGCATCAGCGCCACCGCCGCCGGACCCAGTTCGTCGATCAGGAAGTCTTGCTTGTGCAGGCCCACGCCATGCTCGCCGGTCGACGTGCCGCCCATCGCGAGCGCCCGGTGGACCAGGCGTGCGTTGATGTGCTCGGCGGCCGCCACCTCGTCGGGCGCATCGGCATCCACCAGCATCTGCACATGGAAGTTGCCGTCGCCCACATGCCCGACGATGGGCGCCAGTACGCCGGAATGCTCGAGATCCTTCGCGGTCAGCGTAACGCACTCGGCCAGATGCGAAATCGGCACGCACACGTCGGTCACCACCGAACGGCAACCGGGGCGAAGCTGCAGGGCCGCGAAGTAGACGTTGTGGCGCGCTTCCCAGAGCCTGGTGCGCTCTTCGGGTGTGCCGGACCATTGGAACTGCGCGCCACCGCCGTCCTGCACGAGCGCCTGCACCGTCTCCACCTGCTCCTGCACGCCGGCCTCGCTGCCGTGGAACTCGAAGAACAGGTGCGGCTGCTCCGGCAGGCCGGTCTTGCTGTAGCCGTTGAGTGCGCGCACGGCCGTGCTGTCGACGAACTCGCAGCGCGCGATCGGCACGCCCGATTGAATGGTCTGGCAGACGACGTCGACAGCCGAATGAATGTCGGGGAAGGCGCAAACGGCAGCCATCACGCTCTGCGGCAAGGGGTGAAGCCGCACCGTGGCTTCGACGATCACGCCCAGCGTGCCTTCGGAGCCGATGAACAGGCGGGTGAGGTCGTAGCCGGCGGCCGACTTCTTCGCACGCCGCGCCGTCGTGATGATCTCGCCGTCGGCGGTGACCACGGTGAGGTTGAGCACGTTCTCGCGCATGGTGCCGTAGCGAACGGCGTTGGTGCCGCTGGCGCGCGTGGCGCACATGCCGCCGATCGTGGCGTCGGCGCCGGGGTCGACGGGGAAGAACAGGCCGGTGTCGCGCAGTGCGGCGTTGAGGGCCTTGCGGGTCACCCCGGGCTGCACGGTGGCGCACTGGTCGTCCGCGTGGATGGCGAGCACCTTGTCCATCTGCTGCAGGTTCAGCGTGAGGCCGCCTTGCGCAGCCAGCGTATGGCCCTCCAGCGACGAGCCGGCGCCATAGGGCACGAGGGGCACGCGGTGCAGACTGCAGAGCTTGACGATCCGGGCGACTTCGTCAGTGCTGCGCGCGAACGCCACGGCATCGGGCGGCATGGCCGCGAAGATCGATTCGTCGCGGCCATGGTGGTCGCGCACGGCTCGGCTGGTGGACAGGCGTGCGCCCAGAAGCGCTTCCAACGCTTGGACGAAATCGGCGGGCAATGGGCGGGCAGTCATGCGTGGTGCGATGGGGATTTGCGTTCAGCGGAGCACGAGTTTCGCGAATCCCGTTCGCACTGAGCTTGTCGAAGTGCCTCCATATGGACGCGAGGCTTCGACAGGCTCAGCCCGAACGGTTCAGTCGGCACAAGCCGACAGCGCTCAGTTGCCCGCGCGAGCCTTGGCGATCTCGGTGCGCACCAGCGTCATGAACTCCGGCCCGATCTTCTCGAGGTGGGGGGCGATCGCCGGCGGCACGAGCTTGCGGATGGTCTGCAGATCGGCCTCGGAGAACTGGCTCACCTGCATGCCCTTGTCCTTCATGCCCTGCAAGGCGCTGCCGGCTTCGGCGGCCGTCGTCTTGCGCTGGAACGCGGTGGCCTTCTTGGCGGCCACGTTCATCAGCTTCTGCTCATCGGCCGAAAGGCTGTCCCAGAACTTCTTGGACACCGCAAAGATCAGCGGCGAGTAAACATGGCCCGACAGCGTCATGTACTTCTGCACCTCGTAGAAGCGCTGCGTGTACATCAGCACCACCGGGTTCTCCTGGCCGTCGAACGCCTTGGTCTCCAGCGCCACGAAGAGCTCCGACCACGGAAGGGGCGAGGCATTGGCGCCGATGGCCTTGAAGGCATCGAGCGTGAGCGGGTTCGGCTGCGTGCGCAGCTTCAGGCCCTTCAGGTCTTCGAGCGTGTTGACCGGGCGCCGCGAATTGGTGATGTGGCGAAAGCCGTTCTCCCACCAGCCCAGCACATGGATGCCCACGCCGTCGAGTTTGGTGTTCAGGTAGGTACCCACCGGCCCGTCGAACACCGCATGCGCTTCGGCTTCGGTCTGGAAGAGAAACGGAACGTCCTGGAAACCCAGCTCCTTCACCTGGCCCAGCAAGGCGAGGGCGCTGCCGGTGTAGAACTCCTGCACGCCGCCTTGAAGCGCGCCCAGCATCTGCGTGTCGGGGCCCAGGGCCTGATTGGCAATGACGGCGATTTTCATCTTGCCGCCGGTGGCCTTGGCCATGTCGGCAGCAAACTGCCTGGCGGCCTGGCCGGCGGGGTGGGCGTCGGCCATGCCGTGGCCGAAGCGGGCGGTGCGCGCCTTGATGTCTTGCGCGCTCGCCGTGCCGGCCGCAAGCGTGGCCAGCGCGCTGAATGCGGCAGTGGCCAGGAATCGGGTGAGTTTCATGCGGTCGTCTCCTTCGAGGGTTGCAGGTGCCGTGAGGCGGGGGCGAGTTCGACCCGGTTGCGCAAGAGGCCGATGCGTTCGATCTCGACCTCGCACACGTCACCGGGCTTCATGTACAGGCGCGGCTCGCGCGCATGGCCGATGCCCGACGGCGTGCCTGCCACGATGAGGTCGCCGGCGTCGAGCGTGATGGCCTCGCTGATGATCACGATCAGCGATTCGATGTCGAACACCATGTCGCTCGTGTCGGCCGCCTGGACGATTTCGCCGTTCAGCCGCGTTTCGAGCCGCAGGCCGCGCGCACCGGCGGGCAGTTCATCGGCGGTCACGAGGCAGGGGCCGAAGGCGCCTGTGCCGTCGAAGTTCTTTCCCATCGTCCATTGCGGCGTCTTGAACTGGTACTCGCGCATGCTGGCGTCGTTGAAGACCGAGTAGCCGAGCACGTGCGACAGGGCGTCTTCGCGCGCGATGCGGGAGCCGCCCGTGCCGATGACGACCACGAGTTCGCCCTCGAAGTCCAGCGTTTCAGACAGGTCCGAGTGCAGGAGTGGCGCGCCGTGTGCCGTCACGCTGGAGTTGAAGCGTGCAAACAAGGTCGGGTAGTCGGGCTGCTCGAAGCCGCTTTCGGCGGTGTGATCGCGGTAGTTCAGGCCGACGCAGATGATCTTGGAGGGTCGGGCCACCGGAGGCAGGAACTGCACGT
The DNA here is from genome assembly GCA_036676235.1 of Rhizobacter sp. Classification (GTDB taxonomy): domain Bacteria; phylum Pseudomonadota; class Gammaproteobacteria; order Burkholderiales; family Burkholderiaceae_C; genus JAKFDI01. Next base: position 242,736 of record JAKFDI010000011.1, on the reverse strand, counting down.
CGTTCAGGTCGAGTGCAGGTTGCTGCACCATGGCGCGGGCTGCTTCATCCAATGCTGCGCGACCCTGGTGAATCAATTCATCCACATCGCCGGGATAGGACGACTCGCCTTGCACCGTGCCGCGCCACTCGCCCGATGTGGGCTCATGGACGGCCCAACCGCGGCGTCCGTCTCGCTGAAAACGCATCAACTTCATTCGATCTCCTGGAGGCTTCGTTCTTCCGGATGGCACGCCTGGTGTGCTATCGATTGATCTATACGTTAGTCAACAATATATTATTCAGGTGATGGTACATTCCCGCATTCACTGGAAAAACCCATGCTCACCCCCCTGCCCAAGCGCACTCAGGCCGAGATCGCCTGCGACTCGATCCGGACCGAGATCCTGGACGGACGCCTGCCGCCAGGCGCCAAACTGAACATCAAGGCACTCGAAGAGCGCTTCGGGCTGAGCCTCGGCGCCGTGCGCGAAGCGCTGTCGCGTCTGGGGGCCGAGGGCATGGTGGTGTGCGAGTCGCACCGGGGCTATCACGTGAGCCCGGTGAGCAGCGGCGAACTGCTGGACCTGACTCACGCCCGCATCGAGATGGAGTCCTTGTGCATTGCGCAGGCAATGGAACAGGGCGAAGTGGAATGGGAGACGCGCATCGTGGCCGCCGCCCACCGGATGGAGCGACTGCAGAGCATCCCCTCGGAAGCGGAGGCGCGGTCGACGCCGGCCTGGAACGCCGCGCACGGCGAGTTCCATGAAGCGCTCGTCAGCGCCTGTTCCAACCAGTGGCTGCTGCGCATGCGCCACATGCTGTACCGGCAGAGCGAGCGCTATCGCCGCCTTTCGGTGCCGCTGGGCAACGACAAGCGCGACGTGCGCGCCGAGCATCAGGTGCTGATGGATGCGGTGCTGCGCCGTGATGCCGAGGCCGCGCGCGGCGCGATCGAGGTGCACCTGCTCGCCACGGCACAGATCATCCTGAAATCGCCCTTGCTGCAGGCCGATTGAGCTTGACGCGCGGGCACCTTGCCCCGCGCGATTCAGCGGCCCTGCTGATCCTCCAGCACCCAGGCCGCCGCCTTCTCCGCAATCATCAAGGTCGGGCTGTTGGTGTTGCCGCTGGTGATGACAGGCATCGCGCCAGCGTCGACCACGCGCAGGCCGGTGATCAGCCCGCCGCGGCCGTTGCGCACGCGCAGGCGTGAATCGAGCACGGCCATCGGGTCGCCGTCGGCGCCCATCTTCGTGGTGCCCACCGGATGGAAGATCGTGGTCGCGATGTCGCCGGCCAGCCGCGCCAGTTCGTCGTCGCTCTGGTATTGCACGCCCGGTTTCCATTCCTCGGGGTGGTACTTGGCGAGTGCCGGCTGCGCGGCGATGCGGCGCGTGACACGCAGCGAATCGGCGGCCACCTTGCGGTCTTCGTCGGTGCTCAGGTAGTTGGGCGAGATGGCCGGCGCATCCTCGAAGTTCGCCGTTCGGATGTGCACGGTGCCGCGGCTGGTCGGGTTCAGGTTGCACACGCTCGCCGTGAAGGCCGGAAAGCGGTGCAGCGGCTCGCCGAATGCATCGAGCGACAGCGGCTGCACGTGGTACTGCAGGTTCGCCCACTCGTGCTCCGGCGAGCTGCGCGTGAAGGCGCCAAGCTGCGAGGGCGCCATGCTCATCGGCCCGCTGCGCCGCAGCATGTACTCGAGGCCGATCTTCGCCTTGCCAAAGAGCGACGAGGCCAGCACGTTGAGCGTCGGCGCGCCCTCGATCTTGAACACCGCGCGGATCTGCAGATGGTCCTGCAGATTGGCGCCGACGCCCGGCAGGTCGGCCACCGTGTCGATGCCGTGCGCGTGCAGCAGCGGGGCAGGGCCGATACCCGAGCGCTGCAGGATCTGCGGCGAGCCGATGCTGCCCGCGCTCAGCAGCACTTCGCGCGTGGCGTGCACCATCACCATCTCGCGGCCGTTCCAGGTCTGCACGCCGGTACAGCGTGTGCTGCCGTCGGGCAGCGTCTCCGTGATCAGCTTGACGACCTGCGTGCCGGTGCGCATCTCGAAGTTCGCGCGGCCCGAACAGACGGGGCGCAGAAAGGCCTTGGCCGTGTTCCAGCGCCAGCCGTTCTTCTGGTTGACCTGGAAGTAGCCCACGCCTTCGTTGTTGCCGCGGTTGAAGTCCGTCGTGTGGGGAACGCCGGCCTGCACGGCGGCCGCGGCAAAGGCATCGAGCACATCCCAGCGCAGCCGCTGCTTCTCCACGCGCCACTCGCCACCGGCGCCATGCAGTTCGTCGGCGCCGAGATAGTGGTCCTCGTGCTGCTTGAAGGCCGGCAACACCTTGCGCCAGCTCCAACTTTCATCACCGGTGAGATCGGCCCACCGGTCGTAGTCGCGCGACTGGCCGCGCATGTAGATCATGCCGTTGATGCTCGAGCAGCCGCCCAGCGTCTTGCCGCGCGGATAGCGCAAGGTGCGCCCGTTGAGGCCTGCGTCGGGCTGCGTGCTGTAGAGCCAGTCGGTGCGCGGGTTGCCGATGCAGTAGAGATAGCCGACGGGAATGTGGATCCAGTGGTAGTCGTCCTTGCCGCCGGCCTCGATCAGCAGCGTGCGCCGCTGCGAATCCTTGCTGAGGCGGTTGCACAGCAGCGCGCCGGCGGTGCCGCCGCCGATGACGATGTAGTCGAAGGTGTTGTCGCTCAAGGCCGGGTCTCCGTCGTGCCGCGAAAGCCCCGGGGAAGGTGTGCCGTTCCTCCGGGTGCCGACATGATGATCACTTCGCGGTGGGAAAGGCGAATTCGGCGCCCCGGTCGATGCTCTGCGGCCAGCGCTGCATCACGCTCTTCTGCTTCGTGTAGAAGCGCACGCCTTCTTCGCCGTAGGCATGCATGTCGCCGAACAGGCTCTTCTTCCAGCCGCCGAAACCGTGCCACGCCATCGGCACGGGGATGGGCACGTTGATGCCGACCATGCCCACTTGCACGCGGCGAGCGAACTCGCGTGCGGCGTTGCCGTCGCGCGTGAAGCACGCCACGCCGTTGCCGAACTCATGCGCGTTGATGAGCCCCAAGGCTTCGTTCATGTCCTTGACCCGCACGCAGGCGAGCACCGGGCCGAAGATCTCTTCGCGGTAAATGCGCATCTGCGGCGTGACATGGTCGAACAGCGTCGCGCCCATCCAGAAACCGGCCCCGCAATCCGGGCCGGCCTGCGCACCGTCGAACACGCGGCCGTCGACGACGAGCGCCGCGCCTTCCTTCTCGCCTTGCGCGATGTAGCCCGCGATGCGCTCGCATGCGGCGCGGCTGACGATGGGACCCATCTCGGCGCCCGCGTCCATGCCTTGGCGAACCTTCAGCGCCTTCGCGCGTTCCGCGAGCCGCGGCAGCACCTGGTCGGCCACATCGCCCACCAGCACTGCCACGCTGATGGCCATGCAGCGCTCGCCCGCCGAGCCGTAGGCGGCACCGATCAGCGCGTCCACCGCCTGGTCCACGTCGGCGTCGGGCATCACCACCATGTGGTTCTTCGCGCCGCCCAGGGCCTGCACACGCTTGCCGTGGCGAGCGCCGGTTTCGTAGACGTAGTTGGCGATCGGCGTGGAGCCGACGAAGCTGACAGCCTTCACGTCCTCATGGCACAGCAGCGCGTCCACCGCTTCCTTGTCGCCCTGCACCACGTTGAACACGCCGTCCGGAAGGCCTGCCTCTTTCAGCAATTCGGCCATGCGCAGCGAGGCACTCGGATCGATCGGGCTCGGCTTCAGCACAAAGGTATTGCCCGCGGCAATGGCGACCGGGAACATCCACATCGGCACCATCACCGGGAAGTTGAACGGCGTGATGCCCGCAACGACACCCAGCGGCTGGCGCATCGTCCAGTTGTCCAGACCCGTCGACACCTGATCGGTGTAGTCGCCCTTCAGGAGCTGCGGGATGCCGCACGCGAACTCGGCCACGTCGATGCCGCGCGACACCTCGCCCTGCGCATCGCTGAACACCTTGCCGTGCTCGGCCGTGATGAGACGCGCCAACTCGTCGCGGTGGCGATTGAGCAGGTCCACGAACCGGAACATGATCCGCGCCCGGCGGATGGGCGGCGTATCGGCCCATGCGGGAAAGGCCGCGGCCGCTGCGGCCACCGCGCGGTTCACGTCGGCCTCGTCGGCCAACGCGACGCTGCCGCTCACGGCGCCGGTGGCGGGGTTGAACACGTTCTGGCGGCGGCGCGAATTGGAAGCGGCGAAGTCACCGCCGATGTGGTTGTCGATATTTATGGTGCTCATGGCTCACAATCCAAAAGCTCGGAGTCTGTCGATGAGCGCTCGACGAATCCAATGATGTTTGCTGAAGAGATTCATAAGTGACGCAAATATGAGAGCGGTGGTCGACCTGCAGCTCCTGCGCGCCTTCGTGGCCGTGGCGCGCGGCGGCAACGTGTCGCGCGCGGCGTCCACGCTGAACCTGAGCCAGCCGGCGGTGAGCCTGCAGCTCAAGGCCCTCGCCGACCAGACGGGGCTGGCGCTGTTCCAGCGAAAGGCGCGCGGCCTTGAGCTGACGCCGGACGGCGCGGCGCTGCTGGCGCAGGCAGAGCGCGTGCTCGCAAGCCTTGCGGAGTTCAACCATTCCGCCTTCGCGCTGCGCGACACGCTGCACGGCGTGCTTCGCATCGGCACCATCCTCGATCCCGAGTTCACGCGGCTCGGCGTGTTTCTCAAGCGGCTCGTCGAGACGGCACCGCACGTTCAGACCGAACTGCGCCAGGCCATGAGCGGCAACGTGCTGGCCGACATCGAGAGCGGCGCGCTGGACGTCGGCTTCTATCTGGCGGCGCAGACAGGGTGCCCGCCCGAGGTCGTTCTGCGAACGCTCAGCCGGTTCACCTACCGCGTGGTCGCGCCGCCGGGCTGGTCGATGCGGGTGCGCGGCAAGGACTGGCGGGAACTGGCGGCGCTGCCGTGGCTGGCGACGCCCGCGCAGTCGGCGCACCACCGACTGCTGTCGTCGGTGTTCGGCCCCGGCTCGCTCACCGAACTCGAACCCGCGCGCGTGGCGCTCGTCGACCAGGAAGCCTCGATGCTCGATCTGGTGAAGTCGGGCGTCGGCCTGTCGCTGGTACGCGACTCGATCGCGATTCGCGAAAGCCAGGCGCATGGGCTGGCCATCGCCGACCGGGTCAGCCTGGACTGCGATCTCGCCTTCGCCTGCCTGCGCGCACGGCGCGACGACCCGCTGGTCGCCGCGGCCTGGGATGCCCTCGATCACGTGTGGGGCGGCGGGGCTGGTGAGTAGCGCCAGCGATGTGCCGTCTCATACTGGATTGCGATCGAACGACAAAAACCGTTCGGGCTGAGCCTGTCGAAGCCGCGCGTTCGCCGAGAGGCACTTCGACAAGCTCAGTGCGAACGGGTTTGGTGGTGTTCTTGTGATTGATGCGAATCCGCGTCAGGCTGTGGTCTTCACATGCAGCCGGCTCGACTGGCATCGATGCAGCGCCCGGTAGTGCTCCACCGGCCGGCCGTTCGCGCTGTAGGCGATGGACTCGATGCGAAGCAAGGGCTCCGGCGCCGCAAGGCCGAGCAGTTCCTGCGTCTGCGCATCGGGCAGCACGGCGTCGATCCACCGCTCGGCCCGCACGATGCGAAGGCCGTACTGGCGCCGCAGCAGGTCGTACAGCGAACGGTTGTCCAGGCGCGTGCGGTGCAGGTTGGGCGCGAGGTCGGCCGGCACCGCCGTGTCGACCAGCAGCCGCAGTTCGTTGTCGACGCTGCGCAGGCGCCTGAGCGCGATCACCAGGTCGTCGCCTTTCAGGTCGAGCGCGCGTGCTTCGTCCGCGGTCGGGGCGCGCAGCGTCTGCTCCAGCACGTGCGTGCGCACCGTGAGGCCCTTGCGCTCCATCTCGTCGGAGAAGCCAAGCACCGTGGACACGAAATCCTCGTCGCGTTCGCGCGCCGACACGAAGGCGCCCTGGCCGCGAATCTTGTAGATCAGGCCGTTGCGCACCAGGTCGGCCAGCGCCTCGCGCACCACGATGCGCGAGATGCCGAACTGCTCGCCGAACTCCGCTTCGGTGGGCAGCTTCGTGCCGACGTCCAATTCGCCCTGCAGGATGCGGCTGCGCAGCACGTCGCGGAACTGCATCCACAAGGGTGCGCCGGCATTGCGATCCAGCGCATGGATCGGCGGCGTGGAGTCGAGGGTCGTGTGGTTCACGTGGGCAGGGCGTCGGAAAGGGAATCGGCGGGCAATGATGCATCGAACGCCGCCACGCGGCGGTGGGGCATCTCGGGCATGGCGAGCGTCACTCCGTGCCGTTCGCGCAGCAGTTCGGCGCAGGCATGCAGCTCCTGCGAGCGCCGCGCGGCGTCCCAGCCCAGGGCCTCGGCGGCGATGTCGGCCAACTCGGGCAGCAAGGCGTCGGTGACCTTGCCGCTGATGGCCAGCAGCGTGCGGCGCAGCACAAGATCGGCGAGATGCACAACACCGGTTTCGCGGCACAGATGGCGCAGTTCGGCGACCGAATAGTCCGGCGCATGCTCCAGCGGATCGTCGCCGGCGACCGCCAGGCGCTCGGCCAGCGGCTGCGCCAGCGTGCCGTAGCGGCCGACGAAGTTGGCGGCGCGCTGGCGGCTCATCCGGCAGGTGGCCTGCATGCGCGAGAGGAAGGCGTCCATCGCCTGCGCGTTCGTCGGCAACGCCGCGCCGCCGCCGATCGACAGCTGCTCGGTCGAGCGCTGGCGTGGCCGGCCCAGCAGGCGAAGCACCTCGTCCGTGGCCTGCGCCGACAGCGAGCGGAAGGTGGTCCACTTGCCGCCCACGAGGCAGACCATGGCGATGTCGCGCTTCGCATTGGGCGGGTCGATCTCCACGCTGTGCTCGCGCGAGATGCGGCCCGGTTTGTCGGCCTCCGAGCGGGCCAGGGGCCGCACGCCGACATAGGTGTACAGCACGTTGCGGCGCTCGAACGGGAGGCGCGGAAACACCTCGCGCAGCACGCCCAGCAGGTAGTCGACCTCGGCCGGTTCGGTGGCTGCCTGGTCCGGGTCGTCGACCGGGATGTCGGTGGAGCCGACGAGCACGCGGCCGAGAAAGGGGTAGACGATGCACACCCGGCCGTCCGATGCCTCGAAGTAGGCCATGCGTTCGTCGAGCAGGCGGCGCAGCAGCGGGTGGTCGAGCACGAGGTGCGAGCCCTTGGTGCCCATCACGCGCGAGCCGGCGCCTTCCATCACGCTCGCGCTGCGGTCGAGCCACGCGCCGGTCGCGTTGACCACCGCGTCGGCGGTGACCTGCACGGTCTCGCCGGTGAGTTCGTCGCGCAGCGTGAGCGTCTTGCCCTCGCAACCCATGACCTGGCAATAGTTGGCGGCCACCGAGTCCGGCTGGTCGCGGCAGGCGTCGCCGATGAGTTCGAGGATCAGCCACTCCGGATGGCTGATCCAGGCATCGAAGAAAGTGGCGGTCCAGCGCACGTTGTCGCGAAACAGTGCGCCGTCGCGAGGCGGCACACGCTCGATGGTGTGGTCGGGCATCACACGCTGGCGGCGGCCCAGCAGGTCGTACAGGCGCAGGCCCGCCGCCACGACCAGCAGCCCACGCGCGCGGGGCGACATCGACAGGCCGGTGAAGCGCAGCAGGCCGCTGAGCAGGCCGCCGAAGCGGTTGGACAGCGGCACCACGGTCTTCAACGGACGCACGAGATGCGGCGCATTGCGCAGCAGCAGGTTGCGCTCGCGCGTGGCCTCGGCCACCAGCGAAAACGAGCCGTGCTCCAGGTAGCGCAGGCCCCCGTGGATCATTCGCGACGGCGCACTGCTGGCACCGGCGGCAAAGTCGCCCTTGTCGACGATCAGGCAATCGACGCCCTGCAGCGACAGGTCGCGGAAGACGCCCGCGCCGTTGATGCCGGCACCGACGATCACGGTCGAGAAATGCCGCCCCGCCAGCGCCGCCGGCCGAACGAAAGGGCTGGCCTGCGCGCTCATGGCCGGCCTCCCGCGAGTTGCGCGAACGCCGGCGCGAGATCGCTCATCAGCGCTGCGAAGCCGGCGCGGAAGTCGGCATGCGCCTGCTGGTCAGCGCGTGCCGGCTCGACCAGGTCGCAGGGGGCGGGCAGCACGTCCAGCGGCGCGCCCTGCGACTGCGCGGCGTAGAGCGCCGCGCCGCGCGCGCCGGTCTCGTCGTCGCCGCAGCGCTCGACGGGGTGGCCCATGAAGGAGGCCAGCAACTGCACCAGGCGCACATCGCGTGCACCGCCGCCCAGCGCGGCAACACGCCCGGGCGTGCCGAGGTCCAGCGACGCCAGCCGGCCCAGATGCTGCGCATGCAGCACGGCCACCGCGTCGACCACGGCACGCGCCATGTGCGCACGCTCGTGGTGGCTGGCCAGGCCGATGAAGCCTGCCGTGGCGCCCGGCGGCGCGCTGCCGCCGTTGATGAAGGGCGCGAAGCGCAACCCGGCAGCGCCCAGCGGCACCGACATCGCGCAATCGACCACCGCCGCGGCGCTGGAAAAGTTCAGTGTGCGCGCGAGCCACGCGATGTTGGCCATCGACGAGGGGCTGTTCTCCATGTAGAGCCGCTGATCCGCCACGCCGAAGTTCACGATGGCCGCAACCGGCGGCTTGGGCTCGCGCACGGGCGCCACGACCGCGTTGACGCACCAGGTGCCCATCACCGCCACGGCCTGGCCGCGCTGCTGCGCGCCGACCGCCTGCAGCGAGGCCAGCAGGTCGATCGCACCGGCGGCTACTGGCAGCCCGGCCGGCAATCCGCAGTCGGCCGCCTGCGCGGGCAGCAGCCGGCCGATCAGCGTGCCGGCAGGCACGAGGGGTGGCAGCACGCCCGAGGCGAGGTCGGCGAGCCCGGCTGCCTCGAAGGCCGGCGTCGACCAGTGGCCGGTGGCGAGCGACAGCAGGCCCGCGGTGCTGGCGTCGCTGGCATCGGTGGCGAGTTCGCCGGTGAGCAGAAAGGCGAGGTAGTCCTTGGCGAAGGACAGATGGCGCATCGCGCCGCGCTGCGCCGCATCGGCAGCGAACAGCTCGGCCGCGATCAGCGTCGGCTGGCCGGCCCAGGGCTGGCAGCCGACGTCCTCGAACAGCGCGGGCCCGTGCTGCTGCGCCAGCGCGCGGGCCCGGCCGGCGGCCCGCTGGTCGGTGGAGGCGACCGCCCGGTCGCGCAGCAGCTCGCCGTGGGCGTCCAGCGCATACAGGCCGGCGCCGTGGCCGGTGCAGCCGAGGGCGCGCACGGCGGCCACCCGCGGCCCGAGCTGCCGCGAGACGCTCCGCAGCGCCTGCGCGAGCGCACTGCGGATCGCAGGGCCCGCGATCTCGCAGCCGCCGCCGGGCAGGCGCACATGCGGCAGCGCGTCGCCGGCGGTCGCCAGCGTGGCTCCGGTTCCGGCCTCGAAGGCGACGGCCTTGAGCCCGGTGGAGCCCATGTCGATCCCAATGAAGATGTCTGAGATGTCGTTTGTCATGTTATGACATCGTGGCCGAGCTTGAGCGGAGTTGTAATGGTGTTACTCCTAGGTTGTCGCGAATCCGGCTTGCACTTATCTTATCGCTGTCATGACAACTGAACCCACTTCGAGGCTCAGGCGAACGACAAGCCACGGGCCTTCGAGCCCGCAAGATCAACGAGACAAGGAGACGACGATGAGGCGAGATTTCTTGAAGACCGCGGCCGTGGCCGGTGCCGGCATGCTGGGCGGCGCAAGCAGCGCGTTCGCGAAATCGGAGGCCGTGGGCCTGCGCGGCAAACCGAACGACGTCTACGTGATGAACGTGATGGTGTCGGGCGTGGAGTACTGGTTCCCGGTCTACGAAATGATGAAGCAGCTCGGCCGCACGCTGGGCGTGAAGACGCGCTACACCGGCACGCCCGAGTACGACGTCAACAAGCAATTGGCGTCGTTCGAGCAGGAGCTGGCGCGCAAGCCGGCGGGCATCCTGCTGCACCCGATGAATCCCGATCCCTTTATCGAGCCGATCAACCGGGCGGCCGCGATGGGGATTCCGGTGGTCACCTTCGCCGCCGATTCGCCCAACTCCAAGCGCGTGTCCTTCGTCACCTCCAACAACGACAACGAGGGCGCCTACGCGGCCGATTCGATCGCCGCCGCGCTGAACGGCAAGGGCGAATACGCCGTGCTCGAGAACCCCGGTCAGGACAACCACGACCGCCGCATCGCGGCCTTCATCGACCGCATGAAGACCAAGCATCCGGGCATGAAGCTGGCTGGCCGCGCCGCCAGCAACCAGGATCCGAACAAGGCCTACCAGGCGATGCTGAGCATTGCGCAGGCCAATCCCAACCTGGGCGCGGTCTTCATGCCCGAGGCCAACTCGGCGCTCGGCGCGGCGCAGGCCAAGGTCGAGACCAAGAAGAACATCCGCGTGATGTGCTGCGACGTGAACGCCAAGATCCTCGACATGATCAAGTCCGGCGACATGTTCGGGGCCATCAACCCGAACCAGGGCGTGCAGGGCTACATGGGCATGCTGATGCTGTTCATGGCGAAGAACCCGCAGCTCATCGACCCGATGAACGACTACAAGCGCAGCGGCAAGAACCCGATGGCCGTGCCCTTCCTCGACAACGGGCTGTCGGTGGTCAACAAGGCCAACGCCGACGACTTCTACTGGGACAAGTACCTCGAGCGCCGCGGCACGAAGGGCATCAACGAATGAGCGTCGCGCAGCCGTTGCGATGGCGCTTTGCTGTCTGTCGCAGCGGCAGCCCGCCGGATCACAGGAGGCACCGATGAACGCGGGATCGCCACTGCTTGAGTTGCGTGGCATCAGCAAGCACTTCGGCACGACGCGTGCGCTTGCCGGCGTGGACTTCTCGCTGCGCCGCGGCGAGATTCACGCGCTGTGCGGCGAGAACGGCGCCGGCAAGTCGACGCTGATGAAGATCATCGACGGCATCCACCAGCCGGATGCCGGCGAGGTCGTGCTCGACGGCGAGACGGTGGTGATAGCCGGCCCGGCGCACGCGATGCGCCTGGGCATCGGCCTCGTGCACCAGGAGATCGCGCTGTGCGGCGACGCCACGGTGGCCGAGAACGTGTTCATGGCCGAGCTCAACGCCACCCGCCGTCCGTGGATGGACTACCGCAGCCTCGAAGCGCGCGCAGCGCACGTGCTGGCGCGCCTCGGCCAGGACATCCCGCCCGAGCGCCGCGTCCACGAGTTGCCGATCGGCAGTCAGCAACTGGTCGAGATCGCCAAGGCGCTGACGCTTGATTGCAAGGTGCTGATCCTCGACGAGCCCACCGCTGCCCTCACCGAGACGGAATCGGTAGCGCTGTTCCGCGTGCTGCACGACCTGAAGGCGCAGGGCATCGGCATCGTCTACATCAGCCACCGCATGGCCGAGATCTTTGCGCATTGCGACCGCGTCACCGTGCTGCGCGACGGGCGCGACGTGCATTGCGCAGACATCGCCGAGCTGAGCCCCGACACGCTGGTGCGCGCGATGGTGGGTCGGGACCTCGGCAGCTACTACCCGCCCAAGTGCGGCGAGTTCGGCGTGGAGCACCTGCTGGAAGTGGAGAACATCGCCGACGGCGACCGCGTGCACGGCATCTCCTTCGCGCTCAAGCGCGGCGAGGTGCTGGGCATCGCCGGGCTGATGGGCGCCGGCCGCAGCGAGCTGGCCGAGACGGTGTGCGGCCTGCGCCGGGCGCGGCGCGGCACGGTGCGGCTGAACGGCAAGCCGCTCGCCATCGACACCTACGGCGACGCCTTGCGGCACGGCATCGCCTATCTCAGCGAGGACCGCAAGGAGGCCGGCGTGTTCCTCGAGATGTCGGTTGCACAGAACATTTCGGCCATGGCGCCGCGCCGCATCAGCTCGCGTGCGGGGCTGCTCAAGCACGCCGCCGAGCGACAACTGGCCGAGGAACTGGGCAAACGCCTGAACCTCAAGTCCGACGGCGTTGCCTGCGAGGCGGCCAGCCTCTCGGGCGGCAACCAGCAGAAGGTGGCGATTGCCAAGCTGCTGGCCATCAACCCGGCGGTGATGCTGATGGACGAGCCCACACGCGGGGTCGACGTGGGCGCCAAGTCGGAGATCCACCACATCCTGCGCGACCTCGCCGACCAGGGCGTGGGCGTGGTCGTCATTTCGTCCGAGCTGCCGGAAATCATCGGCCTGTGTGACCGGGCGCTGGTAATCCGCGAAGGCCGGCTCGCCGGCGAAGTGGCGGCCAAGGACATGACGGAAGAAAAGCTGTTGCGGCTGGCCTCGGGCCTTGCCGTCGAGGAGGTGCATTGATGCTCGAACACGAGACCGCCGGCGGGGGCACCGCCGCGTTGGCCATACCCGCGGCCAGCGGAGCGGGCGCAGCGTCCGCGAAAAGAACCAGAGGCCGGTTCTCCAGCATGCGCGAGGCCGGCCTGCTGCTCATCATCGCGGCGCTGTGCGTGGTGATGAGCTTCGCGTCCCCGTATTTCCTGACCTGGGAGAACGTGCGCGCGATGCTGTTGTCGTTCTCGATCGAGGGCATCGTCGTGGTCGGCATGACGGTGCTCATGATCGTGGGCGGCATCGACTTGTCGGTCGGCTCGGTGGTGTGCCTGGCGATGGTGATCACCGGTGCGCTGTTCCTGCTCGGGCTCGACCCGTGGACCGCGAGCCTGATCGCCATCGCCTGCTGCGCACTCATCGGCGCCATGATCGGCGGCTGCGTCACCGGCATCGGGCTCAGCCACTTCATTGCCTCGCTGGCCTTCATGGTGATCGTGCGCGGCCTGTGCCTCGCGTTCACGCAAGGCACGCCGCAGTCGCTGTTCTCGCTGCCGCCGGAATTCAAGTTCATCGGCCAGGGATCGATCGGCGGCATCCCGGTGGTGATCCTGATCTTCGGGCTGATCGTCGTGGCCAGCGACTTCGCGTTGCGCCGCGCGACCGTGCTGCGAAAGGTGTTCTACACCGGCAGCAACGAGAAGGCTGCGCTGTACTCGGGCATCCGCACCGGCCACGTGAAGTTCTGGGTCACGGTGCTGTGCTCGGCGATGGCGGGGCTGGCCGGCGTGATCTACACCGCACGCTTCGGCGCCGCCACGCCGACCTTCGGCGTGGGCATGGAGCTGAACGTCATCGCCGCAGTGGTGATCGGCGGCGCCAGCCTCAAGGGCGGCTCCGGCACGGTGCTGGGAGCGGTGTTGGGTCTTGCGCTGCTGTCGGTGGTCACCAGCTCGCTGATCCTGCTCGACGTCTCGCCCTACTGGCAGGACGTGATCAAGGGCCTGATCCTGCTGGTGGCCGTCACCGTCGACCACCTCATGAACGTCAAGAAGGTCATCCGATGAGAACAACGAAGTTGGGTGCCTCGGGCATCGAATGCGAGGACGTGGGTCTCGGCACCTGGGCCATGGGCGGCTGGATGTGGGGTGGGGGGGATGACGCGGCCGCCGTCGAGGCGATCCGCGCCTCGCTCGATGCCGGCGTGCGCCTGATCGACACCGCACCGGCCTACGGCCTCGGGCGCGCCGAAGCCCTGGTGGGCACCGCGCTGAAGGGGCGGCGCCACGAGGCGGTCATCGCCACCAAGTGCGGCCTGGTCTGGCACACGGACAAGGGCACGCACTTCTTCGACGAGGAAGGCCGGGCGGTTTATCGCTACCTCGGGCGCGATGCCATCGTTCATGAGCTCGAGCAGAGCCTGCGACGGCTGCGCACCGATTACGTCGACCTCTACATCACCCACTGGCAGGACCCCACCACGCCAGTGGCCGAGACCATGGATGCGCTGCTGGATCTGAAGCGGCAGGGAAAGATCCGCGCGATCGGCGTCAGCAACGTCGACGCCGAAACGCTCACCGAATACCTGCGGCATGGGCCGGTCGATGCGATCCAGGAGCGCTACAGCCTGATCGACCGCGAGATCGAGAGGACGCTGCTGCCGCTGTGCAGGCAGCACGACATTGCGGTGCTCGGCTATTCGTCGCTGGCCCTCGGCCTGCTCGCGGGACCCATCGATCCGAAGCGCGAGTTCAGCGGCGACGACCAGCGCCGGGGCCACCCGCGCTTCTCGGCCGCCAACCGCGCGAAGCTCAGCGCTTTCTTCGCCGACATCGAGCCGGTGCGCGCGCGGCTGCAGTGCTCGTTCGCGCAACTGATGATCGCGTGGACCACCGTGTCGGGCCGGGTCTCGGTGGCCTTGTGCGGTGCGCGAACGGCGGCTCAGGCGATCGAGAACGCCGGCGCCGGGAATGTCGCAGCGAGTGCCGAAGACCTCGCGCTGATCGACGGCGCCGCCGACCGCCACCTCGGCGCCCTGATGGGCTGAAGCGCCGGCAAAGGGCCACAACTTTCGGACGCAGACCAACGATGCGCCGGCCCGCGCGGCCGGTGCAGGAATGCGCTCGTCCTCACCCTAGAAACAGGAGACTCGAATGCTGGAAAGAAAACAGGCGCGGCTGAACCGGCTGATGCGCAACGGGCGGTGCCTGGACATCGCCGTCGACCACGGCGTGTGCAACGAGCCGAGCTTTCTCGCGGGCCTGGAAGACATGCCGCGCGTGATGGACCAGCTCATCGCGGCCGGCGCCGACGCCATCCAGCTCAACCACGGCCAGGCCGATCTGCTGCAAGGGCGACCGGGCCGCGACAAGCCGGCCCTGGTGATGCGGCTGGACATGGGCAACCCGTACAACGCCGTCGCCCACCGCGTGATGTGGGCGGTGCTGCAGAACGAGCACGACCCGGTGCTGCCGGCGGTGCAGATGGATGCGGCCTGCGTGGTGGTCAACCTCTTCATGCTGCCGAACGAGCCCGACCTCTTCCGCCAGTGCGTGAGCAACATCGCCCGCGTGCGCGCCGACTGCGACCGCTACGGCATGCCGCTCATGATCGAGCCGCTGGTGATGGCGCCGCACAGCGAGCGCGGCGGCTACATGGTGGACGGCGATGCGGAAAAGATCGTCACGCTGGTGCGCCTGGCGCGCGAGATGGGCGCCGACATCGTGAAGGCCGACCCGACCACCGACCCGGCCGACTTCCACCGCGTGGTGCAGGCGGCGCGCTGCCCGGTGCTCGTGCGCGGCGGCGGCAGGGAAGACCTGAAGCAGGTGTTCGCGCGTTCTCGCGTGCTGCTCGACCAGGGCGCCGTCGGCATGGTCTACGGGCGCAACGTCTACCAGCACGGCAACCCATCGGCCGTGGTGAACGCGCTGATGGCCATGATCCACCGCGGCGCCAGCGCCGAAGCGGCCTGGGATCTCTACGAGTCGGCCGGCGGCGCGCGCTGAACGAACGCTGCGGCAAGCGGCCCCTCCGTGAGGAGGTGCCTTCCCATCGAACGAACAACCCCCACGAAGGAACCGGCGCTGCGCACGACCGGCCTCGCATCCACAGGAGACAACGGTGATGAAGCTCACGCATTGGCATCTCGTGACCGGACCGGCCTTGGGCGGACGGTCGAGGCTTCAGCAAGCTCTCTGGAGCCTGCTGACCTTGTTCGTGGCGATGGCGCTTGCGGCCTGCGGTGGCGGTGGTGGCGATGGAGGTGGCGACAGCGCCGAGAGCGCGCAACCGGCTTCGCATTCCACCGGCCGGGTCCAGGCACTCGCGGTCGGCGTGGCTGCCGTGCAGGGCCCGGGTCTGGGCAACCTCAGCTACAGCCAGAACGAACTGTTCACGCCGGTGGCCTGGATCCGGCGCGATGCGCAGGGCGTGCCGGCGGCCTATCCCGGCCGCAAGGCCTTCGGGCTCAACGCCGGGATCATGCACAACGGCTACTTCCTCACGCTGTTCGCACCCGACAGCGGCCAGGGGCCGGGCGGCTTCCTGCTGTACGACGTGTCCAACCCGCGCAGCATGCAACTGGTCAGGCGCATCTACGAACCCGAAGGGCGCACGGCCGAGTTCCGGGAGGCGCATTCGTTCGGCGCGTCCACGATAGCCGGCAAGAAGTGGATCGTCGTCGCCACCACCAAGGGCGTCGAGTTCTGGGACTTCACCGATATCAACGACATCCAGCAGGTGAAGAAGCTGGCGCTGCCCACGGTCAACGCCGGCGACTACGCGAACGTGAGCTGGCAGCTGTGGTGGCAGGCGCCGTATGTGTATGTCGCCTCGGCCAACGACGGCGTCTACATCGTCGATGCGAGCGACCCGGCCAATGCGGTGCTGGCCAACCGCGGGGCGGGCAAGCCCAATCCGGTGCCGACCGGCGAGCTCGGCGGCTTCCGCGTCGGACCGATCTTCACCCTGGGCAACCAGATGGTGCTGACCTCGATGGAGAACAGCGACGGCTTCGCGAGCCTGGACATCTCCGACCCGCTGAATCCCAAGGTGCTGGACACGGTCACGTCGCACCCCCTGTACTACGCCACCTGCTACGACGGCCGCACCCTGTACAGCTCGGTGCGCGGCGCCGGCGCGAGGATGACCGCGTACAACCTCGCCGACCGCAGCCGCTTCGTGCCCGAGGACAACCGCCTCGTCATCGACGAGCAGCTGTACTGCGCCACGCAGGACCACCATGTGTTCCAGGGCTCGCAGTTCCGCATCCACAAGGTCGACGTGAGCAACCCCCTGCAGCACGTCGAGGTCGGCAGCGGCGGCTTGTTCGCGCCGGGTTCGACCGAGGAGTCGCATTCCGACCACGGTCAGGTGGCGCCCTTCGGCAACCTCGTGTTCATCGGCAACGACCACGGCTCGGGCAGCGGCTTCATGGTGCACTCGACCGCGCCGGACACGACCCCGCCCGCCGTCAAGCAGGTCTCGCCGGCGAACGGCGCCCAGCAGCAGGCGCTGAGCTCGCGCATCGGCCTCGGCCTGTCCGACAGCATCCTGCCGGACAGCGTGAACGCCGCCACCTTCATCGTTCGGCCCGTGGGCGGCGCCGCGCTGGCGGGCTTCTACAGCGTGCAGCTGGGCATCATCAACTTCGCGCCGAGCCAGCCGCTCGCGCCGAACACCACGTATGAAGTCGTACTGCCGGCCGGCGGGGTGACGGACTACGCCGGCAACGCCATCGGCGCCGAGTTCCGCACCACCTTCACCACCGGCAATGCCGTGAACATCGGCTTGTCGCACCACTGGAGCCTGGCGAGCACGCTCGCCGATCCGGTCGGCCACAACGACGGCACCACGAGCGGCGGCGATGCGTTCGAGAGCATCGGCCTGAACTTCGCACCGCGCACCGGCGGCGTGCCGCTCGCGGACGACTCGGTCGCCTCCGTGCTCGCCGGCACTGCATCGCTCAGCTTCTACATGAAGACGACACAGGCCGGCACCTCGGTGCCGTGGACGGCGCCGGGCATCTTCGGGCGCGACCAGACGGGCGGCTCGGACGATGTGTTCTGGGGCTGGATCGACAACGCCGGTCGCCTGAACCTGTCGGTGGGCGACGCGAACACGAGCAACCCCGGCACGAGGTCAGCCGCGGCCGTCAACGACGGCAACTGGCACCACGTGGTGCTGACGCGCGATGCCGCCTCGGGTGCGCAGGCCGTCTATGTCGACGGCGTGAAGACCGCGTCGACCGGGCGAACCGGTGCGCTGGGCCTGAACAATCGCTTCCAGCGGCTCGGCCAGATCGAGGGCAACGCCGACTTCTTCAAGGGAACGCTGGCCGATGTGCGCGTCTACAACCGGGTGCTGCAGGACAGCGACGTGACGCAGTTGGCTGCGCTGCCCATCGTCGGCGACCCGGGGCTCGGGGCAGGGCCGAAGCTCGTCAACGGACAGCTGGTCTTCGATCCCGCCGTGCTCGGCGGCAGCGCGCAGTACAGCTGGAACTTCGGTGACGGCACGCACACGTCGTTCGCCAGCCAGCCGAACGCCAGCTACCACTACACGGCACCCGGCCACTACACGGTGACGCTGACCGTGCGCAACACCGCGGGGCTGGAGACCTACTACAGCTTCCCCACGACGGTGATCCGGCCGCCAACCGCGAACGCGCCGACTCACACCACCAACATCAGCGGCGACGGCGGCACCGTCTACAGCCTCAACCCGGACAGCGGCACGGTCACTGCGCTCGATGCCCAGACCCTGGCCAAGCGCTGGGAGGTTCGTGTCGGGCGTGAGCCACGCACCCTGGCCGTGGGGCCGGATGGCCGCATCTGGGTCACGGTGCAGGACGAGGACAAGCTGGTCGCGCTCAACGCGGCCGACGGCAGCGCCTCGACCACCGTCTCCCTGGCCTACGGCAGCGGACCCTATGGCGTGGTCTTCACGCCTGACCACACGAAGGGCCTGCTGACGCTGGAGCACAAGTCGACGCTGATCAGCTTCAACCCGGCCACCGGGGCCACCACCGGCACGCTGGTGCTCGCAGGCGCCGTGCGCGGCATTGCCGTGAGCGCCGATTCGCAAGCGGCCTACGTCACGCGCTTCAAGTCGATGATGACGGGCGGGCAGTTGCACAAGGTGAACCTCACGACCCTGTCCAGCAGCGCGACGGTGGCCTTGCAGGTGGACACCACCACGGCGGACGACGAAAGCCGCGCGCGCGGCGTGCCGAACTACCTGAGCCAGGTCGTGATCTCGCCCGACGGGCTGCGTGCCGTGCTGCCGTCCAAGAAGGACAACATCGTGCGCGGCCGCCATCGCGACGGGCAAGACCTGGAGCATGACCGCACCGTGCGCTCCATCCTGTCGCAGGTGAACCTGCAGACGGCCAGCGAGGTGTTCGCCGAGCAGCTCGACTTCGACGATCGTGCCCCCGCACGCGCCGCGCTGTTCGCACCCAACGGCGACTACATCTTCGTCGCGCAGATGGAAGGCAACCGCATCGCGATCGTCGACGCCTACAGCCGCGCGATACGCGGCGAGATCGCCGATGTCGGCGCGGCGCCGCATGGGCTGTACCTCGATGCGGCCCGCCAGCGCCTGTTCACCAACAACTTCCTCGGGCGCTCGGTCTCGGTGCACGACGTGTCGGCGGTCCTGTCCGGGCAGAGTGGGGCGGCGACGCTGCTGCAGACGGTCGCGACCGTGGCGCAGGAGCCGCTGTCGGCCGCCGCCCTGCGCGGCAAGCAGCTCTTCTACAACGCCGCCGACCGGCGCATGAGCCGCGACAACTACATGTCCTGCGCGAGCTGCCATGCCGACGGCGGCGACGACGGCATGGTGTGGGACTTCACCCAGCGCGGCGAGGGCCTGCGCCGCACCGTCAGCCTGCAGGGCCGCCAGGGCCTGGGCCACGGCAACCTGCACTGGAGCGCCAACTTCGACGAAGTCCAGGACTTCGAGAACGACATCCGCGGCTCCTTCGGCGGCACCGGCTTCATGAGCAATGCCGACTTCGCCGCGACCGCGAACCCGCTGGGCGCCCCCAAGGCCGGCAAGAGCGGGGCACTCGACGATCTGGCGGCCTACCTCGGCTCGCTCTCGCGCTACGCACGCAGCCCGGCGCGCAATGCCGACGGCAGCCTGAGCGCGAGCGCCTTGCTGGGCAGGCAGGTCTTCGCGAACGCACAGTGCGCGAGCTGCCATTCGGGCATCACCATGCAAGACGGGCTGCGGCACGACGTGGGCACGGTCCAGGTTTCATCGGGACTGGGCAACGGCGTGCCGCTCGCGGGCGTCGGCTTCGACACGCCCACGCTGTATGGCAGCTGGGCGGCATCGGCCTACTTCCACAACGGCCAGGCCGCGACATTGCCGCAGGTGTTCGCCTCCGGCCACGGCAACACGGGTGCACTGTCGACGGCAGACCTGAACGCGCTGGCCGACTACGTGCGCTCGCTCGACACCACCAGCGCGCTCCTGCGCATCCGCTCGAACCACAGCAACCTGTGCGTCAACATCTACGGCGCCTCGACCGCCAGCGGCACCCAGGTGCGATCCAGTGGCCCTGCGGCACGGCCGGCAACGAGCAGTTCGCCGTGAACAACATCGACGGCCATCTGCAGTTCGTGCTCAAGCACAGTGGCCTGTGCCTGGCGCAGGGCAACACCATCAGCACGGGCGGGCCGGTGGTGCAGGTGGCCTGCAATGCGGGCGACGCGACGCAATGGATGCTGGACGGCTCGGTGCTGCGCAACCGCGCCTCGGGGGCTTGTCTCGACGTGCCGAACTCCGCAATGACTCAGGGCACCGAACTCATCACCTGGTCGTGCAACAGCGGCAATAACCAGAACTGGACGCTCGACACGGCGGGCAATTGAGGACAGGGCAGACCGATGGCCGCGCCGAGGGCGGACGTTCGAAGCCACCCCGGGCTGCCCACTGCGACAGTGGATGAAGAGACTGCACGCTTCGACGGTGCAGTGCAGAGCGGCAGTTAGCATGGTCGCTCCGCTTCTTTGCTGTCGATCCCATGCGCATATTGCTCGTTGAAGACGACAAGGTGCTCGCAGACGCGCTCTCGCGGGCGCTTGTCCAGTCGGCGCATGCCGTGGACATCGTCGCCACCGGCGAGGACGCAAATCATGCGCTCGCGCTCGGCATCTACGACCTCGCGATCCTCGACATCGGCCTGCCGGGCCTGAACGGCCTCGACGTGCTGCGCCGCTTGCGTGCGCGCCGCGCGACGCTGCCGGTGCTGATGCTCACCGCGCTCGACACGCTGGAAGACCGCGTGCGCGGGCTCGACCTGGGCGCGGACGACTACCTCGCCAAGCCCTTCGACCTGCCGGAGCTGGAAGCCCGCGTGCGCGCGCTCCTGCGCCGCGGCACCAACTCCACGCCCTTCCTGGAGCACGGCGCGCTGCGCTTCGACACGGTGGGCCGCCGTGTCTTCCACGACAAGCGGCCGCTGGAGCTTTCGCCGCGCGAACTGGCGGTACTCGAGCTGTTGCTGATGCGTGCCGGCCGTGTGGTCAGCAAGGAGCAGATGGTCAACCACCTCTACGGCTTCAGCGACGAGGTGGGCGACAACGCGATCGAGGTCAACGTGTACCGGCTGCGCAAGAAGCTCGAGCCGCTCGGCTGCGAGATCCGCACCGTACGCGGCATGGGCTACCTCATGGACCGCCCCGATGCGCAAGCCTGAGCCGCGGCTGCAGCGCAAGCTGCTGGCCTGGCTGCTGGGGCCGCTCGCCGCGCTGCTGGTGCTCGACACCGGCGTGGCCTGGTGGAACTCGGTGCGCTTCTCCAATCTTGCCTACGACCGTGCGCTGCTCGAGATCGGCCGCGAGATCGCGCTGCACGTGAAACTGGCCGGCGGCCAGCCCGTGCTCGGCCTTTCCGAGGCGGCCAGCAAGGTGTTGCTGCTGGACCAGGACGATCTCATCTTCTACCGTGTCGCCGCGCAGGACGGTGCGCCGCTCGGCGGCGATGCGGACATGCCGCCGCCGCGCGGCACCCAGGCCGCGCGCACGCGCTTCTACCGCGACGAGGTGCACGGCGAGCCGGTGCGCATGATGGTGGCGTGGATGCCGGTCGAGACCGCATCCGATGCGGCGCCGGTGCTGGTGCAGGTGCAGGTGGCCGAGACGCTGAACAAGCGCAGCCGCCTCGCATGGGAAATGCTCGCCACGGTGGTGTTGCCGCAACTGCTGCTGATCGTGATGGCCACGGCGGTGGTCTGGTTCGGCGTCTCGCGCGGGCTCGCGCCGCTGCAGCGGCTGCGGCGCGCGGTGTCCGACCGCTCGCACCTGGACCTGAGCCCGATCGACACGCATGCGGTGCCCGGCGAAGTGCGCCCGCTGGTCGACGAGGTCAACGAGCTGATGGCGCGGCTGAAACGGACCTTCGACTTTCAGAACCGCTTCGTCGCCGATGCCGCACACCAGCTCAAGACGCCGGTCAGCGGCCTGAAGGCGCAGATCGAACTGGCGCTGCGCGAGACCGATGCCGAGAACGTGCGCCATTCACTCGCGCAGCTCTACCTCAGCGCCGACCGGCTGTCGCGGCTCGTGCAGCAGCTGCTTTCGCTGGCGCGCAACGAGCCCGGCGCGCTCGACTCGATGCAACTGCAGCCGCTGGACCTCAACGCCTACGCGCTGGAGGTGAGCATGGAGTGGGTGCCGCAGGCGATCAAGCGAGGCATCGACCTCGGCTTCGAGGGGGCAGAGGGCGCGCAGACCATCAACGCCGACCGCGACCGGCTGCGCGAGCTCATCAACAACCTCATCGATAACGCCATCCGCTACAGCCGCGCCGGCGGCCGGGTGACGGTGCGGGTGGGGCAGGGCGGAGGCGACCAGTGCCGCCTGTCCATCAGCGACGACGGCCCCGGCATTCCGGTGCAGGAACGCGCCCGCATCTTCGAGCGCTTCCATCGCCTGCTCGGCACGCAGGAGGACGGCAGCGGCCTGGGCCTGGCCATCGTGAGCGAGATCGCCACGCTGCACGGCGCGCGCATCACGCTGGAAGAAGACACGGACGGCGTGGGCAACACCTTCAGCGTGTTCTTTCCGCTGCGCACGCTGTAAGCCAGCTGACAGCTGGCTGTCAACCAACCGACAGCTCACCGGCAGGAAGGCGACAGCCTGGGTCCGTAGCCTCGACGGAATGGGGAACCGCGACGGTTCCACCTTCCATTCGAGGAGACACCATGTCGTTTCTGTCCAGTCCGGACTTCTGGATCGCGCTGTCGCAGATCATCCTGATCAACATCGTGCTGAGCGGCGACAACGCCGTCGTCATCGCGATGGCGTCACGCTCGCTCGAGCCTTCGCAGCAGAAGAAGGCCATCCTCTTCGGCAGCGTCGGCGCCATCGTGCTGCGCGTCGTGCTGACCTTCTTCGCCGTCTACCTGCTCACGCTGCCGTACCTGAAGCTCGTGGGCGCGGCGCTGCTGCTGTGGATCGGCGTCGGCCTGCTCAAGAGCGACGATGACGAGGGCGAGCTGGCGAGCCACTCCAACCTCGCTGCCGCCATCAAGACCATCGTCGTGGCCGATCTGATCATGAGCCTGGACAACGTGGTCGGCGTCGCGGCCGCCGCCAAGGGCAACGTGCCGCTGCTGGTGTTCGGCCTCGTCATCAGCATCCCGCTCATCATCTTCGGCAGCACGCTGATCCTCAAGCTGATGGGCCGCTTCCCGGTCATCATCACGCTCGGCGCCGCGCTGCTCGGCTGGGTGGCGGGCGAGATGGCGATGACCGATCCCTCCATCGCCGACTGGTCGGAGCACCAGCATGCATTGCACACCGTGGTGCCGGCCCTCGGCGCGGTGGCCGTGGTGGCGGTCGGCAAGTGGCTGACCAGCCGCCAGCAGCAACGGCAGCAGGGCGACACGGCCGAACCCGCGAACCAGTCTGCCGCCTGAAGGAGGTGCCCATGCGAAACATTCTGGTTCCCATCGATCCGGCGCAGCCGGCCCGCACGCGCTCGGCCATCGACGAGGTCGTGCGCTTGGTCCGCGAAGAGCCGGCGACGGTGCGGCTGCTGCGCGTGCGGCCCAAGGTGTCGGGCCACGTGGCGATGTTCTTCGGCACGCGCGAGCTGGAGGAACTGCAGCAATGCGCCGGCACGGAGGAGCTGCAATACGCGCAGCAGCTGCTCGACGCGGCCGGCGTGCGCTACACCAGCAGCGTGCGCGTGGGACACAGCGCGACGACCATCGTGCTCGCCGCGCGCGACTGGCACTGCGACCGCATCATCTTCGGCCGCGAGGAAACAGGCCTGGCCGGCCGGCTCTTCGGCTCGCTCGCGCAGCAGGTGCGGCAGTTGTCGGGGGCGGGCGGGGAGTGGCAGGTCATCGGGTCCTGAGTAGAAGCGATCACGCGCAGAGAGGCCGCGCGGTGCGGCCGTCGAAGCGGCGGTCGCAAACGGTAGGGCTGGCATCCAGTAGTGAGCCCGGTTGAATCAGTTCCCGCGTCCTGTAGTAAACATAATATACATTGTCAGTTTTTCAGGTGACCGGCTGAGTTGAGCGTCGCCTGTGAAAATCCAGCTGCAGTCGATCGACCATGCACCCAAGACATTGCCAGCTTGGCAGTCGATGCTCGATGACCTCGGGAGACCTCCGGCGAAGCGCGTTGCGCGGACGCTCGGTGTGGGAGTTCGAACGGTCTACCGCTACAACCGGGACGGGCACGTTCCGCGGGCGGTGCTCCTCGCCCTGTTCTGGCTCACGAGCTGGGGGCGGTCAGCGGTGCATGCCCAGGCCTGGAACGATGCGCAGGTTGCGGTGGGCTACGTGGATGCGTTGCAGCGTGAGGTGGCTCACCTACAGGGAACTGTCGACCGGTTGCAGGCGCTCGGCCACTCGGGTGGGGCCAACGATCCGCTGCTGCGGAGTCCGTATGGCCGCTGAAGGCTGTTCAAGCTCCGTGAAGTGAACCGCCGCCGCCCTGAACTTCAGGAACCCGGGGCGGACGCATCAGGAGATGCAGCGCGCGCGCAGAGGCGCTGCGACAACCACTGTCGTGCGGCTACCGGTCGCGCGCCGATTCGGCGCGCAAGGTCTCGGCCTGTTCGGTCAGCGCGTTGAGCAGCGCCACCATGGCTGACTCCGAATAGCCGCCCGGCACCAGCGAATGGCAGATGGCCTGCGCCGTGCGCAGGCGCTCATGCACGGTGATGGCAGCGGCGATTTCGCTGGCAGGCACCGATCGGGCCTTCAGGTCCTCTAGCCTTGCCGTGAATGCGTCTTCAGGGTCGGGTACGTTGCGCATGGTTCTTCCTTCGGGTTCGGGTGAAGCGGCGCATGTCGTCAGATGCGCCACGAGAAAGAGAAACGGCTGCCGGGGCAGCCGCTCTGGGAAACGAAACGCCGGCGTCGCTCAGGCGCCAGTCGAGGGCGAGGCCCGGCCGCCGGGGATGTCCCAATTGAAGGTCACCTTCGGCGACAGCGCGCCCGGCTTGGCCTTGTCTTCGCCCTGGGCGCGGTAGTCGATGGTGATCTCCTTGAACACCAGGTCGACCTTTTGCACGACGTTGCCTTGTTCGTCGGCGCCGTTGTTCACCTTGGTGATGAACGCTTCCTTCATGGTGATGGTGAAGAAGGGCTCGGGCAGGCCATCTTTGGACATGCCGGTGCCCTTGCACATCTCGAGGGTCACGTTCTCGAAGGCAGTACCGGTGCAGATGTAGCCGAGCAGCAGGTGCGAGGACTTGTCCCAGTAGTGTGTGAAGTTGAGCTTGCCGGGGTTGGGCTTGCCCACACTCGCGCCTCCACCCTTGGTCCAGCTCGTCTCGGCCTCGACTTCCCACTCCCAGTCCTGGATCTCGATCCAGCGGTCGCCGGCTGCGCCGTACTTGCCCTGGCGCGCCTCGCCCTGGGCCTTGCCGATCTTCATGAACGCATTGAGTGCCATTTGCTGCCCTTCTTCGTTGTCGATGTCTTCGTGTGCGCGGCCGTTTCGACCGGTGGGCGATTGGGTTCCAAGGCCCGGGGGCTTGTCAAGGCGACTGCATCACGGTGCGGCGTCCGGCACGGTGCCCAAGTCGGCCAGCCAGACCGTGGCCTCTGAATCGCTTGGCGCGCGCCAGTCCCCGCGGGGCGAGAGCGAGCCGCCCGAGCCGACCTTGGGCGAATTCGGCACGCACGAGCGCTTGAACTGGCTGGTCTTGAAGAAGCGCCACAGGAAGGTGCGCAGGTGCTTCTTGATGGCGCCGATGTCGTACGCATTGCGCGCCACGTCCGGGCCTTCGGGCCAGGCGCCGGCCGCGGCGTCGTGCCACGCCGAATGCGACAGGAACGCCACCTTCGACGGGCGGAAGCCGTAGCGCAGCGTGTAGAAGAGGTTGAAGTCCTGCAGCTCGTATGGGCCGATCACGCTCTCGGTGCTCTGGGCCGGCTGTTTGGTGTCGTCGTCCTCGGTGGCGTCGCCCGGCACCAACTCGGGACTGACTTCGGTGTCCAGGATGTCGCGCAGCACCTGGCTGCCGCCCTCGCCCACCTGGCCCGTGTCGGCCACCCAGCGCACGAGGTGCTTGATGAGCGTCTTGGGCACGCTGGCGTTCACGTTGTAGTGCGACATGTGGTCGCCCACGCCGTAGGTGCACCAGCCGAGCGCGAGTTCGGAGAGGTCGCCGGTGCCCACGACGATGCCGCCGTGGTGGTTGGCCAGGCGGAACAGGTGGCTGGTGCGCTCGCCCGCCTGCACGTTCTCGAAGGTGATGTCGTAGACCGGCTGGCCCTCGGCGTACGGATGGCCGAGGTCGTGCAGCATCTGCTCGCAGCTCGGGCGGATGTCGATCTGCCGGCTGCTGCAGCCCACCGCCTGCATCAGCCGCAGCGCCTGGTCGAGCGTGCGCCCGCTGGTGGCAAAGCCCGGCATCGTGAAGCCGAGGATGTTGGTGCGCGGCAGGCCAAGGCGGTCCATCGCCTTGGCGCACACCAGCAGCGCGTGCGTCGAATCCAGCCCGCCCGAGACACCGATCACCAGCTTGGTGATGCCCGCGGCCGACAGCCGCTGCACCAGCGCCTGCACCTGGATGTTGTAGACCTCGCCGCAGCGCTCGTCGCGCTGCGTGGTATCGGCCGGCACGTAGGGAAAGCGCTCGACCGGCCGCGCGAGCGGCAACACCTCGGCCGCCGGCACGTGGGCCGTGAAGCGCACCGTGCGGAAGCCCGCGAGCTGCGCCTGGTGCCGCGCGGCCGACTGGCCGAAGCTCGTCTGGCGCATGCGCTCGTGGGCGAGGCGCTGCAGGTCGATGTCGGCGGTAATGAGATGCGATTCGTCGACGAAGCGTTTCGACTCGGCCAGCAGTTCGCCGTTCTCGCAGACGATGGCCTGCCCGTCCCAGGCCAGATCGGTCGTCGACTCGCCCATGCCGGCCGACGAATACAGATAGGCCGCGAGCGAGCGCGCCGACTGCAGGCTCACGAGCTGATGCCGGTAGCGTGATTTGCCGATGGTGATGTTCGATGCCGACAGGTTCAGCAGCACCGTCGCCCCCGCGAGCGCGGCATACGACGACGGCGGGATGGGCACCCACACGTCCTCGCAGATCTCGGCGGCGAACTTGAGCAGCGGCAGGTTCTCGGCCTCGAACAGCAGTTGCGCGCCGAAGGGCACCCGCTCGCCTAGCAGCAGCACCTCGTCGCTCACGGCGGCGTCGGCCGGGTTGAACTGGCGGGCTTCGTAGAACTCGGCGTAGTTCGGCAGGTAGGTCTTGGGAACGACGCCGAGCACACGGCCGTCGTGCACCACCGCGGCGCAGTTGAACAGGCAGTGGTCCACGCGCAGCGGCAGGCCGACCACGGCGGTGATCGCATATGCCTTCGAGGCCTGCACCACGACGCCGAGCGCGGCCTTGCAGGCTTCGAGCAAGGCGCTCTGGTGAAAGAGGTCGTCGCAGGTGTAGGCCGAGAGGCCGAGTTCGGGAAACAGTGCGAGCGAGGCGCCGCCCTGCGCGGCATCGGCCATCAGCGCGGCGGTCTGCCCGGCGTTGAACAGCGGATCGGCCACGCGGATGCGCGGCACACCCACGGCCACGCGCACGAAGCCGTGGCTGTAGAGATTGAAGAAGGGGCTGGGCACGGCAGTGGTCCTGTTCTTGTGCGCCGGCGGCGCTCGTCGCGCATGCATCGGCGCGGGCTCATGAGCATATCGCCCCGGCCCGATCGGCTCAGCCGAGCGCGGTGTCCAGCATCATCATCAGTACGAAGCCGAGCACCAGCCCGCAGGTGGCAAAGGCCTCGTGCCCCTGGCGGTGCGATTCGGGAATGATCTCGTGGCTGATGACGAACAGCATGGCGCCCGCCGCAGCCGCCAGTCCCCAGGGCAGCAGCGCCGCCGACAGGCCGATCACCGCCGCGCCGAACACCGCGCCCAGCGGCTCCACCAGCCCCGAGGCGGCGCCCATCGCCACCGAGGCGCCACGCCCGTAGCCCACGCCGCGCAGCGCGAGCGCGACCACCAGGCCTTCGGGCACGTCCTGGATCGAGATGCCGGTGGCGAGCGCATTGGCGCCTATCACGTCCGGGCCGGCGAAGGCCACGCCGATCGCCAGCCCTTCGGGCACGTTGTGCAGCGTGATCGCGAGGATGAACAGCCAGGCGCGCTTGAGCGCCCTCGCCTGCGGCCCTTCATGGCCCTTGAAGAAGTGTTCGTGCGGCACCAGCCGGTCGATGGCGAGCAGCACCAGTGCCCCGAGCAGGATGCCGGCGCCGACGATGCCGCCCGCTCCCCATGCGCCGGCGCCCTGCTGCTCGGCGCTGGCAATCGCCGGCACGATGAGCGAGAACGCGCAGGCCGCCAGCATCACTCCGGCGCCGAAACCGAGCAGCGTGTCCTGCAGGCGCTGCGAAAGCTGTTGCGACAGCAGCACCGGCAAGGTGCCCAGCGCCGTGGCGAGCGCCGCCATCGAACCGCCGAGCAAGGCACGGTACACGCGCGAATCCTGCAGCACGACGTACTGGAAGAAGTCGGACGCAAGCGCGGCCGCGCCGCCGATGACGATCGCCACGCCGAGCCAGCGGCGCGCCGAGACGCCGGCGGGATGCGGTGTGCTCGGATCGGTGTGCAGTCGTGCCATGACGGAAAGACCGGGTTCGCAGCCAGCATGCGGCCGACATGAAAAAGGCGGCTGGGCCTCGTCGTGGCCCAGCCGCCTGGTCTGGCAAGTGGCGTACCCCGCAGCGCCGGCTCGCGTGTGGGCCGGTGCAGGGAGCGATGAAATCTCAGTCGTGCAGGCTGCTCTTGTCGGCGCGGCGGTCGAACGCGCGGATGGCTTCCGGCGTGTCGGGAATCGCCGGCTTGTCCAGCGGGCGGTAGATCCTGCCTTTCACCCGGCCCTGGCTCTGCGCCTGCTCGATGGCCTGCAGCACGGCCTCGGGCTCCATCATCAGCGCGAACGGATTGGCCAACAACGGTGACTTGTGCATGACTCGCTCCTTTGAGTGCGGGTGTCGATGGCCGCAATGTAGGGAGAGGCGCCGCGGCTGATCAGTCAGCGCCCCGCCATGAAGCGTGTCGGAAGTTGCCTGACACGCTGTCGGGTTGCGATCGGCCCGGCCGGGTGCGGCCGCGCAAGCGCACCGGTCGGCACCGGGCGTCAGCGGGCCAGTTTGTCGAGCCGCTCGGCCAGCGACTCGCGCTGTGCACGCCGTGCGAAATCGGCGGCGCTGAGCTGCAGTTCGTTGCGTGCACGCGGATCGGCGCCGCGCCCGAGCAACACATCGACGTTGGCCTCGGCACCGTAGCCGGCCGCCATCATCAGCGGCGTGCTGCGGTTGGGCGACGGCGCCTCGATGCGCGCGCCCTTGTCGATGAGCATCTGCACGATCGTCGGCGCGGGCCCCGTGGCGGCGTAGTGCAGCGGCGTCCAGCCGCTCTTGTTCACCGCCGCGCCGCGCGCCAGGAGCTGCTGGCAGCGTTCCAGATTGCCCTTCAGCGCGGCCATCATCAGCGGCGTTTCGCCGGATGCGTTCTGCACGTTCACGTCGATCCCGGGCGCGGCGAGCAGCGCCTCGACCACGTTCGCCGAGTCGGCACGCAGCGCGAGAAGCAGCGCAGTCTGGCCGGTCGGATCGAGCGAGTTGGGATCGAAACCACGGGCGACGAGGCGGGTGATCGTCCCGCCGTCGTCGCGGGTCACGGCCGTGAAGAAGTCTTCGTACGAGCCGGCGTGGGCGAATGAAAATCCTAGAACGACAAATAGATAGACGAATGTCTTGAAGATGATTCTCATGTTCTGAGCGCCTCCTCGAAGGCGGTGCGCGAGGCCAGAAAGAGTTGCTCGAAGTTGCGTGAGGTCGCCTCGGCCACGGCCTCGACGCTCAAGCCCTTCAACTCGGCGATCTGCGCCGCCACATGCGGCACGTAAGCCGGCGTGTTGGTCTTGCCGCGGTACGGCACGGGCGCCAGATACGGGCTGTCCGTCTCGATCAAGCAGCGGTCGAGGGGCACGAAGCGCGCCACCTCGCGCAGATCGGCGGCGGTCTTGAAGGTCAGGATGCCGGAGAACGAGATGAAGAAGCCGAGGTCGAGCGCGGCACGCGCCACCGCCTCGGTTTCGGTGAAGCAGTGGAAGACGCCGTGGCTGCCGCCCTCCTCGCGCAGGATGTCCAGCGTGTCGTCGCTCGCGCTGCGGGTGTGGATGACGAGCGGCAGCCCGGTGCGCCGGCCGGCCCGGATGTGCACGCGGAAGCGCTCGCGCTGCCAGGCCATGTCGGCCACGCTGCGGCCGTTCAGCCGGAAGTAGTCGAGCCCGGTCTCGCCGATCGCGATGACACGCGGCCGCTCGGCCAGCGTCGCCAGTTCGTCGACGCTCGGCTCGCGCACGTCTTCGTTGTCGGGGTGCACGCCGACGCTCGCCCAGAAGTTGTCGAAGCGCTGCGCGAGCCCGTGCACGTCATCGAACTCTTCCAGCGTGGTGCAGATGCACAGCGCGCGATCCACTTGCGCGGCCTGCATGTCGGCGCGGATGCCGTCGATGCGTGCAGCCAGTTCGGGAAAGGTGAGGTGGCAGTGGGAGTCGACGTACATGGGAAAGGAGGAGGTGAAACGACCATGGCGCGGCCACGGCAAGGCGCGGCCTCGCAGCGTAGCGCGCGCGGCGGATCAGATGGTCTGCGTGGGTTTGGACGAAGAGATCGAGGTGCCCAGGATCTCTTCGATGCGCAGCTTCAGGAGCCGCGTCTTCTCGTCGCCCGGAAAGCGCACGCCGACGCCCTGCGTGCGTCCGCCCGAGGCGTTGGGCGGCGTGAGCCAGGCCACCTTGCCGGCCACCGGATAGCGCTGGGCGTCTTCCGGCAGCGACAGCAGCAGGTAGATGTCGTCGCCGAGCTTGTATTCGCGCGTGGTCGGCACGAACAGGCCACCCTCGGTGAAGAGCGGGATGTAGGCGGCGTAGAGCGCGCCCTTCTCGCGAAACACCAGTTGGATCACGCTCGGCCGCGGCCCGGCCGGCAGCGCCGCCCCGGGGGGCGTACTGCGCGGAAGCATGTCGCTGCGCGGGCTTAGGTCGCTCATCGAATCGAGTGTACTGAAACACCCTGGCGCGAAAGCGTGCGCTCTTGCACGGGCGGCGCGGCGGCGAAGGCCTGCCGCGCCTGTTGCACCAGGGCTTCCGCCATCAGGCCGGCATTCCAGGTGTGCTCGGCCGAGCGGGCGTGCGCCGCAAGCGCCTTGGCCCAGGGCGCGAGCCGCTCGAGCGGCGCGGGCTTGGCCGGCAGCGCGGCGCGCGGGAAGTAGCGCGGCTCACCGCCGGCGGCCAGGCGCATCAGGTCGTGGCAGAGCTTTTGCAGCATGTCGACCACGCGCGGCAGCGGCCAGGCCGCGAGGCCGGCCGCGTCGCCCTGCGCGATCTGCCTCGGCAGCGCCGTCCAGGTTCGCGCGTCGATGCCGTCGGCGGCCCAGGCCAGCGCATCCTGCGGCTGGCCGCCCGCGGCACCGAGCAGCACGGCGGGCTCGGCGATGCCCTGCTGCGCGAGCCACGCGCTTGCGGCCTCGGCATCGGGCAGCGGCAGCGCGAGCGCCTGGCAACGGCTGCGGATGGTGGGCAGCAGCGCGTCGGGCGCGGCGCACGAAAGCACCAGGCGCGAATCGCCCGGCGGCTCTTCCAGCGTCTTGAGCAGCGCGTTGGCGGCGATGCCGTTGAGCCGCTCGGCCGGATGCAGCACCAGCACCTTGCCGCGGCCACGCCCCGAGGTGGTCTGCGCGAAGGCGATGGCACGGCGCACCTCATCGACGCGGATGTCGCGGCTGGGCTTGCGCTTGGTGGCCTTGTCGGTGTCAGCGGTTTCGTCTTCACTGCCCCAGCCGAGCGGGGCACGCAGCGCCTCCGGCAGCAGCACCAGCAGGTCGGGGTGCGAATGCGACTGCACCAGCCGGCAGGAGGGGCAGTGCCCGCAGGGCCGGGATTGCAGGGCGGTGTCTTCGCACAGCCACGCCTGCGCCAGCACGATGGCCAGCTCAAATTGCCCCACGCCCTGCGGCCCGTGCACCAGCAGCGCATGGGCGCGGCCGTGCGCCAGCGCCTGGCGCAGCGGCGCCTCGAGCCAGGGCAGCGGCAGCGTGCCGTCGGCGCCTACCACCCGCGGGCCTCCAGTGCGGTGTCGATCTGCATATCCACCGCCTCGCGCGAAAGCGAAGAGTCAATGCGCACGAAGCGCCCGGGCGATTCATCCATGCGCTGCCGGTAGCCGGCGCGCACGCGCTCGAAGAAGGCCAGGTCCTGCGCCTCGAAGCGGTCGGGCGCGCGCGCCGCGGCGCGACGTTCGGCGGCGACGGCCGGCGCCACGTCGAACCAGAAGGTGAGCGTGGGCTGCAGTTCGCCATGCACCCACTGTTCGAGCTGGCGCAGCACGGCGGCGTCGAAGCCGCGGCCGCTGCCCTGGTAGGCGAAGGTGGCGTCGGTGAAGCGGTCGCACAGCACCGTGTCGCCGCGCGCGAGCGCCGGGGCGATGAGCTGCTGCACATGGTCTCGCCGCGCGGCGAAGACAAGCAGGGCCTCGGTCAGTGCATCCATCGGCTGATGAAGCACCAGCTCGCGCAGGCGTTCGGCCAACGCCGTGCCGCCAGGCTCGCGGGTGGTGAGCACCGTGGCACCGCTGCGGCGCAGACGTTCGGCCACGGCGTCGATGTGGCTCGACTTGCCGGCGCCGTCGATGCCCTCGAAGCTGATGAACCGGGCGGCGTTCATTTGCCCTGCCCGCGCTGGTAGCGGTTGACCGCACGGTTGTGTTGCGTGAGCGTTTCGCTGAACTCGCTCGTGCCGTCGCCGCGGGAGACGAAGTACAGCGCGCGGGTGGCGTCCGGCCGGATCACCGCCGCCAGCGAGGCCTTGCCCGGCATGGCGATCGGCGTCGGCGGCAGGCCGGCGCGCGTGTAGGTGTTGTAGGGCGTGTCGCGCTGCAGGTCGGCGCGGCGCAGGTTGCCGTCGAAGGCGCTGCCCATGCCGTAGATCACCGTCGGGTCCGTCTGCAGCGCCATGCCGATGCGCAGGCGGTTCAGGAACACCGCGGCGACCTTGCCGCGGTCAGCGCCATGACCGGTCTCCTTCTCGACGATCGAGGCGAGCGTGAGCAGTTCGTCCGGCGTGCGAAGCGGCGTGTCGGGCAGGCGCGCGGCCCATGCTTGCGCCAGCCGCTGCTGCATCGCGTGGTGGGCGCGCCGCAGCACGGCCAGGTCGCTCACGCCCTTGCTGTAGGCATAGGTGTCGGGGAAGAAGCGGCCCTCGGGCGGCATACCCGGGTGCCCGAGCGCGGCCATGACCTGCTCGTCGGTCATCGTCACGGTGGTGGGCTTCAGGGCATCGGCCTTGGCGAGTTCCTCGCGGAACTGCTTGAAGGTCCAGCCTTCGATCAGGCGCACGAAGGCGAGCGTCTCGTCGCCGCGCACCATCTTGTCGAGCAGCTGACGGGGCGTGGTGCCGGTGGATATTTCGTAGCTGCCGGCGCGGATGTTGCGCGCCTGGCGCGACCAGCGGAACCATTCGTACAGCAGCGTCGGCGAGGTGCGCACGCCGGCCTGGACCCAATCGTTCGCGATGGCGCGCGGCGTGGCGCCCGTCTCGACGGACAGCTCCACCGAGGGCTGGGCCAGTTCTAGCGGATGGTTGATCCACCACAGCGCCGCCGCCGCGGCACCCGCGGCCAGCACGACGACGAGCAACACCAGCAGACGCAGCGACTTCATCGATCAGGGAGTGCTCGGCCTCAGGGAAATGACAAAGCCCCAGGGCACAGGAAGAAAGGGCGCTGATGATAATCGGCGCATGAACGAGCAAACGGTGATGAACGGCGTGGCGGCATTGGGGGATTGGGGCGTGATTCGCGCCGTCGGGCCGGACGCGGCAAGCTTCCTGCACGGCCAACTCACCAACGACACCGAACATCTTGCGGTCGGCGCGGCGTGCCTGGCCGGCTACTGCTCGCCCAAGGGGCGGCTGCTGGCGAGTTTCATCGTGTGGCGTTCCGCGGCGGAGGAATTGCTGCTCGCCTGCCACGCGAGCGTGTTGCCCGCCACGCTGAAGCGGCTGTCGATGTTCGTGCTGCGCGCCAAGTGCAAGTTGAGCGATGCGAGTGCCGAATTGCCGCTGTGCGGCGCGGCAGGTGCGACGGCGCAAGGCCTGCTGGTCGACGCGCCGGTGTGGTCGGCGCGCACGGTAGACGGCCGCACGGTGATCCACCTGCCCGATGCAGAAGGCGTTCCCCGCGCGCTGGTGGCCGGCGCGGCGCCAGTGGGCGAGCCGCTGTCGCTGGACGCCTGGCGCTGGCTCGAGGTGCGCAGCGGCATTGCCGTGATCGAGGCCGCCACCACCGACCAGTTCGTGCCGCAGATGCTGAACTTCGAGGTCGTCGGTGGCGTGAACTTCCAGAAGGGCTGCTACCCCGGCCAGGAGATCGTGGCGCGGGCACAGTACCGCGGCACGGTGAAGCGCCGCGCCTTCCTCTTCGACACCGAAGGCGCCGCGCTCGCCGGCCAGGAAATCTTTCACAGCGGCGACGCCGCCCAGCCCGCCGGGCGCGTGGCGAATGTCGCGCCGAACCTGCGCGGCGGCGCCTCGGTGCTGGCCGAAGTGAAGCTGGCCGCCCTGCCGGCCGGCAGCCTGCACCTCGGCGCGCCCGACGGCCCCGTGCTAACGCGCCAGGCGCTGCCCTACGCCCTGCCGCTTGAGGCCGAGGAAGCCGCGGCGGGCCGCTGAAGCGCCCTGCCCGCTCCGTTTCCAGTGCATCAAGACGCGACGCCGCGGGAACCAGTTCACGGGCACCGCAGCCCGTCGCGCGAGCTGTTCATCTACTATCGAATCACGAGTTCCGCTGCGGCTGCAGCACGAGAAATCGTCGATGTGTACCAGGCGCGACTGCAAGCGCGCCACCCCGGGTTGACGGCGCGTTTGCTGCACCGCCCGGACGAACAGTTGGGCCGGCAGACCTGGATGGAAACCTACAAGCACGCTGCGGCGGGCGGCGTCGACGACGCGCTGACCGCCGAAATCGAACGCGAAGCGCAGGCGCTCGCACCCCATGTCGACGGCTCGCGCCACATCGAGGTGTTCGTCTCATGTGCCTCGTAGCCCTCGCCATCGACCAGAGCCGGCGTTTCCCGCTGGTGCTGGCGGCCAACCGCGACGAATTCTTCGCCCGTCCGACCGCACGCCTGGCCTGGTGGACGCAGGACGCCGGCGGCCCGGCCATCCTGTCGGGCCGCGATCTGCAGGCCGGCGGCACTTGGCTCGGCCTCACCGCCGAAGGCCGGCTCGGCCTCGTGACCAACGTGCGGCACGCCAAGCCCGCCGATCCGCAATCGCCCTCGCGCGGCCACATCGTTGCCGAGTGGCTTGCGTCCCGCGAAAGCGCCGACCGCTTCTGGATGCGCACGGCGCTGTCGGGCTACAACGGCTTCAACCTGATCGCCGCCGACTTCCGGCGCGGCGACTGCTTCTTCGCGACCAACCAGCGCGCCACGCCGCAGCGCATCGAGCGCGGCGTGTACGGCCTGTCCAACGCGGGCCTGGACACGCCGTGGCCGAAGGTCAATGCGCTCAAGGCGCGACTGGCCGATGCGCTGCCGCGAGTGGAATCGGTGGATGCGCTGTCGGCCCTGCTGTTCGAGGCCTTGGCCGACCGTGCCGAGGCCGCTGCGCATGAGCTGCCCGAGACCGGCGTTGCGCCCGAACGCGAACGCATGCTGTCGGCCGCGTTCATCCGCGCGACCGAGCTGAACTACGGCACGCGCAGCTCGACGCTCATCATTGCCGAGCGCGTGAACCGCCATCTCGTCACGCATGTGCTGGAGCGCAGCTTCAGCCCGACGGGCGTGGCGCTGCTGCGGCGCTCGTCGCTCAAGCACTGGCCGCCGCGCTACGCGGACGATGCACCGAGCGCCGTGGTGAGCGAGCAGCAGCCCGTGTCGGAGGCGGAACTCGACGTGCCGGGCAATCTGGCTGCACTGCCGGTGAAGCGCACCCGCGTGCGCAGCCTGCTCAAGCCGCCGGGCAAGCGCGTGCGCGCGTCTGCGACCGCTCGCTGAGCGACGCAGCGCAGAAGCTCACAAGGTTCTGACCATCTCGACGTGGGGAATCCCCGCTTCGTCGAAGACTGAACCGCGCTCGTTGAAGCCGGCCCTGGCATAGAACGGCGAGGCCGACAGCTGCGCGTGCAGCACCGCCTCCTGGTCGCCGCGCTCGCGCGCTGCTTTCATCAGCGCGTCCAGCACGTGGCGGCCGATGCGGCTGCCGCGCATCGCCTGCGACACCGCCATGCGCCCGATCTTCGCGACGCCGGGCACGTGTTCGAGCAAACGCCCCGTCGCCAGCGGCACACCGAAGCGGTTGTAGGCGACGGCGTGGATGCATTCCTCGTCGGCGGTGTCCCATTCCATCTCCGCAGGAATCTTCTGTTCCTCGATGAAGACCTCCGTGCGGATGGCACGTGCATCGGCGCCGAGCTGGGCCCAGCCGCCCACGCGCACCTCGATCATCGGCTTGCCGGCCTCGAAGCCTTGCAGCACGTCGCGCAGTTCCTGCGGCACCGGCTTGGAACTCTGCGTGTGCGGATCGGCGAACACGTAGACCAGTTCGCCCGACACCAGCAACTCATCCTGGCGAAACACGCCGGCGCTGAAGATGAGCGAGGAGTTGCCGATTCGCGCGCAACGGATGCCCACGTCCAGCACGTCGTCGTAGCGCGCCGAGCGTTCGTACTCGACCGTCGCCTTGCGCACGAAGAGATCGCCGCCGAGGTACTCCATGGTGGGCGCATACGGCAGCGCGAGCGCCCGCCAGTAGCCCGCCACCGCCGTGTCGAAGTAGGTCAGGTAGTGGGCGTTGAAGACGATCTTCTGGGAATCGATCTCCGACCAGCGCACGCGCAGGCGGTCGAAGAAGCGGAACTCGTTTCGGGTCACAGCGCGAAGGCCTTTCTGAGAGCGGCCGCGCAGGCGGCCTGGGCATGGTGGGCTTCGTCGAGAACGCGGCCCATCTTGATGAAATCGTGCGTGAGCCCGCGGTACAGCTCCAGCTCCACCGCAACGCCCGCGGCGCGCAGGCGATCGGCGTAGGCAATACCTTCGTCGACCAGCGGGTCGCACTCGGCGAGGATCACGCAGGCCGGCGCCACGCCGTCCAGATCATCAGCGTTCAGCGGCGCGAAACGCCAGTCGCTGCGCTGCGCGTGGTCAATGTAGTGGGCGAAGAACCACTCGATGCCTTCTGCTTCGAGCAGGAAGCCGCTGGCAAAGCGCTTGTGGGATTCGGTGTCGGCATACGCCGTCGTGCCCGGCGTGATGAGCAACTGCGCAGCGAGCGGCAGGCCGATGTCGCGCGCATGGATGGCGCATACCGCAGCGAGCGTGCCGCCGGCGCTGTCGCCGCCAACCGCCACGCGGCCATCGAGACCGAGTGCATCGGCGCCCTTCCCGGCCAGCCAGCGCATGGCGGCCCAGCTGTCGTCGACGGCGATCGGAAAGCGATGCTCGGGCGCGAGCCGGTATTCCACCGCCGCCACGGCAGCGCCACTTTGCAGCGAGAGCTGGCGGCACAGGCTGTCGTGCGTTTCGAGCGCACCGATGGTGAAGCCGCCGCCGTGCAGGTACAGCAGCACCGGCAGCTTGTCGTGCGAGGGCGCATACAGACGGCTGCGCAGTTGCACGCCGTCAGCGACCGGCAGTGTGAAGTCCTCGACGCGCGGCAACTCGGCGCGCGAGCGCTCCAGCACCTCGGACGCCGAGATGTAGGCGCGGCGCGCCTCGGGAACGCTCATGGCGTAGAACGGCGGCCGGTTGGCGCGCCGGATGTTGTGGAGCACCTCGGCCATGCGAGGCGTGAGCAAGTGTCTGGGCACGGCGCAGGGTTGGTGGCATTCACCGATGCAGTGGGCGGAACGCGCGAGGATACTCGGCGGCAGCCTTTCACTTCCTGACCTCACTGCCCGCCATGGCCTTCATCTACTACGTCACGCAGATCCAGCTCGATTTCGGCGCCGTCTCCTTGCTGCCGCAGGAATGCGAACGCAGCGGCATCCGAAAGCCACTCATCGTCACCGATGCGGGCGTGCGCGCGGCCGGCGTGCTGGACAAGGCGATTGCCGCACTCGGCAGCCTGCCGCATGCGGTGTTCGACCAGACGCCGTCTAACCCCACCGAGGCCGGTGTGCGCGCGGCCGTCGAGGTCTACCAGGCCAACGGCTGCGACGGGCTGATCGCCGTGGGCGGCGGGTCGAGCATCGATCTGGCGAAAGGCGTGGCCATCGCTGCCACACACGAGGGGCCACTCAAGACCTACGCCACCATCGAGGGCGGCAGCAACAAGATCACCGAGCGCGTGGCGCCGCTGATCGCCGTGCCCACCACCGCCGGCACCGGCAGCGAAGTGGCGCGCGGTGCCATCGTCATCGTCGACGATGGCCGCAAGCTCGGCTTTCACAGCTGGCATCTCGTACCCAAGACCGCGATCTGCGATCCCGAACTCACGCTCGGCCTGCCGCCCTTCCTGACGGCCGCGACCGGCATGGACGCCATCGCGCACTGCATGGAAACCTTCATGGCGCCGGCCGTCAACCCGCCGGCCGACGGCATCGCGCTTGACGGGCTGGAGCGCGGCTGGAAGCACATCGTGCGCGCCACCGAGAACGGCGCCGACCGCGAAGCGCGCTGGAACATGATGAGCGCGAGCATGCAGGGCGCGATGGCTTTCCAGAAGGGCCTGGGCGCCGTGCATTCGCTCAGCCACAGCCTGGGCGGCGCCAATCCGCGGCTGCATCACGGCACCTTGAACGCGATGTTCCTGCCCGAGGTGGTGAAGTTCAACGCCGCGGCCGATTCCATCCGGCGCGAGCAGCGGCTGCAGCGCATGGCCTATGCCATCGGCATCGGCTCATGCGACTCCAAAGGCACCGAACTCGCCGAAGCACTGCGCAAACTGAACGCGCGCCTTGGCCTGCCTTCGGGATTGAAGGCGATGGGGGTGGAGCCGGCGCTGTTCGATCGCATCATCGACGGCGCGATGAAGGACCATTGCCACAAGACCAATCCGCGCGTGGCGACGGAAGCCGAGTACCGCGAGATCATCGAAGCCTCGATGTAGATTGACGGCCCCCCAGTCGCTGCGCTCCTGCCCCCAAGGGGCGCCGCCTGGTGGCCCGGGAAACCCGGGCCACGGGCGTGGCTTGATGACGAAAACGCCCGCGAGACGCGGGCGTTTTCATTGGCGCGCGGTTGATCAGCCGTGCTTCTTGTCGAAGAACTGCGCATCCTCGGTCGAGCCCTTCAGCGCACCGGTCGACGCATCCTTCTCGATCGTCGTCGTCACCGCGTCGAAGTAGCCCGTGCCGACTTCGCGCTGGTGCTTCACCGCGGTAAAGCCCTTCTCGGCCGCGGCGAATTCGGCTTCCTGCAACTCGACGAAGGCGCTCATCTGGTTGCGGGCATAGCCGTAGGCCAGGTTGAACATCGAGTAGTTCAGGGCGTGGAAGCCGGCCAGCGTGATGAACTGGAACTTGTAGCCCATCGCGCCCAGCTCGCGCTGGAACTTGGCGATGGTCGCGTCGTCCAGGTTCTTCTTCCAGTTGAAGGACGGCGAGCAGTTGTAGGCCAGCAGCTTGCCCGGGAATTTGGCGTGGATGGCGTCGGCGAACTTCTTGGCGAAGGCCAGGTCCGGCGTGCCGGTCTCGCACCAGATCAGGTCGGCGTACTCGGCGTAGGCGAGGCCGCGGCTGATGGCCTGCTCGACGCCGTTCCTGCTGCGGTAGAAGCCTTCGACCGTGCGCTCGCCGGTGAAGAAGGGCTTGTCGTTGTCGTCGACGTCGGTGGTCACCAGGTCGGCGGCTTCGGCATCGGTGCGGGCCAGCAGGATGGTGGGCGTGCCCATCACGTCGGCGGCCAGGCGGGCGGCAATCAGCTTGGACACGGCTTCGCGCGTCGGCACCAGCACCTTGCCGCCCATGTGGCCGCACTTCTTGGCCGCGGCCAGCTGGTCTTCGAAGTGCACGCCGGCGGCGCCCGCCTCGATCATGGCCTTCATCAACTCGAAGGCATTCAGCACGCCGCCGAAACCGGCTTCGGCATCCGCCACGATGGGCGCGAAGTAGTCGATGTCGTTCTTGCCTTCGGACCACTGGATCTGGTCGGCGCGCGCGAAGGTGGCGTTGATCTTCTTCACGACCTTGGGCACCGAGTCCACC
This sequence comes from Rhizobacter sp., assembly GCA_036676235.1. Taxonomy (GTDB): domain Bacteria; phylum Pseudomonadota; class Gammaproteobacteria; order Burkholderiales; family Burkholderiaceae_C; genus JAKFDI01. Next base: position 202,821 of record JAKFDI010000011.1, on the reverse strand, counting down.
GAGTACAGCGACTGGTCGGGGTACATCTCGCCGTTGCTGTTGGCGTCGCCGGCAACTTGCCAGCCCGACAGGTAGATGGCCTTCAGACCCGCCTTGACCTGCTGCATCGCCTGGTTGCCCGTCAGCGCGCCCAGCGAGTTGACGAAGGGCTCGGTGTTGATCAGGTTCCACAGCTTCTCGGAGCCGCGCTTGGCGAGCGTGTGCTCGACCTGCAGCGAGCCGCGCAGGCGCACGACGTCGGCGGCGGTGTAGCCGCGCTTGATGCCCTTCCAGCGAGGGTTCTCGGCCCAGTCTTTTTCGAGGGCGGCAATTTGTTGGTCGCGGGTGAGGTTCGTCATGTGTGCTCCTAGAGTGAAACGAGAGGGGAGAAGAAGTTTCTGGACAAAGAATACAAAGAATGGCTCGCCGCAGGAAGACTTATGTCTTATATAAGACAAGATCAGAAATCGTTCTAAAACAATGACTTAACCAATCACTACCGTAATGCGGAATGACACTCGCCAGAATGGAAAACATGTATGGCGTCTTTGATCGTGTGATCCCGTATAGCGAAATGCGACTTCCGGATGACGAAAAGGGTCGCGGGCTGGATCTGCGAGCAACAAGCGGCATTGGTCATCGCTGCCCGAGCTGCGTGCCGGCCATGCGCGCAGACCCTGCTCATGTGCACGCCCGGCGCGTGCGGGCACACTACGAGCGACAACGCCGCGGGCCCGCCGGCTCGCATGAATCACTCAGCACCAAGGAGCAGCCATGTCGAGCACCGTCACCGATCAGCCTCAATCGCAACCCGGCATGGATGCGTACTGGATGCCGTTCACTGCCAACCGGCAGTTCAAGCAATCGCCGCGCATGCTGGCGCGCGCCGAGGGCATGCACTTCTGGACGCCCGAGGGCCGCAAGGTGCTCGACGCGGTCGCCGGCCTGTGGTGCGTGAACGCCGGCCACGGGCGCACGAAGATCGTCGAGGCCATCCGCCAGCAAGCCGGCGAAATGGATTTCGCGCCCTCGTTCCAGATGGGCCACCCCAAGGCCTTCGAGCTGTCCGAGAAGCTGGTGCAGCTCACGCCGAAGGAGCTGAACCGGGTGTTCTACGTGAACTCCGGCTCCGAGGCGGTCGAGACGGCGCTCAAGATGGCGATTGCCTACCACCGCGTGCGCGGCGACGGCTCGCGCACCCGCCTCATCGGCCGCGAGCGCGGCTACCACGGCGTGAACTTCGGCGGCATCTCGGTCGGCGGCATCGTCTCCAACCGCAAGATGTTCGGCACGCTGCTGGCGGGCGTCGACCACATCCGCCACACGCACGACCCGGAGCGCAATGCGTTCTCGTGCGGCCAGCCGGTCTACGGCGAGGAGTTCGCCGACGACCTGGAGCGTCTGGTGGCGCTGCACGACGCGTCGACCATCGCCGCCGTCATCGTCGAACCCGTGGCCGGCTCCACCGGCGTGCTGGTGCCGCCCCAGGGTTACCTGCAGCGGCTGCGGGCCATCTGCGACAAGCACGGCATCCTGCTCATCTTCGACGAGGTCATCACCGGCTTCGGCCGCCTGGGCTCGCCCTTCGCCGCCACGCATTTCGGCGTCACGCCCGACCTGATGACCGTCGCCAAAGGTTTGACGAACGGCAGCGTGCCGATGGGGGCCGTGTTCGCGCGGCAGAACATCCACGACGCCTTCATGAACGGCCCCGAGCACCTGATCGAGTTCTTCCACGGCTACACCTACTCGGCGCACCCGTTGGCCTGCGCGGCTGCGCTCGGCACGCTCGAGACCTATGCCGACGACGACCTGCTGACGCGCGGCTCGCGCATGGCGGCCACCTTCGAGCGCGCGGTGCATTCGCTCGAAGGCCTGCCGAACGTGATCGACGTGCGCAACATCGGGCTCGTGGGCGGCATCGAGTTGGCACCGCGGCCGGGCGAGCCGGGCAAGCGGGCGTTTTCCGTGTTCCTCGACTGCTGGGAGAAGGGGCTGATGGTGCGCACCACGGGCGACACCATCGCGCTGTCGCCGCCGCTGATCGTCGAAGACCAGCACATCGACCAGATGATCGGCACGCTGGCCGACGCCATCAAGCGGGCGGACTGAAGCCTGAACGGGCGCACGAGGCACATCGATGAAGTCCCGACCGGTTGTCCTCGTCCCCGCCTGCAACCGCACGCTCGGCCGGCATCCGTTCCATGTCGTCGGGCGCAAGTACATCGAGGCCGTGCGCCTCGCCGGCTGCCTGCCGCTGGTCGTGCCCTGGGTGGAGCCCGACGAGATCGGCGAGCTGCTCTCGCACGCCCACGGCGTGCTGCTGACCGGATCGCCATCGAACGTCGACCCGGGGCATTTCGGCGAGGCGCCGCATGATGCCGCCCTCCCCCTCGACCCCGAGCGCGACCGTTGGACCCTGCCGCTGATCCGCTGCGCGCTCGATCTCGGCCTGCCGCTGTTCGGCATCTGCCGCGGGTTCCAGGAAGTGAACGTCGCGCTCGGTGGCAGCCTGCACCAGGCGGTGCACGAGCAGCCCGGCCACCACGACCACCGCGATTCACCGGAGGCGGATGTCGACGTGGCCTACGGCCCGGCCCATCCGGTCGAGGTGGCTTCGGGCAGCCTGCTCGAACGCATCACCGGCCTTGCGCACTTCGACGTGAACTCGCTGCACGGCCAGGGCATCAACCGCCTCGCGCCCGGCCTGCGTGTCGAAGCCCGCGCGCCCGATGGCCTGGTGGAGGCCTTCTCCATCCCCGAGCCGGATGCGTTCGCGCTGTGCGTGCAGTGGCACCCCGAATGGCAGGCCGGCTCCAACCCCGTGTCGAAGGCGCTGCTCCAAGCCTTCGGTGCCGCCTGCGAACGCTATCGCCACAGGAACCTATCGTGAAGCGAGACCCATTCACTTTCAGCGAGCTGGAACAGTGGCTCAACGACCGGCGCGTGACCGAGATCGAGTGCCTCGTGCCCGATCTCACCGGCGTGGCGCGCGGCAAGATCCTGCCGCGCGAAAAGTTCACCGAGGACCGCGGCATGCGGCTGCCCGAAGCCATCGTCGCCATCGGCGTGACCGGCGAGTTTCCCGAGGCCGGCGCGTACTACGACGTGATCCACGCCACCGACCGCGACATGCACCTGCGCCCCGACCCCTCCACCGTGCGCATCGTGCCCTGGGCGGCCGACCCGACCGCGCAGGTCATCCACGACTGCTTCGACCGTCACGGCACGCTCATTCCCTACGCACCGCGCTCGGTGCTGCGCCGGGTGTGCGATCTGTTCGATGCCGAGGGCTGGCAGCCCATCGTGGCGCCCGAGCTGGAGTTCTATCTCGTCGAGCGCAACGCCGACCCGAACACGCCGCTGCGCCCGCCGCGTGGCCGCAGCGGCCGGTCCGAAACCTCGCGCCAGGCCTACTCCATCGATGCAGTGAACGAGTTCGACCCGCTGTTCGAGGAGCTTTACGCCTACTGCGAGCAGATGGAGTTGAACGTCGACACGCTGATCCACGAAGTGGGCGCGGGACAGATGGAGATCAACTTCTTCCACGACCATCCGCTCGGGCTGGCCGACGAGGTGTTCTTCTTCAAGCGCACCATCCGCGAGACGGCGCTGCGCCACGAGATGTACGCCACCTTCATGGCCAAGCCGATGGCGCATGAGCCCGGCAGCGCGATGCATGTGCACCAGAGCCTCGTCGACAAGAAAACCGGGCGCAACCTCTTCAGCAACGAGGACGGCTCGCCAAGCCGCGAGTTCTACTGGTACATCGGCGGCCTGCAGAAGTACACGCCGGCGGCAATGGCGCTGTTCGCGCCCTACGTCAACTCCTACCGGCGGCTGGCACGCTCGACCGCCGCGCCGATCAACATCCAGTGGGGCACCGACAACCGCACGGTGGGCATCCGCGCGCCGGTCGCCACCGCTGCCGGCCGGCGCATCGAGAACCGGGTGATCGGCGCCGATGCGAACCCGTACGTGGCGCTGGCCGCCACGCTCGCCTGCGGCTACCTCGGCATCAAGCACCGCATCGAGCCTTCGGCCGAGTGCAAGGGCGACGCCTATTTGTCGGAGTACCAACTGCCGCGCTCGCTGAGCGAGGCGCTGGGTTGGCTGGCCGACGAGACCGATCTGCACGAGATGCTGGGCAAGGAATTCATCACCGTCTATTCCGAGGTGAAGGAAATCGAGCACGACGAGTTCATGAAGGTGATCTCGCCGTGGGAGCGCGAACATCTCTTGCTGCATGTATGACCATGAGCACCGACACGAGAACCACGAAGCAATGGCAGGCCGCCGACTCGGCGCACTACCTGCATCCGTTCACCGATTTCAAGTCGCTCCAGGGCCAGGGCTCACGCATCATCACGCGCGGCGAAGGCATCTATCTGTGGGACAGCGACGGCCACAAGATCCTCGACGCGATGTCAGGTCTGTGGTGCGTGAACGTGGGCTACGGCCAGCAGGCGCTGATCGATGCGGCCACGGCGCAACTCAAGCAGCTGCCCTTCTACAACTCCTTCTTCCAGACCACCACGCCGCCGGCGATCGAACTCGCCGAACTGCTGGCGCAGGTGTCGCCGCCGGGCTTCGAGCACGTGTTCTTCACAAGCTCGGGCTCGGAGGGCAACGACACCATCGTGCGCATGGTGCGCCGCTACTGGGACGTGATGGGCCGCCCCGAGCGGCAGGTCATCATCGGCCGGCGCAATGGCTACCACGGCTCCACCATGGCCGGCGCCTCGCTCGGCGGCATGAGCGACATGCACGCGCAAGGAGGCTTGCCGATCCCGGGCATCGACCACATCGAGCAGCCGTTCTGGTTCGAGCACGGTCAGGGCGCCAGCCGCGACGATTTCGGCCTGCGCGCGGCGCGCTGGCTCGAGGCCAAGATCGAGGAGATCGGCGCCGACAAGGTGGCCGCCTTCATCGGCGAGCCGGTGCAGGGCGCGGGCGGCGTGATCGTGCCGCCGGCCACCTACTGGCCCGAGATCCAGCGCATCTGCCGCAAGCACGACATCCTGCTGGTGTCCGACGAAGTGATCTGCGGCTTCGGGCGCACGGGCCGTTGGTTCGGCTGCGAGACGCTCGGCTTCGAGCCCGATCTGATGACCTTCGCCAAGGGCGTGAGTTCGGGCTACATCCCGCTCGGCGGCGTGCTGGTGGGCGAACGTGTGGCGCGCACGCTGGTCGACGAAGGCGGCGAGTTCGCCCATGGCTACACCTACAGCGGCCATCCCGTGGCCTGTGCGGTGGCGGTGGCCAACATCCGGCTGCTCCAGCGCGAAGGCATCGTCGACAAGGTGCGTGAGGACATCGGGCCGCATCTGGCCGCGCACTGGCAGGCGCTCGGCGAGCACCCGCTGGTGGGTGAAGCGCAGAGCCTCGGGATGATGGGCGCGCTGCAGCTCGTGCGCGACAAGGCCTCGGGCGAGCGCTTCGATTCGCAGCTCGGCGTCGGCATGCTGTGCCGCGGCCACTGCTTCGGCAACGGGCTCATCATGCGAGCCGTCGGCGACCGCATGATCGTTGCGCCGCCGCTGGTGATGACACGCGCGCAAATCGACGAGATGGTGGCGCTGATCCGCCGCTGCCTCGATCTCACGCTGGCCGACGTTCGGCAGCGCGGGTGGATGTGATGAACGCACCAACGATCGACTGGCGAGGCCGCGCGGCGCGGACCACGTTCGACGGCCGGGCGTTCATCGACGGCCAGCGCGTCGACGCCGCCGACGAAGCCACCTTCGACACCGTCTCGCCGATCGACGGCTGGTTCCTCACCCGCGTGGCGCGCTGCCAGGCGGCCGATGTCGACCGTGCCGTCGCCGCCGCCCGCCGCGCCTTCGCCGACCGCCGCTGGTGCGGCCAGGCGCCGGCCGAACGCAAGAAGGTGCTGCAGCGATTCGCCGAAGGCATCGACCAGCACCGCGAACAACTGGCCCTGCTCGACACCCTCGACATGGGCAAACCCATCCGCCACGCGCTGGGCGTCGACATCGCCCTCACCGTGCGCTGCATCGCCTGGTATGCCGAAGCCATCGACAAGCTCTACGACGAGATTGCGCCCACACCGGCGACGGGCCTTGCGCTCATCACGCGCGAGGCGATGGGCGTGATCGGCGCCATCGTGCCCTGGAACTACCCGCTCGTGATGGCGGCGTGGAAGCTCGGCCCGGCGCTGGCCGCCGGCAACAGCGTGGTGCTCAAGCCGAGCGAGAAGTCGTCGCTCTCGGCGCTGCGCCTGGCCGAGATCGCGCTCGAAGCCGGCCTGCCCGAGGGCGTGTTCAACGTGGTGCCGGGCTACGGCCAGGAGGCGGGTGAAGCGCTCGCGATGCACATGGACGTGGACGCCATCGGCTTCACCGGCTCCACGCGTGTGGGCCGCAAGATGCTCGAGTACGCCGGGCGCAGCAACCTCAAGCGCGTGTTCAACGAACTCGGCGGCAAATCGGCCTTCGTGGTCTTCGACGACTTCGCCGATCTGGAGCGCGCCGCGGTCACGGCCGCCGGCAGCATCTTCTTCAACCAGGGCGAGAGCTGCAACGCGCCCTCGCGCGCCATCGTGCATGAGCGTGTGGCCGATCGCTTCACCGAGATCGTTGCGGCCGAGGCGGCAAAGGTGCAACCCGCCGACCCGCTGGACCCGGCCACCGAGATGGGCGCCATCGTCGACGAGATGCAGCTCCAGACGGTGCTCGGCCACATCGAGACCGGCCGCGCGGAAGGCGCGACGCTCGTGACCGGCGGCTCGCGCGTGCGGCAAGACACCGGCGGCTGCTACGTTGAGCCCACGGTGTTCACGAACGTCGACAACCGCATGCGCATCGCGCAGGAAGAGATCTTCGGCCCGGTGCTCTCCGTCATCCGCTTCAAGACCGAGGAAGAAGCCATCGCCCTTGCCAACGACAGCCGCTACGGCCTGCAGGCGAGCGTGTGGAGCGACCACCTGAGCCGCGCCCACCGAGTGGCGCGCGCGCTGCGTGCCGGCACGGTGCACGTGAACCAGTACGACGAGGACGACATCACCGTGCCCTTCGGCGGCTACGGCCAGAGCGGCAACGGACGCGACAAGTCGCTGCATGCCTTCGACAAGGTGACGGAGTTGAAGACCACGTGGCTGCGAATCGACGCCTCCTGATGCGGGTCGCCCTCTCTTGACCGCCCTCACCTTGCAGCGGCACGTGCCGTGGCTGGCTTATGCGTGCCTGTCATCAGCGATGGTGCTGGTGGGCAGCTATGTGGCGCTGTCCAAGGTGCTCGTGCTCGCGTTTCCCGTCTTCCTGCTGGCGTGGATGCGCTTCGGCATCGCGGCCGTGGCGATGGCGCCCTGGGTCAGGCGCCAACCCGGCGAAGTGCCGCTGTCGCGCCACGACCGCGGGCTGCTGTTCGTCGAATCCTTCTTCGGCAACTTCCTGTTCTCGGTGTGCATGCTGTTCGGCATCTCGATGAGCTCGGCGCTGGCTGCCGGTGTGATCATGGCGGCCATTCCGGCGGTGGTGGCCGTGCTCTCGTGGGCCTTCCTGCGCGAGCGGATCACGCCCCGCGTGGCCGCCGGAATCGTCTGCGCGGTGGGCGGCATCGCGCTGGTGTCGCTCGCCAAGCATGAAGCCGGCAGTGGCACGTGGCTCGGCAACCTGCTGCTGTTCGGCGCCGTGGTGTGCGAGGGCATCTACGTGGTGGTCGGCAAGCGGCTCACGGCCAGCGTGTCGCCCAAGCGCATCAGCGCGCTCGTGAACCTGTGGGGGCTGGCGCTCGTCACGCCGTTCGGTGTGTGGCAGGCGTGGGGGCACGACTTCAGCGCGGCCAGTGCGTCGGTGTGGTGGCTGCTGCTGTTCTACTCGCTCGCCGCCAGCATGGTCACGGTGTGGCTGTGGATGACGGGCCTGCGGCACGTGCCCGCCTCGTCGGCGGGCGTGTACACGGTGCTGCTGCCGGTGAGCGCGGCGGCGGTGGGCGTACTGTTCCTCGGCGAGCAGCTTGCGGCACTGCAGGTCGCGGCCCTCGGCCTCGCGCTGGCCGGCGTGGTGCTCGCCACCTGGCCGGGCGGTACGCCGGGCGAGATTCCTCCCTGAGCGTCAGCGCGCCGCGCTGTCGGCCGCGCCGCCCTTGTCAGCGATTTCGCTGGTCCAGCGTGCGATCAGCGCGGTCAGCGCATGCGGGTCGGTGGGCTTCACGAAGTGGTGGTCGAAGCCCGACTCCAGCGCCCGCTGCTTGTCCTCCTTCTGCCCATAGCCGGTGAGCGCCACGATCAGTGCATCGCGCGTGGCCGGCATCTCGCGCAGGCGCTTGGCGACCTCGTAGCCGCTGAGCACCGGCAGGCCGATGTCGAGCACCACGACCTGCGGCGCGAACACCGGCACGCAGGCAATGGCCTGCATGCCGTCGCCCACCGTCTTCACCTCGTGGCCTTCGAGCTGGAGAAACTGCGCCACGCTGTCGGCGGCGTCGTGGTTGTCGTCGACGATCAGCACCCGGCGCCCGCCGGAGGGCGAAGGCGCTTGCACTGGGGACGCATCGCCGTCGCCGCTGCCCACCACGCTGATGCACGGAATGTGCACGCGGAACTCAGCGCCACGGTCGGAGCCTTCGCTCAGCGCTTCCACGCGGCCGCCGTGAAGTTCCACCAGCCGCCTCACCAGCGTGAGGCCGACGCCGAGACCGCCCTGGCTGCGGTCGAGCGAACGGCTGCCTTGCGAAAAGAGATCGAAGATGCGCGGCAGCAAGGTGGCGTCGATGCCGATGCCTTCGTCGCGCACGGCGATCACCGCGTTGCCGTCTTCCACCCACAGCGCGAGATGGATGCGCCCGCCCTCCTGGCTGAACTTGGCGGCGTTGTGCAGCAGGTTGCCCACCACCTGCGCGAGGCGGGCGAAGTCGCCCTGCAGAAACACCGGCGTGTGTGGCAACTGCACCTGCAGCCCATGCCCGCGCGCGTCGACGAAGGGCTGTGCCGTCTCCACGCTGTGGGCGATGACGGCGTTCAGATCCACCGGCTCGCGGTTCAGCGAAATCTTTCCCTGGCTGATGCGCGCCACATCGAGCAGCTCTTCGACCAGCCGCGTGAGGTGGCGCACCTGCCGGTCCATCACGTCGCCGGCCCAGGTGAGCTTGGAATCGGGCGGCGCGATGCGGCGCACCACTTCGAGCGCGTTGCGAATCGGCGCGAGCGGGTTGCGCAGCTCGTGCGACAGCATGGCGAGGAATTCGTCCTTGCGGCGGCTCGCGTCCTGCAACTCGGTCTCGGCGGCACGCCGCTCGATGATTTCTGCTTGCAGGCTGCGGTAGAGCTGGGCGTTCTCGAAGGCGATGGCGGCGCGGTCGGCCAGGTCTTCGAGAAGATCCCAGTCGCGCGGGCTCTGGCCCGGCGCCTCGCGCGGCGCTGCGACGAGCAAGGCGCCAAGCGCGCGGTCGCCGATCACCATCGGCACGGCGGCGAGGCGTTGCAGCGGCGGTGCGTCGGGCCCATCCGGGTTCTCGGTGTCCGCAAGCTCGCGCGTCACGCGCCGCCGGCTCGCGAAGGCTTCCCGCATCGCCCGCAATGCCGGCTCCGGCGGAGGCGCTTGCGCGTGTGCGGTCGCCGGCCCGGCCGTCACCACCGGCTGCAGCTCGCCCTGCTCGTCGACGAGCGCGAGCGCGGCGAAGGCGGCGAGTTCAGGCACCAGCAGTTCGGCCAGCCGGTGCATGCCCACGTCGCGGTCGAGCGAGCCGCCGAGCACGCGGCTCGCGTTCGAGAGGAATTGCGAGCGCCGCCCGGCGTCCTCGGCCAGGCGCCGTGCGGTTTCTGCGGCCACGCGGGCCACGCGCTCGTCGGCCTGGTCGCGCAGGCGGCGCTGCATCGAATGCAGCTCGACGAACACCTTCACCTTGCTGCGCAGCACCTCGGGCACCACCGGCGAGAGGATGTAGTCCACGGCGCCGAGCGAGTAGCCGCGCGCCGTCTGGATTTCGTCCGCAAAGGCGGTGATGAAGATGATCGGCGTGTGCGCCGAGCGCTTGTAGCGGCGGATCAGGCTTGCGGTCTCGAAGCCGTCGATGTCGGGCATGTTGACGTCGAGCAGGATCACCGCGAACTCGCGCTGCAGCACCTCGCGCAGTGCATCGGCACCCGAGCGCACGAACACGAGGTTCTGGCCCAGGTCTTCGAGCACGGTGCCGAAGACGAGCAGCTTCTCCGGCAGGTCGTCGACGATGAGGATGTTCGACTTGGCGGCTGCGGCCACCAAGTCGCCCGGTTGGGTGGACTGCGCGTTCAGTTCCACAGCCAGCCCTTGAGCACCGTGAGCAGGTAGGTGGTGTCGACCGGTTTGGAGAGGTAGTCCCAGGCACCGGCGTCAATGCATTTCTCGCGGTCACCCTTCATCGCCTTGGCGGTCACGGCGATGATGGGCAGGCTCTTGCCGCGCGGCAGCCGGCGCATGGCTTTCATGGTGGCGATGCCATCCATCTCCGGCATCATGATGTCCATCAGCACGATGTCGATGCTCGGGTCGGTCTCGACAATGCGCACCGCATCTTGGCCGTTGTCGGCCGAGACGATCACCATGCCGTGCTCGTCGAGCACTGTCGCGAGGGCGAAGATATTGCGCATGTCGTCGTCGACGATCAGCGCCTTGCGGCCTTCGAGCGCGCGCCGCCCCTCATGCAGCGCCTGCACCGACTGGCGCTCGGGCTCCGACATGTCGCCCGTGCCACGGTGCAGGAAGAACGCGGTGGCGTCCAGCAGTTGCTCGATGCTGCGCGCCTCGCGCAGGGCGAATGCGCCGTGGCCGCGCTTCCATTTCGCCGCCGCGTCCTCGTGGTGGCTGCAGTGCAGCACGATGGGCAGTTGCCGCACCAGCGGGCGCCGCTCCAGCAGCTCGATCACGTCTTCGGGGCCGAAGTCGGCGAGGTGGCCGTCGCACACCATGCAGTCGACATCGCCGCCGGCCAGCTCGGCGCGCGCCTCGGCGGCCGTTGCGGCGATCACGATGTCGGTCTCGCCCTCCTGGCATTCGACGTAGCGCTCGCGCAGCGGAGTGTCTTCCATCAGCACGAGCAGCTTCTTGGCCGAGCGGGCGGCGAACTGGTACAGGTCGGTCAGCACCTGGTCGAGCACGTCGGCCGATTGCAGCGGCTTGGTGAGGAAGCCGACCGCGCCCGAGGCCAGGGCGCGCGGGCGCGAGTCGTCGGTGGACACGACGCAGATCGGAATGTGGCGCGTCTCGAGATCGCTCTTGAGCCGCTCGAGAATGCGCCAGCCCTCCATGTCCGGAAGGTGGATGTCGAGCGTGATGACCGAGGGCTGGTACTCGCGCGTCATCAAGAGCGCTGCGGCACCGCTGGTGCTCACGAGTCCCTTGAAGCCGCTGACCCGTGCCGCATCGAGCAGCAGCCGCGCGAACGCGAGGTCGTTCTCGACGATCAGCAGCACCTTGTCGCCGCGCGCGAGATCGCCGCGGTCGTCGTCGGCAAGGTTCTCCCAGTGCGGCTCGTCGTCGCCGGCCAGCGCGCTCATGCCGCCGGATTCGAGGGTCGGCATCGCACGGTCGGCGGCCACGGCATGGCGTTCGTGCAGCGCGGCGGGCGTGGTATCGGGCGCGCTCAGGCGCCCGGCGCGGCCGCTGCGCATCGGGTTGTAGCTCTGCGGCAGGAACAGCGTGAAGGTGCTGCCCTTGCCCGGCGCGCTGGTGAGGCGGATCTCGCCGCCGAGCAGGCGCGACAGCTCGCGGCTGATCGCGAGCCCGAGGCCCGTGCCGCCGTACTTGCGCGAGGTGGAGCCGTCGGCCTGCTGGAAGGCCTCGAAGATGATCTGCTGCTTGTCGGGCGAGATGCCGATGCCGGTGTCCGAGACGGCGAAGGCCACCACCTGCGAGGCACGCTGCAGCTGCTCGTTGTCGGGCGACCAGCCGCCCTCGGCGACCGAGATGCTCAGCGTCACCTTGCCCTGGTGCGTGAACTTGAAGGCATTGGACAGCAGGTTCTTCACGATCTGCTGCAGGCGCTTCACGTCGGTAACCACGTTCTTCGGCAGCGGCGGACGCACATCGATCTGGAAGCCGACCTGCTTGGACTCGGCGATGTGGCGGAAGCTGCGGTCGACCGAGCGGCTGAGGTCGTCGAGCCGCAGTTCGCTCACGTCCACCGCCACCGTGCCCGACTCGATCTTCGACAGGTCGAGGATGTCGTTGATGAGCATCAGCAGGTCGTTGCCCGAGAGGTGGATGGTTTTCGCAAACTCCACCTGCCGCGAGGTGAGATTGCCTTCGCTGTTCTTGCACAGCTGGTCCGACAGGATCAGCAGGCTGTTGAGCGGCGTGCGCAGCTCATGCGACATGTTGGCGAGGAACTCGCTCTTGTACTTCGAGGTGAGCGCGAGTTGCTCGGCCTTCTCTTCCAGCGCCTGGCGGGCCTGCTCGACCTCGCTGTTCTTGCGCTCCACCTCCTGGTTCTGGTGGGCGAGCAGGCGGGCCTTCTCCTGCAGTTCCTCGTTGGTCTGCTGCAGCTCCTCCTGGCGGTTCTGCAGTTCCTCGGCCAGCGACTGCGACTGCGTGAGCAGGTCTTCCGTTCGCATGTTGGCCTCGATCGTGTTGAGCACGATGCCGATCGATTCGGTGAGCTGGTCGAGAAAGGCTTCGTGCGTCGAGCTGAAGCGTTCGAGCGACGCGAGTTCCAGCACGCCGCGCACCTGGCCCTCGAAGATTACGGGCAGCACCAGCACGTCCATCGCCGCGCCCTCGGACAGGCCCGTGGCCACGCGGAACGCGGTGCTCGGCACGTTGGTCAGCCAGATCTTCTGCGCATCGATGGCGCATTGGCCGACGAGGCCCTCGCCGAGCTGCAGTTCCTTGCCGTGCGAATCCTGCCCGCCGGAGGCGTAGCTCGCGAACAGCTTGAGCTTGGGTGCGGCCATGGCGCCGCCGCGCAGCACGTAGAACTCGGCCTGCTGCGCACCGACCACCGGCGCCAACTCCGACAGGATGAGCTGGCCCACCGTGACCAGGTCCTTCTGACCCTGCAGCATGCGGCTGAACTTGGCGAGGTTGGTCTTGAGCCAATCCTGCTCGGTGTTCTTCTGCGTGGTGTCCTTGAGGTTGCGGATCATCTCGTTGATCGTGTCCTTCAAGGAAGCGACCTCGCCCTTGGCCTGCACGGTGATGGAGCGCGTGAGGTCGCCCTGCGTCACGGCGGTGGCCACCTCGGCAATCGCGCGAACCTGCGTCGTGAGGTTGGCCGCGAGGTTGTTCACGTTCTCCGTCAGCCCCTTCCAGGTGCCGGCGGCGCCGGGCACCTTGGCCTGGCCGCCGAGCTTGCCTTCCACGCCCACCTCGCGCGCCACACTGGTCACCTGGTCGGCGAAGGTGGCCAGCGTGTCCGTCATGCTGTTGATGGTGTCGGCGAGTGCCGCGATCTCGCCCTTGGCGTCCACCGTGAGCTTTTGCTGCAGGTCGCCCCAGGCCACCGCGCTCACCACCTTGGCGATGCCGCGCACCTGGCCGGTCAGGTTGCCGGCCATGGAGTTCACGTTGTCGGTCAGGTCCTTCCACGTGCCCGACACGCCCGGCACCTGCGCCTGCCCGCCGAGCCGCCCTTCGGTGCCCACCTCGCGCGCCACGCGCGTCACTTCCGCGGCGAACGACGAGAGCTGGTCGACCATGGTGTTGATGGTGCGCTTGAGCTCGGAGATCTCACCCTTCACGTCCACCGTGATCTTCTTGGAGAGGTCGCCGGCCTGCACCGCCTTGGTCACGTCGGCGATGTTGCGCACCTGGCTCGTGAGGTTGGAGGCCATCAGGTTCACGTTGTCCGTGAGGTCCTTCCAGGTGCCGGCCACGCCCTGCACTTCCGCTTGCCCGCCGAGCTTGCCCTCGGTGCCCACCTCGCGCGCCACGCGCGTCACTTCGGCGGCAAAGCTGCGGAGTTGATCCACCATCGTGTTGATGGTGTTCTTCAGCTCGGAGATTTCGCCCTTCACGTCCACCGTGATCTTCTTGGACAAGTCGCCCGCTGCCACCGCCGTCGTGACTTCCGCGATGTTGCGTACCTGAGAGGTCAGGTTGCCCGCCATGAAGTTCACCGATTCGGTGAGGTCCTTCCACGTGCCGGCCACGCCCTGCACGTCGGCCTGCCCACCGAGGTTGCCTTCGGTGCCCACCTCGCGCGCCACGCGCGTCACTTCGGCGGCAAAGCTTCGCAACTGATCCACCATGGTGTTGATGGTGGCCTTGAGTTCCAGGATCTCGCCCTTCACGTCCACCGTGATCTTCTTCGACAGGTCACCGGCTGCCACAGCCTTGGTCACGTCAGCGATGTTTCGCACCTGCGACGTGAGGTTGGAGGCCATCGAGTTCACCGACTCGGTGAGATCCTTCCACGTGCCGGCCACGCCCTGCACATCGGCCTGCCCGCCCAGCTTGCCTTCGGTGCCCACCTCGCGCGCCACGCGCGTCACTTCCGCGGCAAACGACGAGAGCTGGTCGACCATCGTGTTGATCGTCGCCTTGAGTTCGAGGATCTCGCCCTTCACGTCGACGGTGATCTTCTTGGAAAGGTCGCCGGCCGCCACCGCCTTGGTCACATCGGCGATGTTGCGCACCTGGCTCGTGAGGTTCGAGGCCATCGAGTTCACCGAATCGGTGAGGTCTTTCCAGGTGCCGGCCACGCCCTGCACGTCCGCCTGGCCGCCCAGCTTGCCTTCGGTGCCCACCTCGCGCGCCACGCGCGTCACTTCGGCGGCGAAGCTGCGCAGCTGGTCGACCATCGTGTTGATGGTGTTCTTCAGCTCCGAGATCTCGCCCTTCACGTCCACCGTGATCTTCTTGGACAAGTCGCCCGCGGCCACCGCCGTCGTGACTTCCGCGATGTTGCGCACCTGCGAGGTCAGGTTGCCGGCCATGAAGTTCACCGACTCCGTCAGGTCCTTCCACGTGCCGGCCACGCCCTGCACATCGGCCTGGCCGCCCAGCTTGCCTTCGGTGCCCACCTCGCGCGCCACGCGCGTCACTTCGGCGGCGAAGCTGCGCAACTGGTCGACGAGCGTGTTGACGGTGTTTTTGAGTTCGAGGATTTCGCCCTTGCCGTCGACGGTGATCTTCTTGGAGAGGTCGCCGGCTGCCACGGCTTTCGTCACATCGGCGATGTTTCGCACCTGAGAAGTCAGGTTGCCGGCCATCGAGTTCACCGAGTCGGTGAGGTCCTTCCAGGTGCCCGACACACCCTCCACCCGGGCTTGCCCGCCCAGCATGCCTTCGGTGCCCACCTCGCGCGCCACGCGTGTCACTTCCGAGGCGAAGCTGCGCAACTGGTCGACCATCGTGTTGATGGTGTTCTTGAGCGTGAGGAACTCGCCCTTCACGTTCACGTCGATCTTCTTGGAGAGGTCGCCCTTCGCCACCGCCGTTGTCACGTCGGCGATGTTGCGCACCTGGTCGGTCAGGTTGCCGGCCATCGAGTTCACCGAATCGGTGAGGTCCTTCCAGGTGCCGGCCACGCCCTTCACCTTCGCCTGGCCGCCGAGCTTGCCCTCGGTGCCCACCTCGCGCGCCACGCGCGTCACTTCGGCCGAGAAGTTGCCGAGCTGGTCGACCATCTTGTTGATGGTCTTGGCCGTGCGCAGGAACTCGCCTTCCAGCTCGCGCCCTTCCACCTCGAGCGCCATCGACTTCGACAAATCGCCTTGCGCCACCGCGCCGATCACCCGCGCGACTTCGGTGGTGGGGTAGACGAGGTCGTCGATCAGCGCATTGATGCAGTCGACCGATTCGCCCCAGAAGCCGCGCGCGTTGGGCAGCGAGGCACGCTGCTTGAGCTTGCCCTCCTTGCCCACGACGCGCCGCAGCCGGGCGATCTCGCCGGCCATCGCGGCGTTCTGCTCGACCACGTCGTTGAACACGTCGGCCACCTTGCCGGTGAGCCCCTCCCAGTGCGCGGGCAGCCGCACCGTCGCGTCGCCGCGCTTGAGGGCCGTCAGGGCTTCGAGCAACGCCGAAAGCTCCTCGGCCGGAGCCAGGAACGCCTTGTCTTCGTGGACGATCATCGAATACCCCATGCGTGAAAACGCACGGCGCAACGACGGCGACCGCGCGATCGGGTTCTCTCAAGGACTGGGGCGCTGCCGGATTCTTCGGCGCGAGTGGCGACTGCAGCGAGCCGTGCGTGGCCGGCGCCCCGGGGCGGGGGAGCACGTGCCGTGCCAGTGGCGAAACGCAGCTCGTCGGCCGGGCTCCTAGGGCTTGTGCCGTGCCGACCGGCCTCTGTTCACTGCTTGCGCGGGGGCACGCGCTCACGCGATCCAAACCCTCGCAAGGGCTGTTGCAATATTTGCAGCCTGTTTTGCAACGAAAGGCGCTTAACGCCTCAGGGTTTACGCAGACGGCACGTGATGGCGCAGCCGCTGCGCCTCGTTCTTGCTGGCGTCGTCACCCGGCGGCTACCGCCGCTTCTTCCGCCGCGCCACGCGCACGGCGGCTGACTTCGCGGGGCGGGTCGCTCTTGAACCGATGGTCCGACCACACCTGCCGCCAACGCCGAGCCCCCGCGAGCCCGTTGCGTAAGCCGAGCATGTGCCGCGACACATGCGACCAGGGCTCGCCCTGCGCTGACTGCCGCGCCATGTAGTCGACCATCGCCAGCTCGACAGCCTCGCGTTCGAGCGGCTCTTCGGGCTCGCCGCCGAGCCAGCGCGCGTCCCACCCCGCCATCAGCCACGGATGGTGGTAGGCCTCGCGGCCGACCATCACGCCGTCGACGTGCGCCAAGTGTTCGCCGATCTGCGCATCGGTGGTCACGCCGCCGTTGAGCACGATGGTCAGCGCGGGGAAATCTCGCTTGAGCGCGTACACCATCTCGTGGCGCAGCGGCGGGATCTCGCGGTTCTCCTTCGGGCTCAAACCCTTCAGCCACGCATTGCGCGCGTGCACGATGAAGACTTCGCAGCCAGCTGCGGCGAGCGTGCCGACGAAATCACGCACGAAGTCGTAGCTCTCGGTGCGGTCGATGCCGATGCGGTGCTTCACCGTGACCGGAATGCTCACCGCGTCGCGCATCGCCTTCACGCAGTCGGCCACCAGCGGCGCCTCGGCCATCAGGCAAGCGCCGAAAGCGCCGCGCTGCACCCGTTCGCTGGGGCAGCCGCAATTGAGGTTGATCTCGTCGTAACCCCACGACTCGCCGAGCTTGGCGCAGTGCGCAAGATCGCGCGGCTCGCTGCCGCCGAGCTGCAGCGCCACGGGATGCTCTTCGGCGTTGAAGGCCAGGTGCCGCGCCACGTCACCATGAATCAGCGCGCCGGTCGTCACCATCTCGGTGTACAGGCGCGTGCGACGCGTGAGCAGGCGATGGAAGTAGCGGCAGTGCCGATCGGTCCAGTCCATCATCGGCGCGACCGACAGGCGCCAAGGCGAAATTTCGGCAGGGGAAGTCACGCCGCAATTGTCGCCGTGCGGCGCGCGCACCGCCGGCGCTCGGGCTTCCTGCTCAGTCGCCCGAGGGGCGGTTCTTCAGCCAGATCGCAATCAGGATCAGCGAGTAGGAGATGAGGCGCACACCGTAGTGCAGCGGTGAATCTTCCGACCAGGCATGCACCAGCCCCATGTGCACGCGGTTCAGCGACTCGAGCACGAACGACAGCGAGAAGAGCAGGAAGAAGCGGTCTCTGGTGGTGCGCCAGTAGCGCCAGAAGACGAGACCGATGGCGAAGGACACCACGGCGATGGCGCCCATCATCATCAGGTTCAGCGTTTCAGCCGTGGTCATTGGGCGACCCTCCGCGCTGCGCGCTGCGGGTTGAGCGCTTGGGAGCGGCCCGGCGCGCTCACTGGTGCACCCTCCGCTTCGCCGGCCCCTCCGAGAGGGACGCGAGCGCCCCCTTCGGGCGGCCGGGCGGGGGCGCTCATGATTCGCCCTCCAGCGCCAGCCCGACGAGCAGCAGCAGTGCCGCCACCAGCGCCGTGAGCAAGCGCCAGGTCGAAAAGTCGATGCTCGCAAAGACGATGCGGTCGAGCACCAGCAGCACATTGTTCAGCGACAGCCCGGTGAAGCACAGCCCGCCCCACAGCAGCAAGCGATAGCGTGTTCGGAAGTAGCTGCGCAGCAGCATCCAGGCACACATGAAAGCGGTCAGCGCACAACCCGCGTAGATGAGCTGGCCCATCAGGAGTCCTTTCGCCACTTGAATGCTTCGGAGAACCGTTGCGCGCTCTTTTGCGTGCGGTCGTGAATCAGTTTCGTGACGCCGATGAGATCGGCCTCGTAGGCGCGCGCGAGGCGCTCGATCATCGCCGCAAGCGCGTCGTCGCGCGGCGCGAAACGATAGGTCTCGGGTTCAGTGGCGCCGGCCTGCAGCACGCCGGCCTCGCCCAAGTCGTTCAGCAGCGGTGTGGTGCTGCGCTCGGGCAGATACAGCAGGCGCGCCACATCGCCGGCGTCGAATGCGGTGTGCGGCGCCCGGCTGAACAGCAGCATCGCCTCGAGATACGACACCGAGGGAATGCTGGTCAGCACGAAGCGCCGGAGATCGTCGGCAATGGGATGCGGCGGACTCATGGACACAGCCTGCGAGTATCGCCGAGTGTGAAATCGTCCCCTGTCGAGCCCGAACCGCAGGCAGAAAAAAGCCACCTCGAGGGGTGGCTTTGTTCTTGGCGGAGCCGGAGGGATTCGAACCCTCGATGCAGGTTTTGCCCACATACTCCCTTAGCAGGGGAGCACCTTCGGCCACTCGGTCACAGCTCCGGAAAACAGGGCAGGATTCTAACCCGATGCCTGCGCGTTTCAGGCGCCGGGCTGGTCGAGATCGAAGACCTTGTGCAGCGTGCGCACGGCGAGTTCCATGTACTTCTCGTCGATCACCACGCTGGTCTTGATCTCGCTCGTGGAAATCATCTGGATGTTGATGCCCTCGTCGCTCAACGCGCGGAACATGCTGCTCGCCACGCCCACGTGCGAGCGCATGCCGATGCCGACGATGCTGACCTTGCAGATGTTGGTGTCGCCTATCAGCTGGGCGGTGCCGGTCTGCGGCAAGACCTTGTTCTTCAGCAGATCCACCGTGCGCGCATAGTCGTTGCGGTGCACGGTGAACGAGAAGTCGGTCTTGCCCTCGTGCGAGACGTTCTGGATGATCACATCGACATCGATGTTGGCCTCGGCCACGGGGCCCAGGATCTGGAACGCCACGCCCGGCTTGTCGGGCACGCCGATCAGGCTGATCTTGGCTTCGTCGCGGCTGAATGCGATGCCGGACACGACAGCTTGTTCCATGTTCTCGTCTTCCTCAAAAGTGATCAGGGTGCCCGACTTCGCTTCTTCCTCGATGGGGATGTCCCACGGCGTGAAGCTCGACAGCACGCGCAGCGGCACGCGGTACTTGCCGGCGAACTCGACCGAGCGGATCTGCAGCACCTTGGAGCCGAGGCTCGCCATCTCGAGCATTTCCTCGAAGCTGATGGTCGTCATGCGCCGTGCCTGCGGCACGATGCGCGGATCGGTGGTGTAGACGCCGTCCACGTCGGTGAAGGTCAGGCATTCGTCCGCCTTCAGCGCTGCGGCAACTGCCACGGCCGAAGTGTCGGAGCCGCCGCGACCGAGCGTCGTGATGTTGCCCTGCGGGTCCACGCCCTGGAAGCCGGTGATGATGACCACCCGGCCTGCATCGAGATCGGCGCGCACGCGCTTGTCGTCGATGCTGTCGATGCGCGCCTTGGTGTAGGCGCTGTCGGTCTTGATCGGCACCTGCCAGCCGGCGTAGCTCACGGCTTCGAGGCCTTCGGCCTGCAGCGCGATGGCCAGCAAGCCCACCGACACCTGCTCGCCGGTGGAAGCAATCATGTCGAGCTCACGCTGCAACTGCGGCGTGCTGCGCTCGGGCGAAAGCTCCTTGGCGAGGCCGAGCAGGCGGTTGGTCTCGCCGCTCATCGCGGACGGCACGACCACCATCTGGTGGCCGGCGCGCGCCCATTTGGCGACTCGCTTGGCAACGTTGCGGATGCGCTCGGTCGACCCCATCGAGGTGCCGCCGTACTTGTGGACGAAGAGTGCCATGAATGGATGAAAGCGAAGCAATGCGGCGCAATGGAGTTCCGGCGCCGGCGGAACCGCGAATTCTAAACGGCGCCTCACCGGCGCTGCGGCACGAGCGCTTCAGCGAACCCAGCGCAGCGTGAACTGTGGCTGCCCGGGCATGGCGATGACACGCGCGTCGATGCCGAGACCGGGCACGAAGACCAGTTGCCCGCCGCTGTAGACGAGCGGACCCTCGCGCTCGCCCGGCGCAACGGCGGCGGCCTGGTATTGCTTCTTGAGGCTGCGCGGCGGACGGCCGATGCCGGCCTGGAACTGCTCGCCGCCGCTGCGCGGGCAGAGTTCGATCCGGGCCAGCCAGGCTGCCGGAACGCCGCCTTCGCGCACGCGCGCGGCGACCAGCGCGCCGGCCCATCCCGGCAGGCGATAGGTTCCGGCGCGGCGAATGCTCAGCGTCGATTCGGGTAGCACCGTCGCCGGCGGCTGGATGGCGGGTGTCTCGCAACGCAGCACGCCGCGGTAGCGGCGCAACGTGCGATCGCCGCACGACCACTCGGCCGAACCCGACGCGGACAGTTCGTCCATGAGCCGCTGCGTGAGCGAGGCCGTGGGCGGTTCGCCGCTCACCTGCCGCAGCCAGGCGCGCAGTGCGTTGCTGCGCCGCCCCGTCGACAGTTCCTGCCATGCGGCCACCTTCAGACCGGCCGGCGACGACACGGTCGCCAGGTCCAGCGCGGCCAGTTCGCGCAGGCACTCGTCGGCCTGCTGCGCCCAGGCGGCCGCGTCGGCGATCGATGCCTCCGCCTGCGGGAACGCGGCCGTCAGCGCCGGCCACACCGCGACGCGCAGGCGGTTGCGGGCGAAGCGTGGATCCGAGTTGCTGTCGTCATCGATGTGTGCGATGCGGTGCTCGCGCACATAGGTCTCGATGGATTCCCGCGGAAGCTCGAGCCAGGGTCTCGCCCAGGTCACGCCGTCGCGCGCCACGATGCGGGGCATGCCGGCGAGCCCGGCGACGCCGGCACCACGCAGCGCCTGGAGCACAAAGGTCTCGGCCTGATCCCGGCGGTGATGTGCGAGCAGCACGATGCCCGCGCCCTGCTCTTTCGCCATGCCGGCCAGCGCGCGGTAGCGCTCGCGCCGCGCCCAGGCTTCGATGCTGTCGCCGCGGGCCGGACGGGTGCGAATGCGCCGGGCGATGCACGCGATGCCAAAGTGCTCGCACTGCTGCTCGACGAGGCGCTGCCAGGCATCGGCTTGGCGGCTCAGTCCGTGATGCACATGAAGCGCCACGACGTCCAGCGACAGCGCCTTGGCCGTCTCGGCGGTGGTATGCAGCAAGGCCATCGAATCGCGCCCGCCGCTGCAGGCCACGGCGACGCGCGCGGCCTTCATGCCGCGCGCTCAGCGCTCGGTGGTGTCGGTGAATCGCCCGTAGGACTGCAGGCGCTCGTAGCGCCGCTGCAGCAGATCCTTCGGCTTGAGGTCGCTCACCTGCCGAAGCGCGTCGTTGAGCGCGCGCTTGAGGTAGGCGGCCATCTGCTTCACGTCGCGGTGCGCGCCGCCCACCGGCTCGTTGACGATCTTGTCGATCAGCCCCAGCGCCTTCAGGCGGTGCGCCGTGATGCCCAGCGCCTCGGCGGCATCGGATGCGCGATCGGCCGTGCGCCACAGGATGGAGGCACAGCCTTCGGGCGTGATGACCGAGTACACCGAGTACTGCAGCATGATGACCTGGTCACCGACGCTGATCGCGAGTGCGCCGCCGGAACCGCCCTCACCGATGATGGTGGTGATGATGGGCACTTCGAGCTGCGCCATCTCGAAGATGTTGCGCCCGATCGCTTCCGACTGGCCGCGTTCCTCGGCACCGATGCCGGGATAGGCGCCGGGCGTGTCGACGAAGGTGAAGACGGGCACGCCGAACTTCTCGGCCAGCTTCATCAGGCGCAGCGCCTTGCGATAGCCCTCGGGGCGCGGCATGCCGAAGTTGCGCAATCCGCGTTCCTTGGTGTCGCGCCCCTTCTGGTGGCCGATCACCATGCAGGCCTGGCCGTTGAAGCGCGCCAGCCCGCCGACGATCGACTGGTCGTCGGCGAAATGCCGGTCACCATGCAGCTCGTGCCAGTCGGTGAACATCTCGTTCACGTAGTCCAGCGTGTACGGCCGCTGCGGATGCCGCGCAATCTGCGTCACCTGCCAGGGACTCAGGCTGGAATAGATGTCCTTGGTGAGCTGCTGGCTCTTCTTGCTGAGGCGGTCGATCTCGTCGGAGATGTCGACGGCCGATTCGTTCTGCACATAACGCAATTCTTCGATCTTGCCTTCGAGCTCCGCCATGGGCTGCTCGAACTCGAGGAAATGTCGCTTGCTCATGAATGGTGATCCTTCGCGCCGCCGGCTCGCGCGGCGGGGGTCAATAGTCTACCGGGAGCGGATCGAGGCTACGCCAGATGTACCAGGTGGCGACCGAGCGGAACGGTGCCCATGCGTCGCCAACTTCGCGCGCTTCGGCGCGAGAGACCGGTTCGCCGCTGAAGTAGTTGACGCTGATGCCCTTGAGCAGGCCGAGGTCGTCGAGCGGCAGCACGTTGGGCCGCATCAGGTGAAAGATCAGGAACATCTCGGCCGTCCAGCGGCCGATGCCGCGAATGGCGACCAGTTCTTCGATGATGGCCTCGTCGTCCATGTGCTGCCATTGCGGCACGTGCACCGAACCCGCCTCGAAATGCTGCGCGAGGTCGCTCAGGTACTCGGCCTTGCGCGCCGACAGACCCGCGCCGCGCAGCGCCGGCACGTCGAGGGCGAGCACGGCGGCCGGCTCGATGCGCGCCGGGTTGCACGGCGTGAGCGCCGCGAAACGCGCCCACACCGACTGCGCCGCCTTGACCGAGATCTGCTGGCCGATGATGGAGCGCGCGAGCGTCGTGAAGGCGTCGCCGCGGCTTTGCAGGCAGGCTTCGCCGAAGCGCGGGATGAGCTTGCGCATCACCCGGTCGCGCTTGGCGAGGTGCTTGCACGCCTCATCCCAGTAGTCGGGCGTGACTTCTTCCACCGCGGCAGCTTTCGGCACGTCAGGCCTTCACCCAGGTGGTGCCCTGAGGTGAGTCCTGCAGCAGCACGCCCTGGTCGGCCAGGTCCTTGCGGATCTGGTCGGCGCGAGCGAAGTCGCGGCTTTTCTTGGCTTCGGCACGCTCGACGATGAGCTGCGCGATCACCGCCTCGTCGATACCGCCGGTGCCGCCCTGCATGAAAGCGAGCGGCGGCTGCTGCAGCAGGCCGATCGTCGCGCCCAGACCCTTGAGCAGCACGGCCGTCTGCGGCTCGCGCGTGCGATTGAGTTCGCCCGCCACATCGAAGAGCACGGCCACTGCCGCCGGCGTGTTGAAGTCCTCGTTCATCGCGGCGCGGAAGGCGGCGGCCTGCGGCTGCGCCCAGTCGACCGGCGCAGCCGGGATGGCGCCGACGGCATCGAGCGCGGTATAGAGCCGCCGCAGCGCCGTGCGCGCGTCATCAAGGTTGGTGTCGCTGAAGTTCAGCGGGCTGCGGTAGTGCGTGCGCAGCATGAAGTAGCGCAGCGTTTCGCCGTCGAAGCGCTTGAGCACGTCGCGGATGGTGAAGAAGTTGCCGAGCGACTTCGACATCTTCGCGTTGTCGATGTTGAGAAAGCCGTTGTGCAGCCAGTAGTTCACGAACGGTTTGCCGGTGGCGCCTTCGCTCTGCGCGATCTCGTTCTCGTGGTGCGGGAAGGTGAGGTCCAGGCCGCCGCCGTGGATGTCGAAATGCTCGCCCAGCAGCGCGCAACTCATGGCCGAACATTCGATGTGCCAGCCGGGCCGGCCGCGGCCGAAGGGGCTGTCCCACTTGGCGTCGTCGGGCTCGCTCTCCTTCGCCGCCTTCCAGAGTACGAAGTCGAGCGGGTCTTCCTTGCCGTCGAGCACCGCAACGCGCTCACCGGCACGAAGCTGGTCGAGCGACTTGCCCGACAGCTTGCCGTAGCCCGGAAACTTGCGCACGGCGTAGTTCACGTCGCCGTTGCTCGATCGGTAGGCGAGGCCCTTGGCTTCCAGCGTGCCGATCATCTCGAGCATCTTCGGCACATGCTCGGTGGCACGTGGCTCGTAGGTCGGTGGCAGGATGCCGAGCTTCGCGACGTCCTCATGCATCGCGACCGTCATCTCGTCAGTGAGCTGGCGGATCGGGATGTTGCGATCAAGCGCACGCTTGATGATCTTGTCGTCGATGTCGGTGATGTTGCGCACGTAGGTGACGCGGTAGCCCAGCGTCTGCAGCCAGCGGTAGGCCAGGTCGAAGGCCATCATGAAGCGCGCATGCCCGATGTGGCAAAAGTCGTAGATCGTCATGCCGCACACGTACATGCGCACATGGTTCGGCTCGATCGGCTCGAACACCTCGGTCGTGCGGGTCAGCGTGTTGTGGATGCGCAGGGTCATGGGCCGGAAGGGCGAAATGTCGAAGAGGCCGCACCGTGGCGCTCGACCGGTGGGCCTCGATTCAGCGAGGGGCGCAGCACGCGGCGCGTGTCGCAGAGGCCCGTGCGGCGAGCGCGGAAACTGCTGTTCTACAATCGATTCAGTATAGCCGCGCAGACTGGCGCGAGTGCCCGGCAAGGCTTGCAACACGCCCTCCGGCAGCGCCCCGAATCACTGCATCTACCGGCTCAGTCTTCCCCATGGTGCGACCCCCGCGCCGCAATTCCCAACTTCACGATGACTCGAACGATGAGCACGATTTTCTGGCGCTCCACCCTGCTGTTTGCCGCCACTGTTGCCGCCGCGCCGCTTGCCACGGCCCAGACGGTGAAGCTGGACACCAGCGTCGGCGACATCGTCGTGCAGCTCGACGCCGCCAAGGCGCCCGCGACGGTCGAGAACTTCGTCCAGTACGTCAACGCGGGCCACTACAACGGCACCGTGTTCCATCGCGTGATCGACGGCTTCATGATCCAGGGCGGTGGCATGACGGCCGACGGCAAGCCCAAGCCCACCCGCGCGCCGATTCCGCTGGAGGCGCGCAACGGTTTGTCGAATCAGCGCGGCACGATTGCGATGGCGCGTACGTCGGTACCGGATTCGGCGACATCACAGTTCTTCATCAACGTGGTCGACAACAGCGGCAAGCTCGATGCGCCCCGCCCCGACGGCCACGGTTATGCGGTGTTCGGCAAGGTCGTGTCTGGCATGGACGTGGTCGACAAGATCCGTGTCGTGCCCACCAACGGCCGTGACGCACCGCTTCAGCCCATCGTCATCGAGAAAGCCACTGTGGAGAAATCGAAATGAGCCAGCAAGTCGACCTGATTACCAACCAAGGCACCATCCGCATTGAACTCGATGAAGCGCGTGCGCCGGAGTCGTCGCGCAACTTCATTGACTACGTCACCAAGGGCCACTACGACGGCACGGTGTTTCACCGCGTCATCAAGGGCTTCATGATCCAGGGCGGCGGGTTCGAGGCCGGCATGAAGCAGAAGCCGGTCGGGCAAGCCATTCGCAACGAGGCGAACAACGGCGCGAAGAACGACCACTACACGCTCGCGATGGCGCGTACCTCCGACCCGCACTCGGCCACAGCGCAGTTCTTCATCAACGCGACGAACAACGAGTTCCTGAACTTCAAGGCCGAAAGCGGCAGCGGCTGGGGCTACGCCGTGTTCGGCAAAGTGGTCTCGGGCACCGAAGTCGTCGATGCGATCGAGCAGGTCAAGACCGGCCGCAAGGGCGGCCACGACGACGTGCCGCTCGAAGACGTGGTGATCACGAAGGCCGCCCTCGTCTGATCGCAGGCAGGCCCGCATGACATCGCCGGGCCTTCCACTGCCGGCGCAGACGAAGCAGTTCGTGGCGCCGGACACCTGGCGTTCGATCGAGTTCGCGAGCGACCTGCATCTCGGGGAAGACACGCCCCGCACCTTCGACGCCTTTGCCGCCTACCTGCGCTGCACGCAGGCCGACGCCGTGTTCCTGCTCGGCGACCTGTTCGAGGTTTGGGTCGGCGACGACGCGCGGCACGAAGGCTTCGAGTCCCGCCTGACCGCGCTCCTGGCCGAGACGGCCGCACAGCGCACGGTCGGCTTCATGGTCGGCAATCGCGACTTTCTCGTCGGCGATGAATTCCTCGCCGACTGCGGGTTGGTGCCGCTCGCCGATCCGACGGTGCTCGTCGCCTTCGGCCGGCGGGTGCTGCTCACCCACGGCGACGCGCTGTGCCTCGGCGACACAAGCTATCAGTCATTCCGCACGATGGTGCGCAGCGCCGCGTGGCAACAGGCCTTTCTCGCGCGTCCGCTCGCTGACCGGCGCCGGATCGCAGGCGAGATCCGAGAAGAGAGTCGGCGTCTCAAGCTCGGTCAGGCGCACAGCGACTGGGTCGATCTCGATGCCGACGCCACGATGGCGTGGATGCGTGAAGCCGCGACGCCGGATCTGATCCACGGCCACACGCACGCGCCGCAAACCGCGAATCTCGCCCCGGGCTTGGTGCGGCATGTGCTGAGCGATTGGGACGTCGACACCACCGACTCCGCCACGCGCGCGGAAATCCTGCGCATCGATGCGAGCGGCTTCTCGCGCAAGCCGCCGGACGCATGCTGAGCCGCTGGCTCGCCGGCTGGCGGCGCCTTCGCGACGAGCGCACGCTGAGGCGCCGACCCATCCCCGAACTGCTGTGGCAGCTCACGCTGGCCCGCTTTCCGTTCCTGCAGCGGCGCAGCGCCGCCGATCGCCAGAGGCTGCGCGAGATGGCGACGCTCTTCCTGGCACAGAAAGAGTTCACCGGCGCGCAGGGTTTCGAGGTGACCGACGAGATTGCCGTTGCCGTCGCGGCGCAGGCGTGCCTGCCGATCCTTCGGCTCGGGCTGAATTGCTACGACGGTTTTGTCGGCATCGTGATGCACGACGACGAGGTGGTGGCTCGGCGCGAGGTGATCGACGAGGACGGCGTCGTGCACCACTACGACGAGACACTGACCGGGGAAGCGATGGAGAACGGCCCGGTGATGCTCAGCTGGCGCGACGTGGAAGCCGCGGGCGACTCGGCGGACCATGGCTACAACGTCGTGATCCACGAGTTCGCGCACGTGCTGGACATGCGCGACGGCATGGCCGACGGCGTGCCGCTGCTCGAATCCCGCGCGGCGCGCAAGGCCTGGCTCACGGTGCTGACCGCCGAGTATGAGCGCCTGTGCGAGCGGCTCGAACGCGGCGAGGAAACACGCATCGACCCCTACGCCGCCGAGTCGATCGAGGAGTTCTTTGCCGTGGCTTCGGAAGTGTTCTTCGTCGCGCCCAGCCACCTCATGGAAGAGCACCCACGCCTGTACAAGCTGCTGCGCGGGTACTACCGACCGAAGCTTGCTGAGACGCCGGCCAAGACCTGAGCCGCGCGGCCGCGCATCACGCCATGAACAAAGGGGCCCGCAGGCCCCTTTGTCGTTGGCGCGAACGCCATGCAGAACCTCAAGCCGTTGCCGGTTCCGCCTTCGGCCGATCACTCTTCTTCGTCGGCTGGATGTCGAGCAGCACCTTCCCGTCTGCATCGACATCGACCGTCAGGCGCCCGCCGTCGACCAGGCGGCCGAACAGCAGTTCGTCGGCCAAGGCGCGGCGGATGGTGTCCTGGATGAGGCGCTGCATCGGCCGCGCGCCCATGAGCGGGTCGAAGCCTTCCCTCGCCAGGTGCTGGCGCAGGCCATCGGTGAAGGTGACATCGACCTTCTTCTCGGCGAGCTGGCTCTCGAGCTGCAGCAGGAACTTGTCGACGACGCGCAGGATGATCTCCTTGTCCAGCGCACGGAAGCTGACGATCGCGTCGAGCCGGTTGCGGAACTCCGGCGTGAACAGCCGCTTGATGTCGGCCATCTCGTCGCCCTGCTCGCGCGAGTTGGTGAAGCCGATCGTCGACTTGTTCATCGTCTCCGCGCCCGCATTCGTGGTCATCACGATGATCACGTTGCGGAAGTCGGCCTTGCGCCCGTTGTTGTCGGTCAGCGAGCCGTGGTCCATGACCTGCAGCAGCACGTTGAAGACATCGGGGTGCGCCTTCTCGATCTCGTCGAGCAGCAGCACGGCATGCGGCTTCTTGGTGATGGCCTCGGTCAACAGGCCGCCCTGGTCGAAACCGACATACCCCGGCGGCGCGCCGATCAGGCGGCTGACCGCGTGGCGCTCCATGTACTCCGACATGTCGAAGCGGATCAACTCGATGCCGAGGATGTAGGCGAGTTGCTTGGCCACTTCCGTCTTGCCCACGCCGGTGGGGCCGCTGAACAGGAACGAGCCGATCGGCTTGTCGGGCTTGCCGAGGCCGGAGCGCGCCATCTTGATGGCCGAGGCCAGCGCCTCGATTGCCGGCTCCTGGCCGAACACCACACTGTTCAGGTCGCGGTCCAGGCTCTTGAGCTTGGAACGGTCGTCGCTCGACACGCTTTGCGGCGGAATGCGCGCGATCTTCGCGACGATGTCCTCGACCTCGTTGCGTGTGATGGTCTTCTTCTGCTTGCTCTTGGGCAGGATGCGCTGCGCGGCGCCGGCTTCGTCGATCACGTCGATCGCCTTGTCGGGCAGATGCCGGTCGTTGATGAACTTCGCCGACAGCTCGGCCGCAGCCTGCAGCGCACCGAGCGCGTACTTCACGCTGTGGTGCTCCTCGAAGCGCGACTTGAGGCCCTTGAGAATCTCGATCGTCTGCTCGACCGACGGCTCGACCACATCGATCTTCTGGAAGCGCCGCGACAGCGCCGCGTCTTTCTCGAAGATGCCGCGGTATTCGCTGAAGGTGGTCGCGCCGATGCACTTCATCTGGCCGGAACTCAGGGCGGGCTTGAGCAGGTTGCTCGCATCCAGCGTGCCGCCCGATGCAGCGCCAGCGCCGATCAGCGTGTGAATCTCGTCGATGAACAGCACCGCGTTCGGCTGGTCCTTCAGGTACTTCAGCACGCCCTTCAGACGCTGCTCGAAATCACCGCGGTATTTCGTTCCGGCCAGCAGCGCACCCATGTCGAGCGCGTACACGGTGGCATCGGCCAGCACCTCGGGCACATCGCCCTGCGTGATGCGCCAAGCCAAGCCTTCGGCGATGGCCGTCTTGCCGACGCCCGCCTCGCCGACCAGCAGCGGGTTGTTCTTGCGCCGGCGGCACAGGATCTGGATCACGCGCTCGACCTCAAGCTCGCGACCAATCAACGGGTCGATCTTGCCGTCGCGGGCGAGCTGGTTGAGGTTCTGCGTGAACTGGTCGAGCGGCGAGCCCTTGCCTTCGCCCTCATCCTTCTCGCCCTCGGGGCCGCCCGGGCTGCTCTCGTTCGACTTCGCCGGCTCGGGCGGGTCGGACTTCTTGATGCCGTGGGCAATGAAGTTCACCACATCCAGGCGCGTCACGCCCTGCTGGTGCAGGTAGTACACGGCGTGAGAATCCTTCTCGCCGAAGATGGCCACGAGCACGTTCGCGCCCGTCACTTCCTTCTTGCCGCTGCCCGTCGATTGCACGTGCATGATCGCGCGCTGGATCACGCGCTGGAAACCCAGCGTGGGCTGCGTGTCCACCTCGTCGGCACCGCCGACGGTGGGCGTGTTTTCCTTGATGAACTGCGCAAGGCTCTTGCGCAGATCGTCGATGTTGGCGGAACACGCGCGCAGCACCTCCGCGGCCGACGGGTTGTCGAGCAGCGCCATCAGCAGATGCTCGACGGTGATGAATTCGTGCCGCTGCTGGCGCGCCTCGACGAACGCCATGTGCAGGCTGACTTCTAGCTCCTGGGCAATCATGCGGCCTCCATAATGCATTGCAACGGGTGACCACCGCGACGCGCGGCAGCCAGCACCAGCTCAACCTTGGTGGCGGCGACATCTTTCGAATAGACGCCGCACACACCTCGCCCTTCATGGTGAATCTTCAACATGATCTGGGTCGCGGTTTCGAGGTCGCGTTTGAAATACTCCTGCAACACCATCACGACGAACTCCATGGGCGTGTAGTCGTCGTTGAGCAGAACCACCTGGTACATCGGCGGCGGCTCGGTCTTGGCCGGCTGCCGCTCGACGACGACGGCGCCCTGACCGTCGTCAGGCTTGGCATCCCCGGGCAGGGAATTTGGCGGAGATGGCGGCTCCACTGGCATGAATCGATTCTATCGAGTTGGTTGGTTGCAGTCGCAGTGTTGGATATTGCGTCGGGCAGGCCAAGAACAAGGCCGAAATCCTTCACGCCGGGCATGGATTCGAGCGCCGCGCTTCACAAAGGACTGCACGACTAGGGTTCGCACCCCGCTCGGATACGGGCTGTCACCGCCTTGACACCCTGCCGAGGGCCTGCCCAGAATGCGCGCCACAACTAGACAGCGGAGTGGAGAATGGCTAGAGGGACTGTCAAATGGTTCAATGACGCGAAGGGATTCGGCTTCATCGAACCCGAAAGCGGCGGCGAAGACGTGTTCGCACATTTCACCGCCATACAGATGGAGGGCTTTCGCACCCTCAAGCAGGGCAGCACGGTCACGTATGACCTCGTGCAGGGGCCGAAGGGGCAACTGGCGCACAACATCGCGTCGGCAGACACTCCGGGCTCGAGCAGCACTGAGGTGGCGCCGCAAGCCGATGTTCGTTCAGCTTCTGCCACCGCAAGCTGAGACGCGCCGCACGGCTGCCCGAAAAGCCCGCCTCGCGCGGGCTTTTTTGCGCGCGCACGTGCTGCAGTCCCACGGCAGAAACAGAACGGCCCCAGGTTCTTCTCTCGAAGATCCAGGGGCCGTGGCGTGCCGCCCGAGCGGCGCGCGGACCGTCACATGTTGTCGATCAGTACATGGAAATCGCGTCCAAGTCCTTGTCGCATAACGCTCTCCGCCGAAGCCCCCTCCCACGTTTCCCGACCGTTTCCAAATTTGGCGGGGAAGGCTCGCATCGACTCACTGCGTCTCAAGTCGTACCTTAGAGCAAACACTCTAGCACGCGAAACTGCTTGGCGTCGCGGAAGAGCGGCTACTTCGGCCAAGTCACAGATCAGCACCAAGGCGGCATCTTCGTCTGTGGGCGCACGAAGCACACACTCCCGGCATAGCCGGGTACTTCGGCGATGCCGTGCCCGCCAGAAGCGCATCGCGCCGCGAGGCAAGGTCCGAAACTGCCTGCGGCGACAAAAGAGTGACGCGGTGGGCCGTTCGCCGGGACGCACGCTCCACGACGACCCATCCGATGCCAGCAACCGTCTCCCCGGTCTCGCGCTCCAGCGCAACGCGCTGCGCCGATAGTTCGATGATGTCCGACAGATGGACCCTGTCGGCTTGTCGCGTCTTGAGTTCGACCAAAACGATCAGCCCGTTGCGCGCTCGATACGCGCGATCCACCCGGGCTACCACCGGCCTGTCGTCACCCGACCTGAACGTCTGCTCCGAGTAGGCGAGCGTGTGATCCTTCAACGCCTCAGGCATCCATTGACCCACCCTCGCGGAGCGCTTGCGAACAATGCACGTCGCAGCCCAGGCCGCCATCACGCAGGCAACGCAACCCGCAAGAAGGAACCAGAGCTCAGCCGCTGGCATGGTTTCCCTCCTGATCGGCGAGCAGACAGGTGGCGAGCCAAACCAACGGCTTGATCACCGCCCTCACCGCGGACCGCGTCATCGGCCACCTCTCCATCGCGCGGCACACGGTCGGTGCCGACCGGTAGTACGCGAGGATCACGCGCCGTCCCGCGCTCGTGGGCCGAAGGTACCGATCGCGGAACCGCCGCAGCACCTGTGTCTCCGGTCCTTCACCAAAGACATGCGTGGCGATGAAGCAGCGTCCTCTTCGCGCTTCTTCCGATGCGCCTTCTGACGCGAATCGCCGATGCGCCCGCAGCCCGCGCTGCAGGGCCACCCTCTGCCCAGGTGTCGGCTGCTTTCCGTGGAGGTGCTCGAACACGACCAGCCGCTCACAGACCCCCATCTGCGACAACGCCGAGGCGCTGACCGCGTCTTTCGTCTTGCGCCGACGTGCCATCAGTCCTCCGAACCGCCGCTGACGTCGAACGCCTGGCTGGTCTGGCGCGCCACAGCCGGGTCCACGCCTCCCTGCGGCGCTTTCGGCGCGGCTGCCGTCGGCGCCTGCGCCTGAACGGTCATGCCAAGAAGCCACTGCTGCGCCAGCAGGCCTTCGTGGGCGAGGAACCGCAGCCGGTTGACGCGCTTGGGTCCCTTGTTGAATCGCATCAGGTCGTCGAACAGCCGTGGGTTGTCGTCGCGCGACATCTCGAAGAGCAGCCTGACGCTCTGATCCACCTTGATGTCGACGGCACTCATGCCCTGCCCCCTTCGGCCACCGCAACGGCAGCGCCTTGTGCGGCCGCAGCCAGATAGTTGGAGCCTGCGATCTGATACCCGCGCACGTTGGCGAACACCGGCTCCTTGACCTCCAGCACCTCGTGCGATCCGAAAGCCTGCTTGACCGCCTTGCGGAACAGGAACGCACCGCCGCCGACGAGGATCACATTGCGCACGTCGTAGGCGGGGCCGATGCGCCGCATCATGGCTGCGACGGCCTGCCGGGCGATGCTCTCGACCATCGGTCTCATCCGCGAGAGCTGGTAGGTCTTCTGGTACACGGTCAACGCCTTGCCGGTCCGCAGCGCGTGGTCGATGCTGTCCAGGCCGGTGTAGGGCGAACCGATCTCCACGCTCACGTCGTCCGCGATGAGGTTCAGGATGTCCGCCACGCCGCGGTCGACGGAATGGCTGCGCTTGTGCGACAGCTTCATGCCGCGGGCCACCAGCCAGTCGAAGGTGCGCGAGCCGGGGTCGATGACCAGGCTCTGTTCGTCCTGCA
This sequence comes from Rhizobacter sp., assembly GCA_036676235.1. GTDB lineage: Bacteria > Pseudomonadota > Gammaproteobacteria > Burkholderiales > Burkholderiaceae_C > JAKFDI01. The sequence goes on along the minus strand of JAKFDI010000011.1, from coordinate 170,029 downwards.
TGGCGAGCACGCGGTCGTGCTGGTCCGCATAGTCGATCAGCGCGCCGTGCGGCTGGGCCATGGCCAACGCCTTGCGCACTTGCACCGCCTTGCCGCCGCCCACGTCGTGCCGACCGATCATCAACTTCTCGAGCGCGGCCTTATCGGCGGCAAACGTCGCCACGGGCAAGCCGACCACGAGCAGGTCGATGTGTTCCACCTTCATCGAGCGCATGGCGCCGCGCGCCAGCGCCAGGTACTCGGGCGTGTCGATGTAGCGATGGTGGATCTGCGTGGCGCGGAATCCGTCGCCCGCGAGCGCCACGTCCGGGCCCACCTCGTAGAAGACGCCCTTGATCGGGATCGCAAACGTCCGCCGGCGTTCCGCGCCCAGGGATGTCGATGGGTCGCGCGTGCTGAGGCAGGCCAATGACGGGAAGCTGGCGCAGCGGATGTCGGCGGCGGTCCCGCCCGTCGTGAACTTGGTGTAGCCGAAGCCGACGTCGATGGCTCTGACGACTGCTGTCATGGTGTTCCTCCAACAGATCAGTGAAGACCGCCCAGCATCGGACGGCCGATGGCTCGCACCCACGCGGAAGACCGTCGAAGCTGCCGCGCTATCGCGATCAGGTCGCTCGCGACGGCGACCGCGGTGGAACACGGCTCTCGCTGCAATCCCACCTCTCCGCAGCCGCGACGCCGCTTCCGCAAGTCACTCCACGGTCGCACCCGTCTGGATCCCGTCAAGTGCCGCAGTCGCGCCTATGCCCCGCCAGATCGTTCTTTCCCGGTCCTTCGGAGGCAGAGGTAGCAGAAAGGCTTGTCAACCCCTCTCGCTGGACGGGCCGACCTCGATCACGGCGCGCTCATCGGCACATTTCGAGCTTGAGGTCCGCGTCGCGCTGGCACATGATGGCGGTGCGTCAAGCCGGTAGCTTCCACACCGGGCGCAGCACACAGTGGCCGCGTCGAAGGAAGCCCCAACAGTTGCGGTGACCTCGGTCGCCAAGGGCCTGGAGCCCCGGATCCGTGCGGACTCGATCCGCCAAGTTCACCCACCAGCCGCCATAGCCCGCGAGGCCGTGGATTGCGGCGTGCCCACGGGCACCTGCCTCTCTTCCCCTGACGTTCCAGCATCACGCGCCGCGGCCGCCTCGAGCGACCGCGACCCACGCCGCACCGGCTCGACCGGTGTCCGCGGGACCTGCGTGAACGGACCGCCCACCGCGTTGGCTGCGGTGGTGCCTTTCGGTCCGGTTGGAACATCCGCGTGCGGCCCCTCGATGGGCCGACGTACGGGTGACGCCCGCACATCCTGCCGCGCCCGCCCTCGGCTCATGCCGAGCTGGCGTCGCGGTCCGCCCCGAGCGGACAGCCACGCGTGTACGCACCGTGTGCAAGGCGATCACTTTTACGAAGGCCTGGACGGCGCTGCCGTCCAAACCCTAGGCAACCGCGCGTGGGGACGCGCAATCGACTCGATGCCTGGCCCGGCACCTGTCGGTTTCTCAGCGGGCCATCCCTTTCGATTCACCGGCACCCGGAGGTCGCCATGTCCCGAACTGATCCACTGACCGTCGATCTCGACACCCTGCCGCTGCAGCCGCAGCGGTGCATGCACGTGCTGGCGCTGATCCTGCGCCGGCACAACTGGCAGCACGCCGTAAAGGCCAAGAACATCGGGCATCGCACTGCCCAGTCGCGCGGCCGGCTCTGCGTGTGGGTGTTCCGCTTCCTGCACCACAACCCGGTCAAGGCCTTCAAGCTCGACCCGCGCTCGTTCAGCGGACGCCATGCCGATTTCGTGCTGGCGCACTGGTGCGCCGAAGCCAAGGCCGGCCGCCTGGCGCCGGGCACGATCCCGACCTACTACTCGCACCTCAAAACCTTCACCCGCTGGATTGGCAAGCCCAAGCTGCTCAAACCCATCGGGGCCTACTTCGACGACCCGGCGCTGTACCGGCGCAGCGGCATCACGACGACCGACAAGTCATGGCGCGCGCTGGGCATTGATGTCGCGTCGGTGATCCGCGATGTCGAGGACTACGACGTGCATGCGGCGGCCAGCCTCTGGTTGATGCTTGCCTTCGGGCTGCGGTTCAAGGAGAGCCTGATGCTGCGCCCGCACGTTGACGTGGCGACGGCGCGCCAGGCCAAAGGCGATTCAGGATCGGGCGGGGAGGACGGGAGCGGAGCGGTCCAGTACCTCGACACCCACCGCGGCACTAAAGGCGGGCGACAGCGCTACGTCCCGATCGACGATGCCTTGTGCCGCCATGCCATAACCTACGCGTGCCACGTCGCCAAAGGCAAACAGGGCAGCATCGGCGACCCGAATCTGACGCTGGTCCAGGCGCTGCGCCGGTTGCGCTACGTGATGGAGCGCTTCGGCATCACGAAGCGTGATCTGCGCGTGGTTCCGCATGGCCTGCGACACCAGTTCGCGGCCAGCCGCTACGCCGAGCTGACCGGCGTGCTGCCCCCGGTGGCCGGCGGCCAGGGCGTCACGGCGGACGCCGACAGCACCGCGCGGCAACACGTGTCCGCCCTGCTTGGCCATGGCCGGCCGCAGATCACGAACGCTTATTTAGGTTTGTCCGCGGTTATGCGCAGCAAACCGCCAGCCGGCTCGCCGGCCGAACTGCCCCGTCCGCGACCACCGAACCCGACGTCCCGTCGGTGGCCGACCCCGCCACTTCCACTCTCTGATTCGAGGCCACCATGAAGCCCTACAAGCTGCCCTTCAGGCTTCCGCCGGCGCTGCCAATGCCGTTCGACGCGGATGCACTCGTCGCCCCCGATCTGTTCGACAAGCCCGCCCTGTCGGTTACGCGATGCGAGCCCTTGGCCCGCGTCTGGTCCAAAGCACTGCGCGATGGCATCGCGGCGGCGGTCACGCACGACCATGCCCTGTTCGAGCGGCTCCCCGGCCGTCACGATCCGGAGTCGCTGAACGGCATCTACATCGACTCACCGCTGGTGAGTCCCTGGACGCCCGCCAATCTCGCGCACCAACTGCCGCCGATGGAGCGGGCAGGGATTCGCGCATTGACTCCGTCGCTGTGGCTGCTCGAATGGGACACGGGCGGCAGCCTGGTCTGGGAGCTGATCGTGCCCACCCTGCTCGACGACGCACCACGCACGGCGTTCTGGGCTGGGGCGATGGTCACGGCCTTCGGCCATGTGGAAGAGGATCCGGCAGCCAGCGCCAGATTCGCCATTGCAGCGATCCGCCGGCCAACCGTGGGGCTCGAGCTGGACATCCGCCAGACGCCGTTCGGCATCTGGTGCCCGTGGCTTCCGCGGGCGACGCCAGCGGCTCGCCACAGCGCCAAGCGGTGGATGCTCGACCATCTGCCGGGCCTGTTGCGGCACATGAGCGAAGAGATTGCGCCGTTCGACATCCCCGGCGACCACGACCTGTTTGCCGTGCCGCTCATGCTGGATCCCGAGACGGCCTTGACGCAGGCGGGCGGCGTGCTTCACTGAAGCCCGCCTTACTGGCTGGCGATCACGGCGCGACTTCGTCGGCCGCGTCCTCCCTTCCCTGTTCTTCGCCAGACTCGCCGCCTGCGTCCTCGCGGTCAAGCTGCGTGCTGACCACGCCGGGCCGCTGCGGCAAGGTCCGAAGGCAACGCGGGAGCCAGCCCGTCGCGGCCAGCGCCTGCTCGGCACCCGCCGCAGTGCCATCCTTCTTCAGCCCGGTCAGAGGCGCGGCGGCGTTGGCACCAGCGGCCTCGGTCACTGCGGCCAGCGTCGTCGCCTTCGAAACATGGCTGAAGTACGAGGCGGCACTGGCCTTCCACCAGCGCCGCATGTCGAGCCCGAGCGCCTGGGCCAGCGCGTCCGTGCTCTGGCGTTCACGCTCGGTGCCATCGACCCCGGTGACGCTCGCGGCGACGAGGAAGGTCAACAGTTCGACGACGGTGGTGCGCTCCTGCGCCAGCAGCCAGGGCAGCAACACCGCGCCGTCAGTCGGCAGTCGCGCGGTCCATTCAATGCGCGTTTGCTCCATCAGCTTCCATGCTTCGGCCTCGGCCATGTCCGCGGACTCGCGCCGCAGCCCTTCGTGCGTCTCGCTCGCGCTCACCGTCATCGCATCATCGCCGCCGCGGTAGCGGTGGAAGCCGTCCTTGAGCAGCTTCGCTGCCAAGTGGGCCGTGAGCGCGGCCAGGGCCACGTCAGGCCGCAGCAGCAACTCGGCCTGGATCGCCGCGACGCGGTGCGCAGTCAGGCTGCGCATCAGCTTCTCGGAATGCACTGCGCGGGCGCCGCCCTTGGGCAAGCTCACGAGCGCGGTGCCCGTGGTCGACTCGCCGCTCGTGGCCTGCCGCGCGGCCTGCACGACCGCATCACGATCCTCCGGCCGGACCAGCCCGCGCTTGACCTCGACCGTTCCCCGCGATCCCACGAACACCACGCAGCCGGCCTGCGCCATCAGGTCCGCCGGAAACACCGCGAGTGCTTCGTCGATGGTGTTCAGTTCGGCTTGCAGCCGTTCGTCGTCGGCTTCCAGCGCAGCGTACTCGTTCTCGTCGCCGTCGTCGTCCGCCATCGCCTCCATGCGCGTGTGCAGCGCTTCCAGTTCGGCGTCCAGTTGCGCATGGCGCGCCGCCTCTTCGGTGCTCGGCGCCCGGCGTGCGCGCCGCACCTCGCCGTGACGCACGTAGTCCTCGTAGACGTACCGAGCACGCACATCGACCCACTTCCAGCCTTCGGCGGCGGCCTCGCGCGCCGGCTGCTGCAACTTGTCCACCGCCAGCCGTTCGAGCACCGCGGCGTCCTGCAGGTAGGCCCTGCCGTCGTCGCTGAACAGGTCACGCCGCAGGGGGCCGCCCGCGGCTTCGTAGGCGGCCACCGTCACGAAGATCGCCACGCCGTCGCGATCCGACTCGACCTCGCCCCGGGTCAACAGCCGGCGCAGTTGGTCCGCACTGCGGTTCCATTCAGGCAGTTGCTGCCACAGTTGCTCCTGCCGCGCCGGGTCGTCGATCGAGGCCAGCACCATCAGGCAGTCCAGCCCGATCCCGCCTTCGCGAAACAGCGTCAGCAGCGCGGGCGACGCCGCCGCCAGCTTGAGCCGGCGCTTCACGACCTGCGGCGTGACGCCGAAGGCTGCCGCCACGTCCTCGACCGACCGGCCGCTGTCGATGAGCCGGGCGAAGGCCGCGAACTCGTCGGCCGCATTCAGGGCCTCACGCTCGACGTTCTCGATCAGGCTGGCCATCAGCGCCTGCTCGGCCGGCACCACGAGCACGGGCACCGGCTGGTTCTCGGCCCACCGGCCCTGCTCCACGAGCAGCGCCATCGCGCGCAAGCGCCGGCCGCCCGCACAGACCTCGTGCACCCCACGCCCTCCGCGCACGACGATCAGGTTGTGCAGCAGGCCCGCAGCTTCGATGGACGCGGCCAGTTCGGCGAGCTGCAGCGGCGCCGCGGGGTTCTCGGGCCGCGCCTGGTAGGTCGGCGACAGCACGAGCTTGTTGAAGGGAACAAAGGTGCGAGGCGAAGCCGCGATCACGGCTTCCAGCTCCTGTTTCGAGAGTTTCATGGGGGCTCCTGCATGAGGGCGGGCGCGACATTGGCCTGTGGATTCAGGTTCCCATGAGGAACTGCGTCATCAAGTGCCAGGCGGCTTCAGGGATCGCGGGCGCGACGTGCTTGCTGGATTGAACCGATCCGATCCATCGCCACCGCACGCCGACCCCGCGGGCGAAGCTTTGCAGTGGCAAACGGTGGTTGCGCGATTGGACCCGCAGGTCTTCGCGCACAGTGCAAGGGCTACTCGCAGGCATCAGCCTGCCCAGCCCCGACTTGCGTCGGCGCCGCGGTCGATACCCGCCTTCCAAGCCCCTTCGTGCTCCGGCTGGAGCCCGATGCCCGCGGCACACCGACACCGCAACTGACTGATTGATCGCCGCCTCGCGCGGCACCAGAGCCACCCACCCATGCGTCCGCGCATCCGGTGGGCCATCCATCCACCCTGACGGGGAGCCATCTCCCCGCGGGGGCAGGTGCGTCTCCGTCGCCCCCACGGAGACCCCCATGACTCGCATTCCCGAGCCCTGTTCCTGGCTGCCCGGCTTCGAGCCGGAGCCTGCCGCGGCCTTCGCGCCGCCCTTGCCTCCATTCCCTCCCGTCCCTCCCGATCCGCCGCTCGACGACGAGCCGGGTGAAGAGGAACACGAGCCTCGCGCACCACAGCCGTTGTGGCGGCCGAGCGAGCCGCCGATGCCCAGCGCCGCGCGGCGCCCGTGGCCACCACTGTCGGCCGGCGGGCTCGACATCCCGCGTGGCGCCGTCGCCAAGTTCGAGGCCAACCTGGCCGCAATCCAGACCCTGCGCACGCTCGACGCGTCGGGTTGCGAACCCGACGCGAACCAGCGCGACATGCTGCTTCGCTACACCGGCTGGGGTGGTCTGCCCGCGAGCTTCAACCTCGAAGCACCGGAGCCGGCCTGGTCGCGCCGCGCCGCGCAACTGCGCAACGCGCTCGACGCCGACGACCACAGCTCGGCGCTCGCGTCGGTGAACAACAGCCACTACACCCCGGTCGCGGTGATCGCGGCGATGTGGCGGGCGGTTCAAGGTTTTGGCTTCAACGGAGGCCGTGTGCTCGAACCGAGTGCCGGCATCGGCCACTTCCTCGGCGCGATGCCAGCGGCGCTGGCCGAGCAATGCACGGTGACTGCCATCGAGATCGACCGGCTGTCGGGCCGGATGCTGCGGGCGCTGTACGGCGTCAGCGGCGCGGACGTGCGCATCGGTGCGTTCGAGAAGACGCCGCTGGCCGACAACTGGTACGACCTGGCGATCGGCAACGTGCCCTTCGGCGCCTACAAGGTGGCCGATTCGAGCAACCGGCCCTATGGCCGCTTCAGCATCCACAACTACTTCCTCGGCCGCGCGCTCGATCTGCTGCGGCCCGGTGGGCTGGCCTGTTTCATCACCAGCAGCCACACGATGGATGCCTGGGACGACACCGTGCGGCGCTACCTCGCGTCGCAGGCGGTGCTGATCGGTGCGATCCGCCTGCCGCGCGGCGCCTTCGCCGAGATCGCGTCGACCGACGTGCAGGCCGACATCCTGTTCCTGCGCAAGCGGGGAGCGAGGCCAGAGGGCGAGGCCGACGAGCAGCCCTGGCTGGGCCTGAGCGTGGTGCCCGAGTCGCTGCGCGATCCACGCTGCGGCGAGCGCTACCTGCAGCTGAACCAGTGGTACGCGGCACGGCCCGAGTTCTGCATCGGCCGCATCCGCCAGGAGAGCAACGGCCACGAGCTGCAGCCGAGAAGGCTGGAAGCGCTGGGGCTGCAGCAGTTCGACGCCTGGGCGGCCACCTTCGGCGAGAGCGTCACGGCGCTCGAGATCGCGCCCGACGGCAGCGGCTACCGCATGAACACGCGCTTTGCGCGCTTCATCAACGTGCCCGAGCTGATGGCGGTGTTCGGCGAAGTGGCCGACATCCGCACCGCGGAGATGCTCAAGCTGCCGGTACCGGCGCTGCGTGGCGGCAAACCGCGCATCGTGGCCTGCCCGGCCAGCACCGCGCTGCAAGCCTACGTGCGCACGCTGATCGAGCGTGCGGAGGCGATCCGCATGGGCCGCGTCAAGCCGCAGCAGGACAACATGCTCGCGGTGACCACCGACGGCCGCAAGGCCGCGCTGGACTTCCGGCTGGTGGCGCCGGGTGCGCGTTTCGACGTGCAGGGCAAGGTGGCGGCGTGTGTCGGCGAGGTGCTTGCGGTGTGGCAACGCACCGATGCCTTCCGCGGCGCGCAGCTGGTGTTCTGCGACCTGTCGTCGCCGAAGGAAGGCAAGGCCTTCAGCGTCTACGATGACCTGAAGCAGCGGCTGGCCGATGCCGGCGTGCCGGCAACCGAGGTCGCGTTCGTGCACGACGCCGACACCGACGCGCAGAAGGCCACGCTGTTCAAGGCCGTGCGCGAAGGCCGGGTGCGGGTGCTGCTCGGATCGACGGCCAAGATGGGCATCGGCACCAACGTGCAGACCCGGCTGGCGGCGCTGCACCACCTGGACGCCCCTTGGCGGCCCTGCGACGTGGAACAGCGCGAAGGGCGCATCCTGCGCCAGGGCAACGAGTGCGAGGACGTGGAGATCTTCCGCTACGTCACCGAAGGCAGCTTCGACAGCTACATGTGGCAGGCCCTGGAGACCAAGGCGCGTTTCATCGCTCAGGTCATGAGCGGTGACAAGGGGCTGCGTTCGATCGAGGACATGGAACTGGCGGCGCTGTCGTACGCCGAAGTGAAGGCGCTGGCCTCGGGCAACCCGCTCGTGATCGAGAAGGCCGGCGTGGACGCCGAGGTGGCCAGGCTGTCGACACTGTTCTCGGTGTGGCGCAACCAGCGCTATGCGAACGAGAGCGAGGTGGCACGGCTGCCGATGTTGATCGAGGCGCTGGAACGCAAGCTGGCGTTGCTGGAGCAGGATTGTGAGCGCGCGGAGCAGGCCTCGGCCGGAGACATGCGCGTTGAGCTGGCCGGCCAGGTGCGGGTCGGCTCGGAGGCGGTCGGCGAAGGCTTGCGCCAGCTGGTGCGTGCGGCGAAGGCCGCGCAAGCCAGCGTCGAGCAGCGCGTCGGCCGGTTCGCCGGCTTCGATCTGGGACTGCGCCCCAGCCGGGGCGACACCGTTCCCGGCCTGTACCTGGAAGGGCACTGCCGGTACGACGCCGATGTGTACCAGACGGCCCAGGGCCTGGCGGCGGCGCTGCTCGCGGCGCTGGCGTCGGTGCCGACGGAGCGCGACGCAGCGCGCCAGCAGTTGGACGTGCGCGGCAAGCGACTGGCCGATCTGCGGATCGAACTCGAACGCCCGTTCGAGCACGAGGGTCGCCTGGCGGACCTCCTCGCACGGCAGCGCCGCCTGCAGCGCCAACTCGACCTCGACAAGGACTCGGCGGGCGCCAGCCGCATGGATGCCGAGGATACGAAGCTCGCCGCGTGACAGCGGCTTTGGTCCCTCCCCGCTCCCCGCGGGGAGGGACCCTTTGCATATTGGACTGGTCCAGGCGCGTCGACCGTCATGCCTGCTCGCCGTAGCAACTGCCCGAGGGGCCTGCGAGCGCACTGGGCAGCCGGCAGGGCTCACTGACCGTCTCACAACGACCCAAAGGCGCCCGTGGCGAAACTTACGACGACCGACCGGCTTGCCTTGGGAGCGAAGGCTCGCCGACCTTGTCGAAAATCTCAGAGGTCGTCGGCCTCCCTCGCTACCGGGCCGTGACGGCCGACGAGGACAGATTGCCGATCAACGGCTGCATCTGAAAGCCGCGAGCCAGTGCGATCGACCGGAAAGCAACTCTGCACTCTGGCGACAGCCGTCGATCACGGCGACGCCGCCCGGGCCCCGCGTCCTGCGGCTCGCAGTTCCTTCATGCTTAACACGTACTCTGTGTTGCCGATGAGCCGCTCGAGCACGAGCTCGATGAAGGCGCGTGCTCGCGCCGGCTGGGCGTTGCGGCTGCCGTAGTAGACGAAGTAGCTGTAGCGGTCAGGAATGTGATCGACGAGCAAGGGCACCAGTTGCTTGGCGCGGATGTACGGGGCGGCGGTCAGCCCCGCGAGCTGGCCCAGCACCCGCCCTGCGAGCACGGCGTGCAACTCCAGTATCTCGTCGTTGGTGCAGATCGCTGGCACCACCGGTTGCTGGACTTCGTCGTTACCCGATTTCAGGCGCCAGGGAACGACCTGGCCCGTCCCCGGATTGCGGAACGCGCTGCAGCGGTGTGATTGCAGTGCGGCGATCGTTTCGGGTGCGCCATGGGTTTTGAGGTACGCGGGCGAAGCACAGACGATCAGCTGTACCGGCAACAGGCGCCGGGCGATCAGCCCTTCCTGCGGCGACAGGCCGAGCCGGAAGCCCACGTCGACCCGGTCTTCCACCCAATTGCCTACGCGGTCCTCCAGCTGCACGTCGGGCACCACGCCCGGGTGGCGCTGGCAGAACTCGTCGATGAGCGCCCAAAGCACCGGCTGAAAGGTCGAGCGCGGCCCGACGATGCGAAGCGGCCCGGCAATCTCGTCCTTGGCCTGTTTCGCGGACCGTACCGCGCGTTGAAGGCCCACCAAGGCCGGCTGCGCTTCCTCGAGGAAGCGCCGGCCCTCGTCGGTCAAGGCCATTGAGCGCGTCGTGCGGTGAAAGAGCCGCACGTTCAGGTGCTGCTCGAGTTGCACCAGCGCCTGGCTCGCCGCCTGCGGGCTGATGTTCAGCGCGGCTGCGGTCTTGCGCAGGCTGCCGAGCTCGGCAGCCGTCACGAAGGTGGAGATGGCGCGCAGTTCGTTGATGGCCATGATGAGGTGTCCGGTGTGAATTGTCCGCTTCTGCTTGCCAATCCATCAAGCGACTTGGCGCTATTCACATGCCAGTAGCTTGCCTAGACTGCCTCCGAACGATCAGGAGACCCGCCATGAACCAACCACCCGTCCATCCAAACCCCCGCCGCCAGTGGCTGGCCGCTGCCGCCGCGCTCGGCGTGGCGCCTTGGCTGCTGTCGGCCTGCGCCGCGCCGGCCACCGGCACTTCGTCCGCCGTGCGGCGCCGCCTTGGGCCCTTGGAGGTCTTTCCCATTGGCATGGGCGTCCAGTGGCATCCGGGCCGCACCCCGCAGGCGGTGAACGACCTCTATGCCAGCAGCACCGACCGGCAGGCGGCGATCGCGCTGATCCGTCGCGCGGTGGACATCGGCGTCACGCTGTTCGACACCGCCGAGGTCTACGGACCCTTCATGTCCGAGGAGATCCTGGGTGAGGCGCTGCAGGGCCGGCGCAATGGCGTGGTCGTATCGACCAAATTCGGCTTCGACATCGAACCGCAGACCGGCGCGCGGCGCGGCGGCACCAACAGCCGCCCCGATCACATCCGTCGCGTCGTCGAGGGCCAGTTGCGCCGCCTGCGCACCGACCGCATCGACCTGCTGTACCAACACCGCGTCGATCCGCAGGTGCCGATCGAGGACGTGGCCGGGACGATCAAGGACCTGGTCGCCCAGGGCAAGGTGCTGCACTGGGGTCTGTCCGAGCCCGGCTTGCAGACCATCCGCCGCGCGCATGCCGTGCACCCGCTGGCGGCGATCCAGAACGAATACTCGATGCTGTGGCGTGGCCCCGAGGCCCAGGTGCTGCCGCTGTGCGAGGAGCTGGGCATCGGCTTCGTGCCCTGGAGCCCGCTGGGCATGGGCTTCCTGGCCGGCACCATCAGCGCCGGCAGCCGCTTCGGCGAGCGGGACTTCCGCGCCAGCGTGCCACGCTTCGCGCCCGATGCCTTGCCATCGAACATGCCGCTGGTGGACCTGGTCCGCAGCTGGGCGCAGCGCAAGAACGCGACGCCGGCGCAGATCGCGCTGGCCTGGCTGGCGGCGCGCAAGCCGTGGATCGTGCCGATTCCGGGCACCACCAATGTGGCGCACCTCGAGGAGAACGTCGGCGCGGCGCGGATCGTTTTCAGCGCGGCGGAACGGGCCGATCTCGATGCGGCCCTTTCGGCGATTCCGATCCGCGGCGCGCGCCTGTCGCCACCGGTGCTCGCCGCCACGGGCGTCGAGGCGCCGCCGAAGCGGTGATGCGGCCGGCACGCGGCTGGGTGGCGTCGATGGTGCTGGCTTGCTGCGCTGGTTCGGCGATGGCGCAACTCGCTCCCAATGACCGTCTGGGCGACCTGCTCGACCATCCGGCGCTCGCTGGGTACGCACAGCTGCTGCTGCCGCGCAGCGAAACCGAGGTCGACCGCAAGACCCGTCTGAGTGACTTCGCATCGCTGCTGCCGTACCACACGCAGGTCCACGCAGGAGATGTGGTCGCCGGGCTGAACCGGCTGATCGACGATGCGGGCGCAGGGCGTCGCGTGTTCATCGACATCTACTCGCCGGCCGAGAAGGCGCGTGACCCGACGAAGGCCGACACGGGTCTGTTCTTCCTGCGCGGCCGGCCTGGAGCGGCCTTTGCGGTCATCGCACCGGGCGGCGGGTTCTCGTACGTCGCCACGGTGCACGAGGGACTGCCGTACGCACTGGCCATCAACCGGCACGGCTTCAACGCCTTCGTGCTGCGCTACCGCGTCGGGCAAGGCGGTACCGCGGCGACCGAAGACCTGGCTGCAGCGTTGTCGACGATCTTCCGCCAGGCCCAGGCCTTGCAGGTGCGCACGGAGGGCTACTCGCTGTGGGGCAGTTCGGCCGGTGCGCGGATGGCGGCAGCGATCGGCTCGCCTGGTGCGGCGCGCTTCGGGGCCGAGCAGATTCCCCGTCCAGCCGCCGTTGTGATGGCCTACACCGGCCACACCGACACGTCAGGAAATTTGGAAGAGGAACCATCGACCTTCGTCGTCGTCGGCGAGCACGACCCAATCTCGCCGCCGGCCGTGATGGAGCGCCGGCTGGCCGCACTCGAACGCGCCGGCGTGAGGGTGGCCTACCGAAAGGTCCCGGGGCTCGGGCACGGCTTCGGCCTGGGCAACGGCACGGCGGCGCAGGGCTGGATCGACGACGCCGTTCGCTTCTGGGAGTCGGCGGCGAGCCGAGGCCCTGGCATGCCCTTGCGGCCAATGGACGAGAAGTCCCTCGTCGGTCCTGCGTCAGCGGCGGAGCGCAAACGATGAAACCTCATCCGAACCTGACCCGTCGCGAGCTTCTGACTGCCGTGGCCGGCGTCACCGTGGGCAGCGCGATGAGCGTTTCGGCCTTTGCTCAGGGCGTTGCGCGGCCCGACAAACCCATGCTCGTCGCCTACTTCTCGCGATCGGGCAACACACGCGTTGTCGCCGGGTTGATCCAACGCGCCTTCGCCGCGGACCTCTTCGAGATCCTGCCAGCCACACCCTATCCGGATGACTATCTGGCGACGGTCGAACAGGCGCGCCAGGAGCGGGACAAGGGGATCGAGCCCGCGCTGAAGGCCAAGGTGCCTGGTCTCGAACGCTACGCCACGATCTTCCTCGGCCTGCCGATCTGGGGCGAGACCGCGCCTCCGGTGATTCTCAGTTTCCTGTCCGCGCATGACCTGCGCGGCAAAGCGCTCATCCCCTTCATCACCCATGGCGGCTACGGGCTGGGCAACAGCCAGCGCGTCATCGCAAGCCATGCGTCCGGCGCGCGACTGCAACCCGCCTTCGCGACACAGGCGGACCAGGAACGAAAGACGATGGATCTCGTCAACACATGGCTGGCCGGCCCGTCACCCAAACCCAGATAACCGAAAGCAGCAAGCATGCAACACGTCACCTTGAACAACGGCCTGCAGATGCCGATCGTCGGCTTCGGCGTCTTCCAGATCCCCGATGCCAAGCAGTGCGAGCAATGCGTCATGGACGCCATCCAGACCGGCTACCGCCTGATCGACACGGCCGCCTCGTACATGAACGAGGACGCTGTCGGGCGCGGCCTGCGTCAGAGCGGCGTGCCGCGGGAGCAGCTCTTCGTCACGTCCAAGCTCTGGGTTCAGGACACCGGCTTCGAGCGCACGCAGGCGGCCATCGACAAGTCATTGAGGTGCCTCGGTCTTGACTACCTGGACCTCTACCTCATTCACCAGCCCTTTGCCGACGTGCACGGCTCCTGGCGAGCCATGGAGGAAGCCTACCGGGCCGGCAAGCTGCGCGCCATCGGCGTCAGCAACTTCCATCCGGACCGCCTGATGGACATCATGGCGTTCAACGAGATCGCGCCGGCTGTGAATCAGGTGGAGGTGAACCCCTTCCTTCAGCAGGAAGAGAGCGTGACGTCCATGAAGGAGAACGGCGTGCAGGCACAAGCGTGGGCGCCGTTTGCGGAAGGCCGCAACAACCTCCTTCACAACGACGTGTTGACGGCCATCGGCGGCAAGTACGGCAAGTCGGTCGGCCAGGTCGTCCTGCGCTGGCTCGTGCAGCGCGGCATCGGCGCGCTGGCCAAGTCGGTTCGCGAGGAGCGGATGGCTGAGAACATCGATGTCTTCGATTTCCAGCTCGACGACGAGGATGTCGCCCGGATCGCCGCGCTCGAGACCGGCACGAGCAGCTTCTTTTCGCACCGGGATCCGGCCATGGTGAAGTGGATGAGCGAGCGGAAGCTCGACCTTTGAGCCCGAGGCAAGGATGTCCTCCATGTACAAATCGCTTTTCATTTGCTTTGCCATCTGCGCCACCACACCGATGGCCCGTTCAGCCGATGTCCAGGCGCAACCAGGCAACTCGGCCGCAGCGACTGTCCAGCAGATCACCCGCGCGGGCGAGCGAGCCGCGACGTATGGAGCTGCTGAAAACTTCACGGGGCGAGCGCGTGTCGATCCTCTGTTCGCTCCCAATGAGTCCATCAACGCATCGCTCGCCTACGTGACCTTCGATCCTGGTGCGCGTTCGGCTTGGCATACGCACCCTGCGGGGCAGCGCCTGGTGGTGACCGCCGGGGTCGGCCTGACGCAGGAATGGGGCAAGACCGCGCAGGTACTCCGCCCCGGCGACTTGGTCTGGTGTCCGCCTGGCGTCAAACACTGGCACGGTGCGGCGCCCGACACCGCCATGACCCATCTGGCGATGGGCGCTTCGATCGATGGCAAGAGCGTCACCTGGATGGAGAAGGTGACGGATGCGCAGTACGCAGCAGCCTCTGCTCTCGGCACGCAAAGCACGCAACCGCAAGGCGAGATCCCATCGCAAGTCAACCCACAAACCTTGACCGCCAGGCAGCAGGCGATTCCGCTGATCGCCGCCTTCATGGCCACCAGCGACATGGCCGGTCTCAACGCCAGCTTGAACCAAGGGCTGGACGCCGGCCTGACGGTCAGCGAGGCGAAGGAGACCCTGGTGCAGCTCTACGCTTATGTCGGTTTTCCGAAAAGCCTCAACGCGCTGGGCGAGTTGCTCAAGCTCACGGAGGCGCGGAAGAAGCGCGGCATCCAGGACGCGCCGGGCCGCGAGCCCAGCCGCACTGTGCCGACTGGCGACGAACTGCGCATCGTGGGCACGGCCAACCAGACGCGCATCTCGGGTGCGCCGGTGACGGGCGCGGTGATGGACTTTGCGCCGGTCATCAATCAGTTTCTACAGACGCACCTATTCGGCGACATCTTCGAGCGTGACAACCTCGATTGGCGCAGCCGCGAACTCGCCACCGTCGGCGCGCTGGCCGCGACGCCGGGCGTCGAGGCGCAGTTGCGCTCCCACATGCGGGCCAGCCTGCGCGTGGGCCTGACGGCGGCTCAGTTGCAGCAGCTGACACAGTTTCTCGCCGACCATGGCCAGAAGCAAGCCGCCGACCGCGCGAAAGATGCGCTGACACAGGCGCTGCCCGCAGCGCAGGAAAAATGAACATGAAACTTGCCAAGACCCTGCTGGGCGTCCTGACGCTGACCTCACTGATGGCCTGTACGACTCCTCCCACGGGCTCGATGCGGCCAGGTAGCCCGCTCGTGATCCAGGAGCAGGGCAGCTTCGCGGTCGGCGGAAAGGTGCTCAGTAAGGCCGGCACCTACAACAACAACACGCCGACAGCCGAAGGACAGACCCTGCACGGCGATCACCTGTATGCCTTCTACCAGGTGCCGCCGAACCCCAAGCCCTTGCCCATCGTCATGCTGCACGGCGCATACCAGTCCGCGCGAAGTTGGGAAACCACCTCGGACGGTCGTGAAGGCTTTCAAACCCTCTTTCTGCGTCGAGGCTTCTCGGTCTACCTTGTCGATCAGCCGCGTCGTGGCCGTGCAGGCAACAGCACCGTTGCGGCGACCATCGAGCCCACGCCGCTCGATCAGCTGTTCTTCGACCAGTTCCGAATCGGCAAGTGGCCCAACTACTTCGACAATGTCCAGTTCGACCGCAAGCCGAAGACTCTGGATCAGTTCTTCCGTTCCGTCACCCCGAACACCGGTCCTTATGACGCCGGCGTGATCTCGGATGCCCTGGCCGCGCTGTTCGACAAGACGGGCCCAGGCATCCTGTTCTCGCATTCGCAGGCCGGTGGGCCGGGTTGGCTGACAGCCATCAAGAGCCAGAACGTCAAGGGCATCGTGGCGCTGGAACCGGGCAGCGGCTTCATCTTCCCGCAAGGCGAATTGCCCCCGGCGATGCCCAGCGCTGCCGGCACCCTGTCACCCGAGGCCGTGCCGCTGTCGGACTTTCAGAAGCTCACGCGCCTTCCGATCGTCATCCTCTACGGCGACAACTTTCCGGCCGAGCCGACCACCGAGCGCGGTCAGGACAACTGGCGCGTGCGGCTCGCCATGGCTCGGCTTTGGGTGGATGCCATCAACAAACATGGCGGTGATGCCCGCTTGGTGCATCTTCCCGCGATCGGCATTCGCGGCAACACGCACTTCCTGATGTCGGACTTGAACAACGTCCAGATCGCCGACTTGGTGGAAAAGTTCTTGGCCGAGAAGAAGCTGAACTGACTTCGATCATCACCAAAACCGCGATTGCAAGAGACGGTGGTGCCCTCGACCAGGATCGGTTAGATAGCGGCGGTTTGACTCCTGGGTCAACGTCTCAGGGACGGCAGCGCTTGGTCGGCTGATCGAGCTGCGGATGAATGGTCTCCGTCGAGCGGCGAGCTCGGCGGCCTCATCGCGAGCCAGTGCTTCGGAGTACGCGTGCGTTCGTGCGTTCGGGCAGCGATCGGCCTAGAGCGCCTATGCTGTGAAACTGGTCATTGGCATGGCGATTTGTCGCCCGATCGCGTGACCGGACCTGGCCGATGTTCGACGATCGAGGAGCGCGAAGATGTGATCGCCTCGTTGATCCGACGATCAAGTCGGCCCTGATTGCAGCCCGGCCGCTCTCGCCACGACAAACCCATCGCCAAGGCGGGCTTTGGCACATGGCGTTTGCTGACGTCCGCACCCACACCCTTGCCTCGGCAAAGCCCTCGGTCAAAACTACCCACGCTACCTGTGGGCATCGTGCCTGCAAAGCCTTCACCGCAACCTCGGCTGCGCTGAAGTCCAGCCTCGCTGGCGTCGCGGTCGTTACCCGCCCTCGAGCGCCAGGCCCTGCCTGGTCAGGCCGCTCCATGCGGCCCGTCAACGGCTCCCGCCACCGTGCGGGCTCTGGAGTGGATGAAGCTGCCGACGCGCAGGCTTCACCAGCGCCGACAGGCATTGCGCAAGCAGCGTCATGTCTGGCACCGAGCAAGGCCCCGATCGAAAGACCGCGGGCCTTCCTTTCATGGCCAACCACACCCCGCTCTGGGACCGTGGCTTGCCATCCAGTCGCTTCGACCCTTCCGGGTCGAAGCATCCCAGACGGGGAACCATGTTCCCCGACGGGAGCGGCGTTCCCCTTCGCTTCACGAAGGAGAACTGCCATGTGTGCAAGTCAAGCAACGAGAGCGCCACGGCCCGTCGGCGTGCTGCTCGGAGGGTCGGGACGCGCTCGCGCGCTGGTCCCGCCGCCACCGCGCTTGGCCGCCCTGCTGCGCCCTGCCGCAGCGTGAGAGTGCATTCGTCGGCGAGTCGCCTGGTCAGACGGCCAGACACTCGCCCGACGAGGCCGATGGTTCGCTTTTCGCGCACCACCACCAACGATGCCGACTTGTCGGCGATCTTCCAACCCGGGAGCCAACTGCCTCCCCTCGGGGTGCCGGTGCGCTCGCCGACCAAGGAGTCCACCCCATGTTGAACGACAGACCCTACCCGGCCCCGCGCAAGGCAAAGCGCTCGGCCGTGGAGATCGAAGAAGAGCGCGCCTGGGTCCGCTTCTACCGGCAGGTCGGCCAGGCCGACATCGCCGCCGAAGTGCTGGCCCAGCTCGATACTGACGCGCAGGCGCGGCACGACCACCTCGCGCTCTATCTGAGTTGCCGCGAATCGCTGCGCGCGCACAAGGCGCGGACCCAGCGCAACAAGCGGATCGGGCAGTTCGTGCGGCAGGCTGGCCGCGTGCTCGTCGTCGAGCCGATGCGCGCGCTGCGGCTGAAGACCTCACGCGCGATGGATGTGCTCGTCGAGTGCCTGCCCGAGATGCGTCGCGAACCCGCGGCGGCGAAGGTGCGGCAGCTCCGGCGCGACGCTGACGTCGCCCAGGCCCATGCCGCTTTCGACCCCAAGGCCCCGCCGCCGTCCGCGTTGGACACCAGCGCGCCGACACCCGCTGCGGCGCGCACGGCCTGACGCCAACCCTCGCCCCGAAGCCCTCGTGCTTCGGGCCTTCCCTTCTTCACGCGGCGACTTCGAGCCGGGCACGCTCCTGGTCGATCAGCCAATGCAGGAACTGCGTGTCGCGCGAGCGGCCCCAGTAGTGCGCCTTGCAGCGGGCCACATAGGCGTCCAGATCTGCCGCCGTGTGGATGTTCACCGGCTCGATGTCGGTGAGCCGGAACAGGCGCTCGGCTTCGGGCCGGGTCAGGCGGATGTGGGTTCCAAGGCGGATCATGGCGGGCACGTTAACGAGGGTCTCGCTGCCATGCTCGCGCCGAGCGGCACCCCTGTGCAAGCGCAAAACAGGCCGCAGCGAAACATTCTTCGCCGGCTCGACTCCAGTCGCATCACGCTGCGATTCGAGTCGCACCCACAGGGCGCCGCGTTGCGGGCACGCGACCGGACACCGGCACTGGCGCCACGCAGAACGCCCCCTTTCCGCCGGCCCGCTCGGATGGCGCCCGTCTCGCCACAGCGTCCGCCAAGCGCCATCCCGACGACACTGACGCGGCATTCGATCGCGAGATCAAGCCCTCCCACCGGAGGTCCTGGCCCGGCCAGGCGTAGCAGTCGTCACCTGCCCCCTTCGGCGCCCTCGCGGCGCCACCCGCTCGGGAACCCGTTCCCGGCTGGGGGCGGCGTTCCCGTTCGTCCTTTCGATGAACCCCCTGGAGAACGCCATGCAGAACCTTGCTGCCTTGTCGCGCGCCGAACTGATCAGCGCCTTGCTCGCCCCCGTCCTGCCCAAGGACCATCCGCACGCGGACCAGGTCAACGACCTCGAGTCCGCCTATTTCGGTACCGCTGCCGTCGCCGCCGAGGCCAGCGACACACTGCTCGACCACAAGCTCGGCGTCGCGCGTGAGTTGCTGATGCGTGACCTGCGCGCGCAGCTGAGCGCCGGCCCGGTGATGAATTCACCGCAGGCGCTGCGCGACTGGCTGCGCCTGCACTGCGCCGGGCTGCAGCACGAGGTCTTCATCGTGCTGTTTCTCGATGCGCAGAACCGGATGCTCAGTGCCGTGGAGATGTTCCGCGGCACGCTGACGCAGACCTCGGTCTACCCACGAGAGATCGTCAAGAGCGCACTGGAGCGCAACGCCGCTGCGGTGGCACTGGCACACAACCACCCCAGCGGCTCGCCCGAGCCGAGCCGTGCCGACGAGTTCCTGACGCAGAACCTCAAGTCGGCGTTGGCGCTGGTCGACGTCCGCGTCCTCGACCACTTCGTCGTGGCCGGCGACCGGTGCACTTCGTTCGCCGAACGCGGACTGATCTGACCCGCGGCAGCCGCCGCCATCGACAACCCCGAGGGGCGTATCGCCCTCGTGGGCGAGCGCCCCTTCCGAGAATGAAGGAGCAACACCATGTTCACCGGCACATCGCCGCATCGGCCCGCCTGCCCGGTCTGCCCGGGCCGCGGCGTGCCACTCGGCCAACTCGGCCGCCTGCGCTGGTACCGCTGCCGAGATTGCGGCATCGACTTCAACCGGCGCGCGAAGGCGCCGCCGAGCCCGTCCCTCCGGCCGGCCGGGAGGGCGTCATGAGCGCGCTTGTTCTGACCCGCCTGCGCGAGCTTGCGGAGCCCCTCGCCGCGCTGTCGACTGCGCACCTTTCACCGGCCACGCGCCAACTTCTGCAGGAGGACCAGTTGTCCGTGAATGCCTATCCCACGCTGACCGGCGGCTTTGTGTACGTGGGCGCGCCGCGCTACGACACGCCGCTGGAAGCCGACCTCGCCCACCTGTTCGAGCTGGCCGAGAGCGCGGGGATCGTCTGGCTCAAGTTCGACGTGCACGGCGCGACAGCCGACGGCATCGAACGCTTCGAAGAACCAGGAGCACAGACATGAGCCGGCACCACCTGCACACGGCCCGGGGTGCAAGCCCTGTACTCGTCGTGATGGGCTATGACCGGCCACTGAACGAGTTCTTCCTGCAACTCTGGGACGACGATCCGGCGGCTGAAGCCGACGAGCCAGCCTACAGCAGCCTGGATGAGCCGGCGGCCGACTGGCGCAGCATCGCCACGGTGGTACGGCGACTCGAAGAACTCGACGTCGCGGTGCCGCGCTCGATGGTCGATGCCGTCGTCGCCGACAGCGTCCATCGCGCCGGCAACCGGATCGTGGAGCACACGCTCGACGGGCGAGTGACGGAACTGTCGGCCTGACGCCGGCGGTGACCGATCAGGAAGGGAAGCCAGCCCGCGATGGGTCTGACTTCCCTTCGTTGCCCGCAACACCCACGGCAACGCCCTCGTGCAACGCCTGCTCGGATGCAATCACCATCTCGTCGAGGTCGATCACCGCGTCTGCCATCGCCGTCAGCTCGGGCGTCTGCGACACGAAGAACTCGCGCTCGTACCCCCCCAGCTTGAGTACCTCGCGCTTCATCGCCATGAACATGCGCTTGCGGTCGGCGTCCAATGCGCCGTCGGCCTCGTCGCAGAACAGGGTCATGCAGCGCCGGCCCGATTGCTGCGCGAGGTAGAGCGCCACAGCGCGCGTCAAGCACTCGTTGATCCACACCCGTTCGCCGCCGCTCATCAGCGCGACGCTCTTGGCATCGCCCGACTCGCTGTCGTGCACCTCGATGTCGAACCCTTCGCGCGCCTCCCCCTTTGCCGTCTCGACCTGGGTGCGGATCGCCACCGTGAACCGCGCGCCGTAGCAGGCCAGCAGCAGGTCGTTGGCCAGGCCCGACAGCGCAGGGCCCGCATCCTCGATGGCCAGCGCGATGAGCCCGTCGTGGCTCATGCAGCGCGCGAACAGCAACCAGTCGGCCAAACGGTTCTGCACGCGATCGATGTGCGAATCGAGCACAGAACGCCGTGCCGCGCAGCGGGAACGATCGGCTTCAGCGGCCTGGCGCTTGTGCACGTCCGCCTGCGCTGTGGCATGGGCATGCTCTGCTTCGTCGAGGCGGCGCTGGGCCGCGGTCACGTTGGCCGCGGCTTGTGCCAGCCGCTGCGTGTCGAATCGTGGTGGCAAGGCCGCCAGCATCTGCTCGATGGCAACGCTGTCGGCGCGGTGCGCCTCGCACCGGAGGCGCCGCTGTTGAATGGATTCTTCCCGTCCGGCAGCGATGGCCTGCCGCTCGGCGCGCTCATCGTCCGATTCGCCGCCCGACTCCGTCAGCCGCAGGGCCTGCACTTCCTCCAGCAGTGCCGCGTGCTCCTCCTCGGCGCGCAGCACATCGGCCTTGCGCCCGGCCAGTGCGCCAAGGGCGGTCTCTCTGCTGGCGGCGGCAGCGGCACGGCGCTCGGCATCCTGGAGCGCATCCGTGGCGACCTGCCACTGCGCCGCCTGCCGCTCGAGCGGCTCGATCTCGCGCAGCAGCTGCGCCCGTTCTTCCGCATGTCGGTCGATCTCACCACGCGCCGATGGCATCAAGGTGGCGGCCTTGCGTGCGTCGCCCAGCAGTTGGCAGCGTCCTTGCAGGGGTAAGCCACTGCAGGGCACCGATCCGGTGAGACCAAAGCGGCGGTCGAGTTCCTGCGCTCGCAGCGCAGCCTTGCCGGCCGCTTGCTCGACGGCGCAAAGCCGCTGCTTGGCGTGGCCCAGCGCGTCGCGTGCCCGTCCTGCCTGTTCGACCACAACCCGCGCTTGCGCCAGGCGCACCTGCCATGCGACGGCGACTCGCCGGGCGAGCGGCAGTCGGCGCTCCGCGCGGGCAACATGCCCCGCATCTGCCACAAGCGCGGCACAGCGGCGCATCCGGGTCTCCACTGCCTCACGCCGCGTCCTGGCGCTTGCGATGCGCTGGGCGACACGCCGGTTCAGCCGGTCGGTGCGCTCGCGCAGGTCGTCCTGTTGCCGCTGCCATTCGGCCTCGCATCGCTGCAGGTTCGCCGCGGCAAGACGCAGGCGGTCTTCCAGTCGTGCGCGCTGCTCCTCGGCGGCGGACGACTGCGACTGCTCGGCCAAAAGGCGCGCGTGGGCCACCCGGGCCGTATCGCACCCGCTCCGCGCCGTCTCGCAGGCCTTCATCGCCGCAGCCACCGCCTGTTCGGCGCCGTGCAGTCTGGTGAGATCGGCCTTCACCCTCGCCTCTTCGACCGCAAGTTCGGACTGCCGCATCCGCAGCGAGCTCAAGCCCGCTTTCAATCCGCGAACGACCTCCTGCGCCCGGCTGCCGAGTTGTCCGATCTCGTCCAGGCCAAGCAGGTCGGCCAGCAGTCCCTTGATCTCGGCGTTGCGGTACTGGCTCAGGTGGCGCCGCCCCTGTGCGGCGAACACCGAAGTGAAGAAGGTCTCCGCGCTGCCGCAGATCGACTCCACGCAACGGGTGTAGCTGTCGCAGCGGCCGTCCGACACGGTGCCGTCGGCGATCACGGCCGGCCGCCAGGCCCCGCCATCCCAGGTGAACAGGTAGGCCTCGGTCCTTCGCCGGCCACCGGACCGGATCACCAGCTGCGAACGGTATCGCCGCCCGTCCATCTCCCACACCAGCGTCTTCCCGCTCTCCGGCAGCACGACGTGCTCGTAGTACGAGAAGCCGCCGGGCGTGCCCGTCGATGCGCGCGACGGCATCAGCAGGTAGGGGTGCAGGTTGTCCATGACGGTGGTCTTGCCGCGGCCATTGGCGCCGGCGATCGCCACGAGCGCGGCGTCGGGCGCCAGGCGCTCGAAGTCCAGCTCCAGGGTGTCCCGCCCCATGCCGTCGCGGATTCCGCGAAACCCCTTGAGCGTCAGAGAGTGGACTCTCATGCGCGTGCTCCCGGTGAAACCTCGAGGCAGTCTGCCGCGAGTTCCAACACCTTCAAGTCGCCTTCCGCTTC
Source organism: Rhizobacter sp. (assembly GCA_036676235.1). GTDB lineage: Bacteria > Pseudomonadota > Gammaproteobacteria > Burkholderiales > Burkholderiaceae_C > JAKFDI01. The sequence continues at coordinate 147,146 of JAKFDI010000011.1, read as the reverse complement.
GGCTCCAGGATGCTGTGCACCGGCGGCGGCGGTTGCCGCGCCCGGCTCGGCCAGCGCATCGTCCACGATCCGTTGCGTCTCGTCCGCCGCGAGCTGGTCGAGGCACGACCACAGCGGCTCAGGTCGTGCCCCGACCACGACGGCCCAGGCAGCCACCTTGTCCCGCATCGCGCCGGCCTGGCCGATGCCGCCGGAGCGCACGCGCACCACCGGCAGGATGCGCCCCTCGAACTGCACGCCGGCGGCGCCAGCCAGCAGTTCGCGCATGGCGGCACGGTCGACGCCGTTGCGCTCTTCTTCGGGAACGCTCCAGCGCAGGCGCACCCAGGCTCCCTCGACCGGCTGCGCCACCAGCGCGGCGCGCAGCGCGCCGAGGTCGGGCTTGCCGTCGAAGCTGATGTCGACGGTGCGGCGCGCTGGCGTCGCTTCCAGGTGACATGCGGCGGAGTCCGGACCGACCTGCCAGAGCAGGAAGCCCTTGTCGCCGGCCTCGCCGTGGTGAAACCTGCCGATCGACCCGACGTAGGCGATGCAGCGCCGTCCGCCGCTGTCGTCGCGTTCCCAGCACTGGTGGCGGTGGATGTGGCCCAGCAGGACCGCCTGCGCATCCGCATCGAACAGGCTGCCGGTGGTGAACTCGTGGTCGAAGCCGGCCATCGGCACGCCGTGCTCCGTTGTGCAACCGAACACCGTGCCGTGGGACACCAGCAAGGTCGGTAGGCCAAGCTGGCGCGCGATGGCGTGGCTCGGCGCCAGACCGCGCAGCAGTGCCGAGACATGCTCGCCGGTCGCGCCGGCAGCATCGGCGGCCCCGAGGGCCGCAGCGATCGCCGCCCGGTTCACCGAAGGTAGACACGAGAAGAGCGCCACCAGACCCTCCGGCAGCGCGTCGAAGTACCAACCCGGTGACACGACCCAGTCGCCCGCTGCCGTCAAGCCCACCTGCCCGATCCGGTCAGCCACATGCACGGCATGGCGCCCGCCCAGTTCCCTGAACACCGACAGCGTGCCCGGTGGTTCGTGCGACCACGTGCCTTGAAGCATCATCACGGGGCAGTGGTCCGCCAGCCTTCGAACTCGAGACACGAGCGCCGCCGCCGACGGTGAGTGCAGGTCGAGTGCGTGGTCGGTGCTGTCGCCGGAGATCACCGCCGCATCGACGCCGGCGTCAATGGCACGCTCGATCGCCGCACCGAAGCAGCGATCGGCCTCGGCCAAATTGCGCGGCCCGTAGTGCAGGTCGGAGAAGTGCGCCACCCGCAGCGCCCGGCGCGGAGTCATGACGCCTCCCGCAGAGCAATGGCGACCTTGTCGGCGTAGCCAGGCACGTCGTTGCGGTGGCGGTCCAGTTCGTCCCAGGCCCGCCGCCGGCCCTGCGGATTGAGTTTCCACCCAGGCCCCCAGCGCCGCGCCGCGTAGGCTTGGAAGTCGGCGGTCGAGACACCATGACTGGCGGCCAGGGACAGCACTTTGTCCAGCGTCGGCTCGCCGCGAGAGGGGGCCCCTTCGGCGTCCGTGACCTCGGTGGCCGCCATGACAGGCACGGTGGACTCGCCTTCAAGCACGCCGCAGGCTGCATGGGCCTGCACGACCACGGCCTCGTCGTCCTCGCGGTCGCGCAGCAGCGCGCTCACATCCACCGGCGCCTCAAGGTCGATGATCCACTGCGGCACCCGCACCGCCCGACCCTGCTCGTCGATGTGGCTCACCTCCATCAGCCGCTTGGACAGGAAGAACGGCGTCCGCTGCCGATCAAGAAAGCCAGAAATGCGCCCGCCGCGCAGGAAGGCCACGGTTTCGAACTTCTGGATCGCCGCGTTCATCGCATAGAAGCTGGTGGTGTGCAGCTCGAACGCGCTCAGCGAGCGGATGCCCGGCACGAAGAACAGGAAGCGACCCGTCAGGTTGCATTCACGCTGCTGGTACTCGCGGCAGGCCTCGGGCTCGCAGACACCACCGTTGGCCTCGCGCATCACCGTCTTGCGTCCGCCGAACAGGCGCACCGCGCGCCGCCCCTGCGCGTCCACCGGCACTGGTGCGTGGCACATGCAGTGGCGTACGCGTCCATCGGGCGCGTACTCCGACCAGTAGCGCTTGTCGTGCGTGCCCCAGGCCGCCAGTTCGTGCGGCATCACCGTCTGCCAGTGGTCCGACGGGAACACCACCGGGAAGCGGTACAGGTGCCGCCCCTCGCCGCGATCCTCGCCGTAGGCCTCGATCAGCTCGCGCGCCAGCGCCGGGTTGCCGAAGTCCTGCGCGCGCACCGTGAACCAGGGCACGTTGCGCGGCACCAGCGGGTTCTTCAGCTGCGGCAAGGCTTCGGCAAGCGCCTGCTCGATGCGGTCGAACGAGTGGCCGTCGCGCAGGCCGCGCTCGTAGATCTCGCAGGCGCGCGGCTCGCCCGCGGCGCGCTTGGTCAGCACCTTGATGCCGGCGCGAATTTTCCCGGCGGTGGGAATGCGTGCGGGCGCCTGCCCGAGCAAGGTGGCGGGGGTCGAGGGGCCGCCGTGCAAGGTGACGGTGGGCAATGCGGATGCGGTGGTCATGGCGGCGCTCCCTTCGCGAGGCGTGCACCGGGACATCCCGGCGAATTCATGCTTTCGCGGGAATGCGCCGCTTCAAGTGCACCAATTCAGGCGCGCCGCGGGGTGGCCGGCGGCAGCGCCGGCATCGGCTCGTCGGTGGACCACACCCAGCCGCCCCCCGCCGCTCGCAGCGTGGCGGCCTTGGCCTCGCGCTCCCGCGGCGTCATGAAGGGACTGCAGACATGCAGCGGCAGCGGCACGGCGCCAGTGTCCAGCAGCAGTGCGTTGGCGAATGTGGCCGCGCAGCGCGCGTCGTAGCGCAGCGGCTTCACGAAGTAGCGCCCCGAGTCGACGAGGGCCTGCACGAGCGGCAACTCATGCAAGCCCTCGACCGGAATCCATTGTTCGCTGGCCAGCAGCAGGGTTGCCGTGTCGATCTCGTAGGTGTGCTCGCGCCGGGCGCGGATCAACGCCGTGATCACGGCGTGCACACGCTGGCCATGGTCCGCGTCACGGGCTTCGAGCACCGCCGCGTAGGTCCTCGCGATCCGTTCCCAGGTCTTCGCAGATGCGAGCAGCGGTGCGTCGGGCATGTGCTTCAGCCAGATTCGGCAACCGCCCGGACAGATCTCCGCCGCCTTGAACTCGGCCAGCACGACAGCCAGCGGTGCCACGCCATCGTGCGGTCGCAACACCCCCAGTCGCTCTCGGCGGCGCTGGGCCGCTTCCACATGCGTCGCTTCGTTGAACTGCTCGGGCACGTACAGGCGTTCGGCGAGGACGATGCCCTTCGCCCTCACCTGCTCGGCGGCGCGCAGCAGGTACTTGTGCAAGACACCCTGCGAGCGCTTGCCGGCCATCGCCGGAGACCAGCGATTGAAGCCCGCGCGCTCGAACAGGAAGTGCGTCAACGCGCGCAGGCTCATGCGGTGCCGCGGCGCCTCGATCTCGCCCGGATCCTCCTCCGACCGCCCTCCCGGTGCACGACCGCCGGCCTGGCGGCTCCACGCGAAGTCGACGCGCAGTTCCACCGAGCCCTCGGACTCGAGCACCGCGTCGCCGACCAGTTCGCCGAGACCCGATTGCTGTGGCGAAGGCTCGAACGACGGGCAGGCCGGGTGGTGCTGGCTGCCGGTGTCGGGCATTCGCTTGGCCAGATAGCGACGGTGAAAGGCGACATACATCTCGACGCCGCCGGGCACGCACAGGCAGCGTGGGCGTTCGGGTGCTTCGTAAACAGCGGCCAACGCATCCTGGAGCGATGGGTCGTCAGCTTCGAGGCTTCGGCCGCGGATCGAGAGACGCTGCGTATCCACCGCCACATGTTTGACCTCCCCAGACACGCAGCACAAGCCGAAACGTGCCTCGTTGCGAAGCGCTATCGCCAGCGCCTCGGACGCAGGGCGTGCGCTGCCGTGGATGGGCCTCGATGCCAGCACGACATCTCAACCTCAAGGCGGCGCTACTGGCGCCCGAGCAGGCGGCGGTGTCGACGATCTACGGCAGCCGCTCGGTCCGGCCCCGCGGCTTCCTCATGCGGCGCGGAGCGATGCGCGGGTTCGGGCGAGCCTAGAGTTCTATGTTGTCGATCAAGCGAGTCTGTCCCAGCCGCGCCGCCGCGAGCACGACCAGCGGCACCGCGGCACCCAGGTCGCCGGCCAAGGGTGGCAGCAGATCGTGCTGGCGCCGCACCGTGAGGTAGTCCGGCAGCCACCCCCCTTGGCGCAGCAGGTGCAGCGCCTTTGCCTCGAGCGCGTCGACGGCGATCACGCCCGCAGACAGGCCGGCCCGCACCTCGCGCAGACACGCCGACAGCTGCACCGCACGGGCTTGCTCGTCGCTGGACAAGTAGGCGTTGCGGCTCGACAGCGCCAGCCCGTTGGGCAAACGCGTGGTTTCGCCGGCCACGATGGTGATCGGCATCGCGAACTGCTCGACCATGCGGCGCACGATCATCAGTTGCTGGTAGTCCTTCTTGCCGAACACCGCCACGCGGGGTTGCACGCACTGGAACAGCTTCGCCACCACCGTGCACACACCCGTGAAGAAGCCGGGCCGGAAATGTCCTTCGAGGATGTCCGCAAGCTCGGGATCAGGCTGGACCGTGTAGCGCTGGGGCGTCGGGTACAGCCCGCGTTCGTCGGGAGCGAATACCACGTTGCAGCCGACCTGGCGCAGCAGTTCGCAGTCGCGGTCCAGCGTGCGCGGATAACGCTCGAAGTCCTCGTGCGGCGCGAACTGCAGGCGGTTGACGAAGATGCTGGCCACCACTGGCCCGCCCTGTTTTTTGGCCAGTCGCACCAAAGCCAGGTGGCCGTCGTGCAGATTGCCCATGGTGGGCACGAAGCTCGCGCCGGGCGTTCCCGCAAGGACCTCGCGCAGCGCGGCGATGGTGTGGATGACGTGCATGTGCTTATCCGTTGGCAGCGTTCAATAGGTGTGCAGCGTGGGGTCTGGGAAGGTGCGCTGCTTGACCGCCTGGACATAGCGTCGCAGCCCATCGCCGATGCTGCCGCCCTCGGCCATGAAGTTGCGCACGAAACGCGGCAGCTTGCCCTGCGTGACGCCCAGCATGTCGTGCAGCACCAGAACCTGGCCGGCAACATCGGCCCCGGCCCCGATGCCGATGACGACCAGTCCCGGGTTCTGCACCTGAACCCGCTGCGCCAGCGCGGCGGGCACGAGTTCCAGCACCAGCATCGCCGCGCCCGCCTCTGCGAACTCGCGGGCGCGGCGTTCCAGCAGTTGGGCAGCGGCGGCGTCGCGGCCCTGCACGCGGTAGCCGCCGAGCGCATTCGCGCTCTGGGGTGTCAGGCCCAGATGCGCACAGACCGGGATCCCACGCGCGACCAGGAAGCGCACGGTCGCCACCGCCCAACCGCCTTCGAGCTTGACCATCTGAGCGCCGGCCTGCAGCAGCACCGCGCTCGAGCGCAGCGCCTGCTCGGGGCCGGCTTCGTAGGTGCCGAAGGGCAGATCGCCGAGCAGCCAGGCGTGGCGGTTGCCGGCGGCGACGCAGCGCAGGTGGTAGGCCACCTCGTCCAGCATGACGGGCACGGTGCTTGTGCGCCCCTGCACCACCATGCCCAGCGAGTCGCCCACCAGCAGGCAGTCCACGCCGGCGTCGTCGGCCAGGCGTGCGAAGCTGGCGTCGTACGCGGTCAGCATGACGATCTTCTCGCCCTCGGCCAGCATGCGACGCAAGCGGTGCAGTGTGACGGGCTTGCGCTCGGTGTCGGTGGACATGGCGACCGTGGCGGTGGTGCTCATGCGGTGCCCTGCTCGGGGATCCTGGAGCGGATCTCGCGGACGCGGTTGCGTTCGTCCACGAACACCAAATCCGGCTTGTGCTGTGCCAGTGCGGACTCGGCCACCCAGCCGAAGGCCGCGATGATGATCAGGTCGCCCAGCGCCGCGCGACGCGCCGCCGAGCCGTTGAGCGAGATGATGCCGCTGCCGCGCTGCCCGCAGATGGCGTAGGTGATGAAGCGTTCACCGTTGGCGATGTTCCAGATGTGCACCTGCTCGTTCTCGCGCAGATTGGCGGCTTCCAGCAGATCCAGGTCGATGGCGCAGGAACCCTCGTAGTGAAGTTCGCATGCGGTCACCGTCGCGCGGTGGATCTTGGACTTCAGCATCTGGCGGTACATGGCGATGTCTCCAGGTGAAGCAGTCAGCGCGCCGCGATGCCCAGCGCGCCGAGCAGGCGCTCGTCGGCCGCCCAGTCGGGGTTGCCGGTGGTCAGCAGCTTGTCGCCGTAGAAGATGGAGTTGGCACCGGCCAGGAAGCACAACGCCTGCACCGCCTCGCCCATCTGCTGGCGACCCGCCGACAGGCGCACGCGGGCCTTGGGCATGGTGATGCGCGCCACCGCGATGGTGCGAACGAACTCGAAGGGATCGAGCGCCACAGTGCCGTGCAGCGGCGTGCCCTCCACCTGCACCAGCTGGTTGATGGGCACCGACTGCGGGTAGGGGTCGAGATTAGCGATCTGCGCCACCAGGCCGGCACGCTCGCGGCGCGATTCGCCCATGCCGACGATGCCGCCGCAGCAGACGTTGATACCGGCCTCGCGCACGCTCTGCAGGGTCTGCAAGCGGTCGTCGTAGGTGCGTGTGGAGATGAAGCGCCCGTAGGCCTCGGGCGCGGTGTCGAGGTTGTGGTTGTAGTAGTCCAGGCCGGCCTCCTTCAGCGCGTGCGCCTGGGTGTCGGTCAACATGCCCAGCGTGCAGCAGGCCTCCAGACCCTCGGCCTTGACCACGCGCACCAGTTCGGCCACCTTCTCGATGTCGCGGTCCTTGGGCGCTCGCCAGGCCGCGCCCATGCAGAAGCGCGACGCGCCCTGCTCGCGCGCGGCGCGCGCCGCGGCGGCCACCGTGGCCGGGTCCAGCAGCTTGGTGGCCTCGACCCCGGTGTCGTAGTGAACCGACTGCGGGCAATAGCCGCAGTCCTCTTCGCAGCCACCGGTCTTGATCGACAGCAGCGTCGACAGCTGCACTTCGTTGGCATCGAAGTGCTCGCGGTGCACCTGCTGGGCGCGGAAGATCAGGTCGTTGAAGGGCAGCTCGAACAGCGCGGCCACGGCGTCGACCGGCCAGCGCTGCGCTGCGCCGCCGGCCTTCTGGCGCGGGACGGGGCGGAACAGTTCGATCGGCTGGGCAACGGGGCTTGTGAGCTCGGACATGGTGGTACCGCTTCGGTAGGGTGAAATGGGCCGATCAGGCGCCAGGACGGATGTGCGCTGTCGCTTCGTCTTCCACCCGCTGCCAGATCTCGATGGCCATCGGGTTGTTGCTCTCCTCGAGGATGTGGCCGACCAGGCCGATGGCGCGCGCCAGCACCCCGATGCCGCGCACGATCTTCCATGGCAGACCGAGCTCGCAGCAGATGGCACCGATCGCACCGGTGGCGTTGACCGGCAGCATCTTGCCCGACAGGCGCTCGGCCTCGGCGCAGATCAGCTGCTCGAGCTTGATGTAGTCGCCCGAGTAGCCGTTCTCTTTGGCGATCTGGAACAGTCGCGGTGCGCGCGGGTCCACGGGCTTGTGCAGCGGGTGGCCCAGGCCGGGGACGATCTGGCCCCGGGCGCGGAAACCGGCAACGACCTCAACCGCAATCTTCTCCAGGTCGGCGCCTTTCGTGCCGGGCGGCAGCGCCTCGTACAGCATCTTCGCGGTGCCCTCGGTGGAACCCACGAACACCGTGCCCAGGCCGCACAGCCCGGCCGCCACTGCGGCCTGCAGCGATTCGGGGGCGCCAGCGTAGGTCAGCCGCGCAGCCAGTGCGCTGGGCGTGATGCCATGTTCGACCAGGGTCACCGCCACCGCGTTGAACAGCCTCGACTCCGGCGGCGTCGGCATGCGCCCCAGGATCTGCAGAAAGGCCATGTCGCCCAGGTTGATGTGGCCCAGCAGTTCGTCGGGCAGGCTCTTGCCGTGGACCTCGATCCTGTCGTGCGTGCTCCAGGCGATGTCCGAGCGGATGGGTTTAGTCTTTCGGGCCATGAAGGTTTCCTTCGTTGCGTTGTGATTCAGGCAGTGCCACCGGCGCTGCGCAGGATGGCCAGGGCGCGCTCGTGCAGCGGCCTGTCGATCATCTGGCCGTCGACGGCCACGGCAGCCCCGGCGGCGGCGGCAAAGGCCGCGCAGACGCGGCGCGCCCAGGCCACGCGTTCGGCGTCGGGCATGAAGGCGGCCTGCACCGTTGCCACCTGCTTGGGGTGGATACACAGCTTGGCGCCGAAACCCAGGCGCCGTGCGCGCTCGGCGTCGGCGCGCAGCCGCACCGCGTCGTCGATGGCGGTGCTGACGCCATCGGCCGGCGCGTCCAGCCCGCCCAGGCGCGAGGCCAGCACCACCTGCGAACGGAAATGCAGCAGTTCGATTTCCGTGCCTTCGGGGTCGCAGTCGATGCCCAGGTCCAGCGCCAGGTCGACGCTGCCGAAGGCCAGCCGCACGACGCCCGGCACACGCGCGATGTGGAGCACCTGCTCGACGCCGCGCGCCGATTCGATGATCGCCAGCACGTCCTTGAAGCAGGCCTCGAAGGCGCTGCAGACGGCGTCGATGCCATCGGCCTTGGGCAGCATCACCCCCGCCACGCCAGGGTGCCGGCACAGCTCGAGGTCGTCCTCGAACCACGGCGTGCCGGCGGCATTGATGCGCACCACCACCGGCGTGGCCTCGTCCAGCGCATTGGCCAGGGCGTCGCGCGCGCCGGCCTTTGCTGCGGGCGCCACCGCATCTTCGAGGTCGATGATCACCGCGTCGGCGCCCGAGGCGCGCGCCTTGGCGTAGCGCTCGGGCCGGTCGGCGGGAACGAACAGGTAGGCGCGGTGCGACGCGCCGGTGGCCAGCGCGGCGCTCATACGGGCAGCCAGCGGGCCATGCGGGGCGCGTCAGCCACGCCCCAGGTGCGGGCGATCACCGCGTCCATCTCGGCGGGCGTTGCCGCGCCGCCGTAGGCGGCCAGACGCCGCGCCTTGTCCTCGAGCTCGAGGCGGCTGAGGGTGTTGCCCGGGTCGCCCTTGGGCTCGTCGACCCGCGCCTGCAGCGTGCGCCCGTCCTGCGTGCGGACGACGACCTTGCCGATCCAGCGCTGCGGATAGGCCGTGTCGACCTCGGTGTCGAGCTGCATCGTGACCTTGTCGCGCAAGGCGGCGATGCGGGGGGCCAGAAAGTGGCGGTCGAATTCGTCCAGGCCGGCATAACCATGTTCGGCCACTAGGGCGAGCACCGTGCCCATCGAGAACTTGGCCTGGTGCACCGTGCCGGGCACGACGACGCGGCCGAGCACGTCGATGGCGCCCTGGTGCACCTGCGCGGTGACGGCGGCGATGTCGTCGGGCTGCAGCCGGTGCTCGCGCATCAGCAGCAGCAGCGCATCGGCGCTGGGGTGGGTGTGGCGACACGAGGCGTGGTACTTGAACGAGGTTTCGGCCGTGGCCCAGCGGCTGCCCAGCCCGGCGCTCAGGCGTGCGGGGTCGGCGTCGCTCGACATGCCGGCAGCCAGGCCCTGCGCGCCTTCGAGGATCTGGCGCGCACCGGTGAAACCGGCCTGTGCCAAGTAGGCCGATGCCAGCCCGGCCGACGCGGCATGGGCGCAGTGCAGCTGCTTGGAATCGGCGGCGTCGCGCAGGAACTCCCACAGCCCGGCCGCCTGCGTGCCGGCGCTGCCGAAGGCGTGCAGCATCTGCGCCGCGTCCAGCCGCAGCAGCCGCCCGGTGGCGGCGGCGGCGGCCAGCGTGCCCGCCGTGGCGGTGGTGTGGAAGATGCGGTAGTGCGAACGGCCGAGGAATTCGCCGACGCGGATGCCGACCTCGTAGCCCGCCACCGCCCCGGCCAGGAACTCGCGCCCGCTGGCACCGATGGCCTGCGCCACCGCGAGCGCCGGCGGGAAGACGACTGCCGCGGGGTGGAACACCGAGCCGTTGTGCACGTCGTCCTGCTCGACCACATGCGAGGCCGCCGCGTTGACCATGGCGGCGAAATGCGGCGAAGTCATGCGCCGCGTGATCAGCACTTCAGCGCTGCCGTCGGCCGGCCCCATGCTGCACGCATAGGCCTCGATGGCCTGCACCGCGCGGGCGCTCTTGCCCGCCATCGCGGAGCCGGCCCAGTCCAGGAACAGGTCTTCGGTGCGTCGCAGCACCGGTGCCGGAATGCTGTCGAAGCGCAGGCCGGCGGCGAAGGCGGCCAGCCTGGCGCTGGGGGTGTCTTGTGCGCTCATGAACGGCCCTTCAAGCTCAGACTGCGCGTTCGGCACGCAGACGCGCGATGTCGGCCGCGCTGCAGCCCAGCCCGGCCAGGATGGCATCGGTGTGCTGGCCGAGGACCGGCACCGGCCCCATCGGCGGCGGCTCGTCGCCCGACAGGTGGTGCGGCGGGTACAACGCCGGCACCGGCCCACCCGGCGTGCCGATCTCGGCCCAACGCCCGCGTGCCCGCAGTTGCGGATGCTTCCACAGGTCGGCCATCTCGTTGAGCTGGGCGTTGGCGATCTGCGCGTCTTCCAGGCGCTCGATCAACTGCGCCGCCGTCAGCTTGCAGAGCACGGCGTCGATGATGCCGAACAGCTTGTCCTTCTGTGCCAGGCGGTTGGCGTTGCCCAGGTACTGCTTGGCCAGCGCCGGCTGCAGCAGGACCTTTTCGCAGAAGGCCGTCCACTCGCGGTCGTGCTGCACGCCCAGCACCACCGACTTGCCGTCGCCGCAGGTGAAGGGGCCGTAGGGGTAGATGGCGGCGTGCGAGGCGCCGGCACGCACCGGCGGCGGCTGGCCCTCGTAGGTGTAGAAGAGCGGGTAGCCCATCCATTCCGACATCGCCTCGAGCATCGAGATTTCGAGCCGCTGGCCGCGGCCGGTGCGCCCACGCTGCAGCAGCGCGGCCAGCACGCTGCTGTAGGCGTACATGCCGGCGGCGATGTCGGCGATCGACAGCCCGGCCTTGGACGGATGCTCGGGCGTGCCGGTCACCGAGACGAAGCCCGATTCGCTCTGGATCAGCAGGTCGTAGGCCTTCTTCTCGGTGTACGGGCCGCCATCGCCGTAACCCGAGATGTCGCACACCACGATGCGCGGGTTGATGGGCGCGAGGCTGGCATGGTCCAGGCCCATGCGTGCTGCTGCACCGGGCGCGAGGTTCTGCACCAGCACGTCGGCGCGCTCCACCAGCTTCTGCAGCACCGCCCGCGCGCCGGGGTTCTTCAGGTCCAACGTCAGGCTTTCCTTGCCGCGATTGCACCAGACGAAGTGCGAGGCCGAGCCGCGAGCGCGCGTGTCGTAGGCACGGGCGAAGTCGCCCTCGCCGGGGCGTTCGACTTTGATAACGCGTGCGCCCAGGTCGGCCAGTTGCCGGGTGCAGAACGGCGCCGCGATGGCGTGTTCCAGCGTGACGACCAGCATGCCTTGCAAGGGAAGCATGGCCATGCTTCAGAACGAACGCGGCAGGCCGAGCACATGCTCGGCCACGTAGGACAGGATCAGGTTGGTCGAGATCGGCGCCACCTGGTACAGCCTCGTCTCGCGGAACTTGCGCTCGATGTCGTACTCGCAGGCAAAGCCGAACCCGCCGTGGGTCTGGATCGCCGCGTTGGCGGCTTCCCAGGAGGCCTTGGCCGCCAGGTACTTGGCCATGTTGGCCTCGGCGCCGCAGGCTTCGTGGGCGTCGAACAGGTCGCAGGCGCGCCAGCGCATCAGGTCGGCGGCCTCCAGCTCGATGTGGCTTTCGGCGATCGGAAACTGCACCGCCTGGTTCTGCCCGATCGGGCGATCGAACACACGGCGATCACGGGCATAGGCCGCGCTGCGCTGGACGAACCAGCGCCCGTCGCCGATGCATTCGGCGGCGATCAGCGTGCGCTCGGCGTTCAGGCCATCGAGGATGTACTTGAAGCCCTTGCCTTCCTCGCCGATCAGGTTCTCGGCCGGGATTTCCAGGTTTTCGAAGAACAGCTCGTTGGTCTCGTGGTTGACCATGTTGCGGATCGGGCGCACGGTCAGCCCCTTGCCGATGGCCTGGTGCAGGTCGACGATGAAGATCGACATGCCCTCGGACTTGCGCTTGACCTCGGCCAGCGGCGTGGTGCGCGCAAGCAGGATCATCAGGTCGCTGTGCTGGACGCGCGAGATCCACACCTTCTGGCCGTTGACGACGTAGCGGTCGCCGCTGGCGCTGCGCAGCGCGGTCGTCTTGAGCTTGGTGGTGTCGGTGCCGGCTGTGGGCTCGGTCACGGCCATCGACTGCAGGCGCAGCGCACCGGTGGCGATCTTGGGCAGGTAGCGGCGCTTCTGCTCGTCCGAGCCATGGCGCAGCAAGGTGCCCATGTTGTACATCTGGCCGTGGCAGGCGCCGGCGTTGCCGCCGTTGCGGTTGACCTCTTCCATCACCACCGAGGCTTCGGCCAGGCCGAGGCCGGCGCCGCCGTATTCCTCGGGGATCATCACCGCCAGCCAGCCGGCCTGCGTCAGGGCATCGACGAAGGCCTCGGGGTAGCCGCGCGCGTCGTCGATGCGGCGAAAGTACTCGTCGGGGAAGCGGCTGCACAGCTCGCGCAGGGCCGCTCGCAGTTCAGGGTGGCGTTCGCGGGCTTCGGACATGGGGATGGGCGCAGAGCTGGAGGGACGCGACGATTCTACCGAACATACGTTAGGTAGTGAAGAAGGGCGGCGCCGACAAGGTGTTGCCGGCCGCCGCCAGGGGCCGGCAGATCTACAGCGCCGACACGAGTTCGGGCACGGCCTGGAACAGGTCAGCCACCAGTCCGTAGTCGGCGACCTGGAAGATCGGCGCCTCGGCGTCCTTGTTGATGGCCACGATGACCTTGCTGTCCTTCATGCCCGCCAGGTGCTGGATGGCGCCGGAGATGCCGACCGCGACATACAACTGCGGTGCCACGATCTTGCCGGTCTGCCCGACCTGGTAGTCGTTGGGGGCGTAGCCCGCGTCGACCGCGGCGCGCGAGGCACCGAGCGCCGCACCCAGCTTGTCGGCCAGCGGCTCAAGCACGCCGTGGAACTTGTCGGCCGCACCCAGGCCGCGGCCGCCCGAGACGATGACGGATGCGGCCGTCAGCTCGGGGCGCTCCAGCTTCACCACCTCGCGCCCGACCAGCTGCGTCAAGCCCAGGTCGGCCGCCGCGGCGACGCTTTCCACCGCCGGCGAGCCGCCGCTGGCCGCCACCGGGTCGAAGGCCGTGGTGCGGATGCTCAGCACCTTGACCTTGTCCTTGGACTGCACGCGGGCCACGGCGTTTCCGGCATAGAACGGGCGCTGGAAGGTGTCGGGCGACTCGACCGCCGTCACGTCGGACAGCTGCGAGCTGTCGAGCAGCGCGGCCACGCGCGGCAGCACGTTCTTGCCGAAGGCGGTGGCCGGGGCCAGCACATGCGTGCACGAGGCGTCGGCGCGCACCTGCTGGACCACCAGCGCGGCCAGGTTCTCGGCCAGCTGGTCGCCGTAGTGGGCGGCGTCGGCCACCAGCACCTTGGCGACGCCGGCCACCGCCGCGGCGGCCTGGCCTGCGGCGGCGCAGCCGCTGCCGGCCACCAGCACGTGCACCGGAGCGCCGATCTTCACGGCGGCGGCGATGGTGTTGAGCGTGGCGGGCTTGATCGCCGCGCCGTCGTGTTCAGCAATGATCAGGGTCGTCATCAGATCACCTTCGCTTCGTCTTTGAGTCGCTTGACGAGATCGGCCACATCGGCCACCTTGATGCCGGCCTTGCGCGCTGCCGGTTCCTCCACGCGCAGCGTGGCGGTGCGTGGCGCCAGGTCCAGGCCCAGGTCGGCAGCCTTGATCACCTCGAGCGGCTTCTTCTTGGCCTTCATGATGTTGGGCAGCGTGATGAAGCGCGGCTCGTTCAGGCGCAGGTCGGTCGTGATGACCACCGGCAGATTCATCTGCAGCGTCTCCAGCCCGCCATCGATCTCGCGGCTGATGGTCGCTGCGCCGCCCTCGATCTTCACCTTCGAGGCGAAGGTGGCCTGGGCCCAGCCCATCAGCGCGCCGAACATCTGACCGGTCTGCCCGGCGTCGTCGTCGATCGCCTGCTTGCCGAAGATGGCGATCTGAACGCCTTCCTTGGCCGCCACGTGCTGCATCAGCTTGGCCACGGCCAGCGGCTCGAGCACCTCGTTGCTCTCGACCAGGACACCGCGGTCGGCGCCGATGGCCATGGCGCTGCGCAGCGTCTCCTGGCACGCCGCCGGGCCGCAAGAGACGGCGATGATCTCGGTGACCACACCTGCCTCCTTCAGCCGCACCGCCTCTTCACAGGCGATTTCGTCGAAGGGGTTCATCGACAGTTTCTGGTTCGCGAGATCGACTCCAGAACCGTCCGACTTCACACGAGCCTTGACGTTGTAGTCGAGCACCCGCTTCACGGCGACAAGTACTTTCACATTTGCTCCATCAGTTTGACATGCCAATCTTTCGAAGCCGCAGCAGGCTGCGGCTTGCGCCATTCCCAGGTCCGGGCCAGACAGCCGCGGATGTTGTCGGTGCTTGCGCCCGTGTTCATGCCGAAGCCCGCATGCGCTCGCGTGCAATGCCCTCGGGCACGACCGAGCCCAGGCGCTCAGCCAGGCGCGGGAACAACAGCTGAAACATGTGCTGCGCCAGTTGCTCCACGCCCACGCGACGGTCCGGTCGATACCACTGGCCGGTCCAGTTGAGCGCGCCCAGCACGGTGTGGCGCACCAGGCCGGTATCGGCGTCCACCAGGCCCAGCGCGGCGGCCTCGTCGATCGGTGCCATCCAGAGTTCCTCGTAGGCGTCGCGCGAGGTCAGCACGCGCGCCCGTGCCGGCTCGGACAGGCTGCGCCATTCGTAAAGCATCACGGTCATCGCGTCCAGCTTCGGCCCCAACAGCGCGGTCAGATGGCAACGCACCATCGCCAGCATGCGTTCGGGCAGGCGCGGCTCGCCAGCCAGGCCGTCCTGAACCCCGCTCAGGATGTCCCGCACGCCCTCTTCCATGACAGTGACCAGCAACTCTTCCTTGGTGGTGAAGTGATAGAAGATCGAGCCCGAGGTCATGCCCAGCGCCTCGGCGATCTGCCGCACCGAGGTGCGCTCATAGCCGTGCTGGCGAAAGAGCATCGCCGCCGTCTTCAGGATCAGGCTCCTGCGGCTGGTGTCGCCTGCGTCGTTCATGGCCTATACTTTAGCAGCTAACAAGCGTTAGGTCGATAGCCTGCCGAGGCTTCGGCAGGCCGCAGGCACGCAGCGCGCGTGCGCCACCGGCGTTGCATGGACGACGCCAACGACAAAGGAACCCCCGCGATGCTCCCGCGCCCCGTCTTCGCCGAGGAACACGAGTTGTTCCGCGACCAGGTACGCCGCTTCCTGAGCGAGGAAGTGGTGCCGCACCATGCTGGCTGGGAAACCGAGGGCATCGTTCCGCGCGCCGCGTGGCGCAAGGCCGGCGCCGCCGGGCTGCTGTGCCCGGCGATCCCCGAGGCCTACGGCGGCGGTGGCGGCACGCGGCTGCACAGCGCGGTGCTGATCGAAGAGGTGATGCGCGTCGGCGCCAGTGGCCTCGGGTTCGGGCTGCACTCGGACATCGTGGCCCCCTACATCCTCGCCTATGGCACCGAAGCGCAGAAGCGCGAATGGCTGCCGAAGATGGCCCGCGGCGAGGTCATCGGTGCCATCGCGATGACCGAACCCGGCGCCGGCAGCGACCTGCAGGCCGTGCGCACCACGGCGCTGCGCGACGGCGACGAGCTCGTGCTCAACGGCCAGAAGACCTTCATCACCAACGGCCAGAACGCGGACCTGGTGATCGTGGTCGCCAAGACCGACCCGTCCAAGGGTGCGAAGGGCACCTCGCTGGTCCTGGTCGAGACCAGCCGCCCCGGCTTCAAGCGCGGGCGCAATCTCGAGAAGATCGGCATGAAGGCCCAGGACACCTCGGAGCTGTTCTTCGACGACCTGCGGCTGCCGGCCGCCAACATCCTGGGCGGCGAGGGCAAGGGCTTCTTCCTGCTGATGCAGGAACTGGCTTGGGAACGCATGCAGATCGCGATCGGCGCGGTGGCCGGTGCCGATGCGGCATTGCAGTGGACGTTGGACTACACCAAGGAGCGCAAGGCCTTCGGCGAGCGCGTCATCGACTTCCAGCACAACCGCTTCCGGCTCGCGGAATGGAAGACCCAGGTGCAGGTGGCGCGCGTCTTCGTCGACCGCCTGCTCGACAGCCTGATGAATAACGAGCTCGACGCCGCCACCGCCGCGATGGCCAAGTACTGGACCACCGACCTGCACTGCCGCCTGCTGGACGACTGCCTGCAGATGTTCGGCGGCTTCGGCTACATGTGGGAATATCCGATCGCGCGCGCCTACGCGGACGCCCGGGTCTCGCGCATCTACGGCGGCACCAATGAGATCATGAAAGAGATCATCGGCCGCACGCTGTGACCACAGCGCCCCTGCCGCCGCTTCTCTTCAATTCGCTTCCAACCCCCACCGCTTTCCCGAGGACAGCACCGTGACCGAAGCCTTCATCTACGACGCCGTGCGCACGCCGCGCGGCAAGGGCCGCGCTTCAGGCGCGCTGCACGGCATCACGCCCATCCAGTTGGCGGTGACGGCGCTACAGGCGCTGCGCGACCGCAACCAGCTCGACACCGCGCAGGTCGACGACGTGACCCTGGGCTGCGTCGAGCCCGTGGGCGAACAAGGCGCCAACATCGCGCGCGTGGCCGTGCTCACTGCCGGCTATGCGCAGACAACCGCCGGCGTGCAGATCAACCGCTATTGCGCCTCGGGCCTGGAGGCCTGCAACATCGCCGCGGCCAAGGTCATGTCGGGGCAGTCGCCGATGACGATTGGCGGCGGCGTGGAAAGCATGAGCCGCGTGCCGATGGGCACCGGCGGCGGTGCCTGGCCGGCCGACCCGGCCGTGGCCCTGCCCACCTACTTCGTGCCCCAGGGCATCTCGGCCGACCTGATCGCCACGCTCTACGGCCACAGCCGCGAGGATGTCGACCGCTACGCCGTCGAAAGCCAGCGCCGCGCCGGCGTGGCCTGGTCCGAAGGCCGTTTCGCACGCTCGGTGGTGCCGGTGCACGACGTCAACGGCCTGCCGGTGCTGGAGCGCGACGAGCACATGCGGCCCGACACCACGGCCGCATCGCTGGCCAAGCTCGAACCCTCGTTCAAGTTGCAGGGCGAGCGCTTCGGCTTCGACGCCGTGGCGCTGCAGCGCTACCCGGAGCTGGAGCGCATAGAGCACGTCCACCATGCCGGCAATTCGTCGGGCATCGTCGACGGCGCCGCCGCGGTGCTGATCGGCAATGCCGAGATCGGCAGGCAGCTGGGCCTGAAGCCGCGCGCCCGCATCCGCTCGTTCGCGGCCGTCGGCAGCGAGCCGACGATCATGCTCACCGGCCCCTCGTACTCGGCCGAGAAGGCGCTGGCCATCGCCGGCATGAAGGCCTCGGACATCGACCTGTACGAGCTGAACGAAGCCTTCGCCTCGGTGGTGCTGCGCTTCATGGACGTGATGAACGTGCCGCACGACCGCATGAACGTCAACGGCGGCGCGATCGCGATGGGCCATCCGCTGGGCGCCACCGGCGCGATGATCCTGGGCACGCTGCTCGACGAGCTGGAACGCCGCAACCTGGCCACCGGCCTGGCCACGCTGTGCGTGGGGGCCGGCATGGGCATCGCCACCATCATCGAACGCGTCTGAATGCGCCCCAAGGACAAACCCATGACGATCGACTACACGACAGGCGCCGACGGCATCGCCACGCTGACCTGGAACATGGCCGACGCGCCGATGAACGTGCTCAACGAGCGTTCGATGGCGGCCTTCGGCGCAGCGGTCCGCAAGGCCGTGGCCGACCCGCAGGTCAAGGGCGTGATCATCACCTCGGCGCGGCCCGAGTTCATCGTCGGCGCCGACCTGAACATGATGCTGACCATCGAAGACGCGCCCGGCATGATGCGTTTCGTGACCGACATGCACGCGCTGATGCGCGGCATCGAGACCGGCGGCAAGCCCTTCGTCGCCGCGATCAACGGCACCGCGCTGGGCGGCGGCTACGAAGTGGCGCTGGCCTGCCACCGCCGCATCGCCGCCGACAACCCGAAGGCGCTGATCGGCCTGCCTGAAGTCGGCATCGGCCTGCTGCCGGGCGGCGGCGGCACGCAGCGGCTGTCGCGCATGATCGGCGTGCGCAACGCCCTGCCCTTCCTGCTCGAAGGAAAAAAGCTCGCGCCCGCCAGGGCCCTGGCCGCCGGCCTGGTCGACGAGATGGTGCCCGCCGGCGAGTTGCTGGCGCGTGCCCGCGAATGGCTGCTGAAGGACGGCGCGGCCAACGCCGTGCAACCCTGGGACCGCAAGGGCTTCAAGCTGCCCGGCGGCCCGGTGCAGAGCCCGGCCGGCTACGAGACCTTCACCGCCGGCAACGCCATGCTGCGCGAGAAGACCTTCGGCAACTACCCGGCGCCGGCGGCCATCATGAGCTGCGTCTACAACGGCTGCCAGGTCGACATCGACACCGGCTGCAAGGTGGAGATGCGCGAATTCGTGAGGCTCGCGGTCGGGGCCGAAGCGAAGAACATGATCCGCTCGCTGTTCTTCGGCATCACCGCCGCCAACAAGCTGTCGGCGCGGCCACAGGGCGTGGCCACCGCCGCCTACCGCAAGGTGGGCATCCTGGGCGCCGGCATGATGGGCGCCGGCATCGCCTGCGCGGCGGCCGAAGCCGGGTTGGAGGTGGTGCTGCTCGACACCAGCGCCGAGCTGGCCGCGCGCGGCAAGGCCTACGCCGACGCGCGCTGGGCCAAGCAGGTGCAGCAGGGGCGCATGAGCGAGGCCGCCCAGGGCAAGCTCGCGGCGCGCATCCGCCCGACCAGTGACTTCGCAACGCTCGACGGCTGCGACATCGTGGTCGAGGCGGTGTTCGAAGACCGCGCGCTGAAGGCCGAGGTCACGCGCAAGGCCGAAGCCATGCTGGCGCCCAGCGCGGTGTTCGCCAGCAACACCAGCACGCTGCCGATCACGGGCCTGGCGCTGGCTTCGGCGCGGCCGGCCAACTTCATCGGCCTGCATTTCTTCTCGCCGGCCGAGAAGATGCCGCTGGTCGAGATCATCCGCGGCCAGGCGACCAGCAACGACTGCCTGGCGCGCGCGATGGACTTCGTGAAGGCGCTGCGCAAGACACCCATCGTCGTCAACGACAGCCGCGGCTTCTACACCAGCCGCGTGTTCTCCACCTACGTCGGCGAAGGCCTGACGCTGCTCGCCGAAGGCGTGAAACCGGCGCTGATCGACAACGCCGGGCGCATGGCCGGCATGCCGGTCGGCCCGCTGGCGCTGGCCGACGAGGTGTCGCTGGAGCTGATGGCGCGCATCCGCAGGCAGACCGCTGCCGACCTGGGTGCGGCCTATGTGCGCAGCGCCATCGACGAAGTCTGCGACCGCATGGTCGACCAGCTGGCACGGCTCGGCAAGAAGGCCGGCAAGGGCTTCTACGACTATCCGCAGGGCGGCACCAAGCGCCTGTGGCCGGGGCTGGCCGAGATCTGGCCTGCCGCCGCGCAGCAACCCGACGTGGCCGAGGTCAAACGCCGGCTGATGTTCATCCAGTCGCTGGAGACCGTGCGCTGCATGGAAGAAGGCGTGGTCACGGCCGCGATCGACACGGATGTCGGTGCGATTCTCGGCTGGGGCTTCCCGCCCTTCCTGGGCGGACCGATCGGCCAGATCCACAGTCGCGGCATCGCCGCCTTCGTCGCCGACTGCGAACAACTGGCGGGCCGCCATGGCCCACGTTTCGCGCCGCCCGAACTGCTGCGCAAGATGGCACGCGACAACGAGGTCTTCTACCCGCGCTGAACGCAGGCGTTCCCGCTGGCGCGGTTCAACCGAGCCAGCGCTCGCTACGCTTGCAGTGCTTCACGCCGCACAAGCTCCTCTTCTCGAAACCGGGGGACAGGCCGAGAGAGAACTCGCGGATGTCCTCGTGGGCCCGCATCTCGGCGGTGGCGCCGTGCGTGACGATGCGGCCGTTCTCGATGATGCAGGTGTCGTCGGCGACCTCCAGCGCGGCGCGCGCGTTCTGCTCGACCCGCCGCATCGCCCTGCCACTCTGGTTCAGTGACGCCGGCGCAGCTTTCCTGTACCATCGGTCTTTCTAACGGTTGTTAGGTCAGCAGCTGTCTGGTCAGTCGGAGGCGGCCGCTCTGTCCGCTCAGGCGGACCCAAGCCTGCGATTCGATTTTCATCCGCATCGAACGAACCATCGCGACCCATGCCCGTCCTGCAGTCCCAGATCGATTCCGGCTCGGAACCGTTTGCCCGCCACCGGGCGCAGATGCTCGCCCTGATCGAATCGTTCCGCGGCTTCGAGGGCCGCGTGCGCGATACGTCCAACGCGATGGAGTCCAGGTTCCGCGCCCGCAAGCAGTTGCTGCCGCGCGAGCGCGTGGCGCGCTTGCTCGACCGCGGCTCACCCTGGCTGGAGTTGTCCACCCTGGCCGGCTTTCGCATGCACGACGACGACGGCGAGAAGAACGTGCTCGGCGGCGGCATCGTCACCGGCATCGGCATCGTCTCGGGCGTGCGCTGCATGATCTTCGCGTCCGACAGCGCCATCAAGGGCGGCACGATCACGCCGATGGGCATGAGGAAGAGCCTGCGCGCCGAAGCCATCGCGCTGGAGAACAAGCTGCCGGTGGTGCGCCTGGTCGAATCCGGCGGCGCCAACCTGATGCATGTGGGCGAGGTCTTCATCGAGGGCGGCCGCGGCTTCGCCAACCAGGCGCGGCTGTCGGCCGCCGGCATCCCGCAGGTGACGGTGATGCATGGCCACTCCACCGCCGGCGGCGCCTACCTGCCGGGCATGTCGGACTACGTGATCATGGTGCGCGGCCGCGCCAAGGCCTTCCTCGCCGGCCCGCCGCTGCTGAAGGCCGCCACCGGCGAGATCGCGACCGATGAGGAACTGGGCGGCGCCGAGATGCACACCAGCATCTCGGGCGTCGCCGAGTACCTGGCCGAGGACGACGCCGACGGCATCCGCATCGCACGCGACGTGCTGGCCCGCCTGCCCTGGAACCACAACGTGCCGGCCATGCCGCTGCGCGCCTGGAAGCCGCCGCGCTATGCGGCCGATGACATCGCCGGCCTCGTGCCGCCCGACTACCGCCAGCCCTACGACGTGCGCGAACTGCTGGCGCGGCTCATCGACGACTCCGACTTCCTCGACTTCAAGCCCGAGTTCGGCGCCGCCACCGTCTGCGGCCACGGTGCCATCGAAGGCCAGCCCTGCGGCTTCATCGGCAACAACGGCCCGATCGATCCGCAGGGGTCGAACAAGGCCACGCAGTTCATGCAGCTGTGCAATCAGTCGGGCACGCCGCTGGTGTACCTGCAGAACACCACCGGCTTCATGGTCGGCAAGGACGTCGAACAGGTCGGCATGATCAAGCACGGCTCGAAGATGATCCAGGCCGTCACCAACTGCGCGGTGCCGCGCATCACGCTGATGATCGGCGCCTCGTTCGGCGCCGGCAACTACGGCATGTGCGGCCGGGCCTACGACCCGCAGTTCGTCTTCGCCTGGCCCAATGCCCGCGTGGCCGTGATGGGCGGCGAGCAGGCGGCCACGGTGATGCGCATCGTCACCGAGGAGAAGCTGGCGCGCGCCGGCAAGGCACCCGAGCCGGCTCACCTGGACGCGATGCGCGCCGAGATCCTGAAGCGCTTCGACATGGAGTCGCACGCGCTGTTCGCCACCGCCCGGCTGTGGGACGACGGCATCATCGACCCGCGCGACACGCGCCAGGTGCTGGCCACCGCGCTGGCCGTCTGCCGCGAAGGCCGGGCACGCACGCTGCGGCCCAGCAGCTTCGGCGTGGCGCGGATGTGAGCCGACGATGAGCAACACCACTTTCAGCAAGGTGCTTGTCGCCAACCGCGGCGAGATCGCCTGCCGCGTCATCCGCACCGCGCGCGCCGAAGGCTACCGCACGGTGGCCGTGTACAGCGAGGCCGACGCCGGCGCGCTGCATGTGCAGCAGGCCGACCAGGCGCTGTGCATCGGCCCGCCGCCGGTGCGCGAAAGCTACCTCAGCATCGACGCCGTGCTGCGCGCTGCCGCCGCCAGCGGCGCCGACGCCATCCACCCCGGCTACGGCTTCCTGTCGGAAAACGCCGCCTTTGCGCGTGCGGTGCAGGCCGCCGGGCTGGTGTTCATCGGCCCCGACCCGCACGCCATCGAGCAGATGGGCAACAAGGCCGCTGCCAAGCGCCTGATGCTGGCCGCTGGCGTGCCCTGCGTGCCCGGCTACCAGGGCGCCGACCAGTCCGACCAGACGCTGCTCGCCCAGGCGCGCGAGATCGGCGTGCCCATCATGGTCAAGGCCGCGGCCGGCGGCGGCGGGCGCGGCATGCGCCTGGTGGCCGACCTGGCCGACTTGCCCGCGGCACTGGCCACGGCGCGGTCCGAGGCCGCCAACGCCTTCGGCTCGGACGAGCTGATCCTGGAACGCGCGGTGGTCGAACCGCGGCACGTCGAAGTGCAGGTGTTTGCCGACCGGCACGGCAACGTCATCCACCTCGGCGAGCGCGACTGCTCCATCCAGCGCCGGCACCAGAAGGTGTTCGAGGAAGCGCCCTCGCCCGCCGTCGATGCTGCCTTGCGTGCGCGCATGGGCGCGGCGGCGGTGGCGGCGGCCAAGGCGGTGCAGTACGTGGGCGCCGGCACGGTTGAATTCCTGCTCGACCGCGAAGGCCGCTTCTATTTTCTGGAAATGAACACGCGGCTGCAGGTCGAGCACCCGGTCACCGAATGCATCACCGGCCAGGACCTGGTGGCCTGGCAGTTGGCCGTGGCGCGCGGCGAAGCACTGCCGCTGACGCAGGACCAGGTGCCGCTGCAGGGCCATGCAATCGAGGTGCGCCTGTACGCCGAGGACCCGCAGGCCGACTTTCTGCCGCAAAGCGGCGACGTGGCGCTGTGGCAGCCACCGGCCGGCCCCGGCATCCGCGTCGACCACGGCCTGGCCAGCGGCCAGACCATCAGCCCTTACTACGACCCGATGATCGCCAAGATCATCGCCCACGGCGCCACGCGCGACGAGGCCCGCCGCCGCCTGCTGGGCGCGTTGCGCGCCACCCGTGTGCTGGGGCTGCCGACCAACCTGGGCTTCCTGACGGCGGCCGCCGAGCATGAAGTTTTCGCCGCCGGCGCCGCCACCACGGCCTTCATCGGCCAGCACTTCGGACCCGCGCAGTTGCAGGCCAAGGCGCCCGGCGCGCGCGTGGTGGCCGTTGCCGCCGCGCTGTGCTTCGACGCCAGCGCCTACCGTGGCGCGCAGGCCGGCTGGCGCTCCAACGGGCCGGCGCGCTGGCCCATGGATCTGGCCGAGGACGAGCGCCGGCATGCGGTGCACGTGACGGTGCGCGGGCCGGGGCGCCTGCACGTCGAGCTCGACGGCGGCGTTGCGCACGACATCGAACTCGGGCCTGCCGACGGCGCCGACCGGCCGCTGTCGATCGACGGCGTGCACACCCGCGTCACCGCGGTGGCGGCCGGCGGCAGCCTGCACCTGGCGCTGGACGGCTGCGTCGCCAGCGTCGACGACGTGACCTACGCGCCGCCGCGCGGCAGCGAGCAGGCGGCCGAGTCGACGATCAGCGCGCCGATGAACGGGCGCGTGCTGGCGGTGCTGGTGCAGGCGGGCGATGCCGTCACCAAGGGCCAGCGCCTGGCGGTGCTGGAAGCCATGAAGATGGAGCACCAGCTCGTCGCGCGGCGCGACGGCGTGGTCGAGCGTGTCGCCGTGCGCGCCGGCGACCAGGTGGCCACGCGCGCCGTCATCGCCACGCTGGTCGAAGCTGCCGCGCCGGCCTGAACGACTACCGAGGGCCAGACCATGAGTGCCACCGCCAACAGCAGCCCCTTCTACAGCGCCGAGCACGCGGCCTTCCGCGACGCCATGCGCCGCTTCGTCGCGCGCGAGATCACGCCGAACGTCGAGGCCTGGGAGGCGCAGGCCAGCTTCCCGGTGGAGCTGTACCGCAAGGCCGCCGAGATCGGCCTGCTCGGACTGGGCTTCCCCGAAGCCTGGGGCGGCAACGACGGCGACCTGTTCATGACCATCATCGCGGCGCAGGAGTTGGCGCGCTGTGGCGCCGGCGGCGTGCTGGCCAGCCTGTTGTCGCACACCATCGGCTGCCCGCCGATCGTCAACGTCGGCTGCGACGAGATCAGGCGCAAGGTGCTGCCTTCGGTGCTGCGCGGCGAGAAGATCAGCGCGCTGGCCATCACCGAGCCCTCGGGCGGCTCGGACGTGGCCAACCTCAAGACCACGGCGCGGCGCGACGGCGATCACTTCGTGCTCAACGGCTCCAAGACCTTCATCACCTCGGGCATTCGCGCAGACTTCTACACCGTGGCGGTGCGCACCGGTGGGCCGGGCCCCGGTGGGGTGTCGCTGTTGCTGGTGGACAAGGGCACACCCGGCTTCACACAGACCCGGCTGGAGAAGATGGGCTGGCTGTGTTCGGACACCGCCACCCTGCACTTCGACGACTGCCGCGTGCCGGTGGCCAACCTGGTGGGCAAGGAGAACCAGGGCTTCAAGGCCATCATGCTCAACTTCAACCGCGAGCGCATCTTCCTGGCCGCCGGGGCCAACGGCTTTGCCCGCGTCTGCCTGGACGAGGCCCTGGCCTGGGCGCAGCAGCGCGAGATGTTCGGCGGCCGACTCATCGACCAGCAGGTCACGCGCCACAAGCTGGCCGACATGGCCATGCGCATCGAGGCCACGCAGGCCCTGCTGGAACTGCTGGCCTGGCGCGTCGAACAGGGCGAAGCGCCGGTCGGCGAGATCTGCCTGCTGAAGAACCAGGCCACCCAGACCATGGCCCACTGCGCCAGCGAGGCGGTGCAGATGCACGGCGGCGCGGGCTTCATCCGCGGCGTCAAGGTCGAACGCATCTACCGCGAGGTCAAGGTCAACGCCATCGGCGGCGGCGCCGAAGAGGTGATGCGCGACCTGGCAGCACGGCAGTTGGGGTTCCACTGATGAACCAGCCCGACATCGAAGAAGGCGCAACGGCCCGTCTGTGCGCCGCGATGCACGAGGCGCTGCGCAGCGCGCCTGCGGTGTCGCGCGGCGATGCTTTCCCCCGCGCCTGGTGGGAGCACCTGGGCGCACAGGCCATGCTGGGCGTGGGGTTCGACCCCGATGGCGGCGAGCCCCGTGCCGACTGGCCGGCCGTGGCTGCACTGGCGGGCATCATCGCGCGCGAGACGGCCCACCTGGGGCTGGCCCTGGGCTGGCTGATGAACGAGATGCTCGGCCGCTTCGTCATCGGCCCGCACGTCGGCAATGACGGCCATCGCGCCCTGCTGCGCATGATGGCCCGAGGCCGCAAGATCGTTGCCCTGGCCATCTCCGAGCCCCAGGCCGGGGCCCACCCCAAGCTGCTGCGCTGTGCGGCGCGCAGGCACGACGGCCAATGGTTGCTCGAGGGCGAGAAGTCCTTCGTCAGCAACGGCCCGGCGGCCGATGTCGTCGTCGTGCTGGCGGTCACGGGCGAGGACGCTGGGCGCAAGCGTTTCGACGCCTTCATCGTCGACGCCGACAATCCGGGCCTGGCCCGCCGACCGACCGGGCGTGACGCAGTGCTGCTGCCGCTGGGCCACTGCGGCCTGGTGCTGGACGGCTGCCTTGTCCCCGATGCGCGGCGTCTGAGCACCGACGGCAAGGCCTTCGACCTGATCGCCAAACCGCTGCGGACCCTCGAGGACACCCTGCTCGGCAGCGCCATGGTGGGTGCGATGCAGGCCGAACTCGAGGCGCTCGCCCGCTGGCAGCGATGCGCCGGCCCGACCCCGGACACGCTGAAGCGCCTGGGCGCGCTGCGGCTGGAGCTGATGGCGATCGACACCCTGGTTTCGCAGTCTTGGCGGCAACTCGCTGGCCACGGACCCGACGAAAAGCTGGCCGATCTCAACGCCGGGCTGCGCATCCTGCTGCAGCGCTGGCAGGCCGGGTTCGAAGCCTTTGCTGCCCAGCTCGACGATCACGAAACTCGGCTGCTCGACATCGCCAGCGATCTTCGCATCGTGCTCGGCATTGCGCGCGGGGTCGGCGAAGCACGCCATCTGAAGGCCGGCACCGGCCTGGTCAGTACCAAGGAAAACCATGAAATCCCTGCATGACTCGCACTTCGACACCGTCGACGTGGTGTCGTCCCGACTCGCGGACGTCGACTACATCTGCACCCGGGAGCTCGCCACCGCGGTCTACCTGGCGTTCAACCTGGAAAAGCCGATCCTGGTCGAAGGCCCGGCCGGCGTCGGCAAGACCGAACTGGCCAAGAGCATGGCCACCATCCTGGATGTGCCGCTGATCCGCCTGCAGTGTTACGAGGGCCTGGACGAATCGAAGGCGCTGTACGAATGGAAGTACGGCAAGCAACTGCTCTACACGCAGCTGCTGAAGGACAAGCTGGCCGAGATGATGCAGGGCGCGGTCGGCCTGGCGGCGTCGATCGAGCGCCTGCACAGCCACGACGACCTGTTCTTCTCCGAGCACTTCCTCGAGCCGCGGCCGCTGTACCAGGCGCTGCACCAGGAGCGCGGCTGCGTGCTGCTGATCGACGAGATCGACAAGTCCGACCCCGAGTTCGAGGCCTTCCTGCTGGAAGTGCTGTCGGACTTCCAGGTCTCGGTGCCCGAGATCGGCACCATCGTGGCCAAGGTCAAGCCGCTGGTGTTCCTGACCAGCAACAACACGCGCGAGATGAGCGACGCGCTCAAGCGCCGCTGCCTGCACCTGCACATCCCCTTCCCCGAGGCCAAGGTCGAGCGCGCCATCCTCGAGCGCCGCGTGCCCGGGCTGTCGCAGACCCTGAATCGCGAGCTGGTGGCCTTCGTGCAGGCAGTGCGCGCCATCGACCTGAAGAAGCAGCCCTCGGTCAGCGAGACCATCGACTGGGCGAAGACGCTGCTGCTGCTCAACGCCGAGCACCTGAGCCTGGATCTGGTGCGCGACACCCTCAACGTGTTCCTCAAGTTCGAGCAGGACATTGCCTCGGCCACCGAGCAGCTCCCGGCGCTGCTGGCGCAGGCGCGCAAGGACGCGGAACTGCCGCTGTCGAGCCATCATGCAAGCCACGCTTGAAGACTTCTTCAAGGCGCTGCGCGGCAGCGACATCGAAGTCAGCCTGAACGCGCAAATCGATGCTGCTCGCGCCACGGCGCTGGTGGGCTGGCGCGAACGAGAGCTGCTGAAGAGCGCGCTCGGCGCGACGCTGGTCAAGACCGTACCCGACCGGGCCATCTTCGACCAGACCTTTGATCGCTTCTTCCACTTCGATACCTTCGGCACGCGCCCCGCGGGCCAGCCCGGCGCGGCGCCCGCTGCCGTGCCACCGCCCGACGAGCAGCCGCTGTCCAGCGCCGAAGGCAGCGGCCAGGGCAGCGGCGGCCCCGGCGGCTGCCAGGGCAGCGCCGGGCAGGCCCTGTCGCAGCTGCTGCTGGCCGGCGACTCGGCCGCGCTGTCGCGCCGCATGCAGCAGGCGGCGCGCGACGTCGGCCTGACCGACATCTGGTTCTTCACGCAGAAGGGCTACTACACGCAGAAGATCCAGCAGGCCATGGGGCTGGACCTGCTCGACCGTGAGATCACCGAGGCGCGCCGGCAGACGCAGGCGCCGCAGCGCGCAGTGGAGCTCGAACGCGCGCGCAAGCACCTGTTCAACGAAGTGCGCAACTTCGTCGAACGCAAGCTGTCGATGTACGGCACGGCGCCGACGCGCGAGCTGCACGACGACTTCCTGCAGACGCAGAAGCTGTCCAACATCGACCGCCGCGACTTCGCGCGCATGCACGAGATCGTGCGCAAGATCGCGCGCCGACTGGCCGAACGCCACGCGCACCGCAAGCGGCGCGAGCAGCGCGGCCAGCTCGACTTCCGCCGCACCATGCGCGCCAATGCGGCCTACGGCGGCGTGATGTTCGAGACCTTCTGGCGCAGCACCAAGATCGAGCGCCCACGCGTGGTGGCCATCTGCGACGTCAGCGGCTCGGTGCGCCAGTACGCGCGCTTCCTGCTGCTGTTCCTGTACAGCCTGGACGAGCTGGTCTCCGACGTGCAGTCCTTCGCCTTCACCAACCATCTGGTCGACGTCAGCGCCACCTTCGAGGCGCTGCCGGTCGAGCAGGCGGTCGACCGGGTGATGCACGCCGTGGGCGGCGCCGGCACCGACTACGGGCAGGTGCTGGAGGACATCGACGAACAGCTGATGCACCGCATCGACCGCCGCACCACGGTGCTGATCCTGGGCGACGCGCGCAACAACCGCGGCCAGGCGCATGCCGAGATCATGAAGACCTTGTACGGCCGCGCGCGGCGCGTGATCTGGCTGAACCCCGAGCCGTTGTCGTTCTGGGGCCTAGGCGACTCGGAGATGAAACGTTACGCGCCCTACTGCCACATCGCGCGTGAATGCAATTCGCTGCGCCACCTCGAGCGCACGCTGGACGAGTTGCTGCGCACGAACAGCGCGAGCGCCTGAAGCAGGCCGGTGCCATGGTCCGCCCAACCCTGCACTTGCACCCGGCGCGCCGGCCCGTCGAGCCCCGACCGGCGGCCACCCTACTGTGGCTGCGCGCCACCGCCGCCGGCCCCGAGGTGCTGCTGACGCGGCGCTCGCCGACGGCCAGCTTCCTGCCCGGCGTGTTCGTGTTCCCCGGCGGCCGCATCGACGACGAAGACGCGCGCGCCCACGACCTCGTGCACGGCGGCGAGGGTGCTGCCCCGGCGCAGCTGACCGCCGCGCTCGCGGCCTTGCGCGAGAGCTTCGAGGAACTGGGCGTGCTGCACGCGCGCCACGCTGACGGCCGGCCCGTGGCCGCGGCCGAGCTGGCCGCCATCCGCCGCGACCAGCCGCTGTACCCGCAGCTGTGCGAGCGTGGCCTGAGGCTCGCCGCTACCGATGTGCACACGCTGGCGCGCTGGACCACCGACCGTGACGTCGGCCCGCGCCGCTTCAGCACCGCCTTCCTGATCGCCCGCATGCCCGAGGGCCAGACGCCCGTGGCCGACGACGCCGAGCAGTTCGAGCCGGTCTGGCTGCGTGCCGAACTCGCGCTGCAGCGCCACCAGCAAGGCAGCCTGCCGCTGATCTTCCCGACCCTGCGAACACTGCAGTGGCTGGCTCGCTTCGAAGACATCGACGCCGTGCTGCAGGCCTGCGCCGGCGGCCAGCCCTTGTGGGACTCCTGCCCTCGAGGGGCGCTCGTCGGCGGCAAGGCGCAACGCTTCATGGAGTCCGACCTGCCCTTCGGCGAGCTGGAACTGGTCTGTCCCGACGGTCAGCTCGAACACGCGCTCGACTGGCAGAGCGAGCACCCGGTACGACTGCTGCGCCACCTTTGGCGGCTGACGGCACCCAACGCCGGCGTGATGACCGGCCCGGGCACCAACAGCTACATCGTCGGCAGCGCCGCCGGCGGCTTTGCCGTCATCGACCCCGGCCCGCCCGACGACGAGCACGTGGCGCGCCTGTTCGAGGCGACCGGGGGCAACATCCGGGCCATCCTGTGCACCCACTCGCACCCCGACCATTCACCCGGCGCCAAGCCGCTGGCCGAGCTCTGCGCACGGAGCACCGGCCAGCGCCCGCCCATCCTGGGCATGGCGTCGGCACCGACCGCGCGCGCGCATTCCCTGTTCGTGCCCGACCGTGAACTCGGCGACGGCGAGCGTGTGCATCTGGACGACCCGGAGCACCCGGTGACGCTGCGCGCGATCCACACACCGGGGCACGCCGCCAACCACCTGTGCTTGGTCGTCGAAGAAGACGGCCTGCTGTTCTCGGGCGACCACGTCCTGAACGGCAGCACCACGATCATCGATCCGCCGGATGGCAGCATGGCGGACTACCTTGATTCCCTGGACACGCTGAGCGCCGCCTGCGGCAGCGATGCCATCCGCTTCATCCTGCCGGCCCATGGCCACGTGATGGGGGCGGCCGCCGACACCATCGCCAGGCTCAAGGCGCACCGCCTGGCGCGCGAGGCCAAGGTCGTCGCCGCGATGCGCCAGCAGCCCGACGGCGGCCCCGACGACTGGGTGCCGCTGGCCTACGCCGACACGCCCAAGGCCCTGTGGCCGATGGCCAAGCGCTCGCTGCTGGCCCATGTCGAACGCATCCAGGCGCTGGGCCTGGCTGCCTGAACCGGAGACCCACCGTTGAGCGACAACCCTCTGCCTCGGCACGTCATCGACGCCTTCTGGCGGCGTTGGGGCAACAACGACTTCATGCGCGCGCAAGGGCTGGAGGTCGAGATCGTCGGTGTCGGCGAAGCCGTGGTGCGCCTGCCCCAGGTGATGGCGACGCAGCGCGGCGGCGGCGGCTCGGACGCCGTGCTCAACGGCGGCGTCATCGCCTACATGTTCGACGGCGCGCTGGGCTGCGCGATCGCCTCGTCGCTGCTCGCACGGCCCGAGATGCGCGGCATCGACCCGCAGCGGCTGCGCCAGTCGACCATCAACCTCGACATCAGCTACGTCGATGCCGCCAGCGGCGACCACTTCCAGGCCCGCGGCAAGGTCGTGCGCGCCAGCCGCAACATCGCCTTCGCCGAAGGCGAGCTGCTCGATGCCCAAGGACGCACCTGCGCCACGGCCAAGGGCATCTGGCGCATCTTCTGGCCGCGCGACGCCGCACCGGCCCAGCCCTGAGCGCAAACCGAACGCACGGAGACGAACCCCATGAGCAAAGACACCCTTCGCATCGGCTGCGCCTCAGGCTTCTGGGGCGACACCGAATTCGCCGCGGCGCAACTGGTCGAGCGCGGCGACATCGACGTGCTGGTCTTCGACTACCTGGCCGAGATCACCATGTCGCTGCTGATCCGCGCCAAGGCGAAGGACCCGACGCAAGGCTATGCGCCCGACTTCGTGGCGACCATGAAGCCGCTGATGAAGCAGATCAAGGCGCGCGGCATCCAGGTCATCGCCAACGCCGGCGGCGTGAACCCGTCCGCCTGCCGCGACGCGCTGGTGGCCGCGGCGCAGGCCGAGGGCGTGGAGCTGAAGATCGCCGCCGTGCTGGGCGACGACCTGATGCCGCAGGTCGAGGCCATGCGCGCCGCGGGCACGACGGAGATGTTCTCCGGCGCCGCCTTCCCGGCCAAGGTGATGAGCGCCAACGCCTACCTCGGCGCCTTCCCGATTGCCGCGGCGCTGTCCGCCGGCGCCGACATCGTCGTCACCGGCCGCTGCGTGGACAGCGCGGTGACGCTGGCGCCGCTGATCGCCCGCTTCAACTGGACCGCAGCCGACCTGGACAAACTGGCCCAGGGCAGCCTGGCCGGCCATCTGATCGAGTGCGGCACGCAGGCCACCGGTGGCAACTACACCGACTGGGCCAGCGTTCCGGACTGGGACGACATGGGCTTCCCGATCGCCGAGTGCCGCGCCGACGGCAGCTTCGTCGTCACCAAGCCGGCCGGCACTGGCGGGCTGGTGTGCCCGTCCACCGTGGGCGAGCAGATGCTCTACGAGATCGGCGACCCGCGCGCCTACATCCTGCCCGACGTGGTGTGCGACTTCACCGCCGTCACGCTGACGCAGGTGGGACCGGACCGCGTCGAGGTCAAGGGCGCGCGCGGCCGCCCGCCGACCGACCAGGCCAAGGCCAGCCTGACCTACGCCGACGGCTTCCGCGCGATGAGCCTGTTCATGATCGGCGGCATCGACGCCGGCGCCAAGGCGCGCCGCACTGGTGCGGCAATGCTGGCGCGCATGCGGCGCCACTACGCCGCGCGCGGCTGGCCCGACTTCACCGAGGCCAGCGTCGAGGCCATCGGCGCCGAGGACACCTATGGCGCGCAGGCCCGCGTGTCGGCGCGCGAGGTGATGCTCAAGGTCGGCGTGCGCCACCCGCTGAAGGACGCCCTCGAGCTGTTCTCGCGCGAGGTCGCGCCGATGGCGCTGATGTCGGCGCCGGCAATCACCGGCTTCACCGGCGGGCGGCCCAAGGTGCAGCCGGTGGTGCGGCTGTTCTCGTGCCTGGTGCCCAAGTCGCAACTGGGGGCCAGCATCGACATGGGCACGCAGCAGGTGGCCGCGCCGCAGCTGGCCGGCAAGCCACTGGACCTGGCCACGCTGCCCGCCGTCGGCGGCCCGCTGCCCGCGGCCGACGCCTTCGCGCGCGGCACGCGCAGCGTGCCGCTGGTGCAGCTGGCCTGGGGCCGCAGCGGCGACAAGGGCGACTCGGCCAACATCGGCATCATCGCGCGCAGGCCCGAATTCCTGCCTTTCATCCGCGCCGCCATCACCGAAGAGGCCGTGGCACGCTGGTTCGCGCACCTCGTCCACGGCAAGGTGAAGCGCTATGACCTGCCGGGCACGCAGGCGCTGAACTTCATGTTGCACGAAGCGCTGGGCGGCGGCGGCATCGCATCGGTGCGCATGGACTCGCAGGGCAAGGCCTACGCGCAAATGCTGCTCGACCACCCGGTGCCCATCCCTGCCGACCTGGCCCTCTGACGCCCTCTGACGCCCTCTGAAACCTGCTCCGCGACGCCTCGCTTCCTGGCACAGCCACCGAAAGGACCCCCCATGAACTCCGTCACTTCGCCCACCGGCCGCAAGACCGCTTCCTCGCAGATCCAGTCACGGGTGCGCGACATCCAGGAAGCCACGCGCGGCGTCACCGCGCAGTACCCGCGCAGCTACATCCTTCAGTGCATCAAGGAAGACCGCTTCCCCGAAGAACTCTGGCAGGCCCTGGGCAAGTTCGGCCTGCTCGGCCTGTCGATCCCCGAAGAGTACGGTGGCTCGGGCGGCGGCGTGCTCGAGATCACGGCCCTGAACGAGGCCCTGGCGTTGGCCGGCGTGCCGACACTGTTCCTGGTCGTCACCGGCCTGGCGCGCGTGCCCATCGTGCGCAACGGCACGCGCGAGCAGATCGCCAGGTACGTGACGCCGACCTGCACCGGCGAGAAGAAGATGTGCTTTGCCATCACCGAGCCCAACGCCGGCACCAACAGCTTCGCGATGACGACCCTGGCCACGCCCAATGCCGACGGCGGCTGGACGCTGAACGGGCAGAAGGTGTTCATCTCCGGCGCGCGCGACGCCGACACCATGATGGTGGTGGCGCGGACGACGAAGGCCGGCGAGGTCAAGCACCGCACCGACGGCATGTCGCTGTTCGTCCTCGACATGAAGACCCCGGGCATCACGCTCAAGCAGCTCAACATCCAGGTCGAGACGGCCGAGCGCCAGTACATGGTGTTCTTCGACAACGTGCAGTTGCCCGCCGACGCCGTGATTGGCGAGCCCGGCAAAGGCGCCAAGCTGATGTTCGAGGGCCTGAATTCCGAGCGCCTGCTGGCCGCGGGCGCTGCGATCGGCTTGGGCGACTACGCACTGGCCAAGGGCGTGGCCTACGCCAAGGACCGCAAGCCCTTCGGCAAGCCCATCGGCAGCTACCAGGCGCTGCAGCACCGCATGGCGCTGGCCAAGGCCGAACTCGAAGCCGCGCGGCTGATGACCTACGACGCCGCCGACCGCTTCGACAACGGCGAGGACGCCGGGGCGCACGCCAACATGGCCAAGCTGCTGGCCTCGCGCGCCGCGGTGGCCGCGGTGGAGGCGGCGCTGCAGACCCATGGCGGCTATGGCTTCGACCGCGATTACGACGTCGTCACGCTGTGGCCGATGATCCGCCTGCTGGAGATCGCGCCGATCAACAACGAGATGCTGATGAACTACATCGGCGAGCATGTGCTGGGGCTGCCGAAGTCTTATTGAGTTCCGCAGCGCGAACATGCCAGTTCCGGCCGGACGACGCGCCGCGAAGAGTTTGGAGTCCGCATCGACAGCCGACCCGGTCGCGTGCCTTGGCATCGTCGAGACCTGCCGCCGGTTCGGGATCTCGCTGCGAGCGATTCGCCACTACGAGGCCTTCGGGCTGCTCAGTCCGCGCCGCGTGGGAGGTGCACGTGTGTACGGTGCCGGCGAGCTTCGCGCATTGAAGCTGATCCTCCGCTTCAAGGCCATCGGGTTCTCGCTGACCGAGATGCGACGGTACCTTCGCCTCTGCGGACTGCCCTCACCCCCTGCCGACTCGGAGTCGGCAGGCACCGTTCTGGAGGGCGAACAGGCCATGGCCGCCCTGGAGCGTCGGCGCCAGTGCATTGACGCCATGCTGATGGAGTTGCACCTGATTCGCGACGACCTTGCGCGAAGGCTGTGCGCACGCGCCGGTACTGCGACCGACAGGCCCTGAAACGACATCCGAAGGACCACGATGCAGCAGCATGAATTTGTCGCGAGCGGGCACCGTCTGAGCGCCTGGAGCTGGGGCCGCATCGACGGCACTCGCCCGGTCGTCGTCATGCTGCACGGCGGCCTGGATTGCACCAGCACCTGGAAGGACCTCCCGCAGGAGATCGCAGACACGACCCAGCTGCCCGTGCTGTCTTACGACCGTTGGGGTTACGGCGGCTCGGACGCATTGACCGGCGGCCGTGAGCGCAGCTATCGCCTCGAAGAGTCCGGCCCCGTGTTCGGCGACCTGCTGCGCCACTTCGGCATCGAGCGCGCGCTCCTGTTCGGCCACAGCGACGGCGGCGCCATGTCGGTGTTGGCGGCCGCGGCGCACCCGAAGGCGGTGCTGGGCGTCTGCGCCTGCTCGCCCACCATCGCCCTGGACCTGCACATGGTGCGAGGCATGGACACCGCGCGCCGGGCGTTCGAGCACGGTGGGCTGCGCGAACGCCTGATGCGCCACCACGGCGACAAGACGGATTCGATGTTCTGGGGCTGGCACGGGCCGTGGTCGACCGACGATGCGGTCGAGTGGACGATGGCCGAACAGATCGCCGAGGTGCGCTGCCCGGTGACAGCGATTTTCGGCCAGGCCGATGACTACGGCTGGCGCCCCAGCGCCAGTGCCCTGGTCCACCACGGCAGGATGCGCATGGAAGTCACGGCCCTGCCTGGCGTCGGGCATGACCCGCAGCACAAGGCGCGGGATGTGGTGCTGGCCGCACTGCAACGCACACTGCGCGCCGCGACTTGCGATTCGGCTTGACCCTCGCGGTCAGCCAGCGGGTGTCACAGCCCGCGGGCGGCGCTGCGCAGCGCGCCCAGCAGTTCGTCGACGTCGGCGCGACTGTGCGCGGCAGACAGCGCGATGCGCAGCCGGGCGCTGCCGGCAGGCACGGTCGGCGGCCGGATCGCCGGCACCCACAGGCCCTGTTCCTGCAGCCGCTCCATCAAGGCCAGCGCTGCCGCGCTGTCGCCGATGACCAGCGGCTGGATCGCCGTGTCCGAAGGCAGCAGCGCCCACCCGGCCGCATCGACCGCCGCGTCGGCGCCGGGCGCGAGGCCATCACGCAGTTGCGCGACGCGCGCGCGCAGCCGCTGGCGGCGGCGCTCGCCCTCGTCCGTCAGCACGCAGCGCAGGCTGGCGCGCACCGCCTCGGCCAGCAGCGCCGGCGCGGCGGTGGCGTAGGTGTAGCTGCGGGTCTTCTGCAGCAGCCATTCGACCAGCACCTCAGGCCCGGCCACGAAGGCGCCGGCCACACCCAGCGCCTTGCCCAGCGTGGCCATGTAGAGCAGGCCCGGCGAGGCAGACGCGCCGGTCAGCCCGGCCGCTGCCAGCGCACCACGGCCCTGCGGGCCTAGCACGCCGAAGCCGTGCGCGTCGTCCAGCAGCAGCAGCGCATCGTGCCGCTCGCACAGCGCCAGCAGGCCGGGGATGTCGGCCACGTCGCCGTCCATGCTGAACACCGCATCGCTGAGCACCAGCTTGCGGCGTGCCGGGCTGACCGCGAGCAACTTGTCGAGCTGTGCGAGGTCGGCGTGCGCGAAGCGCCGCACCTGCGCCTTCGACAGCCGCGCGCCGTCGATCAGGCAGGCGTGGTTCAGCACGTCGGCGAACAGCGCGTCGCCCGCGCCGACCAGCGCCGGCACGATGCTCGCGTTGGTTGCGTAGCCGGCATAGAAGTACAACGCACGGGGCAGCTGCACGGCTTCGGCCAGCTCCAGTTCGAGCGCCGCGTTGGCGACACTGTGGCCGCTGACCATCGGCGAAGCGCCGGCGCCCACGCCGTACACCTCGACGGCGGCGTGCACCGCGGCCTTCAGTGCCGGGTCGTTGGCCAGGCCGAGGTAGTCGTTGCTGCAGAACGCAAGCAGCGATTGGCCATCGACGTTCAGGCGCGCACCGGCTTCCGGCTGCACGGCGCGGCGGCGCCGGCGTAGCGCCTGCGCGTCGAGCGCGGCCAGGCGATCGCCGAACTCGTCCACCCAGCTCATCGGAAGCCGTCGGGCAGCTGCAGCCGAAGCGCGCGTGGATCGGGCGCGTCCAGCCACTGCAGCACGCCGAGCAGCGGCGCGGCCAGGCGCCGCCGCAGCGTGGCGACGTTCCCGTCGCGGCACTGCATGGCCGGGTCGATGCTGTTGGCGACCCAGCCCGCCAGGCGCAGGCCGTCGGCCTGGATGGCCTCGGCGCTCAGCAGCGCGTGGTTCAGGCAGCCCAGGCGCAAGCCGACCACCAGCACGACCGGCGCGGCCATCGCGACGGCCAGGTCGGCCAGCGTCTCGGTGTCATTGATCGGCACGCGCCAGCCGCCGGCGCCTTCGACCAGCACCACGTCGGCGTACGCGAGCAGCGCGCGCTGCGCCGCCAGCAGCTCTGCCACCGTGATGCGCCGTCCGGCCCGCGCCGCCGCCAGGTGCGGCGACCAGGGCTCGGGCAGCGCCACCGGGTTGTCGAGCGCGGGCGGCACTGCGACGGTCGACGCCGCGCGCAGCGCCAGCACATCTTCGCTGATCCAGCCCTCGCCTCGGCGCACCAGCCCGGCGGCGACCGGCTTCATGCCCACCACCCGGGGGTGGTGGCGTGCCAGTGCGTGCAGCATCGCGGCGCTGACCAGCGTCTTGCCGACGCCGGTGTCGGTGCCGGTGACGAACAGCGAACGCGGCTCAGACGCCATCGACCTCACCCTGGGTTGGCATGTGACCGGCGGCTTCCTCCGCCAGCGTCGCCTCGAGTGCGGCCAGCGCGCCGGTCGCCAGGTGCTCGCCCTCGGCCTCGGAGATCACGTAGGGCGGCATCGCATACAGCGTGGAGCCGATCGGGCGCAGCAGCACTCCTTGCTCGAGCGCGTGGCGAGCATAGCGGCGCGCGAAGTCGGGCAAGCTGCTCGCCACGTCCCACGCGAAGATCATCCCCTGCCGGCGTGCATGGCGCACCCTGGGGTGCATCGACAGCGGCTCGAACAGCGCGGCAAGGCGCGCGGCGGTGACAACGTTGCTGCGCAGCGCATCGGTCTGCTCGAACAGGTCCAGCGTCGCCAGCGCGGCGCGGCAGGCCAGCGGGTTGCCGGTGTAGCTGTGCGAATGCAAGAAGCCCCGCGCCACCGCATCGTCGTAGAAGGCGGCGTAGATCGCATCGGTGCTCAGCACGACCGAGAGCGGCAGCGTGCCGCCGGTCAGGCCCTTGGACAGGCACAGCAGGTCGGGCCGGATGCCGGCCTGCTGGTGCGCGAACAGGGTGCCGGTGCGGCCGAAGCCGACCGCAATCTCGTCCAGCACCAGGTGCACCTGGTAACGATCGCAGAGTTCACGGGCGCGCTGCAGGTAACGCGGGTGGTGCATGGCCATGCCGGCGGCGCATTGCACCAAAGGCTCGACGATCAGCGCGGCGGTCTGCGCGTGGTGCGCGGCCAACCAGTCGGCCAGCGCGGCCGCGGCACGCTCGGCCGCTGCGGCGGCGTCCTCGCCGTCGCCGGCCGCGCGCGCATCGGGGCTCGGCACCGTCGCAGCCAGGCGCAGCAGCGGCGCGTAGGCCTCGCGGAACAAGGCGATGTCGGTCACCGCCAGCGCGCCGACGGTTTCGCCGTGATAACCGCCGGCCACGCCGACGAAACGGCATTTGGCCGGCCGGCCGGCGTTGCGCCAGTGGTGCGCGCTCATCTTCAGCGCGATCTCGACGGCCGAGGCGCCGTCGCTGGCGTAGAAGGCGTGGCCGAGGCCGGTCAAGGCGGCCAGACGTTCGGACAGCTGGACCACCGGAGCGTGTGTAAAGCCGGCCAGCATCACATGGTCCAACTCGTTCAGCTGATCGACCAGCGCGGCACGGATCGCCGGGTGGTTGTGGCCGAACAGGTTCACCCACCAGGAGCTGATGCCGTCGAGCAGGCGCCGGCCTTCGAAGTCGTGCAGCCAGACCCCCTCGGCGCGTGCGATCGGCACCAGCGGCTGCGCGGCGCCGTTGGGCGCGCCGTCCGCCTCGTGCAGCTTCATCTGCGTGCAGGGATGCCAGACCGCCGCCAAGCTGCGGCGCCGCCAGTCCTCGTTCAGGCCCATCAGCCGGCCGATGCGTGGTGCGCCATCAGGCCCAGTGACGGAGCCGGCCGGCGCCGAACTCGGCCGCCGGGGTCGCTCAGCCTTGGGGTACATCGCCCTCCAGCGTGATGCGATGCATCACGCGGCGGTGCCCGTGATAGTCGTTGATGGGGTAGTGCTGCACACAGCGGTTGTCCCACAACGCGAGCGAGCCTTCCTGCCAGCGAAAGCGGCAGGTGAATTCCTCCTTCTTCTGATGCTCGAAGAGGAAGGCCAGCAATGGCGCGCTCTCGGCTTCGGTCATGCCGGCAAATCGCACCGTGTGGCCGGCGTTCATGTACAGCGCGCGCCGGCCGGTTTCGGGGTGGACCCGCACCGCCGGGTGCACGGCCTCGTAGCTGCGCCGCTCGCCGCGGCCACCTTCTGCGATGCGGTCTTCACGGGTGCGCGAGGCGTCGGCCTTGTCGGAAGTGTTCACGCAGCCCAGGGTCGCCAACAGCCGCTGCATGCCGTCCGACAAGGCCTCGTAGGCCGCCACCTGGCTGGCAAACAAGGTGTCGCCGCCCTGCGGAGGCACCTCGCGCGCCAGCAGCAGCGTGGCCATCGGAGGCCGCTCGAGATAGGCCGTGTCGGTGTGCCAGACACCGCCGAAGTTGACCGTCTCATGCGCGAGCTTCTTGATTTCGATGATCTTCGGGTGGCCGGCGATGCCATGGACGAAGGGGTACTCCACCGGCGTACCGATCACCTGGGCAAAGGCCATGAACTGGTCCGGCGTCAGCGGCTGGTCGCGCAGGAACACGACGCCGTGCTCGAGCCAGATGCGGCGCACTGCAGCGCGCTGTTCGGCAGGCAGGGGTTCACGCAGATCGATGCCGGAAATCTCGGCGCCGACGGCGCCGGCCAGGCGGGCCACACGAATTGCTGCTGCATTCATCGCAAAACCTCCATGCGCGCTGCCACTGCGCGAAGAATCGCCCGCTCGAGCTTGCGCGGCTCGATCGGCTTGACAACGAAGTCGTTCATGCCGGCAGCCAAGGCATCGGCCCGCTCAGCGGCAAAGGCCGCAGCGGACAAGCCGATGATCGGCAGCTCGAGCCGGCTGTGCTCCACACGCAGCAGTCGCGTCGCCTCCAGCCCCCCCATCACAGGCATCTGCAGGTCCATCAGCACCAGATCGATGGCTCGCCCGTGCACCGCTTGCTCCCGCACCGCCTGCAGCGCCAGCCCGCCGTCTGCGGCCTGCACGACACGCGCGCCGCGCTGCTCAAGCAGGGCCACGCAGATCATCATGTTGACGTCGTTGTCCTCCACTACCAGAACGTTCAGGTCGCCGAGTGCGGCGGTGTCGAGCCCGGCGAAGTCGGATGCCGAAGGCTGGTGCTCAGACGGCGGCAAGGGCAACTCGGCCCAGAAGACACTGCCCTGCCCGGGCACGCTGTCTGCGCCCACGGCACCGCCCATGAGTGCGGCCAGTTCGCGGCAGATGGACAGACCCAAGCCTGTGCCGCCGAAGCGCCGCGTGGTGGAATCGTCGGCCTGGCTGAACGGCAAGAACAGCCGTTGGCGGGTCGCGTCGTCAAAGCCGGGACCGGTGT
The DNA here is from genome assembly GCA_036676235.1 of Rhizobacter sp. Classification (GTDB taxonomy): domain Bacteria; phylum Pseudomonadota; class Gammaproteobacteria; order Burkholderiales; family Burkholderiaceae_C; genus JAKFDI01. The sequence goes on along the minus strand of JAKFDI010000011.1, from coordinate 107,171 downwards.
CGTGTACCGCCAGCCGCACGTTCGATCCGGCGGCCCGCTCGATGCGGATCTGCACCGAGCCTGTGGTGGTGAACTTCAGCGCATTGTTGATGAAGTTGGCCAGGATCTGGCGGACCCGCAGCGGGTCGCCCTCGACCACCTCGGGAACCCCAGGGTCGATGTGGAGGCCGAGTCGAGTTCGCTCGCGCGCGACAGAACGCTGAACGAGCGGTGCAGCGACCGCGCCAAATGATGCAGGTCCATGGGCGTGACTTCGATGTCGAGCCGCCCCGCCTCGATCTTGGAGAGGTCGAGAATGTCGGAGACGATGGACGACAGGCTCTGGGCGCTGTCGGCCATCAGGTCGAGGTACTCGCGTCGGCGCTGCCGGCTGCCCGCACCCTGCTGCAGCAGGCGCGCCAGACCGAGCAAGGCGTTCAGCGGTGTGCGCAGTTCATGGCTCATGTTGGCAAGGAACTGGCTCTTGGCGTGACTGGCCTCTTCGGCGCGGTTGCGCGACGACTCGAGGTGGCGCGTCAGTTGCATGCGCTCGGAGATGTCCTCGCAGATCCACAAGGTCCCTCCGTCGGCGCCGCGCTCGGGCTCCACCGCCTGGGCCAGCAGGCGCAGCGCACACGCCGTGCCGTCGGGCCGGACCATGTCGGTCAACTCCAGTTCCACCGGCTCGCCGCGGGCCAGGCTCGTGCCGACTCGGCGCCCGATGTCCGCGTAGAGCTCAGCGCTGGGCCACACCACGCGACCGGGCTGCCCGGCCAAGCGGCCCGGCACCCAGCCGAAGATGCGGTCGAAGGCCGCGTTGGTGTGAATGAAGATGCGGTTGCGGGTCAGCGCGATGCCCACGGGCACCTGCTTGAACATCAGCTCGGGCTCCAGCCGCACCGGCCCGATGTCGCGGCGCCGGCAGGTGATGAGCTGCAGGTAGCGCGCCCCGTCGCCGCCCCGCAGCACCGTGGCACGGGCCAAGGAGCGCAGGCTGCTGCCGTCGCGCGTGCGCACGGCGATCACGTGCTCCACCACGCCGCCGGCGGCCGCGTCGGCGATGAACTGCTCCATCACGGCCACGTCGGGCCACCAGCCGCCTTGCTGGGGCGTGCAGCCGATCACCTCGTGCGGCGCGTAGGCCAGCGTCTCGAAGAACACCCGATTGACCTGGACCAGGCGGCGCGAAGGCAACTCGAGCAGAAGCGCCGCTTCGTTCAACAGCGACGTGGTGCTGGCAAACACCCTGACCAGTTCCGGCACCGTGTCGCTCATGCGCGATTCACTGTGTCGAAGACGGCGTTCGGCGAGCGCCGCCTACAGCTCGCCGCGCCCGGCCAGCAACTGGCGGGCGATGGTGCGGCGCTGGATCTCGGCGGTGCCGTCGGGAATGCGCATCACGCGCGCGAAGCGGTAGCCTTCCTCGATGCGCAGTTCGTTGGTCAGGCCCATCGCGCCGTGCACCTGGATGCTGCGGTCCATCACCCGGCCCAGCATCTCGGTGGAGAAGGCCTTGACCATGCTGACCTGCGCGGTGGCCGGCAGGCCCTGGTCGATGCGCCAGGCGCAGTTCTGGATCATCGACTTGGCGGCGTAGATGTCCATGGCGCTGTCGGCCAGCATGAACTGCACCGCCTGGTGCTCGGCGATCGGCACGCCCGAGGTCTTGCGCACCTTGGCGTATTCGATGGCCTGGTCCAGCGCCCAGCGCGCCAGGCCCAGGCAGGTGGCGGCCATGCCCATGCGCCCGGCGTTCACCCCGTCCATCGCCACCGCCAGGCCGCGGCCGACGGCGCCGAGCCGGTGGTCGTCGCGCACGCGCACGTTGTCCAGCACCACCACGCCGGTGTCGCCGCCCAGGTGGCCGACGGTGTTGATCAGGCGCGGCACCGAGAAGCCCGGTGTGCGCGTGTCGACGAAGAAGCCGGTGACGCCGCCCTTGTGCTGCGCCGCGGCCTCAAGGTCGGTCAGCGCGAACACCATGGCGTGGTCGGCATACGGCGAGTTGGTGATCCACTGCTTGGTGCCGTTGAGCACCCAGTGCTCGCCGTCGCGCACGGCGCGGGCCTTCATCGCGAACACGTCGGAGCCGGCGTCGGGCTCGCTGAGCGCAAAGCACAGCGTCTTGTCGCCGCTGGCGATGCCGTCGCGGTAACGCTCGAAGACACTGGCGTCCAGGTGGCGCAGCACCGGCGACAGGCCGTTGGTGAAGGGCGACGGCAACACCACGGTCTGGATCAGCGGCCGCCCCGGGCCGAAGCGGTGGTTGATGGCTTCCTGCACATGGGCCATCACCTGCGCGCCCTGGCCGGCGCCGCCGAGCTTCTCGTCGCCGAACAGGTTGTAGTAGCCGAGTTCGGCCGAGCGCATGCGCACCTGGCGGCGCAGCGCCAAAGCCTCGGGCACGTAGCGGCCGTCGGCCTGGAACAGGCTGCGTTCGCTGCCCAGCACGGCCTGGTGCCGCGCTTCCAGCGGCAGCACCTCGCGCTCGATGAAACGCAGCACGGCCTCGGCGATGGCCGTGGTGTCGGGTTCGATGTCGAAGTTCATGCAGGCGCGCCGGGTCAGGCCAGCTTGAACTTGGGCAGCGTGATGTCGTCGGTGACGGCGTCGAAATGCACCGTCACGCGCTGGCCGATGCGCACCGCCTCGACATCGTCGATGACGATGTTGGTCAGCATGCGCGCGCCTTCGTCGAGGTCGATCACGGCCACCACGTAAGGCGCGTCGGCCTTGAAGGCCGGGCCGGCCGGGCGCCGGGCGATGGTGAAGCTGTAGATGCTGCCGGTGCCGCGCGCATCCAACCACTCTAGCGCGTCGGAATGGCAATGCGGGCACAGCGCGCGCGGGTAGAAGTGGTGCCGTCCGCAGTCGCGGCAGTGCTTGAGGATCAGGCGCTTGTTCTTCAGCGCCGACCAGTAAGGTGCGCTTTCGGGGTCGACAACGGGCAGGGGCTTTTCGTACATGGTGGTCATCTGCTGCTCAGCGGGTGGACAGGATGCAGGTGGCGCCGCTGGACAGCGTGCCGCCGGTGCCGTGGACGAGGGCGGTGACGGCGTCCTTGATCTGGCGCTCGCCGCACTCGCCGCGCAACTGGCGCACGGCCTCGATCAGCAGGAAGATGCCGTACATGCCGGGGTGGGCGTAGGACAGCCCGCCGCCGTTGGTGTTGAGCGGGAACGGGCCGCCCGGCGCCGTGCGCTGGCCGGCGACGAAGGCCCCGCCCTCGCCGCGCTTGCAAAAGCCCAGGGCCTCGAGCGTGAGCAGCACGGTGATGGTGAACGAGTCGTAGAGCTCGACCACGTCGATGGCCTCGTGGCCGATGCCGGCCATCGCGAAGGCTTCGCGTCCGGCCACCTCGGCGGCCGTCAGGCGCGCCAGGTCGGGCATCGCGGCGATGGTCCAGTGGGTGTGCGCCTCGCCATAGCCGCGCACGTGCACGGCCTTGCGGCCCAGCGCCTTGGCGTGCGCCGCGCTGGTCATGACGATGGCGCCGCCGCCGTCGGTGACCAGGCAGGCGTCGAGCAGGTGCAAGGGGTCCGAGATCATCGGGCTGTTCAGCACGTCGTCGATCGACAGCGGCCCGCGGTTCGTCGCACCCGGGTTCAGCGCCGCCCATTTGCGCGTGGCCACAGCAACCTCGGCCAGGTGTTCCGAGGTGGTGCCAAACTCGTGCATGTGGCGCATCGCCGCCAGCGCGTAGCCACCCACCGGCGTGGGCATGCCCCAGGGCGTCTCGTACTGCATGGTCAGCACCGAAGGCCGCCCGGCCAGGTTGCGGCTGGCCTCGCTGCGCTGCAGGCTGCCGTAGGTGATCAGCGCCACCTCGCAGCGCCCGGCCTCGATGGCCATGGCCGCGTGTGCGACATGGGCCTCGAACGCCGAGCCGCCGATGTTGGTGCCGTCGACGAAACGCGGCACGATGCCCAGGTACTCGGACAGCGTGACGGTGGCCAGCTGCCCGGGCCCGGGCACGCCCCACATGCCGGCCGTGAGCAGGCCGTCGACCTCACGCATCGGGATGCCGGCGTCGGCCAAAGCATCGCGCGCCGCCAGTGCCTGCAGTTGCAGCACCGACATCGGCGTCAGCACCTTGCCGTCTTTCAACGGGGCGTCGGCGACACCGACGATCACGGCTTCAGGTTTGCCCATCGACCTCGAACTCCTTGACAATGCCATAGAACCAAACAACCGTTAGGTCACACGATAGGACGAATATGAAAATTCTTCAAGATCGGATTGCCCTCGTCACCGGTGCCACGGCCTATATCGGCCGCGCCGCAGCGCAGGAACTGGCGCGCCGCGGCGCCCTAGTGGTCGTCAACGGCCGCAACGCCGACAGCGGCCAGGCCGTGGTCGACGAGATCCACAGCGCCGGAGGCCGCGCCGACTTCGAAGCCGCCGATCTGACCGACCCCGAGGCGGTGCAGGCAATGGTCGGGCGCATCGTGCAGCGCCACGGCCGGCTCGACGTGCTGGTGGCCAGCGGCGCCGGCGCCAGCAGCGACTCGCTGGCCTTCAAATTGTTCATGGAGATGGAAGGAGCCGACTTCGAGACCTACATCCGTTCGCACTGGCTGACCCGCGCGCACGCCATCCAGGCCGCGGCGGCGGCGATGCGCGCGCAGCGCCACGGCAAGATCGTGGCCATCGGCACCGATGCCGGGCGCGTGGCCACGGTGGGCGAATCCTTCATCGGTGGCGCCACGGGCGGCATGATGCAGATGTGCCGCGTGCTGGCGCGCGAACTCGGGCGCGACGGCATCCGCATCAACGCCGTGGCGATGAGCTACATCTGGGACGCCGAGCCGCGCTGGGGCGGCGGCTCGCCGGCACTGGCCGGTGCGCACGGCCAGGGGATGATCGACAACCTGAGAAAGCGCATGCTGTTTCCGGTGCACTGCGCCGACATCGCCCAGGCCGCGGCGTTTTTCGCCGGCCCGGAGTCGGATGCCATCACCGGCCAGACGCTGAGCGTCAACGGCGGGCTGAGCACACCGGGCTGACATGGCCGTCAGGCTGCGGCATGCGCGGCCTTGACCGCCGCCCGGTCGGCGCCGCCGGCGGCCGTCTTCGGCAGCGCGGCCACGAAGACGACGTGCTTGGGCCTCTTGTAGCGGGCGATGCGCCCGCCGACGAACTCGATCAGCGCCTCGGCCGCCAGCGTCTGGCCGGGCTTGAGCACGCAGACCGCCTTGATCGCCTCGCCCCACTGCGCATCCGGCACCCCGAACACGATCGCCGCGCTCAGTGCCGGGTGCTCGAGCAGTGCACGCTCGACCTCGGCCGGGTAGACGTTTTCGCCGCCTGGCTTGATCAGTTCCTTGGCCGGCGAGCGGCCGATGTACCAGAGGTAGCCGTCGGCGTCGAAACGGCCCATGTCGCCCGTGTGATGCCAGCCGCCGCGGAAGGTAAAGGCGTTGTCGGCCTCGCAGTTCCAGTAGCCGTTGAAGACCATCGGCCCGCGCACCACGATCTCGCCGGCCATGCCTTGGGCGACGGGCCGGTCGTCGTCGTCGACGATGGCCACCGTGTGCTGCTCGACCGGAAGGCCCGCGCTGCCGGGCCGATCGGCATATCGCGAGGTCGATACCGATCCCGAGGTCTCGGTCTGGCCATAGGCGACCCAGAAGCTGGCGTGCGGGCAGGCGGCGGCGAAGCGCGCCAGCGTGTCCGGCGCATCGATGCCCGTCATGATGCGCAGGCCCAGGAGCTTGGACCCGGCGGCCGCAGCGGCGTCGAGCACCGCGCCCAGCATCGGCGGGAACGAACCCATGACGCTGCCGCGCTGTTCGTCGATGAGCGCCACCACGGCCTTGGGATCGAATCGCGGCAGCAGCACCGTGGCGCCGGCGGCGGCCATCAGGGCCAGCGTCATGCCGATGCCGGCGAGGTGGAACAGGGGCAGCACACCCACCTGCACGTCTGCGGAAGTCAGGTTCCACGCGTGCACCGACTTGCCCGCCGCGGCCAGCAGGCCGCGGTGCGACAGCAGCGCCCCGCGTGGCCGCCCGCCAACGGCGGCGGTGTGCACGATCAACAGCCCGGCATCGTCAGCGATCGCCGCCGGCGCCGGGGCAGCGCGCTCCAGGTACAGGTCTGCCAGCGCCGACCAGCCCGCGCCGGCATCCGCGCCGGCGCCGGTGCTGTACTTGTGCACCCCTGCGAGCTCGGCACCGGCCACCAGCGGCTGCATGTCCGGCGCAACGATCAGCAGCTTGGGCGTGGTGTCCGACAGCACATAGGCCACTTCCTCGGCAGACAGGCGCCAATTGATCGGCACCACGATGGCCCCCAGACGGGCTGCGGCGCCGATGAGGTCGACATAGGCCTGCCCGTTGTGCGCCAGGATGGCGACCCGATCGCCCGCCGCGAGCCCCGCGGCCGCCAAGCCGCCAGCCAGGCTGGCCACGCGCGCGGCGTACTGCGCGTGGGTGATGACCTGACCATCGGCGACAAAGGCCGTGCAGTTGCCGTGCAGGAGGGCATTGCGTTCGATCTGGTCGTGCAGGGTGAAGGATCTGAGGCTCACGGCGCGGGTTCTCCGTTGGCGGCTGACACAGGGGTGTGGGGCTCATGCGACGCTGGCGTCGCCGGCGGCATGACCTCACGCAGGAATTCGATCAGGGTGGCCGTGAAAGCATCGTTGGCGTCGCCTGCCACCATGTGCCCGGCGCCGGGCAGCGCGACGAATCGGGCCTGCGGAAACGTCTGCTGGAACTGCTCTGCACCTGCCGGGCTGATGACGTCGCTGCGCGCGCCGCGCACCAACATCAGCGGGCCCGCATACTGCTCCAGCGCGCGCTCGAAGAACGCCGGGTCGTTGCGGTGGTTGTGGTTCTCGTCGTTCATCAGCCGTTGGTCCCAGTGCCAGGTCCAGCGCCCGGCCTGATTCAGACGCAGGTTCTTCTGCAAGCCACGCGGGTGGGCCATGACCGGCCGGCCCCGGTAGCTGGCGATGTGGCGCGCAGCATCTTCCAGCGTCGCGAAGCCCTCCGGATGCGCGCGCATGAACTCGACGATGCGGTCGACGCCCTTGGACTCGACGCGCGGCGCAATGTCCACCAGGGCCAGGGCCGCGATGGGCGGTGCGTCGCTGCGCGCGCTCATCGCCATGCTGATCATGCCGCCCAGCGAGGCGCCCACCAGGGCGAGCGGCGAGCCCAGGGTGTGGCAGAAGCGGGCCATATCGCGCGACAGGGTCTCGATGCGGTAGTCGCCGTTCGGCGACCAGGCCGACTCGCCATGCCCAGGCAGGTCCAGCGCGACGGTGCGCCAGCCGGCCTGCGCCATGGCCAGCGCCGTGCCGCCCCAGGCATGCCGGGTCTGGCCCCCGCCGTGCAGCAGCAGGACCGTGGGCGCATGGCTCGGGCCGGCGATGTCGGCCACCCAGGCGCCGCCGTCGAAACCGGGAAATTCATGGCGCTTCGATGCGGACGACTCCACAGACGAGGTCATTTCGCGCCGTCTGCGCGGACGTCCCGTTCGAAGTCGGCGCTGCCGGTGTGCTGCATCCACGTCTTGTAGTTGGGGTACAGGCTTTCGAAGGCCTGCAGCATTTCCTCTCGCGGCACGTCGGCGTAGGCGCCGCGGTCGTTGATGTACTCCATGTGCCGCCGGCCCTGGTTGTCGAATTCGTGGAAGATCGAATCGGCGCTGCCGTCGAATTCCAGCGGCTTGACGCCGGCCTTCTGGCACAGGCTCAGGTTGAAGGCCGGTGTGGCCTTGAGCCAGCGGCCGTCGATCAGCAACTCGGCGTAGCCGTGGTAGGCAAAGACGTCGGTCTGCATCATTTCCAGCAGCCTCGGGCTGGTGAGGTGGTTGCGGACGTCGGCAAAGCCCAGGCGGGCCGGCACACCGAGCACGCGCGCCGCCGCCGCCAGCAAGGTCGCCTTGGGCACGCAGAAGCCGCGCCCGCTTTCCACCACCTGGCTGGCCTTGAGGCCGGCCTCCGACATGTCGAAGTGGTACGGGTCGTAGCGGAAGCCGTCGCGCACGGCGTAGTACAGCTTGACACCAATGTCGCGTGGCGTCATCGCGGCGTCGGCATGGGCATGCGCGAACGCCTGCACCGCCGGATGGTCGCTGTCGATGAAGCGCCCCGGCGCCAGGCAGTCGGCAAGGGGGACGGCGGGTTCGTGGGCAGCGGCAGTCATGTCTGGACCTGATGAGTTCTGCAGGAGCGGGCGACGGGCATCGCACCGCCCGCCACCGGCGGCCACCCGGACCGTGGAAACCCTAGGGGCCGGATGATCGCCGCAAGGCAGATCGACTATATCATCGAACGTACGTTAGTTAGCTGTAGGATGTCGACTTTGCCATGAACGCCCCTTCCGCATTCACGACCCTCCTCTCGCCGCTGCGCCTCGGTGCCCACACCGTGCGCAACCGCACGCTGATGGGTTCGATGCACACCGGCCTCGACGGCCTGGAACGCGGCGTCGAGCGGCTCGCCGCCTTCTACGCCGAGCGCGCACGCGGTGGCGCCGCCTTGATCGTGACCGGCGGCTACGCCATGAACGTGGAGGCCATGCTCGATGACCACGGCCCGCAGCTCATGACGCCGGAACAGGCGCATGCGCTGCGCCCCATCCCGCAGGCCGTGCATGCCGAAGGCGGCAAGATCCTGCTGCAGGTGCTGCATACCGGGCGCTACGGCAAGACGGCGCAACTCGTCGGCGCGTCCAGCATTCCTTCGCCCATCAACCGCCGCGTGCCGCGCACCCTGAGCACCGCCGAGGTCTGGCAAACGATCGACGACTTCGTCAACTGTGCCGAACTGGCGATGCAGGCCGGCTTCGACGGCGTCGAGGTGATGGCCTCCGAGGGCTATTTCATCAACCAGTTCACCACCACGCGCTGCAACAGCCGCAGCGACGAGTTCGGCGGCAGCATGGCCAACCGCCACCGCCTGCCGGTGGAGATCGTGCGCCGCACCCGCCAGCGGCTGGGGCCCAACGCCCTGATCATGTACCGCCTGTCGGCGCTCGACCTGGTCGAGGGCGGCGCGCCGGCGCACGAGGTCATCGCGCTGGCGCAGGCCGTCGAGGCTGCCGGCGCGGACGTCATCAACACCGGGTTCGGCTGGCACGAGGCCAAGGTCCCGACCATCGCCTACCTGGTGCCGCGCGCCGCCTTCCGTTTCGCCGCGGCACGCATCAAGCGCGCCATCGGCATCCCGCTGATCATCAGCAACCGCATCAACGCCCCGGACGTCGCCGAGGACATCCTGGCCAGCGGCGACGCCGACATGGTGTCGATGGCGCGGCCCTTCCTGGCCGACTCCGACTTCGTGCGCAAGGCGGCGGCCGGTCGCCCGGACACCATCAACACCTGCATCGCCTGCAACCAGGCCTGCCTGGACTTCATCTTCACCGGCCAGCCGACTTCCTGCCTGGTCAACCCGCGCGCCGGGCGCGAGCTGGAATTCCTGCAAATGCCCTCGCCCAAGGCCAGGCATCGCGTTGCGGTGGTCGGCGCCGGGGCGGCCGGGCTGGCCTGCGCGGTGACCGCAGCAGAGCGCGGCCACGAGGTGACGCTGTACGAGGCCGCACCGTCCATCGGCGGCCAGCTCAATCTGGCCCGTGCGGTGCCGGGCAAGGAAGAGTTCCACGAGCTGGTGCGCTACTTCGAAGCCCGCGTCGAGCAGGAGGGCGTGCAACTGCGCCTCGGTCAGCGGCCGGCCGCGGCCGAACTGGCGGCGGCGAAGTTCGACCACATCGTGGTCGCCACCGGCGTGCGTCCGCGAACCCCGCAGATCGAAGGCCTGGGCCATCCCAAGGTGATCGGCTATGCCGAGCTGCTGTCGGGGCGCAAGCAGGCGGGCCGTCGCGTGGCCATCATCGGCGCGGGCGGCATCGGCTTCGACGTCGCCGAGTACCTGCTGCACGAGCTGGCGCCCAACGGTGCCGATCACAGTGCCGAGCACGGCGCCGCCGAGGGCGTCAGCGCCTTCTTCTCCGAGTGGGGCGTCGACACCGCACCCGACGCGCCCGGCGGCCTGAAACCGCCGCAGGCACCCCGGCCGCTGCGCAGCGTCACGCTGCTGCAGCGCAAGCCGGAAAGGCCCGGCCGCACGCTGGGCCTGTCCACCGGCTGGGCGCTGCGCGCCCGGCTCGAACAGCGCGGGCTGCAGACCCTGTCGGGCTGCACCTATGAACGCATCGACGACGCCGGGCTGCACCTGCGCGTCGGCACCGAGGCCCGCGTCCTGGACGTCGACACCGTCGTCATCTGCGCCGGGCAGGAATCCGAGGCCACGCTGGCCGACGCCTTGCGCAGCCAGGGCCTGGCACCCCAGGTCATCGGCGGCGCCGAGCTTGCCGCCGAACTCGATGCACTGCGTGCCATCGACCAGGGCACACGCCTGGCCATGAGCTTCTAGATCCAGAGACCACGACCCATGGACTTCAGCGACAACCGCGAACACGAAAGCATCCGCGAGGCCATCGGCCGCATCTGCGCCAACTTCGGCGACGACTACTGGCTGCAGCGCGACCGCGACGGCGGCTTCCCCCATGAGCTGTACAACGCGCTGGCCGCCGGCGGCTGGCTGGGCATCTGCATGCCGACGGAGTACGGCGGCAGCGGCATGGGCATCACCGAAGCGACGGTCATGATGACCGCAATCGCGCGCTCGGGCGCCGGGCTGTCGGGGGCCTCGTCGGTGCACATGAACATCTTCGGCCTGCAGCCGGTGGTGGTGTTCGGCAGCGATGCGCAGAAGCGCCGCATGCTGCCGCCGCTGATCGCCGGCAAGGACAAGGCCTGCTTCGCCGTCACCGAACCCAACACCGGCCTGAACACCACCAAGCTCAAGACACGCGCCGAACGCCGGGGCGACCACTACATCCTGTCAGGCCAGAAGGTGTGGATCTCCACCGCCCAGGTGGCCAACAAGATGCTGATCCTGGCGCGCACCACCCCGGCCGAGGACTGCCCGAAACCGTCCTTCGGCCTGAGCCTGTTCTACACCGACCTCGACCGCCAGTTCGTCGAGGTGCGCGAGATCGAGAAGATGGGCCGCAAGGCGGTCGATTCCAACCAGCTCTTCATCGACGGGCTGAAGGTGCCGGTCGAAGACCGCATCGGCGAGGAGGGCCGTGGCTTCGAGTACATCCTGCACGGCATGAACCCCGAGCGCATCCTGATCGCCGGCGAGGCTGTCGGCCTGGGCCAGGCGGCGCTGGAGCGGGCTGTCAAGTACGCCAACGAACGCATCGTCTTCGACCGCCCGATCGGCCAGAACCAGGCCATACAGCACCCGCTGGCACAGTCGTGGATGGAACTCGAGGCGGCTTGGCTGATGGCCATGCGCGGCGCCTGGAAGTACGACCAGAAGCTGAACTGCGGCGCCGACGCCAATGCCGCCAAGTACATGGCGGCCGAGGCCGGCTTCAACGCCTGCCAGCGCGCCATGGCCACGCTGGGCGGCTTCGGCTATGCCAAGGAATACCAGGTCGAGCGCTACCTGCGCGAAATGCTGATCCCGCGGGTGGCCCCCATCAGCCCGCAGCTGATCCTGTGCTTCATCGCCGAGAAGGTGCTGGGCCTGCCCAAGTCGTATTGACCCCGTATTGACCCGTCCACCACCGAACAACGCACGCCATCGCACGCAGCCCCCATGTCCGCCGTCATCGCCGATACAGACCGCCAGCAGCAGCTTGACATGCTGCGTTCCAGCGCCCTCGCCTTCACCAGCAGAGAGTCGCCTGCATCGCGCGCGCGGGCCTTGCGCGCCAAGGCGCCGGGTTTCGATCTGCGCTTCTGGAATGCCCTGGCAACGCAGGGCTGGACCGGGCTGCTGGTGCCCGAGTCCGCCGGCGGCTACGGCCAGGGCTTCGCCGAGATGGGCGAGGTCGCAGCCGCTCTGGCAGCGCAGGCCGCACCCGAGCCTGTGACCCCGGTGCTGGTGTTCGCAGGCCGCCTGCTGCAGAGTTGCGCTGGCAGCACGACGGCGCGCGCGCTGCTGGCCGAGACGGCCGAGGGTCGCGCGCTGCCCGCCGTGGCCTGGCAGGAGGATGGCTCCGGCGCCGCCAGCTTCGACCTTCGCGGCCGCCCTGCCGAACCGGCCGCGGTCTGTGTGCGCGAGGGCGACCAGCTCGTGCTGCGCGGCGGCAAGCGCCATGTGCGGCCGGGCGCTTCAGCTACCGGCTACATCGTCACCGCTTCTTCGTCGGAGGGCCTGGCGCTGGTCTGGCTGCCCGCGCAGTGCAACGGGCTGGTCAAGAACGCGGACCGGCTCGCCGATGGCACCTTCGCCGCGCGCCTGCAGTTCGACAACGTCGCCGTGCCCGCAGCCCACCTGCTGGCCAAGGGCCAGGCCGCCACCGCCGCGCTCGCCGCGACCTACGACGAAACGCTGGTGCTGACCGGCGTCGAGCTGGTGTCGGTGGCCAGGCGGATGCTGTCGATGACGCTGGACTATCTGCGCACGCGCAAGCAGTTCGGCAAGCTGATCGGCAGCTTCCAGGCCTTGCAGCACCGCGCGGTGGACATGCTGATCCAGCAGGAACTGAGCGGCGCCCTCGTCGCCCAGGCGCTGGCCGAACTTGACCGGGGCTGCACCGGCAGCGAGCGGGCATTGCTCGCCGCCCGCGTCAAGGCGCGCTGCTCGGAGGCCGCGCTGACGATCGCCCGCGAGTCGATCCAGCTGCACGGCGCCATCGGCGTCACGGACGACTGCGACCTGGGTCTGTACGTGCAGCGCGCGCTGGTGCTGTCGGCCTGGCTGGGCAACGCCGGCGTGCAACGCCGCCGCTACGCGGCCCTGAGCCGCAACACTGCACGGCAGCCGGGAGCCCCTGAATGAACACCACCGACTGGAACAGCCTGGACACCGAGGACTTCCGCTCCACGGTGCGCCGTTTCTTCGAGCACAACTACCCTGAAGCCCTGCGCTACCCCAAGCGTCGCCTGCGTTGGGCCGAGATTCGCGACTGGACGCTCCGACTGTCCGCCCAGGGCTGGCTGGCGCCGAGCTGGCCGGTGCGCTACGGCGGCATGGGTCTGGCCCCCGAGAAGCTGATCGCCTTCATCGAGGAGCAGGAGCGTCACGGGGTCGCCCGGGCGCCGGACATGGGCATCTCCATGGTCGGCCCGCTGCTCATCCAGCACGGCAGCGACGAACAACGTGCGCATTACCTGCCGCGCATCCTGTCGTGCGAGGACATCTGGTGCCAGGGCTATTCCGAGCCCAACTCGGGTTCCGACCTGGCGAGCCTGCGCACCGAGGCGGTGGAAGACGGCGACGACTTCATCGTCAATGGCCAGAAGACCTGGACCACCCTGGCCCAGGACGCCACGCACATCTTCCTGCTCGTGCGCACCGACAAGGCGGCGAAGAAGCAGGAGGGCATCAGCTTTCTGCTCGCCGACATGAAGACGCCGGGCATCACCGTGCGCCCGATCCGCAACATCGCCGGCAACGAGGACTTCTGCGAGGTCTTCTTCGACAACGTGCGCGTCCCGCGCAGCCAGCGCGTCGGCGAGCTGAACAAGGGCTGGACGATCGCCAAGGCGCTGCTCAGCTTCGAACGCATCTTCCTCGGCAGCCCCAAGCAGAGCCAGTACGCGCTGGCCCGGGTGCGCGAGGCGGCCGAACTGCTGGGCTTGTTCGATGACGCCGTGTTCACCGACCGCTACACGCAGCTGGCGCTGGACGTGGCCGATCTGGGCACGCTGTACACCCGCTTCGTCGACCAGGTCAAACGCGGCGAGACGCTGGGCCCCGACGTGTCGATGCTGAAGGTCTTCGCCACCGAGACCTATTCGCGCCTGGCCAACCTGCTGGTCGAGCTTGCCGGCGCCAGCGGCGGCATGCCGGGCGACATCGAGGTCGAGGGCGGTTGCATCGATGTGCTGACCACCTTCTACAACGCGCGGCCTGCCACCATCTACGGGGGCAGCAACGAGATCCAGCGCAACATTCTGGCCACCAGCGTGCTGCAGCTGCCGGCCTGACGGGCCTGATCAACAGGCGCATCGTCGCCCATGCACTTCATTCAACGAGACAGGAGATAGGAACCATGAACAAAGGCACCATGCTGGAAGGCAAAGTGGCGGTCGTCACCGGCTCGGGCCGCGGCATCGGCCGCGACATCGCGCTGCAGATGGCGGCCCAGGGCGCCAAGATCGTCATCAACGACATCGGTGCTTCGGTCAGCGGCGAAGGCAGTGACGCCAGCCCCGGCCAGCAGGTGGTGGACGAGATCAAGGCCGGCGGCGGCCAGGCGGTGCTCTCCACCGACAGCGTGTCGGACTGGAAGGCGGCCAACCGCATCATCCAGTGCGCCGCGGACAGCTTCGGCCGCATCGACATCGTCGTCAACAACGCCGGCATCCTGCGTGACAGGCTGTTCTTCAACATGTCGATCGAAGAGTGGCACGCCGTGATCGACGTCCACCTGCACGGCACGTTCTACGTCTCGCGCGCCGCGGCACCGCACTTCAAGACGCAGCAGTCGGGCGCCTATGTGCACATGACATCCACCTCGGGCCTGATCGGCAATCTGGGCCAGGCCAACTACGGTGCTGCCAAGCTCGGCATCGTGGCCCTGTCGCGCTCGATCGCGGGCGACATGAAGCGCTACAACGTGCGCTCCAATTGCATCTCGCCGTTCGCCTGGAGCCGCATGATCGGCTCGATCCCCACCGACACGCCGGATCAACAGGCGCGTGTCGAGAAGCTCAAGAAGCTCGACACCGCGCAGATCGCCCCGGTGGCAGCCTTCCTTGCCAGCGATGCCGCCGCCGAAGTGACGGCGCAGATCTTCGCCGTGCGCGGCAACGAGATCTTCCTGATGAGCCAGTCGCGCCCGGTGCGCGGCATGCACACCTCGGAAGGCTGGACACCCGAGACCATCGCCGAGCGCGTGCTGCCGGCGATGAAGCCCAACTTCTTCCCCCTGGAGAGCTCGAACGTCGTGTTCTCCTGGGATCCGGTCTGAGGCAGACCGTCATGGCGATCGACTACGACAGATTGATGGCCTGGCCGTTCGAGGACGTGCGCCATCGCTACACCCGGCGCGACACCATGCTCTATGCGCTCGGGCTGGGACTGGGCGCCGACCCGACCGACGAGGGCGAACTGCGCTACGTCTACGAGAAGGGCCTGGTCGCGCTGCCGACGTTGCCGGTGGTGCTCGGCTACCCCGGCATGTGGCTCAAGGACCCGGCCACCGGCGTCGATGCGGTGCGCCTGGTGCATGGCGAGCAGAGCCTGACGATCCACCGCCACGCGGCGCCCGAGGGCGAGGTGATCGGCCGCACCAAGGTCACCGGCATCGTCGACAAGGGCACCGGCAAGGGCGCGCTCATCTACACCGAACGCCGCATCACCGACGCCGCCAGCGGGGAGCCGATCGCCACGCTGGGCTCCACCACCTTCTGCCGCGCCGACGGCGGCTTCGGCGGGCCGACCGGGCCGACCAAGCCGGTGCACGAGTTGCCGACGCGCGCGCCGGACCACGTCGTCGATCGCAAGACCCCGGCGGGAATGGCGCTGATCTATCGCCTGTCGGGCGACTACAACCCGCTGCACGCCGAGCCCGCCCTGGCCCGCGCCGCAGGATTCGAGCGCCCCATTCTGCACGGCCTGGCCACCTACGGCATCGCCGGCTGGGCGCTGACCCAAGCGGCCGGCGCGGGTGACCCCGCGCGCATCGCCTCGATCGAGACGCGCTTCTCGTCACCGGTCTATCCCGGCGAGACGATCCGCACCGAAGTCTGGCTCGACGGCAGCGTCGCGTCGCTCCGAGCGCGTGTCGTCGAGCGCGATGTCGTCGTGCTCAACAACGGCCGTGCCGCACTGCGCTGAGCCGCAGACTTCTCTTCCATCCCGCAACAGGACCTTTCCCATGAACTACTCCGACTTCCAATTCCTCCAGTTCGACCACAAGCCCAACGGCATCCTGCTGATCACGATCAACCGCCCAGAGGTGATGAACGCCACCAACGCGCGGCTGCACTGGGAGCTGACCAAAGTGTGGGGCGTGGCCAACGACGACGCGAAGACCAAGGTCGTCGTCATCACCGGCGCCGGCGACAAGGCGTTCTCGGCCGGCGGCGATCTGAACTGGGTCAACGACATGGTCGGCAACCCCGCGACCATCGGCAACGTGATGAACGAGGCCTCCGACATCGTCTACAACGTGATGGCCTGCGAGAAGCCGGTGATCTCGGCGATCAACGGCGTGGCGGTCGGCGCCGGCTTGGCGGTGGCGATGATGGCCGACATCAGCATCATGGCCGAGGAGGCCAAGATCACCGATGGCCACGTCAAGCTCGGGGTGGCCGCTGGTGACCACGCCGCGATCTGCTGGCCGCTGCTGTGCGGCATGGCCAAGGCCAAGTACTACCTGATGACGGCCGAGTTCGTCTCCGGCAAGGAAGCCGAGCGCATCGGCCTGGTGAGTCTTTGCGTGCCGCGCGTGCAGCTAATGGACAAGGCCATGGAAGTGGCCAACAAGCTCGCCTCGGGCAGCCAGCAGGCGATCCGCTTCACGAAGCGCTCGCTCAACGGGTGGATGAATATGGCGCGCCCGATCTTTGAGAGCTCGCTGGCCATGGAGATGCTGTGCTTCTTCGGCGACGACGTGAAGGAAGGCGTGGCCGCGGTGCGCGAGAAGCGCCCCGCGAACTTCCCGTCGGCCAAGGTCTGAGCCCACCGCATCATCGCATCACGCCACTGGAGTAACGCATGGATTTCGCTCTCACCCAGGAACAACGCATGGTCTACGAGTACGGCGACCGTGTGTCGCAGCGCTTCGACCACAAGTACTGGAAGGCCTACGCCGAGAAGAGCGAACCGCCGGCCGAGCTCTACAAGCAGATCACTGACGACGGTTTCCTCGGCATCATGGTGCCCGAGGCCTACGGCGGTGCCGGCCAGGGCATGACGGAGATGCTGCTGTTCATGGAGGGGCTCGCCAACAACGGCATCCCGCTGCTGAACCTGGTGGTCGGCCCCACCATGACCATGGGCCTGCTGGCCAAGCACGCCAGCGAGACGATGAAGCGCCGCCTGCTGCCGGGCGGATGCTCGGGCGACATCAAGTTCTGCTTCGCCATCACCGAGCCCAACGCCGGCTCGAACTCGATGGAGATCACCACCACCGCGAAAACGGATGGCAAGGGCGGCTTCCGCCTGACCGGCCAGAAGGTCTTCATCACCGATGCCAACCGCGCCGACTACGCGATGGTCATCACACGCACCACACCGCGCTCGGACGTGAAGAAGAAGACCGACGGCTTCACGATCTTCATGGTCGACATGAAGAAAAAGGGCATCAGCATGACGCTGATCCCGGTCGCGTTCCCGGTACCCGAGACGCAGTGGCAGGTGTTCTTCGACGACGTGCCGCTGACGGAGGACGACGTGCTGGGTGAGGTGGACAAGGGCTTCGGCATCCTGTTCGACACGCTCAACCCGGAGCGCATCATCCTGTCGGGCATGTGCACCGGCATCGGCCGCTTCGCGCTGAAGAAGGCGGTGGCCTACGCCAACGAGCGCAAGCTGTTCAACAAGACGCCGATCGGCGCCTACCAGGGCGTGCAGCATCCGCTGGCGATCGCACGCAGCGAGATCGAGATGGCCTCGCTGATGGCACTGAAGGCGGCATGGGCCTTCGACCACGGGCAGCCGGCGGGCGAGTTCGCCAACATCGCCAAGTACGCCGGCGCCGAGGCCGGGATTCACGCGGTCGATGCAGCCATCCAGACGCACGGCGGCAACGGCTTCACCAAGGAGTACGGGATCTACGACCTGTATGGCCTGGTACGTCTGCTGCGCACCGCACCGTTGAACCGCGAGATGGTGCTGAACTACATCGCCGAGCATGTGATGGGGCTGCCACGCTCGTACTGAGAACATCGAAGCACGGCCGCCATGGTGCCGGCGTGCAGACCCCGAGAAGACTCCACAGGAGATCACCATGTCACTCAGTCGCAGACAGTTCCTTCATGCCCTTCCGGTGGCGGGTTCGACGGCCTTGGCTTGGCGCGGCGCCTCGCCCAGGACGCCTACCCGAGCAAGCCGCTGCGTTTCGTCATCCCCTTCGCTGCCGGTGGGCCGGCCGACATCGTCAGCCGCCTGGTCGGCACGCGGCTGCAGGAGCAACTCGGGCAACCGGTGGTGATGGACAACGTGCCGGGTGCGGGCAGCACGCTCGGCGTGGGCCGCTTGGCCAAGATGCCCGCCGACGGTTATGCCATCGGCTTCGCCCATACCGGTTCGCTGGCCATCGGGCCGCAGTCGTACAAGAACGTCGGCTACGACCCGCTGCGCGACCTGGCGCCGATCGCCCGGCTGTGCAACTACGTGAACCTGCTGGTCGTCAATGTCAACAGCCCCTATCGCACGCTGGCCGACCTGCTGGCTGCGGCGAAGGCGACACCCGGCGCGATGACCTACGGCTCGGCCGGGATCAGTTCGTCCAACCACCTCTCGGGTGAGCTGCTGGCCATGAAGGCCGGCGTGTCGATGACCCACGTCCCCTACCGTGGCAGCGCCCTGGCGATGAACGAACTGCTCGGCGGCGGGCTGCAGTTCATGTTCGACGCGCCCAACACCTCGACCCCGTTGCTGCAAGCGGGCAAGCTGCGGGCCCTGGGCACGACGGGCCGGGCACGACATCCCAAGTTCCCGGATCTGCCGACCATCGCCGAAACGGTCCCCGGCTACGAGTTCAGCGGCTGGATGGGCGTCGTGGCGCCTGCCGGCCTGCCCAGGGCGCTGCAGACGCGACTGACCGCAGAGGTCGAAAAGGCGCTGGCTGCACCCGGAACAGGCGACCGCCTGGCAGCCCTGGGCCTGGACGTCAGCTTCGGCCATCCCGACGAGATCACACGCATCGTCACGGCCGAACTGGCGCTGTGGGGGCCGCTGATCAAGTCGCTCGGTTTGCGGGTCGAGTGAGTCGTCCCTTGATGGCCCGCCGCCGAATTGCTTGAGCGCTGAACATCTTTCACCGGAGCAACCATGACCCACACGCTGAAACTCGCGCTCGCCGCGCTGCTGATCGCGCTGGGGCCGCCGGCGGCGACGGCGCAGTCCGCGAACGAGTACCCGAACAAGCCCATCCGCTTCATCGCGCCGATCCCGGCTGGCGGCAGCACCGACGTGCTGACACGCGACATCGCCCGCCGCCTGCAGGAGCGCTGGGGACAGCCGACCGTGGTCGAAAACAAGCCAGGCAGCACCGGCAGCATCGGCGCCGCGCTGGTGGCGCGGGCGCCGGCCGATGGCTACACGCTGCTGCTGGTGAACTCGGGGCATGTCATCAACGGGCATGTGTACGCCAAGCTGCCGTACGACCCGATCAAGGACTTCGTTCCCGTCGTGCACGCCGCCACGATCGCGATGGGCCTGTTCGTGCATCCCTCGGTGCCGGCCAAGAACCTCACGGAGTTCCTGGCGCTGGCGCGCGCCAAGCCGGGCACGCTGAGCTTCGCCACTTCGGGCAACGGCGGTGCCGGGCACCTGGGCGGCGAATCGATCAAGACCGCCACCGGCATTGACATGGTGCATGTGCCCTACCGCGGCAGCGCGCCGGCGCTTGCCGATGTCGTGGCCGGCCAGGTGCAGGTGTCGATCGCCGACGTGCCGCTGGCGCGCGCGCATGTGCGCGCGGGCTCCCTGCGGCCGATCGCGCTGGCCGCAGCGCAGCGCTCGGCGGCGCTGCCCGACATGCCGACCTTCGCCGAACTCGGTGTCCCGAACCTCGACTTCTCGGTCTGGGTCGGTTTTCTGGCGCCGGCCGGCACACCCAAAGCGATCATCGACAAGCTCAACCGCGAGATCGTCGCCATCGTGCGCGAACCGGCGATGACGGCCCGCCTGCTCGAAATCGGTTTCGAGGTGGTGGCCAGCACGCCGGAGGAATTCGGGCAAACGCTGAAGACCGACCAGGAACGCTACGGCGTGGTGGTGCGCAAGGCGGGCGTCAAGCTCGATTGATCGGCCCGGCGCCGGCCCCTCCAGAGCGCGCGGCATGTCCATCACCCTGGCGGTCGACTTCGGCAGCACCTGCACCAGGGTGGTCGCGATCGACAGCGAGGGCGAGACGCTAATGGGCATGGCGCCCTCGCCGCTCGCTGCCGGTCCTGCCGCGCTGGAAGCTGCCAGTGCACGAGGTGGTGCGCGGCGTGGCACCGTTCTACGGCGTGCGGATGCTGGCGCTGATGCTGATCTCGTACGTCCCCTCGATCTCCCTCGCATTGATCCGCTGACTGCCGAAGGCCACCCATGACGCCCTCCTCCAACGCCACCGCACCGAGCATCGCCGAAACGCTGGCCGCGTTCGTCGCCGACCTGACGCCGCAGCAGATTCCGGCGGCCGTGCTCGAACGGGCCCGCCACCTGATCCTGGACGCGGTCGGCATCGCGCACGCCTCGACCCACTACGACTTCGCGCACCGCTCGCTGTCGGCGATGACCGAACTCTCGGCCGGCGCTGGCAACACGCCGGTGATCGGCCTGGCCGCGCGGCTTTCGATGCGTGACGCGATGCTGATGAACGGCATCCTGATCCATGGCCTGGACTACGACGACACGCATGCGGCCGGCGTGATCCACGCCACCGCCAGCACCTTCCCCTGCGCGCTGGGCAGCGCCGCGCAGGCCGGGCTGGACGGCGAGGCCCTGCTCACCGCCTACGTCGCCGGCATGGAAGTGGGCACGCGCCTGGCATCGGTGGCCAAAGGCGGCTTCCACCAGGTGGGCTTCCACCCGACGGGGATGATCGGCACCTTCGCCTGCGCGCTGGTCGCCGGGCGCCTGTTCGGCCTGAACGCGCCGCAGCTGGGCATGGCGCAGGGCATCGCCCTGTCGATGGCCTCGGGCAGCATGGAGTTCCTGCAGGACGGCGCCTGGACCAAGCGCATGCACCCGGGCTGGGCTGCGGTCGCCGGCTTCACGGCGGCGACGCTGGCGCGCCACGGCTTCAAGGGCCCGCGCGCCACCTACGAAGGCCGCTTCGGCGTCTTCAACAGCTACCTCGGCCCGCTGGCCAAGGACAGCGACCTGGGCCTGGCCACGGCCGGCCTGGGCGAGGTCTGGGAACTGGACAAGGTCACCGTCAAGCCGCTGCCGGCCTGCCACTTCACGCATGCCTGCGCCGACGCGGCGGCGATCCTGCGCGATCGCCACAGCCTGCGCGTGGCCGACATCGCGTCGGTGCGCGCGCTGGTGCCGGCCGAAGTGGTGAAGACCGTGTGCGAGCCGGTGGCGACCAAGAAGCGCCCGCAGAACAGCTACGACGCGCAGTTCAGCATTCCCTACACCGTGGCCACCGCGCTGGCCAAGGGCCGCTTCGGCCTGGCCGAACTCGACGACGCCGCGCTGCGCGACGAACAGGTGCTGGCGCTGGCCGCCAAGGTCGAGTACGAGGTCGACCCCGATTCGCCCTTCCCCACCTACTACTCGGGCGAAGTGGTGGTGACGATGAACGACGGGCGCGAACTGCGGCAGCGCGAGCACATCAACCGCGGTGCTGCCGATCGGCCGATCAGCAACGCCGATGTCGAGCGCAAGTTCTTCGAGAACATGCAACTCGTCACCTCCGCCGCCCGCGCTGCGCAGGTGCGCGACCTGGTGCTGGCGATCGGCCGCGACAGCGCCGCGGTCGATGTCCAGCGAGGCCTGGCCGCACGCGGCTGAATCCCTTCGATCCAACGCCCCATGACCACCGACCCCGAACAAGAAACCCTGATCCTCGACGCCATCGACCGCTTCCTGAAGACCGAGGTGCGGCCGCACGTCAAGCGCCTGGAGCAGGCCGACGAGTACCCGGCCGAGATCGTCGAGCAGATGAAGGCGATGGGCCTGTTCGGCGCCATCATTCCTGCGGAGTACGGCGGCCTGGGCCTGTCCACGGCCACCTATGCCGCCATCGTGGCGCGCATGGCCGCGGTGTGGATGTCGATCTCGGGCATCATCAATTCGCACCTGATCATGGCCTCGGCCGTGATGCGCAGCGGCACCGACGCACAGAAGCGCGACCTGCTGCCGCGCTTCGCCAGCGGCGCGCTGCGCGGCGGCATCGGCCTGACCGAGGCCGACGCCGGCACCGACCTGCAGGCCATCCGCACGCGCGCCGTGCGCGACGGCGAGTACTACGTCATCAACGGCAGCAAGACCTGGATCACCAACAGCCTGCACGGCGGCTGCCTGGCGCTGCTGGTCAAGACCGACCCGCAGGCCGAGCCGCGGCACAAGGGCATGAGCCTGTTCCTGGCCGAAAAGGGCCCCGGCTTCATCGTCACGCGCAAGCTGAAGAAGCTCGGCTACCGCGGCATCGACACCTGCGAGCTGCAGTTCGACAACTACCGCGTGCCGGTTGACCGGCTGATCGGCGGCGTCGAAGGGCGCGGCCTGCAGCAGGTGCTGTCGGGGCTGGAACTGGGCCGCATCAACGTGGCCGCGCGCGGCCTGGGCGTGGCCACGGCTTCGCTGCACGATGCCGTGGCCTATGCGCAGCAGCGCAAGACCTTCGGCAAGCCGATCTGCGAACACCAGGCCATCCAGCTCAAGCTCGGCGAGATGGGCACCAAGGTCGAGGCCGCGCGGCTGCTGATCGAGGCCGCGGCGCGTGCCTACGACCGCGGCGAGCGCTGCGACATGGAAGCCGGCATGGCCAAGTACTTCGCGACCGAGGCGGCGATGGACAACGCGCTGGAGTGCATGCGCATCCACGGCGCCTATGGCTATTCGCCCGAGTTCGACGTCGAGCGCTACTACCGCGACGCGCCGCTGCTGCTGATCGGCGAAGGCACCAACGAGATGCAGCGCATGATCATCGCGCGCCAGCTCATCCAGCGGCACCCGGCTTGATGCGCCGCAGAACCCGGCATGTCTGAATGGCGCGGGGTGCTGATGCCGGTGGCCGCGATGCTCGCGGCCCAGGCGCTGCTGTCGATGGCCACCGTCACGCTGCCGGTGCTGGCGCCGGCGGCCGCCGCCGAGATCGGCGCGCCCCTGGCGTGGATCGGGCTGTTCGTGGCCATCATCTACGCCAGCAGCATGGCCTGCGGCCTGGCCAGCGGCGCCCTGGTGCGGCGCTGGGGTGCGCTGCGCCTGGCCCAGCTGTGCCTGCTCAGCGCCGGCGCCGGGGTGGCCCTGCTCAGCACCGGGCAGGTGGCTGGCGTGGCCGCCGGCGCGGTGCTGATGGGCATGGGCTACGGGCCGCTGAATCCGGCCAGTTCGCATCTGCTCAACCGCGTCTCGCCGCCGCGCCACCTGTCGAAGATCTTCTCGCTCAAGCAGACCGGCGTGCCGCTCGGCGGTGTGCTGGCCGGCGCGCTGTTGCCGCCCCTGGTGCTGTGGGGCGGATGGCGCGTGGCCGCGCTGTGCGTCGCCGGGGCCTGTGTGCTGCTGGCCGCCGCACTGCAGCCGCTGCGTGCCGGCTTCGACGTTGATCGCACGCCGGGAACGCGGGTCGGCCTGGGCAGCCTGGCGGAGCCCGCCCGCGTGGCGCTGGCCGACCGCGCCGGCCGGCCGCTGGCGCTGAGCTCGTTCTTCTTCGCCGCGCTGCAGCTGTGCCTGGGCACCTACCTCGTCGCCTACCTCACGGCGCAGCAGGGCTACGACCTGGTGCAGGCCGGGCTGACCCTGGCCGTCACCCAGGGCGCAGGCATCGCCGGGCGCCTGCTGTCAGGTGCGCTGGCCGACCGCAGCGGCCGGCCGCGCGTGGTGATGGGCGCGATGGGCTGCACAATGGGCGCCTGCGCCATCGCCTCCGCCTTTGCCGGCCACTGGCCCACGCCGCTGCTGCTGTTGCTGTATGCCGTGTTCGGCGCCAGCGCCATCGGCTGGAACGGCGTGTACCTGGCCGAGGTGGCGCGGCGCGCGCCGGTCGGTGCCGTCAGCGCGGCCACCGCGGCGGCGCTGTTCGTCACCTTCGCCGGCGTGTTGGCCGGGCCGCCGGCGTTTTCGTTCATGCTGCAGTCGGGCCTGAGCTATGGCGCGGCCTTCGTGGCCGTGGCCGCGCCGGCCCTGTTGTGCGGCCTGGTCCTGCTGCGCTCGCCGCGGCCTGCCGCAGGATGACCCGGCCGGGTGCCGGGCCGCACCGCTTTTCTTTTCCCACCCATTCGATCGGAGACCGCACATGGCATCGATGATTTCCTACCCCCGCCCCGATGGGCAAACCGTCAACGCCTACCTGGCCGAACCCGAGGGCGGCAGCGGCCCGGGCGTGGTCGTGATCCAGGAATGGTGGGGCCTGAACGATCAGATCCGCGGTGTCGCCGACCGCCTGGCTGCGGCGGGGTATGTCGCGCTGGTGCCCGACCTGTACCGCGGCAAGTCGACGGTCGAGGCCGAAGAGGCCCACCACCTGATGAGCAGCCTGCAGTTCGGCGAAGCCGCCACCCAGGACGTGCGTGGCGCGGTGCAATTCCTGAAGACGCGCTGCCCGAAGGTGGGTGTCACGGGCTTCTGCATGGGCGGCGTGCTGACCCTGATGGCGCTGGCCAACGTGCCCGAGGTCGATGCCGGCGTCGCCTGGTACGGCTTCCCCTCGCCCGAGCACCTCGACGCTGGCAAGATCCGCGTGCCGCTGATGGGGCACTGGGCGACGCAGGACGCCGCGTTCGAGATCGCCACGGTCGACGTGCTGGAAGAGAAATTCCGCGCCGCGAAGCTGGACTACACCGGCCACCGCTATCTCGCCTACCACGCCTTTGCCAACGAGACGGCAGTAGGGCGCGGCCGCATCCCCATCACCCAGTATGACGCCGCCTGGGCGCAGATGGCCTGGGACCGCACGCTGCGCTTCTTCGGCCGCCACCTCGGCTGAACCTTCGGAATCTTCATGCCACCCGAACACTTGCTCAGCGGTGTCGTCGTCGTCGACTTCACCCAGTTTCTCGCCGGCCCCTCGGTCAGCCAGGCCATGGCCGAACTCGGCGCCGAGGTCATCAAGGTCGAATCGGCGCCCACGGGCGACCCGGGCCGCTACCTGCCGCTGCAGCGCGACGGGCGCAGCGGCTACTTCGTGCAGCAGAACACCGCCAAGGAAAGTCTGTGCGTGGACCTGCGCCACGCCGACGGCAAGGCGCTGGTGAACCGCCTGCTGCAGCGCGCCGACGTGATGGTCGAGAACTTCTCGCCCGGCGTGATCGAGAAACTCGGCTTCGGCTGGGACGCGGTGCACGCGCTGAACCCGCGCCTGGTGATGGCCTCGGTGTCGGCCTTGGGGCAGGACGGGCCGCTGGCCAAGATGCCGGGCTTCGACTTCACCGGCCAGGCCTACTCAGGCGTGGCCAGCATGGCCGGCGATGCCGACGGCGCGCCGGCGCTGATCGGCGTGGCGGTCGGCGACCTGGGCACGGGCATGAGCGCGCTGGCCGCCGTGTGTGCCGCGCTGTACCACCGCGAGCGCGGCGGCCAGGGCACGCGCGTGGAGGTGTCGCTGCTCGACTTCCTGTTCCGCAGCCACGAGGCCAACGTCGAGATGCACACGCTCAGCGGCGGCAGCATCAAGCCGCACCGCAGCGGCTCGCAGTCGACCGCCTACGCGCCGGTGGGCTACTACAAGGCACGCGACGGCTACGTGAATCTGGTGATCCCGGGCCCGATGTGGCCCAAGCTGTGCGAGGCCATGGGCCATCCGGCGCTCGCGACCGACCCACGCTTCCAGACCAACGAGGACCGGGTTGCCCATCTGGCCGAGTTGGTGGCCATCATCGAGACCTGGATGGCGGGTTTCGAGAGCGTCGATGCGGTGGTCGCGCACTGCGCGGGCTTTCGGCTGCCGGCCGCGCCGGTGCTGTCGGTCGAGCAGGCCGTCAAACACCCGCAACTGGCGGGGCGGGGCACGGTGCGCACCGTGGCCGACCCCATCCTGGGCGAGGTCACCATCGCCGGCCAGCCGATCCGCGCGCACGGCTTTGCCCACCACACCGGCAAGCCTGCGCCGCTGCTGGGCGAGCACAACGCTGCGGTGCTGAAGCGCCACCTCGGGCTGGGTGACGCCGACGTGGCGCGGCTGACGCAGGCCGGCGTGCTGGCGTCGGCGCGGGTCTGAAGCGCGGCGGCGGGCGCAGGCTGCCTCAGACCTCAGCGCGCCGGCGCCGTCTGCCGCGCGCTCGGCCGCTCCAGCAGGCGTGCCGCCCACGCAGCCACGGCCGGCGGCGGCGTGATCTCCATGAGCGCAAGGAACTGCAGGAACGGCGTGTAGCACAGGTCGGCCAGCGAATAGGCATCGGCCACCAGGTACGAGCGCCCCGCGAGTTGGGTCTCGAGGATCGCCAGGTGGTCCTCGATCTCGCCCTTGGCGAGCGCCATCGCATCCTTGTTCCAGCGCGCCGGCGGCAGGAAGCGCTTGGGGAAGATGATGATGCCGGTCTGGCGTGCCATCTGCAGGTCGCACAGCTTCATGTGCATCGCCACCAGCGCGCGGCCCTGCACATCGGCCGGCACGAGTGCGGGCGCCGGGAAGCACGCCTCGAGGTAGTCGAGGATCGCGGTCGACTCGCTGAGGACGAAGCCGTCGTCCACCAGCGTCGGCACCCGCCCGTACGGGTTCAGCGCCCGGTAGGCCGGACTGCGGTGCTCGCGCGCGGCCATGTCGACCAGCACCTTTTGGTGCGGGATGTCCTTCTCGATCAAGGCCATCGTGACGCGGCGCGCGAAGGTGGAATCGGGGTGGTGGTGGATCGTGATCACGGCATGTCTCCTCGGCTGTCACCAGGGATAGAACGGCGGCATGTCCTTCGACGGTGACGACATGAACTTCGGCTCGCGCCGCTCGCGGAACGCCGCCACGCCTTCCGTGCCGTCCTTCTGGCTGGTGTAGAAGACGCCCAGCGATTCGAGCTTGTGCACGCGGTCGCGGTCGGCCGTGCCCAGGCCGGTGTAGACCAACTGGCGCGTCAGCGCCGCCGACACCGCCGAGCGAGCGCCCATGAAGCCGCGCGCCATGCGCTCGGCCTCGGCGCGCAGTTCGGCCGCCGGCACCACGGCGCGCAGCAGCCCGCCACGAAGCGCTTCCTGCGCGTCGAACACATCGGCACGGTAGAACCACTCCAGCGCCTGCGACACGCCGACGATGCGCGGCAGCAGCCAGCTCGAGCAGGCCTCGGGCACGATGCCCACGCGCCCGAAGATGAAGCCGAAGCGCGCCTGGTCCGAGGCCAGCCGGATGTCCATCGACAGCAGCATCGTGGCACCGATGCCGACCGCCGGCCCGTTGACGGCCGCGATCACCGGCTTCCTGCACCCCATGATGGCGAGCGCCACCCGCCCGCCGGAGTCGCGCACGCCGTCGGCAGAGGCCGGCTCGTCGTGGCAGATGTCCATGTCGGCCAGCGTCGGTGTCTTGTCGTGCGCAAAGCCGAAAGGGTTGTCGCCTTCCTTGCCCAGATCCATGCCGGCGCAGAAGCCCTTGCCCTCGCCGGTGACGATGACGACGCGCACCGCATCGTCGTCGCTGGCGCGGCCGAAGGCGTCGATCAGTTCGTCGGCCATCTGCAGCGTGAAGGCATTCAGCATCTGCGGGCGGTTCAGCGTCAGCCACAGGATGCCGTTGTCGTGGTCGAGTCGGATGGTGTCGTAGTTCATGGTCGGTGCGCGCGTGGTGGGATGCAGGCGGGGCGTCGCTGCGGCATGCTAGCAAACGCGTGCACTTGAACGGCTGCGCCGCCGCGTCGCATCAGGGCGCCTCGGCGGCACTTGCGGCGAGCTCGGCCCGCCGGATCTTGCCGGTCGACGTGAGTGGGAAGTCGTCGACGATTCGCACCTGGCGCGGCACCTTGAAGTCGGCCATCAGGGGGGCTTGCAGTACGCGACGATGCCGTGCCACTTGCGTCGCAAGTGGCGGCCCTTCGTTGCGGGCCGTCGTTGCGCCGCAGCGGCCCGCCGCACCGCTGCTTGCGCAACGCCTCTGGTTGACAGCGACCCTGGTGTGCCGCATCATAAACCAAACGAACGATTGTTTTTCGGTTCCCGCGGCGGCGCTCCTGCAAGTCGCGGCGCGCGCCGAGCCTGCCGGCCCCGTTCGACGCTCGAATCACGCCACATCGTGTCCTCCCGCCCGCTGCGCACTCCCCGCTCCGACAGCCGCCTGCATGGCCTGCTGGACGTGGCCGCGAGCCTGTTCGCGCAGCGCGGCTATGCCGCGACCTCGATGCGCGACATCGCGCTGGGCGTGAAGATGCTGCCGGGCTCGGTCTACTACCACTTCGCGTCGAAGGAAGAGCTGCTGGTTGCCGTCTACGAGGCCGGTGTCGGCGAGCTCGAGGGCGCCGTGCAGGCAGCCCTGAAGCCCGGCGCCGAACCCTGGGAGCGGCTCGAAGCCGCCTGCCTGGCGCACCTGCAGACCGTGCTCAAGAGCAGCGACTACGCGCAGGTGTTGATCCGCGTGCTGCCCGAGGACGTGCCGCCGGTGGCCGAACGCCTGCGCACGCTGCGCGCCGGTTACGAGCAGGTGTTCCGCGAGCTGGTGGCCGCCCTGCCCCTGCCCGCAGGCACCGACCGGCACGCGCTGCGATTGATGTTGCTCGGCGCGCTCAACTGGGCGCGCTTCTGGTTCGATCCGCAAGGCCGCGAGACCCCGCGCGGCCTGGCACGCAAATTCGTGGGGCTCCTGAGAGAAGCACAACATGCAGCATGAACACCCGCCCAAGGTCATCGTCACCAAGATCGGCTTCGACGGCCATGACCGCGGCAGCCGCGTCATCGCCGCCTGCCTGCGCGATGCCGGCATGGAGGTCATATACACCCCGCCGTGGCAGGAGATCCCCACCGTCGTCAAGCTGGCGATGGAAGAGGACGCCGACGTCATCGGCATCTCGTCACTGGCCACCGACCACCTGATCGTGCCCCGGCTGATGGACGCGCTGCGCGCCGCCGGGCTGGCCGACATCCAGGTCATCGTCGGTGGCATCGTGCCCGCCAAGGACGAGAAGGTGCTGCTGGCGGCTGGCGTCGCCCAGGTCTTCCACCCCGGCGCCGCGCTCGACGACATCGTCACCGCCGTGCGCGCGCTGGCCGCCGCGCGCCACGCCCGCCAGGGAGCCTCCGCATGAACAAGCCCGTCCCGCAAATCGCTGCCGCCGATCTGTCGCTGGCCCAGGCCCGCTGGGAGCAGGAATTCGCCGCCGGAGCCGGGCAAGCCGAGCCGCTGCGCAACCGCTCCGGCGTCGAGATCAAGCCGCTGTACACGCCGCGCGACTGGTCGGGCGCGGCCTATGCCGACAGCCTGGGCTTCCCCGGCGAGTTCCCCTACACCCGCGGCATCTACCCCACGATGTACCGGGGGCGCAGCTGGTCGCAGCGCCAGCTCATCGGCCTGGGGGTGCCCGAGGACTACAACAGCCGCGTCAAGGAGATGCTGGCGCTGGGCGCGTCGGCGCTGTCGCTGATCCCGTGCAACTCGGTCTTCCGCGGCTACGACGCCGACGAGGTGCCGGCCGAACTGCTGGGCACCTGCGGCACGGTGATCAACCACGTCGGCGACATGGACCGCGCGCTCGACGGCGTGCCAATCGGCGACCTGTCCACGGCCATGAACGACCCCACGCCGTTCACGCTGCTGGCCTTCGAACTGGCGGTGGCCAAGCGGCGCGGCGTGCCCTGGACGCGCATCACCGGCACCTCGAACCAGAGCGACTGCATCTCGCACTTCGTCGCCAACCACATGTTCTTCCGCATCGCGCTGCAGGGTGCGCGGCGCATCGTGGTCGACCACATCGCCTTCGCCAACGAACAGGTGCCGGGCTGGAACCCGCTGTCCATCGTCGGCCAGCACATGCAGCAGGCGGGGGCCACGCCGGCAGAGGCGATGGCCTTCACGCTGTGCTCGGCCATCCAGTACGCCGAAGACTGCATCGCCGCGGGCATGGACCCCGACCGCTTCCTGCCGCGCTTCACCTGCTTCACCTTCTTCTTCGACATCTCGGTCAGCCTGTTCGAAGAGGTGGCCAAGTTCCGCGCCGGCCGCCGCGTCTGGGCCAAACTGTGCCGCGAACGCTTCGGCGCCAAGGACCCGCGCTCGTGGCGCTTCAAGTTCCACGGCCAGACCTCGGGCGTGGACCTGACGCGCCAGCAGCCGCTGAACAACATCGCCCGCGTCACCACGCAGGCCATGGCCGGCATCTTCGGCGGCCTGCAGTCGCTGCACACCGATGGCTACGACGAGGTCTTCTCCACCCCCACGACGGAGGCCGCGCGCATCGCCGTGGCGACGCAGAACATCCTGCGCGAGGAAGCCCACCTCACCGACGTCATCGACCCGCTCGGCGGCTCGTATTACATCGAGTCGCTGACCGACCAGATGCAGCAGAAGATCGAGGCCATCATCGACCTCATCGACGCCGCCGGCGGCATGTACAAGGCGGTCGAAAAGGGCCTGGTGCAGAAGATGATCGGCGACTCGGCGCTGGCCTTCCAGAGGCGCGTCGACGCCGGCGCGGAGACCGTGGTCGGTGTCAACAAGTACACCGTCGAGGAAGACGCGGCCGACTACCCCGCGCTCGACTACCCGGACCGCGCCCGCATGGACGCCTACCTGACCCGGCTCAAGGCCTTCAAGGCCGAACGCTCCGCCGGTGCGGTGGACAAGGCGCTCGCTGCGCTGGCCACGGCCGCGCAGTCGAAGCGGGACAACGTGTTCGCGCAGGTCGTCGCCGCGGCCGAAGCCAGCGCCACGCATGGCGAGATCTGCGCCACGCTGCGCCGTGAAATGGGCTTCGGTCAGCCCTTGACGATCGTTTGATGAACGCCGCAACGAACCCGCTCGAAGCCATCCTGGCTGGCGACCGGCGCACCGTGGCGCGCGCCATCACGGCGCTGGAAAACGACAGCGACAGCGCGCACACCGTACGCGCCGGGGTGGCCGCGCACGTGGGGCGCGCGCATGTCGTCGGCGTCACCGGGCCGCCGGGGGGCGGCAAGTCCACGCTGGTGTCGGGCCTGATCAGGCAGTTGCGCGGGCGCGGCCACACGGTGGCGGTGGTGGCGGTCGATCCGTCCAGCCCCTTCACCGGCGGCGCCGTGCTCGGAGACCGCATCCGCATGGGCGAGCACCAGGCCGACGAAGGGGTGTTCATCCGCTCGCTGGCCTCGCGCGGCCACCTGGGCGGGCTGGCACGCTCGGCCACCGACGTCGTCGATGTCTTCGATGCCGCCGGCTACCACACCGTGATCGTCGAAACCGTCGGCGCCGGCCAGTCCGAGGTCGAGGTCACGCGCATCGCCGACACACGCCTGGTGGTCTGCCCGCCGGGGCTGGGCGACGACATCCAGGCCATCAAGGCCGGCGTGCTGGAGATCGCCGACGCCTTCGTCGTCAGCAAGGCCGACCTGCCCGACGCGCAGCGGACCGAGAACGAATTGCTGTCGATGCTGACGCTGCGCCGCGGCCCGGCTGCCAGGCCGCCGGTTCTGCGCACCATCGCGACCACCGGCGAAGGCTTGCGCGAACTGGTCGACTGGCTGGAACAGCGCACGCAGCGCGGCAGCCGCCACGCCGCCACCGAGGACCGCGCTGCGCGCGACCTGGTCGCACGTTCGATCGCCGCCGACGGCTATGGCAGGCATCTGGGGTTCGAACTCGTGGCTGCGGCCCGCGGCACGGCCACCGTGCGCATGCGGGTCGGGCCGCAGCATCTGAACTTCAACGGCCGCTGCCACGGCGGCGCCATCTTCTCGCTAGGCGACATGGCGCTCGGCCTGGCCTGCAATTCGCACGGCACGATCGCCGCGTTGATCGACGGCAACATCAGCATCTCGACCGGCGTCGAGCCTGGCGACTGGCTGGTGGCGCATGCCACCGAGGTGTCGCGCTCGCGCAAGGTCGGCGTGTACCGTGTCGATGTGAGCCGCGCCAGCGACCAGGCGCACATCGCGTGCTTGTCGGGCACGGTCTACGTCACCGGCAAGCCGGTGCCGGTCGCAGCACCGGGCGAGCCGCCGAGCCTCGCGCCGCCGAACTGATGGCCCGCCCGCCGATTCGTCTGTTCAAACGTGCCCTGGCCGCAGGCGCGCGCCCCGACGCGTGCGCGCCGGCCGCGGCGGCGGCACAGGCCAGTGCGCTGGCCTTGCTGGCACGCAGCGTTGCCATGGGGCACCGCCGCCTGGCTTTGTTGCGGTTGCTGGCCGCGGTGCGTGTGCGTGCGGTCGTCCCGGCGTCCGACTGGGCGTATTGCGGTAAGGTTGCATCGCAGGCGGCGGACGAGGCCCTGCGCAGACTGTTTGCCGAGGCCGAGCAAGCCGTGGGCGTGGGGCACGGCAGCGCCCGAGGCGCCGATGCCGCCCCGACGCGCCAAGCCTGAAGCCGCCCGCGTCTGCTGCCAAGCCCACACTACCGACTGGAGAACTCGATGAACAGGCCCGAAATCTTTGTCGTCAGCGCAACGCGCACCGCCATTGGCAGCTTTGGCGGTGCGCTGAAGGACCTGCCGCTGTCGCAACTGGCCAGCACGGCGGTACGCGAGGCCATCGCCCGCGCCGGCACCGACGCCGCCAGCATCGGCCACGTGGTGCTGGGCAACGTCATCCCCACCGAACCGCGCGACGCCTACCTGGCGCGCGTGGCCGCCATCGAGGCCGGCATTCCGAACGAGACGCCGGCATTCAACGTCAACCGGCTGTGCGGCTCGGGCCTGCAAGCCATCATTTCTGCGGCGCAAACGCTGCTGCTTGGCGACGCCGAGATCGCCATCGGAGGTGGCGCCGAGTCGATGAGCCGCGGGCCCTACCTGCTGCCTGCCGCGCGCTGGGGGGCACGCATGGGCGATGCGCCCATGACCGACTACATGCTCGGCGTGCTGCACGACCCCTTCCATGCCATCCACATGGGCATCACGGCCGAAAACGTTGCTGCCAGCGCAGGCATCACGCGCGAAATGCAGGACGCGCTGGCGGTGGCCAGTCAGCAGCGCGCGGCCCGCGCCATCGCCGAAGGCAGGTTCAAGAGCCAGATCGTCGCCGTCACCATGGCCACGCGCAAGGGCACTGTGGTCTTCGACACTGACGAGCATGTGCGCGGCAATGTGACCCTGGAGCAGTTGGCGGCCATGAAGCCGGCTTTCAAGAAGGACGGTTCGGTGACGGCCGGCAACGCCTCGGGTCTGAACGACGCCGCATCGGCCGTGGTTCTGGCCACCGGCGCCGCCGTCCAGGCGCGCGGGCTCAAGCCGCTGGCTCGGCTGGTGGCCTACGCCCACGCCGGCGTGGACCCCAAGCTGATGGGCCTGGGCCCGGTACCGGCCTCGCGCCTGGCCCTCAAACGCGCCGGCCTCGGCGTCAACGACCTCGACGTGGTCGAGTCCAACGAAGCCTTTGCCGCGCAGGCCTGCGCCGTGACGCGCGCCCTCGAACTCGACCCCGCCAAGGTCAACCCGAACGGCTCGGGCATCTCGCTCGGCCATCCGGTGGGCGCCACGGGCGCGATCATCACCACCAAGGCGCTGTACGAGTTGCAGCGCATCCAGGGGCGCTACGCGCTGGTGACGATGTGCATCGGCGGCGGGCAGGGCATCGCCGCGATCTTCGAGCGCGCCTGACGCGGCCCGCCGAGGCGCTGGCGCCTCGGCAGGCCTTGGCCTACAGGAACTCGGTGCCGCCGTCGACCATCAAGGTCTGTCCGGTCATGAAGTGGCTGTCGGCCGACAGCAGGAAGGCAATGGTGCCGACCAGGTCAGCGGCCTCGAGGTTGCGTTGCAGCGCCTGGCTTCCGGCAATGGCCTTGGTGACCTGCTCGTGCTTGGCGCCGAAGTAGCTCGTCGTTCCCTCGGTCAGCACCAGCGACGGCGCCACTGAATTGACGCGGATCCAGTCGCGCCCCAGTTCGCGCGCCAGGCAGCGCGTGATGCCGATGACCGCCGCCTTGGACACGCCGTAGTCGATGGCATACGCCATGCCGTGCACGGCGGCCAGCGACGAGATGTTGACGATGCTGCCGCCGCCGGCCTTGCGCATCTGCGGCACGGCTGCCTTGCACATCTGCCAGATGCCCTTCACGTTGACGTTCATCACCGCGTCCCACTGCTTCTCCTCGATCTGGTCGAAGCGGGCACCCTTGATGTCGGCGTAAAGCGCAGCGTTGTTGACCAGGCCGTCGAGGCGGCCGAACTCGGCCACGGCCGTCTCGGCCGAGGCCAGGCACGACGCCATGTCGGTCACGTCCAGACGCAGCGCCATGGCGCGACCGCCTGCGCCGCGGATCGCGGCAACGGTCTCGTCGCACGGCCGCAGGTCGCCACACACCACCGCCGCGCCCTCGGCGGCGAGCCGCTCGGCGAAGCCTCTGCCCAAGCCGCGCGCGGCGCCGGTGACGATGACGACTCGTTCCTTCATTCTCATGCTGTGTCTCCTGTTGGGGTGGTGTCACCGACGGCCTGCGCCACGGTACGCTGAAAGTAGGCCAGCGCGGGTTCGTTGCGCCCGTAGGTGGCATGGGTCTGGGCCCCGGATGCAAAGCCGCGTTGCATGCCTTCGCTGGCCGGGAAGTCCTCGTCGCAGACGGTGCGGATGGTCAGATCCATGTTGCGCTGCCAGTGGCGGCGCGCGCTGTCGGAGTCGACCGGATGGGGCACGTGGAAGTCGAGGTACATGGTGCACTCGTCGACCTTGCCCGCCGTCGGGTAGACACGCCAGGTCTCGACATGGTCGACCTGCACGACGAAGACCGTGTTCGGGAACAGCACGTAGACGAGGGTGTGGTGGGCGATCAGGTCCCACTCGCTTTCGGGCAGGCCGCGCTGGCGCTCCAGGCTGCGCCGCGGCAGTACCTCGCGCAAGTGCAGGCCGAATGGTTTGAACAGACACAGGTTGGGGTGGAAGAGCGGCGCCACCGAGTCGCGATGCAGCACGCTGAAATGGTAGCTCTCGAGGAAGGTGTCGATGACCAGCTTCCAGTTCATCTGGCGCTGGATCTGGCGCGTCTCGTAGTGGTGGTAGCCGGCCAGGCCGAAGGACGCGAATTCGGCGTCGAGTTCCCCCAGGAAGCCCTGGGCATCGATCTCCAGGCCCTCCGGGCCGACGCTGGGCTGCACCCACAGCATGCCGTGGCGTTCGGCCAGCGGCAGCGGCGCCAGGCCGTAGGCGGCCTTGTCCACACCGGGGAAGTTGCGCTGGTCGGGAATGCCACGCAACTCGCCCTCCAGGCCGTAGGTCCAGCCGTGGTAGGGGCAGACGAAATTATTCTGCCGACCACAGTCTTCGGCCAGGCGTGCACCACGGTGCCGGCAGACATTGTGGAAGGCCCGCGCCCGGCCGTCCTTGCCGCGCACCACCAGGATCGGGATGCCGCTGAGGTCATCGGTGAAGTGGTCGCCCGGCTGCGGGATCTGGTTGGACAGGCCCATCAACAGCGGGTACTTGCGGAACAGCAGCGCCGACTCGCGCGCCAGGCGCTGCGGGCAGGTATAGGCCGTCACCGGGTTGAAGCTCACCGCGTCGGCCAGATCGGTGGTGCCGGCGTCGAGGTGGGCGAATGCCTGGCGCATCAGCGCCACCTGTTCGTCGCGGTTCATGGCTTCTCCCGATGCATTTGCGGGAACGCGATGTTAGTTTGCCAAACGTACGCTAGGTAGACCATCCACCAAGCGACCTGTCAGTCGACGGTGGGCCTAACGCAATCTCGCGTCGGCCGGCACTACGGCCGCGCGGCCTACCAAGGCATAGCGGCAACGGAGGAATCATGTTCAGACTCAAATTCTCGGCGGTCGCGCTGCTCACACTGGCCTGCTTGGCCGATGTTCACGCGCAGACCGCACAGACCTACCCGGCCAAGCCGATTCGTTTCATCGTGCCCTATGCCCCTGGCGGCAGCACGAGCCAGGTGGCACGGCTGGTGGCGGACAAGATGACCGAGAGCTGGGGCCAGCAGGTGCTGGTCGACAACCGGGGCGGGGCCAACACCGTGATCGGCACCGACGCGCTGGCGAAATCAGCGCCCGACGGCTACACGATCGCGCTGCACACATCCACCCTGGCCACCTTGCAGCACCTGCTGCCCACGCTGCCGTTCGACCCGATCAAGGATTTCATGCCGGTGACGACTCTCGTCACCACCCAACTGGTGCTGGTCCTGCACCCGTCGGTGCCGGCGAACAGTCTCAAGGAGTTCATCGCCCTGGCCAAGGCCAAGCCGAACGAGCTGAACTTCGCTGCCGTCGGCACCGGCAGCTCGACCCACCTGGCGGGCGAGATGTTCAAGACTGTGGCCGGCGTGAAGATGCAGCATGTGCCTTACAAGGGCACGGCACCGGCGTTGACCGATCTGATCGGCGGCCAGATTCAGCTCAATTTCGATACGCCCATCACCTCGTTGCCGCACATCCGCGCCGGCAAGCTCAAGGCGATCGCGGTGACCGGCAAGGCGCGCCTGGCCAGCATGCCGGATGTGCCCACGTTCGCCGAAGCCGGTCTGCCCGACTACGACTTCCAGTTGTGGTTCGGGGTACTCGCGCCGGCCGGAACACCGAAGGACATTGTCGGCAAGCTGGCGACCGAGATCACCAGAATCCTGGCGCTGCCCGATGTGAAGGAGAACTTGACGGCGCAGGCGATCGACCCTCAGAGCATGGGACCCGCCCAGTTCGGCGCGATGATCAAGAACGACATCGAACGCTACGGCAAGGTCATCAAGGCCGCCGGGATCAAGATCGAGTAGGCGGCGCCCCAAGTCAAACTAACACCTGTTCGGTTGTTATACTGAGAAACCGGCGCCCGGAGGCGCTCTCACAGGCAAAGGAACATCATGGATCTCGAACTGAAAAACAAGTCCGTCATCGTCACCGGCGGCGGCTCCAACATCGGCCGTGCCATCGTGCTGGCGTTCGCCGGCGAAGGCGCCCACATCACGATTGGCGATGTCGACACCGCGCAGGCCGACAAGACGGCCGAGTTCGCCACCAAGCTGGGCGCTGCATCGGTGCAGGTGATCAAGACCGACGTCACCAGCCTCGAGCAGGTGCAGGCCATGTTCAAGGCGGCGACCGACAAGCACGGCCGCGTCGACGTGCTGGTCAACAACGTCGGCTGGGACAACCTGATGTTCTTCACCCAGACGACGCCCGACTTCTGGCGCAAGGTGATCGACATCAACTACGTCGGCGTGCTCAACTGCACCAAGACCGCGCTCGACCTGATGATCAAGCAGAACGGCGGCGCCATCGTCTCGATCAGCTCCGACGCCAGCCGCCAGGGCGAGCCGCGCGAAGCCGTCTATGGCGGCGTGAAGGCGGCGGTCAACAGCTTCATGAAGACGATCGCCAAGGAGAACGGCCGCTACGGCATCCGCTGCAACGTGGTCTGCCCCGGCGTGACCATCCCCGAAACCACCGACGAGGTGGGCGGCAACAGCATGTGGACCAACGCCGGAGCCATGTTCACGCCTGAGCAGATGGAGAAGGTCACCAAGAGCCTGCCGCTTCGCAAGGTCGGCCGGCCGCAGGACATCGCCAACGCCGTGGCCTTCCTGGCGTCGAGCAAGGCCGGCCACGTGACCGGGCAGGTGCTGTCGGTCTCCGGTGGCTACAGCATGATCGGCTGAGGGGCAGGCCCATGAGCTACCAGGACATCGTCTACGAGGAGCGCGACCAGATCGCCTACATCTCGATCAACCGGCCCGACGTGATGAACGCGTTCCGCGGCCAGACGGTCGAGGAGATGCTGCACGCCATGATGAAGGCGGGCTGGGACAAGAACATCGCAGCCATCGTGATCGGCGGCACCGGTGATCGCGCGTTCTGCACCGGCGGCGACCAGTCGGCCCACTCCGGCCAGTACGACGGCCGCGGCACCGCGGGTCTGCCGATCGAGGAACTGCACAGCGCGATCCGCGACGTGCCCAAGCCGGTGATCGCGCGCGTGCAGGGCTACGCCATCGGCGGCGGCAACGTGATCGCGGTGTTGTGCGACATGACGATCGCTTCCGACAAGGCCGTCTTCGGCCAGGTCGGGCCCAAGGTCGGTTCGGTCGACCCCGGCTGGGGCACGGCCTATCTGGCGCAGGTCGTCGGCGAGAAGAAGGCGCGCGAGATCTGGTACATGTGCCGGCGCTACAGCGCGCAGGAAGCGCTGGCGATGGGGCTGTGCAACGTGGTCGTGCCGCACGACCAGCTCGACGCCGAGGTTGCCAAGTGGGGCCGCGAGATCGTCGAGAAGAGCCCGACCGCCATCGCCATCGCCAAGCGTTCCTTTAACGCCGCGACCGAAAACATCCGCGGCATCGGCAGCCTGGGCATGCAGGCGCTCAGCCTGTACTACAACACCGACGAGTCCAAGGAAGGTGTGCGCGCATTCCTGGAAAAGCGCAAGCCGGACTTCCGCAAGTTCGGCGCCGGCAAGGCCTGACGCCAGAGGTGATCGGCGGCGGGGCTCACCTCGCTGTCCGGCAGCGCCCCGGACGGCGGGTTTCCCCGCAAGCGGGCGAGCCTAACTACCGTTAGATTAGCGGCCGTGGAGCAGCCTGGCTGCGCCGCCGATGCCGCCGCAGGGCGGCGCGCCCACCGGACCCGCCGAGCCGCCTCATCCTGATGCTGACCCTGACCAATGTCCAGATCGTCTATGACAACACGATCGAAGCCGTCCGCGAGGCGTCGCTCACGTTGGGCGCTAAGCAGATTGTTGCCCTGCTGGGCGCCAACGGCGCCGGCAAGTCCACGACGCTGAAGGCCATCAGCGGCGTGCTCTACCCCGAAGACGGCGAGGTCAAGGGCGGCCAGATCACGTTCGAGGGCAAGCCGCTGACCGGCATGACGCCCGACCGCATCGTGCGCGCCGGCGTCGTCATGGTGCCCGAGGGCCGGCGCCTGTTCGACCAGCTCACGGTCGAGGAAAACCTGCTGATGGGCGGCTACACGCGCTCGGTGGCCGAGTCCAGGCGTGGCCTCGAGCGCGTCTACGCCACGTTCCCGCGTCTGACGCCCAAGCGCGCCACGGTTTCAGGCTACCTGTCCGGCGGCGAGCAGCAGATGGTAGCCATCGGCCGCGCGTTGATGTCGGCGCCCAAGCTGCTGATGCTCGACGAACCCACGCTCGGCCTGGCGCCGCAGATCTGCGAGGAGATCTTCGCCATCGTCACTCGGCTGTGCCGGAAGGACGGGGTGAGCATTCTGCTGGTCGAGCAGAACGCGCAGATGGCGCTGTCCATCGCCGACACCGGCTACATCATGGAGAACGGCCGCGTCGTGCTCGATGGCCCGGCCGACAAGATGCTGCGCAACGAAGACGTGCGCGAGTTCTACCTCGGCTTCGGCGAGGGCGGCTCGCGCAAGAACATGCGCGAAGTCAAGCACTACAAGCGCCGCAAGCGTTGGTTGTCATGAGCCAGCTGCGGCGGAGCCACTGACGTGAACGACATCCTCCTGCAGGTCGAAGGCCTAACGAAGCGCTTCGGTGGCGTCGAAGCCGTGGCCGGCGTCAGCTTCCACGTGCGGCGTGGCGAGATCTATTCGCTGATCGGCCCCAACGGCGCCGGCAAGACCACCACCTTCAACATGATCAGCAGTGTCGTGCGGCCGAGCGGCGGCACGGTGCACTTCGAGGGCCGCGACATCACCGGAACCCCCTCGCACCGGATGTCGGCCATCGGCATCGGCCGCACCTTCCAGAACCTGGCCGTCTTCAAGCATGCGACCGTGGTGCAGAACCTGCTGGTCGGCCGCCACTGCCACATGCACACCAACGTTTTCGACGCGGCCTGGTTCTTCGGCCGCGCCCGGCGCGAGGAACTCGAGCATCGGCGCAGGGTCGAGGAGATCATCGACTTCCTCGAGATCGAGGATATTCGCGACATGCCCGTGGGCGCCCTGTCCTACGGCATGCAAAAGCGCGTCGAACTGGGCCGCGCGCTGGCCACCGAGCCCAAGCTACTGCTGCTCGACGAGATGGTCTCGGGCATGAACACCGAGGAAACCGAGGACATCGCACGCTTCGTGCTCGACATCCGCGACGAGCTCGGCATCACCGTGCTGATGGTCGAGCACGACATGGGCATCGTGATGGATATTTCCGACCGCATCTGTGTGCTCAACTTCGGCCGCAAGATCGGCGAAGGCACGCCGGCCGAGGTCTCGGCCAACCCGGCGGTCGTCGCCGCCTACCTGGGTGGCGCACAGGCGGCAGCATGAGCAACCCCGAGCACAAGGCCCTTCACGAAGCACTGCACAGCGGCAACCACACGCTGCCCAAGCTGCTGCAACACTGGGCCCGGACCACGCCCGACGCGCTGGCCTTCCGCGAGAAGGACCTGGGCATCTGGAACCGGATGAGCTGGCGCCATTACCACGACACCGCGCGCCGCTTCGCGCTGGGCATGCTGGCGCTGCGTTTCCGCCGCGGCGACCGCCTGGCCATCGCCAGCGAAGACACGCCCGAGTGGATGTTCGCCGACCTGGGCACGCAGGCCATCGGCGGCGTCGTGGTCGGCATCTACCCGACCAACCCGTGGCCCGAACTGCAGTACATCGTCCACCACTCGAACAGCCGCTTCGTCGTCTGCGGCGACCAGGAGCAGGTCGACAAGGTACTGGACGCCATCGCCAGGCACGAGGTCGGCCTGCCCGAGGTCACCAAGATCATCGCCGTCGACATGAAGGGCATGCGGCTGTACCCGCGCGAGATGCTGATTTCCTTCGAGGACGTGCTCGAACTCGGCGACCAGTACGCCGCGGCCAACGCGGAACAGGCGCGCGCCTTCGACGACGGCATTGCCGCCACCCGGCCCGACGACACCTGCATGCTCGTCTACACCTCGGGCACCACCGGGCCGCCCAAGGGCGCGATGCTGTCGCACCGCAACCTGATCGTGACCACCGACAAGCTGCGCAGCCACTTCGGGCTCGACCAGCACAACATGCAGGTGCTGTGCTACCTGCCCTTGTGCCACGTGGCAGAGCGCGCCTTCTCCACCGTCATGCACATGATGACCGGCGGCGTGGTGAACTACGCCGAGTCGATCGACACCGTCTCGGTCAACCTGCGCGAGATCGCACCCACCGTCTTCCTGGGCGTGCCGCGCATCTGGGAAAAGCTACAGCAGGGCATCGTGATGCGCATGCAGGACGCCACGCGGCTGCAGCGCTGGGCCTTCGAGCGCTGCTTTGCCGCCGGCAAGGCCCTGTTCGAGCGCGTCGAGCAGCGCGGCGTTCAGCGCAGCTGGGGCGACCGGCTGCAGTTCGCGCTGCTGTGGCTGCTGATGTTCCGCAACCTGCAGAAGTTCGTCGGCCTGGACCGCATGCGCTGCGGATTCTGTGGCGGCGCCAGTGTCTCGCCCGAGGTGCTGAAGTTCTTCCGCATCCTGGGCCTGCCCGTGTACCAGGTGTACGGCATGACCGAGTCGGGCGGCGTCATCTTTCACCAGCACGGGAAGGCCGAGCGGCTGGGCGCCACCGGCACGCCGATCGAGGGCCTGAACTGGAAGATCGCCGAAGACGGCGAACTGGTCGTCAAGCACCCGGCTGTGTTCAAGGGCTACCTGCACGACAACAACGCCACCGCGCTGACAGTGCAGGACGGCTGGCTGCACACTGGCGACGTCGTGGCGCTGGCGCCCAACGGCGAGCTGATGATCGTCGACCGCAAGAAGGCCATCATCATCACCAGCGGCGGCAAGAACATCTCGCCCTCGGAAATAGAGAACGCGCTCAAGGACAGCATCTACGTGCGCGAAGCCATCGTGCTCGGCGACGGCCGCCACTTCCTGTCGGCGCTGGTGCAGATCGACTACGAGACCGTCGGCAAGTGGGCGCAGGAACGCCGCTTGGCCTACACCACCTACCGCAGCCTGTCGCAGCTGCCCGAGGTGCGTGAGCTGGTCGACGCGGACGTGCGGCGCGTGAACCAGCTGTTCGCGCGCGTCGAGAACATCCGCAAGTTCGTCATCCTCGAGAAGGAACTCGACCACGACGACGGCGAGCTGACGGCCACGCAGAAGGTGCGCCGCAGCATCATCGGCAAGAAGTTCGCTCGCGAGATCGAGTTGATCTACGGTGGAGGCACCGCCTGATGGACTACTTCATCCAGTTGCTCGTGTCGGGCATCGCGGCGGGCCTCGTCTACGGCTTCATCGGCATGGGCTACGCCATGATCTACCGCGCCACCGGCGTGGTGAACTTCGCCCAGGGCGAGCTGATGATGCTGGTGGCCTACATCGCTTTCACGCTGGCCGGCACTTTCCAGCTCGGCTTCTGGCCGCTGCTGCTGGCCACCGTCGTTGTATCGGTCGCCTTGGGGCTTGTGGTCGAGGTGCTGCTGATCCGCCCCATGCTGGGCCAGCCGGTGTTCTCGACCGTGATGGTGACGATCGGGCTGGCGGTCATCATCCGCTCGGTGGTGGTGCTGATCTGGGGCGCGGACCCGATGCCGCTGTCCACCGGGCTGTCGACCGAGCCGATCCGCATCGGGCCGGCGGGTGTCTATCCGGCCCAGCTCTACGCGCTGGGCATCATGGCCGCGGTGGTGGCCGGTCTCTGGGCCTTCTTCCGCTATTCGCGGGTGGGCATCGCGATGCGTGCCACCGCCAACCTGCAGACCGTGGCACTGCTGATGGGCATCAACGTCAAGCGCATTTTCGCGCTGTCGTGGGCGCTGTCCGCCGGTCTGGCCGCCATCGCCGGGGTCCTGGTGGGCGTCATCTACGACCTCGAGCCGGGCATGTGGCTGGTCGGCCTGCGCAGCTTCCCGGCGGTCATCCTCGGCGGCCTGGACTCGGTGTTCGGTGCGGCGCTGGGCGGCATCCTGATCGGCGTGGTCGAGAACATGTCCGAGGGCTACATCGGCCGCGGCATGAAGGAAATCGCCGGCTTCCTGCTGATCCTGATCGTCCTCATGGTCAGGCCCTACGGTCTGTTCGGAAAACCCGACATCGAGCGAGTCTGATGCGCAGCGGCAACTTCAAGGAAAACTACCGCCAGGTGCTGGCGCTGACGGACTCGGTGCCGGTCATCGTCTGGACACTGGTGCTCGTCGCCGCCCTGGCGCTGGTGCCGAT
Organism: Rhizobacter sp.; assembly: GCA_036676235.1. GTDB lineage: Bacteria > Pseudomonadota > Gammaproteobacteria > Burkholderiales > Burkholderiaceae_C > JAKFDI01. The sequence goes on along the minus strand of JAKFDI010000011.1, from coordinate 64,251 downwards.
GCTGCTGAGCAAGTACTACGTCTCGCTGATGCTGCTGCTGATGATCACGGCCGTCGGCGTGCTCGGCCTGAACCTGCTTACCGGCAGCACCGGGCTGATCTCGCTGGGGCACTCCGGCTTCCTCGCCGTCGGCGCCTACGCCACCGGCATCGTGGCCGGCAAGCTGGGCTGGCCGATGCCGCTGTGCCTGCTGGCCGGCGGTGTGTGCGCGGCCGCCGCCGGGCTGGTGGTCGGCGTGCCATCGCTGCGCCTGAAGGGCCTGTACCTGGCGATCACGACCATGGCCTTCGCGGTCATCATCAACCACCTGATCCTCAACGGCGGCGGCCTGACGGGCGGCTCCGAGGGGCTGTCGGTGCCGCAACCCAGCCTGTTCGGCACCACGTTGGCGGCCGAGCGCGGCTACTACTTCGTGGTCCTGGCCGTGTTGGTGCTGGCGGTGCTGGGGACGCTGAACCTGTTGCGCAGCCGCGTCGGCCGGGCCTTCATGGCGATCCGCGAGCACGACATCGCCGCCCGCGCGATGGGCGTCGACCTGGTACGCTGGAAGCTGCTGGCGTTCATGGTCAGCGCCTTCTACACCGGCATCGCCGGGGGCCTGCTGGCCTACTACACGCGCTACCTCAACGTCGACAGCTTCAGCCTGCTGATCTCGATTGAAGCGCTGTCGATGCTGATCGTCGGCGGGCTCGGCTCGGTGGCGGGCGCCCTGCTCGGCACGGTCTTCATCTTCGGCCTGAACGAAGGCCTGGGGCTGCTGTTCAGCGCCATTGGTTCGGGCGCGACCACGACTGCCGTCTTCGAGATCAAGGGCATCGTCTACGGACTGGCCATCGTGCTGTTCCTGCGCTTCGAGCCCGACGGCCTGATCGGCCGCTGGCGCGACATCAAGCACTACTGGACCCACTGGCCCTTCAGGTTCTGACCCGGCAACCCGCCGCCCTGCCCCACCCGAGGACACACACCATGCACCAGACCCTTCGCTGCATCCGCACCCTGATCGGCACCGGCCTGCTCGCGGCCGCCGCGGCATCGGCCATGGCCGCCGACCCGGGCGTGTTCGACGACCGCATCGTCATTGGCTCGGTGCTGCCGCAGACCGGCCCGCCCAGCCTGATCGGCAAGGCCGCGGTGATCGCATTGCGCGTATGGGAGAAAGACGTCAACGCCCGCGGCGGCATCCACGGCCGCAAGATCGACCTGCGCGTCGAGGAAGACGCGTATGTGCCGCAGCGCTCGGTGCAGGCGGTGAAGAAGCTGATCGACGTCGACAAGGTGTTCGCCTTGCTAGGCACCTCGGGCTCGTCGCATCTGCTGGCGATGATGCCCACGATTGAGGAGAACCAGATCCCGGCGCTGAACTTCGCCGCCGTGGCCGGCGCGCACTTCACACCGCCGCGCAAGACCGTCTTCAACATCGGCGCCACCTACTGCCAGGAGATCGACGGTGTGATGAAGCACCTGATCAAGACGCGCAAGTTGCAGGACGCCAGGTTCGCCATCATCTACCAGGACGACGACTACGGCGCCGACGTCAAGTGCGGCTACGACGCGGCGCTCAAGGCGCTGGGCCTGAGCAGCACCATCGCGGTGGCCTACAAGCGCGGTGCCAAGGACCTCTCGGCCGAAGTCCTGGCGGTGCAACGCGCCGGCGCCACCTTCGTGCTGACCGGCGGCATCATCACCGAGACCGCGACCATGCTCAAGGAGATCCAGAAGAACGGCATGAACGTCGTGCGGCTGGCACCGCACCCGTCGCACCTCGGCCCGGTGCTCGCCTTGGCCGGGAGCGCCGCCGAAGGGCTGCTGTTGGCCGACTACGTGCCGCCCATCACCGACACAGAGACCCAGGGCATCGGCCGGCTCAACGCGCTTGCCTACAAGTACCTCAGCGCCGACGACGTGAAGGCGATGAATCGCTACTCACTGACTGCGATGGTCGCGGCCCAGTTGCTGGAGTCGGCCCTGGCGGCGTGCGGGCGCAACCTAACCCGCGCCTGTTTGGTGCAGAAGCTGGAACAGACCAAGAACTTCAGCAGTGACGGCATCATGGCCCCGTTGACCTTCGGCCCCAGCATCCGCCAGAGCGGCACGCGGCCGATCCTGATCAAGGCCAACACCGCCACGGGCAAGTTCGAGCGTGCGTCCGAGTTCCTCGGCGGCAAGTGAGCGCAAGGCGTCCAGCCAACTCAATCTCCCGTTCTCGCGTCCCATGATCCTATGAACATCTCCATGCCGCAAACAACCCGCACCGCAGCCGCAGCCGTCGCCCTCATCCTGGCGCAGGGACTCGCCATGGCCGAGCCCGGCGTCACAGACAACCAGATCGTGCTCGGCTCGGTGACGCCGGTCAGCGGCCCGCCCAGCCTGCTGGGCAAGGCGCACATGGCCGCGCTCAAGGTGTGGCAGGCGGACGTCAACAGCCGCGGCGGCATCAACGGGCGCAAGGTCGAGATCCGGCTCGACGACGACGGCTACGTGCCGCAGCGCGCGCTGCAGGGCGTCAAGCGCCTGAACGAGTCGGAAAACGTCTTCGGCCTGATCGGCACCTCGGGCTCGGCGATGCTGCAGGCCATGCTGCCCTACATCAACGAGCAGAAGATCCCGACCATCAACGCGATGGCCGTTGCCGCCTCGCACTTCAACCCGCCAAACAAGACGGTGTTCATCGTTGGCCCGACCTACTGCCAGGAACTGGGCACGGCCATGATCCACCTGGTGAAGTCGCGCAAGCTGCAGGCGGAGAAGTTCGCCATCGCCTACCAGGATGACGAATTCGGCACCGACGTGCGTTGCGGCTACCAGAAGGCGGTCAAGGCGCTGGGTCTGAAGAGCGTCTCCGAGATTGCCTTCAAGCGTGGCACCAAGGACTTCTCGGCCGAGATGCTGAGCATGAAGCAGGCCGGCGCCACCTTCCTGGCGTCCGGCGGCGTCGTCGCCGAGCATTCGATGCTGATGAAGGAAGCGGCCAAGAACCAGATGCCACTGACCATCCTGGCGGTGCACTCGGCGCACCTCACACCGGTGCAGGCTTTGGCCGGTGCCGCGGGCGACGGCTACTTCGTCGCCGACTACGTGCCGCCGCTGACCGACCTGGCCGTGCCTGGCATGGCCAAGTTCATGGGGCTGGCGCACAAGCACCTCTCGGCCGACGAGCTCAAGACGCTGAACCGCTACTCGATCACCGCCTACGTGGGCGCGCTGCTGATGGAAGACGCCATCCGCCGCTGCGGCAAGGCGCTGACGCGGGCCTGCGTGGTGGAGAAGCTCGAAACGACCAAGAACTTCGGCACCGACGGCCTGGCCTCGCCGATCAGCTTCTCGCCCACGGTGCGCCATTCGCCGAGCAGCGTGCTGGTCCTGAAGTCGGATGCCAAGGCCTCCAAGTTCGACCGCGCATCGGAACCGCTGCCGATCGTCGACTGAACGTGGCGGGCACCCAGGCGCCTGCGGCACCGCCGCTGCGACAGTTCGACACCGTCCTCATCGCCAACCGCGGCGAGATCGCGCTGCGCATCCTGCGCACGCTCAGGGCGATGGGCCTGCGCGTCGCAGTCGCCCACCACGGGGTGGACGCCGGCAGCCCGGCCGTGCTGCAAGCCGACGTGGCCATCGAACTGCATGGCAGCACGCCGGTGGCGGCCTACTTGGACATCGCGCTGCTCGTTGCGGCGGCGACGCGCTGCGGGGCCCAGGCGGTCCACCCCGGCTATGGATTCCTGTCGGAGAACGCGGCGTTCGCGCGCGCACTCGATGCCGCCGGCGTCGCCTTCATCGGCCCGCGCGCCGACACCATCGAGCTGATGGGCGACAAGGTGCGCGCGCGCCGCTTCGTCGCCGAGCGCGGCTTCCCGGTGGCGCCGAGCGCGATCGAGGACGACGACCCGACGAGCTTCGTCGAGCGCGCCCGCGCGCTGGGCACGCCGCTGCTCATCAAGCCCTCGGCCGGCGGCGGCGGCAAGGGCATGCGCATCGTGCGCGACCTGGCGCTGCTCGAGACCGAGATCGCCACCGCGCGGCGCGAGGGCGAGCGCTACTTCGGCGATGGCCGCCTGTTCGTCGAACGCTACGTCGAGCGCCCGCGCCACATCGAGGTCCAGGTGCTCGGCGACGCTCACGGCCAGGTGGTCCACGTCTGGGAACGCGAGTGCTCGGTGCAGCGGCGCTTTCAGAAGATCATTGAGGAAACGCCGTCGCCCGGCCTCACGCCCGAGCAGCGCCGCGACATCTGCGAATCGGCGGCCGGCATCGCACGCGCCTGCGGCTACCTCGGCGCCGGTACGGTCGAGTTCATCTACGGCGCTGGCGGTGAGTTCTATTTCCTGGAAATGAACACACGGCTGCAAGTCGAACACCCGGTGACGGAAGCCGTGTGCGGCCTGGATCTGGTGCACGAGCAGGTGCGGCTGGCGCGTGGCGAACCCCTGGGCCTGGTGCAGAGCGACATCGTGCAACAGGGCCACGCCATCGAATGCCGCCTGTATGCCGAGGACCCGGCGCACGACTTCCGCCCCGCCACAGGCACCCTCCTGCGCTGGCAGCCACCCGGCGGCCCGGGCGTGCGCGTCGATGCCGGTGTGCGCGAGGGCGGCGAGGTCACCGCCGCCTTCGACCCGATGATCGCCAAGATCATCTGCCACGGCGCGACCCGCGCGCAGGCCATCGCGCGATCGGTGCGCGCGCTGCAGGACACCGTGCTGCTCGGCGTCACCACCAACGCAAGCTACCTGACGCGCGTGCTGCAACACCCGGAGTTCAGCGCCGGCCAGGCCGACACCGGCATGCTGGCGCGCTGCGCGGGCGAGCTGATCGCGCCGCCTAGTGAAGACGACATCGACCTGCTGCTGGCCGCTGCCGTGCTGTCCGACCGCGAGCTGATGCAGCGCGTCCACGCCGTGCCGCCCATGCACGCGGCCATGGGCGCCTGGAGGAACTGAGACCCCATGCATGCCCGCTACCTGATCGACGGCACCGCGCACGATGTGGTGGCCACCCGCGGCAGCGACGGCAGCGTGCAACTGCGCCGCGGCCAGCGCAGCCTGAGCATCAGCCGCGAGGCCCTGCCCGACGGCCGCTGGCGCATCACCATCGACGGCCGCTCGCGCACCGTGCACCTGGCCGCCGGGGCCGACGCGGTGTTCGTGCATGCCGACGGTCTGGGCGCGGCCCAGGTCGAACGGCAGACGCTGTCGCACGCCACCGGCGGCGCGGCCGGCGGTGCCTCCAACCTGCTCAGCGCGCCCATGCCCGGCGTGGTCATCGCCGTGCATGTGGCCGCGGGCGACCCGGTGCATGCCGGCCAGGCCTTGATGGTCATCGAGAGCATGAAGCTCGAGACCACGCTCGTCGCCCCGCGCGACGCCCGCGTGAAGATCGTGCATTACGCCGTCGGGGCCAGCTTCGCGCTGAAGGCGGCGCTGATCACCCTGGAAGATGCCTGAGCCTACCCGCCGCCGACACCCATGAAGCGCATCGAATCCCGCATCGACACCTCGTCCGAGGCCTACAAGCGCAACCATGCCGCGATCAGCGCCATCGTCGACGACTTCCGCGCCCGCCAGGAACGCGCACGCCATCTCTGCCCGCCGCGCGACCTGAAGCGCCTGCGCTCGCAGAACAAGCTGCTGCCGCGCGAACGGCTCGACCTGCTGCTCGACCCCGGCACGCCCTTCCTTGAGTTCTCATCGCTCGCCGCCTGCGGGCAGTACGACGACGAGGTGCCGGGCGCGAATGTCATCACCGGACTGGGCGTGGTCAGCGGGCGCGAGGTGCTGATCCACTGCGACAACTCCGGCATCAAGGGCGGCGCCTGGTACACGTTGACGCCGCGCAAGATCACGAGACTGCTCGACATGGCGCTGGAGAACCACCTGCCGGTGCTGCACCTGTGCGACAGCGCCGGCGCCTTCCTCGAAGAGCTGTCGGGGGTCTACATCGAAGGCGGGCGCGTCTTCCGCAACCAGTGCCTGCTGTCCAAGGCCAACGTGCCGCAGATCGCGATGGTCTTCGGCCACTGCACCGCCGGCGGCGCCTACATCCCGGCGCTGTGCGACTACAGCATCATCGTGCGCGGCGCCGGCGGCGTGTTCCTCGGCGGCCCGCCGCTGGTGAAGGCGGCCACCGGCGAGGAGCACACCGCCGACGAGATCGGCGGCGCCGATCTGCACACGCAGATTTCGGGCACGGTGGACTACCCCGCCGACAGCGAGGCGCACGCGATCGAGATCTGCCGCGAGCTCGTCGCCCAACTCAAGCCCGCCGCGCGCAGCTTCCTGCCCGAGCGTGAGCCCGAGGCGCCCTACTACGACCCCGGCGAGATGCACGGCATCGTCAGCCCCGACCACAAGGTGCAGTTCGACCACCGCGAGCTGATTGCACGCATGGTCGACGGCAGCCGCTTCCACGAATACCAGCCGGCCTACGGCACCACGCTGGTCTGCGGTTATGCCTACCTCTGGGGCTACCGCATCGGCATCCTGGCCAACAACGGCGTGCTCTTTTCCGACAGCTCGAAGAAGGCGGCGCACTTCATCGCGCTGTGCAACCAGAACCGCACGCCGCTTGTGTTCCTGCAGAACACCACCGGCTACATGATCGGCCGCAGCTACGAGATGGAAGGCATCACCAAGGACGGCGCCAAGATGCTGATGGCGCAGGCCGGCAGCGAAGTGCCCAAGTTCACCGTGATCACCAGCGCCGCGTTCGGCGCCGGCTACTACGGCATGTGCGGCCGCGCCTGGGACCCGCGCTTCATCTGGGCCTGGCCCAACATCCACATGGGGGTGATGGGCCCCGAGCAGGCCGCCAACACCCTGGCCGACGTGAAGATCGCCCAGTTGCTGCGCAACGGCCACCCGCCCGACGACGCCGCCATGAAGGCGCTGCGCGAGCGCGTGTACGAAAAAGCCGAGCGCGAATCCAACGCCTACTTCGCCACCTCGCGCCTGTGGGACGACGGCCTGCTGGCGCCAACTGACACGCGCAACGCGCTGGGCATGGCGCTGTCGGCCGCGTCGCACGCGCCGATCGGCGAGCCGCACTACGGCATCTTCCGGCTGTAGCGCGACCGCGCAGTTCAGGCAGCTTGTGGTTCCCGGTCCAGCCTGAACATCGCCACCACCTGATTGAGGCTGTGGGTCTGCTCGCGCAGGCTCTCGGCCGCGGCAGCAGACTGTTCCACCAGCGTTGCATTGCGTTGTACGGCCTCGTCGATCATCGATGCGGCCTCGCTCGCTTCGTGCACACCGCTGGCCTGCTGTTGCGTCGATGCGCTGATCTCGCCCAGCAGTACCGACAGGCGCTGGCTGGACTTGACGATGGCCGACATGGCGCCCTGGGTTTCGTCGGCGACCTGCGCACCCGAGGTGACGGCCCCCACATTGGTGGTGATCAGCGCCTTGATCTCGGCTGCCGCAACGGTCGAACGCTGCGCCAGCGATCGCACCTCCGAGGCCACGACCGAGAAGCCACGCCCCTGTTCGCCGGCGCGTGCGGCCTCGACGCTGGCGTTGAGCGCCAGAATGTTGGTCTGGAAGGCGATGCCGTCGATGACGCCGACGATGTCGGCCATCTTGCGCGACGACGCCGTGATCTCCGCCATCGTCGCCACCATCTTCTGCAGCCGCCGCCCTCCGTCTGCCGCTGCGGCAGTTGCCTGTTCCGCCACGCCGGCCGCCTCGCGCGAAGAGGCGGCATTCTGGTTGACGCTGGCCGACAGCTCTTGCAGCGTCGACACCGTGTGCTGCAGCGACGCTGCCTGTTGTTCAGTGCGGGTCGACAGATCCTGGTTGCCGGCAGCGATTTCGCTGGAGGCCACCAGGATCGAGCCAGATGATTCTCGGATCGACCCGATGCTGCCGCGCAGGCCGTCGCTCATCCGATCGAGAGAGGCCAACAAGCGGCCGATCTCGTCGGACCGGTGTGCGACCTGGTCGCTTTGGCGCAAGCCATCTCGACTCAGGTCCCCCGCCGCGACACGGTCTGCCAGGCGCACGGCTGCCACCAGGGGCACGGTCACCGAGCGTGTCACCAGCCAGCCACAGATCGCCGCCGCGATGAGCCCGACGACGCCGCTCACGGCGATCAATCGGCTCGCCGTCCGTCCCGAAGCTGCAATGCTCGCTGCCGCCTCCTGCACATGAACGCGCTGGCGCTCGGCGAAGCTCGTCAGCAGCGTCGCTCGCTGAGCCGACGGGGCTTCGATGTGCGAGGTCAGCACCTTGACGGCATCCTCGGGCTGAAACGCCAGTGCCAAGGCGATTGCCTTGGCGTAGTGCGGTGCAGTTTGCTTGGCGATGAGCTGGACCGTCTCGATGTCGCCGCGGTCCTGCGGGTCGACCGCCGAGGTGGCCAACTGCTGCAGGGTACCCACGACTTGCCCGTCAAGTGTCTTGATCAACGCCGCCTGCCGCTGCATGGCCTCGGGATCCGAGAACAGGCCGATGTTTCGGATGGCGACATCCTGCCGCTGGCAGATCCGGCGGATCGATGCGTTTGTCGCGCAGGATGTCGTCCGGCGTCTGGGCGTGGGTGCAGACGATCAACGCGTTGGCAACGAGCCGCAACCGCCGGCCGGTGCAGATGCGCTCGATCTGGCGCGCTGCGTCAGGGCCATCGCTGCCGGCGCAAACCAAGCAGGCGTAGGGGCGGCCGCTGATGCGGTCGAGCAGCGCGTAGTAGCTGCGGTCGAAAAAGTCCTTCATCAGGCCGGACATGGCAGCCGGGTTTTCGGGCGTGGCGAAGATCATGCCATCGGCGGCCAGCACGTCGTCGGGGCCGGCCTGCGCGGCATGCAGCAGGCGCACGTCAATCGCCGGCTTGCGGCGCCGGCACCATCGGCGGCAGCCTGCGCCATCTGCAGCGTGCCGCCGGTGTGCGTGTGGTAAACGACGAGGAGCGTCTTGCGCGGTGGCGTCACCGGGGCGGCCCCTGCGGGCGCCGTCAACGTGCCGAGCGGTCGGGGCACGCTTGCATGCCGTGAAAGCTGACGAAGTCGGCGAGCGCCGCGCGCTCGGTGATGAAGGCGTTCTCCGGGGCCTGCAGGTCCTCGTGCCCGAGCGCAATGCCGCACAGCAGGATTTCGTTGTCGCCCATCGGCAGGTGCTGGCGCGTGACCTTGTGGAACCAGGCGAAAGCGGCCTGCGCGCAGGTGTGCAGGCCCTGGGCGCGCGCCGCCACCATCACGTTCTGGACGAACATGCCCACGTCCATGAAGCTGCCGGTGTTCAGCCGCCGGTCCAGCGTGACGAGCAGGCCCACGGGCGCGTCGAAGAAGGTGTAATTGCGCAGCATCTGGCGCTCGCGCGCGGCCTGGTCGTCGCGCGCGATACCCAGCGTGGCGTAGAGGCCAAAACCACACCGGCGGCGGCGATCCAGGTAGGGTTCGAACCAGCTCGTCGGGTAGTAGGCGTACTCGGGCTGGTGTCGGTCAGGGTCTTCCTGGGCCGCCTTGACGATGTCGGCACACAGGCGGTCGCGCGCTTCGCCCGCCAGCACGTACACGCGCCAGGGCTGAACGTTGTTGCCGCTCGGGGCCCGTGTAGCCACTTCCAGGATGTGGCTCACCACCGCGGCACGCACCGGAATGGACAAGAACCGCCGGACCGATTTGCGGCTGCGGATGGCTTCGTCGACATGCATGGGTGCACTCTCTCTTCAGTGTGGCTGTCGGTGGCGGCCCGCCATGCTGGTCGGGCGGCCAGCACTGGACGACGCCCGAGGCTTGGGCTAATCTTGAACCATGAATTCTACCAAACGGCCGTTCGATTGGGTGCCTGCACCCGAGATCGTGGCGAACTCCAACCTCACTGCCTTCATCCGCAAGACCGGCGAGCCCGACCTAGCGACGCTATCCCGGCGCGCAGATGCCGATCCGGCCTGGCTGATGCAGCACGTGTTCGAGTTCTGCGACTTCCGGTTCTTCACGCCACCACAGAAGATGCTCGACACCTCGCGCGGCATCGAATGGGCCCGCTGGTGCGTCGGGGGCACGACCAACATCGTGCTCAACTGCATCGACCGCCATCGCGATACGCCGGCCTGGGAGCGCCCGTTTTTGGTCTGGGAAGGCGAAGACCGACGCGCCCAGCGCAGCCTGACCTACCGCGACTTCGACGCCGAGGTCTGCCGTCTGGCCGGCGCGCTGCAGGCCCTGGGCGTGCAGCGCGGTGACCGCGTCGGCCTGTACATGCCCAACCTGCCCGAGACCTTCACCGCCTTCTTCGCGGCGATGAAGATCGGCGCCGTCGTGATGCCGCTGTTCTCGGGCTTTGGCCCGCAGCCCATCGTCTCGCGCCTGAACGACGGCGAGGCCAAGGTCGTGCTCACGGTCGACGGCACCTGGCGCCGCGGCACGCCGGGCGCGATGAAGTCGGTGCTCGACGAGGCGCTGGTGTCGGTGCCCAGCGTGCAGCATGTGCTGGTGCTGCGGCACCTGGGCGACGCCCTGCCCGCCTGCCCCATGACCGCCGGGCGCGACCGGGACTGGGCCGCCGCCGTGGCGCGCCAGCCGGCCGAGTTGGCCACTGCCGAGATGGCCGCCGACGACCCTGCCGTGCTGCTCTACACCTCGGGCACCACCGGCAAGCCCAAGGGCGCGGTGTGGACCCATGTGAGCTTCCTGGGCTCGATGGTGATGCGCGACATGCACATCTGCGCCGACTTCAAGGCCAGCGACCGCTTCTTCTTCATGAGCGACATGGGCTGGATGGTCGGTGCCATGTGCGCCTGCATCCCGAGCTATTTCGGCGGCAGCCTGCTCGTCGCCGAAGGCACACCCGACTTTCCTGACTCGGGCCGCTTCTGGCGCCTGCTCCAGGACCACAAGGTCACCTACCTGGGCGTGGCGCCGACGCTCATCCGCGGCCTGATGCGCTACGGCGACGCCGAGGTCGAGGGCTTCGACCTGTCGGCGCTGCGCGTCACGGTGTCTGGCGGCGAAGCCTGGACCGAAGCGCCCTGGCGCTGGTTCTTCGAGCGTGTGTGCAAGAAGAAGCTGCCTTTCCTGAACATCGTCGGCGGCACCGAAGTCGGCGGCTGCAACTTCACCGGCACCGTGCACCATCCGCTGCGGCCGGGCTCGTTTGGCATGGGCGGGCTGGGGGTCGGCGCCGACATCGTCGATGACGCCGGAAAGGCGGTAGCGGCCGGCCAGGTCGGTGAACTGGTGCTACGCAACCCCAACATCGGCTTCACCAAGAGCCTGTGGCGCGACGACGAGCGCTACCTCGACAGCTACTGGCGCACCCTGCCGGGCATCTGGGTACATGGCGACTTCGCGATGCGCGATGCCGAGGGCCTGATCTACATCCTGGGCCGCAGCGACGACACCATCAAGATATCGGGCAAGCGCACCGGGCCGTCGGAAATCGAAACCCTGCTCACCGGCACCGGCAAGGTGTCGGAGGCCGCCGTGATCGGCGTGCCCGACGAGCTCAAGGGCTCGGCCATCGTCTGCGTCTGCGTCGCCATGCCAGGCGTGGCGGCGGACGCGGCCTTAGAACAGGAACTGTCCAGCGCGGTGGTGAAGGGCATGGGCACCTCGTATCGGCCGCGCCAGGTGATTCTGGTGAGCGACCTGCCGAAGACGCGCAACATGAAGATCATGCGCCGCGTGGTGCGGGCAGTCTACAAGGGTGAAAGTCCAGGCGACCTGTCGTCGCTGGTCAACCCGGAGGCGGTGGCCGAGTTTCAGGCCAGGCTTGGCGCCTGAGCAACCGAGCCCGACGTGTGTGCTCAGGGCACGGCGAGCGCGGACAATGCCTCGACATAGCCGGAATCGCGTGCCTCGAGACCACCCACGCTGGCACCCACGCGACGCAGCAGCCCGTCGCCGAGGCCATACACCAGCCCGTGCACTTCGACACGCTGGCCGCGTTCCCAGGCCCGTCTCACCGTTGTCGTGCGGCACACATTGCTGACCTGTTCGATCACGTTGAGCTCGCACAGGCGTGAAGCCCGATGGCCGAGATCGCCGATGTCGTCAAGTCGGTCGGCATGTTTGCGTGCAACGTCCTCCAGGTGCCGCAGCCAGTTCTCGGCCAGGCCCGTGCGGCGCTGCTCGACCACCGCCTGCACCCCACCGCAGCCGTAGTGCCCCACCACGAGCACATGCTCAACTTTCAAGACCTCGACCGCGTACTGCAGCGCGGTCAGGCAATTGAGGTCGGAGTGCACCACCAGGTTGCCGACGTTGCGGTGCACGAAGACCTCGCCCGGTCGCAGTCCCAGGATCTCGTTGGCCGGAACGCGACTGTCCGAGCAGCCTATCCACAGATAGCGCGGCGTCTGCTGTTGGGCAAGGCGCAGGAAATAGCCTGGATCCTCCGCCACGCAGCGGGCCGACCAAGCGCGATTGTTCTGGAACAAGGACTTGATGCTGCACATGCGGAGGCCTTCGGTCGATGGCTGGAAGGATGAACCTGCGAGCCCGAAGACGCGGGCTCTTCAGGCATCATATCGAACAAACGTTTGGTTGTATCGTCAGTGCAGACCGCCGAAAGCAGCCAGCCCGGACTGAAGAGTATGGAGGTGATACTTGGTCAATACAGATCCAACCGTGTGGCCCCGGGCCCGGGCCCCCGAACGCCAGTTCGTGATCATCGGCGCCGGCATGTGCGGCCTGTACCAGCTGCACAAGCTGCTGGGCATGGGCGCCGACGTCACGGTGCTGGAGCGCGGCGACGATGTTGGTGGCACTTGGTACTGGAACCGCTACCCCGGCTGCCGCTTCGATTCTGAAAGCTACACCTATGGCTACTCGTTCTCGAAGGTACTGCTGGCCGAGTGGGACTGGACCGAGCACTTCTCGCCGCAGCCCGAGAACTTGCGCTATGTGAACCACGTGGTCGACAAGTTCGATCTGCGCAAGCACGTCCAGTTCGGCTGCAACCTGAAGCGCGCCGTCTGGGACGACAAGCAGCACATCTGGACGCTCGAACTGGCGGATGGCCGCACGCTGACCTGCCGCTACCTGCTCACCGCCATCGGCCTGCTGTCGGCGCCGACGATGCCGCGCCTGGCGGGCATGGACAGCTTCCGCGGCCCTTCCTTCCACACCTACCACTGGCCAAAGGAGCCGGTGGAACTGGCCGGCAAGCGGGTGGCCGTCATCGGCACCGGAGCCACCGGCGTGCAGTTGATCGGTGCCATCGCCGACAAGGTGGGCGAACTCACCGTCTTCCAACGCCGGCCCAACTGGTGCGCACCGCTGCACAACGCCCCGATCTCCGCAGCGGAGATGGCGTCGATCCGGGCCGACTACACCGCGATCTTCAAGAAGTGCGACAACACGCCGGGCGGCTTCATCCACGGACCAGATCGGCGGCGTGTGGCCGAGGTGCCGCGTGGGGAACGGCTGGCCTTCTGGGAGCGGCTCTACGCCACACCCGGTTTCGCCATCTGGCTGGGCAATTTCCGCGACGTGCTGATGGACGAGACCGCCAACGCCGAGTTCTCGGCCTTCGTGGCAGACAAGATTCGCGAGCGTGTCAAGGACCCGGTGCTGGCCGAGAAGCTGATCCCCAAGGACCACGGCTTCGGCGTGCAGCGCGTGCCGATGGAGACGCGATACTACGAGGCTTACAACCGCCCCAACGTGCACCTGGTCAGCTTGGGCGAGACGCCGATCGAGCGCATCACGCCCACCGGCATCCGCACCAGCGAGCGCGACTACGAGTTCGACCTCATCGTCTACGCCACGGGCTTCGACGCCGTCACCGGCGCCTTTGACGGCATCGACTTCGTCGGCACCGAGGGCCAGCGCCTGCGCGACTGCTGGCGCGACGGGCCACTCACCTACCTGGGTCTACAGGTGGCCGGCTTCCCGAACATGTTCATGCTGGCAGGTCCGCAGAGCGCGTCTCTGTCGACCAATTTCCCCCGGGGCATCGAGACCGTGGTGGACTGGGCGAGCGGGCTGTTCGAGCACGCCGTGCAACACGGCATCCACCGTATCGAGCCGACGCCCGAAGCACAGGCGGAGTGGACCGCGCATGTCAAGGAGATGTACCAGGGCCTGCTGCTGCGCAAGGCCAAGTCCTGGTTCACCGGCTACAACTCCAATGTCGAAGGACACGACAAGATCCGCTACATGATCTACAACGGCGGCGCGCCGCGCTACCGCCAGCGCCTGGCCGAGGTGGCGCAGCAGGGCTACGCAGGCTTTCGCCTGGGCTGATCAAGCCGCGCCGGGCAGGGCGGGTCCCCGGCAAAATGTGCATGGGGCTCGCAATTGGGCGAGCGCTCCGTTCCGCGCTCGCCTCGGACGGGTAGATCGGCGCGGTTGCCATGGCCGTCACGCGATGCTACTTCCCGCGCCGGACGCAGCATGGCTTCGATGACGCGGGGCGGCTACGGCGCGGCGTGAACCGCCCGGCAGGAAGTCGTCGTCAAAGCGTGCGCGGGCCCCTGCCGCCCTCGCCTACCGTGGGCGCACGCTGCCCCCCGGGCCGAACGGGTGCAGGCACGATCTCGGGCACGGGTTCGCCGGCCTGTTGGACGCGTTCACGCAGGCGCTCGCACAGTTGCTCACTGACCGCAGCGAAGGTGTCGACACCAGCCAGGTTCGTCAACTCATGCGGGTCGGCCAGCAGGTCGTAGAGAAATTCCTCGCGATAGGCCGCTGCCGCGGGCGCCTGGTTGCCATCGGTGTGATCTGCCCTGACGCTGTACTTCCAGCGCTTCGTGCGGATCGCGCGCCCGACCTGCGATTCGCTGATCTCGGCGTAGACCTCCTGGGGCCAGGCGGCGGAGCCGCCGCGCAGCAGGGGCAGGATCCCCGGATCCCCCAGGCCGAGGCCACCGTAGGAATCGATGCCGCCCCAGGCAGTGTGGGTCGGCACCAAGTCGCGGCCCAGGCGCAGTTCACCGAAGCCGCCCAGCAGACTGACCGTGGAGCGGCGATGCCAGAAGCGCGCTGGCGTCGTGCCGGTGTCCGGGTTCAACGCCGACTCGATCCACAAGCCGGCCTTCAGTCCACCACCCAGATCTTCGATGCCTCGGAAGCCCAGGCGGCTGGCGGAGAGACCATCGAAACCGAGTTGCTTGGTTTTGACGTCGCCGTTCTTGATATAGCGGGCATTGAGGTCGACGACACCGAAGATCGTTACGGAGGACTGAGCAAACGCAGCGCCAGTCAACGCACACAGCGCGCCGAGAATGAACGAAGATTTCTTCATTGCAATTGACTCCTGTCTCATGCTCACATCGAGACCTGTCGACCAACCCGCTGCTGCTTGGGCGTGGAAACAGGGGCACTGAACTCCGGGCGCTGCACTCATCAAGCAGCCGAAGATGGTTCTGGCTTCATCGCGCACCGGCATCCAAAGGATCGGCCCGACGCGATAAGTTTCGTTGTCAAATCTCTTGCTACGCGATGCGACTAGGTTATCGCAACGTCGACTTGTGCTGGCCCGTGTTTTCCCGAATCGAGGTTTGAGTTGCTATCGCGACAAATCGAACACTTTCTCTGCGCCTTCGAACGCCGCAGCCTGCGCACGGCGGCACAGGTACTGGGCCTGTCGCAGCCGGCGTTGACCAAGAGCATCCACAGCTTGGAGCAGTCGCTGGGCGTGGCGCTCTTCGAGCGTCGATCGACGGGCGTGATCCCGACCACCCACGGCCAGACGCTCGCGCGCTATGCGCGAGCAACGTCTAACGCTTGGCGCCTGGCCCAGGCCGAAATGGCAGCGTCGAGCGAAGGCCTGCGCGGCGAATTGCGCATTGGCGGAGGTGCGGTCTGGAGCCAGCGCGTGCTGCCGGATGCGATGCACCGGCTGCGGCTCGAGTACCCGCTCCTGCAACTGACACTGATCACCGACGTCGCCGACTACCTGTTGCCCAAACTCGCCGACGGCGAGATTGACCTGGTCGTCGGTTCGATCGAAGGCGTGACGGCGGATGACGAGATCGCGGTGGATCCAATCCACACCAGCAAGGCGCTCGCCTATGTCCGGCAGGACCATCCCCTGCTCGCGAACCCGTCGGTCGCCGCGGGCGACTTGGCTGCCTACGACTGGCTCGCGTTCACGCACGACGTGAACGGCACCGACGCACTTGCGCGATTCCTCGCGGCCCGCGGCCTGCCTGCACCCAACTACACCATGCGCTTCACGTCGCTCGGCGCGATGCTGATGGTCACGCGGCTGGGTGACGACGTCGCGCTGGTGTCTTCGGACTGCAAGGCCGAAGCTGCCGAGCGCGGGATCGTGCCGCTGGACATTGGCGAGGAGATCTTTTCCTTTGCTACCGGCCTGGTGTATCGGCGCTCCCTTGGCGTGCTGGCGCACGTCCATCGTCTGATGGCGTTGGTGCGCGAAGGCATCGCTCCGACAACGCCCGCTGCGGCCTCCCAGCCGCCGTCGGCGGATGCGTTGGCCGGTTCGACCCAAGCGCCCTCGCCTGCAGGCCGCCTGACATGCCAACGCGGCGGCGCGCCCCCGTGAGAGACCGATCGACTCCGCCGGCGTCCGCCATCACGGTCTGCGCGTGCCGCGCGGTGGGAGGAGCCAAGATGCCGCGGTCGACTCGAGAGTCCTGGCCGGGCCCGGCCGACCCGGTTCTCAAGCGTCCGGGATCGTTTCGCCCACCCGTCGCAAGGCCTGCGAACGCACCAGCTCCTGCGTCAATGGATCGACCCAGTCGGGGAAACTCTGCCCGGCCGCGAAGCGGCGGTGGATGCGCTGCATTTGGGGGGTGCCGGCGGTACCAGGGCCTGCTGCTGCAAGGCCAAGTCATGGTTCACGGGCTACAACTCCAACGTCGAAGGGCACGACAAGATCCGCTGCATGATCTGCAGCGGCGGCGCGCCGCGCTACCGCCAGCGCCTGGCCGAGGTGGCCGAAACGGGCTACGAAGGGTTCCGGTTTTCGTGATCGACACTTGGGCCCGCCGGCGCCGGCGAAGCCCGAAGCACCGCGGGCGCATCACCGAGCAGAGACTTCACTACGAGCTGGTCTTCGTGACGGCCGATATAGCACGTGCTGCCGATGATGCACGCCGCGCCCAGCACGGACCACAGGTCGGGAACCTCCGCGAACAGGACGAACCCGATTAGGCCCGCATAGATCAGCCGCACGTAGTCGAACGGGGCAAGCGCGGAAGCATCGCCCTCACGCATGCCGAAGATGTAGGTCACCTGCGCCACGATGCCGAAGAACCCGATCAACGCGAGCAGCAGCAGATCGAAGAGGTCGGGGTTGCGCCATACCGCCAGTGCCGGCAACAACAGGATGACCGTCAGAATCAGGTTCGAGTAGAACAGCATCGCAGCCGGCGCTTCGCTCATCGGCGTCTTCTTGACGACCATCAGCACGCAGGCACCGGCAAATGCGCTGGCCAGTGCCACCAGCGTTGCGAGCTGGAATTCGCCTCCGGGGCGCGCCGTGAGGACGACCCCGGCGAACCCGACAAGGGTCGCAATCCAGCGTTGCCATGAGCCACGCTCCCCCAGTACCGGTACCGCGAGCAGCGTGATGAACAGTGGCATCGAGAAGCTCATCGTCGTGAAGTCGGCGAGCGGCAGTCGCGAGACCGCGAAGAACGCGGCCAGCCAGGACAACAGGCCGAACAGGGCACGCACGAAGTGCATCTTGAGGTGCCGGGTACGCAGGTTCGCCAAGCCGCCGGACAACGCGATCGGGAACACGAAGGCGAGGCTGATCGCGCAGCGGAAGAAGGTCATCTGCAACGGGTCGTAGCGCTTGCCCACGCTCTTGCTGACCGCATGCATCAGCACGAGACTCAGTGCTCCGACCAGTATCCAGCATGCGCCGCGAGTGTTCGGGGCCAGGCGGGCCCAGAGACTTCGCAAGCGTGCGACTGGCAGGGCCTGCGCTTCGCCGTGCGGTTGAGGATGCCGCATCAGCCGACGCGCCGGATCGCGAACCGCCGCAACCGAAGATCAGTGCCGGGCAAGGGCACGGTCGCTGCCGTCCTGTCGGGCATCATGCCGGTCGATGCGATCTTCTCCCCGTGATCGCCATCGACAAGTCTCACAGCGCGCGACGGCCGAGATCACCTTGAACACCCTGTGTCACGAAGGCTGTCCGGCAGGCGGTCCATCGCCTCGTTGATCAGCCGCGCCACCAGCGCCGGATCTTCCATCGGCAGCATGCGGGTCTTGTCCGGTAGCGGCAGGTCGCGCCCGTGGTGGAACTCCTGCGCCAAGCCCGGCCAGGTCGGCGAGCCCAGCGGGTCCCAGGGCAAGATCGCCGGGTCGCCAGGCCGCGCGCGGAGCACGAGCACGGGAATCTGCAGCGCGCGGATGCTGGCGAAGACGCCCAGGTTCTGCTGCGCCAAGGGGTAGATCTTGCCCTCGAAGGCGGGGTCGCAGGCGAGCTGGAAGCCGCTGCCGCCATCGGCCGGGCGCAGGCCGTGCCGGCAATAGTCCAGCAAAGCCTGGCGCTGGAACACTTTGTACGGGGCACGGGCGGCGAAGCGCTCGAACATGGCTTGCGCGGACGCGAAGTGGTTCTTTCGCGCCGCTGCCGGGTGCAGCGTGCCGGGCGGCGGCGGCCGGTGGTAGTCGGCCGGCGCGAAGATCGTCGGGTCGATCAGCACCAGTTGCGAGAAGCGGCCGGGCTGGTAGGCGGCGGCCTGCACCAGCGCATGCGCGCCCATGCTGTGCCCGATGCCCACGGCACCCTGCAGGTCGAGCGCCACCGCCAGCGCGGCCAGGTCGTGGCCGAAGTCGGCCCAGCCATCGAAATCGACCGTCTGGCTGCGGCCATGGCCGCGTTGCTCGATCGCAAAGACATGGCGGCCGGGCAGGTGATGGATGACCTGGTCCCAGACGCGGCCGTGGAAGCCGGTGGCGTGCACCATGCACAGGCTCGGCGCCTGGCCACGCCGTTCCGGCCGCCACTCGAAATGGGCGTGGCTCACGCCGTTGGCCAAGCTGTGGCCCAGCCGGGGCTCGGCGGCGTCGGCTGTGGTGGCTGCCGGCACCGTTCAGAGCCCGGCGGCCAGGCGGCTGGCCTGGTCGATGGCGCGCTTGGCGTCGAGTTCGACCGCCTCGAAGGCGCCGCCGATCAGATGGGCTTTCAGGCCGCGCGCCAACAACGCGTCGTACACGCTGCGCAGCGGCAACTGCCCGGCGCAGACGATGACGCTGTCGGCCTCGAACAGCCGCGGTTCGCCGTTGACGCGCGTGTGCAGACCGGCGTCGTCGATGCGCAAGTACTCGACGCCGCCGACCATCTGCACGCCGCGGCGGGCGAGCGTCATGCGGTGCGCCCAGCCGGTGGTGCGGCCCAGGTTCTTGCCCAGAGCCTCGGCCTTGCGCTGAAGCAGCGTCACCGAGCGCTCGGACTTCTGCACCTGCGGCAGCACGCCGGTGACGCCGCCGCGCGGGTGGTTCTCGAAGTCGATGCCCCATTCGCGCGCGAACACCGCGATGTCGAGCGCGGCCGACGGGCCGGCCTGCGACACCAGGGCGGCGACGTCGAAGCCGATGCCGCCGGCGCCGATGATGGCCACGCGCCGGCCGACCGCCTTGCGGCCCAGGATGACGTCGGTGTACGACAGCACCTTGGGGTGCCCTATGCCGGGAATGTCGGGCCGGCGCGGTTCGATGCCGGTGGCCACCACCACCTCGTGGAAGCCCTCGCCGGCCAGCAGCGCGGCGTCTGCGGTGGTGTTCAGGCACAGTGCGATGCCGAGCTTGTCGATCATGCGGCGGTAGTAGCGCAGCGTCTCGGCGAACTCCTCCTTGCCGGGGATGCGGCGGGCCAGGTTGAACTGGCCGCCGACCTCGGACCCGGCCTCGTACAGCGTCACGCGGTGGCCGCGCTCGGCCGCCACGGTGGCGGCGGCCAGGCCGGCCGGGCCGGCACCGATCACCGCGATGCGCTTGGCCGCCACCACCGTCCGGTAGTGCAGCAGCGTCTCGTGGCAGGCGCGCGGGTTGACCAGGCAGGTCACCTGCTGGCGGCCGACGAAGTAATGGTCCAGACAGGCCTGGTTGCAGGCGATGCAGGTGTTGATCTCGTCCTCGCGGCCCTGCGCGGCCTTCAGCACGAACTGCGGGTCGGCCAGCATCGGCCGCGCCATCGACACCAGATCGGCGTCGCCGCGCGCCAGCACGCCTTCGGCCACGTCGGGCATGTTGATGCGGTTGCTGGTGATGACGGGCACGCCGACGGCCTTGCGCAGCCGGCCCGTGACCTGCGAGAATGCCGCGCGCGGCACCATCGTGGCGATCGTCGGCACCGGCGCCTCGTGCCAGCAGAAGTGGGTGCTGATGATGCAGACGCCCGCTTCCTGCAGGCCCTGGGCCAGCGAGACGATTTCGTCCCAGGCCAGGCCGCCGTCGAGCATGTCCATCGCCGGGACGCGGAAGATCACGATGAAGCGCTCGCCCACCGCGGCGCGCACACGGCGCACCACCTCGACGGCGAAGCGCATGCGGTTCTCCCAGGGCCCGCCCCACTGGTCGGTGCGCAGGTTGGTCTTTTGCACCATGAAGGCACTGATCAGGTAGCCGGCCGAGCCGATGATCTCCACGCCGTCGTAGCCGGCGGCCTGCGCCAGCGCGGCGCAGTTGGCGAAATCGGCGAGCTGCTTCTCGATGCCGGCCTCGTCCAGCGCGTGGGGCGTGTAGCGGCCGATGCGCGACTTGACGGCCGAGGGCGCGACGCAATCCGGCGTCGGCGCCAGCGCGCCGGTGTGCAGGATCTGCAGGCAGATCGTCACCTCGGGGTCGGCCGCATGCACGGCCTGGGTGATGAGCCGGTGCTGCCGGGCATCGGCCGCGGTGGCCAGTTGGCCGCCCGCGCCGCCTTCGTCGTTGGGCGGAAACCCGCCGGTGATGATCATGCCGACGCCGCCGCGCGCGCGCTCCGCATAGTACTCGGCCATGCGCGGGAATCCGTCGGGCGCTTCTTCCAGCCCGGTGTGCATCGAGCCCATCAGGATGCGGTTCTTCAGCCGCGTGAAGCCGAGGTCGAGCGGGGCGAAGACATGAGGGTAGCGGGTGGCGCCGGTCATCGGTGTGCCTGTCGGGTTCGGCTTTGCCGGTTCGGGTGCAGCGGACTCAAGCGCCGCTCGAGCCCGCGCGCTGCGCGCGCAGCCACGACGAGAGGTAGCCGCGGCTGTATTGCGGCGGGTGGCTCACCTCGCCACCCAGCGCGGCGGCGGCCCGCCAGGCCCAGTGCGGGTCGTGCAGCAGGCCGCGCGCGATGGCCGCCAGGTCGCACCGGCCATTCTTCGATGGCGCGGTTGGCATGGGCCGGGTCGAACAGCATGCCCACGCCCACCACCGGCAGGCCCGCGGCTTCGCGCACCGCAGCGGCCAGCGGCAGCTGGTAGCCCTCGCCGAGGGGGATCTGCTGCTTCGGCGAGCCGCCGCCGCTGGATACGGTGATGAAGTCGCAGCCGCGCGCCTTCAGCTCGCGGCCGAACTCGCCCGACTCCTCGACCGTCCAGCCGCCGTCGACCCAGTCGGTGGCCGAGATGCCCACGCCCAGGGGGCGCTCGGCGGGCCACGCGGCACGCACGGCGTCGAACACCTCGAGCGGAAAGCGCATGCGGTTGACCAGGCTGCCGCCGTAGGCATCCGCGCGCTGGTTGCTCAGCGGCGACAGGAAGCTGTGCAGCAGGTAGCCGTGGGCATTGTGGATCTCGATCAGTTCCAGGCCCAGGCGCGCCGCGCGCCGGGTGGCCTGCACGAAGGCGCCGCGCACGGCTGCCAAGCCGGCGGCGTCGAGCGCGGCAGGCTGCGGCCAGCCCTCGTCGAAGGGCAGCGCCGATGGGCCCACCGTGGGCCACGGATCTTCACCGGCCGGCAGCGGCTCGCCGCGGCCTTCCCACGGCCGGCGGGTCGACCCCTTGCGGCCCGAATGCGCCAGCTGGACGCCGAGCCGGGCGTTGCCGTGACGGCGATAGAAATCGACCACGCGCACCAGCGCCGCCTCGTTCTCGTCGGAATACAGGCCCATGCAGCCGTGGCTGATGCGGCCACGCCGCTCGACGTGCGTGGCCTCGATGATCGTCAGGCCGACACCGGACACCGCGTACCGGCCCAGGTGCACCAGATGCCAATCGGTGGCGCAGCCGTCGACCGCGCTGTACTGGCACATCGATGAGACGACGATGCGGTTGGGCAGTTCGAGTTCGCGCAGCCGCAGCGGGCTGAGAAGTGCAGGGGTCATGGGGTTGCTCCTCGAGCGTCGAATTGCGCGGCGCCCTTCCAAGCTTGGGACGCCCGAAAATCCGCAGTCGCCTGCGTCGTCCTTGCCGTGCACCGACGGCCAGTCTCCTCAGGCATCGTGAACCGACTCGCCCACCCGTCGCAGCACCTGCGAACGCACGAGCTCCTGCGTCAGCTGGTCGATCCAGTCGCCGAAAGCCAGCGCCGGCGCAAATCGGCGGTGGATGCGCTGCATTTGGGGGGTGCCGGCGGCCCACTCGACGTAGTCGGTGAACACCATTTGCCGGCATTCCAGCAGCTTGAACTTGAGCAGCACCTTGGCGGCGTGGTGGGCGTGGCGATCGGGGCGCTGGACGAAGGCGCGCAGGCGCTCGCGCGCCCGCGCCAGCACCGCGGCCTCGAAGCGGAACACCCGGCCGTGACCGGGGATGACCCAGCGCGGGCCGAGCCGCTCGATCACGTCGAAGGTGGCGCCGACCTCGTCGAAGGCGTCCCGCTCGTCGAGCTCCGGGAACACCACGCCGAAGCCGTTTTCCCACAGCGCGTCGGCCGAGATCAGGGTGCGCGAGACGGGCTCGAACAGGATCACCGAGTCCGGGTCGTGGCCCGGCGCGGCATGGATTTGCCATGCCATGTCGGCAAGTTCGATTTCGGTGCCCGGCAGCACCAGGGCGTCGTGGTGGAAGCGCGGGCAGCGCTGGCCGCTCGGCTCATAGCCCAGGGCCACCGGGTCCCACTGCGCCACCTGCTGCGCCAGGCCAGGCGGGATCAGCGTCTGCAGCGCCGGCCAGCGGCCTTGCAGCGCGGCGTTGCCGCCGCAGTGGTCGCTGTGCAGATGGGTGTTGACGAGGCGGTCGAGCGGGCGCCCGCGCAGGGCCGCCGCCGCCAGGGCCAGTGTCTGGTCGGCGTGCGCGCAATAGCCGCTGTCGACCAGGGCCGTGGACTGCGCGCCCAGAAACAGCACGTTGTTGCTGGACAACCAGCCGCGCTCGAAAACCTGCACGCCGGGCGGCAGTTCGGCCTGGTTCATGGATGCGCTCGACACGTCAGGGCACGGCGCCTCAGCGCCCCTTCCATACCGGCTTTCGCTTCTCGGCAAAGGCGCGCGGGCCTTCCTGCGCGTCCTCGCTGGCGTAGGCGGCGCGGTAGATGTTGTGCGCCAGCGCCATGCCGGCGTCGCAGCCGGCGCTCATCGCCGTCATGATCGATTCCTTGCCGGCCAACACCGACAGCGGCGCGTTGTCGCGGATGCGTTCGGCCAGCGACTGGGCACGCGCGCGCACGGCGTCGGGCGTGTCTTCGAGGTAGTTGATGAAGCCGAGCTGGTGGAAGGTGTCGATCGGATACAGCTCGCCGGTGAGCACCATCTCCATCAGCAGCGGCTGCGGCAGCATCCACAGCAGCGGAATGGCCCACGGGCTGCCGCGCCCGGCGATACGCGTCTCGGTGATGCCCACCTGCGTGCCCTTCAGGCCCACGCGCAGGTCGGAATTCAGGCTCAGCATCATGCCGCCGGCGATCAGGTGGCCGGTCATGGCCGCGATGATGGGCTTGGCCACGCGGCGCTGGCGGCCGTGGAACGGGTCCTTCATCTTGGTCAGGATGTCGACGCCCTCTTCCTTCTTCACGCGCGTCGCTTCGCGTAGGTCCAGCCCGGCGCAGAAGGTGCCGCAGTCGGCCGAGGTGAGGATGGCAACCCGCACGTTCTTGTCGGCGTCGACCTGGTCCCAGCAGTCGTAGAGGCGGTTGGCCGCGGCGGGCGACAAGGCGTTGCGGATCTCGGGGCGGTTGATCTTGACGGTGGCGATGCCGTCGCGCACCTCGTAGATCACGGTGTCGGCGTCGTTCATGGGTGTCTTTCGGTCGGGGGAGGATCGCTTCAGGTTGCGGGCACGTGCTTGCGGCGCCAGGCCGGCGCGCGCTTCTCGAAGAAGCTCTTCAGGCCTTCGCGGGCTTCTTCGGTCTCCCAGAAATCGGCCAGGCGGTCGACCGTGTAGATCAGGTTGTCTGCGGGGTCGTGGGCCAGGACGAACTGCACCAGCTTCTTGGTCATCTGCACCGCGCCCGGCGCGCAGGCCAGCGCCAGGTCGATCTCGGCATTGACCGCGTTGTCGAGGTCGGCCGCAGCGACCACCTCGTGCACCAGGCCGTAGCGCTGCGCCTCGGCGGCCGACATGATCTTGCCGTTGAGGAACACGCGCCGCGCGTAGCTGGGCCCCAGCTTGGCCGCGACATAGGGCGAGATGGTCGCCGGCACCAGGCCCATGCGCACCTCGCTGAGCGAGATGCGCGCGCTGTCCACCGCCACTGCGACGTCGCAGATGGCGATCAGCCCGACGCCACCGCCGTAGGCCGAGCCGTTGATGCGGCCGATGATGGGGCGGCCGAACGTGTCCAGCCGCGCCAGGATCCGGGCCAGCGGCACGCCGCTGCGGATGCGGCTGGCCCGGTCCTGCGCGCCCTGGCTCTGCTGCCAGCGGAAGTCGCCGCCGGCGCAGAAGTTCTCGCCGTCGCCGCTGAGCACCACCACGCGCACGGCGGGGTCGGCTTCGATGAGGTCGAGCGCCCGGCCGATCTCGGCGAACATGGTGGGATTGAGCGCGTTGTGCACATCGGCGCGGGCCAGCGTCAGCCGGGCGACGCCGGCGGCATCGATGTTGAGCCGGATGGTTTCGAAGTCGGTCATTGGGGGGCAGCGTTGTTGCTTTCAGGGGTGGGCGGCGGGCGCTTCAGCCGCGCTGGACCTTCCAGGAGGGCGAGCGCTTGCCCAGGAAGGCGGCGATGCCTTCACCGGCGTTCTCGGTCTCCCAGGCGTCGGCCAGCGCGCCGGCCGTGTAGTCCATGCAGTCGCGCGGCGGGCGGCCGATCACGTCGTTGAACAGCTTCTTGGTCGACGCGATCGAGCCGGCCGGAATCGCCAGGATCAGCGCCAGTTCCTCTTCCACCGCGCTGTCCAGTTCGTCGGGCTCGACCACCCGGTCGACGAGGCCGATGCGCTCGGCCTGCGCCGCGTCGATGAACTTCGCCGTCAGGCCGTAGCGGCGCGCCCGCGCCAGCCCCAGACGGCGCGCCACATAGGGGCCGATGTTGGCCGGCAGCAGGCCGAGCTTGGCCTCGGTGAGCGAGAAGCGCGCGGCGCTGGAGGCCACGGTCACGTCGCAGATGCAGGTCATCCCGAAGCCGCCGCCGGTGGCCGCGCCGTTGATGCGGCCGACCACCACCTTGGGCAGGGTGTCGAACTCGTAGAACAGCTCGGCCAGGACCTTCGACTCGGCGATGCGCTCGGCGCGGCCCTGCTTGAGCACGCTCTGCATCCAGTTCAGGTCCCCGCCGGCGCAGAAGGACTTGCCCTCGCCAGTCAGCACCACCGCGCGCAGCTCGTCCTTGGCGGCGATGACGCGCAGCGCGTGGCGCAGTTCCTGCACGAGCGTCATGCTCATCGCGTTCTGGATGTCGGGGCGGGCCAGCGTCAGGCGGGCGACGTGCTCGCCGTCCAGCGTCAGCTTGATCGATTCGTAGTTCAACGCGGTCTCCTTTCGGGCGGGTCGGGGGCGGCGGTCAGTCGGTCACGCGGCGGCTTCGACGATGCCGACGAGCAGGCCGCGCTCGACCATCTGCCCGGCGACGACACCCAGGCTGCGCAGCACGCCGTCGTGCTCGGCGCAGATCTTCAGTTCCATCTTCATCGACTCCATCGTCACCACCACGTCGCCGGCGCGCAGCGTGTCGCCGACGGCGGCGTGGGTCTTCAGGATGGTGCCCATCAGCGGCGTGCGCAGTTCGCCCGACGTGACGTGCGCCGCGGCGGCCTGCGCCAGGTAGTCGATGGCCTCGACAGCGAAGGCCAGGCCCTGCGCCTGCACGAACAGGCTGCCGTCGCGGCGTGCGATGGCGAGCAGCTCGACCGCATCGCCGATGCACAGTTGCCAGTTCGCGCCTTCGGCGCGCAGGCCCAGCCGCACGCGCTCGCCGTCCACCTGCACCAGCAGCTGCCCGTCCGGCTGCGGCGCGCCGTAGCGCACCTCGTGCAGCCGCTTGCCTTCGCGCAGCAGCAGGCTCGGCACCGCCGAGACCGGGTCGTCGCCGGCGTGCATCTGCCAGCCGGTGACGTCAGGCGCCGACCACGCGCCGTAGCCTGCGGCCTGGCGTGAATCGAGCAGCCACCAGGCCGCCGCCGCGGCCAGCCAGCGCAGCGGCGCCGGCTCGGCCCCGGGCCGCGCAGCCAACACCTCGTCGACGCTGCGGGTGTGGAAGCTGGCGTCACGCGTCTGCGGCAGCGCGATCAGCTGCTGCAGGAAACGGCCGTTGGTGGTGACGCCCAGCACCTCGGTGTCGGCCAGGGCCAGCGACAGGCGGTCGAGCGCGGCATCGCGATCATGGGCGTGGACGATCAGCTTAGCGAGCATCGAGTCGTAGTACGGCGTCACCACCGAGCCGGCGCGCACGCCGGTCTCGACGCGCACCCCGTCGTCCGGGAAGCGCACCGCGACGATCTCGCCGGTGGACGGCAGGAAGTCGCGCTCGGCGTCTTCGGCGCACAGCCGGGCCTCGACGGCATGGCCGCGCAGCCGCACGTCGGCCTGGGTCAGCGCCAGGCCTTCGCCCGCCGCCACACGCAGCATCAGCTCGACAATGTCGATGCCGGTCACCTCCTCCGTCACCGGATGCTCGACCTGCAGCCGCGGGTTGACCTCCAGGAACAAGTGCCGGTCGCCCGCGACCAGGAACTCCACCGTGCCGACGCCGCGGTAGCGCAGCCGCTGCGCCAGGCGCACGGCGTCGGCCAGCAGCTGCTCGCGCAGCCCGGCCGGCAGCGGCGCGGCGGGCGCTTCCTCGATCAGCTTCTGGTGCCGCCGCTGCAGCGTGCACTCGCGCTCGAACAGGTGGATGACGCTGCCCTGCCCGTCGCCGGCGATCTGGACCTCGACGTGGCGGCCACGCTCGACGTAGGGCTCCACGATCAGCGAGGGGTCGCCGAAGGCGCTGCGGGCCTCGCGCATCGCGGTGGCGATGGATTCGGCCAGCGTGTCGGCCTGCCGCACGACATGCATGCCCTTGCCGCCGCCGCCGGCCGCGGGCTTCAGCAGCAGCGGCAGCGGCAGCGCGCGCGCCCAGGCAGCCACCACGCCGGCGTCGGCGCTGGCCTGCTCACCGCCGCCCAGCACCGCCACGCCGGCGGCGCGTGCCTCGGCCTTGGCCGATGCCTTGTTGCCCAGCCGTTCGATGACCTCGGGCGTGGGGCCGATGAACACCAGCCCGGCGGCCTCGACGGCACGCGCGAATTCCGGATTCTCTGCCAGGAAGCCGTAGCCGGGATGAATGGCCTGCGCACCGCTGCGCAGGGCCGCGTCGATGACCGCATCGATCCGCAGGTAGCTCTCGGTCGCGCTGCCGCCGCCCAGGCCGATCGACTCGCCGATCACGGCCGTATGCAGCGCATCGCGCTCGGCGCTGGAATGCACGCCGGCTACGGCGATGCCCAGGCGCCGGCAGGTGCGCGCAATGCGGCAGGCGATCTCGCCGCGGTTGGCGATCAGGATCTTCTTGAACATCTCAGTACCGCCCGGCCGTTCCGACGGTACGGCGCGCCCCCTCGGGCGTGAGCCGGGACACGAACAGTCTGGGGGACTGTTCTTGCCTGGCGAACGGCTGCCCGCTTGCGGGAAGCGCGCCCTGCAAGGGCAGCGAGCGAAGCGAGCGTGGGAATCTCATCTCAGCGTCCGCTCCAGCGCGGGGCGCGCTTCTCGTTGAAGGCCTTGACGCCTTCGAGCCGGTCCTGCGACGACACCAGCACGTTGTAGGCGGCGATGTCGAGCGCGTAGCCGGAATGGAAGTCGACTTCGCCGCCGCGCGAGGCGGCGAGCTTGGCGTAGTGCACCGCCATCGGCGCGGCCAGCACGATCTCCTGCGCCTCGGCCACCGCTCCGGCGAGCGCCTGGCCGGGCTCGGCAAGCGTCGTCACCATGTCCCACTGGGCCGCCTGCTCGGCCGAGAAGCGCCGTGCCGTCAGCAGCAGCTGTTTGGCGCGCCGCGCGCCGACGGCGCGCACCAGGTTCTGGATACCGCCACCGCCGGGCATGATGCCGCGCCGGACCTCGGGCAGCGAGAACACCGCCGTCCTGGCCGCGACGATCCAGTCGCACATCAGCGCCAGCTCGCAGCCGCCACCGTGCGCATGGCCCTCGACCGCGGCGATCACCGGGCGCGGGAAGTCCTTCACCGCCAGCAGCACCTCCTCGGCGAGCTGGTGCTGCTTGCGCCAGGCGGCGTCGGTCATGCCGTTGCGCTGCTTCAGGTCGCCGCCGGTGCAGAAGGCGCGCTCGCCGGCGCCGGTGACGATCAACACGCGCAGGGCGTCGTCGAAGGCAAGTTCGTGCAGCGCGTTGCGCAGGTCGACGAACATCTGGGTGTTCATCGCGTTCATCACGTCGGGCCGGTTCAGCACCAGGCAGCGGATGCCGTCTTCGTGCGCGGCGCCCGGTGGCGACTGGATCAGCAGGGTTTCGTATTGCACGCTCGTCTCTCGTTTGGGCCGCTGTTCAATAGGAACGCGGCATGCCCAGCAGGTGCTCGGCCACCTGTGCCAGCACCAGGTTGTTGGAGATCGGCGCGGTGCGGAACAGCCGGCTCTCCTTCCACTTGCGCTCGATGTCGTATTCGCAGGCCACGCCGTAGCCGCCGAAGGTGGTCATCGCGGCCTCGGCGGCCTCCCACGCCGCTTCGCTGGCCAGGTACTTGACCATCGTCGCCTCGCGCCCGCAGGGCAGGCCGGCGTCGAACAAGGTCGCGGCCTTGTTGCGCATCAGCTCGGCAGCCTCGATGTTCATGTGGGCGCGCGCGATCGGGAACTGCACGCCCTGGTTGGCGCCGATCGGGCGGTCGAAGACGACGCGCTCGCTGCCGTAGCGCGCGGCCTTGCCGACGAACCAGTGGCCGTCGCCGATGGCCTCGCTGGCCACCAGCAGACGCTCGGAGTGCAGCGAATCGAGCAGGTAGTAGAAGCCCTTGCCTTCCTCGCCGATGCGGTCGTCGTCGGACAGTTCCAGGTTGTCGATGAAGATCTGGAAGGTGTGGTGGTTGATCATCGTGCGGATCGGCGTCGCCTTCAGCGCCGCACCGGCCTTGGCGATGTCGATCAGGAACAGGCTCAGGCCGTCGGTCTTCTTCTTCACCGCGTCGATCGGCGTGGTGCGCGCGATCAGCAGGTACATGTGGGAATGGCTGTAGCGCGAAGTCCAGATTTTCTGGCCGTTGACGACGTAACCGCCCGGCACCTTGCGCGCGAAGGTCTTGATCGCCAGGGTGTTGGAGCCTGCGTCGGGCTCGGTCACGCCGAAGGCCTGCAACCGCAGGCTGCCATCGGCGATGCGCGGCAACGTCGCGCGCTTCTGGGCTTCGCTGCCGTGGCGCATGATCGACGCCATCGTGTACATCTGCGCATGGCAGTGCACCGCGCTGCCGCCGTTCTGGTTGATCTCCTGCAGGATCAGGCAGGCGTCGAGCAGCGGCAGCCCGGCGCCGCCGTATTCCTCGGGGATCAGCGCGGCCAGCCAGCCGGCCTTGGCCATCGCGTCGACGAAGGCTTCCGGATAGGCACCGTCCTGGGCGCACTGGCGCCAGTATTCGGGGCCGAAGCCCTTGCACAGGTCCTTCACGGCGGCGCGGATCTGGCCTTGGGTCTCGGTGTAGTCGAAGTTCATGGGGATGTCGGCCTTGTCTCTGTCAATCGACGACGCCCTGCTTTCGCAGCGCCGCCAGTTCATCGGCATGCAGGCCCAGCGCCGTCAGCACCTCGTCGGTGTTCGCGCCGAGCACGGGCGGCGGCTGGCCGCTGTGCCCCCGCCGGCCCTGCGAACTGAACGGCAGGCCCATGGCCTGGTGTTGCGGTGCACCCGGCAGCGGCAGCGGGCCCAGCATGCCCACCGCCTGCACCTGTTCGTGCGCCAGCACCTGCGCCACGTCGTGCATCTCGCTGCAGGGCGCACCGGCCGCGCGCAGCGCCGCCACGCAGTCCGCGGTGCTGCGCTGCCGGGTGCGCGCTTCGAGCTCGGCGTGCAGCGCATCGCGGTGACCGATGCGCGCCGACATGTCGACGAAGCGCGGATCCTGCGCCAGCACGGGGCAGCCCAACGCGGCGCAGATGCGGCCAAACAGCCGGTCGTTGGCCGCGGCGATGAAGACCTTGCCGTCGGCGCTGTCGAAAAGCTCGTAGGGCGCCATCATCGCCATCGCCGAACCCATCTTGCGCGGCAGGCGCCCGGTGGCCAGGTAGTTCGCCACCGGCACCGTCATCCACGACAGCCCGGTCTCGAGCAGGCTGGCGTGCACGCGCATGCCTTGGCCGGTGGTGGCGCGGCGCAGCAGCGCGGCCAGGATCGCCATCGTGGCCCACATGCCGGTGCCCATGTCGATCAGCGACACGCCCACGCGCGCCGGCTCGTCGCCTTCATGGCCGCTGACGCTCATGATGCCGGTGAAGGCCTGCATCAGCGGGTCGTAGCCGGGCAGTGCGCGCATCGGGCCGACCTCGCCGAAGGCGCTGATCGCGCAGTACACGAGGCGCGGGTTGGTCGGACGCAGGTGTTCGTCGCCGAGGCCGCGCGCTTCGGCGCTGCCGGGCTTGAGCGAGTGCACCAGCACGTCGGCACCGGCCGCCAGCCGCGCGACCAGCTGCTGGCCGGCCGCGCTGTCGAGGTCGATGCAGACGCTCTTCTTGTTGCGGTTGAGCGCCGCGAAGCCGGTCGAGACGCCGGCGATCTCGGGCGGCTTCCACTGGCGAGCATCGTCGCCGCTGCCGGGGCGCTCGATCTTGATGACCTCGGCGCCGAGGTCGCCGAGGGTCTGGGTGCAGAACGGGCCGGCCACGTTCTGCGTCAGATCGATCACGCGGCAGCCCTGGAGGATGTTCTCGAGCATGGGTGTTGGGCGGCGCGCGGCCCTACATGCGGAACACGCCGAAATGCGTGTCGCGCTGCGGCTGGCGGCCGGCCAGCTCGAACAGCAGGGCCATCGTGTCGCGCGTTTCCAGCGGGTCGATGACCATGTCGCACCACATGTTGGCGGCGTAGTTGTAGGGGCTGGCGAAGGCCTCGAACTGCTCGCGGATCGGCTGCTTGAAGCGTTCCTTCTCGTCTTCCGTCCAGCTCGTGCCCTCGCGCTCGTGGATGTTGTCGCGCACCATCGTCATGGTCGTCGCCGCCTGCTCCGGGCCCATCAGCGCGGCGCGGCCGGTGGGCCACATCATCATCACATGCGGCTTGAAGGGGCGGCCGCACATCGCCAGGTAGGCGGCGGCGTACGAGCCGCCGGTGATCAGCGTGTAGCGCGGCACGTTGGCCGAGGCCATTGCGGTCATGAACTTGGCGCCATGCTTGGCGATGCCCTCGCGCTCGACCGCCTGGCCGACCATGAAGCCCGACACGTCGGCGATGAACAGCAGCGGGATGTCGCGCTGGCAGGCCAGCTCGATGAAGTGCGCGCCCTTCAGTGCACTCTCGGAGAAGATGACGCCGTTGTTTGCCAGGATGCCGACCTGGAAGCCCTTGATGCGGGCGAAGCCGCAGATCATCGAGCTGCCGTACAGCGGCTTGAATTGCTGCAGGTCGCTGTCGTCGATCAGGCGTGCCAGCACCTCGCGGTTGTCGGTGGGGTGGCGGTTGTCGGCGCTGACGATGCCGTAGATCTCGCGTGGGTCGTAGAGCGGCGGCTTCGCTGCGGCCACGTCCCAGCGCTGCCTGGGGCCGGTGCCCAGGTTGGCGACGATGCCGCGCACGATGGCGATGGCATGGCTGTCGCTCTCGGCCAGGTGGTCGGTGACGCCGCTGACGCGGCTGTGCATGTCGCCGCCGCCGAGCGTTTCGACATCGACCACTTCCTTGGTCGCCGCATACACCAGCTGCGGCCCGCCGAGGAACATCGCACCCTGGTTGCGCACGATCACCGCCTCGTCGCACAACGCCGGCAGGTAGGCGCCACCGGCCGTGGACGGGCCGTGCACGGTGGCGATCTGCGTGATGCCTTCGCCGGACATGCGGATCTGGTTGTAGAAGATCGAACCGAACTGGCCGTCGTCGGGAAAGATGTGCGCCTGCTCGGGCAGGTTGGCGCCGCCCGACTGGACCATGGTGATGCACGGCAGCCGGTGCTGCCAGGCGAACATCTGCGCCCGCACGTGCTTCTTCGAGGTGATGCCGTAGTAGGTGCCGCCCTTCACCGTGGCGTCGTGGATCATCAGCATGCACGGCCGGCCGCTGACCAGGCCGACCCCGGTGATGATGCTGCCGCCGGGCGGCACGCCTTCGTACAGGCCGTCGCCGGCAAGCTGACCGAATTCGAGGAAGGGCGAGCCGGGGTCGAGCACCGCGGCCAGCCGTTCGCGCGGCAGCAGCTGGCCACGTTCCTTGTGCAGGCGGCGCGCCTTCTCGGGGCCGCCGACCAGGGCCCGCGCACGGCGCGCGTGCAGCTCGCCGATGCGTGCCAGGTAGGCGTCGCGGTTGCGCGCGAAGCCTTCGCTGCCGGGCGACACGGTGGACGTCATCAAGGTCATGCAGGGTCTTTCACAAGAGCTGCGGGCCGGCCGCGGCGGTGCACGGCACTGCGCTCACGCAGCGCGCGTCAGGCATCACGCAAGGAGGCAAAGCGCTGCAGGTGATGGTCGCTGCCACCGAAAGCATGCTGGAACAGCGTCAGGCGCCGGAAGTAGTGGCCAATGTCCAGTTCCTCGGTCATGCCGGCGCCGCCGTGCAGTTGCACGCCTTGCTGCGCCACGTAGCGCGCGCGATCGCCGATCGCCACCTTGGCCGCGGACACCGCGTGGGCGCGTTCGGCGGCCACCGGATTGTCGGCCTGCAGCGCCGCCAGCAGCAGCATCGAACGGCTGGCCTCGACGGCCGCGAACATGTCCACCAGCCGGTGCTGCAGCACTTGGAAGCTGGCCAGCGGCGCATCGAACTGCTTGCGGGTGCGCAGGTAGTCGCCGGTCTTGGACAGCACCGCCGCCATTGCGCCCACGGCATCGGCGCAGGCCGCCACGATGCCCAGATAGATCACGCATTCCAGCGTTTCCAGACCGCCGGACGGGTCGCCCAGGGCGGCTGGGGCGCCCAGCGCCACCTCCTTCATTAGCAGATCACCGGCACGCATGCCGTCGAAACGCGGATAGGCTGCCACGCTCACCCCCGGCGCGTCGGCGGCGACCACGAACAGGCCGACGCCGTGGCGGTCACCTGGAGCGCCGGCGGTGCGGGCGACGACCACGAAGGCGTCGGCCCACGGCGCTGCCGGCACGCCTGTCTTGTGGCCGGACAGCACCCAGCCATCGCCATGACGGCGGGCGGTGGTGCCGATCCAGGCCAGTTCGTGGCGCGAGTCGGCCTCGGTGTGGGCCAGCGTGAGAATCTTCTGGCCGGCGACCTGGGGCGCCAGCAGGGCCGTACATTGCGCCGGGCTACCGGCGCGCGCGATCGCCTGGCCGGCAAGCACGGTGCTGGCGACGTACGGCTCCACCACCAGCGAGGCGCCCATGGCCTCGGCTACCTGGATGACATCGGACATGCCGCCGAAGCCACCCTGTGCCTCGGGCAGCGCCAGACCGAGCCAGCCGAATTCGGCGAAGCGGGCCCAGTGCGGGCGGCTTATGCCGGCATCCGAGGCGATCAACCTGTTGCGCGCGTCGAAGCCGTATTCGGCGCGCAGGTACTTGTGAGCGGCGTCGCTCAGCATCTTCTGTTCAGGATTGGGCGTCAGGTCCATCGTGGATCTCGCAGCATGTCGTGGCGGCTCAGGCGCGAACGGTGCCGAGCAGGGATTTGGACAGCACGGTCTTCTGCACCTCGTCGCTGCCGCCGTAGATGGTGGCGGCGCGCAGGAAGCTGTAGCGCTCCATGGCGTGCGCAAAGCGTGCTTCGGCGAAAGCGCCCTCGGCATGCCAGGGCCAGGCCTGCTCGGCAGCGATCTCCACGCTCAACTCGGACAAGGTCTGCTGCACCGCCGTGCCCATGATCTTCAGCAGCGACGACTCGGGTCCGGGCGCCTTGCCCGCGGCAGTCGCCGACAGCACCCGCAGATTGGTGTATTCCAGCGCCATCAGGTCGATCTCGGCCCGTGCCAGCTTCGAGCGCATCGCCGCGTCGTCCAGCAGCGGCCGGCCGCCCGAACGCCGCTGGACAGCAGCCTCGTAAAGGTTGGAAAGCGCGGCCTTGCTGTCGGCCACCCCGGCGATGTTGGTGCGCTCGTGCGTCAGCAGGTACTTGGCGATTTCCCAGCCCTGTCCCTCCCGGCCCACAAGGTTGGTTTTGGGCACGCGCAGGTCGGTGAAGAAGACCTGGTTCAGGTGGTGCTCGCCGTCGATCGAGACGATGGGGCGCACCTCGATGCCGCAGCGGTCCATTTCGATCAGCAGAAAGGAGATGCCCTCTTGCTTCTTGCCCGTGTTGCCCGTGCGCACCAGACAGAACATCATGTCGGCCCAGTGCGCGTAGGTGGTCCAGATCTTGGAGCCGTTGATGACGTAGTCGTCGCCATCGGCCACCGCGCTGGTCTTCAGGCTGGCCAGGTCGGAGCCCGCCCCAGGCTCGGAATAGCCCTGGCACCACCAGTCCTCGCAGCGCCGGATGCGCGGCAGGTACCTTGCCTTTTGCGCGTCGGTGCCGAAGGCCATCAGCACCGGTCCGAGCATGATCACGCCCATCGAGATGCCCAGCGGCGCACTCGCCGCGGCGCGTTCCAGGTCGAACAGATAGCGCTGGGTGGGCGTCCAGCCGGGGCCGCCATGCGCCTTCGGCCAGCCGACGACCAGGAAGCCCTGGTCGTCGAGCCGGCGCTGCCAATGGACGATGTCGTCCTTGTTCAACATCTGCCCGGTGACGACCTTGCGACGCAGGTGCTCGGGAGTGTTCGCGGCGAACCAGGCGCGCACTTCGCGCTGGAAGGCAAGCTCGCTGTCGCTGAAGGAAAGATCCATGGTCGGCTCCCCGTGCGGCGGTCAGATGGAAATGCCGCCGCCGCAGATCAGCGTCTGGCCGCTGATGTAGTTCGACTCGGGCGTGCACAACAGGTACACCGAGCCGGCAGCTTCTTCGGGCGTGCCGCCGCGGCCGAGCGGAATGCTGCGCTCCATCATGGCCAGCAGGTCCGGGTTGACGCCGACCTTGATCTTGCGGCCCTCGACGTCGATCGACGCGTCGCCGCCGGCCGTGGCTTCGGTCAGGCGCGTCCTGATCATGCCGAACGCGACCGCGTTGACGTTGACCTTGTAGCGCCCCCATTCCTTGGACAGCGCCTTGGTCAGCCCGATGACGCCGGCCTTGCCGGCCGAGTAGTTGGCCTGGCCGGCGTTGCCGCCGGTGCCGGCGATCGACGAGATGTTGACGACCTTGCGGAATACCTCCTTGCCGGCCTCTGCCTCGACCTTGGACTGGTGGCGGAAGTAGTCGGCGGCGGCACGCAGGATCTTGAACGGCGCCGTCAGGTGCACGTCGAGGATCGAGTGCCACTGCTCGTCGGTCATCTTCTGGATCACGTTGTCCCAGGTGTAGCCGGCGTTGTTGATGATGATGTCCAGGCCGCCGAAGCCGTCGAGCGCGGACTTGACGAACTTCTCGGCGAAGCCGTCTGCGGTAACGCTGCCGGCACAGGCCAGCGCCTGGCCGCCGGCTGCCTTGATGTCGGCGACGGTCTGCTCGGCCGGCGCAGCATCCAGGTCGTTGACCACGACCTTGGCGCCTTCGCTGGCGAGCTTCATGGCGATGGCGCGGCCGATGCCGCGGCCGGATCCGGAGACGATGGCGACCTTGCCTTGGAGCTTCATGGGTTTGTCCCTCGATGTGGGTTGGGAAAGGATTCAGTCCAGCGCCACCAGCGCTTCGCCGGCAAGCGTCACTTCACCGCTACGCTTGGCGGCGATGAGCTCGATGCGCGCACAGGGGCGCCCCTCGTGGGTCAGCTTCTCCACCACCTTGCCGCTGCACTGCACGCGGTCGCCGAGTTGCGTGATGGCGGCGAAACGCACCCCGTATCTCAGGATGCGCCGCTGCGGCACCCACTGGGTGAGCGCGCGGGCCAGGTAGGCCATCGACAACATCCCGTGCGCGAAGACGTCCTTCATGCCCGCCTTGTGTGCGAAGTCGATGTCGATGTGGATCGGGTTGTGGTCGCCCGAGGCGCCGGCGAACAGGGCCAGCGTCGTGCGGCTGATGGGTGGCAGCTGCAGCACCGGCATGGCATCGCCCACGGCAACCCTTTGAGTGTCGAATGTCATGGCATCCCCTTCAGCCGTGGCGCACGACGATGACCGAATGCAGATCGGCCACATGCTCGTCGAGCTGGTTGGTGACCCTCGTGTCGTTGACGACGAGCTCCAGCGCGCCGCCCTTCTTGTCGTAGATGTCGCTGACCTTCGATTGAAAGCGCAGCGTGTCGCCGGCGCACACCGGCGCGTGGTAGTCGAAACGCTGCTCGCCGTGCAGCACCTTGCCGAGGTCGATGTTCAGCGTCTCGATCAGCTTCATGGTCTCGCCGGAGTCGCCCGGCGCGCCGAAGATGAAGGTCGGCGGCGCGACGATGCCGCGGTAGCCGGCCGCCTTGGCCGCCGCCTCGTCGGTGTGGATCGGGTCGGTGAGGCCGATCACCTTGGCGAAGAAGGCGATGCGGCCCTTCTCCACGTCCCACAGGATGGGGGCTGGCGCATAGCCGATGTGTTTCTTGTCGATCATGGCGGGTCGATCCTCGGCGTTGCGCTTCAGGCGGCCTTGTAGAGGGTCACGACGCAAGCGCCACCGAGTCCCAGGTTGTGCTGCAGCGCCACCCGCGCGCCCTTCACCTGGCGCTGCTCGGCGGTGCCGCGCAGCTGGTGGGTCAGCTCGTAGCATTGCGCCAGGCCGGTGGCGCCGAGCGGATGCCCCTTGGACAACAGCCCGCCCGACGGGTTGGTGACGACCTTGCCGCCGTAGGTGTTGTCGCCGTCGCGCACGAACTTCTCGGCGTCGCCTTCAGGGCACAGGCCCAGGCCCTCGTAGGTAATCAGCTCGTTCTGTGCGAAGCAGTCGTGCAGTTCGACGACGTCGATGTCGCCAGGCCCGATTCCGGCCGCTTCATAGACCTGGCGGCCCGCATCGCGCGCCATGTCGTAGCCGACCACGCGCATCATGTCCTTCGAGTCGAAGGTACTCTGGAAATCGGTGGTCATGGCCTGGGCCGCGATGCTGACCTGGGTGTTCAGGCCGTGCTTCTTGGCGAAGGCTTCCGAGCAGATGACGGCGGCGGCGGCGCCGCAGGTGGGCGGGCAGGCCATCAGGCGCGTCATCACCCCGTCCCAGAGCACGGGCGAGGCCATCACGTCCTCGGTGCTGACTTCCTTGCGGAACAGCGCGAGCGGGTTGTTGACGGCATGCCGGCTGGCCTTGGCGCGGATCGCCGCGAAGGTTTCCAGCTTGGTGCCGTACTTGTCCATGTGGGCCTTGCCGGCCCCGCCGAAGTAGCGCAGCGCCAGCGGAATCTCGGGGTGGCCGACGAGCGCGTCGGTGGCCTGGTCGAATTCCTCGAAAGGCGTGGGGCGGTCGGTGAAGGCCGCCTTGATGGCGCCCGGCTGCATCTGCTCGAAGCCCAGCGCCAGCACGCAGTCGACCGCGCCCGACTGCACTGCCTGGCGCGCCAGGAACAGCGCCGACGAGCCGGTCGAGCAGTTGTTGTTGACGTTGACGATCGGAATGCCGGTCATCCCCACCGGGTACAGCGCGCGCTGGCCGCAGGTGGAATCGCCGTAGACGTAGCCGACGTAGGCCTGCTGGATGGCCTTGTAATCGACGCCCGCGTCCTGCAGGGCCCGCCGCGCGGCCTTCTCGCCCATCACGTTGTAGGGCTCGCTGGCACCGGGCTTGGCGAACGGGACCATGCCGACACCGGCAACGATGACTTTCTGGTTCATGGCACTGACTCCTTGGTTGAAATGGTTTCGGACTCGGACTCCAGAGGCCTGTGTGCCTCAGCCGCCCTTGTCCGACTTGGCATACTCGGTCTTGAGATCCCGCTTGAGGATCTTGTTGGCCGCACTGATCGGCAACGACTTGCGGAAGTGGATCCGTTTCGGCACCTTGAAGCCGGGCACGCGGCCACGACAGAACTCGATCAGCTCGGCCTCGGTCACCTCGGTGCCCGGCCTGGCGATGACGGCGGCCGTGACGGCCTCGCCCCAGCGCTCG
This sequence comes from Rhizobacter sp., assembly GCA_036676235.1. Classification (GTDB taxonomy): domain Bacteria; phylum Pseudomonadota; class Gammaproteobacteria; order Burkholderiales; family Burkholderiaceae_C; genus JAKFDI01. Next base: position 25,908 of record JAKFDI010000011.1, on the reverse strand, counting down.
TCGGGCAGCCCGAACACGGCGCACTGCATCACGCCCGGGTGCGCACCCAGCACGCTCTCGACCTCCTGGCAATAGACGTTCTCGCCGCCGGTCTTGATCATGTCTTTCTTGCGGTCGGCGAAGAAGTAGTTGCCGGCCGCGTCGCGGAACAGGATGTCGCCGGTATGGAACCAGCCGTCACGGAACACGCGCTGGTTGACCTCTTCGTTCTTGTAGTAGCCCTTCATGATGACCGGGCCGCGCACGATCTGCTCGCCCGATTCACCGTCGGCCACGTCGTTGCCGTCATCGTCGACCAGACGCACGTCGGCGGCCACCGAGACGCGGCCGACCCAGCGGCCGTCGTGGCTGGGCATCTGCGCCCAACCGTCCACCCAGCCACCGGTCAGCAAGGAGGCGGTCGATTCGCTGGAACCTTGTGCCGAGAAGAAGCGCGACGATGGCGCCGCCTGCTTCCAGCCATCGATCATCGACTTGGGGATCGTCGAGGCCCAGGTGACCAGCTTGGTCGCGCAGCGAAGATCCGAGGTGCCGAAGTTGGGGCACGACAGCATCGCCACATACAGCGTCGGAGGCAACACCGTGACGCTGAGCCGGTGACGCGCGACGAGGTCGATCATCTGCACCGGTTGCGGAACCTGCGTCATCACCATCGTGACCTGGCTGGCCAGGGCGTAGGTGGAGAACAGATAGCCGGCGACGTGAATGAGCGGCAGGCTCATCAGCAGGCGGTCGTCCGGAGCCAGACCGACGTTCAACGCCCAGGCCAGATGGGAGGCGCATAAATTGGCATGCGAGGTCAGAACACCCTTCGGTGACGACTCGGTTCCGCTGGTGAAAAACATCGTGGCGACGTCGTCGCTGTCGACGGGCACCTGGGGTTCGTCGGCAGGCCCCGAGGCCAGTTCGGCAAACGCCAGCCAGCCGGCAGGCGCCGCCTTGCCCGACACGCCGAGCTGAACAAACTGCTCGACACAAGCCATCCTGCCCAGCACGGCGTCGACGTTGCCCAGCAAGGCATCCTCGACGAAGAACCACTTGGCCTCGGCGAACTCGATGAGGTGCTGCACTTCCGCCGGCTGCAGCATGAAGTTCACCGGCACCAGCCAGGCGCCGATCTTGTGCAGCGCATAGCCGAGCGCCAGGAAGGGCACGTTGTTGCGCGACAGTGCGGCCACGCGGTCGCCCTTCTTGATGCCACGCCGCAGCAGGTTGTTCGCAACGGCATTGACCAGCGCATTCAGCTGCGCATAGCTGTGGGTCTCGGCGGCACCATCGGTGGTGTAGAAGATGACCGCAGGCTTGTCCCCGGCGGCCTTCGCCGCGCGGCGAAGACTGTCGCCCAGGTTCTGGCGGCGCAGCAGGTTCATCTCGAGTTCGGGGTTCATGGCTGTCTCCTGAGGTTGCCGGTGGCTGGCGCGCTGACGGCTAGAGCCACAGGCGCTCGATCTCGTGGCGCTGGATCTTGCCGGTGCTGCTGCGCGGAAAGGCCGCCAGTTCCACGACACGGAATGCCTTGGGAATCTTGTAGCCGGCCAGTTGCTCGCGACAGCGCGCCTCCAGGGCTGCGGTGTCGGCGGTGGTCCCGGTCTTGAAGGCGACGAAGGCAACCGGCACCTCGCCCCAGCGTTCGTCGCGCTGGCGCACCACGGCGGCGTCGGCCACCGCAGCCTCGGCCAGCAGCACCCGCTCGATCTCGGCCGGGTAGATGTTCTCGCCGCCCGACTTGATCAGGTACTTGGCGCGGTCGACGAAGTCCAGCGAGCCGTCGGCGCGGCGCACGAACAGGTCGCCCATGTGGAACCAGCCGCCGCGGAAGTCGTGCGCGTTGGTCTCGGGCGCGTTCCAGTAGCCCGAGAACAGCGTCGGCCCGCGCAACGCCGCTTCGCCCGGCGTGCCGACCGGGACGTCCCGGTCGTCGGCATCGACCAGGCGCAGGCTGCAGAACGCCGACTCGCGCTTGGTCAGGCTGGTGGGCACCACCCCGGGTACGAGCAGCGCCGCCGAGGCCGGCGCGAGGCCGGTTTCGGTCGCGCCGAAGCTGTTGATGTAGGGCGCTTTCAGCAGGCCGGTGAGGTCGGCGATCTGCTGCAGCGGCACCAGGTCGGCCATGGCGCCGACCACGCACACGCCGCGCGGCTGGGTGGCGTTGCGGCGCAGCCCGTCGATCAGCACGTCGATCATGCCCGGCATGGCCACCAGCCAGCCGATGGGCTCGGCGGCGATGGTCGCGCACAGGCGGTCGACGTCCAGCCCGTCCTGCACCACGACCTTGCCGCCGATCATCAGCGTGGCCAGGCTGAAGTCGGTGGCGGCCATGTGGAACAGCGGCGACCAGGCGACGTAGCTGTGCTCGGGCCCGATGCCGTACTGCGCCGCAAAGCACATCGCGCGCGCCACCATGGCGCGCTGACTGATCACGGCGCCCTTGGGCAGGCCGGTGGTACCGCTGGTATATAGGATGACCAGACCCTGCTCGGGGTCGACCTCGATGCGGGGGTCGTCTTCCGGTGCGCCGGCCTGGAAGGCCTCGAACTGCGTTTCGATCGGGATGACTTGCGCCACGTCGTGCCCGATGCGCGCCAGGGTCGGCGCGTGCCGTACGGAGACGAACACCATGCTCGGCGAAACCAGACGTAGGCAGTGCGTGAGCTCGGCGTCGGCCAGGCGCCAGTTCAGGCAGGCCACGACGGCACCGATCTTCGCGGCGGCGAGCTGCAGCTGAAGGTACTCGCGGCAGTTCTCGGACAACACTGCGACCCGATCTCCCGAGCGCAGGCCGCGCCTGAGCAGGGCCTGGGCCAGACGGCTGGCTGTTCGGTCGAGCGCGCCGTAACTCAGCACGCCGCGCGCATCCTGCAGCGCCGCGGCGTGCGCCCGCACGCCAGCCTGCTTTCGCAGCAGGTCCGCCACCGTCAGGGCATACGCAGCAGTGGGGGTCGTCGCCATGTCGGCATGTGTGGGATTCGATTCGCGCGCGCCGCAGAAAGCGGCGTGCAACGAGGATGGCCATCCTACCTAACGCTTGACAGCTTAACAACACCGATTTAGTCTTCGCCGCAGCAGTTCTGAGAGCCCGCACCTTCGCGACAGCGGGAGGGCCACCAGCCGCAATCCAGGGCACCATCGACATGACCACACGCTCCTCGCAATTTGCCCTGCATGCCGATGACCAGGCCGTGCTCGAGGCTGCCGACAGGTTCGCGCGCAAGGTGCTGGCGCCGCTGTCAGGCCGCATGGACAACGAGGAATGGTGGCCGCCCGAGGCCTTCGCGCAGATCGGCGCGGCCGGCTTCATGGGGGCCACCGTGCCGGGCGAGTACGGCGGCGCCGGCATGGACCTGTTCTCATCCGGCCTGGTGTGCCAGGCCTTCGCACGCTGGAACCCGGCCTTGGCCCTGTCGTGGGCGGCGCATGACAACCTGTGCGTCAACAACATCTTCCGCAACGCGAGCGAGGCCCAGCGGCGCCGCTACCTCCCCGGCCTGTGCAACGGCAGCCAGATCGGCGCCCTGGGCCTGACCGAGCCCGGCGCCGGCTCCGACGCCCTGGCCGGCATGCGCACCGCGGCGCGCCGCGACGGCGATCACTACGTGCTCAACGGCACCAAGATCTACATCACCAACGGCCCGGTGGCCGACGTGTTGCTGGTCTACGCCAAGACCGCACCCGAGCGTGGCGCCAAGGGCATCTCGGCCTTCATCGTCGAGAAGGGCTTCCCCGGCTTTCGCGTCGCGCAGAAGCTCGTCAAGATGGGCTTTCGCGGCAGTCAGACGGGCGAGCTGGTGTTCGAGGACTGCCGCGTGCCGGTCGCCAATCTTGTGGGACCAGAGAACGACGGCGTGAAGATCGTGATGAGCGGTCTGGACCTGGAGCGCGCTCTGGTCGCCTCGCTGTGCGTGGGCATCGCCGAGCGTGCGCTCGAACTGAGCGTGGCGTACGCCGGCACGCGCCAGCAGTTCGGCAAGCCGATCGGCAGCTTCCAGATGGTGCAGGCGCTGCTGGCGGAGATGTACACCGACACCGAGGCCATGAAGTCGCTGGTCTGGCGCACGCTGGCCGATGTCAACGACCTCGAGATCGGCGGCGGCGGCCGAGGCCAGGCGCACAAGCTGACGGCCGCGTCCATCCTGTTCGCCGGCGAGGCCTGCAACCGCGTGCTCAACAAGGCCGTCCAGGTGCACGGCGGCAGCGGCTACATCTGGGAGTCCGAGATCAACCGGCTGTTCCGCTGCATCAAGATCCTCGAGATCGGCGCCGGCACTTCGGAAGTGCGAAAGATGATCATCGCCGAAGAATTGCTCAAGGGCTGACGATCACAAAGACCGCGGCACCATGCAGGCCGCGGCCCAGAACCAACAAGGATGGAGACAGATGCAAGCGACCACTGCCTCCCGGTTCGAGCGTCGAGGAGCCACGGCCTGGATCACGCTGGACCGGCCCGACGCGATGAATGCCCTGTCGGACACCATGTGCAGAGAATTGCTCTCCGCCATCGAGCAGGTCGAGCACGACCCGCAAGTTCGCGTGCTGGTGCTCACCGGCGCCGGGCGCGCCTTCTGCGCCGGTGCCGATCTCAAGGGCGTGCTCGACAACGCCGGCGCCGGGCACGCGGCAGACGACCCGATGAGCACCTTCCTCGATCTGATCGCCGGCATGATCGAGCGCCTGCGCAGGCTGCCGAAGCCGACCATCGCGGCGCTGAACGGCCTGACCATGGCCGGCGGGCTGGAGCTGGCGATGGCCTGCGACCTGATCGTCGCCGCCGACAGTGCGCGCATCGGCGATGCGCACGCCAACTTCGGCGTCTTCCCCGGCGCCGGCGGCACGGCGGTGCTGCCGCGGCGCATCGGGCCCACCGCGGCGAAGTACCTGCTGTTCACCGGCGACACCCAGAGCGCGGCCGAGTTGCTGCCGCTGGGCCTGGTCAGCCGCGTGGTACCCGAGGCCGAGCTTGCGGCCGAGGTCCACAAGCTGGCCACCCGCATCGCCGCCAAAAGCCCGCTGGTGCTGCGGCGGATGAAGCAGGCCGTGGCCGACGGCCTGGAGCAACCGCTGGCCGCGGCGCTGCGGCTGGAGCGCCTGGTGCTGGACGCCCACCGCCATTCGCACGACATGCACGAGGGCCTGGCGGCCTTTGTCGCCAAACGCAAGCCCGAGTTCAAGGGCTACTGAACTGCAGCGATTCACAGGAGGCCCTCCATGAGCAGCCCACAACCCGCGGTCTACATCGCCGGCATCGGCATGACGCCGAGCGGCAAGTTCCTCGACCGCAGCATCAAGCAGTTGACAGCCGACGCAGTGAACGCCGCACTGACCGACGCCGGTCTGCAGGCCGGCGACATCCAGAGCGCTTTCTTCTCCAACGCCACCCAAGGCGCCCTGGAAGGACAAACCATGGTGCGAGGCCAGATCGCGCTGCGCTCCATGGGCATCGAAGCGATTCCGGTCTACAACCTCGAGAACGCCTGCGCGAGCGCCAGTTCCGCCTTCAACCTGGCGGTGCAGTACGTGCGCTCCGGCGAAGGCGACGTTGCGCTGGCCGTGGGCGCGGAGAAAATGTTCTGCACCGACAAGGCGAAGATGTTCGGCGTCTTCGACGGCGCCTGGGACCTGCAGACGGTCGAGGCCAACAAGCGCATTCTGCTGGCGCTGGGCGAAGGGGTCGTTCCGCCCGAGGGCAGCACGTCGAAGGCGCCCTACAGCCTGTTCATGGACATTTACGCCGCCTTCGGTCGCTTCCACATGCGCGAGTTCGGGAGCACGCAGCGCCAGTTCGCGGCCGTCTCGGCCAAGAACCACGGCCACTCGGTACACAACCCGCTGGCTCAGTACCGGAACGCCTACACCATCGACGAAGTGCTGGCCGCGCCCCCCATCACCTACCCGCTAACGCTGCCGATGTGCGCGCCGATCAGCGACGGCGCCGCGGCGGCGCTGGTGTGCTCCGAACGCGCATTGGCGCGTCTGGCCGAGCGGCGGCGGGCAATTCGCGTGCTGGCCTCGGTGGTCGGCACCGGCAGCACGCGCCGTCCGCAGGACGTGGGCCAGCACATCACCGCCAAGGCATCCAAGATCGCCTACGAACGCGCCGGCGTCGGCCCGCGGGACATCTCGCTGGCCGAGGTCCATGACGCCACCGCCATCGGTGAAATCGTGCAGAGTGAAAACTTGGGCTTTTGCGAGTTCGGCGCCGGCGGCGCACTGGCCGAGAGTGGTGCCACCACCATCGGCGGCCGTATTCCGATCAACACCTCGGGCGGCCTGGAATCCAAGGGCCACCCCATCGGTGCCACCGGCCTGGGCCAGCTGCACGAACTGGTGACCCAGTTGCGCGGCGAGGCCGGCGCGCGCCAAGTCGCGGGCGCCCGGCTGGCCGTCGCCGAAAACGGCGGCGGCATCTACGGCATCGAAGAGGCGGTCTGCGCCATCACCATCCTCGGCCGCTGACGCGCGCGCGCCGCGCCGCTGCAACACAACCTGCACCCACCGCATGAACTTCCTGCCCACCGAAGAACAAGGTCTGGCCGTCGAAGGCTTCAACCGCTTTCTCGAGACCAAGCTGCGCCCCATCGTGCAGCGCTACCAGCCCGACAAGCTGATCGAAAAGGAGCGCATGCTGGACATCTTCCAGCTCATGCTGCCCTACGGCATGGGCGGCAACGGCATCATCGCCGAGAAGCACGGCGGCATGGGCATGCCGTGGCTGACCTACGCGCTGATGTACGAGCAGCTCGCGCGCGTGTCCGGCGACGTCGCGATCTCGCTGCTGATCCAGCAGCTGGGCGCCTACTCGCTGGAGGTGTGCAGCAACGACGCGATGCGAGACAAGTATCTGCCGCGCATGCTGCGCGCCGAGATCATCGCCTGCAGCGGCATCAGCGAACCCGGCGTCGGCTCCAACGTAGCCGAGGTCACCTGCCGCGCAAAGCAGGACGGCGACCACTACGTCGTCACCGGCGAGAAGACCTGGATCTCCAACGGCCACTATTCAGACTTCTGCATGGTCATCGTGCGCACCTCGGACGAAGGCGCCAAAGGTCTGTCGATGATCCTGGTCGACCGCGCCGAGCACGGCTACGACAGCCGCAACATCGACAAGCTGGGGCTGAACAGCACTTCGACCGCGCAGCTGTTTTTCGACAACGTGCGCGTGCGCGCCGGCAACATGCTGATCGCGCCCGGCGCCGGGCTGAAGAACACGCTGGTGCTGTTCGAGAAGGCGCGGCCGATGGTCGGCCTGACCTCCGTCGGCATCGCGCAGGCGGCGCTCGACAAGGCGGTAGCCTACGCCCGGGAGCGCCGCCAGCACGGCAAGCCGATCGGCGCCCATCAGCTCATCCAGGGCATGCTGGCCGAGGCCGCCATCGAACTCGACGCGGCCAAGCTGCTGGTCTACCGCGCCTTCAACCTGATCGACCACGGCGTGCGCTGCGAGGTCGAGAGTGCGATGGCCAAGTGCTACGCCACCGAGATCGCGGTCGACGTGGCCTCAAAGGCGGTGCAGATCCACGGCGGCAACGGCATCACCAAGGACTTCGGCGTCGAGCTGCTGTTCCGCAACGCCCGCATGATGACCATCCCGGACGGCACGACCGAAATCCAGAAGCTCATCATCGGCCGCGCCCTCACCGGGCTCAACGCCTTTTCCTGACCCTGACCCTGAATCTGACGATGGCCAGTTCCACGACGAGCGGCGCGCTCCAGGCCGCGCCTGTCCTGCGCGCCGACGGCATCACGCTGCGCTTCGGCGGCGTCACCGCACTGTCCGAGGTCAGCATCGAGGTCCGGCCCGACGAGATGCTGGCGATCATCGGCCCCAACGGCGCCGGCAAGAGTTCGCTGCTCAACGTGCTGAGCGGCTTCTACCGCCCGCAGCAGGGCCGCGTGCAGTACGAAGGCCGCGATCTGCTGGGTCGGGCCGTGCACGCCATCGCCCGCGACGGCGTGGTGCGCACCTTCCAGGGCACGCACCTGTTCTCCAACATGAGCGTGCTCGACAACATTCTCATCGGGCGTTTCAGCCACATGCGTTCCAGCCTCGCCCAGGCCTTCCTCTATTTCCCCTGGACCCAGCGCGAGGAAGCCCGCCACCGCGAGGTGGCCGAGAACATCGTCGAGTTCCTGGAGATTGAGAACATCCGCCACCAGCCGGTGGGCTCGCTCGGCTACGGGCTGCGCAAGCGCGTCGACCTTGGCCGGGCGCTGGCCATGGAACCCAAGGTGCTGCTGATGGACGAACCCATGGCCGGCATGAACACCGAGGAGAAGGAAGACCTGGCCCGTTTCATCATCGACGTGCGCGAGGCCAGGCACATCCCGGTCGTGCTGGTCGAGCACGACATGGGCGTGGTGATGGACCTGGCCGACCGCGTGGCAGTGCTCGACTTCGGGCGCAAGATCGCCGACGCCACGCCGGCGCAGGTGCAGGCCGACCCGCTCGTGATTCAGGCTTACCTGGGCGCGGCGGCATGAGCGCCGGCACCACGGCCCTGGCCAAGCAGGCGGCGCCACCCGTGCCAGCGGCCACGACACGAACGAGTGCCTTGGCCGCCACCGGGGTCGCGCTGCGCACGCTGCCGCAGACGTTGCTGGCGCACGCCCGCGCGCAGCCCGGGCGGCCGGCCCAGCGCGTCAAGCGCAAGGGCATCTGGCGCGAGTACGACTTCGCCCACGTGCTGGAGCAGGTGCGCAGCCTTGCCCTGGGCGCCGCCGCGCTGGGCCTGTCCCGCGGGTACACGGCGGTCGTCATCGGCGAGAACGAGCCCGAGCACTACTGGGCCGTCTTCGCGGCCCAGTCGCTGGGCGCCAAGACGGTGTCGGTCTATCCCGACGCCACCGCCGAGGAACTGCACTACCTGTGCGAGGACTCGGGGGCGAGGTTCATCTTCGCCCAGGACCAGGAGCAGGTCGACAAGGCGCTGGCGGTGACGCTCCGGCTGCCGGACATCTTCGGCATCGGCTACTGGGACGACTCGGGCATGTGGTCGTACCGCCACGACCTGCTGCACACCTTCGACGCGCTGCTGGCGGCGGGCCGCGACGAACACCGCCGCCACCCGCAGCGCTTCGAGCGCGAGGTCGAGACCGGCGGCCTCGACGACCTGGCGCTGCTGACCTACACCTCGGGCACGACCAGCAAGCCCAAGGGCGTGATGATCAGCCACCGCTGGCTGATCGACAACGCCGCGCGCATGCGCAGCGCGCTGCCTATCGAGCCCGGCATGGAGTACCTGTCGTACACGCCGCTGGCCTGGATCACCGAGCAGCTGCTGGGCGTGACGCTGGGCCTGACGCTGCCGCTGGTGGTCAACTTCCCCGAGGGGCCCGACCAGGTGCTGCCCAACCTGCGCGAGCTGGCGCCGCACATGGTGCTGTTCGGCCCGCGCCAGTGGGAAAGCATCGCCGCCACCATCGAGGCCCGCATGTTGCACGCAGGCAGCCTGGCGCGAGGCCTCTACCGCTGGGGCGTGCGTATCGGCCACCAGGTGCACGTGGCCAGGCTCGAAGGCCGACCGGCGCCTGCGCTGTCGCGGCTGCTGCTGCCGCTGGCCGAGCTGCTGACGCTGCATGCCGTGCGCGACCAGTTCGGCTTCCTGCGCTCGAAGATCGCCGTCTCCGGCGGCACGGCGATGGCGCCCGACGTGTTCCGCCTCTTCCACGCCCTGGGCGTGCCGCTGCGCAACCTCTACGGCTGCTCGGAGTTCGGGCTCATCGCCGGCCACCGCGGCGAGCGCTACGACCTCGAAACCGTGGGCCCGCTGCTCGACGTGGATCCCGCCTTCGGCGCGCCGCTGGAAGCCCGCATCGAGGCCGGCGGCGAACTGCTGCTGCGCGGCGGCACCGGCTTCCTGGGCTACTGGCACAAGCCCGACAAGACGGCGGCACTCGACCGCGACGGCTGGTTCGCCAGCGGCGACGCGGTGCGCCGCACCGAGCGCGGCGAGGTCGTCTTTCTCGACCGGGTCGAGCACTTGGTCATGCTGGCCAACGGCCACCCCTACCCGCCGCAGTTCATCGAGACACGGCTGCGCTTCTCGCCTTTCATCAAGGACGTGATGGTGCTCGGCGACGCCACGCGGCCCTGGGTCGGCGCACTGATCAACATCGACATGGGTGTGGCCGCACGCTGGGCCGAGGAGCGCCGCATCGCGTTCTCCACCTTTACCGACCTGTCGCAAAGGCCGGAGATCCGCGCCCTGGTGCGCGACGAGATCGCGCGCATCAACACCCTGCTGCCCGAGGGCTCGCGCGTCGTGCGCTTCGCCAACTTCCCGAAGGAACTGGACGCCGACGAGGGCGAACTCACCCGCACCCGCAAGCTGCGCCGCGAGTTCCTGGAGCAGCGCTACCAGGCGCTAATCGCGGGCCTGTACGCGGGTGCGAACGACATCGATTGCGCGATCGCGATCACCTACCAGGACGGTCGCCAGGGCGAGCTGCGCGCCACCGTGACCGCCACCGACATCAGCAAGGCCGGCCCGCGATGATCATCGAGTTCTTCAACTACGCGCTCAACGGCGCCCTGCTCGGCCTGCTGTACTCGCTGGTGGCGATGGGCTTCGTCGTCATTTACCGCGCCAGCAAGGTCTTCAACATGGCGGTCGGCGAGATGCTGGTCGTCGGTGCCTTCCTGGTCTGGTGGGCCGTGCAGTCGCGCGGCATGCACCCGGCCCTAGGCATCGGGGTGGCGCTGGCGATCTCGGTGCTGATCGGGCTGGCGATCGAACGCCTGCTGTTCCGCCGCCTGATCGGCGAGTCAGTATTCTCGATGATCATGGTCACCATCGGCCTGCTGATCCTGATGCGCGGCTTGGTGCTGCTGATCTGGGGCCCGCAGGAACGCCAGTTCCCGGCCATCATTCCGCTCGCGCCGCTGATCTTCGGCGACCTGATCGTGCCGCGATCGCTGGCTGCCGGCGGCATCATCGCGGTGGTCTGCGCCGCCGGTCTGCACTGGTTCTTCAACCGCAGCCGTGCCGGCCTGGCCATGTCGGCGGTGGCCGAGGACCACCAGATCGCGCTGGCCATGGGCATCAGCGTCCGGCGTTCGATCGCCTTCGCATGGGCGCTGGGCGGCGTGCTCTCGGTCATCACCTCGATGGTCTACCTGAGCGGCAAGTCGCTGACCTTCCTGTCGTCCGAGATCGGCTTCGCGGCATTGCCCGTGGCGCTGCTGGCCGGGCTGGAATCGATCGGCGGGCTGCTGCTGGCCGGCATCATCGTCGGCGTGGTGCAGGGCCTGACCGCCGCCTACATCGACCCGCTGATCGGTGGCAACGCCGCCGCGGTGGTGCCCTACATCTTCATGCTGGTCGTGCTCATCGTCCGGCCCACCGGCATGTTCGGCTGGAAACGCATCGAAAGAGTCTGAGCCCCATGGACCCCTCCGGCATCTTCTCCACCAGCTACGCGCGCGACAGCGCGCTCGTGCGCACCCGTGCCCAGTGGCTGACCCTGGCGCTGTTCGGCGCCGCGCTGCTGCTCTACCCCTGGCTGGCCTCGCCGCGGCTGGTGGCGGTGGCCAACCTGATGCTGGTCACGGCCATCGTCGTGGTCGGGCTGCAGATCACCACCGGCTACGCCGGGCAGATCAACCTCGGCCAGGCCGCCTTCATGGGCGTGGGCGCCTACGGCGCCAGCGTCGTGGAAGTCAAGTTCGGCCTGCCGTTCTGGGTCGCGGTGCCGGTGGGCGGTGTCGTGGCGGGGCTGGCCGGCTGGGCCTTCGGGCTGACGGCCGCGCGCATCAAGGGCTTCTACCTCGCGCTGACCACCATCGCAGCGCAGTTCCTGTTCGTCTTCGTGGTGCTGAACCTGCCCTCGTCGTGGCTCGGTGGCGTCAACGGCTTCAGCTTGGAATCGGCGCGGCTGGGCCCGCTGGTGTTCGACAGCGACCGCGCGCTGTACTACCTCTTCCTGTGCAGCACCGCGGTGATGGTGTTCGGCGCCTTCGGCATCCTGCGCAGCCGCCACGGCCGCGCCTTCGTGGCGGTGCGGGACGACGACGTGGCCGCCGGCATGATGGGCATCGACGTTCCCGGCACCAAAGCCCGCGCCTTCGTGCTCGGCGCCTTCTACGCCGGCATCGGCGGCGCGCTGTGGGCCTACCAGATCCGCTTCGTCTCGGTCGACCAGTTCACGCTGTTCAACTCGATCTGGTTCATCGCCATGATGATCGTCGGCGGACTGGGCTCCATCGTCGGCGCGCTGATCGGCACGGTACTCATTCGTATCGTGCAGGAGAGCATCACCACCCTGGGCCCCGATCTCATCGAGTTCATCCCCGCTCTGAGCAGCGACATCGTGTTCGCGAGCATGAACGTGTTCCTGGGCCTGGTCATCACCGGATTCCTTCTGCTCGAGCCGAAGGGCTTGATGCACCGCTGGAACATCTTCAAGGCGACCTATCGACTCTGGCCCTTCCCGCACTGAAGCCACACCTGCCCGACCCACACCTCCGGAGACAACCCCATGCAACGACGTCCCTTCCTGACCTGCGCCACCACTGTCGCCTGTGGTCTGCTGCTGAGCACCGCCGCGCACGCCCAGACGACGGTAAACGTGGCCGCGCTGGCCGATTTCGCCGGCCCCTATGCCAACGTGATGAACGACATGCAGGGCGGCCGGCTGGCGGTGATCGACTGGTGGAACAAGGAGGTCGGCGAGAAGCTCAAGGTGCGCATCGCCGTCAAGACCTACGACACGCGCTACGACGTGGCGCAGACGGCCAGCCTGTGGCCCGGCATCAAGGCCGAGCTTCAGCCGGTCATGGTGCTGGGCCTCGGCGGGCCCGATGCAGCCGCCCTGCAGCAGCGGCTGCCGGAAGACAAGGTGCCGATGCTGTTTGGCACCGCAGCCTACGGCTTCGGCTGGAAGCCCGGCCAGTGGGCGCTCAACATCCGCCCGACCTATGCGCACGAGGCGGCCGGCTTCGTGGAGTGGTTCCGCGCCGCCAAGCTGAACAACAAGCGCCCGGTGAAAGTGGCGATCATCACGTCCGAAGCCACACCGGCCTACGCCGACATGGCCAAGGGCCTGCAGAGCTATGCCAAGGCACACCCGGACAAGGCCACATTCGTCGAGGCCATCTGGACCGAGGTGCAGCCGGCCGACCTGACGCTGCAGGTGCGCCGCCTGGCCAACGCCGGCACCGACGTGATCGTCATCCAGACCAACACCGCGCAGGCCGTGGCCACCAAGCGTGCGCTGCAGGCGCTGGGCAAGAACATCCCGATCATGCTGTCCCTGCACAACGGCGTGGCCGGCTCGTCACGCGCGCTGGGCGACGCCAACGGCTTCGCCGGAGACTACGAAGTCGGCGCCATCGCCGACGCCAGCGAGGACGACACCACGGCACGCAAGTTCTACCGCATGCTGCAGGACAAGCACGGCCTGAAGTCCGGCTGGAACGCCATGACGACGCTCGGCCTGGGCCAGACCATCGTGGCGGTGCGCGCAATCGAGGCTGCGGTCAAGACCAAGGGCGCCGACAAGGTGACCGGCGAGGCCGTGCACGCTGCGCTGCTGGCCACCCCGTTCACGTCCGTCGAGCTGATGGGGCTGCTGCCGGGCGTGGACTTCAGCGTCGACGCGCCCTTCCCCACCGGCAGCGCCAAGGTCAACGTGGCGACGATGAAGGACGGCAAGGTGGTGCGGGTTGCCGGCGATGTGCCGGTGCCCACGGTGCCGAAGTGGTGACGGACAGCAGCGAACCGGCCGCGGTGGAGGCGCGGCGCCAGCCCGCGAAGCAGGCGCCTGCGCGACCTGCCCCCGCCGCGGCAGGCGCACTGCTGGCGCTGAGCAACGTTGAGGTGCTCTACGCCGAGGTCATCCTGGCGCTCAAGGGCGTGTCGATGCAGGTTCCGCAGCGCGGTTGCGTCGCCCTGCTGGGCGCCAACGGTGCCGGCAAGAGCACCACGCTGAAGGCCATCTCGGGCGTCATCGACTCCGAGGACGGGCGCGTCTCGGGCGGCAGCATCGTTTTCGAGGACCAGCCGATCCACGGCAGGGACTCGGCCGCCGTGGTGCGGGCCGGCCTGGTGCACGTGATGGAAGGCCGGCGCGTGCTGCCGCACATGACGGTGGAGCAGAACCTCATCATCGGCGGCCACATGTTCAAGTCCGCCGCCGCGATGCGCCAGGCGCTGGGAGCGGTATACGAGGCCATCCCGCGGCTGGCCGACCTGCGCCGGCGCGTAGCGGGCTACCTCTCGGGCGGCGAGCAGCAGATGCTGGTGATCGGCCGCGCCATCATGGCGGAGCCCAGGCTGATGCTGATCGACGAGCCGTCGCTGGGGCTGGCGCCGCGCATGGTCGAGGAAGTGTTCGCCGTGCTGCACCGGCTGCGCGAACAGGGCCTGGCGCTGCTGATCGTCGAGCAGAACACTCGCGTGGCGCTCGAGATCGCCGACTACGGCTACGTCATGGAAAGCGGGCGCATCGTTCTCGAGGGCGCTGCCGAAGAGTTGCGCGCCAACGAGGACGTGCGTGAGTTCTACCTTGGCCTGGACCGCGAAGGCGGGCGCAAGAGCTTCCGCGAAGTCAAGCACTACCGTCGGCGCAAGCGCTGGCTGGGCTGAACACGGAACACGAGGAGTTGGAGAACATGAGTGGTCCCCTGAAGGGTTTGAAGGTCATCGAGTTCGGCGGCATCGGGCCCGGGCCCTTCTGCGCCATGATGCTGGCGGACATGGGGGCCGACGTGATCCGCCTCGACCGCAAGGCCGACAAGGGCAGGGACCGCGGCGAGCCGGCATTCCTGGCCAGCGGCCGGCGCAGCGTGCTGCACCGCGGCCGGCGCTCGGTGGCGGTCGATCTCAAGTCGCCGCAGGATCGCGACAAGGTGCTGGCCATGCTCGACGGCGCCGACGCGCTGATCGAAGGCTACCGCCCAGGCGTGATGGAGCGCCTGGGCCTGGGCCCGGACGTGCTGCTGGCGCGCAACCCGCGCCTGGTCTACGGCCGCATGACCGGCTGGGGTCAGGAAGGCCCGCTGGCGCAGGCCGCGGGGCACGACATCAACTACATCGCGCTGTCCGGCGCGCTGGCCACCATAGGCCGCAAGGTCGGCGGGCCGATCGCCCCGGCGGCCATGATTGGCGACCTAGGCGGCGGCGGCATGATGCTGGCCTTCGGCATCATGTGCGCGGTGTTCGAGGCGCGCACCTCGGGCCGCGGACAGGTCGTCGACGCGGCGGTGCTCGACGGCGCGGCGCTGCTCACCTCCATCGTCTGCGAGCTGCGTGCCATAGGCCACTGGAAGGACGAGCGCGAGTCCAACCTGCTGGACGGCGGCTCGCATTTCTACGACACCTACGAGTGCGCCGACGGGCGGTGGATCTCCATCGGCGCGCTGGAGCCGCAGTTCTACGCGCTGCTGCTGCAGAAGCTGGCCATCACCGACCCGGAATTCCAGCGCCAGCGTGACCCGTCCGCGTGGCCGTCCCTGAAGGCCAAGCTGGCCGACATCTTCCGCAGCGAGTCCAGCGCCCACTGGTGCGCGCTGCTGGAGAACACCGACGTCTGCTTCGGCCCCGTGCTGAGCACCGGCGAGGCCGCACGCCACCCGCACAACGTCGCCCGCGCCACCTTCTTCGAAAACCAAGGTCTGGTGCAGCCCTCACCGGCGCCGCGCTTCAGCCGCACGCCGGCGCGCCAACCCCAGCCCGCACCCTACATCGGCGAGCACGACGACGAACTGATTTCATCTCCCGAAAGGACCATGCGATGAGCAAGCACGCGAACAACCCCGATCGCCGGCAGTTCACCCTTTACAGCCTGGGCCTTGGCTTGGTCCTGCCCACGCTGCCGGCGCCCGCGCCTGCGGCTGAGAAGATCGTGCTCAAGGTGGCCGACTCGTTCACCCCGGCGCACTACATCGTTGAGCAGGGGCTCAAGCCATGGATGAAGCGTGTGACCGAGCTGACCGGCGGCCAGGTCGAGTTCCAGTATTTCGGCGCCGAGCAGCTCGGGTCGCTGCGCGACCTGTTCAGTCTGGTACAGCGTGGCGTGGCCGACGTGGCCTACGTGCCGCCAGCCTTCAACCTGGGCAAGATGCCGCTGTCGGGTGTGCACAGCCTGCCCAAGCTGTTTTCCAGCAGCCAAACCGGCACTCGCGCGAGCTGGGACACCCTGCACAACACGTCGATCCTGCAAAACGACTACCTGCGCAATGGCTTCCGGCCGCTCTTCGGTTTCATCACCTCGACCTACAACGCCTTCACACGGGTCAAGCCGGTGCGCAAGCTGGCCGACCTGAAGGGCATGAAGCTCAAGTCGATCGGCGGCAACATGGCCAGTGCGGTAAAGCTCCTTGGCGCCTCGCCGGTCGACATCCCCAGCCCCGATACCTACCAGGCGATACAGAACGGCACCGTCGACGGCACCATCTTCCCGACCACCAGCGTCTACTCGTACCGGCTCAACGAAGTCATCAAGTACGCCACCTTCGGGCTGGATGTATTCGTCTTCTATGCGCCGTATGTCATCAACGAAAAGGTCTGGCAGCGCCTGCCCGAGACCGTGCGACAGGCCCTCCTCAAAGCAGGTCAGGAAGCCATGGACCACGTGGCGCCTTACACCGACGCCGAAGACGCCAAGCTGATGAAGAAGATGTCCGCCGATGGCATCGAAGTGATCGAACTTTCGGCGGCCGAACAGGGGGCGGTGGCAGCCACCGTCGCGCCCGTCGCCCAGGACTGGGCCAAGGAGATGGACGGCAAGGGCCTGCCCGGCAGTGCCGTATTGGACAACTTCCGAAGCGCGGTGAGGAAGTACAAGTGACCGCGCCGGGCCCGAGCGCACCGCTGCTGCGGCGCTTCATCGATCGCCTCGATGAAGCGCTCAACATGGTGGCCTGCGTCGCGCTGGCGCTGATGCTGCTTGCGGTGGTGTTGCAGGTGATCTCGCGGTACGCGCTGAATGACCCTCTCGAAGGCGTCATCGGCATCAGCGAGCAGTTCATCATGCCGCTGGTTGTCTTTCTCACACTGAGCTGGGTGCAGATGCACGATGGCCATGTTCGCGTCTCGCTGCTGTGGGACCGCTTCGGACCGAGGGCGAGACGCTGGGTCGACGCGTTCGTGAATGCTGCCGGCGCGCTGCTCTTCGGCGGCATCACCTGGGCGGTCGGCAGCGAGGCGCTGCTGGCCTGGCAGATGAAGTACGACACTTCCGGCGACATCAGCGTACCGCTGTACTTGGCGCTGCTCATCCCCACCTTCGGGTCGGCACTGCTCACGCTGCGCCTGGCCGCCAGTGTGCTGTGGCGGCCACCGGCCGATGGTGCGCCGCGCGCCGCCACGTCCTAACCCGGAGCGCTGCCATGACCGTTCTCCTGTGTGTGCTGTTGCTCGTCGTATTGCTGTTGATGGGCATGCCGATCGCCTTTGCCATGGGCTTGTCCGGCGCAGCCGGGCTGTGGGCGGTGGGCGGCTTCGAGACCATGATGGGCATCCTCGCGGCCGCGCCCTACCGCAACACAGCGTCATGGCTGATGACCTCGCTCCCACTGTTCGTGCTGATGGCCGAGGTGCTGTCGGCCAGCGGGCTGTCGAGTGCGATGTTCGACGCAGCCAACAAATGGGTCGGGCGCCTTCCCGGCGGCTTGGCGGTGGCCACGGTGCTGACAAGTGCCGGCTTCGGCGCCGTGTGCGGCTCATCGACCGCCGCCACTGCGACGATGGCGCGCACCGCCGTGCCTGAAGGCCTGCGCCTGGGCTACGACGCCGGCCTCATCACCGGCACCGTGGCGGCGTCGGGCACGCTCGCGATCCTGATTCCGCCCAGCCTGATCCTGGTGATCTACGGCATCCTCACCGAGAACTCCATCGGCAGCCTGTTCGTCGCCGGCATCGTGCCAGGTTTGATCACGGCGCTGGCCTATGCGCTGACCATCCTCATCATGGTGAAGCGCCGTCCGGAGCTCGCGCCCGTCGCAGACAGCACTCTGGCCACCTGGGCCGAACGCTGGGCCGCGCTGCGCCAGCTCTGGCCCATCGTGCTGCTGTTCGCGGCCGTGATCGGCAGCCTGTACAGCGGCGTGACCACGGTCACCGAGGTGGCGGCAGTCGGCGCCGCCGGCGCCATCCTCATCGCCGGCCCGCTGCTTCGCCGGCTGTCCTGGGCTGACTTGCTGGGCGCCCTGCGCAGAACCACCCACACCACCGCGTTGATCTTCGCCATCATCATTGGCGCGCACATCCTGAGCTACTTCCTGACCATGACGATGGCCACGCAGACGCTGGTGGCCCTCGTCGCCGAGCAGCAGTGGTCGGCCGGCACGGTGCTGGCAGCGCTGCTGGTCATCTATCTGCTGCTGGGCTGCGTGATGGACCAGTTGGCGATCCTGGTGCTGACCATTCCGATCGTCTACCCGCTGATCATCAAGCTCGGCTACGACCCGATATGGTTCGGCATCATCGTCACCAAGACGGTAGAGATCGGCTTGTTCACACCGCCCTTCGGCATGAACGCGTTTGTCGCCAGTTCCATCACCGGCGTGCCCTTGCGTCAAGTGTTCCGCGGCCTGATGCCTTTCGTCGGGGTCGAACTGCTGCTGCTCGCATGCTTTGCCGCGGTGCCGGCATCCATCACCTGGGTGGTTCGCTGAAGCGATCCCGTCAAACATTGGAAACATTGGAGATTGCATGGATCTAGGATTGAAGGACAAGGTCGCCATCGTCACCGGCTCGGGCCGAGGCATCGGCGCCGAAACCGCACGCGTGCTGGCCGAAGAGGGCGCACGCATCGTCATCACCGACATCGACGCGGAGACCGCGGCCGAAAGCTGCACAGCGCTGGAGCGCGACGGATTCAGCGCCATCGGCGTGGCTGCCGACGTGACGAACGCCGCAGACGTCGAACGCCTCGTGCAGGCTGCGCTGGATGCCTTCGGCAGCGTGCACGTGCTGGTCAACAACGCCGGCTTCGCGCGCGACGCCCGCATCACCAAGCTGAGCGAAGCCGACTGGGACGCGGTCGTCGACACCGTGCTCAAGGGTGCCTTCCTTTGCAGCAAGGCGGTGGTGCCGGTGATGGCGGCGCAGCGGTGGGGCCGCATCGTCAACATCTCTTCGCGCGCCCACCTGGGCAACCCGGGGCAGGCCAACTATTCGGCGGCCAAGGCCGGTATCCTGGGCTTCAGCGCCGCACTGGCGCTCGAGCTCGGACGCGACCAGATCACCGTCAACACCATTGCCCCCGGCTTCATCGAGACCGACGGCGTGCGCAACCTGCCGCACTACCAGGAGATCAAGGACAACGCGATCGCCCGCACGCCCATCGGGCGCCTGGGAGTGCCGCGCGACATCGCCGGCGCGGTGGCCTTCCTGGCCAGCGAGGCGACCGGCTACATCACGGGCGCCACACTGCATGTGACCGGCGGCCGCTACGCCACCTGAAGCGGCCCGACCCAGGAGAAGCACGACATGGACTACGGATTCACCCCCGAACAGGACGCGATGCGCGAATCGGTGCGCCGCTTCATGCGCGAGCGCGTCGCGCCGCGCGTGGCCGCATGCGAGCAGCAGCGCGAGTTTGCCTGGGACCTGCTGCCGCAGCTGCAGCCCTTCGGTTACCTGGGCGGCCTGCTGCCCGAAGCGGCCGGCGGCTTTGGCATGAAGTACACCGACTGGGCGATCCTGATGGAAGAGGCCGGCTACTGCTGGCTGTCGCTGCGCGTGATGATGAACTCGCTCAACATCCTGGCGCAGCTGCTGCACCGGCAGGGCACGCCCGAGCAGCAGCAGCGCTGGCTGAAGCCGCTGCTGGCCGGCCGGTTGAAGCACTGGATGGCCATCACCGAGCCCAACCACGGCTCCAACGTCGCCGGCATCGAAACGCGCGCCGAGGACAAAGGTGACCACTATCTGATCAACGGCAACAAGCTGTGGATCACCAACGGCATCCACGGCAATTTCGGCGTGCTGGTGGCGCGCACCTTCAGCGCCAGCTGCGACGGCGGCATCAGCCTGTTCATCGTCGAGCGCGCGCAGACGCAATACGACGCGCGGCGCGCCGACGTGATGTTCATCCGCGCCACCGGCACCTCGCAACTGAGCTTCAACGACGCCGTGGTCCCCAAGGCCAACCTGCTCGGCAAGGAAGGCGAAGGCCTGAAGGCGATCCTGACCGGGCTGAACTTCGGCCGGCTGAACGTGGCCATGGGTGCGGTCGGCGCGGCACGTTCGGCGCTCGACCTGTCGATCGAGTATTCGAAGCAGCGCAAGCAGTTCGGCAAGCCGATCGCCGGCTTCCAGCTGGTGCAAAAGCTGATCGTCGACATGATGGTGCGCTGCGAGGCCGCGCGCGCGCTGGGCTACCGCGCCGCCTGGGCGCTCGACCAGGGCGGCAGCGCGCGCACCGAGTGCTCGATCGCCAAGCTCTACGCGGCCGAAGCCGCACACGAGGTGGCCGGCATGGCGCTGCAGGTGCACGGCGGCTCGGGCTACAGCGAAGAACTTCCGATCGAGCGCATCTTCCGCGACACGCGCGGCGGCATGATCCCCGAGGGCACGACCGAGATTCAGACGCTCATCATCGGGCGCGAGGTGCTCGGCGTCTCGGCGTTCCACTGAAACCGCGAGGACATGATGCATCGCCAGACATGGGCATGACCCTGCTACACGCGCTGCGGCTGAACGCGCGGCGCAATCCGCAGCGCATCGCAGTTCGCTTCCGCGACAGCGCGCTCACATATGCCGAGCTGCTGGCCCGCACCGAGAGCGCGATGTGTGCGCTGGCCGCGCTCGGCCTGGCGCCGGGGGAGAAGGTGCCGATGCTGTCGCACAACCACGCCGACATGCTGGTGGCCTACTTCGCGCTCACCGGCATCGGCGCGATCCCGGCACCGCTGAACTACCGCCTGGCCGACGACGACCTGCGCCACGGCATCGCAGCCGCGCACGCGCGCTTCGTGCTGCTGGGTTCGGGCTTCGCCGAGCGCGCCCAGGCGCTTGGCGCTCCGGCACGGCGCTGGATCTGGTTCGCCGATGCCGAACCCCACGCGCCGGCCGACGCGCTGCACTGGCTGGCGCTGCAGGCCGGCGCGACCGGCGCCGTGCTCGAAGGCCGCGCGGGCAGCACCGTGATGCTGCACACCTCGGGCACGACCGGCCGGCCCAAAGGCGCGCTGCGTTCGCGCTTCGGCTTCGAGGAGCGCGCCATCGAGCAGGGCTTCGGCATGGACGACCGCACGCTGTGCGTGCTGCCGATCTGCCTGGGCGCCGGCTGCGTCTACACCCTGCTGCCGCTGTACCTGGGTGCCAGCATCCGGCTGCACGAACACTTCGACGCCGGTGCAGTGATCGACGCCATCGAGAGCGAACGCATCCACTCGACGATGCTGCTGCCGGCGATGCTGCAGGCCATGGTCGAACACCCGCGCTTCCACAGCGCCGACCTGGCCAGCCTGCGCGTCATCCAGTCCGGCGCCGGGGCGCTGTCGGGCGCGCTCAAGCGGGCGCTGCTCGAGCGTTTCGGCGACGGCATCCTCAACATCTACGCCGCCTCCAGCGAGGTCGGCCCCTACGCCAACCTGAAGGGCGCCGAGGTCCGCAACCACCTGGACAGCAACTGCGTCGGCCGGCCCTTCTTCGGCGTCGAGCTGAAGCTGCTCGGCGACGACGGCGCCGAGGTGGCGCCCGGCGAGGTGGGCGAGATCTGCTGCCGCAGCGAGTCGCAGTACGACGAATACTTCGAGGACCCCGAACTGACCGCCAGCACGCGGCGCGGCGACTTCCTGACCGTCGGCGACCTCGGGCGGCTGGATGCTGCAGGCCTGCTGCACTTCGTCGGCCGCAAGCGCGACATCATCAAGAGCGGCGGCATCAACATCTACGCCTCCGAGATCGAAGAGGCGCTGCAGCAGCACCCGGGCGTCGCCGAGGCGCATTGCGTGGGCCTGCCCGACGACCGCTGGACCGAACTGATCTGCGCCGTCATCGTGCCGCGTGCCGGCCTGCAGCCGACGGCCGACGACATCACCGCGTTCGCCAGCGCGCACCTGGCCGCCTACAAGAAGCCCCGGCGCGTGGTCTTCATGGCCGAGGTGCCCAAGAACCTGACCGGCCGCGTGCTCAAGACCCAGCTCGTCGAGCAGGTGCTGGCCTTGCCGACCCCCGACACGAAAGAGACCGCATGAACCTGTCCGCCCTGCGCGCCGAGCCCTGCTACTTCGAAGACCTGGGCATCGGCAACACTTTCGACAGCCCGACACGCACCGTCACCGAAGCCGACGTCATCAACTTCGCCGGCCTGTCGGCCGACTACAACCGCCTGCACGTCGATGCCGAGTACGCCAAAGGCTCGGCCTACGGCCAGCGCATCGCCCATGGGCTGCTGGTGCTGGCGGTCATGTCGGGGCTGGTGACACGCATGCAGCTCAACCAGCATCTCGAACCCAGCCTGATGGGGCTGCTCGACATCCAGTGTCGCTTCCCCAAGCCTACCTTCATCGGCGACACGCTGCGCGTGCGTGTCGAGGTGGCCGACAAGAACGAGACGTCCAAGCCCGACCGTGGCGTCGTGGCCTTCAGGCGCCAGGTCGTCAACCAGCGCGGCGAGGTCGTGGTCGAAGGCGTCTGGAAGCTGCTGGTGAAGCGCCGCCCGGCCTGAGTGACTGAAACGAGAAGCCAGCATGACCATCAAGACCCCCATCGGCTACACCACGCGCGACGACATCTTCGTGCGCGACCGCAACATCGCCACCGAGATCCTCGGCCAGCTCGACTTCATCGACATGATCTTCCTGGCCGCCACCGGCCAGACGCCCAGCGGGCCGATGAAGCGCATGACCAACACGCTGATGGTGGCCGTCACCGACCATGGCCTGACGCCCAGTGCCATCGCCGCACGGTTGACGATCCTCGGCGCGCCCGAATCGATCCAGGGCGCGGTGGCGGCCGGCCTGCTGGGCGCGGGCAACCACTTCCTGGGCACCATGCAGCTCAGCGCCCAGATGCTGAAGGACGCCGTGGCCGGCCTGGCGCCAGACGCCGACGGCGCCGCGTTCGACGCCTGCGCAGCGGCCTTGGTGCGCGAGTACCGCGCCGGCAAACGCATCGTGCCAGGCATCGGCCACCCCATCCACATCAAGGGCGACCCGCGCGTGCCGGCGCTGCGCCGCATGGCCGGCGAATGCGGCTTCGAAGGCCGGCACTGGCAACTGGCCACGGCCATCGAGCGTGCCGCGCAGGCCGAGTACGGCAAGCTCTTGCCGCTGAACGCCGCCGGCGCTGTGGGCGCCTGCGTCGCCGACATGGGGCTGGACCCGCTGTGGGCGCGCGGTTTCGCGCTGATCGGCCGCTCGGCCGGACTGGTGGCGCACCTGCTCGACGAGAAGCGCGCACCGCTGGGCCAGAAGCTGTGGGACTTGGTGCTGGCGCAGGACGACAGCGCCGAGCTCGCCGGCCACGACAACCCGATCCCGCAGCGCGCCCAGGCTCTGAAGGCGGGCAAGGCATGACCGTAGGCACAACGGGTGGCAGCCCACCGCTGGCGGGCCTGCGCGTGCTCGACCTGTCCGAGTTGCTGCCCGGGCCCTACGCCACGTCGCTGCTGGCTGACCTGGGCGCCGAGGTCGTCAAGGTCGAACGGCCCGGCGGCGACAACGCACGCGCCATCGTGCCCGACATGGTGGAGGCACTGAACCGCGGCAAGCGCAGCATCTGCATCGACCTCAAGACCGAGGCCGGCCGCGCCGTGCTGTGCAGCCTGGCCGAGCGCAGCGACGTGCTCGTCGAGGGCTTCCGCCCCGGCGTGACGCGCCGGCTCGGCGTCGGCTACGACCACCTGAGCGCCATCAACCCACGCCTGATCTACGCCTCGGTCTCGGGCTATGGCGCCAGCGGGCCGCAGGCGCTGCGTCCCGGACACGACCTGAACTACCTCAGCGCCGCCGGCGTCGTGGGCCTGACGCAACGCGGCGGCGCCCCCACCCACGACGTCAACATCCCGGTGGCCGACATCGCCGGCAGCATGTTCGCGGTGGTGTCCATCCTGGCCGCGCTGGCGCAGCGCGAGCGCGACGGCCGCGGCCAGTTCCTGGACGTCGCCATCGCCGACGCCGCACTGCACTGGACCACGCCGCGGCTCGGGTCGTGGGTCGCGGCACGGGCGCGCGGCACGGCGGCCAGCGCGGGTCTGCCGCGCCAGCCGGCCTATGGCGTGTACCCGACCGCCGACGGCCGCTACCTCAGCATCGCGGCCATCGAAGACCCGTTCTTCGCCCGCCTGGTCGCTGCGCTCGGGCTGACCGATCTGCAGGGGCCGGCGCTCGCGCGCCACCACGACCGCGTGGCGCACCGCGCGCGCATCGACGCGGCCATCGCCGACTGCCTGCACACGCAGCCGCTCGCGCACTGGGCCGCGCTGTTCGATGCCCAGGACATCCCCTGTGCGCCCGTCAACAGCCTCGACGATGTGCTGGCCGACCCGCACTTCCAGGCTCGCGGCATGGTGAGCGAGGGCCACGGCCAGCTGCGCCTGCGCTTCCCGGTGCCGCTGCGCGACCTGCCCACGGCCCACGCCAAGGCGCCGGCGATCGGCGAGCACACGCAAGCCATCCTGGCCGAGCTGGGCCTGCCGGCGGGCGCGCTGGTGAAAGCCACGCGCGCCGTGAACTGACGACCATGGACTTCGAACTCGCCGACTGGCAACGCGCCGCGAGCGACGCCTTCGCCGACTACCTGGCGCGCGAAGTCGCGCCCATCGTCGGCGCGCACGAACGCGAACGCCGCTTGCCGCCGCGCGAGCTGGTGCGCGCGATGAGCGGCTACGGCCTGCTTGGTGGCCTGCTGCCCGAGGCACTCGGCGGCCAGGGGCTGGATCACGTCACCTACGGCACGCTGCTGGCCCAGCTGGCCGGTACCTGGGCCTCGCTGCGCAGCATGATCAGCACCTCGAACCTGGTGCTGTCGATCATTGCCGAGCGTGGCAGCGCCGAGCAGCGTGAGCGCTTCCTGCCGGCGCTGATCGGCGGCGACACGCTGGCCTTTTTCGGCCTGACCGAACCCAACGTGGGCTCCGACGCGAGCGGCGTCGAGACCCGCGCCGAACGCGACCCCGCCAGCGGCGGCTGGCGCCTGCGCGGGCGCAAGCTGTACATCTCCAACGGCGTGCACGCCGATCTGGGCGTGGTGTTTGCGCGCACCGGCACCGGCAACGACTGCGCCGTTTCGGCCTTCATCGTCGAGCGCGGCATGGCCGGCTTCTCGGCGCGCGAGGTGCACGCGATGGGCATGCACTGCTGCCCGCTGGGCGAGCTGCTGTTCGACGACGTGCTGCTGCCGGCCGGCAACCTGATCGGCGCCGAAGGTCAGGCCTTCGCCATCGCCAAGCACTACCTCAACCTCGGCCGCTGCTTCGTCGCCTACGTCTGCGCCGGCGTGGCCGAGGACGCGTACCGGGAAGCCTGCCGCTACGCCGGCCAGCGCCAGCAGTTCGGCCGTCCGATCGGCCAGTTCCAGCTGGTGCAGCAGATGGTGGCCGACATGATGACGCGGGTGGAAAGCTCGCGCCTGCTGGCCGCGCGCGCCGCCGATGCGCTCGACCGAAAGAGTGCCGACGCGCAGCGCTGGTGCTCGATGGCCAAGCGCCACAACAGCGACGCCGTGCTGCGCGTGTGCGAGGATGCGATGCAGGTGCTGGGCGGTGCCGGCTACACCAGCGACTTTCCGCTCGAACGCCACTACCGCGACGTGCGCCACCTCGCCATCGCCGAGGGCAGCAACCAGATCCAGGCGCTGCTGCTGGCGCAGGGCGAACTGGGCCTGTCGGCGCTGCGCGGCTAGTGTTCTGTCCCGCTGATACGTGAGCAAAGTCGATGGAGCTTCTCAAGGATCGAGTCGGCGGTGGCAGTCCAGCGGAAGGGCTGAGAGTCAGTGTTGTGGTGCGAGACGAACTGATCGA
>JAKFDI010000010.1:0-347029 GCA_036676235.1 Rhizobacter sp. | reverse complement strand
CACTTCGATCGACTGGGCGTACCCCGACTCTCCTGACCTCAAGCTCTCGAACCGCCCGGTGCGGACCCGCACGCCGGGTGGTGTGGGAGGGGCCCGATCACGATGATCGGCCCCTATCCCGATCGCGATCAGTGGTTCTCGCGCGCATGGTTGATCGAGTACTTCGGAATCTCGATCGTCACATCCTTCTGCGCAAGGATCGCCTGGCACGACAGGCGCGAGGTGGGCTCGAGCCCCCACGCGCGATCGAGCAGGTCTTCTTCCGACTCGTCGAGTTCGCCGAGCGAATCGAATCCCTCGCGCACCACCACGTGGCAGGTGGTGCAGGCGCAACTCAGTTCACAGGCGTGCTCGATCTCGATGTCGTGCTCGAGCAGCGCCTCGCAGATCGAGGTGCCGGTGTCGGCCTGGATGCTCGCGCCCGCGGGGCAGTAATCGGGGTGCGGCAGGATCTTGATCGTCGGCATCTCAAACCTCTTCCACGCGGCGGCCGGCAAGCGCCTGGCGGATGCTGCGATTCATTCGTTCGGCGGCAAAGGCCTCGGTGCTCTTGGCGAGCGCTTCCACGGCAGCGTCGATCGCGTGGTGGTCGTTCGACGTCTTCGCCTCGTCGAGCAACGCGAGTTGCGCGTCGATGGCCTCGCGCTGTGTGGCGTCGATCAGATCACCGTCGGCCGCCAGCGCAGCGCGCGTCGCCAGCAGCATGCGCTCGGCCTCGACGCGCGATTCGCGCAAGCTGCGCGCCTTCATGTCTTCTTCGGCGGTGCCAAAGCTTTCCTGCAGCATTCGCGCGATGTCCTCGTCCGACAGCCCATAGCTCGGCTTGATGCTGATGGCCGCCTCGACGCCCGACAACTCCTCGCGCGCGGTGACGTGCAGCAGCCCGTCGGCATCGACCTCGAAGCTCACGCGGATGCGCGCTGCGCCGGCCACCATTGGCGGAATGCCGCGCAGCTCGAAGCGCGCCAGCGAGCGGCAGTCGCTCACCAGTTCGCGCTCGCCCTGCACCACGTGCAGGGCCATCGCCGTCTGGCCGTCCTTGAAGGTGGTGAAGTCCTGCGCGCGCGCGGTCGGAATGGTGCTGTTGCGCGGGATGATGCGCTCGACCAGGCCGCCCATGGTCTCGAGCCCGAGCGACAGCGGAATCACGTCGAGCAGCAGCAGATCGGCCGCGCCGACGTTGCCCGCCAGCGCGTTGGCCTGGATTGCTGCACCGAGCGCCACCACTTCGTCTGGATCGAGGTCGGTGAGCGGCGCGCGGCCGAAGAACTCGGCCACCGCGGCCTGCACCTGCGGCATGCGCGTGGAGCCGCCGACCATGACGACGCCCTCGACCTCGCTGCGATCGGCCTTGGCGTCACGCAGCACACGGCGCACGGCCGTCATCGTGCGTGCGATCAGCTCTCGCCCGATGCGATCGAAATCGGCGCGCGTGAGGCGCACCGACAACTCACCGCCGCCGAGCGGGCATGCCAGCGTGGCGTGGTCGTGGCTCGACAGCTTCTCCTTCGCGGCGCGCGCAGCCACCAGCAGCGCACGCTTGTCCTGCGGCGTGACAGCTTCAAGGCCGGCTTGGTCAAGCGCCCACTCGACGAGCGCGGCGTCGAAGTCGTCGCCACCAAGGCCCGAATCGCCGCCGGTCGCCACCACCTCGAACACGCCGGCCGATAAGCGCAGCAGCGAGATATCGAAGGTGCCGCCGCCGAGGTCGTACACCGCGTACAGCCCTTCGCTGCCATGCTCGAGTCCGTAGGCAATGGCCGCCGCCGTCGGCTCGTTGATGAGCCGCAGCACGTTGATACCGGCCAGCTTGGCCGCGTCCTTCGTCGCCTGGCGCTGCGCGTCGTCGAAGTACGCCGGCACGGTGATCACGGCGCCGAACAGATCATCGGCAAAGGTGTCCTCGGCGCGTTGGCGCAAGGTGGCAAGAATCTCGGCCGACACCTCCACCGGCGACTTGACGCCGGCGACCGTTCGTATCTGCACCATGCCGGGTGCATCGACGAAGTCGTAGGGCAGTTTGTCGTGATGCGCGATGTCGGCCAGGCCGCGGCCCATGAGACGCTTGACCGAGACGATGGTGTTGCGCGGGTCGAGCGCGGCTTCGGCCAGCGCAGTGCGGCCGATGCTGCGCCCACCGCCGGCCAGATAGCGCACGGCCGAAGGAAGAATCACGCGGCCGGCTTCGTCGGGCAAACACTCCGCCACGCCGTTGCGCACCGCGGCCACGAGCGAATGCGTGGTGCCGAGATCGATGCCGACGGCAATGCGCTGCTGATGTGGATCGGGCGAGCCGCCGGGCTCGGAAATCTGAAGCAAGGCCATGCGCTTATTGTCCCAGCGCTTCCAGGCGTTGATCGATGCTCTCGGCAAAGCGCTCCACGAACATGAGGGCTCTGATCTGCGCAGCGGCGCCAGCGTAGTCGTGCGCTTCGTCGAGGAGCACACCCAGCGCCGCGAGGCCGGTATCGCGCTCCTCGCGCACCTCGCGGGCCAGCGCTTGGACGGCGTCCACGCCCTGTGCTTCGTCGAGCGCTTCTCGCCACTCCATCTGCTGCACGAGAAAGCTGGGCGGCATCGCCGTGTTGGTTTCGGCCTCGACCGGCACGCCGTTCAACTCGCACAGGTAGGCGGCGCGCTCAAGCGGGTCCTTCAGACGCTGGTAGGCCTCGTTGATGCGCACCGACCACTGCATCGCGACACGTCGCGCGGCTGCGCCCTCGACGGCAAACCGGTCCGGATGCGCCTCGCCTTGCAGCGCTCGCCAGCGAG
This sequence comes from Rhizobacter sp., assembly GCA_036676235.1. Lineage (GTDB taxonomy): Bacteria > Pseudomonadota > Gammaproteobacteria > Burkholderiales > Burkholderiaceae_C > JAKFDI01. The sequence continues at coordinate 344,257 of JAKFDI010000010.1, read as the reverse complement.
TGTCGAGCGCGCCGCGGTCGAGCGCATGCCGGCGCGGCAGGCCGAATAGTTCAAAGTCGTCGCTATCGAGTTTCATCGGCGCGCGGAAACGGGGGAAATCGTCATCGGCACAGGCGAAAAAAAGGCGCGGCAGACGCCACGCCTTTCGGTGTCATGCACTCAGTCAGACGCGGAACGACTCGCCGCAACCACAGCGGTCTATCTCGCGTGGGTTGTGAAACTTGAAACCCTCGTTGAGGCCTTCGCGCACGAAGTCGAGTTCGGTGCCGTCTAGATAGGGCAGGCTCTTCGGATCGATCAGCACCTTGACGCCGTGCCCCTCGAAGACGAGGTCTTCGGGCGCCACGTCGTCCGCATACTCCAGCATGTAGGCGAGACCCGAACAACCTGTGGTCTTCACGCCCAGACGGACACCCACGCCCTTGCCGCGCTTGGCGATGTAGCGCGTGACGTGGCGTGCTGCCGCTTCGGTCAGGGTGACGGACATGATGCTCAGGCGCCTTGCGCTTCGGCGGTTGCCGGTGCGAGGGCGGTCGTCTTCGCCCGGTAGTCGTTCACCGCCGCCTTGATCGCGTCTTCGGCGAGGATCGAGCAGTGAATCTTCACGGGCGGCAGCGCCAGTTCCTCGGCGATGTGCGTGTTCTTGATCGTGAGCGCCTCGTCGAGCGACTTGCCCTTGACCCATTCGGTGACGAGCGAACTCGATGCGATGGCGGAGCCGCAACCGTAGGTCTTGAACTTCGCGTCTTCGATCAGGCCGGTCTGCGGGTTCACCTTGATCTGCAGCTTCATCACGTCACCGCAGGCGGGTGCGCCGACCATGCCGGTGCCGACCGTGTCGTCGCCTTTGGTGAAGGAGCCGACGTTGCGGGGGTTCTCGTAGTGCTCAACGACTTTGCTGCTGTATGCCATGTCTGTTCTCCAAACTTCTCAATGTGCCGACCATTGAATCGCGCTGATGTCAACGCCATCCTTGTACATCTCCCACAGCGGCGACAGTTCGCGCAACTTGGCGACACGGTCCTTCAGCGTGGTCACGACGTAGTCGATTTCCTCGGTCTGCGTGAAGCGGCCGATGGTCATGCGCAGGCTCGAATGCGCGAGTTCGTCGCTGCGTCCCAATGCGCGCAGCACGTAGCTCGGTTCCAGGCTGGCCGAGGTGCAGGCCGAGCCCGAGGACACCGCGATGCCCTTGATGCCCATGATCAGCGACTCGCCCTCAACGTAGTTGAACGACATGTTGAGGTTGTGCGGCACGCGTTTCTCGAGGTGCCCGTTGATGAAGGTTTGCTCGATGTCCGACAGCCCCGCGATGAGGCGATGCTGCAGCATGCGGATGCGCTCACTCTCGACACCCATCTCCTCGCGCGCAATGCGAAAGGCCTCGCCCATGCCGACGATCTGGTGCGTCGGCAAGGTACCCGAGCGCATGCCGCGCTCGTGGCCGCCGCCGTGCATCTGCGCTTCGATGCGCACGCGCGGCTTGCGGCGCACGTACAGCGCGCCGATACCCTTGGGGCCGTAGGTCTTGTGCGAGGCGAGGCTCATCAGGTCGACCGGCAGCGTCTTGAGATCGATTGCCACCTTGCCGGTGGCCTGCGCCGCGTCGACGTGAAAGATGATCCCGCGCTCGCGGCATATCGCGCCGATGGCCGCGATGTCCTGGATGACGCCGATCTCGTTGTTGACCAGCATCACCGACACGAGGATGGTGTCCGGGCGCAGCGCATCCTTGAAGCGGTCGAGATCGAGCAGGCCGTCTTCCTGCACATCGAGATAGGTCGCCTCGAAACCCTGGCGCTCAAGCTCGCGCACAGGGTCGAGCACAGCCTTGTGCTCCGTCTTCACGGTCACGATGTGCTTGCCGCGCGTCTTGTAGAACTGGGCCGCGCCCTTCAGCGCGAGGTTGTCCGATTCGGTGGCGCCGGAGGTCCAGACGATCTCGCGCGGGTCGGCGCCGATCAGCGCCGCCACGTCTTCGCGTGCCTTCTCGACCGCCGCCTCGGCTTCCCAACCCCATGCATGACTTCGCGAGGCGGCATTGCCGAAGTGCTCGCGCAGCCAGGGAATCATCGCGTCGACGACGCGCTGGTCGACCGGCGTGGTGGCGCCGTAGTCCATGTAGACGGGAAAGTGAGGAGTCGTGTCCATGAGCCGAGTGTGATCAACGCGGCGCGAACCTCCACGCCGCAGGGTCATCTAGTTATGCCGGGTCTGCCTTGCTGTCCATCCGGCGCGTGCGGTTCGGCGCGTCTTACTTGGTGAAGGCGTTGCCGAGTGCGAACACCGAGTTCGGCGCTGTCACCTTGATCGGCTTGACCACGGGCTGCGACGAGATCGCGCGCTTGACCGGGTGCTCCTCGATCGAGATGCCCTTGGCGATCTGCTCGTCGACCAGCTTCTTCAGCGAGATCGAATCGAGGTACTCGATCATCTTGGTGTTCAGGCTAGTCCACAGGTCGTGCGTCATGCAGCGACCGGTGTCGTCGCCCATGCAGTTTTCCTTGCCGCCGCAGCCGGTGGCATCGATCGGTTCGTCGACGGCAACGATGATGTCGGCCACCGTGATGTCTTCAGACTTGCGGCCGAGCGAATAACCGCCGCCCGGGCCGCGGGTGCTCTCGACGAGTTCATGGCGGCGCAGCTTGCCGAACAGCTGCTCGAGATAGGACAGCGAGATCTGCTGGCGGGCGCTGATGGCGGCCAGGGCCACAGGCCCCGAATGCTCGCGCAAAGCCAGATCAATCATCGCGGTCACGGCAAATCGGCCCTTGGTGGTCAGACGCATGCAATTCTCCTGAAGCCTGTCGGCACTACGTTGTTCAACAAAACGGGCGGCTTCTTCGTCCGCAAGATCCACCCCGGACTCACCGGGAATACCCTTGCCTTAATTCCGACTGTGGCAGTCGAGTATAGATGAAGCCGACTGTTTTAGTCAACATTAGGCGGGATTGGTTCCGTCGACGTTGTTGGCAAGATCAGCGCCTGAAATGCGCTGTATGTCACGACCCAGGGGCTACAGCGGAACGACGTTGTCGGCGCCCGGCGCGCCGAAGGCCTGCTCGCGCAATTGGGCCAATTGGTCGCGAACCCGCGCGGCCTTCTCGAATTCCAGGCTTCGCGCATGTTCGAGCATCTGCTTCTCGAGCTGCTTGATGCGCCGGCCCAGGTCTTTCTCCGACAGCATTTCCACCTCGGCGGCGGCTTGCGCGCGGTGCAGGTCGTTCTTGTTCGACTTCTCGGAATACACGCCGTCGATGAGTTCCTTGACCTTCTTGCTCACGCTGCGCGGCGTGATGCCCTGGGCCAGGTTGTGGGCAATCTGCTTGTCGCGCCGACGCTCGGTCTCCCCGATCGCCTTCTTCATCGACTCGGTCATCCTGTCGGCATAGAGGATGGCGCGGCCATTCACATTGCGCGCGGCGCGGCCGATGGTCTGGATCAGCGAGCGCTCGGCGCGCAGAAAGCCTTCCTTGTCGGCGTCGAGAATCGCCACCAGCGACACCTCGGGAATGTCGAGCCCCTCGCGCAGCAGGTTGATGCCGACCAGCACGTCGAAGGTTCCCAGGCGCAGGTCGCGCAGGATTTCCACCCGCTCCACCGTCTCGATGTCGCTGTGCAGGTAGCGCACCTTCACGCCGTTCTCCGCCAGGTAGTCGGTCAGCTGCTCGGCCATGCGCTTGGTCAGTGTGGTGATGAGCACCCGCTCGTGCAGATCGACCCGGACGCGGATTTCCTGCAGCACGTCGTCGACCTGCGTCGTCGCCGGGCGCACCTCGACCATCGGGTCCACCAGGCCCGTCGGCCGCACCACCTGCTCCACCACCTGCCCTGCGTTGGCCTGCTCGAACGCCGCGGGCGTTGCCGAGACGAACATCACCTGACGCATCTTGGTCTGGAACTCCTCGAACTTGAGCGGCCGGTTGTCGAGCGCGCTCGGCAACCGGAAGCCGTATTCGACGAGCGTGGTCTTGCGCGCGCGGTCGCCGTTGTACATGGCGCTCAACTGGCCGATCAGTACGTGGCTCTCGTCGAGGAACATCAGCGCATCGGCGGGCAGGTAGTCGACCAGCGTCGACGGCGGATCGCCCGGCGCCGAGGCCGACAGGTGCCGCGTGTAATTCTCGATGCCCTTGCAGTGGCCGACTTCCTGCAGCATCTCGAGGTCAAAGCGCGTGCGCTGCTCCAGCCGCTGTGCCTCCACCAGCTTGCCGCCGGTCACGAACTCGGCCAGGCGCTCGCGCAGTTCGTCCTTGATGGTGTCGACCGCCGCCACCACACGGTCTCGCGGCGTCACGTAGTGGCTCGACGGGTACACCGTGAAGCGTGGAATTTTCTGGCGGATGCGCCCGGTCAGCGGGTCGAAGAGCTGCAGCGATTCGACCTCGTCGTCGAAGAGCTCGATGCGGATCGCCAGCTCCGAGTGCTCGGCCGGGAACACGTCGATCGTGTCGCCGCGCACGCGAAACGTGCCGCGCGAGAACTCGGTGTCGTTGCGCGCGTACTGCATGCGGATGAGTTGCGCGATCACGTCGCGCTGGCCCATCTTGTCGCCCGAGCGCAGCGTCATCACCATGCGGTGGTAGTCGCTCGGGTTACCGATGCCGTAGATCGCGCTCACCGTCGCCACGATCACCACGTCGCGCCGCTCCAGCAGGCTCTTGGTGGCCGACAGGCGCATCTGCTCGATGTGCTCGTTGATCGAGCTGTCCTTCTCGATGAACAGGTCGCGCTGCGGCACGTAGGCCTCGGGCTGGTAGTAGTCGTAGTAGCTGACGAAGTACTCGACGGCGTTCTTCGGAAAGAACTCTCGGAACTCGCTGTACAGCTGCGCGGCCAGCGTCTTGTTGGGCGCAAATACGATGGCCGGGCGCCCGAGGCGCGCGATCACGTTGGCCATGGTGAAGGTCTTGCCCGAGCCCGTCACGCCGAGCAGCGTCTGGAAGCTCAGGCCGTCCTCGACCCCCTCGACGAGTTGCGTGATGGCCGTGGGCTGGTCGCCCGCCGGCGGATAGGGCTGGAACAACTGGAACGGTGAGCCGGGAAAGCTGACGAACTCGCCCTTGACCTCGGCGGAGGCTTCGCCCGGCGATGTGGTGGCGGCAACACGAATCGATTCGGCCATGGCAGATAAAATTCTCGGGTTTTCCCTCGTTGCGGCGGCAAGGGGCAGCCATCGAGCCTAGCCCAATTCCCCACGCCGCTCTACTGACAACACCTGTCGACAAGGACTGCTATGTCTTCGCTTTTCGCCGCCGTCGAAATGGCCCCGCGTGACCCGATCCTCGGGCTCAACGAGCAGTTCGCCGCTGATACCAACCCGGCCAAGGTGAACCTCGGCGTCGGCGTCTACTACGACGAGAACGGCAAGCTGCCGCTGCTCAAGTGCGTGGCGCAGGCCGAGAAGCAGATGCAGGAAGCACCGGCCGCACGCGGCTACCTGCCCATCGATGGCATCGCCGCCTACGACAAGGCCGTGCAGGGACTCGTCTTTGGCGTCGACAGCCCGGTCCTACGTGAGGGCCGCGTGGCCACGGTTCAAGGCCTGGGCGGCACGGGCGGCCTGAAGATCGGCGCCGATTTCCTCAAGCGCCTGAACCCGGCGGCCAAGGTGCTGATCAGCGATCCGAGCTGGGAGAACCACCGCGCGCTGTTCACGAACGCCGGCTTCACGGTCGAGACCTATCCGTACTACGACGCGGCCAAGCGTGGCGTGAACTTCGACGGCATGCTGGCCGGGCTGAACGCCGCACCTGCCGGCACCGTGGTCGTGCTGCACGCCTGCTGCCACAACCCGACGGGCTACGACATCACGGCCGACCAATGGGCGCGCGTGGTCGAAGCGGTCAAGGCGAAGCAGCTCGTCGCCTTCCTCGACATGGCCTACCAGGGCTTCGGCGAAGGCATCGCCGAGGACGGCGCGGTGGTGCAGCAGTTCGTCGATGCCGGCATCGACTTCTTCGTCTCCACCTCGTTCTCCAAGAGCTTCTCGCTCTACGGTGAGCGTGTCGGCGCGCTGAGCGTGGTGTGCGAGAGCAAGGACGCTGCGGCGCGTGTGCTCAGCCAGTTGAAGATCGTCATCCGCACCAACTACTCGAACCCGCCGACGCACGGCGCGCAGGTGGTCGCAATGGTGCTGAACACGCCCGCCCTGCGCCAGCTCTGGGAAGAAGAACTCGCCGGCATGCGCGTGCGCATCAAGACGATGCGCGTCGCCCTGCAGGAGAAGCTGGCTGCCTCGGGCGCCAAGCAGGACTTCAGCTTCATCACCACGCAGAACGGCATGTTCAGCTACTCCGGCCTCGGCAAGGAGCAGATGCAGCGCCTGCGCAGCGAGTTCGGCATCTACGGTGTGGATTCGGGACGAATCTGCGTGGCAGCCTTGAACGACAAGAACATCGACGCCGTGGTGGCAGGCATCGTCAAGGTGCTCTGAGCACCGCTACCCTCGCCCTTCGATCAAAGCCCGGCACTGCCGGGCTTTTGTCTTTCTGGGCCGCGCGGCGGCTTGCGTTCGCGAAAAACCGCACGCGCACCGCGACCGGTGTACCGGGTATCCCCGCCCCTTTTCCTGCCGTGCAGCAACGCCTGCGTTTCTAGAATATGCTGCATTGCACAACGACACGGCGCGCCGTACTGGCGCGTCGACGACGCCTGGAGGACCCGAGTCATGCTCTATCAGTTCTACGAGGCACAACGCGCGCTGCTGAGCCCTTTCGCCGAATTCGCCGCGGCCTCGTCCAAGCTCTACAGCCACCCGCTCTCACCCTTCACGCACACGCCGATGGCGCACCGCGTGGCCGCGGGCCTCAGCTTGGTGCACCGGCTGTCCAAGGAGTACGAGAAGCCGGAGTTCGACATCACCTCGATTGCCATCGACGGCGTCGACGTCGCCGTGCAGCAGCAGGCGCCGGTGGTCAAGCCGTTCTGCACCCTGCTTCGCTTCAAGCGCTTCACCGACGACTCGGCGATGCTGGCGAAGATGAAGGATCAGCCGTCCGTGCTGGTGGTGGCGCCGCTGTCGGGCCATCACGCCACGCTGCTGCGCGACACCGTTCGCTCGCTGCTGGTCGATCACAAGGTCTACGTCACCGACTGGACGGACGCGCGCATGGTGCCGCTGGAGGCAGGCGCCTTCCACCTCGACGACTACGTGCGCTACGTGCAGGAGTTCATCCGCCACATCGGGCCGCAGGTCAACGTGATCTCGGTCTGCCAGCCCACCGTGCCGGTGCTCGCCGCCATCTCGCTGATGGCCACGAACGGCGAAGCCACGCCGCCCACGATGACGATGATGGGCGGCCCGATCGACGCGCGGCGCTCGCCCACCGCCGTGAACAACCTGGCCACGAACAAGAGCTTCGAGTGGTTCGAGAACAACGTCATCTACCGCGTGCCGGTGGGCAACCCGGGTGAGGGGCGGCGCGTCTACCCCGGCTTCCTGCAGCATTCCGGTTTCGTGGCGATGAACCCCGATCGCCACGTCAGCTCGCACTACGACTACTTCCTGGATCTCGTGCGCGGCGACGACGAAAGCGCCGATTCGCACCGCGCCTTCTACGACGAGTACAACGCCGTGCTCGACATGCCGGCCGAGTACTACCTCGACACCATCAAGACGGTGTTCCAGGACTTCGCGCTCGTCAACGGCACCTGGGAAATCGACGGCCAGCTCGTGCGTCCGCAGGACATCGGCACGACCGCACTGCTCACGGTCGAAGGCGAACTCGACGACATCTCCGGTTCCGGCCAGACGCGCGTCGCGCATGAACTGTGCGCAGGCATTCCGAAGTCGCGCCAATTCCACTACGACGTGGACGGCGCCGGCCACTACGGCATCTTCTCCGGCCGACGCTGGCGCGAGAAGGTCTATCCGCAGGTGCGTGACTTCATCGCCAGCCACCAGGCGGCGGCTGCACCGGCGAAGGTGCCTGCCCGCCGCCGCGCCCGATAGGCGAGCGCCGGTCGAGCCGTGCACGCCACCCTGCGACCGGCGACGCTGGCCGACGCGATCGACGCGGCGCTGCCCCAGACCCAGTGCACCCGCTGCGGCTATCCCGACTGCCGCAGCTACGCCCAGGCCATTGCCGCCGGCGAGGCGCGCATCAACCAGTGCCCACCGGGCGGCGCCGAAGGCGTGGCGCGGCTGGCACGCATCACCGGTCAGCCGGTCGAGCCGCTGAACCCGACCCACGGCGCTGAAGGCCCGCTGCGCCGCGCCGTCATCGACGAAGCCTGGTGCATCGGCTGCACCCTGTGCCTGAAAGCCTGCCCGGTCGACAGCATCCTCGGCGGGGCGAAGAAGATGCACACCGTCATCGACGCGCTATGCACCGGCTGCGAGCTGTGCATTCCGGTGTGTCCGGTCGACTGCATCGAGCTCGTCGACGCGAGCGGAGGCCGCACCGGATGGGATGCATGGAGCCCGGCGCAGGCGGACGAGGCGCGCGAGCGCTACGGCTTCCACACCCTGCGGCTAGCGCGCGACCTGCGCGAGGGCCGCGAACGCCGTCTTGCCAAGGCCGAGGCCAAGCTCGCGGAACTCGTGCAGCCCGCGGACGCAAGCGCGCCCGACAACGCCGAGGACGAACGCAAGCGCGGCATCGTCGCCGCGGCCATCGCGCGGGCGCGGGCGCAGCGATCCAGCTGAACGCGGCGTCGTCCTACATCGGCGCGCACCGCGCGCCGATGCGGTGCGGCAGGGCATTGCCCTAGGCTGCGCATGCAGCTTCGATCTTCACCATGACGTCCAGTCTGTCGCTCTTCGCCTTGGCAGTCGCCGCAGCCCTGACGCTGTTCGGCTGCGAGGAAATGGAGCGCGGTCCGTCGAGTCCCGAGCCGCCCAAGACCGCAGCATCCGCGAGCGTCTCGCACGACGCCGTGAGCCGCTCCGGCGCAGTGCACCTGAGTCTTTGACAGGCAAGCCCGCCGACCTCGCTGCGACAATCCGCGGAGATGAATGCCGCGCTGATCGAACCCTTTTTCGCCACCCTGAAGGCCGGCAACCCGCAGCCCGCCAGCGAGCTGGAATACACCAACGTCTTCGAGCTGCTGGCTGCCGTGCTGCTGTCCGCGCAGGCCACGGATGTAGGTGTCAACAAGGCAACACGGCGGCTGTTTCCGCTGGCCGACACGCCGGCGCGCATGCTGGCGCTGGGCTTGCCCGCCGTGACCGAACACATCCGCACCATCGGCCTCTTCCGCACCAAGGCGAAGAACCTGATGGAGACCTGCCGCATCCTCGTCGAGCAGCATGGCGGCGAGGTGCCGCGCACGCGCGAAGCGCTGGAGGCACTGCCAGGCGTGGGCCGCAAGACGGCGAACGTCGTGCTCAACGTCGCGTTCGGCGAACCGACGATGGCGGTGGACACCCACGTCTTTCGCGTCGCCAACCGCACCGGCCTCGCGCCCGGGCGCAACCCGGTCGAGGTCGAACGCGGCCTGCTGGAGCGGGTGCCCGAGCCCTATCGGGTCGACGCACACCACTGGCTCATCCTGCACGGGCGCTACATCTGCAAGGCGCGCATGCCGCTGTGCCCACGCTGTCCCGTCGCCAGCTACTGCGACAGCCGCCCCGCCGCCGACCGTTGAGGCGGCGCACACCTGCAAAGGTTTGCAGGTGTGCGCCATGCAACTCCGCGTAAGAATGAGCCCATGTCCGACACCCGGCAGATCCAGAACATCTGCGGCCAGTTGGAGCGCGGCGAGATCGACAACGCGCAATTCCTGGACCAGTTCACCCGCGAGTTGGCCGAGCGCATCGGCTGCTCGCGCGCGGGCGTGTGGATCTTCGTCGAGGCCGCCGAGGGGCGCGCCCTGCGCTGCGCCGCCATGTTCGACGCGAGCCGCGACAAGATGGTCGCCGCACCCGACATGGTGGGCGCCGAAGTCGCGCGCTACTTCGAGGCGCTGACGCGCGACGGCTGCATCGTCGCGCCCGACGCCCTCACCCATCCGGCCACCTCCGGCTTGGACGGCGACTATCTGCAGCGCCACGACGTGCGCTCGCTGCTCGACGTGTGCTTCTCGGTCAACGGGGTGCTCTTCGGCACCTTCAGTTGCGAGCAAGTCGGCAACACGGCGAACTGGACCCCGCGCCAGCTTCAGCTGCTGCGCAAGATCGGCTCGCGCGCCAGCCTTGCGCTGGTGCACGCCATCCACGCCGATGCCGACACGGTCGCGGGCACGCTGTGGGAGCCGAGTGCGCCGAACCGGTTTGCCACCATGCCCGCGCCGCTCGACGACCAGCGCAAGAAGCCGTAGACCACAACGCCTCTACCGCGCTGCCGCACGCTCGCGGCGCACCTCGTCGAGCGCGCCGCACAGAGCCGCCGCCCCCTCGGCGACGCGCGGGCTCTGTCCCGTGAACGTGGCCGCGGGCAAGGCGTAGAGCCAGCGTCGTTGCACCGCCGTGAGACTGCCGAAGCGCAGCCACTGCGCGAAGGCCGGCAGCGACGGATCGCGCCGGAAGGTGTCGCCGTCCTGCCGCTCAAGATCGGGGGCGAGCAGCACGGCAGGATCGGCGGCGAGCACCGACTCGACGGACAGCCGCGGCACCAGTTGCGGCAGGTCGGCGAACACGTTGCGCGCGCCGCACAGCGCCATCATGTCGCTGACCAGGTGCTCGCCGTTCAGCGTCATCAGCGGTTGCGGCCAGGCTTGATAGAACACGTCGACCGGCGCCGCGTTGGCATGGCGCCGGCGCAAGGCCTCGAGCCGGCCGCGCAGCGCATCGGCCTTCGCCCGGCCCTGGGCCTCGCGGCCGAAGAGTGCGCCGATGCGCTCCAGCGCACGCGGCACGTCTTCGAGGCGGCGCGGCTCGAGATAGAAGAACTTCACGCCCGCCGCTTCAAGCTGGGCGATTTCACGGCCGTTGTTGCCGTGGTGCCAGGCGAGCACGAGGTCCGGGTTGAGCGACAGCACGCGCTCGACATCCAGCCGGCTGTGGTCGCCGATGCGCGGCACGGCCTTGGCCGCTTCGGGGTAGAGGCTCGTATCCACGGTGCCCACCAGCGACGTTCCCGCGCCGACGGCGAACACGAATTCGGTGAGATTGGGCGCAAGCGTGATCACCCGCCGCGGCGGTGCCGACAGCTCGACCTGCCGTCCCGCGTCGTCGCGATGGGTCGCGGCCTGCGCGGCGGCGACCTGCAGACCGCACAGCAGCGCAAACAGCCAGCGCCACCGCGTCACGCCGGCGCCTCCACGGCCCAGAAGCGCACGCGGCCGCCCGCTTCGTCGCGCTCGATCGCCACGCCGAATGCCGCGCCCAGGTGCTCCGGGCGCATCACGTCCTCGCGCCGGCCGGCCACCGCGCCGCCGCGCCCGTCGAGCAGCACGGCGTGCGTGGCCAGTTCCCACGCGAGATTGAGGTCGTGCACACTCGCCACCACGGCGGTACCCTGCGCACTGCGCCGCGCCAGCACGCGCAGCAGCAGACGCTGGTGCGCCATGTCGAGGTGCGAGGCCGGCTCGTCGAGCAACAACAGCGGCGCGTCCTGCAGCAAGGCGCCGGCGATGGCCACGCGCTGGCGCTCGCCACCGGACAGCAAACGCACGTCGGCCTGCGCCAGCGCCACCAGATCGAGTTCCTCCAGCACCCCATGCACCGCGGCATCGTCGTTGCCGCCGCGCGTGCGCCACCAGGCACCGCGCCGCATCGACATCGCAGCGGTCTCCGCCACGGTGGCGGGAAAGGGATCGAGCCAGAACTGCGGGCACCAGGCGCGCCGCTCGGCAAGTTCCGGCAGCCGCCATTGCGACAGTGGCCGCCCTTGCAGCGCGACATGACCCGAAGACACCGGGAGCACACCGGCCATGGCGGCCAGCAGCGTCGACTTGCCGGCACCGTTGGGGCCGAGCGCCACCCAGCGCTCCCCCGCATTCACGGCGAACGAAAGCCGTTCGCACAGCAGGCGCCCGTTCGCCGCGGCACCCGCGCGCAGCGTGACGGCATCGAGCCCGAGCCGCAACGCCATGCTCATCGCGCGCCTGCCCGCGGACGCTGCAGCAGCAGCCACAGGAACGCCGGCACGCCGATCGCCGCGGCGAGCACGCCCACCGGCAACTGACTCGGCGCGATGACGGTGCGCGCCGCCGCATCGACGAGCACGATGAACGCCCCACCCGCAAGCGTGCTCGCCGGCAGCAACTGTGGCGCGTCGCGCAGGCGCAGCAGCCGCAGTGCATGCGGCACCACCAGTCCGACAAAGCCGATGGCGCCCGCCGTGGCGACGGCCGCGCCGGTCGCAAGCGCCGCCGCCGCGAGCGCCTGCCGCCGGCGCCGGACCACGTCGACCCCGAGCGTTGCCGCCCACGCATCGCCACGCGCCATCAGGTCGAGCTGGTGCGCCCACGGCCAGGTGAGCGCGAGCGCCGCCGCCACCGCCAGCCACACCGCGAGCCACTGCGTCGCGCCGTTCAGATCGCCGAGCAGCCAGAACACCATGCCGCGCAACTGCGCGTCGGGCGCCAGCGCCAGCAGCATGGCGACGATCGCCGAGCCGCCCGAGCCGATCATCACGCCGATCAGCAGCAGCGTGACCGGCGCTTCCTGCGCACCCGCGGTGCCCGAACGCAGCATCACCCGCCACGACAGCGCAAGCAGCAGCGCCGTCGCGCCGAAGGCGCCCAGCGCCGCACCACCGGCCAGCGCCCAGCCGAGCGGCAGCAGCAGGCTGCCGGCGAACATCAGCGTGCCGAGCGCTCCCACGGCCGCGCCGCTCGATACGCCGAGCACATACGGATCGGCGAGCGCGTTGCGCGTGAGCAGTTGCATCAGCGCGCCGGCCAACGCGAGCGCCGCGCCGGTGCCGAAACCGGCCAGCACGCGCGGCAGGCGCACCTGCCAGACGATGTCGGGCGAGACGAAGCCGAAGCCGGACGAACCCGCGGCAAGGCCGAGCGCGCAGGCGCCTGCCGCCAGCACCAGCAGGCCACCCAGCCAGCGAGCCATGCCCGCATTCATCGGCTTCGCCGTCGTCACGTCGTCCTCAGCGTTCCATGCGCCAGCCCACGCTCACGAACAGCCCGCGGGGGCGGCCGTTGTAGCCCGCCGTCGGCTGGTAGGCGCGGTCAAACACATTGTCGAGCGTGGCCTGCAGTTCCCATTGCGGCGCAAAGCGCCAGCGCGCGCCGAGGTCGAGCAAGGTGTACGACGGCAGGACGACGTTGCCCACGTCCGGCCGCTCGCCCACGTGGCGCAGCGTGCCGCCGATCGACCACGTCGGCGCGATGTAGTCGGCGCGCAGCGACATCTGCTTGCCGGCACGCCGCAGCAGCCTCGCCCCCGTAGCCTCGTCCACCGGATCGTGAAGCACCGCCTCGCCCGAGAGCCGCCATGCGCCGAGCCGCGTGCTTGCCGTCAGCTCAGCCCCGTCGTTGCGCGCGCGGGCGATGTTCTGCGGAATGAAGTTCGCGTCGTTGGCGATCTTGTCGCGGTAGCGGGCGGTGAATGCGGTGAGCCGCACCAGCGTGTCGTCGTCGCCCCACTGGAGGCCGATCTCGCGGTTGCGCGCGCGCTCCGGCACGAGGTTCGGGTTGCTGCACACGAAGCCGAACGGCAGGCAGTCGTAGTAGAGGAAGTCGAAGGTCGGCGGCGTGAAGCTCGTCGACACGTTGGCGATGGCGCTGAAGCCGCCGCCGATGCGCCACAGGCCGCCGAGCAGACCGGTGGTGGCGCTGCCGAAGTCGCTGGTGTCGTCGTGGCGCACGTTGGCCTGCAGCGAACCCCATGAAGCGTCGTGGCTCACGCCCGCGCGCAGCACATGGGTGTCGCGCCGCGTCTGTGTGTAGCTCGTGCCGTCGGTCGATTGAGACACGCGCTCCGCACCGACCTGCAGCGCCCAGCCGGCCACCGGCGAGCCGTTGAGGTCAACGGCGGCGATGCGGTTGTGCACCACGTTCGACGTGATGGATTCGCCCATGGCCGTGACGGCGGTGTTGCGCCGGCGCTCCTCGGCCTCGCCGGCACGCCAGTCGAGCGACCAGCCCGCGGGCAGCGCATGCCGGCCGCGCAACGCGGCGCCGTGCTGGACCACGTAGCCGTGGTGCACATCGGCGGGCGCAGCGAACTCGCTGTCGTAGCCCACACGGTCGGAGAGCACCCGCAGGTCGAGGCCGAGCGTGTGGCCTTTCGCGACGACGGCGTCCAGTGCAAGGGCCGCATGGCGGCGGCGGTTGCCGTCGTCGTCCGGATTCGCCAAGGGCCGCGAGGCCGGGTCGATGGCGCTGTAGCCGTCGCTGCGCTCGGCGCCGAACGTGAGGCGCCCGCGCAGCGCCTCGCTGCCGCCGGCAATGCTCGCGTTCGCCCAGCGCGTGTCACGGCTGCCGAGGCCCACGCGAGCCCGCGCGCTCGTGCCCACGGTACCGCGGCGGGTGAAGACGTGGATCACGCCGCCAGTCGCATTGGCGCCGTACAGCGCCGACAGGTTGCCTCGCACGATCTCGATACGCTCGATGATGTCGGCCGGAACCTGCGCCAGCGGCGCGAGGCCCGCCGTCACATCGGTCAGCGGCACGCCGTCGACCAGCAGCAGCGTGTCGCGCGAGTCGGCGCCGCGCAGCCGCACGAACGCGGCCGTGCCGGGGCCGCCCTGCTGCTCGACGAGTGCAGTACCGACGAGACCGAGCGCCGAGACCAGATCGCGCACGCCCGAGCGGGCAAGGTCTTCGCGCGTGAGCACGCTGGTGGCGGCGACCTCGCTGCCGAGTGTGCGCGGCACCACCGTGCCCGTGACGACCACCGGCCGAAGCGTCTCGGCGGGCTGCGCCGCAGCCGGCGCGAGGAAGGAAAGAACAGACGCAGGAACAAGCGCGAGCGCGAAGCGACGCGACCGCAAAGCCAGGAACGAAGTTGACATGTTGAACACGCAGGACAGATACCCGGTCCTGCGTCCCCGCAGGCCATGGGCGATGTGCGACGCGACGAATCGCGGCGCGCTCGTTGGCCGGTATCCGGGCTGGCGGAGACGTCCCTTGCGACCTTCCCGGATGCGGTGAAGCATCCAGTGGCGTGTGCACAAGAAAGGAAGAGCGGATCTGTCGATTCGCCTTCGTCCGCCGTACCGTTGCGGGGGCAGCGCAGTTTGGAGCCGAGGCTCGATTGCTTCCCGTTTAACTGTGCCGAAATGAACATCGGCACGGGCACCAACGAGCGGAATTGTAAGCAGCCCCCGCCTACAATCCGCGACGCCATCGATGATCCAGCTCAGTAATCCAGCCCAGTCATGTCGAAGATCGAAGACCTCGCCGAACGGGTGGAGCGACTCCTGCTGAGGCATGAGGAACTCGCACGCACGAATGCACTGCTGGAGCGACAGCTTGCCACCGTCACGCTCGATCGCGACAACCTGCGTTCGCGCCTGAACGCGGCGCGCGCCCGCATCGATGCGCTGCTCGAACGCCTGCCGGCAGAAGGCGGCTCCGACAACGACAGCCAGGGCGCCTCGTCATGAAGCAGATCGAAGTCACCATCCTCGGCCAGAGCTACATCCTCGGCTGCCCCGACGGCGGCGAGCAGACGCTGCTCGAAGCGGTGGAAAAGGTCGATCGCGAGATGAGCGCGATCCGCGACGGCGGCAAGGTCAAGGCACGCGAGCGCATCGCCGTGCTGGCGGCGCTGAACATCGCCTACGCGCTGTCTGAACGGCCACTGCCGAAGGCCGAGCCGGCCGCCGCGGCAGCAGACGGCGAAGACCAGCCGGTCGATCTCGACTCACTGGTTCGCCGCATCGATCAAGCCCTCAGCGTCGATGGTCAATTGCTCTGACGCGACGGGGCCGGTGCGTAGAATCCACGGTGTCCGTCACGTTCGCGTGAGTCCTATATTTCCTTGAACCGATGCTCGCAAGAGCAGGGCTTGGAACATCGCCTTATGGGCGTGATCGTCTCGCGTCAGATGAACCCGAAGTTTGGCTGACCTCGCCCACCTGAACCCGCTAAGGTTCAGGAATGCGGCTCACGGTCCGCGGCGGACACCCCCAACTCCTGCTGCTGCGCGTGGCGCTTAGGTTCTCATGGCCCACTGGCTGATGAAGAGCGAGCCCGATGAGTGCTCGATCGATGACCTCGTGCGCAGCCGCTCGCACACCGTGCCGTGGATCGGCGTTCGCAACTACCAGGCGCGCAATTTCATGCGCCGCGACATGCGCATCGGCGACGGCGTGCTGTTCTATCACTCCTCGTGTCCGCAACCGGGCATCGCGGGCGTGTGTGAGGTGGCAAGCGCCGCCTATCCGGACGCTTCGCAGTTCGATGCGGCGAGCCCCTATCACGACCCCAAATCCTCACGCGAGGATCCGCGCTGGTGGCATGTGGACGTGAAGCTCGTGCGCAAGACGCGACTGCTCTCGCTGGCCGAGATGCGTGGGGCGCCCGCGCTGGCATCGATGCGCGTGCTCGCACGCGGCAACCGGCTGTCCATCACGCCGGTGACGGACGAGGAGTGGGCCGCGGTGATTGCGCTGCTGGACGCCGGCTGACCCTGCTTCAGCCGTTCTCGAAGCGGATGCTGGCGAGCGTCACGTAGTTGCCGCCGCGCCGGCGCGCCTCGGCCAGCGCCTCGGAGGCGGCGCTCATCAAGGCCTCCTGCGTGTGGGCGGTGTGCGGAAAACTCGCCACGCCCATCGACACGGTGAAGCCGAAGTCGCGGCCATCGAGCACCACGATCTGCGTGGCGCACTGGCGGCGCAGCCCTTCCATGCGCGAATGGGCCGTCGCGAGACCCACGCCCGACAGCAGCACGGCGAAGTGGTCGCCGTCGAGCCGGCAGGACGCATCCATCGCACGGGTGTTGCTGCGCAGCAGTCGGCCGAGCGCCTCGAGCACGCGCGCGCGCGCCGCGTCGCCAAGTGCACGGATGTCTTCGGCCAGCGGATCGAGCGTGATCGACACGAGCGCGAACTCGCGATGCTCGCGCGACGACAGGTCGACTTCGCGGCGCAGCTGGTCCTCGAAGTGAACGCGCTGGTAGAGCCCCGTCACGCTGTCGCGCAGAGCCTGGTCCTGTGTCTCGCGGCGCAGTGCCTCGGCGGCGGCCTGCTGCTGCTCGAGCTGCTGCAGCGCCTTGGCAAGCTGCGCCTCGCGTTGATTCAGCGCGGTGGTGTCGATCCACACGGCGCACAGGTACTTCGGCATCTCGCCACCGGCGGCCGGCAGCGGCAGGCGGCTGACGTTGAAATCGCGGCGCTGGCGCTCGCGTTCGACGCGGTGTTCCGCGGCGTGCGGGTACGGCGTGTCCAGTGCCGCCTGCTCGGCCGTGCGCAGCGATGCCGCCAGTTCCGGGCCGAACAACTGCGCGTCGGTCTTGCCCAGAACCTGCGGCGGGGTGAGGCCGGCAAGCGCGGCCATCGACTCGTTGGCGTGGACGTACTGGCCGCTGGCGATGTCCTTGACGGAGATCGGTGCGTGCAGGTGCTCCATCAGACCGAACAGCACGGCGCCGAGTGCGCCGTCGTGCAAACCGAAATCCGCGACCCACTCGCGCGCGCGGTCCGCTGAATCCGCAGGCGTCGAACGCCTCGTGTCCGTCATGACTTCCTTCCGTCTGGTGCCGATGTCTCTCGCCCCTTGGCGCGGTCGGATGTACCGGCGCGGGCGGGCAGCCGTGGCCGCATCAATGAGACGGGCCAAAGCCTCGTCGAAGATCATATTCCTCACTCAGTACGGCACGGCCGTGCACCAAGGTGCGGCGTCGACTAAGTCACACCGCGTTCGCCGCCCGACTCGGTGCCTCGTGCAGGTGCGACCGGACTGGCATCTGAACGGACACGGGCACCGGCGCACCAGCGCGGCGCGGCGCCATCGCGTCGCGCCCCGGAAAACCTGGCCCCGGCCTTGCTATCACTGCCCATCTCTTGCAGTCCACGAAACGGCAGCTCCCATGAAGAAGATGAAGCTCGTGATGATCGGCAACGGCATGGCCGGCGTGCGCACGCTCGAAGAACTGTTGAAGATCGCACCCGACCTGTACGACATCACCGTGTTCGGCGCCGAGCCGCACCCCAACTACAACCGCATCCTGCTGTCGCCGGTGCTCGCGGGCGAGCAGACGCTGGACGAGATCGTGCTGAACCCGCTTTCCTGGTACGAGGAGAAAGGCATCACGCTGCATCTCGGCAAGAAGGTCACGCACGTCGACCGCACACGCCGCATCGTGCGCGCCGAGGACGGCACGGAAGCAAGCTACGACCGGCTGCTGCTCGCCACCGGCTCGAATCCCTTCATCCTGCCGGTGCCGGGCAAGGATCTTGACGGCGTGATCGCCTACCGCGACATCGCCGACACCAACGCCATGATCGAGGCCGCGACGAAGTACCAGCACGCGGTGGTGATCGGCGGCGGGCTGCTTGGTCTCGAGGCCGCGAACGGCCTGATGTTGCGCGGCATGCAGGTGACTGTGGTGCACCTCATGCCCTGGCTGATGGAACGCCAGCTCGACGACGTGGCGGGCAAGCTGCTGCAGAAGTCGCTGGAAGACCGCGGGCTGCGCTTTTTGATCGGCGCGCAGACGCAGGCGCTGATCGGCGGGAAAGACGGCCGCGTCATGGCGGTGCAGTTCAAGGACGGACAGGAAATCCCGGCCGACCTGGTGGTGATGGCTGCCGGCATCCGCCCCAACACCGAGCTGGCTCTGAAGATCGGCATCCACTGCGGACCTGACAACCGCGGTGGCATCGTCGTCACCGACACCATGCAGACCGTCACCGACCCGCGCATCTACTCGGTCGGTGAATGCGCCGCACACCGCGGCATCGCCTACGGCCTCGTCGCGCCGTTGTTCGAGCAGGGCAAGGTGTGCGCCACGCACCTCGCGCAGTTCGGCATCGGCCGCTACGCCGGCTCGCAGACCAGCACCAAGCTCAAGGTGACGGGCATCGACCTCTTCTCCGCCGGCAACTTCACCGGCGGCGACGACTGCGAGGAGATCGTGCTCTCCGACCCCTTCGGCGGCGTCTACAAGAAGCTGGTGCTCAAAGACGACAAGCTGATCGGCGCCTGCCTCTACGGCGACACCGCCGACGGCGCCTGGTATTTCGACCTGGTGCGCGAAGGCAAGGACGTGGCGCAGATCCGCGAGCAGCTGATGTTCGGCGAGCAGCGCCTCGGCGACAGCGGCCATGCCGGCGCCAACCGCGCCTCGACCATGGCCGACAGCGCCGAGGTTTGCGGCTGCAACGGCGTGACCAAGGGCACCATCGTCAAGGCGATCCGCGAGAAGAGCCTGTTCACGCTCGACGAGGTGCGCAAGTGCACCAAGGCGAGCGCTTCCTGCGGCTCGTGCACCGGATTGGTGGAGCAGATCCTGATGGCCACGGCCGGCACCGGTTACTCGGCCGCACCGAAGCTCAAGCCGGTGTGCGGCTGCAGCGACGCCAACCACCAGCAGGTGCGCGACGCCATCCGCGACCTGCACCTGCTGACCATCCCCGACGTCTATCGCGAGCTGAACTGGCGCACGCCCAACGGCTGCGCGAGCTGCCGCCCGGCCATCAACTACTACCTCATCAGCACCTGGCCGAAGGAGGCCAAGGACGATCCGCAGTCGCGCTTCATCAACGAGCGCTCGCACGCCAACATCCAGAAGGACGGCACGTACTCGGTGGTGCCGCGCATGTGGGCCGGCGAGACCAACTCGTCCGAGCTGCGGCGAATCGCCGACGTGGTCGACAAGTACCAGATCCCCACGGTGAAGGTGACAGGCGGCCAGCGCATCGACCTCTTGGGCGTGAAGAAAGAAGACCTGCCCGCCGTCTGGAAGGACCTGGGCATGCCCAGCGGTCACGCCTATGGCAAGACGCTGCGCACGGTGAAAACCTGCGTGGGCAGCGAGTGGTGCCGCTTCGGCACGCAGGATTCCACGCTCATGGGCAAGCAGCTCGAACGCGCGCTGTGGCGCATGGCCGCGCCGCACAAGGTGAAGCTGGCGGTGAGCGGCTGCCCGCGCAACTGCGCCGAGAGCGGCATCAAGGACGTGGGCGTGATCGGCGTGGATTCCGGTTTCGAGATCTACGTCGCCGGCAACGGCGGCATCAAGACCGACGTGGCGCAGTTCTTCTGCAAGGTGAAGACGCACGAGGAGGTGCTGGAGGTCAGCAAGGCCTTCCTGCAGCTCTATCGCGAGGAAGGCTGGTACCTGGAGCGCACAGTGCATTACGTCAGCCGTGTCGGGCTCGATCACGTGAAGGCGAAGGTGCTGGAGGACGAAGCGAATCGCTGCGCGCTGGCCGCACGGCTGGATTTCGCGCTCGACGGCGAGCCCGATCCGTGGGCCGATTTCGAACGCGCCAAGGTGGACGAGCGCCAGTTCGCGGCGCTGACGGTCTGACCCCGACACCGAACCCCTGGAGATTCCCGATGACCCAATGGAAAACGCTCTGCCGCGTCGAAGACATCCCCAAGCTCGGCGCCCGCCGCGTGGCGCGCGCCCACGCGCCGGACGTGGCGGTATTCCGCACCGACACCGACCGCGTCTTTGCCCTGCTCGACCGCTGCCCGCACAAGGGCGGCCCGCTGTCGCAGGGCATCGTGTTCGGCGAGCACGTGGCCTGTCCGCTGCACAACTGGTCGATTGGTCTCGTCGACGGCTGCGCCGCCGCGCCCGACGAGGGCTGCGTGCAGCGCTTCAGCGTGAAGGTGGAGGCCGGTGTGGTCTCGCTGGACCTCGATGAACTCGCCGCTCCGGCGCCCGAACCGGCTGACGCGGATGCGCCCTGCCCGGCCGCCGCCTGACCCGACGCGCGTGCCCATCACCGAAACCCGCTCCACCTGTCCCTATTGCGGCGTCGGCTGCGGAGTGATCATCGAAGCGCAAGGCGCGCAGATCACCGGCGTGCGCGGCGACCCGGAACACCCGGCCAACTTCGGCCGCCTGTGCACCAAGGGCAGCACGCTGCACCTCACGGCCGCGGCGCCGATCAACCTGCATCTGCGGCTGCGGCATCCGCAGCGGCGCGCCACCCGCGGCGGGCCGCTGCAGCGCGCGACTTGGGCACAGGCCCTGGGCGAAGCGGCCGAGCGCTTCGCCGCGACGATCGAGCAGCACGGCCCCGATGCGGTCGGCTTCTACGTCTCCGGCCAGCTGCTGACCGAGGACTACTACGTCTTCAACAAGCTCGCCAAGGGGCTCATCGGCACCAACAACATCGACACCAACTCGCGCCTGTGCATGAGCAGCGCGGTGGCCGGCTACAAGCGCACGCTGGGCGCCGATGCGCCACCCGCCTGCTACGACGACCTGCAGCACGCCGACACCGTGTTCATCGTCGGCTCGAACATGGCGTACGCGCACCCCATCCTCTTTCGCCGCCTGGAAGACGCCAAGCGCGCGCGGCCGCAGATGAAGATCATCGTCGCCGACCCGCGCCGCACCGAGACGGCGGAACTGGCCGACCTCTACCTGCCCCTGCTGCCCGGCACCGACGTGGCGCTGTTCCACGGCATGCTGCACACCCTGCTGTGGGAGGGGCTGACCGCCCCCGACTACATCGCCGCCCACACCCGAGGCTTCGATGCACTCAAGGCGCGTGTGCGCGACTTCACGCCGACGGAAAGCGCGCGCATCTGCGGCATCGACGAAGACGCACTGGTGCAGGCAGCGCAGTGGTTCGGCGCACGGGGCCAGGCGAGCCTCAGCCTCTACTGCCAGGGCCTGAACCAGAGCACGGCCGGCACCGCCAAGAACACCGCGCTCATCAACCTGCACCTCGCCACGGCCAAGATCGGCAAGCCGGGCTGCGGCCCGTTCTCGCTCACCGGCCAGCCCAACGCCATGGGCGGGCGCGAGGTGGGCGGGCTCGCCAACCTGCTGAGCGCGCACCGCGACCTCGCCAACCCCGCGCACCGCGCCGAAGTAGCCGCGCTATGGGGCGTGGACCGCGTGCCGGAGCAGCCGGGCAAGACGGCGGTCGAGATGTTCCAGGCCGCGGCCGACGGCGAGATCAAGGCGCTGTGGATCGCGTGCACCAATCCGGCGCAGTCCGTGCCCGACCAGGCCACGGTGCGTCGCGCGCTAGCACGTGCCGAGTACGTGGTGGTGCAGGAAGCCTTCGCCGGCACCGCCACCTGCACCTACGCCGACCTGCTGCTGCCGGCCGCTACTTGGGGCGAGAAGGACGGCACGGTGACCAACAGCGAACGACGCATCAGCCGCGTGCGCGCCGCCGTGCCGCCGCCAGGCGAAGCGCACCCCGACTGGGTCATCGCACGCGACTTCGCGCACCGGCTCGAAGCACTGCTGCATCCACACCGGGACACGCTGTTTCCCTACGACAGCGCCGAAGCCGTCTGGAATGAACACCGCGAATCCACCCGCGGGCGCGATCTCGACATCACGGGCCTCAGCTACGCGCGGCTCGACGAATCGCCCGCGCAGTGGCCCTTCCCCACCGGCGCGACCGAGGGCCGCGCACGGCTCTACGCCGACGGCATCTTTCCCACCGCCGACGGCCGTGCCGCCTTCGACGATTCGCCCTACACGCCGCTGGCCGAGCCGCGCGACGCGCGCTATCCGTTCTCGCTCAACACCGGCCGCCTGCGCGACCAGTGGCACGGCATGAGCCGCACCGGCACGCTGGGCCGCCTCTTCGGCCACGTACCCGAGCCGGTAATCGAGCTGAACCCGCAGGACATGGAGCGGCTCGCGCTGAAGGACGGCGACCTCGTGCACCTCACGTCGCGCCGGGGTTCGCTGCTGATGCCCGCGCAGGCGAGCGCCCAGGTCGCGCCGCAGCAGGCCTTCGCCGGCATGCACTGGGGCGAGGAGTTCCTGTCGGGCCGCAGCAGCGCGGGCGAGCGCATCGCCGGCATCAACGCGCTCACGACGCCGGCCTTCTGCCCCACGTCCAAGCAGCCGGAACTCAAGCACACGGCGGTGAAGATCCTGCGCGCCGAGCTGCCCTGGCGGCTGCTGGCCGCGGCCTGGCTGCCGCATGAGGCGGCTCTGCAGGCGCGCGAAGCGCTGCGGCGGCTGATGCCGTCCTTCGCCTTTGCCGCCTGCGTGCCCTTCGGCCGCGAGCGCAGCGGCGTGCTGCTGCGCGCCGCCGCCTACGAGGCGCCGGCCGACGAGCTGTTGCAGACCATCGAGCGCGAACTGGGCTTGGAGGGATCGACCGTTCTGCGCTACGCCGACCGCCGGCGCGGCCAGTGGCGCAGCGTGCGCATGGCGCGCGACGGCGCCGACACCAAGCTCGAAGCCTTCGTGCTGGCCGGCGACGCGAGCGGAGAAGCCTGGATAAAGACGCTGCTGCAGGACGAGCTGCCCGCGCAGAACTACGGCCGCCAGTTGCTCGCGCCGGGCGGCAAGGCGCCGGTGACGTTGCCGACCCGGGGCCGCCAGGTCTGCACCTGCTTCAACGTGAACGAGCAGGCCATCGGCGAGACGCTGGCACGCTGCAGCGGCTCGCCCGAGTCGCAACTGCAGCAGTTGCAGGGCGCACTGCAATGCGGCACCAACTGCGGTTCCTGCATCCCCGAACTCAAGCGCATCGTGCGCGCGCCCCTGCAACCGGCCTGAACGTCGCGCCTATGCTGCGCAGTTCACCCGGCCTGGAACTTGCACGGTACCGGAGGCAGGAGACACGATGAGCATTGCCCCTTACATCAAGGAAATCGGCCGCGGCAAGGAAGGCGCGCGGTCATTGACGGCCGATCAGGCGCACGACCTCATGAGCCAGGTGCTAGCCCGCACCGTGACCGATCTCGAGATCGGCGCCTTCGCGATGGCGATGCGCATCAAGGGCGAATCGACCGCGGAACTCGAAGGCTTCCTCGCCGCCGTGCGCGAGCGCTGCATTCCGCTCGCACCGGCACGGCCGGTCGTCGTGCTGCCCTCGTACAACGGCGCGCGCAAGCTGCCCAATCTCACCGCGCTGCTCGCGCTGCTGCTCGCGCAGGACGACGTGGCGGTGCTCGTTCACGGCCCGGCGCGCGACCCCGGCCGCGTCACCACGGCCGAGATCTTTCACGACCTCGGCCTGCCCACCGCGATCGACGCCGCCGGCATCGAACACGCCTGGTCGCGGCGCGAGCCGGTGTTCATCACCACCGACGCGCTGTGTCCACCGCTTGCGCAGCTGCTCGATGTGCGTCGGGTCATCGGCCTGCGCAATCCCGGCCACACCGTCGCCAAGCTGCTCGACCCCATCCGGGGAGCACCGGCGCTGCGCGTCGTCAACTACACCCACCCCGAGTACGCGCGCGCGCTCGCCGAGTTCATGCAGCACAGCGGCGGCAGCGCCCTGCTGATGCGCGGCACCGAGGGCGAGCCCGTGGCCGACCCGCGCCGGCTGCCGCGGCTCGATGTGTTCGTGCGCGGCGCCGCGCGGCCCGATCTCTCCCTGCCCGCTCACGAAGGCGTGCTCACCGGCCTGCCCGTGCTGCCGCGCGCCATCGATGCGGCCACGACGGCGCTCTACATCCAGTCGGTGATCAGCGGCGAGAAGCCCGCGCCAGCGCCGCTCGTTCAACAGGCCCGATGCCTCGCACATGCGCTGGCCGCGCTTTCGGCACCCACGGCCGAGGAAAAGCTCGCATGACCCCATCCCTTCCCCGCCGCGGCAGCGTGGCGCTCGTCGGCGCCGGCCCCGGCGACTCCGAACTGCTCACACTCAAAGCCATCCGCACCATCCGCTCGGCCACGGTGCTGCTGGTCGACGATCTCGTCGGCGACGGCGTGCTGCGCTACGCCCGCCGTTCGGCGCGCATCGTGTACGTGGGCAAGCGCGGCGGCTGCGCGAGCACGCCCCAGGCCTTCATCGAGAAGCTGATGGCCGCCGAGGCGCTGAAGGGCGAGCGCGTGGTGCGGCTCAAGGGCGGTGACCCATTCGTCTTCGGCCGCGGCGGCGAAGAGGCGGCGCATCTGCGCGCGCAAGGCGTCGAGGTCGAGATCGTCAATGGCATCACTTCAGGTCTGGCCGCGGCCACGGCCATCGGCGTGCCGCTCACGCACCGCGAGCACGCGCACGGTGTGATGCTCGTCACCGGCCACCCCCGCGCGGACGCCGCGCAGCCTCTGCACTGGCCGACGCTCGCCGCCGCCGCGGCGCAGGGCATCACGCTCGTGATCTACATGGGCGTGTCCAGCATCGAGGCGCTGCAAAGCGGCCTGCTGCAAGCGCTGGAGGCGACCACACCCGCCGCCGTGATCCAACACGCCAGCCTGCCCACCCAGCGGCAGATCGCGTGCACGCTCGGCGATCTGCCGCAAGCCATTGCGCGTGCCGGCCTCGGCAGCCCGGCCATCATCGTCGTGGGTGATGTGGTGCGTGGCGGCGCCCTGCTGCAAGCCCCTGTCGAAGAGTTCCACGCGGCCTGACCCCTCGCGATAATTCCGCCGCGGCAACGGGAGGGCCGCGGCGATGCAAGACAAGCTCGACAAACTCAACCGGCTCACCGAATCGCATGGGGAGCTGAAGGCCGGCAAAGGCATGATTTCCGGCGTGATCGCGCTGACGCTCGCGATCCTGTGTTTCCTCGGCGTGCTGGCGTTCCACTTCCCCGAGTACCTGACCACACCGCAGTTGCGCCAGTCCTACGACGTGGCGCTGATGCGGCAACTGCTGTACTGGTCGATGGTGATCGCCGGCGGCATCGCGCTCTTCAACATGGTGCTCGGCCGTGTGCGCTGGCTGGCCTTTGGTGCGTTCGTGCTGATCGGCCTGTCGCTGCTGCTCGGCGGCCACAAGGTGCCGGTCAACGACTTTCCCGACAACACGCCCTACATCGGCCTCGACTGGTTCGTGCTCGACCTGCTGGGCTCGGCACTGATCTTCATCTTCATCGAGAAGCTGTTCGCGCTGCGCCGCGACCAGCCGGTGTTCCGCCCCGAGTGGCAGACCGACCTGCACCACTTCATCGTCAACCACATGGTGGTCGGCTTCGTGCTGCTGGCGACCAACCTCTTGGTGCACAAGCTCTTCGGCTGGGCGGCCGACGACGGCATCCGCGGCTGGGTGGCGAGCCTCAACTTCTGGATCGCGCTCGTGCTCATCGTGCTCGTGGCCGATCTGGTGCAGTACTGGACGCACCGCGCCTACCACGAGGTGCCGCTGCTGTGGCGGCTGCATGCGGTGCATCACAGCGTGAAAAGCATGGACTGGCTGGCCGGCTCGCGCCAGCATTTCATCGAGCTGCTGATCACGCGCACGCTGGTGCTGGCGCCCATCTACGTGCTCGGCTTCGGCAAGGAGGTGATCGACGCCTACATCGTCATCGTCGGCTTCCAGGCGGTGTTCAACCATGCCAACGTGAGCGTGCGGCTCGGGCCGCTGCGCTACGTGATCGTCACGCCCAACTTCCACCATTGGCACCACGCGCAGGATGACGAGGCGATCGACAAGAACTACGCAGCGCACTTCGCCTTCCTCGACCATCTGTTCGGCACGGCGGTGCAATCCGACCGCGTCTGGCCGAACCAGTACGGCGTGGTCGGCGACTACGTACCGAATGGCTTCTGGAAGCAGCTCATGTTTCCTTTCCGCTGGAAAGGCTGACCGCGCGCCGTGCCGCAGAGCTTCGATGTCCTGATCGTCGGCGCCGGCGCGGCCGGCCTGCACTGCGCGGCCATCGCCGGCCAGTCGGGCCTGCGCGTGCTGCTGATCGACCACGCCGAGAAGGTGGCCGAGAAGATCCGCATCTCCGGCGGCGGGCGCAGCAACTTCACCAACCGCGAGGCCGGGCCGGCGAACTTTCTCTCGGCCAACCCGCACTTCTGCCGCTCGGCGCTGGCGCGCTACACGCCGCAGGATTTCATCGCTCTCGTTCAGCGGCACCGCATTCCCTTCCACGAAAAGCACAGGGGCCAGCTTTTCTGCGACGAATCGAGCGAGCAGTTGATCGGCCTGCTGCTGCGCGAATGCGAGCAGGGCGGCGTCGTGCGCTGGCAGCCGTGCGGCGTCGAGGCGGTGCGGCAAGGCGCGGCCGGATTCGAACTCGACACCTCGCGCGGCACGGTCGCCGCGCCGCGCCTTGTCATCGCCACGGGCGGGCTCTCGATTCCGAAGATCGGCGCCACCGATTTCGGCTACCGCATCGCCAAGCAGTTCGGCCACAAGCTGATCGAGACGCGCCCGGCGCTGGTGCCGCTTACCTTCGACGCGGCGGACTGGGCGCCGTTCTCGACGCTGTCGGGCGTGGCGCTGCAGGCACGGGTCGCGACCGGCCAAGGCCACGCGCGCGGCGAATTCCTCGAAGACCTGCTGTTCACCCACCGTGGGCTGAGCGGCCCGGCCATCCTGCAGATCTCGAGCTTCTGGCGCCCCGGCACGCCGATCACGCTCGACCTGGCGCCGGGGGTCGATCTGGCGGCGCATCTCTCGCAACTCAAGCAGGGCTCACGCCGCCAGCTTGCCAACGAACTGGCCGACGTCCTGCCTCGCCGCCTGGCCGAAGCCTGGCTGGCCACCCGCCCCGAACTCACCGCCCGCCCGATTGCCGAGCTGCGCGACCGGGAACTTTCGGCACTCGCCGAATCGCTCGCGCGCTGGTCGCTCACGCCCTCCGGCACTGAGGGCTACCGCAAGGCGGAAGTCACGGCCGGAGGGGTCGACACCCGGGCGCTCAGTTCGCAGACCATGGAAAGCCGCCGCGTGCCAGGCCTGTACTTCATCGGCGAGGTGGTGGACGTGACGGGGTGGCTCGGCGGCTACAACTTCCAGTGGGCCTGGGCCGGCGCCGCCGCCTGCGCCCGGGCAATGGCGGCGCAGCACGCGACGGCCCGGTAGATCGCCCGCTTGCGCGCCAACTGCGCCGGGCTATAATCGCTGTCTTTGTCGACAAACCCGCGCCGCGACCACCTGAGCTTGAACTGAGCTCCAACTGAGCCGCACGACAGGGAAATCCGGACCCTTCCCCGTCGCCATCGACTGGTGGCACCGAGCGCAACAATTCAGGAACTCCAGCTCTACATGACTACGATTCGCGTCAAAGAAAACGAGCCGTTCGACGTGGCCCTGCGCCGCTTCAAGCGCACCATCGAAAAACTCGGCCTGTTGACCGATCTGCGAGCCCGCGAGTTCTACGAAAAGCCCACCGCCGAGCGCAAGCGCAAGAAGGCGGCTGCGGTGAAGCGCCACTTCAAGCGCATCCGCAGCCAGCAACTGCCCAAGCGACTGTACTGAGCCCCAGGCGCTCAGGCCCAAGAAAGCCCGCGCCAAGCGGGCTTTCTTGTTTCTAACCTCGAAGTAACGCTGCCATGACGCTCAAAGACCAGATCACGGAAGACATGAAGACCGCGATGCGCGCCAAGGATGCGCCGCGCCTGCTCACGATTCGCGGCCTGCTCGCCGCCATGAAGCAGCGCGAGGTCGACGAGCGCATCACGCTGGACGACGCCGCAGTCGTCGCCATCGTCGACAAGCTCATCAAGCAGCGCAAGGATTCGATCACCCAGTTCACCGCCGGCGGGCGCACCGATCTGGCCGACAAGGAAAGCGCCGAACTCGCCGTGCTGGAGGGCTATCTGCCGCAGCGCATGTCGGCCGACGAGATCAACGCCGAAGTCGCGACGCTGGTGGCCGAACTCGGCGCCACAGGCCCGGGCGACATGGGCAAGGTGATGGGCGCGGTCAAGACGCGGCTCGCCGGAAAGGCCGACATGGCGCTCGTCTCGGCCGCCGTCAAGCAGGCGCTCAGTCGCTGAGCCCCTGCGGCACCCGAGGAGTTGCCCATGACTACACCGGCCGTTCGCCAACTCAGCCCCGAGGTCTGCGTCGCTCCGCAGCTCGATCCAGCCGCCATGCAATGGGCCGCGGACAACGGCTTCAAGAGCGTCATCAACAATCGGCCCGACTTCGAAGGCGGCCCCGACCAGCCGACGAATGCCGCCATCGCCGAAGCCGCCACTGCCGCTGGGCTGCAGTACGCCTTCCTGCCGGTGAACGGGTCCTACCAGTCGCCCGAAGAGATCGCGCGCTTCGGCGAACTGTTGGCCAGCCTGCCCAAGCCCGTGCTGGCCTTCTGCCGCTCGGGCGCGCGCAGCACCAAGCTGTATGTCGCCGCAACCGCCGCGGGCGGCTGACCCACGCGACAAACCGGGCGCAACGAGCCCGAGGGCATACCCTCGGATTCAGCCCGCTTGCGCCGGAAGCCACCGTGTTGCGGCTTTTACGCATGCGTTCTTGGATTAGCATGCCGCCCACCCGCGCGCCCACGAGGCACTTGCGCTGTCGAGTCGGCAGCCTGCGTTCAATGCAGCGCGGCGTGTTGCTCACTGAACTCTCAATACCCTAGGAGAAAAAGCGATGGATCGTCGTTCCATATTGAAGAAGGGCCTGACGGCCGGTGCTGCGCTCGGTGCCGTGGCGATGAGCGCCTGCAGCAAGAAGCCGGAGGAGCAGGCGGCCGCCGCCGCCTCGGCGCCCGCAGTCGCGACGGGCAAGATGGAATGGCGCATGGTCACCACGTGGCCCAAGAACTTCCCGGGTCTCGGCGTCGGCGCGGAGAACCTCGCCAAGCGCATCACCGAAATGTCTGACGGCCGCCTGACGGTCAAGGTCTACTCGGCCGGCGAACTGGTGCCGCCGCTGCAGGCTCTGGACGCCGTCATCAACGGCACGGCCGAGATGAGCCACGGCGCGGCCTACTACTGGCAGAACAAGAATCCGGGCCTGTCGTTCTTCACCGGCGTGCCCTTCGGCATGACGACGGGCGAGCTGTCGGCCTGGGTGCGTCACCTGGGTGGCCAGGCCATCTGGGACGAGATCTACGACCAGTTCGGCGTACAAGGTTTCCTGTCGGGCAACACCGGCACCCAGGCGGGCGGCTGGTTCCGCAACGAGCTCAAAGGCGTCGCCGACATCCAGGGCATGCGCTTTCGCACGCCCGGCATTGGCGGACAGGTCTGGCAGAAGCTGGGCGCCTCGGTCACCAACATGGCCGCCGGCGAAATCTTCCAGGCCCTTCAGACCGGCACACTGGACGCCGCGGAATTCGTGGGCCCCTACAACGACCTGGCGCTCGGCTTCCACCAGATCTGCAAGAACTACTACTTCCCGAGCTTCATCGAGCCGGGACTCGCCACCGAAGCCGTGGTGAGCAAGTCGAAGTTCGCCGCGCTGCCCAAGGATCTGCAGGCCATCGTGCGTACGGCCTGCCAGGCCGAGTACGACCAGGTCTCCGCCGACTTCGTCGCCAACGACCCGCGCGCCCTCGCCACGCTGGTGAAGGATCACGGCGTGAAGACCCATCAGTTCCCCGACTCGATCCTCGAGGCCGGTGCCAAGGCTTCGCTGGAGATCATGGAGTCGCTTCGCAACAGCGACAACGCGATTGCCAAGAAGACGACCGAGAGCTTCATCTCCGCGCTGAACCTCCTGCGCACGCGGACCGAAGGCACCGACGCGCCGTTCCTGCGCGCTCGCGAGAAGTACTTCAAGATCAGCTGAGCGTCTCGATGCCGGTGCGGCAGGCCTTGCGGGCCTGCGCGCCGGCGCTTTCGATCGACACGATCCCGACCCGGCCACCGTCGCTTCGCAGACTCTGCGCGTGCACGCGCGCGATGCGTGCGCGCAGCCCCGCTCGATCCCTACCGGAATCCTCTCCATGCGTGCCCTCGCAGCCATCGTGAGCGCCATCAGTGCGCTCAATGCCATCATCGGCAAGGCCTTTGCCTGGCTGGCGCTGGCTTCTGTCCTCTTGTGCTTCACCGTGGTGGTACAGCGCTACGTCCTCGAAACCACCCACTTGTGGATGCAGGACCTCTACGTGTGGTTCAACGGCGCCCTGTTCATGGCCGTCGCGGGCTATGCGTTCATGCTCGACGACCACGTGCGCGTGGACATCTTCTACCGCCCGGCCACGCTCAAGCGCAAGGCGCTGCTCGACCTCGTCGGCGTGATCCTGTTTCTTGCGCCCTACTGCATCGTCACCTGGATCTACAGCCAGGAATACGTGTCGCGTTCGTGGGCCCTGCGTGAAGCCTCCGTCAACCCGGGCGGCATGCCGGGACTTTTCATTCTCAAGACCTTCATCCTGCTCTTCATCGCACTGGTGGCGCTGCAGGGCATCGCCATGGCGTTGCGCAGCGTGCTTGTTCTCGCCGACAAGCAGGACCTGCTGCCCAAGGCCTACCAGTACAAGCAGGACTGATCACCCATGGATCCCGTTGCAACCGGCGAGCTGCTCGCCGTCCTGATGTTCTTCGGCGTCATCGCCGTGCTGATGATGGGCTTTCCGGTGGCGTTCTCGCTGGCCGGCACCGCCTTGCTGTTCTCGCTGGTCGGTTGGGGGCTCGGCGTCTTCGATCCATCGAATTTCGGTGCACTGGCCTCGCGCTACATCGGCTTCATGACGAACGAGGTGCTGGTCGCCGTTCCCTTGTTCATCTTCATGGGCGTGGTGCTCGAACGCTCGGGCATCGCCGAGCGGCTGCTCAGCACCATGGGCCGCGTATTCGGCAACATGCGCGGCGGGCTGGGCATCTCGGTGATCATCGTCGGCACGCTGCTGGCTGCCTCCACCGGCGTGGTGGGCGCCACCGTGGTCACCATGGGTTTGATCAGCCTGCCTGCGATGCTGCGCGCCGGCTACGACCCCAAGCTCGCCTGCGGCGTGATCTGCGCCTCGGGCACGCTCGGGCAGATCGTGCCGCCGTCCACGGTAATGATCTTCCTCGGCGACATGCTGGCCGGCATCCACGCCCAGGTGCAGATGGCCAAGGGCAACTTCGCGCCGAGCGCGGTGTCGGTGGGCGACCTCTTCGCCGGCTCGGTGCTGCCGAGCCTGCTGCTCGTCAGCCTCTACATCCTCTACATGATCGGCAAGGCGATCTTCGACCCGAAAACCTGCCCGGCGACACCGCCCACGGCGGAGGAACGCAGAACGCTGGTGCGCGACGTGTTCCGTGCGCTCGTTCCGCCGCTCCTTCTGATCGTCGCCGTACTCGGCTCCATCATCGGCGGCTTCGCCACGCCGACTGAAGCGGCCTCGGTGGGTGCCGTCGGCGCGCTGCTGCTGGTCGCCGCCCATCGCACGCTCAACTTCCGCATGCTGCGCGAGGCAACCGAGTCGACGGCGCGCGTCACCTCGATGGTCTTCGTGCTGCTGCTCGGTGCGGCGGTCTTCTCCATCGTCTTCCGCATGATGGGCGGTGATGACCTGGTGCACGAGCTGCTGTCCGATCTACCCGGCGGCATGATGGGCGCGCTGGTCGCCGTGATGCTGGTGATGTTCCTGCTCGGCTTCGTGCTGGACACCTTCGAGATCATCTTCATCATCATCCCGATCACCGCGCCGGCCCTGCTCAACATGGGCATGGACCCGATCTGGCTCGGTGTGGTGGTCGGCGTGAATCTGCAAACCAGCTTCATGACGCCGCCGTTCGGCTTCTCGCTGATCTACCTGCGCGGCGTGGCGCCCGGCAACGTGACCACAGGCCACATCTACCGCGGCGTGGCGCCGTTCGTGGCGCTGCAGGTGATCGCGATCGGCTGCGTGCTGCTGATTCCGCAGCTCACGACCTGGCTGCCGGATCTGCTGTACCGCTGACCTCGGAATGCGCCAATGAAAACGACCGCCCTCGGGCGGTCGTACTTCTTGTGCGCCGGCAACCCACTCAGCTGCCCGCGATCTTCATGCGCTCGATCAGCACCGAGCCCGTGGTCTTGCCGCCGAGCGTGTAGGCGTCCGCGCCGATGGCGACGATTCCCTTCAGCATGTCGCGCAGATTGCCGGCGATGGTGATCTCGTGCACCGGGTGCACGATCTTCCCGCCCTCGACCCAGAAGCCGGCGGCACCGCGCGAGTAGTCACCGGTCACGTAATTCACGCCCTGCCCCATCAGTTCGATGACGAACAGGCCGCGGCCGAGCTTGCGCAGCATGGCGTCCAGATCATCGCCGGCTTGCGTGAGTCGGCTGGTCATCGCTAGGTTCTGCGAGCCGCCGGCGTGGCCCGTGGTGCGCATGCCCAGCTTGCGTGCCGAATAGCTCGACAGGAAGTAGCCCTGCACCACGCCCGCCTTCGCCACGTCGCGCGCGCGGGTCGCCACGCCTTCGTCGTCGAAGGGTGCGCTGCCCTTGCCGCGCAACTGGTGCGGGTCTTCGTGGATGTCGACGTGATCGGCCAGCACCTGCTTGCCGAGCGAATCGACGAGGAAGCTCGACTTGCGGTAGAGCGCGCCGCCGCTCGTGGCCTGCACATAGGCGCCCAGCAGGCCGGCCGCGAGCGTCGATTCAAAGAGCACCGGCACCTCGCGCGTGCCGATCTTGCGCGACTTCAGGCGCGACAGCGCCCGCTCCGCGGCATAGCGCCCGACCACTTCCGGTGCGGCCAGGTCTTCGGCGGCGCGCATCGAGCTGTACCAGGCGTCGCGCTGCATGTCGTCGCCGCCGCGGCCGGGCAGCGAGGCGATCGGCGCGACCGACAGCGAATGCCGCGAACTCGCGTAGCCGCCGACGAAGCCCCGCGTGTTCGCAGCAAGAAAGTGCGACTGCTGCGCCGACACGCCCGCGCCTTCGGAGTTGGTGATGCGCCGGTCCACCGACAGTGCGGCGTGCTCGCAGCGCCGGGCGATCTCGACGGCGCCTTCGGCATCGATGTCCCAGGGATGGAACAGGTCGAGGTCGCGCTCGACCGCCTTGCCGCGCGCGAGATCGCGTTCATCGGGCAGGCCCGCGGCCGGATCCTCGGCAGTGAAGCGGGCGATGTCGTAGGCAGCCTGCACCGTCTGCTTCAGCGCCGCGGGCGAAAAGTCGGAGGTGCTTGCGTTGCCGCGGCGCTGGCCGAGGTAGACGGTCACGCCCATCGACTTGTCGCGGTTGCGCTCGATGTTCTCGATCTCGCCCTTGCGCACCGAGACCGACAGGCCGACGCCTTCGGACACCTCGGCGCCCGCATCGCTCGCGCCCAGCGACTTCGCATGGGCCAGGGCGTCTTGCACCAGCTCCTGGAACCGTTCGCGCGAATAGGCGAAACCGGGTGCGGGCGAGGTGTTCACGGGCATGAGCGGAGGTCCGATCGAGTGGGAGATGGAGGGTCGCAGCAACGCTGCGGCAGGGCGGAAAATCGGGCGGCAACAAGCCCGCGGCTATCATACCCAGCGCCTTTTCTTGCGCTCGTTTCGCGTCCTTGCCGAGCCGCTTCCCCGCCCTTCCTCTTTCCCGGAATCCCACGTGAGCAATCGAGTTTCCCGACCCGGCGTCGACGATGGCGAGCCCGCCGACACGGGGCTCGCGCACGATCCGGAGCGACCCAGCAAGACCCGGCGCAAGAAGGAGTCGCACGAGCTGCAGGACCTGGGCGAAGCCGTCGTGAACCTGCCCGATTCGCGGCTGGACGGCCTGGCCATCGACGAGACGCTGCGCGACGCCATTCGCGCCTACAAGAGCACACGCACACACGAAGGCCGGCGTCGCCAGATGCAGTACATCGGCAAGCTGATGCGGCGCATCGATCCCGCACCATTGCAGGAGGCGGTGGCCGCCATGCAGCTCGGCCAGGCGAAGGATTCACTGGCGCTGCACGAGGCCGAGCACTGGCGCGCCGAGCTGATCGCGAGCGACGACGCGCTCACCCGCTGGACCGCCGAGCAGCCACACAGCGACCTGCAGCAACTGCGCAGCCTGATCCGCGCCGCCCGCAAGGATGCAGCCACCGCGCCCGAGCAGCGCAGCGGGCGCGCGTTCCGCGAACTCTTCAAGTTCATTCGCCACGAGCGCGAGCAGAAGACAGGCGAACAGGAGGCCAGCGATGAGTGACTTCGACCGCGTGCGCATCGGCCTCGTGTCGGTGAGCGACCGGGCCTCCGGCGGCGTCTACGAAGACAAGGGCATTCCCGCGCTGCAGGCCTGGCTCTCGCGCGCGCTGCGCAACCCCATCGACTGGGAAACGCGGCTCATTCCAGACGACAAGGACGGCGTCAGCGCCGCCCTGCGAGAACTGGTGGACACGGCGCGTTGTGATCTTGTGCTGACCACTGGCGGCACCGGCCCCGCGCCGCGCGACGTGACGCCCGAGGCCACGCTTGCGGTGGCCGACAAGGTGATGCCGGGCTTCGGCGAGCAGATGCGCCAGATCAGCTTGAACTTCGTGCCGACCGCCATCCTCTCGCGCCAGGTGGCGGTGATCCGCGGCAAGGCGCTGATCATCAACCTGCCCGGCCAGCCGAAGTCGATCGCCGAAACGCTCGAGGGGCTGCCGACGATGCAGCCGCCGGTGCACGGCATCTTTGCAGCCGTGCCCTATTGCATCGACCTGATCGGCGGCCCGTACCTCGAGACGGTGCCCGAGGTCTGCAGGGCGTTCCGGCCCAAATCCGCCCAACGGTCGACACCGGCCGCCTGACCCGGCGCGACTCGAGGCGCGCCGTTCAGTGGTGCGCGCCGGCGCTTGCGCCTCGTGCGGTACCGGCCTTGACCGAGGCCTGCGACATGCGCCGGCACTCGGCCGCACAGCGGCGGCACGCCTCGGCGCATTCCTGGCAGTGGCCCATCGCATGGCGGCCGCATTCTTCGCCGCAGGCTTCGCAGATGTCGGCGCACAGTGCGCACACCGACTGCGCCATCTCGCTGCCGCGTGCCATGGCGCCGGCCGCATAACGACAGATGCCGGCGCAGTCCATGTCGAGTGCGATGCAGCGGGCCATCGCCTTCACGTCATCCTCCGCGAGACACGCGGTGCTGCAGTGGTCGCACGCGCTGGCGCACTGCTGGCAGGCCTCGATGCAGGCCGCGAACTGTTCATGAGCCATGAGCTTCTCCTGATGAAACGGCACGAAGCCGGATCAGGGAGAGCGGGCAATGCGCGTGCCGCGCGGCGCTACTTCACGAGCTGGTTCAGGCGCTCGGCATCGAAGTGCTCGGTGGTCTGCGCGTCGTCGGGCACGCAGTCGTCGTCCACGCGCCGGCCGGAGAGCTTCTCGACCGCCGCCCACAGCAGCGCGATCTGGTGCTCGTGCCCGGCCGTATGGTCGATCAGCCCTTTCATCGCCTGCGCCACCGGGTCGTCGCCCTGCGTGACACCGTAGGCCGAGAAGCCCATGCGCGCCGAGGCCTCTTCGCGCACCGCATCCGCCTGGGCTTCGATGATGCGCGCCGGAATGCCTACCGCCGTGGCGCCGGGCGGCACGGGCTTGAGCAGCACCGCGTTGGAGCCGACACGCGCGCCGTCGCCGACCGTGAAGCCGCCGAGCACCTTCGCGCCCGCGCTCACGACCACGCCTCGGCCCAGCGTCGGATGGCGCTTGGCCCCCTTGTAGAGCGCCGTGCCGCCGAGCGTCACGCCCTGGTAGATCGTGCATTCATCGCCGATCTCGGCGGTTTCGCCGATGACGATGCCCATGCCGTGGTCGATGAACACGCGCCGTCCGATCACCGCGGCCGGATGGATCTCGATGCCGGTAAACATGCGCGACAGATGCGAGACGAAGCGCCCGAGCCACAGCCAGCCGCCGGTCCAGCAACGGTGCGCGATGCGGTGCATCACCAGCGCATGCAGGCCCGGATAACAGGTGAGCACCTCCCACGTCGAACGCGCGGCGGGGTCGCGCTCGAGGATGCAGGCGATGTCTTCTCTGAGGCGCTGGAACATGGCGTGGCCGGGGCGAAAGGTCGCGGCAGTTTAGCGGCGGGGCCCGAATCGAGACGCCGGCAAGGGTGTGGCCGGCCCGGCAGGATCAGGGTTCGCTGGTGCCCTTGTCGGCCGCCGCGACGGCCTTGTCGATGGCCCGCGCGATGCCGCGCAGGATGTGCACTTCGGCGTCGCTCAGCTGCGCGCGGTTGGCGAGCTGGTTGAGCCGGGGCATCAGTTTCTTGGGCGCGTTCGGGTCGAGAAAGCCCAGCGCTTCGAGCGTGCCACGCCAATGTTCGAGCGTGCCCTGCACCGCGCGCGCATCCGCCAGCGCCGGATCGGGCCGCCGCGTCACGCCAAACCCGCCGAGCGCCTGGCGCCAGTCGTAGGCGACGAGTTGCACCGCCTGCGACAGGTTCAGCGAGCCGTAGTCAGGATGCGTCGGGATGCTGATGCAGGCGTGGCAGCGGTACACATCTTCATTGGCGACGCCGTAGCGCTCGGAGCCGAACACGAAGCCCACACGATGCCCGCCCGGCGCCAGTTCGGCGAACAGTTCACGCGGCGCGCGCGTGGGCGGGCCGAAGTCGCGCGCCGTCATGGCTGTCGCGACCGCGAAGGTGATGCCGTCCAGCGCCTGCGCGATGTCGGGCACGATGCGCGCGCTTTGCAGCACGTCGGTGGCACCGCTGGCGAAGGCCGTCGCCTCGGGCATCTGCAGCACGTCGGCAAAGCGCGGCGCGACCAGCACCAGATCGGAAAACCCCATCACCTTCATCGCCCGCGCGGCCGCGCCGACATTGCCGGGATGGCTGGTGTTGAGCAGGATGAAACGTGTGGAGTCCGGCATGCGCTCGCGCCGCAGGCGCACAGGGGCGCCGGCTAAAATCGGCATTATCTGCAGCGCTTCGCCGGCCTCACCGTTCGCCGCGCCTGCACGCTCTTTCTTCCCGCCATCCCCCTCTCGTCCCGCCGCAGGAATTCCCATGTCGCAAGCGTTGCACCCCATGCTCAATATCGCCGTCAAGGCGGCTCGTGCGGCGGGGACCATCATCAATCGCGCGTCGCTCGACGTGGACCTGCTGAAGGTGAACACCAAGTCGCCCAACGACTTCGTGACGGAGGTGGACCAGGCGGCGGAGCGCGCCATCATCGAAACCCTTCTTGCCGCCTATCCGGACCACGGCATCCTGGCTGAAGAATCGGGCCGCGCGCATGGTGCGAAGGACAGCGAGTACCTCTGGATCATCGATCCGCTGGACGGCACCACCAACTTCATCCACGGCTTTCCGGCGTATGCGGTGTCGATCGCGCTGGCGTTCCGCGGTCAGATCCAGCAGGCCGTGGTGTACGACCCAACGCGCAACGACCTCTTCTACGCCTCCAAGGGCCGCGGCGCCTTCCTGAACGACAAGCGCCTGCGCGTCTCGCGCCGCAATCGCATGGCCGATTGCCTGATCGGCACCGGCTTTCCGTTCCGCCGGGGCGACAACTTCAAGCGCTACATGCAGATGTTCGAGCTGGTGTCGCGTTCCTGTGCCGGCCTGCGCCGCCCAGGCGCGGCGGCGCTCGACCTGTGCTACGTGGCGGCGGGCTGGTACGACGGCTTCTTCGAGACGGGCCTCAGCCCCTGGGACATGGCCGCCGCATCGCTGATGATCACCGAGGCCGGCGGGCTGATCGGCAACTTCACCGGCGACGCCGACTTCCTGTACCAGCGCGAAGTGGTGGCCGGCAACCCGAAGATCTACGGGCAACTCGTGCAGATGCTCTCGCCCTTCACCCACGTGATCGCCGAGGACGAGGTGCACGCCGCCGCGACGACACAGATCGGGCTCACGCCCGAACAGGCACTAGCCGCGAGCGCCGAAGCGCCGCCGGCCGAGCCAGTCGTGCGCAAGCCCGTGCGCATCCGCCGGACGGACGCGGGGCCCAAGCTCTGACCCGCGCCGCGCAGGCCGACGATCAAGCGGCCGCCGCGGGACCGGCTTTGCCGGCCCGCCAGCGGTGCCCCCTTGAGGGGGCGCGCGAAGCGCGTAGGGGGTGGTCCTAGCCCACCGAGCACGGCACCACGCGGAACTCGACCCGGCGGTCAAGCGCATCGCGCAAGTCGTCGGTGCCGAGACCAATGAGGTTCTGGCGCCACCCCA
The DNA here is from genome assembly GCA_036676235.1 of Rhizobacter sp. GTDB lineage: Bacteria > Pseudomonadota > Gammaproteobacteria > Burkholderiales > Burkholderiaceae_C > JAKFDI01. The sequence goes on along the minus strand of JAKFDI010000010.1, from coordinate 305,606 downwards.
TGCCTTCCACGGCAATGCGCTTGCGCAGCTTGGGCGCGCTCGCTTCGAGGCGGTGCCTGACGGCTTCGGCGCGGCGTTGCGACAACTCCTCGTTGACGGCCGCCGTGCCGGTGCGGCTGCTGTGGCCGACGACGCGCAGGCAGTCATCGCCGGCCGACGAACGCTTGCCCACCGTGCGCAGCCACATCGTGTACTGCGCCGGCAGATCGCCGCTCGCCAGCAGACGGGTGCTTCCCGGCGCGAACAGCAGCTTGAGCGAGAGCTTGTTCGCATCGAGCCCGGCCTGCACGATCTTGTCGAACACGCCCGCCGCCTCCGTGTGGCGGCCACGGCGCCAGCTCGTCAGGTACTGGCCGTTGAGCACGCGCAGGTCGTCGGGCTCGGCCAGTTCTGCCGCGCTGCGGTACAGGCGATAGGCGTCGCGCAGCTGGTTGGCGCTGTAGGCCGCCAGCGCTTCGTTGAGCACCGCCGCCGCGGGCAGGCCCCTCAGGTAGTCGGGATCGATCGGATCGCCGATCGCTGTGGCGTGGCACGACTTGATGTAGCCGCTCACAGCCTTGCCGCGATGCCAGGTCGCGCTGTCGCGGAAGAAGCGCGTCGGTTCGGCGTCCACGCTGTCGACCGTCGCGCGATCGAGGTGGCGTGCCACCACGCGGCCGTTGCGCAGGTCGATGAGGCGCAGGCAGATGCGGAACGCATCGGCCACCTCGTTCACCGCGTTGGTCGTGTTGATGGGCGTGAGCGTGCCGATGAGCAGCAGCGGCTTCGCATCGAGCGCTTCGCGGGTGAGCGGCTGCACGGTCCACATCGGGTAGCGCGCCTTCACGATCGCGGCCAGCCGCTCGCCCAGTTGCACCGTGCCAGCAGTCTGCTGGCCGGAGGCGCCGTCGATGAGCGGGTCTATCACCAGCACGCGAGTTGCCACGCCGAGGCTGGTCGTGCCCGAAGCGAAGAGCTTGTCGCCGGCACGTTCGATGGCCGCCGTGAAAGGCGCCGGGGGCAGCGGTGGAGGTGATGGCGCTGCCGGTGCTGGCTCCGGCGCAACCGGCGCGGGTGCCGGCGGCGGGACCTTCGATTCGCTGTCGTCGGGCGACGGCGTCGCGCAGCCGGCCAGCATCAGGAGGGTAGCGGCCGCGACGGTCGCGGCCATGCGAGCAAAGTTCATTCCTCTCTCCCTGGCGTTTGTGTGCCGGGCATCTTAGGCAGGCCACGATTGCAGCGACAATCCCATGCCCGCGCGCCTCGTCGACGACCGAGAGTGCGAACCGGGCAACAGCGGCCCGTCACCGCCCACACACCACGATGAACGAACCAGCCGTGCGCACCCCAGCACAGGACAGCGGCGCCGCGCCGTCGCTGGCCGGTCACACGCCGATGATGCAGCAGTACCTGCGCATCAAAGCTGAGCATCCCGACACGCTCGTGTTCTATCGCATGGGCGATTTCTACGAGCTGTTCTTCGACGACGCGCGCCGCGCCAACCGCCTGCTCGACATCACGCTCACCACGCGCGGCCAGAGCGCCGGCGAGCCCGTGGTGATGGCGGGCGTGCCGGTGCACGCGGTGGAGAACTACCTCGCCAGGCTCATTCGCATGGGCGAGGCGGTGGCGATTGCCGAGCAGGTGGGCGATGTGGCCACGGCCAAGGGCCCTGTGGAACGCAAGGTCGTGCGCGTGGTCACGCCGGGCACGGTGACGGATACCGAACTGCTGTCGGACAAGAGCGATGCGTTGCTGCTCGCCCTCTCCTCGCGCACCCAGCGCGGCGTGGTCACCTGGGGCATCGCCTGGCTCGGACTCACGAGCGGCCAGCTCGGCCTGGCGGAATGCTCGGATGCCGAACTCGCCGGCTGGCTCACGCGATTGAACGCGAGCGAAGCCCTCGTCGACCGCGACCAGGTGCCATCGGCGCTGGAACAGGCGCGTCTCGCCGTCACCCATCGCCCCGCATGGCAGTTCGATTCGGCGCTGGGCCTGCGCAAACTGTGCGAGCAACTGCGCGTGGCGAGCCTCGCCGGCTTCAATGCGCAGGAGTTGAGCGTGGCGCATGCCGCGGCCGCTGCGCTGCTCGCTTATGCCGAGCACACACAAGGCCAGGCGCTGTCGCATGTGCGAACGCTTGAGGTGCAGCGCACGAGCGAGTTGCTCGATCTGCCGCCCACCACCGTGCGCAATCTCGAATTGACGCAAACCCTGCGCGGCGAAGATTCGCCCACCCTGCTCTCGCTGCTCGACACCTGCCGCACCGGCATGGGCAGCCGCACCTTGCGGCGTTGGCTCACGCACCCGCTGCGCGAGCGCACCGTCGCGACGCAGCGGCACGACGCGATCGACGTGCTGCTCGACGTGAATCCGCAAGCGCTGCGCGAATCCTTGCGCGGCGTGTGCGACGTCGAGCGCATCACCTCGCGCGTCGCGCTGCGCCAGGTGCGTCCGAGGGAACTCACCGGCCTGCGCGCCACGCTGCAGTTGCTGCCGGCCTTGCGCAAGCAGGTGCCGACAGGCGCCGCTGTGCTGCTCGACATGCTGGCCGAATCGCTGACGCCTTCGCCGGGCATTGCCGCCCTGCTGAGCGCGGCGCTCGCGCAAGAACCGGCGGTACTGCTTCGCGACGGCGGCGTCATCGCCGAAGGCTTCGATTCGCAACTCGACGAGCTGCGAGGCATCAGCCAGAACTGCGACGCCTACCTGCTCGATCTGGAAGCGCGCGAGCGCCAGCGCACCGGCATCGCCAACCTGCGCGTGCAGTTCAACCGCGTGCACGGCTTCTACATCGAGGTGACCCAAAGCCAGGCCGACAAGGTGCCCGCCGACTACCAGCGCCGCCAGACGCTGAAGAACGCCGAGCGCTTCGTCACGCCCGAACTCAAGACCTTCGAGGACAAGGCGCTGTCGGCACAAGACCGCGCGCTGGCACGCGAGAAGCTGCTGTACGAACAACTGCTGGCTGCGCTGCAGCCGCATGTGGAAGCGCTGGCTGCGGTGGCCCAGGCACTCGCGAGCCTCGACGTGCTGACGGCGCTGGCCGAACGTTCGGCCACGCTGAACTGGTGCCGCCCACAGTTCGTGCGCGAGCCCTGCATCGACATCCAGGCCGGGCGCCATCCGGTGGTCGAGGCGCGTCTGCTGGAAACCGGCGCCGGCAGCTTCATGCCCAACGACTGCCGGCTCGATGCCGCGCGCAAGATGCTCGTCATCACCGGCCCCAACATGGGCGGCAAGAGCACCTTCATGCGGCAGGTGGCGCTGATCGCGCTGCTCGCGGCCATTGGCTCGCACGTGCCGGCCACGAGCTGCCGGCTCGGGCCGATCGACGCCATCCACACGCGCATCGGTGCCGCCGATGATCTGGCGAACGCGCAGTCGACCTTCATGCTGGAGATGACCGAGGCGGCGGCCATCCTGCACGCCGCCACCGAACATTCGCTGGTGCTGATGGACGAGATCGGCCGCGGCACCTCGACCTTCGACGGCCTCGCGCTCGCCGGCGCCATCGCGAGCCATCTGCACGAACGCAGCCGCGCCTTCACGCTGTTTGCCACCCACTACTTCGAGCTGACGCGCTTCCCGGAGAAACATGCGCGCGCCTTGAACATGCACGTGTCGGCGGCGGAAACCGGCGACGACATCGTCTTCCTGCACGACATCCAGCCCGGCCCGGCCAGCCGCAGCTACGGCGTGCAGGTGGCGCGTCTCGCCGGCATGCCCGCGTCGCTGGTGCGCCAGGCGCGCGCCACGCTTGAGTCGCTCGAAGCGCAGCAGAAGGCCGACGACGCGCAGATCGACCTGTTCGCCGCGCCCGCCGCGGCGCCGGTGCACGAGCGCTCCGCCGCCGAAAAGGCGCTTGCCGCGCTCAACCCCGATTCGCTCTCGCCGAAGGAGGCGCTGGACGCGCTCTACCGGCTGAAAGCCACGCTCGAAGGCACGCCATGACCTACTGCATCGGCATCAAGCTCGACGCCGGGCTCGTGTTCCTCTCCGACTCGCGCACCAGCGCCGGGCTCGACCACATCAGCACTTACCGCAAGGTCATGGTGTACGAGCAACCGGGCGATCGTTTCATGGTGCTGCAGACGGCGGGCAACCTGTCGATCTCGCAATCGGTGCGCGAGCTGCTGCAGACCGAGGAACTGCCCAATGGCGACAAGCCGCCGCTCACCATCTGGAACGCGACCAGCCTGTTCGACGCGGTGCGCGTGCTCGGCAGTGCCATCCGCCGCGTGTACGACCAGGACGGCGCGGCGCTCAAGCAGTCGGGCATGGACTTCAACGCCGCGATGATCTTCGGCGGGCAGATCAAGGGCGAGGCGATGCGCCTGTTCCTCGTCTACGCCGCCGGCAACTTCATCGAGGCCACGCGCGAGACCTGCTACTACCAGATCGGCGAGTCGAAGTACGGCAAGCCGGTGCTCGATCGCATGATCACGCCGGCCACGCCGCTGGACGAAGCCGCCAAGTGCGCGCTGGTGTCCATGGACTCCACGCTCAAGTCCAATCTGTCGGTGGGGTTGCCGCTGGACCTCATCGTCTACGAACGCGACCGGCTGCAAACGCAGCAGATCGTCTGCATCGATGCCGACAACCCGTACTTCCACATGATCCGCAGCACCTGGGGCCAGCGGCTGCGGCAGGTGTTCGAGTCGATCGAGGATCCGCAGTGGAACGGCGGTGCGACGGCGCATCCGCTGAAGTCCGCCACCGGGCGCTACGAGCCGATGCGCAAGATCACCGACCCGGGGCAGAAGCTCATCTGAATGCCGACCTCCCGAACCATCGTCTTCTCGCATGCGAACGGCTTCCCCGCCGGCACCTACCGCGTGCTCTTCAAGCAGTGGCAGGCCGCGGGCTACCGCGTTCGTGCCATCGAAAAATTCGGCCACGACCCGCGCTACCCGGTCACGAGCAACTGGCCGCACCTGCGCGACCAGCTCATCCACTTCATCGAGGTGGAGGCCGAGGGGCCGGCCTGGCTGGTCGGGCATTCGCTGGGCGGTTTTCTCAGCGCACTGGCGGCGGCACACCGGCCGGATCTCGCCGCGGGCGTGGTGCTGCTCGACTCGCCCATCCCCTCCACGCTGCGCGGCAGCCTGATCGGCCTCTTCAAGCTCACCGGTGCGGTGCGGCGCTTCTCGCCCTCTTACGTCTCGCGCAAGCGCCGCGAGCACTGGCCGACGCCGAGCGCCGCCTTCGACCATTTCGCGATGAAGCCGATGTTCGCGCGCTGGGACCAGGAGGTGCTGCGCGACTACATCCGCAGCGGCCTCGAAGCCGGCGATGAACAGCACCGGCTCGCCTTCCGCCGCGACATTGAAAGCCGCATCTATGAAACGCTGCCGCACCACATGACGCGGGTGCTGCGCAGCCGACGACTGGGCTGCTCGGCGGCCTTCGTCGGTGGGCGCCGGTCGACGGAAATCCGGCTGCTGGGGCTGGACGCGACGCGGCGCATCACGCGCGGGCGGATGTCGTGGATCGACGGCTCGCACCTCTTTCCGTTCGAGCATCCGAGCGAGACCGCGGCCGAGGTCATCCGCTGGATCGAACGCTTCGAAAAAGGCCGTCCAACCCCGGCGCCGGCAGGGCTCGGCGGCGAAACCGCCTGCCTATAATCGCGCTTTACCACGATGGCAAACGCGTGAGCGCCTTGCCGAACGCAATGACCAAGTTCGTCTTTGTCACCGGCGGTGTGGTGTCCTCGCTGGGCAAGGGCATCGCGGCTGCATCACTGGCTGCGATCCTTGAATCGCGCGGCCTCAAAGTCACCCTCATCAAGCTCGATCCGTACCTGAACGTCGATCCGGGCACGATGTCGCCGTTCCAGCACGGCGAGGTCTTCGTCACCGACGACGGTGCGGAGACCGACCTCGACCTCGGCCACTACGAGCGCTTCATCACCACGCGGATGAAGAAGGCCAACAACTTCACCACCGGCCAGATCTACAAGAGCGTGATCGAGAAAGAGCGCCGCGGCGACTACCTCGGCAAGACGGTACAGGTGATTCCGCACGTCACCAACGAGATCCAGGATTTCGTCAAGCGCGGCGCCGGCATCGGCAGCGACAAGCCGGTGGACGTGGCCATCGTCGAGATCGGTGGCACGGTGGGCGACATCGAGTCGCTGCCCTTCCTCGAAGCGGTGCGCCAGATGAGCCTGCGCATGGGACCGAACAACTCGGCCTTCGTCCATCTGACCTACGTGCCGTACATCGCCGCCGCCGGCGAACTGAAGACCAAGCCCACGCAGCACACGGTGCAGAAGATGCGCGAGATCGGCATCCAGCCCGACGCGCTGCTTTGCCGCGCCGACCGCCGCATCCCGGACGAAGAGCGCGAGAAGATCTCGCTCTTCACCAACGTCGCCGAATGGGGCGTGATCTCGATGTGGGACGTGGACACCATCTACAAGGTGCCGCGCATGCTGCACGAGCAGGGGCTCGACGGCCTGGTGTGCGACAAGCTGCGCATCAACACGCCACCCGCCAACCTCAAGCGCTGGGACGCCCTGGTGCGCGAGGTCGAGCAGCCGCAACACACGGTGACCATCGGCATGTGCGGCAAGTACACCGACCTGTCGGATTCGTACAAGTCGCTCAACGAGGCGCTGCGCCATGCCGGCATCCACAACCACGCACGCGTGAACATCGAGTACGTGGATTCGGAGACGCTCACGCCCGAGAGCGTGGGCGAGCTCGAACGCTTCGACGCCCTCCTCGTGCCCGGCGGCTTCGGCAAGCGCGGCGTCGAGGGCAAGATCCTCACGGCGCAGTTCGCGCGCGAGCACAAGCTGCCCTACCTCGGCATTTGCCTGGGCATGCAGGTCGCGACCATCGAGTACGCGCGCCACAAGGCCGGTCTGGCCGAGGCCAACAGCACCGAGTTCGATACGTCGACCCCCGAGCCCGTGATCGCGCTGATCGAGGAATGGCAAGACGCGGACGGCTCCATCCAGACGCGCAGCGCCAGCTCCGACCTCGGCGGCACCATGCGCCTGGGCGCGCAAAGCTCCGACGTGAAGCCGGGCACGCTGGCCCACAAGATCTACGGCAACGTGGTGACCGAGCGGCATCGCCACCGCTACGAGGCCAACGTCAACTACCTCGGCAAGCTCGAAGAGGCGGGCCTCGTGATCTCGGCGCTCACGCAGCGCGAGAAGCTCACCGAGATCGTCGAACTGCCGCAGAGCGAGCATCCGTGGTTCATGGGTGTGCAGTTCCACCCGGAGTTCAAGTCCACGCCGTGGGACGGGCATCCGCTGTTCACTTCCTACATCCAGGCAGCACTGGCCCATCAGGCCGCACGCGCCGAATCCGCTCAGAAGGTGCCGGCATGAAGTTGTGCAACTTTGATGTGGGCCTCGACAAGCCCTTCTTCCTGATCGCAGGCCCCTGCGTCGTCGAGTCGGAACAGCTGCAGATGGACGTGGCCGGGCGGTTGAAGGAAATCACTTCGGCGCTGGACATCCCGTTCATCTTCAAGAGCAGCTACGACAAGGCTAACCGTTCGAGTGGCACCTCGTTTCGCGGCCCGGGCATGGACAAGGGGCTCGAGATCCTCGCCAAGGTGAAGCGCGAGTTGCAGGTGCCGATCCTCACCGATGTGCATACCGAGGCCGAGGTACCGAGGGTGGCGTCGGTTGTCGACGTGCTGCAGACGCCCGCGTTCCTGTGCCGCCAGACCGACTTCATCCGCGCCGTGGCGCAAAGCGGCAAGCCGGCGAACATCAAGAAGGGCCAGTTCCTCGCGCCTCACGACATGAAGAACGTGATCGACAAGGCCCGCGCCGCCGCGCGCGAGAAGGGCCTGCCCGACGACGTGTTCATGGCCTGCGAGCGCGGCGCGAGCTTCGGCTACAACAACCTCGTGTCCGACATGCGCAGCCTCGCGATCATGCGCGAGACGAATGCGCCGGTGGTCTTCGATGCCACGCATTCGGTGCAACTGCCCGGCGGCCAGGGCACGAGTTCGGGCGGCCAGCGTGAGTTCGTGCCGGTGCTGTCGCGCGCGGCCATTGCGGTGGGCGTGGCAGGTGTGTTCATGGAAACGCATCCCGACCCCGCGAACGCGATGAGCGACGGCCCGAACGCCGTGCCGCTGGGGCGCATGGAGGCGCTGCTGGAACAACTCGTCGCGCTCGATCGCCTGGTCAAGCAGCGGCCGCTGCTCGAAAACGACTTCTCCTGCTGAAATGACCCACCCCCTACGCGCTTCGCGCGCCCCCTCGAAGGGGGCAACACCAGCGGACCAGCGGAGCCGGACCCGCGGCGTTCGCTTGATCTCCGGTTCATGCCTTGCGGGTAGCGCGAAGCACGGAGAGATCAGATGAGCGCCTACATCCTCGCCGACGTGACCGTCACCGACCCCGCCAAGATGGCCCAGTACCGCGAATGGAGCACCCGCGCCATGCAGGAGCACGGCGCCGAAGTGCTGGTGCGCGGCGGCGAGTTCGAGGTGCTCGAAGGCCCGTGGACGCCCGGCCGCCTCGTTGTGCTGCGCTTTCCCGACCGCGCCAAGGCCCGCGCCTTCTACGAGAGCGAGACCTACACCCATGCCCGCACGCTGCGCGAAGGCGCCGGCGTGATGCGCATGGTGGTCGTCGATGGTCTCGCCTGAGCGCCGGCACCCGCAAAGAATCCACAAGCAAGCCCTCCCAAAGGAACCTGAATGAGTGCCATCGTTGACATCGTCGGCCGCGAGATCCTCGACAGCCGCGGCAACCCCACCATCGAATGCGACGTGCTGCTGGAGTCCGGCACCATGGGCCGCGCGGCAGTGCCTTCGGGCGCGTCCACCGGCTCGCGCGAAGCCATCGAGCTGCGCGACGGCGACAAGAGCCGCTACCTCGGCAAGGGCGTGCTGAAAGCGGTGGAGAACGTCAACACCGAGATCAGCGAAGCCGTGCTCGGCCTCGATGCCTCGGAACAGGCCTTTCTCGACCGCACCTTGATCGACCTGGACGGCACCGACAACAAGAGCCGCCTCGGCGCCAACGCCACGCTGGCCGTCTCGATGGCCGTGGCGCGCGCTGCGGCCGAAGAGTCGGGCCTGCCGCTGTACCGCTACTTCGGCGGCTCGGCCGCGATGCAGATGCCCGTGCCGATGATGAACGTCATCAACGGCGGCGCGCACGCCAACAACAACCTCGACCTGCAGGAGTTCATGATCATCCCGGTCGGCGCGCCGAGCTTCCGCGAAGCGGTGCGCTATGGGGCGGAGGTGTTCCATGCGCTCAAGAGCCTGATCAACGACCGCAAGATGAGCACGGCCGTCGGCGACGAGGGCGGCTTCGCGCCCAGCGTCGCCAGCCATGAGGCGGCCATCCAGCTCATCCTCGAAGCCATCGACAAGGCGGGGTTCACCGCCGGTGAGCAGATCGCCCTCGGCCTCGATTGCGCGGCCAGCGAGTTCTTCAAGGACGGCAAGTACCACCTCGACGGCGAAGGCCTGGTGCTCGCGGCCAACGAGTGGACCGACGTGCTCGCCACCTGGTGCGACAAGTACCCCATCATCAGCATCGAAGACGGCATGGCCGAAGGCGACTGGGACGGCTGGAAACACCTCACCGAGCGCCTGGCGCAGAAGGTGCAACTCGTGGGCGACGACCTGTTCGTGACGAACACGAAGATCCTGAAGGAAGGCATCGACAGGCGCATCGCCAACTCGATCCTCATCAAGATCAACCAGATCGGCACGCTCACCGAGACCTTCGCCGCCATCGAGATGGCCAAGCGCGCGAACTACACGGCCGTCATCAGCCACCGCTCGGGCGAGACGGAAGACTCCACCATTGCCGACATCGCGGTGGGCACCAACGCCGGCCAGATCAAGACTGGTTCGCTGTCTCGTTCGGACCGCACAGCCAAGTACAACCAGCTGCTGCGCATCGAAGAAGACCTGGGCGACGTGGCGACCTACCCCGGCCGCGCCGCCTTCTACAACCTGCGTTGAGCCTGTAGCGGCTGCCGCACCGAGCCGTCATGCGTCTGCTCTCGCTCGCCCTGGTGGTTCTGCTGGGATTGGTTCAGACCAACCTGTGGTTCGGCCGCGGCAGCGTGCCGCGCGTGATGGCGCTGCAGTCGCAGCTCGATGAGCAGAAGGCGGTCAACGACGTGGCCCGCGCGCGCAACGAGCGCCTTGCCGCCGAAGTGACCGACCTGAAGGAAGGCCTCGAGATGGTCGAGGAGAAAGCGCGCTTCGAGCTGGGCATGGTCAAGCCCGACGAGATCATGGTGCAGATCAGCGCCCCGCGGCGCTGACCTCCGGCACCCGTGCTCGACGCGCTGCAGCCCTTCTTCGCCGCCGCCTTCACGCTGTGGGGCGCGCCAGTCACTTGGCTCGAGATCGTCGCCTTCGTGCTGGCAGTCGCGATGGTGGTGTTCAACATCCGCGTGAACCCCGTCGCCTGGCCGCTGGCGATGGCGAGTTCCCTGCTGTACTTCGCGCTGTTCTGGAACAGCCGGTTGTACGGCGAAGCCAATCTGCAACTGCTGTTCATCGTCGTGGCGGGTTGGGGCTGGTGGCAATGGCTGGCTGGCCGTGCGCCCGACGGCACGCGCCTGCATGTGCACAGCCTGTCGACGCGCGGGCGCTGGAACGCGCTGCTGGCGCTTGCCATCACCTGGCCATTGATCGGCCTCTTCCTGCGCCGCTTCACCGATTCCGACGTACCGTGGTGGGACGCCTTCCCGACCGCGGGCAGCATCGTCGGCCAGTGGCTGCTGGGCCGCAAGTACGTGGAAAACTGGCTGGCGTGGATCGTCGTCAACGTGGTGAGCGTCGGGCTGTTCGCCTACAAGGGGCTATGGCTCACGGTGCTGCTCTACGCGCTGTTCATCGCCATGTCGGTCATCGGCTGGCGTGAATGGCGGCGGATCGCACGGGCATGAGCCGAGGGTTTGTCGTTGCGCTGCTTGGCGCTGAGAGCTCGGGCAAGACCACGCTTGCCGCGCAACTGCACGCGGGTTTGGCGGATGAAGGCCATGCCTCGATCGCGCTGGTGCCCGAAGTGCTGCGCCAGTTCTGCATCGACGCCGGCCGCACGCCGCGCCGCGAGGAGCAGGCGGGCATCGCGGAAGAACAGACCCACCGCATCGAGGCCGCCGCTGCCTCGCACGAGGTGGTGATCGCCGACACCACGGCGCTGATGATTGCCGCCTACAGCGATCTGGTCTTCGACGACTGCTCTCTCTACCCGATGGCCGAGGCCGCGCATCGCCGCTGCGACCTGACCCTGCTCACGGCGCTCGACCTGCCCTGGCTGCCCGACGGCCTGCAGCGCGACGGCCCGCATGTGCAGGCGCCGGTCGATGCGCTGGTGCGTGCGTCCCTGCAGCGCGCGGGCATCGGCTGGTCGGTGGTGTCAGGCGCCGGGCCGCAGCGGCTGGCCTCAGCCTCCCGCGCGCTACGCCATGCGCTGCGGCGTGATTCGCCTGACGACGAAGCCGCGGGAAATCCGCGCTGGCAGTGGGTGTGCGAGCGCTGCAGCGATGGCGATTGCGAACGGCATTCGCTGCTGCCGCGCTGAAGCGGCTCAGTTCAAGGCCTGCGACCCCGGCGGCTGATTGCTCGCCGGCGTGAACAGTTCGCCCACGTCCACCGCGTCGAAGTGGTACTTGGTGCCGCAGAAGTCGCAGCCGATCTCCACCCGCCCTTGCTCGAGCACGATGCCGTCGACCTCTTCGCGGCCCAGGCTCCCAAGCATCTTCCCGACGCGCTCGCGCGAGCACGTGCAGGCAAAACGTGGCTGATGCGGCTCGAACAGGCGCACCTGCTCTTCCCAGAACAGGCGATGCAGCACGGCCTGCGGGTCTAGTGCCAGCAGTTCCTCGCGCGTGAGCGTGGCGGCAAGCGTGGCGATGCGGTTGAAGGCCTCGTTCAGGCCGATCTCGTCTTCGTTGCGCGCACCCAGGTTGCCCGAGCCTTCGACCGGCAGGCGCTGGATCAGCAGGCCCGCAGCCACACGATCGTCGGCCGCGAGGATGAGCCGCGTGTCGAGCTGTTCCGACTGAAGCATGTAGTGCTCCAGCACCTCGCTGAGCTGCTGCAGCGGCTCGCGCTGGTCGCCGTGCAAGGGCACCACGCCCTGGTAAGCCTGCTGGCCGGGCTGCTTGTCCTTCGGGTCGAGCGTGATCGCGCAGCGGCCCTGGCCGTGCACGTTGAGCATCGCCTCCAGGCGCGCATCGGCCGGCACTTCGCCCACCACCTTCGCGGTCACGCGAAACGCGAGATCCGGCTGCACTTCGGCCACCGCGAGCTTCACCGGCCCGTCGCCGAAGACCTGCAGCACCAGCGCGCCGTTGAACTTGATGTTCGATTGCATCAGCGTGGCGGCGGCGGCCATTTCGCCCAGCAGGTGCTGCACGGGCTGCGGAAACGCATCCCTCGCCGCCTCGCGCCGCTGCAGAACTTCCTGCCAGCTCTCTGTCAGACGCACGATCATGCCGCGCACCGGCAGCCCCTCGAAGATGAACTTGTACAGCTCGCTCATGACAGCCCCTCGTCTGCGGCGTACCGCAGCCGATCCCCCGAGGGGATGCGGGCCGGCTTGGGAGCGGCCCGGCGCTCGGCCCGCGTGGACGCGATCCACTCCGTCTGCCTCATACCTCAGCCGATCTTCTTCAAGCCGTTCTTGAAGCGCGTCGCGTTGTCGACGTAGTGCAGCGCCCCATGGCGCAGGCGCTCCGCCTGCTCCGGCGACAACTGCTTCACCGCCTTCGCCGGCGAGCCGATGATCATGGAGTTGTCGGGAAACTCCTTGCCCTCGGTCACCAGCGCGCCGGCGCCGACGAGGCAGTTGCGGCCGATCTTCGCGCCGTTGAGGATCACGGCCTGGATGCCGATGAGCGAGCCGTCTCCGATGGTGCAGCCGTGCAGCATCACCTGATGGCCCACCGTCACGTTCTCGCCGATCACCACCGGAAAGCCGTGGTCCGCATGCACCACCGTGCCGTCCTGCACATTGGAGTTGCGCCCCACCGTCAGCGTTTCCGTGTCGCCGCGCAGCACGGCGCCGAACCACACGCTCGCGTTCTCTTCGAGCACCACGTTGCCGATGACCTGGGCGCTGTCAGCCACCCAGGCGCCTTCGGCCAGTTGCGGCGCGTGTTCATCGAGCTGGTACAGGGCCATGGCTTTTCACCGTGAAGACAAGCCGATAATTTTACGGATGGCCCCCATGACCCTTCGCGCACGCGCGCTGCAGATCCTGTGCGTGAACGACCCGGCCGGAAAGGCGGCGCAGACCCGTTCGCTCTTCGCCGAACTCGACGGCGCCGCCCTCGGCATCGACGACGTGCTCGCCGAGCCGGCGCACCTCCCCGGCCGCCCCGCCCGCCCGCGTCTCGTGCCGCCGAAGGACGTGCCCACGCGCTCGCCTTTTACCCTCGAAGGCCGGGCGGCGCTGCTGCACGCCATCACGCACATCGAGTTCAACGCCATCAACCTCGCGCTCGACGCCGCCTGGCGCTTCCCCGGCATGCCCGAAGATTTCTACCGCGACTGGCTGCGCGTGGCGTCGGAAGAATCGCTGCATTTCACGCTGCTGCGCGAGCACCTGCAGTCGCTCGGCTTCGACTACGGGGACTTCGACGCCCACGACGGCCTGTGGCTGATGACCGAACGCACGGCCGGCGACATCACGGCCCGCATGGCGCTGGTGCCGCGCACGCTGGAGGCCCGCGGGCTCGACGCCACGCCGCCGATCCAGGCGAAGCTCAAGCGTGCCGGCGACGAGCGCGCCGTGGCGATCCTCGACATCATCCTGCGCGACGAGATCGGCCACGTCGCCATCGGCAATCGCTGGTACCGCTGGCTGTGCGAGCGCGACGGGCTGGATCCGGTGCCGCTGTACCGCCAGCTCGCGCGCCGCTACGAAGCACCGCGCCTGCGCCCGCCCTTCAACGAGGAAGCGCGCCGGGCCGCGGGTTTCAGTGACGATGAAATCGCGTGGCTGTCGTCGTAGACCTGCGGGGCGCCCACTACAGTCGACGCTCGCCCGCCGGCGCATCCAAGCGTGACGCACGCCACGGGCGCCGCGGCTCGTAACGGTTTGCACGCCGGTATGGTGCAAGGTCCTCTCGGACGTACAAGGAGCCGCCCCGGTGGTGTCGCTGATCGCCTTTGCCATGACCGCCTACGGGCTCAACCCGTATGTCGTTGCCAGCTTCAACTCGGGGCTGGCCTGTGAGAACGCGCTGAGCGCGATCACGGCCGCAGCGCTGGAGCAGACGGTTTCGGGCTCCAGCACCTATGCACTGGCGCCGCGCCACATGAAGTGCATTCCCACGCCCGGGCTCGTGGCCGGTGGCACCCCGCCGCCGGAAACCACGCCGCGCTCGGCCGTGCCGCGCGGAGGCAAGAGCCGCCCGCGGCGCTGACGCCACCGACGCCGGGCAGGCGTCACGCCAGATGGCTCCTTCGGGCGATGCAGCCCGGCCGCCGGCTCGGGACACTGAAGGCATCGAAGCTTCGCTCCCGGGCCTTCCATGTACGTCATTCACCACGCCCATCCGGGCACTTGCGATGCCGATGGCGTGCAGCGCCTCATGGCAGCCGGGCCGGCATGCGAGGTCGCGGCCTTCCAGGTGTGGATTCACCAGCTCGCTCCCGGCGTGCACTCGGCGGCCCAGCGCCACGACGGTGAACTGGTCGCCGTCGCACTCGCCGGCAGCGGCAAGGTGCTCCTGGACGGCGGGCCGCAGCGCTTCCAGTCGCCGTGCACCGTCGTGATCCCGCCGCACGTCGAGTTCGAGTTCGTCAACAACGCCTCGATTCCGCTGCAACTGGTGGTGGTCTTCAGCGCGCCGCCGCAACCCGTCGGCGAGCAGGCGCCTTCCGGCGGTTGAGCATGCGCACGGCCGCATGGCCCTTCGCGCGCCCGCGCTGGCTCCTTCGGGCGATGCCACGGCGCGGCTTGGCAGGAACACTGTGAACACATCACAGCACACCCCCAGGAAGGAAGCGCCATGACGACCGCCCTCGCCGGCTCGCGCGCCGGGTCGCCACCCGCCGCGGCGGCTGTCGCCGCCGCTGAACGCATCGACCTCTACGCGGCCATCCACAAGGCCTTGCGCCACTTCATGGCTGACACGCTCGTGCGCATGGGCCGGCTCGACGTGTTCGACGCCGACGACCTGGGTGCCGCCTGCGCCCAGCTCGACGCCCTGCTGACCTTGTGCGCAGCCCATGTGGCGCACGAGAACGAGTTCGTGCACAGCGCCATCGACGCCCGCTCGCCGGCCGGCGCGAACCGCACCGCGAACGACCACGTCGAGCACCTGCAGAGCATCGACGCGCTACGCCTGGAAGGCCGCACGCTGCGCGCCAGCGTACCCGCGCAACGCCCGCTGCTGGCGCAGCGGCTGTACCGCCACCTCGCCCTGTTCGTGGCCGAGAACTTGCAGCACATGCACTACGAGGAAACGGTGAACAACGCACTGCTGCGCGCGCACTACAGCGACGCCGAGCTGATGCAGATCCACGACCGCATCCTCGCGAGCATCGGCCCCGAGGAAATGCTGCTCACCTTGCGCTGGATGGTGCCCGCGCTCGATCCCGGCGAGCGCGCCGAGATGCTGGGCAGCATGAAGGCCGGCATGCCGCCCGAGGCGTTTCTCGGCGTCGTTGCCCATGTGAGGCCGCACCTCGACGCCATCGGCTGGGCCAAGCTCGCGCGCGCGATCGGCGTGCCGCAGAACAAGGAGCACGGCGCATGAACAAGTGGCTCAAGCGCGCGATCGTCGCTGTGGCCGGCGTGGCCGTGCTCGGCGGCGCGAGCCTCGCGCTCGGCGCCTGGCTGGGCGAACGCAAGTCGCAGCGCATGATCGACATCGCCGTCGCGCCCATCGCCCTCCCGGGCGACGCCGCGAGCATCGAGCGCGGGCGCTATCTCTACGCCTCGCGCGGCTGCGTCGAGTGCCACGGCGCCGACGGCGCCGGCCGCGAATTCGTCAACGACGGCAAGGGGCTGCGCATCAAGGCGCCCAACATCAGCCCCGGCCCGGGCAGCGTGGTCGCCGCCTACACGGTGCAGGATTGGGTGCGCACCATCCGCCACGGCGTGAAGCCCGATCGGCATCCGGCGTTCGTGATGCCGAGCGAAGACTACGCGCGGCTCACCGACGAAGACCTCGGCGCGCTGGTCGCCTGGATGCGCCGCATGCCGCCCGCGGCGGGCGAAAGCCTGGTGGCCGAGGTGCCACCGCTGCTGATGGCGCTCTACGGCGTCGGCCTGATGCAGGACGCGGCCGAAAAGATCGACCACCGCCTGCCGCCCGCGCAGCCGGTGCCGGCCGGCGTCAATGCGCAGCATGGCGCCTACGTCGCGAACATGTGCATCGGCTGCCACGGCGAGCATCTGTCGGGCGGCAAGATCCCCGGCGGCCCGCCCGACTGGCCGCCTGCGGCCAACCTGACGCCCGGCGAAGGCAGCGCGCTCGCGGCCTACCCCGATGCCGAGTCCTTCGTTGCCATGCTGCGCAGCGGGCGCCGTCCCGACGGCAGCGCCATCGCGGTGATGCCGTTCTCGTCGCTGCGCGCCTTGAACGACACCGATGCGCGCGCGCTCTATCTGCACCTGAAGGCCTTGCCGCCGGTGGCCTTCGGCAACTACTGAGCCCAAGCTAGTCGCCGACGGCCACGCCCTCGCGTCGTGGGTCGGCGGCGCCGAACCACAACGGCTCGCCACCCCGCATCACGCGCTGGATGCCCTGCAGGCCGCTGGTCTGCGGATGCACCGCCAGCTCGTGCCCGCGCTCGCGCAGCGCTTGGATCAGCGCCGGGCTCACCAAGCCCTGCTCCAGCTCCGTCGGCCCGTTGCGCGAGCCGAAGTTGGGCAGCGCGATGGCTTGCTGCAGATCCATGCCCCAGGCCAGCGTCGCCACCAGCGCCTTGGCGACGTAGTTGATGATGAGCGGCCCGCCCGGCGAGCCGAGGCTCATCACCAGACGGCCGCTTTCGCGCTCGAACACCAGCATCGGCGACATCGACGAGCGCGGGCGCTTGCCGGCTTCGACCCGGTTCGCGACCGGCCGGCCGTTCTCCAACGGCACGAAGGAGAAATCGGTCAGCTCGTTGTTCAGCAGAAAGCCGCCCACCATCAGCTGCGCGCCGAAGGCGTTCTCGATCGAGGTGGTCATGGCCAGCACGTTGCCGTGCGCATCGGCGATGGACACGTGCGAGGTGGAGGGCAGCTCGGCGCTGCGGTCGTCGGCGCGGGCCGGCTGCATCGCCACGGGCTCCCCGGCCCGCGCGCGGCCCATGCTGCGCTCGCCGATGAGCGCCGCGCGCCCGCGCAGGTAAGCCGGGTCCAGCAGCGCGTGCGTGGGCACGTCGACGAAGGCCGGGTCGGCCAGGTAGTGCGCCCGGTCGGCAAAGGCCAGCCGACCGGCCTCGCTGAACAGGTGCACGGCGCGCGGCGCGGCTTCCCACCCGTCGCCGCGGGGCAGCGGCTTCAGTTCGGCGACATCGAAGTGTTCGAGCACGCCCAGCATCTGGCCGATGGCCACCGTGCCCGATGAAGGCGGCGGCATGCCGCACAGCCGCCACGCGAGCCAGGCGAAACACAGCGCCTCGCGTTCGAGCGCGCGGTAGCCGGCGAGATCGGCCAGGCTCAGCCGCCCCGGGTTGTCGGCATGGCCGCGCACCTTGTCGACGATGGCCTGCGCCAGCTCACCCTCGTGCAGTGCCGATGCACCCTCCTCGGCCACACGGCGCAAGGTCGCCGCGAGCGCCGGGTTGCGCAGCCAGGTGCCGGCGCGCTTGGGCGCACCCGAGGCGTCGAAGAAGTAGGCCGCGGCCTCCGCATCGCCCAGCAGCCCGCGCGCGCCCGGCTGGGCCAGCAGGGTCGCGAGCCGCGGGCTGACGGCGAAGCCGCGCTCGGCCAGTTCGATGGCCGGCTCGAACAGCGCGTTCCAGGGCAGGCGGCCATGCTGGCGATGCGCCAGCTCCAGCGCGCGCAGCACACCCGGCACACCCACCGAGCGGCCGCCGACCACGGCGTCGGGAAAGCGCATCGGCCGGCCGTCCTGCAAGAACAGATCGGGCGTGGCCGCGGCCGGTGCCGTCTCGCGGCCATCGAAAGCCTGCACCCGCTGCCCGTCGTGATGCACGAGGAACAGCCCGCCGCCGATGCCGGAGGACTGCGGCTCCACCAGCGTCAGCACCATCTGCACCGCCACCGCCGCATCGACCGCGCTGCCGCCAGCACGCAGCATGCGGGCACCGGCCTCGGCGGCGAGCGGGTTCGCAGCCGCCGCCATGAAGCGCTTCGCAGTCCAGCCGGGCTTGGGCGCGTGGCCGCTGGCCGCCTCGGGGCTCGACGCGATCGGGGCCGAGACCGAGCCTGGGTCGGCAGGCGGCGCCGCGCAGCCCGCCAGCCCGGCGGCAAGACACAGCGCGGCGAGCGCGCCGCACAGGCCCCGCCCGGTCACTGGGAGACCTTCGTGCTGCGCACTCCGGTATTCGCCCTTGGGGCGGCCCGGCGGGCTCATGCGATCGGGAAGGCCGACGACGAGGCGCGCTGCATGTGCAGCAGCTGCTGCGGCAGCGGAATCTCGACGCCCTCGGCCTTCAGCAGGTCGAGCACCGCCAGGTGCACGTTCGAGCGCAACTCGCCCTGGCCGTTCTCCGGGTCGCGGATCCAGAAGTTCAGGCGCAGCAGCATGCAGTCGGGCTGCAGCTCCGCCAGCTGCGCGTTCGGCGGCGGGTCGTGCAGGATGCGGTCGATGCCGAGCATGAGGTTGACCAGCATCGGCTGCAGCCGGCGCACGTCGGTGCCGTAGGCCACGCGCACGAAGGTGAAGACCAGCACGCGCGGATCGGCCAGCGAGGAGTTCTCGACGCGCTGGATGATCAGCATCTCGTTGGGCACGATGGATTCGCGGCCGTCGAGCGCGCGGATCACGGTGAAGCGCGTGCGGATGTCGGTGATGCGGCCCTCGAACTCCTCGAGCTTGACCATGTCGCCGATGCGCACGCTGCGCTCGGCCAGGATGACGAAGCCGCTGATGTAGTTGGCCGCGATCTTCTGCAGACCGAAGCCGATGCCCACGCCTAAAGCGCCGCCCAGCACGCTGAGCGTGGTGAGGTCGATGCCCAGCGACGTGAGGCCCAGCATGGCGCCCACGATCAGCAGCACGGCGCGGATGAGGTTGGCCGCCACCATGCGCATCGACAGGTCGTCGCCCGTGCCCTTGATGAGCTGCTTCTCCACGGCGCTTGCGATCCACAACGCCAGCACCATCACCACGCAGGCGGTGAAGCCGCCTTCCACCAGCGTGCGCAGCGACAGGTGCACCGAGCCCACCTTCCAGCGCATCTGGTCCATGCGCGCCAGCACGGAGGGCAGCACGCCGGTGATCCACAGCAGCACCGCCAGCGTGCCGATCCACACCAGGGCGCGTCCGAAGCTGCGAGTCCAGGCGGCATCGGGAAAGCTCGCGTCGAGCACGCGCAGGACGAGGCGCACCACCGCGAAGGACACGAGGACGGGCACCGCGAGGCGGAAAAACGCCGGCTCGAAGTGCCGCTCGAACACGGCGCCGGAAATCAGCACCAGCACCAGCATGACGAGCAGGAACAGCAGCCCGTCGCCGAGGCGCCGCCCGAACCAGACCGAGCGCACCGGCGCATGCGGCCCGCGCACCGCGCGCACGATCAGCGCCGACAAAAGCGCCGCCGCCAGCAACAGCCCGAGCTCGATCAGCGCACTCGGCTGCAGCAGCGCCTCGAGCAGTTGTTGAAGGTCTTTCGGCGCGGGAGTCTTGGCCATGTGGAGGTCGCGTGCAGACGGCACGCCGCGTACGGTCGGCGTGCGATCATGCCAGCCTTCGGTCACTTTCCTGCGCCGCACATGCCCTCGCAAACCGACACCCTCATCGCCCGTGTGCTTGCCGATGGAGAAGACGACATCGCGACTGCCTGGCTGGTCCAGTTGCGCAAGGCGGGCGCGCTCGACAGCGGGCGCATTCGCGAAGCCGAGTTGAGTACCCAGTGCACGACGCTGCTGCGCTCGCTGCGCGATGCAGTCGCGTCGGGCGGCGCCGACGTCGACCATGCGGCCTACGCGCCGGTGCGCGATTTCCTCGCCGACCTCTCGTATGCACGTGCCGTGCAGGGCTTTTCGCCGCGCGAGACGGCACTGTTCGTGTTCTCGCTCAGGGCGCCGCTCTTCGCCAGCCTGTCCGGCAGCGGCAAGCTGACGGCCGAGCAGGCCTTCGCCGTCAGCGAGCACATCAGCGCCATGGTCGACCGGCTCGGCCTGCTGACGATGGAGACCTTCCAGCGCAGCCGCGAAGACCTCATCGTTCGCCAGCAGGCGGAGCTGTCCGAACTTTCCACCCCGGTGATCAAGCTGTGGCAGGGCGTGCTGGCGCTGCCGCTGATCGGCACGCTCGACAGCCAGCGCACGCAGGTGGTGATGGAGAACCTGCTGGAGGCCATCGTCGCGCAGAGCGCCGAGATCGCCATCATCGACATCACCGGCGTGCCCACCGTGGACACGCTCACCGCGCAGCACCTGCTCAAGACCGTGGCCGCGGCGCGTCTCATGGGCGCCGACTGCATCATCAGCGGCATCCGCCCGCAGATCGCGCAGACGATGGTGCACCTCGGTGTCGAACTGTCGGTGGTGTCGAAGGCCACGCTGGCCGACGCCTTCGCGATGGCGCTCGCGCGCCAGGGGCGGGGCGTGGTCAAGCTGCGCAAGGCGGGCGACGCACCGGACACCACGCGCTGAGGCCGGCGCATGGAACGCATTCCCATCCTCAAGCTCGGCCGGGCGCTGCTCGTCACCATCCAGGCCGACATGCACGACAGCGTGGCGACGGCGCTCGAAGAAGACCTGAGCACCCGCATCGTCGCCACCGGCGCGAACGGCGTGCTCATCGACATCTCAGCGCTCGAGATCGTCGACAGCTTCATTGGCCGCATGCTCGACAACATCGCCGCCGTCTCCCGCATCCTCGACGCCGACACCGTGGTGGTGGGCATGCGGCCTGCGGTCGCCATCACGCTGGTGGAGCTGGGGCTGTCGCTCACCGGAGTGAAGACCGCGCTCAACGTCGAGCGGGGCATGGCGTTGATCGGCCACGGCGGTTTTGCCGAGGACGCCGACGACCGTGAGTGAATCCCTCGACATCCGCTCGTCGGACGACGTGGTTCGGGTCCGGCAGCGGGTGCGGGCCGTGGCTATCGAAGCAGGCCTCGGTCTGGTCGACCAGACCAAGATCGTGACGGCGGCGAGCGAACTCGCACGCAACACACTCGACTACGGCGGCGGCGGCCGGGTGAATATCGAACTCGTCACCACGCCGCGCCGCGGCCTGCGACTCGAGTTCGTCGACCAGGGGCCTGGCATCAAGGACGTGGACGTCGCGCTGCGCGACGGCTTCACCACCGGCAAGGGACTCGGCCTGGGTCTCGGCGGTGCCAAGCGTCTGTCCAGCGAGTTCCATATCGAGTCGACGCCGGGCCAGGGAACGCGCGTGCACATCACGCGCTGGAAGTGATGCGCTCAGTGCGCATCATCGACAGCACGGGCGTTGCGCAGGCGCGACGTACGGCGCAGTCGCTCGGCGAGTCGGTGGGGCTCGACAGCGTGGCCGGCGGGCGCCTCGCGCTGGTGGCGACAGAAATCGGGTCCAACGTGCTCAAGCACGGTGGCGGCGGTGAGCTGATCGTCGCGGTGGCCGGGCGCGGCATCGATGTGCTGGCGCTCGACCGCGGACCGGGCATGGCTGACGTCGCCGCCTGCATGGCCGATGGCTATTCCACCAGCGGCACACCCGGCAACGGCCTGGGCGCCGTGCGCCGGCTGGCGCAGCAGTTCCACGTCGCCTCCTGGCCGGGGCGCGGCACGGCCGTGCTGGCGCATGTGAGCGAGACGGGCCGGGGCGGCGATCTGCCCGCGCCGATCGCCGCCGTGGTCGTGCCGAAGCCGGGCGAGGAGTCGTGCGGCGATTCCTGGAGCTGCCACGAGGACGCGCAGGGCCGCACGCTTTTCGTCGTCGACGGCATCGGCCACGGCCCCGAGGCCGCACGCGCCGCCCACGAGGCGGTGCTGGCCTTCCAGCGCCATCGCGAGGCGGCCGTGGGCGACATCATCGAGGCCGTGCACCAGGCCCTGCGGCCGACACGCGGCGCGGCCGTCGCCGTGGCCCGAATCGACTGGGCCAGCAGCAGCATTGCCTTCGCGGGTCTCGGCAACATCGGCAGCGTCGCGGTACCGCGCCAGGGGCCGCTCAAGCGCATGGTGTCGCACAACGGAACCGCCGGACACACCGCCCGAAGAATCCAGTCCTTCGACTATCCTTGCGGCGAAGGACTGATCGTGATGTACAGCGACGGCATCGGCAACAACTGGTCGTTCGATCCCTATCCCGGGCTCGTGCTGATGCCGCCGCGGTTGGTCGCCGGCGTGCTGTACCGCGATGCCGCCCGCGGACGAGACGATGCGGCCGTGCTGGTGGCCCGCACCACGCGGCCATGAGCTGGCAGATCTCCACACAAGCGCTGCGAACCGATGCCGACGTCGTGTCCGCACGGCTCGCCGCGCGGCGCCTCGCCGAACTGCTGGGACTGGAGCGCCGCGAGCAGACCCGCATCGCCACCGCCGTCTCGGAAATCGTGCGCAACGCCGTCGAGCACGGCGGCGGCGGCGAGATCGGGTTCACCGTCGAGACCGACTCCGGCGACGCCGTGTTTGCGGTGCGTGTGCACGACAACGGGCCAGGCATGCCCGACAACGCGCCGGACGCCTCCCGCCTGACGCCTGCGCTCGGCCTGCAGAGCGCACGCCGGCTGGTCGACGAGTTCGATCTGCAGTCCACACCCGGCGGCGGCGTGCGTGTGCGGCTCGGCCAGCGCATCGCCCGGCAGGCGGCGGCCCGGCTCGACGCCGCCGCCATCCAGGCCGCGGCCCGCCAGTTCGAGCGCCGCATCGACCCGCTGCTGATGGTGCAGCAACAGAACCGTGAACTGGCCGAGAGCTTGAGCGACCTGCGCGAGCGGCAGGACGAAGCCCTGCGGCTCAACGCCGAACTCGAAGAAACCAACCGTGGGGTCGTCGCGCTCTATTCGGAACTCGACGAACGCGCCGATCAGCTGCGCCAGGTGAGCGATCTGAAGACGCGCTTTCTCTCGCACATGAGTCATGAGTTCCGCACGCCGCTGAACTCCATCCTCGCGCTGTCGCGGCTGCTGTCGGACCGCGTCGACGGGCCGCTCAACAGCGAACAGGAACGCCAGGTCGACTACATCCGCCGCTCGGCGCAGGATCTGCTGGAGATGGTCAACGACCTGCTCGACCTCGCCAAGGTCGAGGCCGGCCACCTCGAGGTGAAGACCGAGCCCTTCAGCGTATCGGAGATGTTCCGGGCGCTGCGCGGCTCGCTCAGGCCGCTGCAGCTCAAGCCGGCGGTCGATCTCGTCTTCGAGGCCGCCGACGACCTGCCTGAACTCGTGACCGACCAGCCGAAGGTGGCGCAAGTGCTGCGCAACTTCATCGCCAACGCGCTGAAATTCACCGAACGCGGCGAGGTGCGGGTGAGCGCCGCGCACGACGCGGCGCGCGGCTTCGTCTCCTTCAGCGTGCGGGACACCGGCGTCGGCATCGCGCCCGAGTTCCATGCGCGCATCTTCGAGGAGTTCGCGCAGATCGACGGCCGGCTGCAGAACGCCGGCAGCGGCACGGGCCTCGGGCTGCCGCTGTCGCGGCGGCTCGCCACGCTGCTTGGCGGCGAGGTGACGATGAACAGCACGCCGGGTGTGGGCTCCACGTTCTGCCTCGCGCTGCCGGTGCGTCTCGGCCAGGCCGCCGCGGCCCCGGCGGTGCGCCCGCCCGGCGAGCACCAGCCGCTTGCGCTGGTGGTCGACGACGAGGAATCGTTCCGCTACGTCGTTCGCCACATCGCGCAGGACAGCGGCCTGAGCGTGCAGGAGGCGGGCGACGGCGAGGCGGCGCTCGCGCTCGCCCGGCAATGCCGTCCTGACGTGATCGTGCTCGACCTCGCGATGCCCCGGCTTGACGGCTTCGCCACTCTCGCCCGCCTGCGCGCCGACAGCGCGCTGTGCGACACGCCGGTGATCGTGTGCACCTCGCAGATGCTCACGCTCGACCAGAAGCGCTCGCTCGCGAGTGCCTACGCCATCGTGCCCAAGCACGACATCTCCCGCGAAGGCCTGGCCGGGCTGCTGAGCGCGGCCATTCACCACACCGCACCCTCATCATGAGCACCACCGCCGGCGACATTCTCCTCAACGTCGACGACACCGAGGCGGCGCGCTACGCGAAGAGCCGCACGCTGCGCCATGCCGGCTTCGAGGTGATCGAGGCCGGCACCGGCACCGCGGCGCTCGAATTGGTCGAGCGCATCCAACCGGCGCTCGTGCTGCTCGACGTTCGCCTGCCCGACATGAGCGGCTCCGAGGTGTGCCGCATCATCAAGCAGCGTTGGCCGGCCACGATGGTGCTGCAGACCTCGGCCACCTTCGTGAGCGCTCGCGACCGCACGCGCGGCCTCGATGCCGGCGCCGACACCTATCTCATTCAGCCGGTCGACCCCGACGAACTGGTGGCCGCCGTGCGTGCGCTGCTGCGGCTGCATGCGGCCGAGGCCGCCGCCCGCGCCACCACGGAATCGCTCGAACAGCGCATCGCCGAGCGCACCCGCACGCTGCACGAGACCAACGTGCAACTGCTGCAGCAGATCGCGCAGCGCGAGCGCGCCGAAGCGGCGCTGGTGCAGGCGCAGAAGATGGAGGCGGTCGGCCAGCTCACCGGCGCCATCGCGCACGACTTCAACAACCTGCTGGCGGCCTTCACCGGCTATCTGCACCTGGCGCGCCGCAAGACCGCGGAGGCCGAGACGGCCAACCTCATCGGCAAGGCGCTGAACGTCGCCGACCGCGGCAGCAAGCTCACCGCGCGCCTGCTTGCGTTCTCGCGCAGCCAGAGCATCCAGGTGGAGGCGGTCGACATCGAGGCGCTGCTGGCATCGATGACCGACTGGCTCGCGCAGTCTGCCGGTCCCGGCATCCACGTCGATGTCCGCCACGGCACCACCGCGCTTGGCGCCTCGACCGACGCCAACCAACTCGAACTCGCCGTCCTCAACCTGCTGATCAACTCCCGCGATGCGATGCCGGGCGGCGGGCGCATCCGCATCGAGGCGCACGAGGCACTCGCCCCCGACGGCGACGAGCAGCTCGCAGCGGGGCGCTACGTCGTCGTGACCGTCTCCGACGACGGCAAGGGCATGAGCCCGGAGGTGGCGGCGCGCGCCTTCGATCCGTTCTACAGCACCAAGCCGGTCGGCCGCGGCACCGGCCTCGGCCTTGCACAGGTGTTCGGGCTCGCCCGGCAATCCAACGGCACGGCCCGCATCGACAGCGGCGAGGGCCGCGGCACGACGGTGTCGATCTGGCTGCCGGCGGCAGAACTCGAGGCGAGCGAGCCCCTCACCACCGTGTCCGGTGCGCTCCAGGGCGGCGGCGAGCGCATCCTGCTGGTCGACGACGATGCCGACGTGCTGCAGACCGTCTCGGCGCTGCTTGCGGACAGCGGCTATGTGGTCTCGGCCGCGGCGAACGGCGCGCTCGCGATCGACGCGCTGCGCACGGTGCGGCCCGATCTGCTGATCGTCGACTTCGCGATGCCGGAGATCGACGGCGCGGAGGTTGCCGCCCATGCGCGCTCGCTGCACGCCGACCTGCCGGTGATCTTCCTGAGCGGGCACGCCGACACCCAGGCGCTCGAGGCAGCGGCGGCGGGTGCACGGCTGCTGCGCAAGCCCTTCAAGCTGCGTGAACTGCTCGGCGCGGTCTCGCGGGCGCTCGCCGGCTGAACACCGGCGCTACACGCCGGCCAGCACGCGCAGGTGCGTGGCCACGCTGCGCGCGAGCGCGCTCAGGTTGTAGCCGCCCTCCAGGCACGACACGATGCGGCCCTTGGCGTGGCGTTCGGCCAGATCCTTGATGCGCCCCGTGATCCATTCGTAGTCGGCCTCCACCAGCCCGAGCTGGCCGAGATCGTCTTCGCGATGCGAATCGAAGCCGGCGGAGATGAAGATCATCTGCGGCTTGAACCGCTCCAGCCGCGGCATCCACATGGCCTCGATCATTTCGCGGATCTCCATGCCGCGCGTGTACGGCGGGATCGGCAGGTTGACCATGTTGGTTCCCATGGGCACGCCGCCGGTGCCGGGGTAGAGCGGATGCTGGAAAAAGCTCGCCATCAGCACGCGATCGTCGCCCGCGATGATGTCTTCGGTGCCGTTGCCGTGGTGCACGTCGAAGTCGATGATCGCCACGCGCTTGAGCTTTCGCACGTCGAGCGCATGGCGCGCGGCCACCGCCACGTTGTTGAAGAAGCAGAAGCCCATTGCCGCGTCGCGGGTGGCGTGGTGGCCGGGAGGGCGCACGGCGCAGAAGGCGTTTTCGACCTCCCCATCGATCACCGCGTCGGTGGCCGCCACGGCAGCGCCGGCGGCCCGCAAGGCCGCCTGCCACGTGGCGGGGCAGGCCACCGTGTCGGGGTCGATGCGGCACGACTCGCCCGATTCGGCCAGGCGCTGCAGCCGGTCCTTCAGTGTGTCAACGTAGTTGGACGCATGCGCGAACTTCAGGTCGGACAACTCGGCCAGTGGTGCGTCGCGCCGATCGAGCGCCACGTCAAGGCCAGTGGCGAGCAGATGGTCGTCGATCGCACCCAGCCGCTCGGGGCATTCCGGGTGGCCGCGGCCCATGTCGTGCAAACGGCACTCGGGGTGGCTGTAGAAGGCGGTGGCCATGGCTTGAAAATGGGCGGTTTCGGGTAACGTGCAGCGAGAAGTCCACCTCAGTGAACGCCCCCAGTGAGCGCCCCAGTGAATCGACCACCCCGCCAGCCGCTCGCCGAGCACCTCTCACAACTCGTGGATCAGATTAGCACGATCATCGTCGGCAAACGCCGGCAGATCGAGGACTCGGTGGCCTGCCTTCTCGCTGGCGGCCACCTGCTGATCGAGGACGTTCCAGGCGTCGGCAAGACCACCCTCGCGCATGCCCTCGCCGTCTCGCTCGGCCTGCGTTTTTCGCGCGTGCAGTTCACCGCCGACCTGATGCCGTCCGACCTCATCGGCGTGAGCATCTACGAGCGCAGCAAGGAGGCCTTCGTCTTCCACCCCGGCCCGGTGTTCGCGCAGGTGCTGCTGGCCGACGAGATCAACCGCGCCGGCCCCAAGACGCAGAGCGCGCTGCTCGAAGCGATGGAAGAACAGCAGGTCACGGTGGAAGGCGAAACACGCGCCCTGCCCCGGCCGTTCTTCGTGATCGCCACGCAGAACCCGAGCGACCAGCTCGGCACCTACGCGCTGCCGGAATCGCAGCTCGATCGCTTCCTGATGTGCATCACGCTCGGCTACCCGGACCGCGCGAGCGAACGCGCGCTGCTGGCCGGCGAAGACCGGCGCGAGGCCATCCAGCATCTGCAGCCGGTGATGACGCCGGACGAACTCACCGCGGCGCAGCAGCAGGTGCTTGCCATCCATGCGTCGGACGCGCTGCTCGATTACCTGCAGGCGTTGATCGCCGCCACGCGTTCGGGCAACTGGTTCATCGAAGGCCTGAGCCCGCGCGCGGGCATCGCCATCCTGCGCGCGGCCAAGGCGCGCGCGCTGATGGCGCGGCGCGACTACGTGGCGCCCGACGACATCCAGGCCATCCTGCCGCAGGCCGCGGCGCACCGGCTGGTGCCGGCCGCGGGTGCGGGGCGCGGGCGCATCGAGCAGGTGCGCGCCATGATCGAGGCGGTGCCCTTGCCGTGACGCGCATGCGTCCGTATTTCGCCGCGGCGCGATGAAGGCCGTCCCCATTCCGGCACCGGCGCGGCGCAACGGCCCGGCCCGCCGCCGCGCTTGGCCGGCGCCCTTCGGCTGGGTGCGTCGGCGCTTTCGCGCCTGGTGGCAGGCGCGGCTGCCGCGCACCGACACGCAGCCGCTCACCCAGCGCAACATCTTCATCCTGCCCTCGCGCGCGGGTCTGCTGTTCGCCGCCACGCTGCTCACGCTGCTGATCGCTTCGATCAACTACCAGCTCAACCTCGGCTACGTGCTGACCTTTCTGCTCGCCGGCAGCGGCATCGTCTCGATGCATGTCACGCACAGCACGCTGCGCGGGCTGACGCTGCGGCTCAAGCCGGTGGCGCCGGTGTTCGCGGGCGATGCGGCCGGGCTGGAGGCGGTGCTGTCGAGCACCGGCCATGCGCGCCACGGCATCGGCCTGAAGATCGAATCGGCGGACGACGGCACGCTCACCTGGGTCGACGTGCCGGCCGGCGGTCAGGCGACCGCGCGCGTGAGCTTCGTGCCCGAGCGCCGCGGCCTGCACGAGTTGCCCACGCTCAGCATCGAGACGCGCTTTCCGCTGGGCCTGTTCCGCGCCTGGTCGATCTGGCGGCCGGCGAGCCGTGCGCTCGTCTACCCGCGGCCCGAACAACCCGCCGCGCCGCTGCCGCCGGCCAGCCCGCTCGCCGGGGGTCAGGCGCGTGCGCACAGCGGCAGCGGCGGCGAGACCGAAGGCATACGCGCTTACCGCCGCGGCGATCCGCTGAAGATGGTGGTGTGGAAGAAAGCCGCCAAGGCGATGGAAACCGGCGGTGAACTCGTCAGCCGCGACACCAGCGCCGCCGCGCAGCGCGAGCTGGTGCTCGACTGGCAGGCCTCTTCCGGCCGCTCGAACGAGGAGCGGCTGTCGCGCCTCACCGCGTGGGTACTGGCGACCGAAGCCGCCGGCGTGCACTACGCGCTGCGCATTCCCGGCACGGCGCTGCCCGCCGACCATGGCGACGCCCACCGGCGCGCCTGCCTGGAGGCGCTCGCACTGTGCCGCTGATCGAGCCCGTTGCCTGGCCCGGCTGGCGCCACCTGCCGCGCGACACGCGCGACACGCTGTTCCTGCTCGGCGTGATCGCCTGGACGGTGCTGCCGCACCTGCCGCATCTGCCGCTGTGGTGCCTGCTGCTCACCGCCGCGGTGCTGCTGTGGCGCGGACGGCTGGCGCTGGCCAACGCGGCGCTGCCGGGTCGCTGGGTGCTCGTCGGCGTGCTGATCGTGGCTGCCGCGCTGACGTGGTGGACGCACGGCACGCTGCTCGGCAAGGAGCCGGGCGTCACGATGGCCGTGGTGCTGATGGCGCTGAAGACACTGGAGCTGCGGGCGCGGCGCGATGCCTTCGTGGTGTTCTTCCTCGGCTTCTTCATCATCCTCACCAACTTCCTGTATTCGCAGTCGCTGCTCGTGGCGCTGGCGATGGTGGGCGCGGTGTGGGGGCTGATGACGGCGCTGGTGCTCGCGCACATGCCCGTGGGCCAGCCGGGGCTCGCACAGGCCGGGCGGCTCGCGGGGCGCACGGCGCTGCTGGGCGCGCCCATCATGGTGCTGCTGTTCCTGCTGTTCCCGCGCATCGGCCCGCTGTGGGGCCTGCCCCTGGACGCGATGTCCGCCACCGGCCTGTCCAACACCATGCGCATGGGCTCGGTGGCCGAGATCGCGCTCGACGACCGCGTCGCATTCCGCCTGCGCTTCGAGGGCCGCGTGCCGCCGCCGCGGGCCATGTACTTCCGCGGCCCGGTGCTGGGCCAGTACGACGGCCGGGAGTGGACGCCGGTCCCGCCCGGCTCCATGGCCGCCGTGGCGCGAAGCGAACTGGTGACGCGCGATGCGCCGCTGCGCTACGAGATGACG
The DNA here is from genome assembly GCA_036676235.1 of Rhizobacter sp. Lineage (GTDB taxonomy): Bacteria > Pseudomonadota > Gammaproteobacteria > Burkholderiales > Burkholderiaceae_C > JAKFDI01. The sequence continues at coordinate 275,892 of JAKFDI010000010.1, read as the reverse complement.
ATGGAGCCCTCGCGACTGCGCACGCTGCCGCTGCTCGAAGCCGCGGCCGAGGGGCCGCGCATCGAGGGCTATCGCGTGCGCGGCAGCAACGACCTGCAGTGGCGCACGCATCGGCCGATCACCGAACGGCTGCGCTTCACGGCCGAGGCGCATCTCGATTTCCGCCACGGCCCGCGCGAAGCGTCGCCCTCGCTGCACGAGTACCTCGAACTGCCACCCGACGACAGCCCGCGCACTGTCGCCTGGGCCGAAGCCCTGCGCCGGCAGCCCGCACTGGCCGGGGCCGATGCCGAGACGCTGGCGCGCGCGGTGCTGCAGCACATCCGCAGTGGCGGCTACGGCTACACCCTGGCGCCCGGCCCCTACGGCGAGCTTGATGCGCGGGCCGCGATCGACGAGTTCTGGCTCGACCGCAAAGTCGGCTTCTGCGAGCACTTCGCCGCCGCCTTCGTGATCGTCATGCGCGCGCTCGACGTGCCCGCCCGCGTGGTCACCGGCTACCAGGGCACCGATCCGCAGCCGGTCGACGGCTACTACATCGTGCGCCAGAGTTCGGCCCACGCCTGGGCGGAATACTGGCAACCCGGCCGCGGCTGGACGCGCGCCGACCCGACCGCCGCCGTGGCGCCGGAACGGGTCGAGCGCAGCACCCGCCTCGCGCCGCCGCCGGGCGCCATGGCCGGCGCGCTGGGCGCGATGAGCCCGGCGCTGCTCGAACAGTTGCGCAGCGGCTGGGAACTCATGAACAACCGCTGGAACCAGTGGGTGCTCAACTACTCGCGCGGCGATCAACTCGACCTGCTGAAGGACATGGGCTTCACCGCGCCGTCATGGGAAGACCTGACGCTGCTGCTCGTGCTCATCCTGAGCGCGCTCGCGCTGGCCGGCGCGCTGTGGGCCTGGTGGGATCGGCACCGCATCGACCCGTGGACACGCCAGATGGAGACCATGCGCATGCGCCTGCGTTCGCTCGGCGTTCCGGCCGCGCCGCATGAAGCGCCGGGCCAGTTGGCGCAGCGCGCGGAAACCCTGCTCGGCGAGGCGGCCCGCCCGCTCGCCGCGTTGCTGCGCGAACTGGAGCTGCAGCGCTACGGCCGCCGTGCCGCGCGCCGGCCCGATGCGTCGTTGACGCGGCGCTTCGAGGTGGCGGCAAGGCAATTGCAGCGCACTCGATAATCGACGCGACCCCGCAGCACCCACCGCTTCATGCAAGAACTACGACGCACCGGCCTTGCCGCCGCCGTGCTCGCCGCCATCGCCCTGCTCGTGGCGCCCGCGGCCGAGGCCCAGACCCAGAAGAAGCGGCGCCCCGAGGCCTCGCAAGAAGCGCGCGAGTTGCGCGCCTACGGCCAGCGCGACGACGTGATGCGCTTCGCCGCCGAAGCCGCACAGCGCCGCCAGCTCGATCCGGCGTGGGCGCAGGCGGCTCTGTCGCAGGCGCGCTTCGTTCCGCGCGTGGCGCAGCTCATCATGCCGCCGCCCGTGCCCACGGCGAAGAACTGGGCGGCCTATCGCGCACGCTTCGTCGAGCCGGGGCGCATCCAGGCAGGCGTCGAATTCTGGAATGCCAACGAAGCCTGGCTGCGCCTGGCGGAAGAACGCTACGGCGTGCCACCGGAGATCGTGATCGGCATCGTCGGGGTGGAGACGATCTACGGCCGCAACATGGGCGGCTTTCGCGTGCTGGATGCGCTCGCGACGCTGAGCTTCGATTTCCCGGCAGGCCGCAGCGATCGCAGCGCGTTCTTTCGCGAGGAGCTCGAAAACTTCCTCGTGCTGTGCCGGCGCGAAGGCGTCGACCCGACCACGCTGCTGGGCAGCTACGCCGGCGCCATCGGCATGCCGCAATTCATGCCCTCCAGCATCAACCGCCTCGCGGTGGACTTCGACGGCAACGGCCACATCGACCTGCACGCGAGCACGGCCGACGTGATCGGCAGCGTCGCCCACTACCTGGCCGAACACGGCTGGCAGCGCGGCATGCCCACGCACTACGAGGTGGCCGTGCCGGTGGATGCCGACGCGCGCGCGGTGCTGCTGGCGCCCGACATCCTGCCCACCTTCACCCCGACCGAGTTCAGCGCGCGCGGCGCGGGCCTGCCCGAACCGGCGCTCGCGCACGACGGCAAGCTGGCGCTGGTGGAGGTGTTCAACGGCGATGCGCCGCCGAGCTACGTGGCGGGCACGGCCAACTTCTACGCGATCACGCGCTACAACCAATCGAGCTACTACGCGCTCGCGGTGATCGCCGTCGGCGAGGCGGTGAAGCTCGCGCGCTGAGGCGAATCGCCTCGTCAATCGGCGAGCGCGGCGACCAGCCATTCACCGACGCTCGCATCCGCCGGCAGGCCCTCCACCACCGTCAGGCCGCGCGCCAGATCCCAGCTCGACTCGGACCAGCCCAGTCCCGGCATGTCGCACGTTCGCGGTCCACGGCACGCATTCACGCGAGCGTCGGTGCGCGGCACAAGAAATTCGAGTTGGGGGTTCGACATGGTGGCTCCCTCGATTGATGTTGTGCCGCGAAGTGTTCCGTGCGAGCGCGACCTTGCGAATCCCGCCTAGGGCGGAAAACGGGCTGCGGCGGGACCCTCGGTGGAACGTCACCCGCCCGGGGGAGCTGCGTCTGCGCGCCACATCGCAGTGGGGCGCGATGCCCTACGCCGCCTCCGCGGCACGTGCTGTGACAGACGTAACAACGCCACGGCGCGCAGGTGGTGAAGCCGACGGAACCAAAGCGGCAGTCCTAGACTCGTCGCAGCCGCCAACCCGGCTTGGCTCCCGTTGCGTGCGGCTCGCAGTTTTCGGGGACCCGGCCTCGCAGTAGGGAGAACAACATGAAACTGACGCGCACCGCCGCCGCTGCGGCGATCGCCTTCGGCGCATTTGCCGCCGCACCTGTCCATGCCATCCCGGTCAGCGTTGAACTGGCACTGCTGGTCGACGTCTCGGGCAGCGTCAGCGGGTCCGAGTTCGACCTCCAGCGCACCGGCTACGTGAATGCGTTTCTCGATGCCGGCATCCAGGCCGCCATTGCGGGCGGCTCGGGCGTCGCGGCCACGTTGATCTACTGGTCGAGCGCGACGCAGCAGGCCACGGCGGTCGGCTGGTCCCTGATCAACGACGCGGCGTCGGCAACCACCTTCGCCAACGCCATCGGCGCCGCGGGCCGGCCGTTCAGCGGCGGCACCAGCGTCGACGCGGCCATCAACTTCGCCACGCCGCTGTTCTCGGGAAACGGCTTCGAGGGCGCGAAGCTGGTGATGGACGTGTCCGGCGACGGCACGAGCAATGTCGCCAACACCCAGGCCGCGCGCGACAACGCGGCCGCCGCAGGCATCGTGATCAACGGCCTGTCGATCGGCGGCCCGGGGATCGACGCCTTCTATCAGGACAACGTCATCACGGCCGGCGGCTTCCTGCAGCCGGCGGCGGACTTCGCCGACTTCGGCGCCGCCGTGACGACCAAGATCGGCCGCGAGATCGTGGGCAACATCCCCGAGCCGTCGACCTACGCGTTGATGGGCTTGGGTCTCGGCGTGGTCGGGTGGATTGCACGGCGCCGCAAGACGCAGGCCTGAAGCACCCATCCCGCACGCGGCAGTTCTCTGCCGCTCGACGGCCGAACCGCATCACGGTTCGGCCGTTTTCGTCTGGGGCGCGAACTCAGGCGTCCACAGGCACCAGAAAATCGCGGCTGATGCCGACGCCGAGCGAACCCACGCGTTCGAGGAACTGCGTGAGAAAGGCGTGCAAGCCGGTCGCGAGAATCTCCTCGATGCAGCCGTACTGCAGATCGGCACGCAGCCGCCCCGCGTGGCGCAGCGTCTCGCCCGACTGATCGTTGGCCACCGCCTCGAGGTTGAGCACGACCTCGTGCATGCAGGCCGCGAGCGAGCGCGGCATGTCGGCGCGCAGGATCAGCAACTCGGCCACCTTCTCCGGCCGGATCACGTTGCGATAGGCCTTGCGGTAGACCTCGAAGCCGGACACGGAGCGCAGCACCGCCGACCAGTGATAGAAGTCGTACTCGACGTCGCGCGCCTCGCCGTTGCCGCCGTGGAACTCGCTGTTCACCGCATGGAACTTCACGTCGAGCAGGCGCGCGGTGTTGTCGGCGCGTTCGAGAAAACTGCCGATGCGCAGGAAGTGGAAGGCTTCGTCCTGCAGCATGGTGCCCACCGTCACGCCGCGCGACAGATGCGAGCGGAACTTCACCCACTCGAAGGCCTCGGCCGGGTCGCGGGCAAAGGCGCCGTTCGCCACCATGCGCTGGAACTCCAGCCACGTCTGGTTCTGCGTCTCCCACACCTCGGTGGTGAGCGTGCCGCGCACCGCACGCGCGTTCTCTCGCGCCGCCATCAGGCAGTTGCGGATGCTCGACGGATTGCCTTCGTCGCTCACCATGTAGTCCATCACCGCGCGGGCCGACACCTCGCCGCGGCGGCGCGCGAAGTCGTCGCTGCGTTCGGTGATGCCGAGCAGCCCGCGCCAGCCGTTCACCGCCGCATCGGCCGATTGCGGCAGCAGCGAAGTCTGGTAGTTCACGTCCAGCATCCGCGCGGTGTTCTCGGCCCGCTCCATGTAGCGCGCCATCCAGAACAGGTGATCGGCAGTTCGCGACAGCATGTTGATCTCCGGTTCAGGCCTCGAGCACCCAGGTGTCCTTCGTGCCCCCGCCCTGCGACGAGTTGACGACGAGCGAGCCTTCCTTCAGCGCTACGCGCGTCAGGCCGCCGGGCACCATCTGCACCGCCTTGCCGGACAGCACGAAAGGCCGCAGGTCGATGTGGCGCGGCGCGATGCCGCTCTCAACGAAGGTGGGGCAGCTCGACAACGCCAGCGTCGGCTGCGCGATGTAGCGCGACGGGTCGGCGATAAGCGCACGGCGGAAGTCCTCGATCTCCTGCTTCGTCGAGGCCGGGCCGACCAGCATGCCGTAGCCGCCGGCGCCGTGCACTTCCTTGACCACCAGGTCTTCGAGATGGTCGAGCACGTACTTCAGGTCCGACGGCTCGCGGCACAGCCAGGTTGGCACGTTGGCGAGGATCGGCTTTTCGCCAAGGTAGAACTCGATCATCTTCGGCACGTAGGCGTAGATCGACTTGTCGTCGGCCACGCCGGTGCCGATCGCGTTGGTGAGCGTGACGTTGCCCGCACGGTAGACCTGCAGCAGCCCGGCGCAGCCGAGCGTCGAATCGGGGCGGAAAGCTTGCGGATCGAGAAAGTCGTCGTCCAGGCGCCGATAGATCACGTCCACGCGCTTGGACCCGCGCGTGGTGCGCATGTAGACGAAGTTGTCGTCGACGAAGAGGTCCTGCCCTTCGACGAGTTCGATGCCCATCTGCTGCGCGAGGAACGCATGCTCGAAGTAGGCGCTGTTGTACATGCCGGGCGTGAGCAGCACGACCGTCGGGTCGTTCACCGCCGCGGGTGCCACGGCGCGCAAGGTTTCGAGCAGCAGGTCTGGATAGTGCGCGACCGGCGCCACGCGGTGGCCGCTGAACAGCTCGGGGAACAGCCGCATCATCATCTTGCGGTTCTCGAGCATGTAGCTCACGCCGCTGGGCACGCGCAGGTTGTCCTCGAGCACGTGATAGCTGCCGCTGCCGTCGGCATTGGCCGCGCGCACGATGTCGATGCCGGCGATGTGCGAATAGACGCCGCCCGCCACATCCACGCCCATCATCTCGGGGCGGAACTGCGCGTTGCCGAAGATCTGCTCGGGCGGCACGAGGCCGGCGCGCACGATGTCCTGCCCGTGGTAGATGTCGTGCACGAAACGGTTGAGCGCCGTCACGCGCTGGCGCAGGCCGCGCTCGAGCTCGGCCCATTCATGCGCCGGGATTGCACGCGGGATCAAGTCGAAGGGGATCAGCCGCTCGGTGCCGGCGCCGTCATGGTCCTTGGCGCCGTAGACGGCGAAGGTGATGCCCACGCGGCGGAAGATCATCTCCGCCTCGTCGCGGCGCGCACGCATGGCGTCGCCGGGCTGTTCGGCGAGCCAGCGCGCGTACTCGCGGTAGTGCTCGCGCACCGCGCCGCCGGCGGCATGCATCTCGTCGAAGCTCGGTCCCATCGTGTCTCCTCGCCGTGAGCGTTAGCAACCTGCGGGCCACGTCTCGAGAGCGGCTCTACGGCGTGCGTGTTTCGTCCGGATGATGCCAATAGCGCCGCACCGCGTCACGCTCGCATACCGGCGTGCGGTGTTCGCTGCTCCAGCGCATCGCCCCGCAGCGGGCGCTCTCGAGCACCGCGATGCCGCGCTCGCGGTAGCGTGTCACCACGTCGGGCGCCGGATGGCCGAAACGGCTGCGGTAGCCGGCCTGCACCACGGCGAGCTGCGGATGCACCGCATCGATGAATCGTGCGATGGACGAAGTGCGGCTGCCGTGGTGCGGCACCAGCATCACATCGGCATGCAACACCGCCGGGCCGGCTTCGGCGAGCGCGAGTTCCTGGGCACGTTCGATGTCTCCCGTGAGCAGCGCCGTCGCGCCGTTGGCGGCGCGCACGCGCAGCACACAGGAGCGGGCATTGGGTTTCAGTGTTGCGGCGTAGCTCGCCGCGGGCGGATGCAGCACCTCGAACTGCACGCCGTCCCACTTCCACGTATCGCCCGCCTCGCAGCGGCGATGCGCGGCAGCGGTGGCGCGCAACGCATGCCCATCCTCGAGCGAGCTGTGGAGTTCGCGCACTGACAGCGCCTGCAGCAAAGCCGCCGCGCCGCCCACATGGTCGGCATCGCGGTGGCTGAGCATCAGCACGTCGATGCGCGTCTCGCCGCGGGCACGCAGCAACGGCAGCAGCACGCGCTGGCCGGCGTCGCTTTCGCTCGAATACGCCGGCCCTGCGTCGTACACCAGCAGGTGTTCGCGCGTGCGCACCAGCACCGAGGTGCCCTGGCCCACGTCGACCGCAAGCATCTCGAATTCACCGGCCGGCGGCCGAACGGGCGCTGCCAGCAGCAAGGGCACCGCCAGCGGCACGGCCAAGGCACGCAGCCGCCACGGCCACGGCATCACCAGCAACGCGGCGGCCAGCAGCCCGGCGGCCTGCGCCCACGGCTCGGCTGCCGGCACCGACCACAGCGCGCCCGGCCATTGGGCGAGCCACCCGAGCGCCGTCGACATCTGCGTGACCACCCACGCGCCGAGCCGCCACAGCGGCGTGGCCAGCGTGCCGAGCAGGGCCAGCGGCGTGATCACCAGGGTGACGAGCGGAATCGCCAGCAGGTTCGCGAAGAAGCCCACCACCGACAGCTGCTGGAAAAACACCAGCGACAGCGGTGCGAGCCCGAAGGTCGCGATGAGCTGTGTGCGCAAGCCGCCCCGCACCAGCCGTCCGAGGCTCGTGCCCAGGCGGTGCCAGCCCGCCGGCATCTCGGGCGACACCGTCGCCGCGAACACGGGGCTGGACGCCATCAGCAGCCCCACCGCCACGAAGGACAGCCAGAAGCCCGGCTGCAGCAGCGCCCACGGGTCGAGCGCGGTCACGACCACGGCGCTCGCCAGCATCACCAGCGGCCACGGCCAGCGCACGCCGGCCGACTGCAGCAGCGTCACGGTCGCCAGCATCCACACGGTGCGCTGCGCCGGCACGCCGAAGCCGGAGAACAGCGCGTAGGCCAGTGCGCAGGCGAGGCCGCCCCAGCGCGCCGCCTGCGGTGCGGGCTGCCAGAGCATCGCTCGCTCGCTGCGCCGCCACAGCGCGCCGATGCACGCGGCAGCGAGCCACGCGAACATGGTGACGTGCAAGCCGCTGATGCTCATGAGGTGCCCCACGCCCGTCGTGCGGAACACCTCCCAGTCCTCGCGCTCGATCGCCGACTGGTCGCCGATCGACAGCGCCGTCAGCACGCCGGCCGCGCGGCGGTCGGGAATGGCCGCGTCGATCGCATCGCGCACATGCTGGCGCAAACGCTCGATCGGATGGCCCGCCGCAGCGTCGATCAGCACCGGCGCAGGCGCCTCGCGCACGTAGCCGGTGGCGCGCACGCCGCGCTCGAAGAGCTGCAGCTCGTAGTCGAACCCGTGCGGATTGATGTTGCCGTGCGGGCGCCGCAGCCGCACGGTGAAGCGCCAGCGCTGCCCGGCGCCGAGTTGCCGCTGCTGCGCGGAAGGCTGGGCGTGGCCTCCGAAGCCGACGTACCAGCCGAGCGACACGAGCGGCGGAATGACCACCGGCTGCCCCTCGCTCGTCGCCAATTCGACGCGGAACCGGAAGCGCAGGCCCGACGCCGAGGGCTGCGGCAGGCTTGCCACCACGCCGGTCACCGTCACGTCGCGGCCTTCGATTGCGGCGGCCAGCGAATCGGCCAGCCGCCACGATGCCTGCAGACCGGTGGCACCGAAGCCGAGCAGCGTCATGCCGATCAACACGGCCACGAAGCGCCACCGCACCCGGCATGCCGCACCGAGGCACAGGGCGCCGAGAACGATGCCTGCGCCGTACCACGCCGTCGGGTACAGCGCGGCCTGCGCCAACTGCGCGGCCACGCCGCCCAGCCACGCGAGCGCAGCGCCGGCCAGCACGGCGCCCGCGCCGGCGCGCCCGCCCGCCTCTCCCCCTCTTGTTGTCATGGCGGGAAGTGTAGGATTTGCCCCCTCTTTCGCTGCCTCCCACGAATCGCCATGTCCGTCTACGACCGCCTCGACAAACTCGGCATCGTCCTGCCTTCCGTGGCGGTTCCAGCCGCCGCCTATGTGCCCTTCGTGCGCAGCGGCAACCTCGTCTTCCTGTCGGGCCACATCGCCAAGCGCGACGGCAAGCCGTGGGTCGGCCAACTGGGCCGCGACGTCGACACGGCGACCGGCAAGCAGGCCGCACGCGCCATCGCGATCGACCTGCTCGGCACGCTGCATGCGGCGGTCGGCGATCTCGACAAGGTCGAGCGCATCGTGAAGGTGATGAGCCTCGTCAACAGCACGGGCGACTACACCGAGCAGCACCTCGTGACCAACGGCTGCTCCGAACTTCTCGGCGAAGTCTTCGGCGACAAGGGCGCGCACGCCCGCAGTGCCTTCGGCGTGGCGCAGATCCCGATGGGCGCGTGCGTCGAGATCGAGCTGATCGCGCAAGTCGCCGCATGAGCGTCGCGCCCTATCGCGCGGGCACCTGGCTCGGGCTGACTGCGCTTGCGAGCCTCGCGGCCGTCGGTGCCGCGCTCATCTCCCAGCACGTCTTCGGCATGGAACCGTGCCCCTGGTGCATCCTGCAGCGCGCGATCTTCGTCGCCATCGCGCTCGCCTGCGTCATCGGCCTCGTGTGGCACGCCACGCCGGGGCGCGTTCTGTCGGCGGTGCTGGTGCTGCTGCTCGCGCTGTCGGGCATCGCGGCCGCGCTGTGGCAGCACTTTGTCGCTGCCTCGTCGACCTCGTGCAACCTCACCTTCGCCGACGAAGTGATCGGCGTCCTGCGGCTCGACAGCGCCTGGCCCGACGTGTTCTCGCCGCGCGCCAGCTGCGCCGACGCGGCGGTCGACCTAATGGGCGTGCCCTACGAGTTCTGGAGCCTCGCGCTCTTCGTGCTGATCGTCGTGGCGGGGTTCAAGGCACTGCGGGCACGCCCGGCCGCTTGAGGCGCGCGGGTCAGCCCGCCACCACCCGCAGCGGCTTGACCATTCCCTCGGCCTTCTTGCCCTTGCGCGCCCGCTTGCTGCGGTAGGTCTCGAGCGCCGCGCCCTTCAGCAGCTCTTCCTTCGGCTTGTTCGCCCGGCCGGTGCCTAGCACCTGCAGCGCCTGCCCGAAGGCGGCGGCGCTCACCAGCGCATCCTTTGCCTCCAGGTCCATGAGCGTGAGGCCGCGCCCGCCCTTGGGCTGCAGCCGCAGCTCGTCGATCCCGAACACCAGCAGCCGCCCGGAGAGCGACAGGCAGGCCACGTTCTGCGCTGCGTCGGCGCTTGCCGGCGGCAGCGGCTTCTCGTCGGCCTCGAGCGAGAGAAAGGTCTTGCCGCCGCGCTGGCGCGACAGCAGGTCGCCGATCTTCGCCAGCAGCCCGAAGCCGCCGGTGCCGGCGACCAGCAGCGTCTGCGCGGCAGCGCCGGCAAAGTAGTGCGCCGGCTGTGTGCCGGATTCGAGTTCGATCAAGGTGGTGATGGGCTGCCCGTCACCACGGCCACCAGGCATCAGGCCGACGGGGGTGGAATAGACCCGGCCGTTGCTGCCGAAGACCAGCAGGTTGTCGACGCTGCGGCACGGGAAGCTGCCGTACATTCCGTCGCCCGCCTTGAACTGCAGCGTGGCGGTGTCGACCTCGTGCCCTTTCATCGAGCGCACCCAGCCCTTCAGGCTCACGATCACGGTCACCGGCTCGTCGACGACCTTCACCTCGGCCACGGCACGCTTGTCGGCCAGCACCAGCGTGCGGCGCTCGTCGCCGAACTGCTTGGCGTCGGCCTCGATCTCCTTGACGACGGTTCGCTTGAGCGTGGCCGGGCTCTCGAGAATTTCTTCGAGCTTGCCCTGCTCCGTGCGCAGCGAGGCCAGTTCCTGCTCGATCTTGATGGCTTCGAGCCGCGCAAGCTGGCGCAGGCGAATTTCGAGAATGTCTTCGGCCTGGCGGTCGGTCAGCTTGAAACGCTCGATCAGCGCCGGCTTCGGCTCGTCGGCCGCGCGGATGATGCGGATCACTTCGTCGATGTTCAGCAGCACCAACTGCCGGCCTTCCAGCACGTGGATGCGGTCCAGCACCTTGGCCAGGCGATGCTGCGTGCGCCGCTGCACCGTGCGCATGCGGAAGTCGATCCACTCGACCAGCATCTGCCGCAGGCTCTTCTGCATCGGCCGGCCGTCGCTGCCGACCATCGTGAGATTGATCGGTGCGGAGCTTTCGAGCGAGGTGTGCGCGAGCAGCGTGTTGATGAGGTCCTGCTGGGCGATGCGGCTCGTCTTCGGCTCGAACACCAGCCGCACAGCCGCGTCCTTGCTGGATTCGTCGCGCACCGCGTCGATCACGCCGAGCATCGTCGCCTTGAGCTGCACCTGCTCGGCGCTCAGCGCCTTCTTGCCGGCCTTGATCTTCGGGTTGGTCAACTCCTCGATCTCTTCGAGCACGCGCTGCGAACTGGCGCCCGGCGGCAATTCGTTGACGACGAGCTGCCACTGGCCGCGTGCCAGTTCCTCGATCTTCCAGCGCGCTCGCACCTTGAGGCTGCCGCGGCCGCTCGCATAAGCGGCGCGAATCTCATCGGCGCTGCTGATGATCTGGCCGCCGCCGGGGTAGTCGGGCGCGGGAAGCAGCGCGGCGAGCTCATCGTCTGCGAGCGTCACGTCCTTGATCAGCGCCACGGCGGCCGCGGCCACCTCGCGCAGGTTGTGCGAAGGCACTTCGGTCGCGAGGCCAACCGCGATGCCGCTCGCGCCGTTGAGCAGCACGAAGGGCAGGCGCGCCGGCAACTGCTTGGGCTCCTGCGTGGAGCCGTCGTAGTTGGCAATGAACTCGACCGTGCCTTCGTCGATCTCGTCGAGCAGCAGGCGCGAGATGGGTGCGAGGCGCGCTTCCGTGTAGCGCATGGCTGCGGCGCCATCGCCGTCGCGCGAGCCGAAGTTGCCCTGGCCGTCGACCAGCGGATAGCGCTGCGAGAAATCCTGCGCCATGCGCACCATGGCGTCGTAGGCCGCGGTATCGCTGTGCGGGTGGAACTTGCCGAGCACATCGCCCACCACGCGCGCGCTCTTCACCGCCTTGGGGCCGCTGGCGGTGGTGAACGCAAGGCCCATGCGCTCCATCGAATAGAGGATGCGCCGCTGCACCGGCTTCTGGCCGTCGCACACATCGGGCAGCGCGCGGCCCTTGACCACGCTCAGCGCATATTCGAGGTAGGCGCGCTCGGCGTAGTGGGCGAGCGTGATCGCATTGCCGCTGTCCCCGTCGCTGCCCGCGGGCTCGCCGGCATCGAAATCCATCGTCGTCTGGTCGCTCATCGTCTTTCGGTCACATCAGTCATCACGGCGCTGCCATTTCGCGGCGAGCGGCTGGTACTCGGATTCCAGCATCGACATCACGATCAGCGAGTCGTAGCCATCGTCGGTCGTCACGCTTTCGCGCAGGCAGCCCTCCTCGACGAAGCCCTCGCTGCGGTACAGCGCCAGCGCTCGCGTGTTGAGCGATTTCACGTCGAGCCAGAAGCGGTGGGCATGCAGGTCGCGAAACGCCATCTGCGCCAGCAGCCGCACGCAGGCACGCCCGAGGCCCTGACCCTTGGCCTGCAGCACGATGCGCTTCAGTTCCACCGAGCCATGCGGATTGCGGCAACCCTGCAGGATGACGAAGCCCACCGCCTCGGTGCCCTCGCCCGCCTCGACGATGAAGTGCCGGAAGTCGGGAAACCGGATCGCGCCCTCGTGCTGCGTGCGCGCCCACGGCGTGATGAACGGGCGGTTGGACTGGTCCTGTTCGACCGAGATCACGAAGTCGAGATCCGACAGCATGGTCGGGCGCAGGCGGATGCTGGAGGGGCGGGTCATAAAAGGCGTCTCCAGACGCGCCGGAACGAATCAGACATCGATCTCGACCGCGTCGCCGTGCAACTCCATCAGGTCGCGCCGCGCCTGCGCCTCGCCCTTGCCCATCAGCTTGGTGAACGAATCGACAGTGCCGGTGAAGCCGGTCGCGCCGAAGGCCACCTGCAGCAGGCGCCGCGTCTCGGGGTTGAGCGTGGTGTCCCACAACTGCTCGGCGTTCATCTCGCCGAGGCCCTTGAAGCGGCTGATGCTCCAGGCGTTCTCGCGCGCGCCTTCCTTGCGAAGCTTGTCCAGCGTGGCAGTGAGTTCGCCGTCGTCCAGCGCATAGATCTTGGCGGCCGGCTTCTTGCCCCGCGCGGGCGCGTCGATGCGGAACAGCGGCGGCTTGGCGACGTGGATGTGGCCTTTTTCGATGAGCTTGGGGAAGTGGCGGAAGAAGAGCGTGAGCAGCAGCACCTGGATGTGCGAGCCGTCGACGTCGGCGTCGGAGAGGATGCAGATCTTCCCGTAGCGCAGCCCCGAAAGATCGGGCGTGTCATCTGCGCCGTGCGGATCAACGCCGATGGCGACGGAGATGTCGTGGATCTCGTTGTTGGCGAACAGCCGGTCGCGCTCGACTTCCCAGGCGTTGAGCACCTTGCCGCGCAGCGGAAGAATCGCCTGCGTCTCCTTGTCGCGGCCCATCTTGGCGCTGCCGCCGGCTGAATCACCTTCGACCAGGAACAGCTCGTTCAAGTTGATGTCGCGGCTCTCGCAGTCGGTCAGCTTGCCCGGCAGCACGGCCACGCCCGAACCCTTGCGCTTCTCGACCTTCTGGCTCGCGCGCTGGCGCACCTGCGCCTGCTTGATGACGAGCTCGGCCAGCTTCTTGCCGTAGTCCACATGCTGGTTGAGCCACAACTCCATCGCCGGCTTCACGTAGGCGGAGACGAGCCGCAGCGCGTCGCGGCTGTTGAGCCGCTCCTTGATCTGGCCCTGGAACTGCGGGTCCAGCACCTTGGCCGAGAGCACGAAGCTCGCGCGCGAGAACACGTCCTCGGGCATCAGCTTCACGCCCTTGGGCTGCAGGCTGTGCAGGTCGATGAACCCCTTCACTGCCTGGAACAGGCCATCCTTCAGGCCGGATTCGTGCGTGCCGCCGGCCACCGTCGGAATCAGGTTGACGTAGCTCTCGCGCACCGGCGAGCCTTCTTCGGTGAAGGCCACGCCCCAGGCGGCGCCCTCGCCTTCGGCGAAATTCTCGGTCTCGCCGCCGTCGGCGTAGTGCTCGCCCTCGAACAGGGGAATCACCGGGTCGGCGGGCAAGGTCTGAAGCAGGTAATCGCGCAGCCCGCCCTTGTAGAGCCAGTTCTGCACCTCGCCCGTCTTCTCGATCGCAAGGCTCACGTTCACGCCGGGCATGAGCACGGCCTTGCTGCGCAGCAGGTGCGTGAGTTCGTGCTTGGGCAGATCGACGCTCTCGAAATACTTGCTGTCGGGCCAGGCGCGCACCGTGGTGCCGGTCTTACGATCGCCGCTGCCGGCCTTGCGGATGGCGAGCGGCTCCATCACGTCGCCGCCCGAGAACGCCAGCGTCGCCACCTGGCCTTCGCGCCAGACGCTCACCTCCAGCCGCTTCGCCAGCGCATTGGTGACGCTCACGCCCACGCCGTGCAGCCCGCCCGAAAAGCTGTAGGCGCCGCCCGATCCCTTGTCGAATTTGCCGCCAGCGTGCAGGCGCGTGAACACGATCTCGACCACCGGCACCTGTTCCTCGGGGTGCAGCCCGAAAGGAATCCCACGCCCGTCGTCCTGCACGCTCACCGAACCGTCGGCGTGCAGCGTCACATCGATGCGCTTGCCGTGGCCGGCCAGGGCCTCGTCGGCGGCGTTGTCGATGACTTCCTGCGTGATGTGCAGCGGCGTATCGGTGCGGGTATACATGCCCGGGCGCTGCTTCACGGGCTCGAGGCCCTTCAGAACGCGGATCGACGCTTCGCCGTAGGAGGACTGCTTGGTGGCCATGGCGGCGCATTCTAGGCAGCGGCAGCCCGCCATCCGGGTGGGTCATCGGGGCGCAGCAAGGTCACCGGCAGTTGGCTACATTTCCGCGATGTCGTCCCTCGCCTCTTCGCCAACCCCCCGCCTTTCGATGACCCAGGTGCTGCTGTGCGGCGCCGCCATCGTCACCCTTTCCATGGGCATCCGCCACGGCTTCGGCCTGTGGCTGCAGCCGGTCACCATGGACCGCGGCTGGTCACGCGAGACCTTCGCTTTCGCGCTGGCCGTGCAGAACCTGGCCTGGGGCGTGGCCGGGCCGATCGCCGGCGGATTGGCCGATCGTTTCGGCGCTTTTCGCGTGCTGCTGGCCGGCAGCCTGCTCTACGCCGGCGGCCTGGTGCTGATGGGCTTGTCGACATCCGGCCTTGCCTTCATGGGCAGCGCCGGCCTGATGCTCGGCATGGCGCAATCGGGCACCACCTACGCCGTGATCTACGGCGTGATCGGCCGCAACGTCGCGCCCGAGAAGCGCAGCTGGGCGATGGGCGTGGCGGCGGCGGCCGGCTCCTTCGGTCAGTTCCTGATGGTGCCGGTGGAGAACTGGCTGATCGGCGGCTTCGGCTGGCAGAACGCGCTGTTCATCCTTGGCTGCCTGGCGCTCGCGATCATGCCGCTCGCCTTCGGGCTGAAGGAACCGAATGCGCCCGCGCCCAAGCCCGGCGCGCATCACCAAAGCGTCGGTCACGCGCTGCGCGAAGCCTTCGCCTGGCCGAGCTTTCGCTGGCTGATGGCGGGCTACTTCGTCTGCGGCTTCCAGGTGGTGTTCATCGGCGTGCACATGCCGAGCTACCTGCGCGACCACAACCTGTCGCCCGATGTGGCGACGACGGCGCTGGCACTCATCGGCCTGTTCAACGTGATCGGCACCTACGCGGCCGGCTCGCTGGGCGAGCGACTGCCGAAGAAGCACATCCTGTCGACGATCTACCTGCTGCGCTCCATCGTCATCGTGGTGTTCCTGAGCGTGCCGCTCACGCCGTGGAGCGTGTACATCTTCTCGGCGACGATGGGC
This sequence comes from Rhizobacter sp., assembly GCA_036676235.1. Taxonomy (GTDB): domain Bacteria; phylum Pseudomonadota; class Gammaproteobacteria; order Burkholderiales; family Burkholderiaceae_C; genus JAKFDI01. The sequence goes on along the minus strand of JAKFDI010000010.1, from coordinate 260,376 downwards.
GTGCTGTGGCTGTCGACGGTGCCGCCGACGAACGCGATGGTGGCGCACATCTTCGGCGTGCAGTATTTGTCGATGCTCGGCGGCTTCGTGTTCCTGTCGCACCAGGTCGGCAGCTTCCTCGGCGTGTGGCTGGGCGGGCGGCTGTACGACACCACCGGCAGCTACGACGTCGTGTGGTGGATCGCGGTGGTGCTGGGCATCTTCGCGGCGCTGGCCAATCTGCCGGTAAAGGAATCGGCCATTCCGAGACCGGCGCCGGCCGTCGCGGTGTAAACGTGATGAAGCTGCGCCGCATGCTGATCTGGACGGGCGCGGCCATGGTGCTGGTCACCGTGTTCGCCGCCTACCTGCGCCCAGACATGGCCGTCACGCTCGCCAATCAACTCTGGAACTGCTTCTGATGCATGCACAACTGCCGCCGTCGCCCTGGGTCGTGCGCTGGTCGCGGCTCGTCCCGGCCGGCGGCACCGTGCTCGACGTGGCTTGCGGATCGGGCCGCCACGTGCGTTGGCTGGCGCAGCAGCGCTTTCGCCTCACCGGCGTCGACCGCGACGCCGCTGCCCTCGCCTCGCTCGACGGCATGGCCGAGACCGTCGCTGCCGACATCGAGCACGGCCCGTGGCCTTTCGAGGGGCGCCGTTTCGACGCCGTGGTCATCACCAACTACCTGTGGCGCCCGCTGCTGCCGCGCCTCATGCAGGCGGTCGCCGAGGGCGGCGTGCTGATCTACGAAACCTTTGCCGCGGGGAACGAAACCGTCGGCAAACCCTCGAACCCCGACTTCCTGCTGCAGCCCGGCGAACTGCTGCGTGCGACCGACGGACTCCGGGTGATCGCCTACGAAGACGGCTTCCTGGAAGCGCCCGATCGCTTCGTGCAGCGCATCGCCGCCGCGCGCGAAACAGGCACGGCAAACGCCCCCGTGCGCCGGCCGTTGTAGCAGGGGCGGCCGGCTAAAATCCGCCGATTCAGAGGACCTCCCCCATGAAACCCATTGTTGGCAGCATCGTCGCGATCGTGACGCCGATGCAGGAAGACGGCAGCGTCGACTACGACGCGCTGCGCCGCCTGATCGACTGGCACATCGCCGAAGGCACCGACTGCATCGGCGTGGTCGGCACCACGGGCGAATCGCCTACCGTCTCGTTCGACGAACACTTCGAGATCATCCGCGTCGCCGCGGAGCATGCGAAGGGCCGCGTGCCCATCATGGCCGGCACCGGCGGCAACTCCACGCGCGAAGCGATCGAGCTGTCGACCTATGCGAAGAAGGTCGGCGCCGACTGCACGTTGTCCGTCGTGCCCTACTACAACAAGCCGTCGCAGGAAGGCATCTACCAGCACTTCAAGGCCATCGCCGAGGCGGTCGACATCCCGATGGTGCTCTACAACGTGCCCGGCCGCACCGTCGCCGACATGCAACCCGAGACGGCGCTGCGCCTCGCCGAGGTGCCCGGCATCGTCGGCATCAAGGAAGCCAGCGGCAACATCGAGCGCGCGGCCTGGCTCATCAAGCAGGCCCCCAAAGACTTCTCCATCTACTCCGGCGACGACGGCACCGCCATCGCGCTGATGCTGCTCGGCGGCCACGGCAACGTGAGCGTCACCGCCAACGTGGCGCCGCGGCTGATGCACGAGATGTGCATGGCCGCTGTCGAAGGCCGCGCCCGCGAGGCCGCCGCCATTCACCTCAAGCTGCTGCCGCTGCACCGCAACCTCTTCATCGAGCCCAGCCCCGCGCCCACCAAGTGGGCGATGGCAAAGCTCGGCCTGTGCGGCGCCTCGCTGCGCCTGCCGATCACGCCGCTCACGGATGCCGGCCAGGCGGCGGTCGAGCAGGCGATGCGGGATGCCGGCCTGCTCTGAACCGCAGCGCGGCAGTCGACTCACATACACCTACGCGCGGCCCGTCGACGGGCCCATCGCACTGCGGAGATTCCCCAAGTGACCGTCACCCATCGTCCGATCCTGCGCAGCACCGCCGTGCAGGCCGCCTGCGTCCTCTCCGCCTTTCTCGCGGGGTGCACGTCGACCGAAGGCTTGCTTTCCGGCGACAAGATCGACTACCGCTCGGCCAGCAAGACCAGCAAGACCAACGGCCTGGAAGTGCCGCCCGACCTGACGCAGCTCTCGCGCGATTCGCGCTACCAGCAAAGCGGTGGCGCGGTCAGCGCCTCCACGTTCCAGTCGCCCGCCACCACGCAATCCGCCGCCGCGGTGCCGCTTGCAGCCATCACGCCTGAGACGGCTAGCGGCTTGCGGCTCGCGCGCCTGGGTGAAGAGCGCTGGCTCGTCACCCCGCTCCCGCCCGAGCAACTGTGGCCGCAGCTCGAAGCCTTCTGGCGCGAGCGCGGCTTCGCGCTGGCCGTGGACCAGCCCGACGTCGGCGTCATGGAAACCGAATGGGCCGAGAACCGCGCGAAGCTGCCGCAGGACGTGATCCGCCGCACGCTGGGCGGCGTCATCGATTCGCTCTACGACACCGGCGAGCGCGACAAATTCCGCACGCGCGTGGAACGCACGCCGAACGGCACCGAGGTCTACGTGACCCACCGCGGCATGGTCGAGGTCTACAACACCCAGTTGCGCGACACGACGATGTGGCAGCCGCGCCCATCCGACCGCCAGCTCGAGATCGAGATGCTGCAGCGGATCATGGGACACCTCGGCGCCAAGGAAGAGCAGGTCCAGGCCTCGACGGCCGCCATCGCCGCGCCGCAGACGCCGCGCGCGCGCATCGTCGAAGGCCAGCCGGCCGCCACGCTGGCGATGGACGACGGCTTCGATCGCGCCTGGCGCCGCGTCGGCCTCGCGCTCGACCGAAGCGGATTCACCGTCGAGGATCGCGACCGCGCGAACGGCGTGTACTTCGTGCGCTACATCGATCCGCAGCTCCTCGGCAAGGGCGAGCCGGGCTTCTTCGGCAAGCTGTTCAGCTTCGGTCTCGGCCGCAAGGAAGCGCAGGCGCCCTCGCGCTACCGCGTGAGCGTGAAGGCGGCGGGCGAAGGCAGCACTGTGTCCGTTCACGACGCACAAGGCGCACCCGAGAACGGCGAAACCGGCAAGCGCATCGTCCGATTGCTGCTCGAAGACCTGAAGTAGGCCGCGCTTCAGCCAAGCCCTCACAGCGACGTGATCCGCTTCTGCAGTCTGGGCAGCGGCAGCAGCGGCAACGCCACGCTGATCGAGGCGGCGAGCGGCGGCACGACCAGCCGCGTGCTCGTCGACTGCGGCTTCTCGCTGCGTGAGTTGACCACCCGCCTGGCGCGGGCCGGCGTGGCGCCGGACGACATCGACGCGGTATTCATCACGCACGAGCACGGCGACCACATCGGCTGTGCGGCCAGCCTCGCGCGGCGCCACGGCACCCCGCTGTGGATGAGTCGCGGCACGTGGCGCGCCATCGGCGAACCCGAGCTGCCGCAGCCGGTGCACTTCGCACGCGACGGCGAAGCCATCGCCGTCGGCGACCTGCTGCTGCAGCCCTACACCGTGCCGCACGACGCGCAGGAGCCGCTGCAACTGGTGTGCTCCGACGGCGCGCGGCGCATCGGCCTGCTCACGGACGCCGGATCGAGCACCGAGCACCTGCTCGCCCAGTTGCGCCACTGCGAGGCGCTGCTGCTCGAATGCAATCACGACACCACGCTGCTCGCGAATTCGCGCTACCCCGCGTCGCTGAAGGCCCGCGTGGGCGGGCGATTCGGCCACCTCAGCAATGAAGCCGCCGCGCAGATCCTCGCCGCCTGCATGCATGACGGCCTGCGTCACGTCGTGGCGGCGCACCTGAGCGCCGAGAACAATCGGCCGGAACTCGCGTTGCGCGCGCTGGCCGACGCCTGCGGCGCCCTTCCCGATGAAATGCGAGTGGCGGGCGCGGGCTGGGGCTTCGACTGGATCGAACCGCGCTGAACGCGGTCGAAATACGGTTGAAGCGGGAATGAAAAAGGCCGCCTGATCAGCGGCCTTGTTTCTTCGGCGTGAGCCGGATTACTTCTGCGCAGCGTCCTTGGCGGCGTCGGTGGCCTTGTCGGCTGCATCCTTGGCGGCATCGGCGGCCTTGTCGGCGGCTTCCTTGGCTGCGTCGGCAGTCGCTTCGGCGGTGCCGGTGGCGGCGCCCGCAGCAGCCGAGGCGGCGCTTTCGACGGCCGAGGCGGCAGCCGAGGCGGTATCCGCCACAGCCGGCGCAGCCGCTTCGGAAGCAGCCTCAGCGGGCGCCGGTGCCGTGGTGGTGGTCGTCACCGGCTCAGGCGTTGCTTCCTCATTCTTGCCACATGCAGAAACGGCCATGGCGGCAACCAGCGAAGCGATCAGGAGCGAATTCTTCATACTTGTCCTTGAATAGGTAGGAGATAAAACGGGAACAAAACATTTACCGGCAACTTGCGGAACTAGCCGGCCAACCGGCGTTCCGCACTCAGACCGGAAAAGTTCGAGCCTCTCCGGACCGCGCCTTTCAGTATATGAGACGCCTAGGGAATCCCCTAGATCCCGAGAAGCGTCACGGGCAGCGCCTCGCCGCTTCGTTGGAAAAAAGCCTCAGCCGTTTCGCGGTTCTTCGTCAGGTCGGCGGCATGCCAGGAAACACTGCCTCGGCACTGCACCGGGTCGGCCAGTCGAACCGTTACCACGCCCGGCGCGACGAGCAAGGTCGGCACTTCTGCAGCTTGCGCCTCATCGACCGCGCGGCACGAAACGACGTGTGACCACACGCGCCGCCACTCGAGCCAGCGTGCATGGCGTCGAGGGAATTCGTCAAAACTGCGGGCGATAAGCGTCAGGTGCCGATGCGCCATGGCCCACTGCGCCAGATGCTCGACCACGGCACGTTCGCTCAGCGGCCATGCGGCGAAGTCGTCGTCGCACAACCACAGCTCGCGGCACCCCGCGGCCGCCACTTCGGCAAACGCCGCTCGCAAGGCCTCGTCAAACTCGTGGCGCGTGGTGATCAAGCGGTGTTCATCGTGACTCATCGGTCGTCTCCTCGTCGGCATGCAGCCATCCGGCCTGCGCCCAATCGCTCACGAGTTGAAGCGCCTCGTCGCTCAAGCGCAAAACATCGCGCGCTCCAAGCGCGCGCGTGTCGGCCAGGCGGCGCATGAGCGTCGCGTCGCGGCCGCCGGCGCGCAGCGACTCGCCATTGACGAACACATGCCGTTCGTCATACAGCATGCGCGTGCGCCGGTCCAGAAGCACGCCGCTGCCGGCGGGCAGTGGACGGCCTGCGTCAAACCACACCTGCGGCTTGGGCTCGCTGAGCCACTCGCCGAGGGCGCAGTCCAGTTCGTGTGGATCGGCCAGCAGGCGCCCGACCGCATCAACCGCAAAGCCGCGCAACGCTGCGGGAAGACTGGCCGGCGACGCCGTGGCCGGCTGCGCCGCATCGCGGTAGAGCGGGCCGGACGGCAGGTCATCCTGCGCGTCGAGCAGGCGCTGCAGCACCTCGCGCCCGGTCTCGGCCCGCGACGGCGCGCGAAAGCCGATCGAGCAGGTGATGCAGCCGCCGCCTTCGGCCACGCCGTCATGCGCCCAGCGCGGCGGCAGGTAGAGCATGTCGCCGGGTTCGAGCAGCCACTCCTCTTCCGGCTCGAAGTTGGCGATGATCTTCAGCGGCACGTCGGGCTCGAGCACCGCGTTCGCGTTGCGCCCGATGCGCCAGCGGCGCCGGCCCTCGACCTGCAGCAGGAACACGTCGTACGAATCGAAATGCGGGCCGACGCCACCGCCGTCGCTGGCGTACGAAATCATCAGGTCGTCGAGCCGCGCATCGGGCACGAAGCGAAAGCGCCGCAGCAGTGCATGCGCCGCGTCGTCGTGCAGGTCAACGCCCTGCACCAGCAAGGTCCATCCCGGCTCACCGAGCCGCGGCAGCCGGCGCCGGGTGAACGGGCCGTGGTCGAGCGTCCAGCCGCTTGCGCGCCGGCGCACCAGCCGCGACTCGACGCCATCGCGGCCCGCGAGTTCGAACAGCGCGCGGCCGGGCACCGGCGAGCGCACGTCGGGCATGGCTTGGCGAATCAGCAAGGGCTTCTTCTGCCAATGCCGGCGCATGAAAACGTCGGGCGACAGGCCGCCCAGCAAGGGGGTCGCGAGGGAGGTATCCATGTGCCAATTGTCGTATCGAGCCTATGCGATCATCCCCGCGATGAAGATCTCCGCACCCTGCGTCGTAAGCCTCGCCTGGAAGCTCGAGGACGCCCAAGGCAACCTCATCGACGAACTCGACAAGCCGCTCGAATTCTTCTACGGCGGTGACGACCTGCTCGCCAAGGTCGAGGAAGTATTGGTCGACCAAGAGCCGGGGTTCGAAGCACAACTTCACCTCGAGCCCGAGCATGCGTTCGGCGACTACGACCCCGATCTGGTGTTCTTCGAGGAGCGGTCGCTCTTTCCCGAAGGGCTCGAGCCCGGCGTCCAGTTCGAGGGCCTTCCCGAAGGCGCGGCGACTGAAGGCATGCCGGCAGACGCCGTGTACACGGTCACCGAGGTGTACCCGGAGCACGTGGTGCTTGACGGTAACCATCCGCTGGCTGGCATCGCCCTGCGGCTCGACCTCAAGGTGCACGACGTGCGCGAGGCGAGCGATGACGAGGTCGAGGCCGGCACCGTCGGCGAGCCGGTGATTTCAGTGGTCGGCTCCGCGCGCGGTGACGCGCCGCTGCACTGAGCGCCGAGGTTCAGCCCTTGCCCGTCGAGCCGAAGCCGCCGGCGCCGCGGTCGGACGCCTCGAAGCGCTCCACGACCCGAAAGCCCGCCTGCACCACCGGCACGATGACGAGTTGCGCGATGCGCTCCATCGGCTGCACCGTGAACGCCTCGCGCCCGCGGTTCCAGCAGCTCACCATCAGCGGGCCCTGGTAGTCGGAGTCGATCAGGCCGACCAGATTGCCGAGCACGATGCCGTGCTTGTGGCCCAGCCCCGAGCGCGGAAGGATCATCGCGGCCAGCCCCGCATCGCCAATGTGGATGGAGATGCCTGTCGGCAGCAGTTCGGTGCGGCCCGGCTCCAGTACGAGCGGCGCATCGATGCAGGCACGCAGATCGAGGCCGGCGCTGCCCGGCGTGGCATAGGCCGGCAGCACCTCGGCCATGCGCGGGTCGAGGATTCTGAGATCGATCGTGGTCATGTGCGCAGCGTCGCGAGGCGTGAGGCGATGTCGGCGACGAGCTGGCGCGCCAGCGTCAACTTGTCGGCCTGCGGCAGGTCGCGGTGGCCCTTCGCGTCGACCAGCACCAGCGCATTGTCGTCGCGGCCGAAGGTGGCCGGCCCCAGGTTGCCGACGATGAGCGGCACGTTCTTGCGTTCGAGCTTCTCGCGCGCATGCTTGAGCAGATCGTGGCTCTCGGCCGCGAAGCCCACGCAGAACGGGCGGTCGGGCAGCTTGGCCACGGCCGCGAGGATGTCTGGGTTCTCCGTCAGCTCGAAGGTCGGCGCCACCTTGTTGCCGTTCTTCTTGATCTTCTCGTCAGACAGCGTGGCCGGACGCCAGTCGGCCACGGCGGCCGTGGCGATGAACACATCGTGGCGCGGCGCGGCCGGCAGCACGGCGTCTTGCATTTCGCGCGCCGTTTGCACGTCGATGCGCCGCACGCCGCGCGGCGTGGGCAGGTGCACCGGGCCGGCCACGAGCGTGACTTCGGCGCCGGCTTCGGCCGCGGCGCGCGCGACGGCGAAACCCATCTTGCCGCTGGAAAGGTTGGTGATGCCGCGCACCGGATCGATGGGCTCGAACGTCGGACCGGTGGTGATCAATACCCGCTGGCCGAGCAAGGCCTTGGGCTGGAAGAAGGCGATCAGGTCTCCGAGCAGTTCTTCTGGTTCGAGCATGCGACCGTCGCCGACTTCGCCGCAGGCCTGGTCGCCGCTGCCGACCTCGAGTACGACCGCACCGTCGGCGCGCAACTGCACCGCATTGCGCTGCGTGGCCGGGTGCGCCCACATCTCGCGGTTCATCGCCGGCGCCAGCAGCAGCGGGCATCGCTCGATCGGCCGCGCGAGACACAGCAGGCTCAGCAAGTCGTCGGCACGGCCCTGCACGAGCTTGGCCATGAAGTCGGCGCTGGCGGGCGCCACGATCACCGCGTCCGCGTCGCGCGTGAGGTTGATGTGCGCCATGTTGTTCGGCTCGCGCGCATCCCACTGGCTGCTGTAGACGCTGCGGTTCGACAGGGCCTGCATCGTCACCGGAGTGATGAACTGCTCGGCCGCTTCGCTCATCACCACCTGCACGGTGGCGCCGGCCTTGACCAGCGCACGGGTCAGTTCGGCCGCCTTGTAGCAGGCGATGCCGCCCGACAGGCCGAGCACGATGCGTTTGCCGGAAAGATCGCCGGCGGGGTCGATGGATGCGGGTTGGAAGCTCAAGGCTGTACGGATCGTTTCGGGTCGGCGACCCGCGTCCAACGATTATGGCGGCAGGTCTTATGCTGAGCCCATGCCGATGCCCATCCGCCAGCCCCGCTTCATCCAGCTTCATCGCGCCGATTCGCACGCCGAGCGCGCCGCGGCCGTCGCCGCCCTCTCGGCCGAACCGGCGGGCGCCTCGCCCAAGTACTTCTACGATCGCCTCGGCTCGCATCTCTTCGACGCGATCACCGAACTGCCCGAGTACTACCCGACCCGCACGGAAGCCGCCCTCTTCGCCGCACACGGCGCCGAGATGGCCTCATTGATCGGTGCGGGCTCGACCTTCGTCGATCTCGGCGCCGGCAACTGCGCCAAGGCGGCGAAGCTGCTGCCGCTGCTCGATCCGGCGCGCTACGTGGCCGTGGACATCTCGGCCGACTATCTGCACGACGCCTTACGGCAACTGCAGCGCGAGCATCCGGCGCTCGACATGATCGGCGTGGGCATGGATTTCTCGGCCTCGCCGCTGCTGCCGGCCGACGTGCTGAACGCCGGCGCGCGGCCGGTGTTCTTCTATCCGGGCTCGAGCATCGGCAATTTCGCGCCGGCGCACGCAGCACGCTTCCTCGAAGGCGTTCGCGCGCAAGCCAGCGGTGGCGGCTTGCTGATCGGCGTCGACCTGATCAAGGACGCGGCCGTGCTGCAAGCGGCCTACGACGATGCGCTGGGCGTGACCGCTGCCTTCAACCTGAACCTGCTGCGGCACCTGAACCGCACCATCGGCAGCGACTTCGAGCCGCGCGACTGGCAGCACGTGGCGTTGTTCAACGCCGCGGAATCGCGCATCGAGATGCACGTCGAAGCCCGCCATGCGGTCGAGGTGCGCTGGCCCGGCGGCGCGCGCCGCTTCGCGCCGGGCGAACGCATCCACACCGAGAACTCGTACAAGTACAGCGTGGCCTCGTTCGGCGAGCTGCTGGCGGGCGCGGGATTCGGCAACACCCGCTGCTGGACAGCACCGGGTGACGCCTTCGCCGTCTTCTGGACCGAAGCCGGCTGAAGAAGCCGTTCAGGCGCGCTGCGCCACCCAGTCCTTCACCGATTCCAGCGCGGCGCCGAGCTTCGATGCATCCGTGCCGCCGGCCATCGCCATGTCGGGCTTGCCGCCGCCCTTGCCGCCCACCTGCTGCGCGACAAAGTTGACGAGGTCGCCAGCTTTCAGCTTGGCGATGCTGTCGGCCGTCACGCCGGCGGCGATCTGGACCTTGTTGCCGTCCACCGCGGCGAGCACGATGGCTGCGGTCTTCAGCTTGTCCTTGAGCTTGTCCATGGTGTCGCGCAGCGTCTTGGGATCGGCGCCTTCCAGCCGTGCGGCGAGTACCTTGATGCCGTTCACGTCCACAGCCTGGGCCAGCAGTTCATCGCCTTGCGATGAGGCCAGCTTGCCCTTCACCGCGGCCAATTCCTTCTCGAGCGTACGCACCTGGTCGAGCACCTGCATCAATCGCTGCGGCACCTCCGCGGGCGCAGCCTTCAGCGTGCCGGCGATGCGATTCACCGTGCTTTCGAGCGACTGCAGGTAGGCCAAGGCGCCGTCGCCCGTCACTGCCTCGACGCGGCGCACGCCGGCCGCCACGCCCGACTCCGAGACGATCTTGAACAGCCCGATGTCGCCGGTGCGCTGCACATGGGTGCCGCCGCACAGTTCGCGGCTCGTGCCGATGTCGAGCACGCGCACCTCATCACCGTACTTCTCGCCAAAGAGCATCAGCGCGCCCGTCTTCTGCGCTTCGTCGATGGGCATCACCCGCGCCTGCGTCGCCATGTTCTGCAGGATCTCGGCGTTGACGATGGCCTCGACCTGCGTGATCTGCTCGGGCGTCATCGGCCCGTTGTGCGCGAAGTCGAAGCGCGTGCGCTCGGGCGTGACCTCGGAACCCTTTTGCTGCACGTGCGCGCCCAGCACCTCGCGCAGCGCCTTGTGCATCAGGTGAGTGACGCTGTGGTTGCGCATCGTCTTCGCGCGCTTGTCGGCATCGACGCGCGCGTTCAGCACATCGCCGACCTTGATTTCGCCTTCGGCCACATGACCCTGGTGGCCGAACACCGCCGCCTGCACCTTGATCGTGTCTTCGACCACCACGCGCGACGTGGCGTTACGCAGTTCGCCGGTGTCGCCAACTTGCCCGCCGGATTCGGCATAGAACGGCGTGTGGTCGAGCACGATCACCGCGTCGTCACCAGCGCGCGCAGCCTGCACCGATGTGCCGTCCACGTAGATGGCGGTGACGGCGGCAAGTTCGTGGAGCAGCTTGTCGTAGCCGTGGAAGGTGGTGGCGGCGCCCGTGTATTCCAGGCCCTGCGCCATCTTGAACTTGCCGGCCGCGCGCGCCTGCTGGCGCTGACGGTTCATCGCCACCTCGAAGGCAGCCTCGTCCACGGTGACGCCGCGCTCGCGGCACACGTCGGCCGTGAGGTCGAGCGGGAAGCCGTAGGTGTCGTGCAGCTTGAAAGCTACCTCCCCGTTCAAGACTTCTCGTTGAACGCCGCCCTTCAGCATGTTCGCGACGCCATCGCTTCCGGGCATGTTGGCGTACTCAATCGCTTGCTTGCGGATCGCGTCAAGCTCAACTTCCAAGATCTCCATGCCGTTGGCGATGGTGCGGAAGAAGCCCTCTTCCTCCTGCTTGAGCACCTCGGTTGCACGCTGCTGTTCCCGGCGCAGTTCGGGGTAAGCATCGCCCATCTCCACCGCGAGCGCCGCCACCAGCGTGTTGAAGAAGGGCTTGCGCGCACCGAGCTTGTAGCCGTGGCGGATGGCGCGGCGCGTGATGCGGCGCAGCACGTAGCCGCGGCCGGCATTGCTCGGGATGACGCCGTCGACGACGGTGAAGGTGCAGGCACGGATGTGGTCGGCAATCACCTTGAGCGAGGGCGAATCCGGATCGCAATCACCGGCGCCTGCCGCATCGACCGCCTTCTTCGCTGCGGCCAGCAGGTTCACGAAGGTGTCGATCTCATAGTTCGAGTGCACGTGCTGCAGTACCGCCGTCAAACGCTCCAGTCCCATGCCCGTGTCCACGCTCGGCTTGGGCAGCTTGTGCATCACGCCCGCTTCATCGCGGTTGAACTGCATGAACACGTTGTTCCAGATCTCGATGTAGCGGTCGCCATCCTCGTCGGGCGATCCCGGCGGGCCGCCGGCGATCTCCGGGCCGTGGTCGTAGAAGATTTCGGTACACGGCCCGCAGGGGCCGGTGTCGCCCATCATCCAGAAGTTGTCGGAGGCATAGCGCGCGCCCTTGTTGTCGCCGATGCGCACGATGCGCTCGGCGGGCACGCCCACCACCTTGTTCCAGATCTCGTAGGCCTCATCGTCCTCGGCGTAGACGGTGACCCAGAGCTTTTCCTTGGGCAGCTTGTAGACCTCGGTCAGCAGTTCCCAGGCGTACTGGATCGCGTCATGCTTGAAGTAATCGCCGAAGCTGAAGTTACCCAGCATCTCGAAGAAGGTGTGGTGCCGTGCGGTGTAACCCACGTTCTCCAGGTCGTTGTGCTTGCCGCCGGCACGGATGCACTTCTGCGCCGTAGTAGCGCGGCTGTACGGCCGCTTGTCGAACCCGAGGAACACGTCCTTGAACTGGTTCATGCCGGCGTTGGTGAACAGCAGTGTCGGGTCGTCGCCCGGGACCACCGGGCTCGACGGCACGATGGCGTGGCCCTTGGACTCGAAGAACTTCAGGAACTGGGTGCGGATCTCGGAGGCATTCATGGTCGTCTCGGTTCTGAATCTGGAAATTGTGTCGCGCTAAGCCAGGTAGACGCCGGCGCCGAAGCGGCGAGCCGCGGCGGCAAGCGTCGCGTCCCTGGTCGCGATGGGCAATCGTTGCAGACGGGCGAGTTCGAGGTAGCAGCAGTCGTAGCTGGTGAGGTTCCATTCGGCCGACCGTTCGGCCCACAGGCGCGCGTCGTCGACGGTCGGAAGGGTCTGGATGCCCAGGGCGCCCAGTCGTTCCCAGCTTTCGGCCAGGCCGGGTGCGGTGATGCGGCCCGCCTTCAACGCACGGCCGAGGATGTTGCCGAGCTCCAGGTGCCACAGCGGCGGCACCACGGCCACCACGTCCTGCAGGGTGTCGAGCACGGCGAGCGAGTAGTCGTCCTGTTCGTCCTTGAACAGCGCGCCCAAGGTGACGGAGGTGTCGAGCACGAAGGCTCCTGTCGTCACTTGCGGCCCCCGTCGCGCGCGGCCTTCCAATCCATGCCGAGCTTGCGGCGGCTGGCGGACTGCAGCAGCGCCTTCAGTGCGGCCTTGCGTGCGGCCGGTTCGTGCTCGGCGACGACGAAGGGAACGATGCGCGCGACCGGCCGGTTGTGGCGCGTGATGATGACCTCGTCGCCCCGCTCGGCGCGCGAGACCAGTTCGGACAGGTGCGTCTTGGCCTCGAAGAGGCCGATGGTCTGCGTGCTCATGGCATCCGGACTTTTGGTTGAATCAACCAGATTCTAGTGGAACCGGGGCACGCCCCGCCTGCGAGCGAGGCCTTCGCCGCCGCGCCGTCCAGAGGTCCGGGGCTAGAGTGACGGCATCGCCCGCCGCAACGCTTCGCCCGCCGCAACGCTTGCTTCCTGGAGACTCCCGACCATGGACATGAAGACTTCCCCGCTCGCCTCGCTCAACGACCCCACCCTGCTCAAGACGGACGGCCTCGTCGACGGCCGCTGGCTTGCCGGCGGCGCCCGCTTCGACGTCACCGACCCGGCCACCGGCCACAAGCTCGTGGATGTGGCCGATCTGGGCGTGGCTGAGACGCAGGCCGCGATCGATGCGGCCAACGCGGCCTGGCCAGCCTGGCGCAACAAGACCGCCAAGGAGCGCGGCGCCATCCTCGCGAAGTGGGCCGCGCTGATGCACCAGCACGCCGACGACCTGGCGCGCATCATGACCGCCGAGCAGGGCAAGCCGCTGGCCGAAGCCAAGGGCGAAGTCGCCTACGGCGCGAGCTTCATCGAGTGGTTCGCCGAAGAAGGCCGGCGCGTCTACGGCGAAACGGTGCCCACCACCGATGCCAACAAGCGCTACCTCGTCATCAAGCAGGCGATGGGCGTGTGCGCGGCCATCACGCCGTGGAACTTTCCGATCGCGATGATCACCCGCAAGGTCGGCCCGGCGCTTGCCGCGGGCTGCACGGTCGTCGTCAAGCCAGCGGGCCAGACGCCGCTATCAGCCCTCGCCGTGGCCGAACTCGGCCAGCGCGCCGGCCTGCCGGCGGGCGTGCTCAACATCATCACCGCGAAGAAGTCGTCCGAGATCGGCAAGCTGCTGTGCGAGAGCGACGTGGTGCGGCACCTCTCGTTCACCGGCTCCACCGAGGTTGGCCGCATCCTCGCCGCGCAGTGCGCGCCGACGATCAAGAAGCTCTCGCTCGAACTCGGCGGCAACGCGCCCTTCATCGTGTTCGACGACGCCGACCTCGACAGCGCTGTCGAAGGTGCGCTCGCGAGCAAGTACCGCAACGCCGGCCAGACCTGCGTGTGCGCCAACCGGCTATACGTACAGGACGGCGTGTACGACGCCTTCGTGCAGAAGCTTGCCGTCAAGGTGAAGGCCATGAAGGTCGGCAACGGCTTCGAGCCCGGGGTGGTGCAGGGGCCGCTGATCGACGACAACGCGATTGCCAAGGTGGAGGAGCACGTGGCCGATGCGACATCGAAAGGCGCGAAAGTACTCACTGGCGGCAAGCGCATCGGCGGACGCTTCTACGAACCCACGGTGCTGACGGGCGCCACGAGCGACATGCTGTGCGCCCGCGAAGAAACCTTCGGCCCGGTAGCGCCGGTGTTCCGCTTCAAGACGGAAGACGAAGCCATCGCCGCGGCCAATGCCACCGAGTTCGGCCTCGCGAGCTACTTCTACAGCCGCGACGTGGGGCGCATCTTCCGCGTCGGCGAGGCGCTGGAGTACGGCATGGTGGGCATCAACACCGGGATCATCTCGACCGCCGAAGTGCCGTTCGGCGGCGTGAAGCAATCGGGCCTCGGGCGCGAAGGCTCGCACCACGGCATCGACGACTACGTGGAGATCAAGTACCTGTGCCTGGGCGATATCCTGAAATGACCGATCGGCTCAGCGTGCGCTGATTCAGATCACCGTGTCGTCGTTGGCGGCCGGCGCCGCCTCGCCGGGCTGCATGCCCTGCACCGGCGCCGCGGCCGCCAGACCGGCGGCGCGACGCAACAGGCTGTTGGCATCCTTGCCGTCCTTCGGATGCCGCGCCACGCCGATCGCCACGGCCAGTGAGATCGGGCGCCCCGCGACGCTGAACGGCGGGCTCAAGGCCGCGACCAGCTTGTCCGCCACGTGCTCGGCGTCGTTCGCCTCCTGAAAGCGCGACAACAGCACGGCAAAGGTGTCGGCGCCCGTCGAGGCGACCACGTCGCTGCCGCGCACGGCGGCACGCAGGCGCACCGCCACCTTGCGCCGCAGCACGTTCGCCGCCTCCGGGCCGTGCTGCGCTTCGGCCGCCGCCAACCCGTCCACGCGCAGGCCCAGCAGCGCCATCGGCGCCGGCTCGCGCTCGCGCAGGGCCAGCAGCTGGTGCAGGTGTTCGAGCAACTGCCCCTGGTTGGGCAGCCCGGTCATCAGGTCGGTGGCGTAGGCCTTGCGGGCGGCGCGCTCCTGCGCCTTGCGCTCGATGGCCAGGCGCAGCGCGCGCGGCATCGTGTCGATCGGATCGGCGTGAAGCGGCAGCACGTCCTGCACGCCGCGCCGCACCAGCAGCACGGCGAGGTCGGCGCCGGGTTCTTCGGTCGTGAGCACGACGAAGGCCGATTCGGCCACGGCGTGCGACAGCATCGGCCAGGTCACCAGGCCGCGCGCCTCCGACGGGCGACAGCACACCACCACCGCATCGAAGGACAGGATCGCGAGCCGCTGGCTCGCCGCGCCCATGCCGGGGCACGGCATCAGCTCGAAGGGGCCGAAGCCGCTTTCCCCCTGCAGCTTCGGTGCGGCGACGCCCTCGGTGGTGACCATGAGGATGCGCAAGGGAACGGTGCTCAACGAAACCTCCGGAGTTCGCGACTCGGCCGATGAAGCAAAAGGGCCGCGGTCAGCGGCCCTTCGAATCTGGAGCGGGTGAAGGGAATCGAACCCTCGTATGAAGCTTGGGAAGCTGCCGTTCTACCATTGAACTACACCCGCAGCGCGGCGCCGATTCTAGCGTGGCCGAGGCTTGGCGGCAGTGCTCACCGCCTCGCGAACACCACATCCCACACGCCGTGGCCGAGCCTGATGCCCCGGTTCTCGAACTTGGTGAGCGGGCGGTAGTCGGGTCGCGGCGCGTAGCCGTCGGCGGTGTTCGCGAGCAGCGGCTCGGCCGACAGCACCGCGAGCATCTGCTCGGCATAGGGCTGCCAGTCGGTGGCGCAGTGCAGATAGCCGCCGGGCGCCAGCCGAGCTGCGAGGCGCGCCACGAACGGCGACTGGATCAGCCGGCGCTTGTTGTGCTTCTTCTTGTGCCACGGGTCGGGGAAGAACACGTGCACGCCGGCGAGCGATGCGGGCGCGATCATGTGCTCGAGCACCTCGACGGCGTCATGCTGGATCAGGCGCAGGTTGCCGATCTGCATCTCGCCGATCAGCTTGAGCAGAGCGCCGACGCCGGGCGTGTGGACTTCCACGCCGATGAAGTCGGTGTCGGGGCGGCCTTGGGCGATCTGCGCGGTGGCGTCACCCATGCCGAAACCGATTTCCAGCACGAGCGGCGCGTTGCGGCCGAACACCGCGGTGGCGTCCAACTGGCGCGGCTCGAACGGCAGCACGAAGCGGGGGCCGAGCTCGGCCATCGCGCGCGCCTGACCCGGCCCCATGCGGCCGGCCCGCGTCACGAAGCTGCGGATGGCGCGGGGCGGATACGGCGGCGGATCGGCGCGGTCGGTCATCGACGAAGGGCTGGCAAAAAGGGGCCGAATTGTGCCCCAGCCCACCGCGCGCCAGACGAAAGAAAGCCCGGCGGATCGCGCCGGGCTGTCGTCACGCGAAGGCGGCTCAGGCCTTGCGGCGGCGGCTTGCGGCCAGGCCGATGAGGGCGATGCCGACGAGCGCCAGCGAGGCGGGTTCGGGCACGTTGTTGCCGACGACGACCGTGATCGCGGTGCGGGCGGCTTCCTGGCCGTTCTGAGATGCCACCAGCGCAAAGCTGTATTCGCCATCGGCGGTGGGATCGAAGGTCGGGAAGGTGGGCTGCGTTCCGAACAGCACGAATCCGTCCAAGGAGTTCATACCCAGGTTGTACGAATCCTGGAAGCCAGAGAGCGCGAACGCCAGCGCACCAGGGATCGTCACGGAGCCATGTGCAGACTGGTCCGTATCCACGCCCGGATCGAAGTCGTAGTGCAGGGTGTAGTCATAGCTCAGGAGCGATAGCCCCGTGCCGCCGACGTGGAAACCGAAGTTCCACAGCGCATACGGATCGCTAGGCGACGGCGCGTGCGTGTCGATGCCGGCCTGCGCGTAGAACACGCCCGCCCCGTTGTTCGTGAGCGCTGGGCTGTCGTAGCGCTGATGCGCCGTCAGCCCAAGCGTGATCGAGCCGATCGGCACCCCCCAAGCGCTCGCGCTATGGGTAGTGATCGCTACAGCATCGTTCGGGATCCCCGAGCCGCCAAAGGTCGCGTCGGCGAGCGTGCCGAAGTGGTCGAAGGTCGGCGTGATGGGCGCTGCCCACGCGCTGGCCGCGCTCGTGGTGAGGACAGCAACGGAGAGAAGACTTCTGAAATTCATTGAGCTGCTCGGAACGTGTGAAGGACTGTCACGTTTAGCAACAAGCGGGCCGTCGCGCGCCAAGATGGTGCGCGTCTGAGCGCCGATAAGGAGTTAGGGATAGAAGACGGAACAATTCCCGCCGGTGCGAGACAGTTGTCTCCCGCTGGATCCGCGCCTTTGTAAAGCGATCCGACAGTCGCACCGCCCGTCAGGCGCTCCACTCCACCCACCCGCCCCACGCACTCAGCAGCACCAACCCGCCGAAGACGATGCGGTACCACGCGAACAGCGTGAAGTCGTGCGTGGACACGTAGCGGATGAGCCAGCGGATGCACAGCAGCGCGCTTGCGAACGCGAACACGGTGCCGACCGCGAACATCGGCAGGTCGCTCCATTGCAGCAGGTCGCGCTGCTTGAACACCGAGTAGGCGCCGGCGCCCATCAGCGTGGGAATGCCCAAGTAGAAGCTGAACTCGGTGGCGGCCTTGCGCGAGAAGCCGAGCAGCACGCCGCCGATGATGGTGGCGCCCGAGCGGCTGGTGCCGGGGATGAGCGCGAGGCACTGCAGCAGCCCCACCTTGAGCGCGTCCGTGGCGCTCATGTCGTCCACCGTCTCGACGCGCGCCAATCGCCCGCCCTCGAGGTCACGATCACCGTAGAGCTTCTTGTGGCGCCGCTCCACCCACAGGATGATGAGCCCGCCCACGATGAAGGCCGTCGCGACCGGCACCGGGTGGAAGAGGTACTCCTTGACCAGACCGCCGAACGCGAGCCCCAGCACCACGGCCGGGATGAAGGCGATGAGCACGTTGCGCGCAAAACGCTGGGCGACCGGATCGTGTGTGATGCCGGCCACCGTCTGCCCGAGGCGCCGGCGGTACTCCCAGATGACCGACAGCATCGCGCCCGTCTGGATCGCGATCTCGAACACCTTGACCGACTCGCCCGTGAAGCGAAGCAGCGAGCCGGCGAGGATCAGGTGCCCGGTGCTGGAAATCGGCAGGAACTCCGTCAGACCTTCGACGATGCCCATGAGGGCAGCTTTCAGCAGCAACGTGATGTCCAACGAGAACCCTTCGCAAAAAGACGCGGGATGATAGCGGCGCGACATGACGCCACTGCGCTGCGCCGGCCGCGCCGCGCGCGTTCAGCGAGGGCGGGGCGAGAGCGTGATTTCGACGCCGCGCGGCGTCACGTCCACCGCGCCCGGCTCGTAGCCGCGCCCACGTGCCGCGTGCAGGTCTTCCGCCGTGAAGCGGTAGATGCTCAGGTCCTGCAGCAGTTGCTCGGCGACGAGCGGCCCGATCCGGTCGACCACCGCCTGCAGCCCCGCCGGCAGGTTGCCGAAGCGCAGCCGCTGCACGCGCACCTGCGACAGCCGCACCGACTGGTCCGACGGCTCGTAGCGCAAGCCGTAGTCGAGCGACAGTTCACCGCGGTAGCCGCCGTGCAGCACGCGCTCGCCGATGGACACCTCCAGGTCCGTCGCGATGCGGTTGGCCTCGGGCAGCAGCCGCAGCCGCGGCGCCTGCACGTGCAGGTCGATCAGCTCGAGCAGGCGGCCCTCGAACGGGAACTGGCGGTCCAGCGCACGTGCCAGATCGGCCTCGCTGAGCGTGATGACGCGCGGCCCACCGAGCCCGGCGCAGCCTGCCGTCCAGGCCGCGGCGGCCACGCACGCCGCACAGCCGAAGCGGAGCAATGTCCGGCGCTCGCGGCGGCCGGTGGAATCGATCGTCATGAAAGCCCTTTCCGCGCCCTGCTGCCGGCGCGCCGGACCGACCATGCCACGCATCGTGCATTCCTCGCCACCTGCGCCGCGCCGTTTCCTTGACCGGCTCGGCACCCGTGGCTAGCATTACTGACCAACCAGTCAGTATCCCATGAGCACGCCCCCACCCTCGCCCACCCGGCAGCGCCGCAAGGAGGCGCGTCCGCAGGAACTGCTCGACGCAGCGCTCGAACTCTTCGTCGAGAAGGGTTTCGCGGCCACGCGCTCCGAAGAGGTCGCCACGCGCGCGGGTGTCTCGAAGGGCACGCTCTATCTCTATTACCCGAGCAAGGAAGAACTGCTCAAGGCGGTGATCCGTCACAACCTCACCGGCCTCATCGCCGAAGGCACCGAACTCATCGATGCCTACGAAGGCAGCTCGGCCGACCTGCTCACGCTGATGATGCGCACCTGGTGGCACCGCGTGAGCAACACGCCGGCCTCGGGCATCTTCAAGATCATGATGTCGGAGGCGCGCAACTTCCCCGAGCTCGCCGCGTTCTACAACGCCGAGGTCATCGCCCCGGCCGAGGCGATGATCCGCCGCGCCCTGCAGCGCGGTGCCGAGCGCGGCGAGTTCCGCGCGGTCGCAACAGACGAGATCACGCTGGTGCTCAGCGCCCCCATCCTGTTCATGGCGCTGCACAAGCATTCGCTGGGCGCCTGCGGCATCCAGGACCTCGTGCGCGACGGCAACCGTGTCGTCGAGACGCACATCGACCTGGTGCTCAACGGCCTGCGGGCCACCCCTCCGGCGGCGAAGAAGAAGGCGGCGCGCAAGCCATGAAACGTTCGCTCAAGTGGCTCGCCATCGCGGCGGCCCTGCTGCTCGTGGCTGCGCTCGCCACGCGCGGCATCAAGGCGCGGCAGCAGAAGCAGGCGCTGGCCGCGGTGCCCGTGGCCGAAGCCGTGCTCGAACTGTCGCCGGGCGATCTGGTCATCGCGCGCCGCATCGCGCTCACGCGCAGCCTGCCGGTCTCCGGCGGCCTGAAGGCGGTGCACAGCGCGATGGTCAAGGCCAAGGTGGCGGCCGAGCTGCAGACGCTCACCGTGCGCGAGGGCGATGCCGTCTCGGCCGGCCAGGTCATCGGCCGGCTCGACGTGACGGAGCTGGACTGGCGGCTGCGCCAGGCCGAACAGACCGCCGCCGCCGCGCGCGCGCAGCGCGACATCGCCCGCCGCACGCTCGAGAACAACCGCGCACTCGTGGCGCAGGGCTTCATCTCGGCCACGGCGCTCGAGACCTCGATTGCCAACGAAGCCGCCGCGGCGGCCAACCTCCAGGCCGCCACGGCCGCTGCCGAGCTGATGCGCAAGGCGCGCGGCGATGCGGTGCTGACCGCGCCGATCGCCGGCATCGTGGCGCAGCGGCTCGTGCAGCCCGGCGAGCGGGTGCCCGTGGACGCGCGCATCGTCGAGATCGTCGATCTCTCGCGTCTCGAACTCGAGGCGGCGGTCGCGCCGGAAGACGTGGTGCAGGTGCGCGTCGGCCAGGGCGCACGGCTCGCCGTCGACGGCCTGGCCGAACCGGTGGAAGCGCGGGTCGCTCGCATCAACCCGAGCGCCCAGGCCGGCAGCCGCGCGGTGACGGTGTACCTCGCGCTGCAGGGCCATCCGGCGCTGCGCCAGGGCCTGTTCGCCCGTGGGCACATCGCGCTCGCGCAGCAGAGCGCGCTGGCCGTGCCGGTGAGCGCCGTGCGCATCGACCAGGCGCAGCCCTATGTGCTGGCGCTGGTGGACGGCCGCGTGGTGCACCGCACCGTCACGCTCGGCGCACGCGGCGAGGCGCTGTTCGACGGCCGGCGCGAGAGCGCCGTGGCAGTCGAGGCCGGCATCACCGACGGCGCGACGCTGCTGCGCGCCAAGGCCGGGCGCGTGCCCGACGGCGCCAAGGCGCGCCTGATCGGCTCGCCGGCGTCAAACGCATCGGCCGCGATCATGGCCCAGGCCGCCGCGTCCGCGACGCGCTGATCCGCCCCCGCCGCCATGTGGTTCACCCGCGTCTCCATCGGCAACCCCGTGCTCGCCACGATGGTGATGCTCGCCTTCGTGGTGCTGGGCCTCTTCAGCTACCAGCGCCTCGCGGTCGACCAGTTCCCGAACATCGACTTCCCGACCGTCGTGGTGCAGGTGAGCTACCCCGGCGCCTCGCCCGAAATCGTCGAGAGCGAGGTCACGAAGAAGATCGAGGAAGCCGTCAACACCATCGCCGGCATCGACTCGCTGTTCTCGCGCTCGTACGAAGGCAGCGCCATCGTCGTCGTGCAATTCAAGCTGCACATCGATGGACGCAAGGCGGCGGAAGACGTGCGAGAGAAGGTCGCGCTCATCCGCCCGCTGCTGCGCGACGAAGTGGAAGACGCGCGCATCTCGCGCTTCGACCCGGCCGACCAGCCCATCTTCAACCTGGCGGTGATGTCGGCCGACGGCACGCGCTCGCAGCAGGAACTCACCACCTGGGCGTCGCAGGTCTTGCAGAAGCGCCTGGAGAACGTGCCCGGCGTCGGTTCGGTGACGGTGGTCGGTGGCGTGCAGCGCCAGATCAACCTGTATCTCAAGCCCGCGGCGCTGGAGGCGCTGGGCATCAGCGCCGACCAGGTGGTGGCCGCTGTGCGCAGCGAAAACCAGGAACTGCCGATGGGCAGCATGCGCTCGGCCGAGCGCGAAACGGTGGTGCAGATCAACGCCCGCATGCAGCGCCCCGAAGACTTCCGCGACATCGTGGTTGCGCGCAAGGCCGGAACGCCGGTGCGGCTGTGGCAGGTGGCCGATGTGGTCGACGGCCCACAGGAAGTGCAAAGCCTCGCGCTCTACAACGGCCAGCGCACGGTGCTGCTGTCGGTGCAGAAGTCGCAGGGCGAGAACACGATCGCCGTGGTCGACGGGCTGCGCCAGGCGCTGGCCGACGCGAAGGCCGTGACGCCCGAGGGCGTGACGGTGGAGGTGAACCGCGACAACTCGCGCGCCATCCGCGTGTCGGTGGCCAACGTGCGGCAGACGCTGCTCGAAGGCGCGGCGCTCACCGTGCTGATCGTGTTCCTGTTCCTGAACTCGTGGCGCTCCACCGTCATCACCGGCCTCACGCTGCCGATTGCGCTGATCGGCACTTTTCTCTTCATGTACGCCTTCGGCTTCACCATCAACAGCCTCACGATGATGGCGCTGAGCCTGTGCGTGGGCCTGTTGATCGACGACGCGATCGTGGTGCGCGAGAACATCGTGCGTCATGTGCAGATGGGCAAGAGCGCGCATCAGGCGGCACTCGAGGGCACGAAGGAGATCGGTCTCGCGGTGCTGGCCACCACGCTGTCCATCGTGGCGGTGTTCCTGCCGATCGGCTTCATGGAAGGCATCGTCGGCAAGTTCTTCCACGAGTTTGGCCTCACCATCGTGGCCGCCGTGCTGATCTCGATGTTCGTGAGCTTCACGCTCGACCCGATGCTCTCCAGCATCTGGCACGACCCGCAGTCGGCCGAACACGGCGCCGCGCGGCATGCGCCGGTGTCGTTCTACGACAAGACCATCGGCCGCGTGACGCTCGCGTTCGACCGCTTCACCGACTGGCTGTCGGACGGGTACCAGACCCTGCTCGGCTGGTCGCTGCGGCACAAGCTCGCGACGCTCGCCGTGGCCGCGGCCACCTTCATCGCCAGCTTCTTCATCATTCCGGTCGTCGGCGCCGAATTCATTCCGCGCGCCGACTTCTCCGAGACGCAGATCAACTTTTACACGCCCGTCGGCTCGTCGCTCGAAGTGACCGAGGCGCGTGCGAAGCAGATCGACGCCATGCTGCGCGAGCTGCCGGAAGTGCGCCACACCGTCACCATCATCAACAGCGGCTCGGCGCAGGGAAAAATCTACGGCGCGATCTACGTTCGCTTCACGAATCGCGATCAGCGCGAGCGCAGCGTGGATGAGCTGGTCACGCCGCTGCGCGAGCGGCTGGCGCGCATCCCCGGCATCACCGTCACCAACATCGGCACCACCGACATCGGCGGCGGAAAGAGCCTGCAGCTCTCCATCCAGGGAAGCGATCTGGCCGAGCTGGCGCGGCTGTGGAAGAGCATCGAGCCGCGGCTCGCGGCCATCCCCGGCCTCGTCGACCTCGACTCCACGCTCAAGCCCGACAAGCCCACCATCGCGATCGACGTGCGCCGCGACGCCGCCGCCGACGCGGGCCTGAACGTCAACGCGCTCGCCGGCACGCTGCGCACGCTGGTGGCCGGCACGACGGTGGGCAACTGGCGCGCACCCGACGGCGAGAACTACGACGTGAACGTGCAGCTCGCACCCGAGAGCCGCGAATCCATCACCGACCTGCAGCGCCTGCCCATCAACGTGGCCGCAGCCGCCGACGGCACGCCGCGCGTGGTGCGGCTGTCGCAGGTAGCGAACGTGGCCCCATCCACCGGCCCGAACCAGATCAACCGGCGCGACCTCAACCGCGAGATCAACGTCGACGCCAACACGCTCGGGCGCAGCGCCGGCGACGTGACGGCCGACATCCGCCGCGTGCTGGGCAGCACCGCCTTCCCGCCCGGCTACCGCTACAGCTTCGGCGGCTCGACCAAGAACATGAGCGAGTCCTTCGCGTACGCGCTCGGGGCTCTCGGCCTGGCGGTGATCTTCATCTACATGATTCTCGCGAGCCAGTTCAAGAGTTTCCTGCAGCCGCTGGCGCTGATGAGTTCGCTGCCGCTCACGCTCATCGGCGTGGTGCTCACGCTGCTGGTGTTCGGCTCCACGCTCAACATGTTCAGCATCATCGGCGTGGTGATGCTGATGGGGCTGGTGACGAAGAACGCGATCCTGCTGATCGACTTCGCCATCCGCGCGCGCAACGGAGTCCACGGCGAGCCGCCGCTTGCGCGTGAGGCCGCTCTGCTGCACGCCGCCCGCGTGCGGCTGCGCCCGATCCTGATGACGACACTGGCGATGGTCTTCGGCATGGTGCCGCTGGCCTTTGCCCTGTCCGAAGGCTCGGAGCAGCGCGCGCCCATGGGCCAGGCGGTACTCGGCGGCGTGATCGCGTCGTCGCTGCTCACGCTGGTGGTGGTGCCGGTCGTCTACTGCTACCTCGACGATCTCTCCGCTTGGATGCGCCGCAAGTTCTCGCGCCACACGCCGGCCGCAAGCGCGCTCGGCGCCGACCCCGCCCAATAAAATGCCCGCCTCGCAGCAACGACCGTGCGCCCCCAAGGAACCCGCAGCATGAACATCGAACAAGCCCGCTTCAACATGATCGAGCAGCAGATCCGAACCTGGGACGTGCTGGACGGGTCGGTGCTGTCGCTGCTGGCCGCCGTCAAGCGCGAGGACTTCGTGCCCGAGACGTACAAGGCCCTCGCCTTCGTCGACACCGAAGTGCCGTTGCCGGGTGGCCAGTTCATGCTCGCGCCCAAGGTCGAGGCGCGCCTGCTGCAGGAACTCGCGATCGACCAGCAGGCCACGGTGCTCGAAGTCGGCGCCGGCTCTGGCTTCATGGCCGCGCTGCTGGGCCTTCGCGCGCGGCAGGTCATCACGCTCGAGATCGACGAGAAGCTCGCCGCGCTCGCCCGCAGCAACCTGCAGCGCGCCGGCATCGACAACGTCGCCGTGCGCCACATGGACGGCTCGCGCGGCCTGCCCGGCGAGGCGCCGTTCAACGCCATCCTGCTGTCGGGCTCGGTGGCCGAGGTGCCGCCCACGCTGCTCGCGCAACTGAAGGTGGGCGGGCGGCTCGCCGCTGTCGTCGGCCAGGAGCCGGTGATGCGCGCCACGCTGTTCACGCGCAGCGCCGAGCACGGGTTCTCGAGCGTCGAGCTCTTCGACACCGTGGCGCCGCGCCTGCGCAACTTCGGCGAGCCGTCGCGCTTTCGCTTCTGATGCAGCAGCTGAGCGTGCACCAGCTGCATGAGCGCTGCGCCGCGATGGCGCCGCTGCTGCTCGACGTGCGCGAGGACTGGGAAGTGGCGCTCGCGGCAATCGAGCCGCCGGGGGCCGTGCTGCGGCACATCCGCATGGGCGAGATCGCCGAGCGCTTCACCGAGCTGCCGGCCGGGCAGCCCATCGTCTGCCTGTGCCACCACGGCGTGCGCAGCCAGCAGGTGGCCGCGTTTCTCGAGCACCAGGGCTTCGAGCAGGTGTTCAACCTGAGCGGCGGCATCGATGCCTGGGCCAGCCAGGTCGATCCGTCCCTGGCCCGCTATTGATCGACGACCCATCAACCACCAAGGATCCACCATGACAGCGCAACGCCTTCGCTCTTCACTGTCTCGTCCGGCGCGCGAGGGCGGAAGGTTCATGCGTCGATTCACGCCGGTGGCCTTGAGCGCGCTGCTGGCCCTGGCGGCGATGCCGGCCGCACAGGCGCAGAGCCTGCTCGAGTTGTACGAGGCGGCGCACGGCTACGACGCCAACTACCTCGCCGCCCGCGCGCTGGCCGAATCGGCGCAATACCGCGCGGAACAGGTGCACGCGCTGCGCCGCCCGAACGTGGGCCTGAGCGCGACGGCCGGCCGCTCGACCAACGAGACGCCGGTGCAGGACCTCACCTCCAACGCCGTGTCGGCCGGCATCTCGGCAACGCAGTCGGTCTTCAACCGCGCCAACGACAAGACCATCGCGCAGGCCGACACCGCGCTCGCCGTGGCGCGGGCCGAGCTGCAGATCGCCGAGCAGGACCTGATCGTGCGCCTGTCGCAGGCCTACTTCGACGTGCTCGCCGCGCAGGACACCCTCGGCGCGGCCAATGCCAACAAGAGCGCGATCTCCGAGCAGCTCGCCTCGGCCAAGCGCAACTTCGAGGTCGGCACCGCGACGATCACCGACACGCGCGAGGCGCAGGCGCGCTTCGACCTCGCGACCGCGCAAGTCATCGCCGCCGAGAACGACCTGCGCATCAAGCGCATCGCGCTCGACCAGCAAGTGGGCCGCACCGGCATCGAGCCGCAGCCGCTCGCCGTGCCGGTGGCACTGCCACCGGTGCAGCCGGCCAACGTCGATGCCTGGGTCGCGCAGACCGAAGACTCGCCCCAGGTGCGCCGCGCACGCGCGGCCTACGCGATCGCGAAGCTCGAAACCGAGAAGGCGCAGGCCGGCCGCCTGCCGACGGTGGACGTGTCGGCCAGCTACGCCCGCGGGCGGCTGTCGAACGACGGATCGTCGCTGGCCGGCGGCGCCCGGGCGCCGTTCGACTACTCCGGCGGCAGCGGCACGTCGAACATCGGCATCACGCTGCGCATGCCGCTGTACGCCGGCCATGCGATCCGCAACCGCGTCAAGGAAACGCTGCTGCTCGAAGAGCAGTCGCGCAACAACCTCGAAGCCGCCCGGCGCGGCACGGCGCAGGCCACGCGGCAGGTGTTCTTCACCGCGCAGTCGGTGCAGGCGCAGGTGATGGCGCTGGAAGCGGCCGAATCGTCGAGCCAGCTCGCGCTCGAAGCCACGCAGACCGGCTACCGCGTCGGCGTGCGCGTAAACCTGGACGTGCTGAACGCGCAGACCCAGCTCTTCAGCACCCGCCGCGATCTGGCCCGCGCTCGCTACGACGTGCTGCTCGCCAACCTGCGCCTGGAGCAGGCGGCGGGGACGCTGACGCCGGAAGACGTGGTGCAGTTGAATCAGTTGTTGGCGCGCTAGCGAGACCCCTCACCCCCACCCTCTCCCGCAAGCGGGAGAGGGAGCAAGTCCAACGGAGTACGCGGTGTTGGCTCCCTCGCCCCCACAGGGGGAGAGGGTTGGGGCGAGGGGGCCGGTGCCTCCAGCCACTCTTTCGGAAACTGCTCCAGCGTTCAGTCGGCGCTGCCGCCTCCCACCATCAGCACGGCAATCGCCTCCGCCATCCGCACCGCCGCACCGCGGTGCTGCCCCGCGAAGTCGCGGGCCTGGCGCGCCACCTGCGTGCGGCGCTTCTCGTCGCCTGCCATTGCGAGGGCGGCGGCCACGCCTTCGGCCATGCCGGCCACGCGCTGCGCCGCGCCGGCGGCTTGCGACAGCTCCGCCGCTTCGGCGAAGTTGAAGGTGTGCGGCCCCATCACGATCGGGCAGCCGCAAGCCGCGGCCTCGATCAGGTTCTGCCCGCCGAGCGGCGCAAAGCTGCCGCCCAGCAGCGCGACGTCGGCCATCGCGTAGTACAGCGGCATCTCGCCCATCGAATCGCCGAGCCACACGTCGGTATTCAGATCCGCCGTGGACGGCGCGTCGCCGAAGGCGCTGCGCCGCACGACCGTGTCGCCGGCCGCGGCCAGGCGCGCGGCCACCTCGTCGAAGCGCTGCGGATGCCGCGGCACGACCACGAGCAATGGACGCGGCGCATCGGGCGGCGCCTGCTGCGTCCAGGCGGCGAGCAGCGCGTCTTCCTCGCCCTCGCGGCTCGCCGCCATCAGCACCACCGGGCGGCCGGCGCCGGCGCGCCATTCGCGGCCGCGCTGCAGCAGCGCTTCGTCGGGCGCCATGTCGAACTTGAGGTTGCCGCTCACGGCCACGCGTCGCGCGCCGGCCTCGCGCAGCCGCTGCGCGTCCGGTTCGGTCTGCGCCAGCACCAGCGCGAGGCTTTCCACCGCCGGCCGCATCACCACCGCGAGCCGCTCGCCCTGCCGCTGGCTGCGCTCGCTGAGGCGCGCGTTCGCCAGCACCATCGGCACGCCGCGGCGCTGCGCGGCCTGCAGCAGGCCGGGCCAGATTTCGGTCTCCATCAGAACGCCCACGGCCGGCGCGAAGTGAGCGAAAAAGCGGTTCACCGCGCCCGGCGTGTCGTAGGGCAGCCAGACCTGCTCGTCGCCCGGACGCAACAGCGCCGCACCCGCCTCGCGGCCCGTGGCGGTGCCGTGCGTGAGCAGCAGCCGCATGCCGGGACAGGCGGCACGCAGCGCATCGACAAGGGCCGCGGCCGCACGCGTTTCGCCCAGAGACACCGCATGCACCCACACCGCACCCGCCGACCGCTCACCGCCGTAACGGCCCAGCCGCTCGCCCACCGCCTGCCGGTACAGCGGCTCGGCAGCGCCGCGGCGCCACAGCTTGAGCAGGTACAGCGGCGTCATCAGCGTGAGTGCGGCCGCATAGCCGCCGCGCGCCAGCCGTTCGCGCCAGACGGTCACTGGACTGCCCTCCGCGCTGCGCGCTCCGGGATGAGCGCTTGGGAGCGGCCCGGCGCGCTCATGGCCTGCATGCCCACACCGCCTGCCAGGCGTTCCACACCTCGTCGACCGTCGGTGCCCGGTCGCCGCCGACGGCGCGCTGGTACTCGCGCCCCACCGGCCCGGCGCGCCAGGCGCGCGCCTGGCTGAAGAGTTGCACGTGCGGCAGATCCAGCGCCACCGCGAGATGGCTCAGGCCCGAGTCGACGCCGATCACGCCGCCGCAGGCCGCCATGCGCCGCGGCAGGTCCGCGAGACTCATCGCCGGCAGCAGCAGCGCGCCGGTGCCGAGTGCGTCGACGATCTGCGCGGCGCGATCACGCTCTGCCGTGCCGGCATGCGGCACGCACACGCGCAAGCCGGCGTCGATCAGGCGCCGGCCGATCGCGATCCAGCCTTCCACCGGCCATTCGTTGTCGGCCCGCGTCGTGCCGTGGGCAAACATGATCTCGCGGCTGCCGCGGTCTGCGCGGCAGCGCATGTCGTAGACCGGCGGCCCGCTCACCTCGCGGCCCTGGACCGCTGCGGCCAGCAGCCGATAGCGCTGCACCGCATGCACGCGCCGCGGCATCGGCACGGGGCGGTCGAGGAGATAGCGCACCGGCCATTCGTAGCCGCAGGCTTCGCTGGCATTGCCGTAGGTGTAGCGATGACCGCCCGGCGTGAGCCGCGCGCTGCGCGCGACGAGTGCGGACTTGACCAGCCCCTGGAAGTCGATCACCGCGTCGTAGCGCTCTTCACGCAGCCGTTGCACGAAGGCCGAACGTTCGGCCCGCACCTGCGCATCAAAGCGGTTCTTGCGCCAGCGCCGCTGCGCGATCGGCAGCACACACGCGATGCCATCCACGTTCGCGCTCAGCAAGGGCGCGAACGCCTCTTCGACCACCCAGTCGACGGCCGCGCCGGGATCGGCGGCGCGCAGGTCGTGCAGGGCCGGGATCGTCTGGATCACATCGCCAAGCGAAGACAGCTTGACGATCAGGATGCGCATCGCGCCGAGTACCCGAGGCAGGGTCTCAGTGCGCCGCCGCGCCGATGCGTGCGTCGGGCTTCACCGCGAGCAGCGCCTCGGTGAAGTGCTTCTGGATGCGCTGCAGCGCCGCCTGCGTCTGGCCCTCGAAGCGCAGCACCAGCACCGGCGTGGTGTTGGACGAGCGGATGAGGCCAAAGCCATCGGGATACTCCACGCGCACGCCGTCGATGGTGATCACGTCTTCCGCGCCCGGAAACTTCGCCGTCTCGAGCAGCCGCTGCACCACCTGCTGCGGCTCGCCCTCGGCGCAGGGCACGTTCAACTCCGGCGTGCTGAAGCTCGTGGGCAGCGCGTTCAGCACCTGGCTCGGGTTCTTGCTGCGCGACAGGATCTCCAGCAGCCGCGCCGCGGTGTAGGTGGCGTCGTCGAAGCCGTACCAACGCTCGCCGAAGAAGATGTGGCCGCTCATCTCGCCGGCAATTGGCGCCTTCATCTCCTTCAGCTTCGCCTTGATGAGCGAATGCCCCGTCTTCCACATCAGCGGCTTGCCGCCGGCTTTGCGAATGGCGGGCGCGAGGCGCTGCGTGCACTTCACGTCGTAGATGATGGTCGCGCCCGGGTTGCGCGAGAGGATGTCGGTCGCGAACAGCATGAGCTGGCGATCCGGGTAGATCACCCCGCCGTCCTTCGTCACCACGCCGAGCCGGTCGCCGTCGCCGTCGAAGGCGAGGCCGATCTCGGCGCCGGTTTCCTGCACCGTGCGGATCAGGTCCTGCAGGTTCTCGAGCTTGCTGGGGTCGGGATGGTGGTTCGGGAAATCGCCGTCGACCTCGGAGAACAACTCGATCACCTCGCAGCCGAGCGCCCGCAGGATGCCGGGTGCCGAGGCGCCGGGAATGCCGTTCCCCGAATCGACCACGATCTTCATCGGCCGCGCGAGCTTGCAGTCGCTCGTGATGCGGTGCGCATACTCGGCAAGGATGTCCATCTTCGCGCTGCGGCCACCCTTGGCGCGCACATAGTCTTCGGCCTCGATGCGTTGGCGCAGCGTCTGGATGTCGTCGCCGTAGATCGCGCGGCCGGCCAGCACCATCTTGAAGCCGTTGTAGTCCTTCGGGTTGTGGCTGCCCGTCACCTGGATGCCGCTGGTGCAGCCGTGCTTGCCGCGCGTGGCGGCCACGTAGTACAGCATTGGCGTCGTCACCGCGCCGAGGTCCACCACGTCGAGCCCGGTCGAGGCCAGTCCGCGGATGAGCGCGGCCACCAACCCCGGCCCCGACAAGCGTCCGTCGCGCCCCACCGCCACCGCGCGTTCGCCTGCCGCCACCGCCTCGCTGCCGAAGGCGCGGCCGAGGTGTTCGGCGAAGGTTTCATCGACCGTCTTGCCGACGATTCCGCGGATGTCATACGCCTTGAAGATGCTGGGATCGACCTGCATGAGTGCTGCCTTGAAGGGGTGTCCATCGGGGTGAGCGGGCATTGTAGGGACGGCCCTTCGAGGCAATTGCAAGCGTTGTTGCGGGCCGCGGTGGCGTTCGATCAGTTTGAACGTCGGCGTCGAAACGCCTCAATCCGCCACGGGCGGCGCATTCCGAAAATAAGGGCATCGACGCAACGCAGCCTCTCGCCGCGTTCGGCCCTCACCCATCACAGGAGCACATCGCAATGGCAAAGGTTCTCGTCCTCTACTACTCGGCCTACGGCCACATCGAAACCATGGCGAACGCGGTTGCCGAAGGCGCGCGCGAAGCCGGCGCGGCAGTCGACATCAAGCGCGTGCCCGAACTCGTGCCGCCCGAGGTCGCCAAGGCCTCGCACTACAAGCTGGACCAGGCCGCACCCATCGCCACGATCGACGAGCTCGTGAACTACGACGCCATCATCGTCGGCACTGGCACGCGCTTCGGCCGCATGAGCTCGCAGATGGCCAACTTTCTCGACCAGGCCGGCGGCCTGTGGGCGCGCGGCGCGCTCAACGGCAAGGTGGGCGGCGCCTTCACCTCCACCGCCACGCAGCACGGCGGCCAGGAGACGACGCTGTTCTCCATCCTCACCAACCTGATGCACTTCGGGCTCATCACCGTCGGCCTGCCCTACAGCTTCCAGGGCCAGATGCGCGTGGACGAAGTGGTCGGCGGCAGCCCCTACGGCGCCACGACCATCGCAGGCGGCGACGGCTCGCGCCAGCCCTCGGAGACCGAACTCGCGGGCGCACGCTTCCAGGGCAAGCACATCGCCGAGATCGCGAACAAGCTGTTCGGCTGAGGCGCCACGCCCGTCCGGTCGCCGCTGCGCGGCCGGGCGTTCACTCCTGCGCCGGCGCCTCGCCGCGCAGCTCGTCCCGCAGCTTCGACAGCAGGCGCACGGCGGTGCGGACCTCGCGGTCCGAGAGCACCGAGGTCCAGGCCTCGACGCTCGAAAAATCGCCCGGATTGCGCTGCTGCCAGAAGCGATGGTGATGCGGCGTGAGATGCAGCCGCCGCGCGCGCCGGTCGAGCGGGTCGACGGCGATCTCGATGAAGCCCTTGCGCTCGAGCACCAGCGCGATCTGCTTGACGTTCTGATGCGTCATGCCCAGCGCCCGGGCGACCACCGACATCGTCGGCGCCTGCGGCTGCACCTCGATCGCATGCAGCAGCGTTGCCTGCGGGCTCGTGAGGCCACTGGGCGCCAGTTCGCGGTCGAGCCGCCCGCGCAGCTGCGTTGCGGCGGCCAGCAACACGCGAAACAGCCGCACGCGCTCGGCCCGCGGCTCGGGCAAGGCTTCCAATCCGAGGTCGAGCCAATGGGTGTTCGTTGACATATCCAATATATTACCTTTCTAATGCAGCCACCGGCAACGACGGAGGTTGCGATGATCGTCCTGCTCCCGAACTGCGCTTTTCTTTCCGAGACCTCGCGCATGCTGCATATCGCGCAGGCGCTGCAGGCTCGCGGCGAAACGGTGGCCCTGGCCACGCACGGCGGCCCGTACACCACGGTGCTCGAACAAGCCGGCATGCCGTGCGCGCTGCTGCCGCCGGTGATGGACGATGCGCGCAGCGCGAACTACGTGCGCGACGTGGTGCAGATCGGCAAACCCGGCGTGCAGTTGCAGCCGCCCGACGAAGTGCGGCGCAGCGTCGAGGCCGAGGTGGCCTTCTTCCGCGAGACCGGGGCACGCATGGCGGTGACGGGCTTCATCCTCACCGCCTACCTGTCGACGCGCGTGGCCGGCATCCCGCTCGCGGCCTCGCACGGCGGCTCGTATGTGCCGCCGGTGTTCGAGCACAGGCTCGCGCCGGCGCCCACCACCATGCCGATGCCCGGTGCCGAGTGGCTGCCCGCCTGGCTGAAGCGCAAGTTCGCCAACAACAGCGTGCAGCACATGCGCGGGCCGACGCGGTTTCTCAACACGGTGGCGGCCGAACTCGGCGTCGAGCCCGTGCCCACGCTCGCGGCCCTGATGCTGGCCGACCTGACGCTGGTGTCCGACGTGCCCGAGATCCTCGGCATCAGCGCCGCGGCGCTCGAAGCCTGGCGCCCCGCGTCAAACGCCTACCGGCCGGGTACCCGCCTCGCGTATGTCGGTCCGATGATTGCGCGCCTGAACCTGCCCGTCCCGCCCGCCGTGCGGCCCTTTCTCGACGGCAGCCGGTCCACCGCCTGCGTGGTGCTGTCGTCGAGCACGCCGGCGATGCTGCGCGCGGTCGTGCACCGCGTGCGCGAGGCGGGCTTGCGCGTCATCGTGGGCGCGACGATCCACGACTTCGGCCCGGTCGACGACCCCGACATCGTGGTCGCCGGCATCCTGCCGAACCATGAGGTCCTGCCCTGCGTCGATGTGGCCGTCACCATGGGCGGCCAGGGCACGGTTCAAACCTGCATGACGAGCGGCACGCCGCTGGTCGGCATCCCGCTCCATGCGGAGCAGGAGCTGAACGTCGACCTGGCAGCGCGCCAGGGCATGGCGATCGCCCTGGCGCCGCGCCATGCCGGCACCGACAGGATGACCGCCGCCGTGCGCCGCCTCGTCGGCGATGCGCGCTTTCGCAGCGCGGCGCGGCGCGTGCAGCAGCTCTACGCCGGGCGCGACGGCGCGCAGGAAGCGGCGGCGCGCATCATCGGCCACCTGCAGTCACAGCGCGCCACCGTGCCGCCCGCGGCGAGCCGCAGCGCGCTTGCCGAGCCGATCGCGAACAGCGCCACGCTGGAGTCATAGGACCGTGCAGCCCGTCACGGCCGCCGCCGTGGCGCGC
This sequence comes from Rhizobacter sp., assembly GCA_036676235.1. Classification (GTDB taxonomy): domain Bacteria; phylum Pseudomonadota; class Gammaproteobacteria; order Burkholderiales; family Burkholderiaceae_C; genus JAKFDI01. The sequence continues at coordinate 227,164 of JAKFDI010000010.1, read as the reverse complement.
ACGACGATCACGCGCCGGCACGACCTGGCGCAACCGGCGGCGCCGTGCGCGGCCCGACAATGCCCGGCTTCGGCCCTGCCGCCAGCCCGCTTGCTCCCCACGCGCCACCCGATGCTCGGATTCCTTCCCCCTTTCGTGCGCGGCGCCATCGCGTTCGTGCTGCTGGTGCTGAACACGCTGTTCTGGTGCACGGTGCTGTTCGCGTTCTCGCTGCTCAAGCTGCTGCTGCCTTTTCGCGCGGTGCGCCTGCGCATCGACCCCATCCTCAACGCCATCGCCACCTGCTGGATCGCCTGCAACAGCGGCTGGATGCGCCTCACGCAACGCACCGTGTGGGATGTCGAAGGCGTCGACGGCCTGAGGTACGAAGGCTGGTACCTCGTCAACTGCAACCACCAGTCGTGGGTCGACATCTTCGTGCTGCAGCATGTGCTGAACCGGCGCGTGCCGATGCTCAAGTTCTTCCTCAAGCAGCAGCTCATCTACGTGCCGGTGATTGGCCTGGCCTGGTGGGCGCTCGACTTCCCGTTCATGAAGCGCCACTCCAAGGCGGCGCTGCGTGCCAACCCGGCGCTGCATCTGGAAGACCGCGAAACCACGCGCCGCGCCTGCGAGAAGTTCGCGCTCGTGCCCACTTGCGTGATGAACTTCGCCGAAGGCACACGCTTCACGCCGGCCAAGCATGCGGCGCAGGGCTCGCCGTACCGCCACCTGCTCAAGCCCAAGGCCGGCGCACTGGCGCTGGCGCTCAACGCCATGGGCGAGAAGTTCAGCTCGCTGCTCGACGCGACCATCGTGTACCCGGGCGGCATCCCGACCTTCTGGCAGTTCCTCTGCGGGCGCGTGCCGCGGGTGATCGTGCAGGTGCGCGAGCTGCCGATTCCCGCCGAGTTCTGCACCGGCGACTACGCCGCCGACACGGCGTTCCGGCGCACGTTCCACCTCTGGCTGGCCGAACTGTGGGAAGAGAAGGATCGCCGGATCGCGGGCTTGCTCACAAGCCGCACCCGGTGATCCTGCCGGGCACGGAACCACAGTCAGTCAAGCGGAGCCGTTCGGGCTGAACCTGGCGAAGGCCCGGCAACGCCGCGCGCTTGCACATGCTCGGCGCGCGCGGCACTCGGCGGGTGGCCGATGATGCGTTTGAAGGCGCGACTGAACGAGGCTTCCGAGTCGTAGCCGAGGCGGTGTGCGGCCACCGCGATGCGCATGCCGTCGTTGGCAATCCAGCGCCGCGCCTGGAACATCTTCACCTTGCCCACGTACTTCGCCGGGCTCTCGCCCACCGTGCGCGTGAAGGCCTCGGCAAAGCTCGAACGCGAGGCACCCATCAACCCGGCCAGCGCCACCACGGGCCAGTCGCGTTCCGGCTCGGCGTGGATGGCGGCGAGCACCTTGCCGACCTTCGGGCAGCGCACGGCGGCCACCCAGCCGGTCGAGTCGCTGCAGCCGCACTCCACCCACGCGCGGATGATGCTGGCCGCGAGCACATCGGCCAGCCGCGCGACGATGCCGCAGGCGCCGATGCGATCGAGCCCGATCTCGCGCTCCATCGCCTCCAGCAAGGCGGGCACCGTCGGGTCGCGCTGTGCCAGGTCGCCGGCGCGCATCACCGCCGGCATCATCGCCACGAGGGGGTGCAGCGGATCGAGGTTGAAGCGCAGGCTGCCGCAGAACAGCAGGTCGGACGACGAGGCCTCGCCGTCATCGCCCGCCGTGTCCGCTTCCCGGGGCGTGCCGCCCACGAGGTACACGTTCTCCGTCAAGGCGGTCCGCGCCAGCGAATCGATGTCGACCGCCGGCACATCGGGCGAACTGGCCATCACATGGAAGGCCCCGCGCGGCACGAGCACCGCATCGCCCACGTTCAGCGCCATCCAGTCCGTCGACTCCGTGCGCAGCCAGCAGGCACCGCGCGCGACGAAGTGAAAGCGCGCCTCGCGCTGCGGCGGAAAGGCCACCGCCCACGGCCGGGCCAGCACACAGCGCCCGTACTCGACACCATCCAGGCGCATGCCCAGCAGGATCTCGGTGAGCGTGTCGCGCGCGCCGGGCAGCTCTGCCGGGTCGGAGGTGGCGGCCAGAAGGTTGTTCGAGGGTTCGGACGAAAGGTCAAGCATTTCGGTTGTTTCGGCATGGAAACGCCGGAATCTTATGCCTAAGCTGCCTCTCCCGACCACCGGAACACCTACCGCCGTGTCTGCCACTTCCTGCTCCGCATGCCTCGATGACGCGCCTGCCGCCCTGTCCGGCAGTTCGTCCACGCCTGCCGCTTCCGCCCCATCCGCCACGCCGGCACGCTGGCCCGCCGTCGCCTCGCTCGGCCTCGGCGTGTTCGCGCTGGTCACCGCCGAATTCCTGCCCGTGAGCCTGCTCACCGCCATGGCCGCCGACCTCGGCATTTCCGACGGCGCCGCCGGCCAGGCCGTGACGGCCACCGCGCTGGTCGGTGCCGTCGCCGCGCCGTCGGTGCCGCTGCTCACGCGGCGCTTCGACCGCAAGCTCGTCCTGCTCGCGCTCACGGTGCTGCTGGTGCTGTCCAACGCCCTGGCTGCCGCCGCGGGCAGCCTCGCCGTGCTGCTCGTCGCGCGGGTCATGCTGGGCATCGCGCTCGGCGGGTTCTGGTCGATGGCGGCCGCGCTCGCCATGCGCCTGGTGCCCGAGTCGCTCTTTGCCCGCGCGATGTCCGTCATCCTCACCGGCGTCTCGGTGGCCACCGTCTGCGCGGCGCCGATCGGGGCGTGGATGGGCGAGCTGTGGGGTTGGCGCAGCGCCTTCGTCGCGGCCGGCGTGGTGAGCGTGCTCACGCTCGCGGCGCAACTGGCCACGCTGCCGTCGCTGCCGTCGCGCGGCCAGCCGAACCTGCGCGTGCTCGGCGAACTGCTCACCCGCCCCGGCGTGCGCGTGGCCCTGCTCGCCGTGCTGCTGGTGATCTCGGGCCACTTCGCCGGCTTCACCTACATCCGCCCGCTGATGGAAGACGTGACGCACCTTTCCGTCGGCGCCATCTCGGCCATCCTGCTCGGCTACGGCATCGGCGGCTTCTTCGGCAACTTCGCGGGTGGCTGGCTTGCCGAGCGCAGCGAACGCCACGCCATCGTCTTCGGCGGCGCGCTCATCGCTGCACTGGCGACGAGCCTGCTGCTTGCGGGCAGCTCGGCTGCGGTCACGGCCGTCGCTGTCGCGCTGTGGGGTTTCGCCTTCGGCGCGTTTCCCGTCGGCTTCCAGACCTGGATCGTGCGCGCCGCGCCCGACCAGGCCGAGGGCGCGGGCGGCCTGCTGGTCGCCGCGTTCCAGATCGCCATCGCCAGCGGCGCCGTCGGCGGCGGCCTGCTCGTCGACAGGATCGGCGCGCTCGGCGGCCCCGCCTTCGCGGCCGCCACGCTCACGCTGGGCACCTTGCTCACGCTGCGCTACGGCCCGCGTCCCGTGCGCGCGTGAGACCGGCCACAGAGCGTGCCCTCTGTGCCCATCCCACCCGCTTCGCTCGACCCAGGACACCCCATGCCCGCTGACACCGCCATCAACCGCCGCATCACGCTCGCCGCCCGCCCGCGCGGCCTGCCGACCGCGAAGGACTTCCGCCTCGACATACAGCCCACGCCAACACCGGCCGACGGCCAGGTGCTGCTGCGCACGCTGGTCCTCTCGCTCGACCCGTACATGCGCAACCTGATGGACGAAGCCGGCCCCGGCTACGCCGAGCCGGTGCCGCTCGGCGCGCCCATGGTGGGCGGCACCGTGAGCCGCGTCGTCGCCTCGCGCCACCCCGCAGTTCGCCGTGGGCGAACTCGTGCTCGCCAACGCGGGCTGGCAGGACTACGCCTTGTCCGACGGCAACGAGCTGCTGCGGCTCGGCCACATGGCGCAGCCTTCGCTCGCACTCGGCGGGCTCGGCATGCCCGGCTTCACTGCCTGGGTCGGGCTGCTCGACATCGGCCAGCCCAAGCCCGGCGAGACCGTGGTGGTGGCCGCCGCCACCGGCGCGGTCGGTGCCGTCGTCGGCCAGATCGCCAAGCTGAAGGGCGCGCGGGTCGTCGGCATCGCGGGCGGCATCGACAAGTGCCGCTACGCCGTGAATGAACTCGGCTTCGACGCCTGCATCGACCGCCGCGATCCGCAGTTCGCGCAGCGGCTGGCCGAAGTCTGTCCGCAAGAAAAAGCTTCGTTAACGTGCAGGCCCTCCGCAAACCCGCACCGGCTCTAGCTTTTCCTGGCTTCTTGGGTCAACAGCGGCATAGCGCCCCTCACCAATGCAAAAGCCGCCCTCGGGCGGCCTCTTTCATGGTGAATGACAGCTACGCCCGCATCCGACGCAGCCGCCGATGCATGAACCCGCTGATGACGAACACCACCGCAAAGGTGATCAACACCAAGCCCAGTGCATCCTCCACATAGGTTGACGCGGGAATCAACCACCACGCGACAACCGTCGCCAGCAGACCGCAGAGTGCACCGACACCGAGCGAGGCGATCATTGGAAGCGCTCTGAGGTCGGGCAATTGAAGTACAGGCCGGCCTTGCTGCCGCCGGCCTGAACCACATCTTCGACAAACGAGGCGCAGTTGTTCGGCACGACCCACCATGACCATGGCTTGCCCAGCAATTCCTCGAGTTTTCGATGGGCGGCCTCCGGCTCGGGAACGCGAACGGGGGTTCGGCGCAACTGGCGCTTGCCGTGGTCCTTCAGATAGCGGGCATATCCCGGCTCGCGCATGTAGCGCGGCGGGCCTTTGCGCACAGCGACGTGAAAGTACCAGCCGCCGCCAGTCGAAAGCAGCATGTGGCCACACGGGTTCAGGGCCGCGCCACTCACGACGATCGCGTTGGTATGGCGAAAGTCGAACATCTGTGCATGGCATTGCAGCATCACTTCCCCGACATACGGTTCGGCAACTCGCTCGATTTCGGACATTGGTCGCGCTCCTCGATTCGTGAAGGGGTGGCAGCCTACCCAAGCAGCGTTTGCCTGCGCATCCCCTCGATGACACACGCCTCGTTCGCGAACGAGGCGCAGTGAGCGGCAATCCATCACGCTCGCATCCAGTCACTCACCATTGATTCGAGGACGACATGGTCAGCATCGCCGAGGCCTACTTCGGCTTCTCCAGGCGCTGGAACACGGCCACGCAGGTGCGCGCCGACGCGCCGGGCTTCCGCGCCGATGCCAACCGCGTGCTCAAGCAGGTGTTCGAGCGCATGCAGCGCGAGAACCACGAGTTCTACCCGGCCATCGAGCGCGCCGCCGAGCCGGCCGCCGCCTGATCGGCCGCGCGGCGCCCAAGACAAAGGCCGCCCGAGGGCGGCCTTGTTCATGGGGCAACGCGCCGGGCGCTCAGGCCGTGCGCACCTCGATGCGCCGCGGCTGCGCCTGCGCCGTCTTCGGGATGCGCAGCTTGAGCACGCCGTCCTTCAGCCCCGCCTCGATATGCGCGGCGTCGAGTTCGCGGCTGAGCGTGAAGGCGCGGCGGTAGCGCGGCACGCGCAGCTCGGCGTACACCGGCTCGAGCTGGGCGGCGCCGAGCGGCGGCACCTCGCCTTCGATCGTGAGCGTGTCGCCCTCGACCTTCAGCTCGAGCTGCTCCCTGGGCACGCCCGGCAGGTCGGCCAGCAGCGTGATGCCGCCCTCGTCTTCGAGCACGTCGACCCGCGGCACGAGCGCGCGCGCTTCGCCGCGCGGCTGCGCGGAGGTCTTCGGGGATGCGTCGTTCTTCACTTGCACGTCGTTCATGGCATTCACCTCCATCGTGTGCGCGGCCATCACTGCACGGTGATGCGCCGGGGTTGGGTCTCTTCGCGCCTGGCCACGCTCACGTGCAGCACGCCGTCGCGGTAGCTGGCGGTCACGCGCGCCGGGTCGATGTCGTCGGGCAGGCTCACGGCGCGGCGGAATTTGCCGGCCACGCGCTCGCGGGTGTAGGCGTAGCCCTTGTCGCTGCGCTCGGGCTGCTCGGCCGGGCGCTCGCCGGCGATGGTCAGCACGCCGCGGTCGAGCGTGAGCTCCACCTTGGCGGCGTCGATGCCGGGCGCGAAGGCGTAGATCTCGACGCTCGTCGGCGTGTTGCCCACGTTGATCGAGGGGAAGGTGCCCGGCGCCACCGAGCGGATACTGGCGGGCCGGCCGGCCGACGCGAAGGCGTCGTCGAACTGGCGCTGCAGGCGCTCGAAGTCGGTGAAGAAATGGCTGGGGAAGCTCAGCAGGGATTCGTACATCACTGTTCCTCCTTGGGTGGGACAACGACGCCGGTGCTCTGCTGGCACCGGCATCCACGCAGGAGGAATTAGTGGCGCACTGCCCTCATTTCAAGAGTGCCGCAGCGCGCGCGAGCGCGGTGATGCGCGCCCAGTCGCGCTTGTCGATCGCATCCTGCGGCGTCAGCCACGACCCGCCGCACACGCGCACGTTGGGCAGGGCGAGGAACTGCGGCGCGGTCTCGGCGGTGATGCCGCCGGTGGGGCAGAAGGCCACGTCGGCGAACGGCCCGGCCAGCGCCTTGAGCATCGGCAGGCCGCCGGCTGCCGTGGCGGGGAAGAACTTGAGGAAGTCGAAGCCGCCGGCTTGCGCCTGCATCACTTCGCTGGCGGTGGCGACGCCCGGCAGCAGCGGCAACTCGGCATCGCGGCAGGCGAGGCCGATTTCATCGAGGTAGCCCGGGCTCACCGCGAAGCGACAGCCGGCGTTCTTCGCCGCCCGCACGTCAGCGCGGGTGCGCACGGTGCCGGCGCCGACGATGGCCTCGGGAAGCGCCTTGGCAATCGCCTCCATGCACTGCAGCGCCACGGGCGTGCGCAGGGTCACTTCGAGCACGCGCACGCCGCCTTCGAGCAACGCGTGCGCCAGCGGCACCGCGTCGTCCACGCGCTGCAGCACGATGACGGGAATCACCGGGCCGTGGTCGGCCAGGTCGATGGCTCTTAGCGAGCCTTTGTTCGATGCGTTCACAGCCATGTCACCGCGCCCTCCTCGGCGCTCAGCACATTGCGGCGCATGCCGCCGAAGAGTTCGCGGCCGAGGCCGTGGGCATTGATCTCGCGCAGTTCGTCGCTCAGCGTGGCCGGCTCGCGCGCTGCCCACTCGGCCGCGTCGACCAGCGCGTCGAGCGTGCCCGCCACGGCGTCGAGCCGCACACGGTCGCCGCTGCGCAGCTTCGCGAGCGGCCCGCCGGCCAGCGCCTCGGGGCTCACGTGGATGGCCGACGGCACCTTGCCCGACGCGCCGCTCATGCGCCCGTCGGTGACGAGCGCCACGCGAAAGCCGCGGTCCTGCAGCACCGCCAGCGGCGGCAGCAGCTTGTGAAGTTCGGGCATGCCGTTGGCGTGCGGCCCCTGGAAGCGCACCACGGCGATGAAGTCGCGGTCGAGTTCGTTCGCCTTGAAGGCGGCGAGCAGTTGCTCCTGCGTGTCGAACACCTGCGCCGGCGCCTCGATCACGTGGCGCTCTTCTGGGACCGCGGAAATCTTGATGACCGAGCGCCCGAGGTTGCCGGTCAGCAGCTTCAGCCCGCCGGCCTCACTGAACGGCGACGCGGCGTTGCGCACGATGCGCTCGTCGATGCTGCGCTGGGGCAACGCGCGCCACACGAGCTGCCCGCCTTCGCGCTCGGGCACCTTGGTGTAGGCCGCCATGCCGCCCTCGGCCACCGTCGGTACGTCGGCGTGCATCAGGCCGGCGTCCAGCAGTTCGCGAATGACGAAGCCCGGCCCGCCCGCCGCCTGGAACTGGTTCACGTCGGCGCTGCCGTTGGGATACACCCGCGCCAGCAGCGGCGTGATGTTCGAGAGTTCGGAGAAGTCGCTCCAGTCGATGACGATGCCCGCCGCGCGCGCCACCGCCACCCAGTGGATCAGGTGGTTGGTGGAGCCACCGGTGGCGAGCAGCGCGACCATGGCATTGACGATCACGCGCTCGTCCACCAGCCGACCGATCGGCAGGAAGCGCTTGGCCTGCGTGATGCCCAGCGCCGTGCGCACGGCCTCGCGCGTCAGTTCCTCGCGCAGTTCGGCATGCGGGTGCACGAAGGCGGCGCCCGGCACGTGCAGGCCCATCGCTTCAAGTAGCACCTGGTTGCTGTTGGCGGTGCCGTAGAAGGTGCAGGTGCCGGGGCCGTGATAGGCCGCCGATTCGGCGGCGAACAGTTCCGTGCGGCTCACCTTGCCCTGGGCGTATTCCTCGCGCACCTTGGCCTTGACGCTGTTGGCAAGCCCGGTGCTCATCGGCCCGCCCGGCACGAACACGCACGGCAGGTGCCCGAAGTGCAGCGCACCGATCAGCAGGCCCGGCACGATCTTGTCGCAGATGCCCAGCAGCAGCGCGGCGTCGTACACGTCGTGCGTGAGCGCGACCGCCGTGCCCATGGCGATGGTGTCGCGCGAGAACAGGCTCAGCTCCATGCCCGGGTAGCCCTGGGTGATGCCGTCGCACATCGCCGGCACGCCGCCGGCGACCTGCGCGTTGGCACCGCGGCGCCTGGCCTCGTCGCGGATCACGCCCGGAAAGATCTCGTAGGGCTGATGCGCCGACAGCATGTCGTTGTAGGCGGTGACGATGCCGATATTGGGAGCGCGCTCCACCACCACGCGCAGCTTGTCGTTGGCCGGCAGCGCGGCCACGGCGTGCGCCACGTTCGAGCACCCCATGCGATCGGTGCCGCGCGGTCTTTGCGCGGCGGCGTCCACGCGCTTCAGATAGGCCGCGCGCAGCGTCGCACTGCGTTCGCGGATGCGTTCGGTGACCTCGATCAATACCTGGTGATTCATGCGCGGCTCGCTCGTAGCAGGGAAGTTGGTAACCGGAGTGTCGATTCTTGCGTAACCAGATTACATGTCAACGGCGGACGTTTCGACCCTGACACGGGGCGCACTACTTGCGCCCACCGGCGGTGGCGACCGCGTTGCGCGCCCGCTGGGCCAGCGAGGCGCAGGCGTTGCGCGGCAGGTCGTCTTCGCCGGGGTCCAACAGCGGAATGATGGCGGCCAGCGGATTGATGAGGCCGAGCAGGATGCTGGCCGCCAGCTTGCGCCCGAGCGGCCCCTTCTCGAGTTCGACCTCGGGCGCGCTGAACGACCCGGTCACGTGGACCGGCGTGCGCAGCGTGGCCGGGCTGAAGTCCTTGGGGCTCACCGTCAGGCGCAGGTCCAGCGTCTCCTGCGCCAGCGACACGCGGCCGTCGACGACGATCATCGAATCCGGCGTGTCGATGAGGAAGGCGCGCGGCGTCAGCACACCGTTCTTCGCCACGATGTCGGCCGCCGCACAGTTGACGGGCAGCATGTCGTCGCCGCGCAGCACCACGCCGAGCGCCTGCGCGATGTCGACGCCGCCCGCCTCGACGATCAGGTGCGACACGCGCGCATCGCGCATCGACGCGCCGATGTTGCCGTCGAGCGTGGCCAGCATGTCGGCGGTGGAGCGCCCGCGGCCGGTGACGTTCAGGCGCGCCGACAGCAGCCCCGCCACCCACGGCTGGCCGTCGTCGCCGCGGTTCTGCCGCAGCCAGCGTTCGAGCCGCACGTCGGAGAGCCGCAAGTCGGCCCGCCACTGCGCCACGCGCTCGCCGCCGTCGAGCGTCACGGTGCCGGCGACGCTGCCATCGGCCGTGCGGGCGTCGATGTCGGTGATGGCCAATCGGCCGTCGGTCAGCCGCAGATGTGCCTTCAGCGGCTGCAGCGGCGTGGCGAAGGCGTCGCCGAGGTCTACCCGGGCGAAGTCGAGCAGCACGTTGGCGTCCATCGCACGCAGGGCCGGCAGGTCGAAGTCGCGCTGCGGCAGCACGGCCGAGGCGGCCGGGCGCGGCGCGTCGGCTTTTGCGTTCGATGATTCCGGCTTGGCGGCATCGGCGCGCGGCTCGGCCTCACGGTTCGGCCCGGCGCCGGTGGCTTCGGCGATGCGCTCGGGCGGTGTCGGTTCGGCTGCCGCCTTCTCGGCTTTGCGGCGATGCTCGCGTGCCGCCTGCTGCGCCTCGCGTGTCGCCGCGGCTTTGCCAGGCGGCGCCTGCGTGGCCTGCGCGCCGACCGAGGGCGCGAGGTCGGCCAGCACCAGCCGTGCCCCGCCCACCCGGCCCGACAGCAGCGAGGGCTCGCGCGTGGTGTCGAAGGTCAGCGCACCGCGCAGGCGGCTGTCGGCCACGCGAGCATCGTCAGCCACGAAGTTGTAGATGCCGCCGGTCTTGGCGATGCGCCCCTTCAGCGCGAACGGCCCGGTCGTCGGCAGCGTCACGCCGAAGAGGCGGCCGACGCCGCCGAGCGACTCGCCCTCCACCTCGACCTCGCCGGCCAGGCTGTGCAGGCGCAGCACATCGGCCGCGCGGCCCTTGAAGTCGAGCGTGGCCTCACCGGCTTCGAGCTTCAGCCGCACCGGCGTGGGCTGCACGTTCTCGCCGGACGACAGCAGCGGCAGCGCGCCCGCCGCGTGCAGCGTGGCGCGCAGCGGTCGCTTGTCGTAGCGGCCCTCGACCGTGGCGCGCAGGCCCGCCGCATCGGGCTGGGCGGCGCTGCCTTCGTCGGTCTGCACGGTGGCGCGCAGATCGGCATGCACGATCTCGTCGACATAGTGCAGTTCTCCATGTCCCAGCACCAGTTCGCCGACGCGCGGCAGGCTCCGCTTGTCGCTCGGCTCGGCGTCGGGCTCGCCGAACTGCCACGAGGCCGTGCCGTCGGCGCGCCGTTCCGCGTTCACCGTCAGACGCTCGGCGTGCAGCAGCGCGATGTCCAGCGGCTCACCCCGCCGCGCGCGCAGCAACGCGCCGTACGACAGGTGCATGCGCGCGTTCTCGGCACGCAGGAAGTAGGGCTGCTCGCTCCATTGCGGCGCGGCGATCTGCAGCACCGGGGCAGTGGCTTTCACCCCGCCGAGGAATCGCACGTGCGCACCGCCTGCGTCTTGGCTGCTCAGCAGCACCTCGCGGTCGAGCACGCGTGACAGCATGCGCTCGGCCGGGCCGACGAGGAACGGCCATCCCGCCACCTCGCAGGCAGCGACCACGAGCACCAGCCCGGCGAGCACGATGCCGGCCACGCGCCAGCCGCGCCTGCGCGTCGCGGGCGGCGCATCGGCATGCGACACATGAACCGGCTCGACCATGGCGCACCGTAGGGCACCAAGGGAAGGCGGCGAATCGGCGGCTGCCGCCAATGGATGTGCGGCTTGTCCTACGGGCGGCCTGATGCTGCGGCGCAACGTCGGCTCGCGGGTTTTCCACGAAGCGCGCGGCGATTGCTTCTAGAGTGTCGGAATGCTCGACGACGCCCCGCTTCGCACCACTGTTCGCGACCCGCGACCGCTGCTCGACGCCTTCAAGGCGCGCTGGGGCGGCCGCTCGGACCTGTGGGTGTTCGGCTACGCATCGCTGATCTGGCGGCCGGAATTCGAGTCGGCGGAAGAGCGCCCCGCGGTGGTCCACGGCTGGCACCGCGCGCTCGAGATGTGCTCGCGCGTGAACCGCGGCACGCCCGAATGCCCGGGCCTCGTGTTCGCGCTGGTGGCCGGCGGGTCCTGCCGGGGCATGGTCTACCGCGTCGAGCGCGAGCGTGCGCAGGCCGAACTCGAACGCCTCTGGGAACGCGAGATGTTCATGGGCGTGTACGACCCGCGGCTGGTGGCCTGCCGCACCACCTGTGGCGAGGTGAGCGCCCTCGCCTTCACGCTCAGCCGCACGAGCCCGAGCTACCTGGGCGAGATGGCCGACGCCGAGGTGGTGGAGATTCTGCGCACGGCCTGCGGGCGCTTCGGCAGCACGCTGCAGTACCTGCTGGAAACCGCCGACTCGCTCAAGCGCTGCGGCATCCGCGACCGTGAGATCGAGCGCCTCGTGGCGCTCGCGCGCCGGCACGCGTTGACCGCTTGAGACCGCGCTACCGCGGCGCGGTCACCGTCCCGCCGTTCATCGCGCGCACGCGGTGCAGGTCTTCCTCGGTGTCGACGTCGATCAGCACGCCGTCGTCGTCGACCTCCACCCCCAGCGCCGGATAGCGCGCGATGAGGCGGCGTGCGCCTTCGTCGCCGTTGAGCGTGACGAGTTCGGAGTACAGCTCGGCCGCGAAGCCGACGGGGTGGCCGCGCCGCCCCCGGTACTGAGCGAACGCCACGGCGTTCTGGTCGAGCGAACGCGCGACGGCCAGCAGCGTCGCGGCGCGCACCAGCGGCATATCGCCCGGCAGCACCAGCCAGCCCGAGGCATCGGGGCGTGCGGAGACACCGGTGGCGATGGAGTAGCCCATGCCGAGCGGCTCGGCGGCTGATGCATCGACGGCCGGCAACACCACCACATCACGTGCGGCGACGAGGCGGCGCGCCGTGTCGGCCAACAGCTCGGTCGTGACCACGACGACGGGCAAGCGCGTGTCCAGCGCATTGCGCAGCGTGGCGCCGAGCACGCTCGAATGGCCCAGGTGCTGGCTCAGCTTGTGCGTCGGACCGCCGAAGCGCGATCCGGCGCCTGCAGCCAACACGACCACCGCCGGCGACGCCTTCATCGATCTCCCTCGAAGTACAGAGTTTGTGGTGCCTGCCGCACACACCGTGGCGACCTGCGAGACAAGAATGCGGCGCCGCTGACGCAAGGGCCAGAGGGCGTGTACTTAAGGCCTTCCCCGTAAGCCGCCGCTGACACGCGGTGCCGCATGGGTCAACGGCCGGAGCGCGGCGACGAGTGGTTACAACGTCGCCGGCGCGGTGTTGCTTTCTATACTCATCCGACCATGAACCTCGCCGATCTACGCAAGAGCTACGAGCGCGCCGAGCTCGACGAAAACGCCTCCGACGCCGACCCGCGCAAGCAGTTCGAGCACTGGCTCGCGCAGGCACTCGATGCGCAATTGCCCGAGCCGAACGCGATGACGCTCGCCACTGTCGGCGCCGACGGCCGGCCCTCGACGCGCATCGTGCTCATCAAGGGCTGCGACGCGCGCGGCATCGTCTGGTACACCAACTACGACAGCCGCAAGGGCCGCGAACTCGCGTTGCACCCAGCGGCGGCGCTGCAGTTCCATTGGGTCGAGCTCGAGCGCGTGGTGCGCATCGAGGGAAGGGTCGAGAAGACCAGCGCCGACGAGTCCGATGCGTACTTCCATTCGCGCCCGCTCGACTCGCGCCTCGGCGCTTGGGCCTCGCCGCAGAGCCAGGTGATCGAGTCGCGCGCGGTGCTGGTGGCCAACGCCGCCAAGGTCGGCGCGCAGCACCTGCTCAAGCCGCCGCGGCCGCCGCACTGGGGCGGCTTCCGGCTGGTGCCCGACACCTGGGAGTTCTGGCAGGGCCGGCCGTCGCGGCTGCATGACCGGTTGCGCTATCGATTGGACGGTGAGACGTGGCTGCGCGAACGACTCGCGCCCTAGCGATTCACGCGGCCGGCAGGGCGAGCGCGTCGAGCTTCGCTAGGAACTGCGCGAAGTTGATCGGCTTGGTCCAGTAGTCGTCGAAGCCCGCTGCGAGCGCGCGCTCCACGTCTTCGGGCATGGCGTTGGCCGACAGCGCGATGAAGATCCGGCCGGCGCGACCGTCCTGCGCATGCAGCCGGCGCAGCACCTCGAAGCCGTCGAAATCGGGCAGTTGCATGTCGACCAGCACGACGTCGGGGTGCTCGGCACGAGTCATCGACACGCCGGTCTCACCGTTGGGAGCGACGAGCAACTGCATGTTGCCGCGCATCGCCACGAGTTCCTGCACCAGCAGCACGTTGACCGCGTTGTCCTCGATGTAGAGCAGGCGCAGCCGCTTGCCCGGCGGTGCGACGGCGGAACGCTGGTCATCCACCGAGCCGGCCGCGACAGCCGCCAGCCCCCGTGCTTGCGCCACCGGCAGGGTGAAGCGGAACTCGCTGCCCTGCCCGGCCGCGGTCTCGACCTCGATCGAGCCGCCCATCACGCCGAGCAGGTGCCGCACGATGGCCAGACCAATGCCCGTGCCCTCGATGCCCTCGCGCTCGGCGCCGAGCCGGTTGAAGGGCTCGAACAGATGGGCGCGTTGCTGCGGCGTCATGCCGCGGCCGGTGTCGCGCACGCTGACCTGCCAGCCGCGCCGGCCCTGCGTGGCGCATGTGCGCAGACTCAGCCGCACCTCGCCGTTCGGTCGGTTGTACTTGACGGCATTGCTGAGCAGGTTGGCGAGGATCTGCCGCACCCGGCGGCCATCCGCCTGCACCCAGGCATCGATGTGCTCGGCATGCAGCGTGATGCCGGCGCGCGCGGCCTGCGGCTGGGTCCATTGCAGCGCGTCGTCGACCGCCGCCTTCAGCGACACGGCTTCACTGGCGAGCGACAGGCTCGACGACTCGATGGTGGCGAGATCGAGCACGTCATCGATCAGCGCGAGCAGATGCAGGCCGGCCGAATGCACGCGATCTACGCGCTCCGACTGCCGGGCCGTGAGCGGCTCCACGGCATCTTGCGACAGCAACTGTGCAAACCCGATCACGGCATTGAGCGGCGTGCGCAGCTCATGGCTCATGCGCGAGAGGAACTCCGACTTGGCGCGGCTGGCCTGTTCGGCAGCAGCCTTCTCCCGCAGCGCCTGCTCGGCGCGCTTGCGCTCGGTGATGTCCCAGTTGACGCCCAGCAGCCGCTCCATGCGCCCTGACGCGCCAGGCTGCGGAATCGCCCGCGAGGCCAGCCAGCGCACCGTGCCGTCGGGCCAGACCACGCGGAATTCGTCCTCGATGGGCAAGCCCGCCTCCACGGCGCGGCGCCTGCGTTCGTCCAGGCCCGCGCCGTCCTCGGGGTGGCGCGCGCGCGAGCGCACCGATTCCGGCGTCGCGCCCTCCACGGGCTGGAGCCCGCGCAGCCGGTACATCTGCGCGTTCCAGATCGACGCGCCGCGCGCGAAGTCGCGCTCCCACGTGCCGATGCCCGCCGATTCGGCCGCGAGCAGCGCGCGCTCGTTCGCCTCGCGCAACTGCACGGCGGCGAGGTGGCGCTCGGTGATGTCGATGGTGACGCCGCTGTCGAAGGGCCGGTCGTCGATGTGCTCGCGGCGCAGCCAGCTCGACAGCCAGCGCTCGGTGCCGTCGGGCCGGCGGATGCGGAACTCGAGCAGCGACGGGCCGATCGCGGCCGCCGAGATGTGGTCGCTGCGAAGGCGCACCGCCTCGCGGTCCTGCGGATGCACGATCTCGTCGATGAAACGCTTGAGCGACGGCGGCCCCTCCTCGGGCGGAATGCCGTAGATGCGATGCATCTGCTCGTTCCACTCGAAGCTGCCGCCGCGCAGGTCGACGCGCCACACGCCGACGCCGGCCGCCTCGGTGATGAAGCTGATGCGCTGGGCCAGCGCCTGCGCCCGCTCGCGCTCCACGATGCGTTCGGTCTGGTCGATCGACACGCCGGCCAGCGCGACGACGCGGCCCTGCGCATCGCGTTCGGCCACGCGGCGCGTGATCCAGTGGCGGTAGCCGCCGTCGCGCGTGCGGTAGCGCGTGATGAGGTCGACGATGCGGTCGCTGGCAGCGGCGGCGCGCGCGGCTTGCGCCACGGCTTCGAGGTCGCCCGGGTGGATGGCGCGGCGGAACTGTTCGATGTCCACGCCGCCCGGCTGTGGCTCCGCGCCGACGGCCTCGTAGCCCACGTCGTTGAGCTGGATGCGCTGGGTCGCGAGATCGAGCCGCCAGACCGAAACGCCGGACATGCTGACCCACTGCGTCATCGCGGCGTTGAAAGCGCTGTGCGGGCTGATGTGGGCGTTGGGCGGGCGCTGCACCGGCACGGGCAACCGCGCCGCTTCGAGCCACACCAGCCAGCCGGGGTGCAGCGGCACCACCGTGGCGCGATGAATGACGCCGCCGATCGCGAGTTCGGGGGCGGCCGCTTGCGCACAGACCGCGAGCAGCGCGTCGGCCACCGAACGCCACTGCGCCTGCTCGCTCACGCCGTGGGCCGCGCCGGCATCGGCCAGCGCGCGGTTCATCAGCCACCGCGGTGCGCCGGATTCGCGCCACACCTTCATCGCCGGGGCGGGCGCGCTGAGCCAGACTTGATCCATCGATTCCCCCGCCGTGCGGCATCTCGTGCCGGCCTCCCGCGGGTGCCTTCTGCCGGGCACCCGTCGCGCGGCGCAGTTTATCGACGGCCCGTGCCTTCAGAAGTCGAGACGAACCCCGGTCTTGAGCGCGCGCGCCGGAAGCGGTGATAGCGCACGCAAGGTCTGCACGGTCGAGGCGCTGTAGGCGAGCGTGTTGCCGATGTTGTCGGCCCGGATGAACCACAGCCCATCGGCCGCGCCCGCCCGGAACCGCCGGCGCAGCGAGAGGTTGGCGAGCGTGTAGCCGGCGGTTGCGGTGTCGCCTGCCGGCACGCGCGACTGCCGCGCCGCGTGGTCGATCTCGGCGCGCGCGGTCCAGAGGTCGCGCTGCGCCTCCAGCGCCAGCGTCGTGCGCAGCGGGGCGATGCGCGGCAGCGGCTGGCCGGTGTCGGCATTGGTGGCGCGCGCCAGATCGAGCTTGCCCGACAGCACGAAGGCCCACGCGCCCGCCCGCAGGCGGTGCCGGCCTTCGACCTCGGCGCCCCACAGCCGCGCGCGCACGGGGCGGAATACGTACTCGGGCAAGCTTTCGATGCCGCCGCCCTCGCCGGGCAGGTCGATGCTGCGGCCGCTGGCCTCGAGCGAGATGAAGCGGTCGAAGCGCGCCGCATAGGCACCGAGGCGCAGTTCGCTGTCGGCCGCCTTCCACTGCAGTGCCACGTCGAGCTGGGTGCCGCGCTCGGGCTGGAGCGACGGGTCGCCGCGCTCGTAGGCGGCGGTGGCCGCATGCGCGCCGTTGGCGAAGAGCTCGAACGAGGTCGGTGCGCGCTCGGTGACGCTGAAAGCGCCGGACAGCGACCACTGCGGCGACAGCTTCGCAAGGTTGGACAGCGACGCGCTGCGCAAGGTGAAGCGGCGCTCCGCCGCCGGGCCGAATTGCGGCGCCGTCGCGTCCGCATCGCCCGCCGAGGCCACGCGGGCTTGCTCGATGCGCAACCCGGCGCCGAGCCGCCCGCCGGCCCAATCCATCTCCTCCATCGCAAACAACGCATGGCGGCGCGTGCGCGTGGCAGGCACGAAGGCTTCTTCGCCGAGCGCCGAGAACTCCTGGTCTTCCCACTGCATGCCGAACACGCCGCGCAGCGGCCCGAGCGGCACCTGCTCGGCTTCGAGCCGCAGCTCGGTGCCGTCCACGCGGAACGTGGTGCCGATCTCGCCGCTGCCCTCCACTTCCTCGTGCCGGTAGCGCGTGTCGCCCAATTGCGCCCGCACGCGCCGGATCGGCCCGGCGAGATCGCCCACCTCGCCCGCGAGCGCGAGGTGATCGCGCTTCATGCGGATGAGGACATCGGGCTCGGCGGTGATGCCGTAGCGGCTGTCGTAGGTGTCCGCGGCGATGCCGAGGTAGCCGCCGTCGAAGAAGGTCGACGCGCCCAGCGCCCCGCCGCGCGTGCGAGCGGCCGAGTTGTGGATGCGCGTGGCCTCGGGCAGCGCAGTGCCGTCCTCGACGGGCACGAAGCGCGGCACGCGCTGGTCGTCGGTGTTGCGGCCGAAGACATCGGCATGCACGGCGAAGCGACCGTTGCCCGCCTCCACCAGCGCTGCGCCGCCGCGCTCGCGTGCGGCACCGCCGAGGCGCGCTTCGGCCGAGCCGCTCACGCCGTTCAGCCGGTCTTTCGGAAACCGGTTGTCGAGCGCGTTCACGACGCCGCCGATGGCGCTGCCGCCGTACATCAGCGCCGCCGGCCCGCGCAGCACCTCGATGCGCTCGATCACGAGCGGATCGATGGGCACGGCGTGGTCGAAGCTCAGGCTAGAGGCATCGAGCGATGCGGCGCCGTTGCTCAGCACGCGCACGCGGTCGCCGTCGAGGCCGCGGATCACCGGGCGGCTGGCGTTGGGGCCGAAATAGCTGGCCGAGACGCCCGGCAGGCCGTTGAGCGTCTCGCCCAGCGAGCTGCCGCGGCGCAGCAGCAGCGCATCGCCTGACAGCACCGAGGCCGGCACGGCGAGTTGCTCGCTGCGCAGCGGATTGCCGGTGACGACGATGGGCGGCAACTGCGTCACCGGCGTGGACGGCGAGTCCTGGGCCAGGACCGGGGAGGCACAGATGAAGGAGATCGAAAGCGCAAGCGCATTGCGCTGCAGCGAAGAAGCAGTGTTCATGGAAGGTTCGCACCGAAGCAGACGTGGCCGCGCGGGTCGTGCATCGACCCGGCGCCACAGATTGGCCGCGCGCGGCGGCCAGAGAGGATTCGGGCCGCGCGTGCGGCCCGTGCTTCAGGCGAACGGGGGCGGCCCGCGTGCGAGATAGCCCGCCGACTGCGCGGCGAGGTGCCAGCTCTCATGCACCTGCGGCGGGGCAAGCGGCGGCAGGGCCGGCATCAGGGGCGGCAGGACAGACACCACCGTGTCCGCGTGCGAGAGTTGATCGAAGAGTTGGCAGTCGGCGTCGCTGTGGTGCGAGCCGAACAGCGCGTCGAAGACGCTGTGCTGGCCAGTGTGGGCCGACTGCGGCTCGACGGCGTGAACCGCTGCCAGTTGCGGCGCATGGGCCACCCGGTGCGCCAGCCCGAACCACTGCAGCAGCAACATCGCCGCGAGCAACGCGGCGGTGAACGCGGCACGGGTGCGGCGTGGACGGGAGGCGAAGATCATTGGGTGCGGGACGGGCAGGGCGCGAAGCATATCAACCGCGCGGCGCGAGACAGATCGATCCATGAAACCCGATCGCGCTGAGGTATCGAAGCGCCCTCGCGCTCACCTTCCATCAGTGCTTCACGCGGTCCGCGAAGGTCTTGCGGAACTTCTCCACCTTCGGCGCGACCACCATCGCGCAATAGCCTTGGTTCGGATGGTTGGCGAAATAGTGCTGGTGATAGTCCTCGGCGCGCGAGTAGTTGGTCTCGGGCAGCAGCTCGGTCACCACGCGGTTTCCGGCGGCCGCGTTCACCTCGTCGATCACCGCGCGCGCGGTGCGCTGCTGGTCCTCGTCGTGAAAGTAGATGCCCGAGCGGTACTGCGTGCCGACGTCGTTGCCCTGCCGATTGAGCTGCGTGGCGTCGTGCACGGTGAAGAAGATCTCGAGCACTTCGCGCAGCGTGATGCGCGCCGGATCGAAGCTCACGCGCACCACTTCGTTGTGGCCCGTGTCGCCGCCGCACACCTGCTCGTAGCTCGGGTGGGGCACGTGGCCGTTGCTGTAGCCCGACTCCACGGCGGTGACGCCGTCGACGCGCTCGAACACCGCTTCCGTGCACCAGAAGCAGCCGCCGCCGAGGGTGATGGTTTCGGTGGCTGTGGTCATGGTGGGCTCCTGCGGTTGATCGACGAAGGCGCCATTGTGCTGACAGCGCGCTTTCCGGGCCGCCGCCGGGGTCGGCGGTGACGCGACTCAGCGGAACTCGTAGCGCGCCGTCACGCCCAGCAGCCAGTGGCGCGGCAAGGCCGGCTCGAAATAGCGATCGTTGCCGTCGTTGACGATCACCGAGCCGGCGTACTTGCGGTCGCCGGCGTTCTCGATCCGCAGCAGTTCGCTGAAGTGCCAGTGGCCTACCTGCTGCGACAGCGCCGCGCGCAGGTTGACCACCGTGGCCGCCGGCGCGGCGTCATCGTTCACGTCGTTGACGTAGAGCTTGCCGCGATGCACCACCTCCACCGCCGCGTTGAACCCGCTCCACGCATGCTTGGGCGCCCAGGCGAGTTCGGCGAACAGCGTGCGCTCCGGCGTGCCGGGAATACGGTTGCCCGCAGGCACGGTGACGGCGCTCGCACCGCTGCCGCTCACGAACGGATCGGCGAAGCGCACGCGCATCGCGCTCAAGCTGACAGTCGACTGCACGCTCTCGCCGAGCTTTGCCGTGTGCGAGAACTCGACGCCGCGGCGTGTCGTGCGCCCAACGTTCTTGTAGCTAGAGCGTCCGCCCCTGCTGTCCGCGACGACGATCTCGTCGCTGGTGCGAATGTCGAACAGCGCGACGTCCAGGCGCTGCGTCGGCGAGAGCTTCCATTTCATGCCGACCTCGGCATGGCGGCTGCGCGAGGCGTTCAGTTCGGTGTTGAGCCCGCTGCCACTGTCCACCGAACGATAGGCCAGCTCGGAGAACGTTGGAGTCTCGAACCCGCGCCCGAAGTTGGCGTATAGATTCAGAGCGGGTGTGGTACGCCAGGCAATGCCCAGTACAGGATTGAGGGCGTCGTACTCGGCGCTACCGCTGTCGTCGCCATTGCCTAGGAATCGGTCCGCCGAACGAAAACTTACCCGGCTCGCGCGAGCGCCTGCCGTCACAGTCCAATCGGCAACCACGTCGATTGCGAGTTGTGCGAAGGCGTCGCGGTTGCTCACCGTGTCGCGCTGGTCTCGCCGAAGATCGCCTTGCACTCCGGCTTCATTGCGAAATCCCTTGCGAACTTCGCGCATGCGGTCGATCTCGATCCCAGCCGTCATGCGCCACCCGCGGTCAGCGTCCATCCGGCCGCTATGGGTGACCTGGAATGCAGCGCCCTGATACACACGGTCGAGCTGAACCATGCCCCCGTTCGCTTCCTGCGGGGGCGCGTCGCGCGGAATCGACAGCGCGTTGTCGAGATCGCGCGCGCCCGCATACACGCGGCCCGTGAGCTCGGTGCGCTCCGACAGCCGATGCTCCAGCACCGCGCCGAGCTGCTGCTGGCGCACGCTCTTGCGCGCGTCCTGGGCGATCGCGCCGGGCTGGGTCTGGCGCGGGTCGGCTTCCCAGGCGGCGCGCGTGAGGCCGCCAGGGTCGTGCGAGATCGGCTGGTCGAGCGCGTTCAGCACCACGCGCAGGTCGGTCTGCGGCGTGAGCGCGGCCTGCCAGCGCGCGTTGAGCTGCCCGCGCTGCGCATCGCTGTGCGGCCGGTAGCCGTCGGTGCGGAAATGCGAGCCGTCGACGGTCAGTCCCCAACCCGGTGTGCTGGTGCTGAACTTGGTGCCAAGCCGCATCTGCCCGTAGGGGCCGGCCGAGGTGCTGAACGTGGCAGTCGGCCGCAGCGCGTCGTCTTCGGTGAACACCTGCACCACGCCACCGGCCGCGTTGCCGTAGAGCTGCGCGAGCGGGCCGCGCAGCACCTCGATGCGGCCGGCCGACGACAGCACGACGGTCGAGGCCTGGCCTTGGCCGTCGGGCATCGTCGCGGGGATGCCATCGACGATGAGCCGCACGCCGCGAATGCCGAAGGTGGCGCGCGAGCCGAAGCCGCGGATCGACATCTGCAGGTCCTGCGCGTAGTTCTGCCGGTTTAGCACGGTGATGCCGGGCAGCCGGTTCAGCGCTTCGGACAGGTTCACCTGCGGGCCGGCCAGCTCGATCGTTTCGCGCGTGACGGTCGAGATCGCTGCGGGCGCGTCGAAGCTGCTCTGCCGGCTGCGCTGCGCACTGATCACCACGGTGTCGAGCGTCGCTTCGGGGCTGTCCTGTGCCCATGCGTCGCCCGAACTGGCGAGTGCGGCGGCAATCAGTACGGCGAGCGACGGTGCGGAAGCCGCGGCAATCGGAATGCGCATCGGAGGTGGTTCCTGCTGAGGAGTCGGGGCGACTGCGCAGTATGGGCGTGCGGCGCAGCCATCGGCTCAGGGCTTGTCCGGCGGCCAGGAACGGCGCAACGCGCGCGCTGTGTGCCACTCCGAGACGCCTTCGGCACAATCGCCGCTCACGAAGAACGAGCAGCGCCGCACCCGCCTTCTTCGAGCCCGCTTCACGGGGCATCCACAACAACGCGGCATCGTCGGAGGGACTCGCGTGAACGGCCTGTTTGAACTGCTGGGCATCCAGGCGTGGAAGCCGGTTCTCACGGCACTCGTCCTGCCGCCCGTACCCTTCCTCGTGCTGCTGCTCGTCGGCGCGCGCCTCATCCTGCCGCGCCGCGGGCTCGGCTGGTTCCTGATCGTGCTGAGCGTGGTGGGGCTGTGGCTCACCCACTGCACCGGCGTCGGCCGCTTTCTGGAGCAGAAGCTGGTGCGCGTGCCGCCGGCTCTCAGCCTCGACCGCATCGCGGCGCTGAAGGCAGACAGCCAGAACAAGGCGCAGACGGCCATCATCGTGCTCGGCGGCGGCCTCGAGCCCTACGCGCCGGAGTACGGCGTGTCCAACCTGCGCTGGCCGTCGCTCGAGCGCCTGCGCTACGGCCTGTGGCTCGGGCGCGAGACCGGCATCGGCGTCGGTTTCACCGGCGGCGCCGGCTGGGCCGCCGGGCCGGGCCTGCCCGAGGCGCAGGCCGCCGCGCGCGTGGCCGCGCAGGAGTTCAAGCTGCCGCTGCGCTGGACCGAGGATCGTTCGCGCGACACGCGCGAGAACGCCCGCCTCACGCTGCCGCTGCTGCAGCGTGCTGGCATCGAGCACGTGCTCATCGTCACGCACGGCGTGCACATGCCGCGCGCGCGGCATGCGTTCGAGGAGGCGGCACAGAAGACCGGCATCACGATCGAGGCCGCCCCGATGGGCCTGGCTGCACGCGCCGAGGCGCCGATGTTCGATTGGCTGCCGACCAGCAGCGGCCATCGGCGCGTGACGATGGCGTTGCGCGAATGGCTGGCGCGAATGATGGGCGCCTGAGTCTTTCGCCCTTTCGCCTTCTGCTGCGCTTGCGGCGCGCGCATGAAAAACGGGTTACCGACTTTCGCCGGTAACCCGTTCTGTCTTGGTGGGCCCTGAGTGACTCGAACACTCGACCTACGGATTAAGAGTCCGCTGCTCTACCAACTGAGCTAAGAGCCCCAATTCGATCTTGCTGTTGCTAGCGTCGTCTGGTGGGTTGTGCAGGGATCGAACCTGCGACCATCGGATTAAAAGTCCGGTGCTCTACCGACTGAGCTAACAACCCAGTAAGCCTAACAGTATAGCGCGTTTCAGACAACGGTTTCGCGCCGTTGCATGCTGAGCCGGCGCAACATTTCGCCCGCGGCCACCATGCCGAAGGTCGCCGTGACGGCCACGCTCGAACCGTAGCCGTGGCAGTTCAGGCTGCCATCGATGCGGCAGGCCTCCTGCGGCGTCTTCACCGGCTCGCGCGAGAACACGCAGGCAACGTTCATCGTGCCGTTGCGCGGTGCGCCGTGTTCCTTGCGCAGCCGTTGTCGCACCGAAGCAAGCAAGGGATCGTGGGTGACGCACGACAGATCATCCAGCTCCACGGCTTGCGCACGCTGCTTGCCGCCTGCGGCCCCTGAGCCGACGAACGCGGTGCCGGTGCGCACCGCCCATGCAGCCAGAGCCGCCTTGGCGCGCACCTGGTCGCAGGCGTCGATGAGCCCGTCCAGACGCCGAGCGCCGATCAGCGCGGGCCAGTTGGTCTCGTCGACGAACTCCTCGATCTGCTCGACCACGCAGCCGGGATGAATGTCGGCCACGCGCTCGGCCAGCGCCTGCGTCTTGGCCTTGCCGAGGCTTGCGCCGAGCGCCTGGATCTGCCGGTTGATGTTGGACTCGGCCACGTGATCGAGATCGATCAGCGTGAGCCGCGCAACGCCGCTTCGCGCGAGCGCTTCCACCGCCCAGGAGCCGACGCCGCCGAGCCCGACGACGGCGACGTGGGCCGTGCGCAGGCGTTCGTAGCCGGCCTCGCCGTAGAGCCGCCGCAGGCCGCCGAAACGACGCTCGAGATCGTCGGCCTCGAGCGCCACGGCCGCGGCATCGGCTGCGTTCACGTCGCCGTCACTTCAGCGCGGCCAGCCGTTCCTTGCCCGCCTGCGCCGCCTCGGACTGCGGGTAGGCCTTCACCAGTTCGTCGATGGTGCGGCGCGCCCCGCGCGAATCCTTCAGCTCGAGCTGGCAGTTGGCGACGGCGAGCAGCGCCTCCGGTGCGCGCAGGCTGTTCGGCGCGGAATTCACGAGCAGGCGGAAGGTGGCGATCGCCTCCTTGTAGTCGCGCTTGCCGTACTGCGCGTTGCCGAGCCAGAACAGCACCGATTCGCGGTAGCCGCTTCCCGGGTAGCGCTTCTGGAAGGCGTCGAGCGCAGAGGCGGCCGCCGCGAAGTCGCCGCCGCGCATGACCGTCATGGCTTCCTCGTACTGGCGCTTCTCTTCCGGATCGGCGAGGAATTCCTTGCCGTCGACGCTGACCTTCTGCGGCTCGAAGCGGCTCATGCGCTCGTCCACGCCCTGCTTGAGGTCCTTGGCGTGGCGCTGCAGCTCGGCCACGTCGCGCGTGAGCTGCTCCTGCTGGCCGCGCAGTCGCGCGTTGTCGCTGCGCAGTTGCTCGAGCTGGTTGTTCAGGTCGAGCAGGCTGCGCTTCAACTGGCTCATCTCTTCCAGCATCTGCGTGTTCAGCTCGGCCTGGCGCACGCGCTGCTGCTCGTTGCTCTGCTCCAGCTTCTGGCGCAGGTCGAGGATGGCCTTGCGCGCCTCGTCGTCGTCGAACATTCCGGCGTGCGCGGAAGGCGCGACGGCCGCGAGCGCCAGCAGCGCAGCGCCGATCCAGCGAGGCATTGCGTTCATGCGTTGGGCCTTCAACGGCGGTTCAGCTCGACGCGGCGGTTCTGCGCCCACGCGCTTTCGCCCGAGCCTTGGGCGGCGGGGCGTTCCTCGCCGAAGCTCACCGCCTCGAGCTGGTTCTCGCGCGCGCCAAGCAGCACGAGCGACTTGGCCACGGCCTCCGCACGCTTCTGGCCGAGCGCGAGGTTGTATTCGCGGCCACCGCGTTCATCGGTGTGGCCCTCGACCGAGATGCGCGCGCTGCGGTCGTTCGACAGCAGCTTGGCGTGGCCTTCCACGACCGGGCGGAACTCTTCCTTGACGACGAAGCTGTCGAAGTCGAAGTAGACGACGCGCGGCAGGTTGCCCTGGTTGGCGTTGCGGTTGGCGGTGAGGTCGACGCTCGCCACGTTCGATTGCGACGTGCCCGAGGTGCTGCCGCCTGCGCCGTTGCCGACGGTGGTGGGGGTGCGCGTTTCAACGCCCGCCTTGTTGTCGTCAAGCGGAACGCTCGAGCCGCAGGCTGCCAGCAGGATGCCGGCTGCGAGGACGCTCAGCACTTGGGCGGACGAGCGGCGAAGGTTGGACGCAAGAATGTTCATCGATTTCTCCTGGAGGGGGTTCGAGCCGCTGTCGGACTCGCGGGAAAGGCTGGAATTGTCGGCCCGGCTATCTCTGCTATCGGCCGTAAGGAGCCCACACGGGTTCGCGCACATCGGCAGTGGTGGACACGAGGCTGGCCTTGATCTTGCCATCCAGCGTGGTGGTCATCAACACGTCGCGCCCTTGCGCGCGCGTCGCGTAGATGATGAGGCGACTGTTGGGCGCGAAGCTCGGGCTCTCGTCGTCGCTCGTGTCTGTCAGCACCTGCGGCGAACCGCCGGCACCGCCCAGCGGCATCGTGCACAGGCGAAAGGCGTTGCCCTGCCGCGTGATGTAGGCGAGCGTGCGCCCGTCCGGGCTGACGGCCGGGCTGATGTTGTAGCCGCCGGTGAACGTGATGCGCTCGGCCGAGCCACCGGTGACGGCGGTGCGGTAGATCTGCGGGCTGCCGCCGCGGTCGCTCACGAAGTAGATGTGGCGGCCATCGGGCGCGAATGCGGGCTCGGTGTCGATGGCGCGGCTGTTGGTGATGCGGCGCACGTTGTCGCCGTTGCGCCCCATGATGTACAGCTGCGAGCCGCCCTCGCGCGACAGCGTGACCGCCACGCTCTGGCCGTCCGGCGACCACGCCGGCGCGCTATTGGAGCCGCGGAAGTTGGCGATGGCGCGTCGCTTGCCGGAGGCCACATCCTGCGTGTAGACCACGGCCTTCTGGCTCTCGAAGGAGACGTAGGCGAGTTCGCGCCCGTCGGGCGACCACGCGGGCGAGATGATGGGCTCGGGGCTGTTGAGCGCGACCTGGCCGCCCTCGCCGTCGGAGTCGGCCACGCGCAGCGCGAAGCGCGAGCCGCCCTTGGTGACGTAGGCGATGCGGGTGGAGAACACGCCGCGCTCGCCAGTGAGCTTCTCGTACACGTAGTCGGCCACGCGGTGCGCGGCCAGGCGCAGGTCGGCCGCGTCGACGGCATTGCTCTGGCCCCCGAGTTCGACGCCCTTGACCACGTCCCACAGCTTGACGCGCACGTCGTAGCGGCCGTCGGCCAGCCGCGTGACGGAGCCGCCCACCAAGGCATCGGCGCCGCGCGTGCGCCAGAAGTCGATGTTGGGCCGCGCGGTTTCGTCCAGCACATCGGGCGCGTCGACGCCGCGGAACACGCCGCTGCGCTCGAGGTCGGCGCGAACGATGGCGGACAGCACCTGGTTGGTACTTTCCTCGCCGCGGAACCGCGCAATGGCAATGGGCACCTGCGTGGCGCCGATGCCGGATATCTCGACCCGGAACTGGGCGAAGGCGGGTACGCCCAGCAGGAGGCCGGAGCCGGCGAAGATCTGTCGTCTGTTCAGCATGGGGATCAAGACTCCGAGTTGGGCACTTGGTTCACTGAGCCTGCGTGCAGCGCCGGCAGGCTCATCTTGAGATAGCGGTAGTACGTACCCTCGGCCACATAGACCGCGAGCACGAAGCCGAGCCGGCCGTCGAGCACGCCGCGGCGCAGCAGGTACGAACGAAAGAAGGCCCATGCGCCGTGCAGCAATGCCGCCGCCAGGCCACCTGTACCACCGGCCTGCCGCTTGTCGAGCGCACGGCCGCTGGAATAGCGGTTCATCTTGTCGAGGGCGCTGTCGAGCGTGGGCATGGTGTGGTGGAGCAGATCACCGCCCAGCCGCCCCACCGGCCCCGACACGATGAGACGTTCGTGCACCCGGTCGTCGCTGAAGCGGCCGGCATCGCGGCGGAACAGGCGCAGCACGCGGTCGGGGTACCAGTCGCCGTGGCGCATCCACTGGCCGCAGAAGCTCGACAGGCGGGAGAGTTCGTAGCCGGCAAAACTGCGCAACCCTAGCGCAGGCGCGCCCTCGCCCTGTTGTGCGGATGTATCCGCCGCCACCACGCGACGGATGTCGGCCGCCAGCGCCTCGGTGACACGCTCGTCGGCGTCGATGCTGAGCACCCAGCGCCCGCGCGCTTCGGCCAGCGCCCGGTTCTTCTGCGTGCCGAACCCCGGCCAGTCGGGCGTGGTCACCACACGGGCGCCGAACGCTTCGGCGATGGCTCGGGTGTCGTCGGTGCTGCCGCTGTCGACGACGATCCACTCGTCGGCAAAGGCCACCGAGCGCAGGCAGTCGCCCACGTTGGCCGCTTCGTTGCGCGTGATCAGGATGACCGACAGGACAGGGGATTGCATGGGCGGGCGCAAAGCCTCGGGATTGTAGAAGGCCGGTCGATAATCCCGGCTCATGACGACCGCCCCGCCGCCTCTGAGAACGCGCCTCGCCCGCATCGCGCCGTTCTTTCGCGGCACGCGCTGGGGCTTCGTGCTGGCGATTGCGGGTTCGGCCATTGCCGCGATGACCGAGCCGCTGGTGCCCGAGTTGCTCAAGCAGTTGCTCGACAGCGGCTTCCAGGAGCGCAGCTTTCCGCTGTGGATGGTGCCGGTGGCCATCATCGGCGTATTCGGCATCCGCGGCATCGCCGGCTTCATCGCGCAGTACGGCCTGGCCTGGTCGTCGAACCATGCGGTGTTGTCCATGCGCCAGGCCATGTTCCAGCGGTTGCTCGACACCGAACCGGCGCTGTTCAACCGCACGGCAGCCACCAGCCTCGTGAACACCCTCGCCTACGAGGTGCAAAGCGGCACCGCGCAACTGGTCCATTCGTCGCAGACCCTGCTCAAGGATTCGCTCACGCTGGTGGCGGTGCTCGCCTACCTGCTGTGGACGAACTGGCAGCTCACGCTGTTCGTGGCCGTGCTCTTTCCGGCCGTGGCCCTGGTCATGCGCGTGCTCACCAAGCGGCTGCACCGC
This sequence comes from Rhizobacter sp., assembly GCA_036676235.1. Lineage (GTDB taxonomy): Bacteria > Pseudomonadota > Gammaproteobacteria > Burkholderiales > Burkholderiaceae_C > JAKFDI01. The sequence goes on along the minus strand of JAKFDI010000010.1, from coordinate 199,381 downwards.
TTGACGCTGGAGACGCAGCGCGCCACCGACGAGATCGCCTACGTGGTGGAAGAGAACGTGCTCGCGTGGCGCATCGTGCGCCTGCACGATGCGGGGCCCACGCAGCTCTCGCGCTTTCGCCGGTTGAGCGAAGCACTGCGGCGGCTGTCGATCAAATCGGTGATCGCCAACTCGGCCATGACGCCGACCACGCAGTTGTTGTCGGCCTGTGCGCTGTCAGCGGTGATCGTGGCCGCGCTGTGGCAGAGCGCGGCAGGCGGCACTGGCGTCGGCGATTTCGTCGCCTTCGTCACGGCCATGCTGCTGCTTATCAACCCGATCAAGCACCTGTCCGAAGTGGCCGGCCCCATCACCCGCGGCTTGGCCGCCGTGGAGCGCGCGGTGAACCTGCTGGAGAGCACGCAGCCCGAGGCGAGCGGCGGCTATGACCCCGGCCGCTCGACGGGGCATGTGGAACTGCGCAATGTGTCGCTGCGCTACCGCGACGAGCAGGCGCCGGCGCTCGACCGCGTGACGCTCGAACTGCGCCCCGGCGAAGCGGTGGCGCTGGTCGGCCCGTCGGGCGCCGGCAAATCCACGCTCGTGAACCTGCTGCCGCGCTTCATCGAACCGACCGAAGGCACGCTGCTGCTCGATGGCCGCCCGCTCGCCGAATGGGACGTGAAGGCGCTGCGCCGGCAGTTTGCGCTGGTGAGCCAGGACGTGGTGCTGTTCAACGACAGCGTGGCCGCCAACGTGGCGCTGGGCGAGGCCATCGACGAGCCGCGCATCCGCGATGCGCTGGCCGGCGCCAACCTGCTGGAGTTCGCCGAAGGCCTGCCGAGCGGCATCCACACCGTGATCGGCCACAACGGCGCCGAGCTTTCCGGCGGCCAGCGCCAGCGCCTCGCCATCGCGCGCGCGATCCACAAGAACGCGCCCATCCTCATCCTCGACGAGGCCACGTCGGCACTCGATTCGGAGAGCGAACGCCTGGTGCAGCAGGCGCTCGAAACGCTGATGCGCGGACGCACCAGCCTCGTGATCGCGCACCGGCTGTCGACGGTGGAGCGTGCCGACCGCATCGTCGGCCTCGAAGGCGGCCGCGTGGTCGAGCAAGGCACGCACGCCGAACTTCTGGCGGCCGGCGGCTTGTACGCGCGGCTGCACGCACTTCAATTCAGGAGTTGAGACCATGAACACGCCCACACGACCGATCAGCCGCTATCCGGTGCCGGACCTGCACACCCTGCCCGACGACCTGCGCGAGCGCATCCTCGAAGTGCAAGCCAAGGCCGGCTTCGTGCCCAATGTGTTTCTCACCCTGGCCCACCGCCCGGACGAACTGCGCGCCTTCATGGCCTACCACGACGCGCTGCTGCTGCGCGAATCGGGCCTGACCAAGGGCGAAAAGGAAATGATCATCGTCGCGACCAGCGGCGCCAACAGCTGCCTGTATTGCGTGGTGGCGCACGGCGCGATCTTGCGCATCTACGAGAAGAACCCGCTCATCGCCGACCAGCTGGCCGTGAACTATCGCAAGGCCGACATCACGCCGCGGCAGAAGGCGATGCTGGCGTTCGCGATGAAGGTGTGCACCGCTTCCGCCTCGGTCGACGACGCCGATTTCGCCACGCTCGCCGAACACGGTTTCAGCGCCGAGGACGCCTGGGACATCGCCGGCATCACGGCGTTCTTCGGCCTCTCCAACCGCATGGCGAGCGTGATCTCGATGCGGCCGAACGACGAGTTTCATCTGATGGGGCGGGTGCCCAAGGCGAAGAGCTGAGATGCCCGCAAGCTGCACCGTCGTCATCCCGGTCCTGAACCAGTTGCACTACACGCAGCAGTGCGTGGAGAGCCTGCTGGCCGGCGGCACGCCCGCGTCGCAGTTGCTGGTCATCGACAACGGCAGCACAGACGACACGGCGCAGTGGCTCGCGTCTCGCCCCGACATTCCCTCGATTCGCAATGCGGTGAACCTCGGCTGCGGCGGCGCCTGGACGCAAGGCGCGCTGCACGACCACAGCGACTGGGTCGTGCTTCTGAACAACGACGTGGTGGTCTGCAGCAACGGCATGGCCGACCTGATCGCCGCCGGCGAGCGCCATGGTCTCGGCGTCGTCAGCCCGGCGCTTGTCGAGGGCGAACTGGACTACGACTTCGCCTCGCACGCCGGTGCATTTCGTGCGGCAATGACCGGCACGCTGCGCCCCGGGTGGTTCCACGGCGTGTGTTTCGCCGTGCGCCGATCGGTACTCGAAACGATCGGCTTTCCAGACACCGACCGGCAGCTCGGTGGGCGCGAGGACGTCGAATATCTGGTGCGCTGCACACGCCACAAGATACCGGTCGGCACGGTCGGCGACGTATTGCTTCACCACTTCGGCTCCATCACGCAGAAGGCGATGAAGATGGAGACGGGCATCGACGACCTCGGCGACCGCGCGCACTTCTATCGCAAGCTGGGCATGGGTTGGCTGGCGCGCAAGCGCTTCAAGGCGCAGCGCCGCCGGCTCGCGGCCGAATGGGTGCGTCGCGAGCGCAGCGACCACGGCTTTGTGATGCACACGGTGCGCGCCGACGGGATGTGGCGCGACGTGAGCTACCTCTGACGCTTCAAGCGCCCGCGGTGTAGCCCTTGTGCTCGCCGCCTTCGACGATCAGGTTCAGCTGCCCGGCGAAGCGCCGCTTCCAGATGGCGCGGTTCACGGGTTCGACGTGGCGGGCGACAAGACCGGGTGCCGCTTCGGCGCGAAAGCGCTTGAGCAGCAGGAAACTGCCCAGGCGCTCGGCACAGAACGACCACGCCCGCGCCTGGACCCCATCGCGCGGCACCGGATACCGGGCCACGCAGGCGCGCACGGTTCGCTCGATGCCCTCGATGCATTCGAGCCAGAAGTCGGCCGGATAGACGCCGAGTTCGACGCCCCCGGGCACGATCACGTCTTCGCGAAAGAACGCGAGCACCTCGTCGCTTCGCAGCACTTGCTGCTCCACCGCCTCGGCCGTGAACCGCAGCAGATCCTCCACATGGTGGTCGCGCGCGTACTCCTTCAGGTAGCCGCGCCGATACCACGGCAGCCGCGTGAAGCGCCGCGGCCCGCTGACGACGAACGGCGCGTCTTGCGGCCACAGCATCTCGGCGAACTGCGGCCCGTCGATCATGTTCGTGGGCACCACATCCATCGCGCGGTACTTCCTGTCCTGGACGCCGCTGATGCGCCGGGGCGAGACGAACTTGCGGTACTGGCACAGGCCCACCCGTGTGGCGTCGGGCCGCTGCGTGCGCAGGTAGTTTTTCAGCGCGAAGCTGCCGGCCGTGCCGCCGAGCACTGGGTGGTGCGGCTCCCATTCGGGCGCCAGGTCGCGCAGGTTGAGCCGGCCCTCACCCTGCGCCTCACCGAGATGGATCGTCGTGACGTAGTCGGGGAACGCGAGCCACGGCGTCACATGGGTTATGCAGGCATAGACCAGCCCGTCGTCCGCCGTGCGCCCCATGCTCAGCGCACGCGCTTGAGGAAACCGTCGGGCGCCACAGTCACGAGCAGCTTGTGGTCCATCGCCTTGTCGATGACGAACTCCGGGTGCCGCTTCAGGTACTCGAACACCGCTGTCTTCGGGTTGTCGCCCGGACCCCAGGGGCGGTCGGGAAACATCTGCGCCGGCATGTCCTCGATCACCGTGTCGAAGACGACGCAGTAGCTGCCCACAGACGTGAGCGGCGCGTAAGCCTCGAGTTCGGCCAGCACGTGCGCGTGGGTGTGGTTGCTGTCCAGCGACACCAGCACACGGCGCTTGCCGGCGGCGCGTTCATGCACTTGCGCGACGATCTCCGGCGCGATGCTCGAGCCCTGGATCATGGCAATGCGCCGTGCCATCGGGTGCGCCTCGATGGCCTCGCGGTTGTGGGCGCGGATGTCGATGTCGATACCCAGCACCTGCGCATCCTGCGGGCCGCCGCATGCAGCGTTGAGTTCCAGCATGGCGGCCATGAAGACGAGCGAGCCGCCGTGGGCGATGCCGGTCTCGACGATCAGGTCGGGCTGCACCGACCAGATCAGTTCCTGCATCGCCACGATGTCCTGCGGGTACTGGATGATGGGGCGCCCCATCCACTCGAAGTGGTAGGAATACTTGCGCGCATTCGCCTGGTTCATCCAGTCGCGCGTGGCGGCGTTCAGCGCGGCATCGCTGCCTTGCGCAGCCACTTCTTCACGGCCCTCCTGCTTGAACTGTTCGTAGGGCGTCATGGCTGATCCTTGTCTTGGAAAACGGTTTGAACGGGGCGGGCCGGGTTGCCGACGACGACAGTTCCCGCCGGCACATCACGCGTGACCACGGCGCCGGCGCCCACCACGGAATTTTCGCCGATGCGCATGCGCGGCAGCACCACCGCGCCGGCGCCGATCATCACGTTGTCGCGCAGCGTGACCAGACCGCACAGGGTCGCGCCGGGCGCCACGTGCACACCGTCACCGAGTACGCATTCATGGTCCACCGACGCCCGGTGATTCACGATGCACGCCTCGCCGATGCGCGCATCCGCGGCGACCACCGCCTGCGCCAGCACCTGCGTGCCGGCACCCAGCGTTGCGGTGGCGCAGACGGACGCGTCAGGGTGCACGAGGCTTGCGAGGCGAAGGCCGCGCTCGCGGAACAACTGCTGGATGCCCATCCTGTCGCGTCCGCGGGCACCGCCGATCGCCGCGAGGCCGATCACCTGGTCCCGCACCGGCTCCGCATCGGCCCACCGCGCAAAGCCGGCTTCGCCCACGAACAGCGGCACGCCTGGCAGCACCGACGGCAGCTCCTGTCGATCGAACAGCGCAACGACGCGACCGCCACGCAGCGCGATCAGGCTGGCCAGTACCCTGGCATGGCCGGCAGCACCCCAGATCGCGTAGCGCTGCTCAGGCATGGAGCAGGCGATGAATGACGTTCGCCACGCGCTGCTGCTCGTCGTCCGTCATGTCGTGGAAGCTGGGCAGGTTGATCGCGCGGCCGGCAATGTCTTCGGCAAGCGGTGAACGCGCCGCGCCGCCGAACATCGGCAGGCTGCTCAGCGGATGGAAGAACACCCGCGCATCGATGCTTCCGGCGGCAAACGCCGCTTGCAGTTGTTCGCGAGTGATGCCGGTGCCAGGCGCAAACACCGCCGTGGGCATCCAGGCTCCGTTGACGGTGCCCGCAGGCTCGGGATTCATGGCGATGCCGGCGTGGCGTTCCAGCAGGCTGCGGTAGCGCGCCAGGATCGCGCGCTTGCGCTGCGTCAGTTCGTCGATGCGCTCGATCTGCCCGCAGCCGATCGCTGCCTGCACGTTCGACAGCTTGTACTTGAAGCCCACCATGTCGGGCCAGAACTGCCGCGTCTGCCCACGTGCACGACCGTGGTTCGACAAGGTGAGCACGGTCTCGAAGAGCGCCGGATCGTCGGTGACGAATATGCCGCCCTCGCCGGTCGTCATCGTCTTGGTGCCATGAAAGGAGAACGCCCCGAAGCGGCCGATGCTGCCGGCACGGCGGCCGTGGTAGACCGAACCGAGCGCCTCCGCCGCATCTTCGATCACGGGTATGCCGTGCTTCTCACCGATCGCGAGCAAGGCATCGAGTTCGCAGAGGTTGCCGTACAGATGCACCGCCAGGATGGCCTTGGTGCGCGGCGTGATCGCCGCCTCGACCAGCGCGGGGTCCAGCGTCCAGCTGTCCGGGCGAATGTCGACGAAGACCGGCGTCGCGCCCAGGTGCACGACCGGCGCCACCGAGGCGATCCAGTTGGTGTCGGCCAGGATCACCTCGTCGCCCGACCCGATACCAAGCCCCGCCATGCCCAGGTGCAGTGCGCCGGTGCAGCTCGCTGTGGCGATGGCATGGCGCACGCCCAGGTGCTCTCGGAACTGCGCCTCGAAGCGGTTGATGTAGTCGTAGCAGCGCTCGCCCCAGCCGTTGCGCGTGGCGTCGGTTGCGTAGCCGACCTCGAGTTCGGTGATCGAGGGCTTGGTGTAGACGATGCGCGCGCTCACAGGATCTCCAGCCGCGGCACGGCGGTGACGAAGCGCGCGTCCCAGGCGCGCACGTACTCGAGCTGCTGCGTGAGTTCGTTCTTCAGGTTCCAGGGCAGCAGCACCACATAGTCGGGCCGAGCGGCGCGCAGATGCTTCTCGTCGACGATGGGAATGCGGCTGCCGGGCATGAACTTGTGCTGCTTGGCCGGATTGCGGTCGACGACGAAGGCCAGCAGGTCGGGCCGCACGCCGGCGTAGTTCATCAGTGTGTTGCCCTTGGCGGCAGCGCCATAAGCCGCGACTACCTTTCCGGCGCGCCGCGCCTCGATCAGGAAGGCGAGGAAGTCGTCCTTCACACGATCGGTGCGCGCCTGGAAGTCGGCATAGCCTTCGGCGGTCGTCATGCCGGCCTGCTGCTCTCTCTCCAGCAGCGCGGCCACGCTGTCAGCGATGCCATGCTCGCCGACATCGCTGCGCTGCGCGAAGACGCGCAGACTGCCGCCGTGCGTCGGATGCTCCTGGACGTCGAACACCGCGAGGCCGTTGGTCTCGAAGACGTGCTTCACGGCCGTCAACGACAGGTAGGAGTAGTGCTCGTGGTACGCCGTGTCGAACTGGTTCTCGCGCAGCATGCGCAACAGATGCGGGAACTCGAAGGTCGCCACGCCCTGCGGCTTGAGCAGCAAGGCGAATCCGGCGACGAAGTCGTTGATGTCAGGCACGTGCGCGAGCACGTTGTTGGCTGCCACCAAGTCCACCTGCCGGCCCTGCGAGACCAGTTCGCGGGCAAGCTCGACGCCGAAGAATCGTTCGACCACGTCCAGGCCGCGGTCACGCGCGGCTCGAGCGGTACTTGCCGTGGGCTCGACGCCGTAGCAGGGAATGCCGGCCTGCTGCACGTACTGCAGCAGGTAGCCGTCGTTGGACGCGATCTCCGACACGAGGCCGGACGCATTCAGTCCGAAGCGCTCGCGCATCGTGTCGACATAGGCCTTGGCGTGCGCGAGCCAGGAGGTCGAGAACGAACTGAAGTAGGCGTAGTCGTCGGTGAAGAGCGCTTCGCGCCCCGCGTGGTCCTCGGTCTGCACCAGCCAGCAAGCCTCGCACACCAGCAGGCGCAGCGGATACCACACCTCCGGCGCGCGCAGGCCGCCAGGCGTGAGGTAGGCGTTGGAGGGAGGGGCGCTGCCCAGATCGAGAAAGGTGCGCGACAACTCGGCGGCGCAGTGACGACATCTCACACCAGAACTCCTTCGAAGTGGTCTCCGATGAACGCATGTCCGGCATCGCGCTCGGAGATCTCGCCGATGGCCAGCGGCCAATCGATCGCGAGCTTCGCGTCCCGCGGGTTGAGTGCGTCCTCGGCGCCGGAATTGTAGGCAGCGCTGTGGCAGTAGAGCATTTCGGCGCCGTCGCTCAGCGCCTGGAAACCGTGCGCAAACCCTTGCGGAATCAACAGCGCGCGACCGTTCTCGGCCGACAGCGTTTGCGTATGCCACTGAAGAAAGGTTGGCGACCCTTGGCGCAGATCGACGGCCACGTCCCACACCTCGCCGCGCAGGCAGCTCACAAGCTTCATCTCGGCATGCGGCGCGCGCTGGAAGTGCATCCCGCGCACGGTGCCGCGGCGTGCCGTGAGCGTGTGATTGATCTGCGCGATCGGCTGCGTCCAGCCGGCCGTGCGCAGTTCGTCGGCGCAGAACACGCGCGAGAGAAAGCCGCGCGAGTCGCCAAGGCGCAGGCGCTGCACCACCTGCAGGCCTGCCAGCGGTGTCGGCGACAGCTCGAAGCGACTCATTTGATCGACTCGTAGTCGGCGATGTCCGCCTCGCACAGTGCGCGCGCCTCTGCGCCGTCGGCCTCGCGGCGGTACCAGCGCATCGTGCGCGCGACGGCTTCCGCCAGATCCCAGCGCGCCGACACGCCGAGCGCGACGCGCGCCTGCGCCACCTCCAGCGCCAGCCAGCCAGCTTCGTGTGGCCCCTCATTGCCGCTGCCGAAGACGCACTCCCCTTCACCGTAGGACTCGCGGGCACGCGCAATCACGTCGCGCACCGTGGCCGCCTCGTCGGTGCGCGGCCCGAAGTTGTAGGCACCGGCGAGGCCGGGCTCATCCCACAGCCGCTCGGCGAGGCGCAGGTAGCCGGCCAGCGGATCGAGCACGTGCTGCCAGGGGCGGATGGCCTGCGGGCGGCGGATGTGCAGCGCCTGCCCGGCGCGCCACGCCCGTACCGCATCGGGAATGAGCCGGTCCTCGGACCAGTCGCCCCCGCCGATGACGTTGCCGGCGCGGGCGGTCGCGAGCGCGACACCCTGTGCCCGCAGAAACGATTCGCGGTAGCTCGCGGCGACGATCTCGGCTCCCGCCTTGCTGGCGCTGTACGGGTCGTGGCCGCCGAGCGCGTCGTCCTCGCGGTAGGGGTACGCCCATTCGTGGTTGGCGTACACCTTGTCGGTCGTCACCACCACCGCCACGCGCAGCGCCTTCTGCCCGCGCAAGGCGTCCAGCAGATGCGCCGTCCCCATCACGTTGGTGGCGAAAGTCTCGATGGGCTGCCGATAACTCGCGCGCACCAGCGGCTGGGCGGCCAGATGCAGCACGATCTGCGGCCGGGCCGACGACACCACCGCCGCCAAAGCCGCCGCGTCGCGAACGTCGACGACGTGGTGCGCGCACAGATCGCCGATGCGGGCCAGTTCGAACAGGCTCGGCGCGGTCTGCGGTGCCAGCGCCGCGCCGGTAACTTCGGCGCCGAGCCGGTGCAACCACAGCGCCAGCCATCCGCCCTTGAAGCCGGTGTGGCCAGTGATCAGGACGCGCTTGCCGCGCCAGAACGCACTGTCAGGCCGCATCACCACTTCTTCCACGGCGCGCGGCCGGATTGCCACAGCTCTTCGAGCAGATTCTTCTCGCGCAGCGTGTCCATGGGCTGCCAGAAGCCGGTGTGCGTGAAGGCCATCAGTTCGCCGTCCTGCGCCAAGCCGCCGAGCGGCTGCGCCTCCCAGCTGGTGGCGTCTCCGGCGATGCGCTCCAGGCAGCGCGGCGACAGCACGAAGAAGCCGCCGTTGATCAGGCCGCCATCGCCGCGCGGCTTCTCGGCGAAGCCGGCCACACGCTCGCCCTGCAGTTGAAGCGCGCCATAGCGGCCCGGCGGCTGCACCGCCGTGATGGTGGCGAGCTTGCCGTGCGCACGGTGGAACGCAATGCTGGCGGCGATGTCGACGTCGGCCACCCCGTCGCCATAGGTGAAGCAGAAGGCGTCTTCGTCCTTCACGTAGTCGGCCACGCGCTTGAGGCGCCCGCCGGTCATGGAGTCTTCGCCGGTATCGACCAGCGTCACGCGCCACGGCTCAGCGTGCTTCTGATGCACTTCCATGCGGTTGTGCGCCATGTCGAACGTGACGTCGGACATGTGCAGAAAGTAGTTCGCGAAATACTCCTTGATCACGTAGCCCTTGTAGCCGCAGCAGATGATGAAGTCGTTGACGCCGTTGGCCGAGTAGATCTTCAGGATGTGCCACAGGATGGGCTTGCCGCCGATCTCGATCATGGGCTTGGGCCGCAGGTTCGTCTCCTCGGAGAGACGGCTGCCGAATCCGCCCGCAAGAATCACTGCCTTCATCGCATTGCTCCGTACAACGCCGCACTGCGCCGGTGCAGCGGCCATCGATCAAAGCGTGGATTGTCGTGCCTCGTCCTCGGCCGCAGCGGCGCAAAGGATGCCCCGCGCTTCGCTCAGTACACGCTCGGGCGCCATCGTCTCGAGGCAGTCACTGCGGCTGTTCACATGCTTGTCGCAGCCGGCGCCGTTGCACGGCACGCAAGGCTGCGAGCCCTGCAGCAGCACGATGTTGCCGCGCGCCTGCCGCGGGCCTCGGCTTTCGTAGGGTTGCTGCGCCGGCCAGCCCACCGGCCAGGGCCCCCACAGGCGCGGATCGATGGGGCCGTACAGCGCGATCACCGGCGTGCCGCAGGCCGCGGCCAAGTGGGTGATCGAGGTGTCCGGCCCGACATAGAGCGCGGCGCCCTTCAGCAGCGTGGTCATCGCCTGCAGGTCGAGTTGCCCGGCCACGTCGATCACGCCCGGCGCATCAGCCAGTGCCGCGGCCTGCGCGACCAGGGCCCGGTCGGCAGGTGACGGCCCACCGGTCAGCACGACCTGCGTGCCCTCGGCCGCCAGCGCACGCGCAACCTGCGCGAAGTTCTCGACCGGCCACTGCTTGTAGCGCACCAGCGACGGCACCTGCATCACCACGTAGCGGCGCGCGAGCCGCTTCTCGAGTTCGGCCGGCAGTGCATGCCGCTGCGGCAGCCGCACCAGCGGCGGCGCCGCGTCGCCGCCCCAGGGCGACAGCAGGTTTTGCTTCTCGAGCAGCACGTGGACCGCGTCACCGGGAAGCCGCGGGATCCGGCGGTTCAGCAGGCGCTTCCACCAGCCGCTGCGGCCCGTGGGCACCAGGCCGGCGCGTTGGCGGGCCGCCATCCAGCCGTACAGATGCGCACGGTCGGAGTATTGCGAGATCAGTGCAAGGTCGTAGCGGCGCCACAGCCGCCGGATCAAGGGCATGGAGCGCCGCCATCCGGCGCCCGCATCCACCTCGATCAACTCGTCCAGGTCGGGGTTGCCCTGCAGCAGGCCCATCGTGCCCTTGAATCCGAGCACGTCGATGCGCGCCTGCGGCCACTGCACGCGCGCTGCATGGATCAGCGGCGTGGTCACCAGCACATCGCCCAGCTGCCGCGTGGCGATCACAAGGATGGACTGGAAGTTCTCTTGCATGTCCGGCGAGTTTCTCAGAGCGCCGTGCTGCGCTGACCGCGCTGCGCCCGATGTCGTGGATGCCCATGTTGGCAACGCGACCGTTCTGATTGCAGACTGCGCTGATGCACCTGTCGTCTCCCAACTTTCGCACCCAAGCCGAAGCCGACGCCCAGTACAACCCGTCGCTGAGGCTCACGGACCCCGCCGCGCCGCTGCGGCACTACACCGAGCGTGCCGAGGAAGCGCGGCATCGCCTGCGCTGCACGCTGGGTGTTCCCTTCGGGCCGACGCCGCAGGAGACGCTGGACATCTATCCGGCCGACGACCCCGGCGCGCCGGTGTTCGTGTTCTTCCACGGCGGCTACTGGCGAGCGCTGTCGTCCGCGGAGTTCGCCGGCGTGGCGCTCGGGCTGCAGCCGCTGGGCATCACCACGGTGGTGCCCAACTACGCCTTGTGCCCGGCGGTGACGATCGACGAGATCACGCGGCAGGCGCGCGCTGCTGTGGCTTGGGTGCTGCGCCACATCGGTGAACACCGCGGCGATGCCTCGCGCGTGGCGATCGGCGGGCACTCGGCCGGCGCGCACCTGGCGGCGATGTGCCTGCAAACGGACTGGGCCGCGCAGGGGTTCGCCGACGATCCGCTGGCCGCCGGGCTGCTGGTCAGCGGGCTGTACGAACTCGAACCCCTGCGCCACAGCTACCTGCAGCCCGTGATCCGGCTCGACGACGGCGTGATCGCGCGCAACTCGCCGGCCCACCTCGTGCGGCGCTGTACTACGCCGCTGTGGATCACCTGGGGCAGCGCCGAGACGGCCGAGTTCGCGCGCCAGTCGGCCGTCTTCCACACCGCTTGGCAGGGCGCCGGCAATCGTTCGGAACTCGCCGCCGTGCCGAGTGCGGACCACTTTTCGGCGATCCACGGCTTCGAGACGGCGGACAGCCCGCTGTGCCGCTGGCTCGCCCATCATCTCGATGCGAAGGAAGGTCAGGCGCGATGAAACCGATGTCACGCGACGCCTGCGCGGCGCTCGACGCACGCGACGCGCTCGCCCCGCTGCGCGACCAGTTCGCCCTGCCGCCGGGCAGCATCTACCTCGACGGCAATTCGCTCGGCGTGCTGCCGCGCGCCACCGCGGCGCGGGTGCAGGAGGTCATCAATCGCGAATGGGGCGACGACCTGATCCAGAGCTGGAACAAGGCCGGCTGGATCTCGCAGCCGCAGCGCGTGGGCGACAAGATCGCGCGCCTCATCGGTGCCGGGCCGGGCGAGGTGGTGGCGGCCGATTCGACCTCGCTCAATCTGTACAAGGTGCTCAGCGTCGCGCTCGCCTTCGCCGCCGCCGATTCGCCCGGTCGGCGGATCATCGTCTCGGAGCGCGACAACTTTCCGACCGATCTCTACATCGCCGAAAGCCTGGCACGGCAGCACGGCCTCGAGTTGCGCCTGGTGGGCGCGGACGACATCACCGCGCGACTGGACGATTCGATCGCCGTGCTGCTGCTCACGCAGATCAACTACCGCAGCGGCCGCATGCACCCGATGGCCGAGACGACGGCGGCAGCTCATGCGGCCGGCGCGCTGGCGGTGTGGGATCTGGCGCATTCGGCCGGCGCAGTGCCTGTCGATCTCAACGGCAGCGATGCCGATTTCGCCATCGGCTGCGGCTACAAGTACCTCAACGGCGGCCCCGGCGCGCCGGCGTTCCTGTGGCTGCACCCGCGGCATGCGGCTCGCATGGATGCCGAGCAGTTGTGGCAGCCGCTGTCGGGCTGGCTGGGCCATGCGACGCCGTTCGAGTTCAGCCCCGGCTATCGGCCGGCCGCGGGTGTCGCCCGCTTCGTCTGCGGCACGCCCTCGCCGATCGCGCTGGCGGCGCTGGAATGCGGCGTCGACACGCTGCTGGCCACCGAGCCGCTGGGCGGGATGGCCGCGCTGCGCGACAAGTCGCTCGCACTCACCGAGCTGTTCATCGAACTCGTCGAGTCGCGCTGCGCCGGCCAAGGCCTGACGCTGCAGACCCCGCGCGAGCCGGCAGCACGCGGAAGCCAGGTCAGCTTCCTGCGCGACGAAGGCGGCTACGCCATCGTGCAGGCGCTCATCGCGCGCGGCGTGGTGGGCGACTTTCGCGAGCCGGGCATCCTGCGCTTCGGCTTCACGCCGCTGTACTTGCGCCACGTCGACGTCTGGGATGCCGTCGAGCACCTGCGGCAGGTACTGCATACAGGTGAATGGCGCGAAGAGCGTTTCAACCAGCGCGCCGCCGTCACCTGACGAGCGCGCATCGCACGAGGATGGTCATGAGCACCGAGAAGATCGTGGCCGAGGAAGGCGCGCAGCTCGACTTCAGCCGCAACATGAGCTACGTCGACTATCTGCATCTCGACGAGGTGCTGAACGCGCAGCATCCGCTGTCGCCCTCGCACGACGAGATGCTGTTCATCGTGCAGCACCAGACGAGCGAGCTGTGGATGAAGCTGCTGCTGCACGAACTCGACGCGGCGATCGCCGGCGTGCGCGAGGACCGGCTGCAAAGCGTGTTCAAGATGCTCGCGCGCGTGAGCCGCGTCATGGAGCAACTGGTCAACGGTTGGAGCGTGCTGGCCACGATGACGCCGCCGGAGTACACCGCGATGCGGCCGTACCTCGCCAGCTCGAGCGGTTTCCAGAGCGTGCAGTACCGCTGCATCGAGTTCGCCCTCGGCAACAAGAACGCGGCCATGCTCAAGCCGCACGCGCACCGCCCCGAGCTGCTCGCTCGCGTGGAAGCGGCCTGGCGCGCGCCCTCGCTGTATGACGAATCGCTGCGCCTATTGGCGCGGCGCGGCCTGCCGGTGCCCGAGTCGCACCTGGAGCGCGACTGGACGCAGCCTTACGAAGCGAGCGAGGCGGTCGAGCAGGCCTGGCTGCAGGTCTACCGCGACCCGCAGGCGCACTGGGACCTCTACCAGCTGGGCGAGAAACTCACCGACATCGAAGACGCCTTCCGCCTCTTCCGCTTCCGCCACGTCACCACGGTGGAACGCATCATCGGTCTCAAGCGCGGCACCGGCGGAACGGGCGGCGTGAGCTACCTGCGCAAGATGCTCGACGTGGTGATGTTCCCGGAGATATGGAGCTTGCGCACGCACTTGTGACACACGCTCGGAAACTACAATACAGAAATCTGTACCACGCTCGCTTGCGAAGAACCGCCATGAAGACCACGCTTGATCTGAACGACGCGTTGCTGACCAAAGCCAAGACCCTGGCTGCCCAGCAGCGCACCAGCCTGACGCGCCTGATCGAAGAGGGGCTGCAGTTGCGTTTGAACGCGCAGCGCGCCCGGACAAAGAAACCCGTGCATCCGCCTGTCTATCGCGGCAAGGGTGGCCTGGTGCCCGGGCTCGACGGAACGAGCAACAAGGCCATGCTGGACGCCGCCGATCGGGCCGACTGATCCATGACGCCGGACGTCAACGTCCTGGTCGCAGCGTCCCGCAGCGACCATCCTCACCATGCGCCGGCCCGCGCTTGGTTGGAACAAGCCCTCGCGCTTGCCGCTCAGGGATCTGGCCTGAAGCTTCAACCCATGGTGATCGCCAGCTTTCTGCGTCTGGTGACGCATCCGAAGATCTTCGTCCACCCGACACCGATGTCAGAGGCGCTTCGCTTCGTCGATGCACTGCTGGCCGCACCCGGCGTCGAGCGACCCGAGCTGGGCGCCGAGTGGCCGGCGCTGCGCGCGCTGTGTGCGGACAAGGCGCTCACGGCCAACGACGTACCCGATGCCTGGCTGGCAGCGGCCGCCATCCATCAGGGCGAACACGTCGTCAGTTTCGATGCGGACTTCAAGCGGCTGTTGCCGCGAGCGCAGTTCACTTTGCTGTCTGCCTGACCCGACCGGCAGGTGTCGCCTCGCCGAAAGGCGCAAGCTGCGTGAGCCGTCAGAGCAAGACGATGTCGTACTGCTCCGGCGACCCCGTGGCTTCGGCCTGCAGCGAGATCGGCTTGCCGATGAACTCCGACAGCCCCGCGAGGTGCGGGCTCTCTTCGTCGAGCAGCATCTCCACCACCGCCGGCGCCGCAACGATGCGGAACTCCTTCGGGTTGAACTGCCGCGCCTCGCGCAGGATCTCGCGCAGGATGTCGTAGCACACGCTGCGCGGGGTCTTGACCTGGCCCTTGCCTTCACAGGTGGGGCACGGCTCGCACAGCATGTGCGCGAGCGATTCGCGGGTGCGCTTGCGCGTCATCTCCACCAGCCCCAGCTGCGTGAAGCCGCTGATCGTCGTCTTGGTGCGGTCGCGCACGAGCTGCTTGCGGAACTCCTGCAGCACAGCGTGCTGGTGGTCCTCGCGCACCATGTCGATGAAGTCGACGATGATGATGCCGCCCAGATTGCGCAAGCGCAGTTGCCGCGCGATGGCCTGGGCGGCTTCGAGGTTGGTCTTGAAGATGGTGTCGTCGAAGTTGCGCGCGCCGACGTAGCCGCCGGTGTTCACGTCCACCGTGGTCAGCGCCTCGGTCTGGTCGATGATGAGGTAGCCGCCCGACTTCAGATCCACGCGCCGCGCCAGCGCCTTCGCGATCTCTTCATCGATGTTGTAGAGATCGAAGATCGGCCGCTCGCCGGTGTAGTGCTCCAGCTTCTTCACCGAACCGGGCGTGAACGCTTCGCCGAAGCCGCGCAGCGCATCGAACTGGATGCGCGAGTCGACGCGGATGGCCTGCGTTTCCTCGTGCGCCAGGTCGCGCAGCACGCGTTCGGTGAGGCTCAGGTCCTGGTGCAGCAGCGTGCCGGCCGGGTTCTTGAAACTGCGCTCGCGGATCGAGCCCCAGGTCTTGCGCAGGTAGGCGATGTCGTCGGCCAGCTCTTCGTCGGTCGCGTCTTCGGCATTGGTGCGCAGGATGAACCCGCCGCCACCGCCCTCTTCCGGTGTGCCGACGAGCTTCTGCATGCGCGCGCGCAACTGGTCGCGCAGCTCGGGCGAGCCGATCTTCTGCGAAATGCCGATGTGGTCGTCCTGCGGCAGGAACACGAGCAGCCGTCCGGCCACGCTGATCTGCGTGGACAGCCGCGCGCCCTTGGTGCCGATCGGGTCCTTGATGACCTGCACGGTGAGCGTCTGGCCCTCGAACACCAGGCGCTCGATCGGCGTGGCCGGCCCGCCGTTGCCGTGATCGGCGCCGCGGAACTGGCCGCTCGAGTGCACGTCGGCCACGTGCAGGAAGGCGGCGCGCTCCAACCCGATGTCGATGAAGGCCGACTGCATGCCGGGCAACACGCGCGCCACACGGCCGGCGTAGATGTTGCCGACGAGCCCCCGCTCCAGCGTGCGTTCGATGTGCAGTTCCTGGACCGCGCCGTTCTCGACCACGGCGACCCGCGTTTCCTGCGGCGTCCAGTTGATGAGGATGTCTTGCATGGACGGGGCGGTGGTGGCGCGTCAGAACTTCACTCGCGCTTGGCGGAGCAGGTGTGCCGTCTCGTACAGAGGCAAACCCATGATACTGGAGTAGCTTCCGTCGATGCGGTCGACCCAGGCCGCTGCCGCACTCTGGATCGCATAGGCGCCGGCCTTGCCGAAGGGGTCCCCGCTTTCGACATAGCGGTGGATATCGGCCTCGGGAATCGAGGCGAAGTGCACGTGCGAAACGTTGACCACGAGCTGCTGCCGCGGCCCGTTCGCCAAAGCCACGGCGGTGATCACGCGGTGCGTGCGGCCGGACAGCAGCCGCAGCGTGGCGTGCGCATCAGTCGCATCGCGCGGCTTGCCGAGGATGCGCCGGCCGAGTGCCACGGTGGTGTCTGAGCACAGGATGGGCGCGGCAGGCAGCGCCCTCGCCTTCAGCCGCGCGCGTGCCGCGTCCAGCTTGGCCCAGGTCACGCGCTCGACGTACTCCGCCGGCAATTCGCCGTGGATTTCGTCTTCCAGCGCTTCAGCATCTTCTTCAGCCCCGGGCAACAACAGTTCATGGCGCACGCCGAGCTGTTCGAGCAGTTGGCGCCGGCGCGGGCTCTGCGATGCGAGGTAGATGAAGTCGAAGCTTTGCATTGCGCCGATGTGTCACTCGCGGTGGTACGGGTGGTTCACCATCACGGTCCATGCGCGGTACAGCGCCTCGGCGAGCAGCACGCGAACGAAGGCGTGCGGCAAGGTCAGGTCCGACAGGCGCAGCGTCTCGTCGGCGCTCGACTTGAGCGTGGTGTCGAGACCGTCGGGGCCGCCGACGAGCAGCGCCACATCGCGCCCGTCGTTCATCCACGCGCGCATGCGCTCGGCGAGCTGCACGGTGGTGAGGCGCGTGCCGTGCTCGTCGAGCACCACGCGGCGCACGCCCTTGGGCAGTGAGGCTTCGAGGCGCACAGCCTCGGCGGCCATCAGTTGCTGCGCCGTCTTCGAGCCGCGCGGCTCGGCCTTCACGGCTTTCAACTCAAGCCGAAGCTCGGACGGAAAGCGCTTGGCGAAATCGGCGTAGGCCGTATCGGCCCACGCGGGCTGGCGCTGCCCGACGGCGAGCAGCAGCAGTTTCAAGCGCGGCGGGCCGCGCTCTTGGCCGCGGCCTTCTTGGCCGGGGCTTTCTTGGCGGGCGCCTTCTTGGCCGGTGCCGCCTTGGCCGCCGTCTTGCCCGCAGCGCTCTTCACGCCAACGGTGCGTGTGACGCCGGCCTTGGTGCTCGCGGTCTTGGCGACCGTCTTGGCCGGCGCCTTGCGGGCCGCGGTCTTGCTCGCCGGAGCCTTCTTGGCCGCGGTCTTCTTCGCGGGCGCAGCCTTGGCGGCCGGTGACTTGGCGGCGGCCTTCTTGCTCGCCGTCCTCTTCACGGCAGTCTTCTTGGCCGCAGGCGCTTCGGGTTCGGCACTGGCCTTGACGAGCCGCACGGGCTTCTCGTCGATCTTCATGCGCACCGGCTTGTCACCCCAGATCTCCTCGAGGTGGTAGTACTCGCGGATGGCCGGCTGCATCATGTGCACGACGGCGGCACCGCAGTCGACGATGATCCATTCGCCGTTTTCTTCGCCCTCGGTGCGCAGCACGGGGAAGCCTTTGTGCTTCACCGCATCGCGCACGCTGGCGGCCAGCGCCTTGGTCTGCCGGTTGCTCGTGCCCGTGGCGATGATCACGCGCTCGAAGAGCGCCGACAGGTGCTCGGTGTCGAACACGACGATGTGCTGGGCCTTCACGTCTTCCAGTCCATCGACGATGGCGCGTTGCAGTTTTCGGATGTCCATTCAGCTCCCGGGGCGGCCTCGATAGAGGCGGTGTTGGTCAATATAACTTGCGACGGCTGGCGGCACCAGATCGTCGATCGGCTCGCCGGCTGCGGCGCGGCGGCGTATGTCGGTGGCCGATACGTCGATGCGCGGCAGAGGTAGCGTCACCATCGTGTGCGACTGCGCGGCCGTGGCCGCGTCGGCATGCGGCGCCTCCCCGGCACGCGCAGCGACGGCCAGCGTGGCGAGGCCCAGCAATTCCTGCCAGCCGTGCCACGTGGAGAGGCGCGCGTACTGGTCCTGCCCGATGACGAGGAACCAGATCGCACCGGGTTCCTGTCCAGCGAGCGCACGCACGGTGTCCAGCGTGTAAGTCGGGCCGCTGCGCTCGATCTCGCAGCGTTCGAGCACGAAACGCGGCTCGCCGACGATGGCGGCCTGCACCATCGCAGCACGGTGTTCGGCCGGCGTCATGGCGCGCGTCTTCTGCCAGGGCTGGCCGGCGGGCATCCAGCGCAGCTCATCCAACGCGAGGTGATCGAGCGCCACCTGTGCGAGCGCCAAATGCGCGTTGTGCACCGGATCGAAGCTGCCGCCGAAGAGGCCAATTCGTTTCAAGCGGGAGCCCAGTTCGCCCAGTCGCGCGGCGTCAGGAAGTCGCTGTAGAGCTTCGCTTCCGGCGTGCCCGCTTCTGGCTGCCAGTCGTAGCGCCACGATGCCAGCGGCGGCATCGACATCAGGATGGATTCGGTGCGCCCGCCCGATTGCAAACCGAAATGCGTGCCGCGGTCCCACACGAGGTTGAACTCCACGTAGCGCCCGCGCCGGTAGAGCTGGAACGCGCGCTCGCGTTCGCCGTGGGGCACTGCCTGGCGGCGCTGCACGATGGGCAGGTAAGCGCCGAGGAAGGCGTCGCCCACCGCGCGCGTCATCGCAAAGCCGCGGTCGAAGCCGAGTTCGGACACGTCGTCGTAGAAGACGCCGCCGATGCCGCGCGGCTCGTTGCGGTGCTTGAGGAAGAAGTACTCGTCGCACCACTGCTTGAAGCGCGGGTACTTGTCGTCGCCGAACGGCGCGAGCGCGTCACGGTTCACGCGATGGAAATGCGCTGCGTCTTCCTCGAAACCGTAGAAGGGTGTGAGGTCCATGCCGCCGCCGAACCACACCACCGGCTCGCCGCCTTCGGGCAGCGCGGCGAACATGCGCACGTTCATGTGCACCGTCGGCACATAAGGGTTGCGCGGGTGCATGACGAGCGAAACACCCAGCGCTTCGAAGCCCGCGCCCGCCAGTTCGGGCCGGTGCTGCGTGGCCGAGGGCGGCAGCGTCGTACCCTTGACGTGCGAGAAGTTGCAGCCACCGCGTTCGATCAGCCCACCGCCTTCGACCAGACGCGAGAGCCCGTCGCCCGTGAGCGCGCCGCCGGGCTCGCGCGTCCAGCGATCGGCGATGAAGGGCGTGCCGTCTTCGGCCTCGAAGGCGGCGACGATGCGGCCCTGCAAGCCGAGCAGGTAGTCGCGGACGGCTGGAATGTTCATGGCGTCAGCGCGCGTCACGTGTCAGTTTTCCACCGCGCACTTCGCAGCACCGCGACGTGTGAACCGGACATCAAGCAAACGCCGCGGGATCCGGCTTTGCCGGTCCGCTGGCGTTGCCCCTCGAGGGGCGCGCGTCAGCGCGTAGGGGTGGTCCATTTCAACGCTTGAGCGCACGGTGTCCGATGTCCCGGCGATGCTGCGCACCGGCAATCGAGATGCCTTGCAGCACTTCATAGGCGCGCTGCTGCGCAAGCCGCACCGAATCGCCCAGCGCCGTGACGCACAGCACCCGCCCGCCCGAGGTGACCAACGCTTCGTCCTTCAGCGCCGTGCCGGCATGAAACACCATCGCGTCCGGCGCCTCGGGCGGAATGCCGGTGATCGCGTCGCCCTTGCGCGGGTCCAGCGGATAGCCGGCCGCGGCCACCACCACGCCCAGCGCCACGCGGCGGTCCCATTCGAGTTCGACCTGATCGAGCGTGCCGCCGGTGGCATGCATCAGCAACTCGAACAGGTCGCTCTTGAGCCGCATCATGATGGGCTGCGTCTCGGGGTCGCCCATGCGCGCGTTGAACTCCACCGTCTTGGGGTTGCCCTGCGCGTCGATCATCAGGCCGGCATAGAGAAAACCGGTGAACGGAATGCCATCCTTGGCCATGCCGTGGATGGTAGGCAGGATGATGTCCTGCATCACCTTGCCGTGCACGTTGGGCGTGACCACCGGCGCGGGCGAGTACGCCCCCATGCCGCCGGTGTTGGGGCCTTCGTCGCCGTCGAGCAGGCGCTTGTGGTCCTGGCTGGTGGCGAGCGAGACGACGTGCCGGCCGTCGCACAACACCATGAAGCTCGCTTCCTCGCCCTCGAGGAACTGCTCGATGACGACGCGCGCACCCTCGGCGTTGTGTTGCACGCCGAGCTTGTTGTCGCCGCTGTTGCCGGTGAGCATCCAGTCGATGGCCTCGTGCGCCTGTTCAAGCGTCGTGGCGACGACCACGCCCTTGCCCGCCGCGAGGCCGTCGGCCTTGATGACGATGGGCGCGCCCTGGGCGTCAACGTAGGCGTGCGCCTGCATCGCGTCGGCGAAGGTTTCGTAGGCCGCGGTCGGGATGCCGTGGCGCTTCATGAAGTCCTTGGCGAAGGCCTTGGAGCTTTCAAGCTGAGCTGCGGCCTTTGTCGGGCCGAAGATGCGCAGGCCCCGCGCACGGAACACGTCGACGATGCCCGCGGCCAGCGGTGCCTCGGGGCCGACCACGGTGAGCGCGACACCGCGTTGCTGCACGAAATCGGCCAGCTCCGCGAAATCGGTGATGGGCAGGTTGTGGAAGCGGCTGTCGAGCACCGTGCCGCCGTTGCCGGGCGCCACGTACACGGTCTGCACGCGGCCGGACTGGAGAAGCTTCCAGGCGATGGCGTGTTCACGCCCGCCGGAGCCGATGACGAGGACTTTCATTCGCCGATTTCAGCGTTGTGATAGACGTCCTGCACGTCGTCGAGATCCTCGATGACATCCAGCAGCTTCTGCATGCGCTGCGCGTCTTCGCCGGCCAGTTCGATGGTGTTCTCGGCGCGCATCGTCACCTCGGCCACCTCGGGCGCAAGGCCCGCGGCTTCGAGCGCGTTCTTCACCGCCTCGAAATCAGGTGGCGCGCACAGCACTTCGATGGCGCCGTCGTCGTCGGTGATCACGTCTTCGGCACCGGCTTCCAGCGCCACTTCCATGACCTTGTCTTCACTCGTGCCGGGCGCAAAGACGAACTGCCCGCAATGCTTGAACTGGAAGGCGACCGAGCCTTCGGTGCCGAGGTTGCCGCCGTACTTGCTGAAGGCGTGCCGCACCTCGGCCACCGTGCGCACGCGGTTGTCGGTCATGCAGTCGACGATGATGGCCGCGCCGCCGATGCCGTAGCCCTCGTAGCGGATCTCCTCGTAGCTCACGCCCTCGAGGTTGCCGGTCGCCTTGTCGATGTTCTTCCTGACGGTGTCGGCCGGCATGTTGGCGGCCTTGGCCTTCTCCACCGCCAGGCGCAGTCGCGGGTTCTCCTTGACTTCCCCGCCGCCCTGCCGGGCCGCCACGATGATCTCCCGGATGATGCGTGTCCAGACCTTGCCGCGCTTCTCGTCCTGGCGGCCCTTGCGGTGCTGGATGTTGGCCCATTTGGAATGTCCGGCCATCAATACTCCTGGCGCACGAGCTCGGCGCATCGGCCGCTCGGCATGTTGTTCGATAGACTGCGATTTTACTTGCCGCCCCCGGGAGCCAGCCCATGCTCGAGCCGATCCTCGTCGCCAAGCGCGGAGACATCGAAAGCCACCTGCTCCCCGGTCTGGCCAACCGCCACGGCCTGATCACGGGCGCCACCGGCACCGGCAAGACCATCACCCTGCAGACTCTGGCCGAAGGCTTCAGCCGCCTCGGCGTGCCGGTGTTCATGGCCGACGTGAAGGGCGACCTCACCGGCATCTCGCAGGCCGGCACGCTCAGCGACAAGATCGCCGCGGTGCTGAAGGAACGCGGCATCGAAGCGCCCGAATCGGTGGCCTGCCCCACCACCTTGTGGGACGTGTTCGGCAAGCAAGGCCACCCGGTGCGCGCCACGGTGAGCGACATGGGCCCGCTGCTGCTCTCGCGCATGCTGGCGCTGAACGACACGCAGCAGGGTGTGCTGTCCCTCGTGTTCAAGATCGCCGACGACAACGGCCTGCTGCTGCTCGACCTGAAAGACCTGCGCGCCATGCTGCAGCACGTGGGCGACAACGCGAAGAGCTTCACCACCGAATACGGCAACGTGAGCGCAGCCAGCGTGGGCGCCATCCAGCGCGGCCTGCTGCAGATCGAGGAACAAGGAGGCGACCAGTTCTTCGGCGAGCCGATGCTCGACATTGCCGACTTCATGCAAACCACCGATGTGTCACGAGCCCCCACGTCGCCTGCGGCTCCTGCCCCCCAAGGGGGCGCATCGGGGTCTCGGGGCGGCCCGTCGACCCCGATGGGCGTGCTCAACATCCTCGCCGCCGACCAGCTGATGAACAGCCCCCGGCTGTACGCCACCTTCCTGCTGTGGATGCTGTCGGAGCTGTTCGAGCAGTTGCCCGAAGTCGGCGACCTGGAGAAGCCGAAGCTGGTTTTCTTCTTCGACGAGGCCCACCTGCTGTTCAAGGACGCGCCCGAGGCGTTGATCGAACGCATCGAACTCGTGGTGCGCCTCGTGCGCAGCAAGGGCGTGGGCGTCTACTTCGTGACGCAGAACCCGCTGGACATTCCCGACACTGTGCTCGCCCAGCTCGGCAATCGCGTGCAGCATGCGTTGCGCGCCTTCACGCCGCGCGACCAGAAGGCCGTGAAGGCCGCGGCGAGCACGATGCGAGCAAACCCGAAGCTCGATGTCGAGACCGCCATCACCGAGTTGGCGGTGGGCGAGGCGCTGGTGAGCTTTCTCGATCCGAAGGGGCGCCCGACTGTCACCGAGCGGGTGTTCGTGATTCCGCCCGGCAGCCAGATCGGCCCCATCACACCGCAGCAGCGCGAGAAGTTGATCGCCACCTCACTCGTGGCCGGCGTGTACGACAAGGACGTCGACCGCGATTCGGCCTACGAGAAGCTCAAGGGCCGCGCCGCGGCCGCTGCCGAGGCCGCCGCCGAAGAGAAAGTTGCGAGTAAGGCGCCGGCACCTGAAGAAGCCGGCGGTGGCTGGCTAGGCGACGTGGCCGGCGGCCTGCTGCGTGGCTCGGGCCGCAAGGACTCGGTGTTCGAGACGATCGCCAAATCGGCCGCGCGCAGCATGGGCTCCACCGTCGGCCGCGAGATCATCCGCGGCGTACTGGGCTCGCTGCTGGGCGGCAGCCGCAGGCGGCGCTGAGCCGCGCTGCCCTGCCGCTGCGTCAGGGTAATGCGGACAGCTTGGACGTCGGCCGCAGCATCACCCGCGCCACCGAACGCAGCTTGCCGATGACGTGATTGGCGAAATAGCTGCTCTGCGTATCGGGCTCCAGCGCGGCCACGGCCAGGTGCGCGAGCGGCTGGTCGAGCGGCACGTAGTAGCTGCCTTCGGGCACGTCGATGGCCGCCGCCGCCGTACTCACCGTCACCTGGATGGCCGCACCGCCGTCGGCGATGGTGCCGCGCACGTCGCTGCGCTCGGCCAGCGCCCGTGAAGTCTCGGTATACAGCTCGCCGCGCACCACGCCGTTCTCCGCCACCCGCTGCACCACCAGGCCGAGCGCGCGCAGGCGCAGCATCGCGTCCACCTCCTCCGCGGCCAGCCAGTAGCCGCAGGGGCGCGGGCGCTTCCTGAGCGGCTGCAACTGCAGCGCCGAATCCCACGACACGGCGATGGCCCGGTCGGCGCCGGTCTCGGGGTCCAGCATCACCAGCGAGTATTCGCTCGGCGTCGGGGCGGCTTCGAGCACCACCTCGCCGCGGCAGGCCAGCGCGCTCACGTCGTCGGCGACGAACTGCCGCAGCTTGATCAGGTCGGGCGCGCGCTCGGCGCTGCTCTGCAGCACCCGGGCCATCGCGCTCACATGCGTGTACACGCGGCGCTCGAAGTTCTGGCGGCCGATGCCGACACCGCGCGTTTCCACCAGCAGGCTGACAGCGTTCTTCAAGCCGTTGACGTTGCGCCCGGTGTCGGGCCGCACGCCGCCCATCGACACCTTCTTGTCGGTGGGATCGTCCGAGGTGGTGTAGTACCACTCGCTGCTCAGGCCCAGCGACTCCAGCCGCTGCATCACCGGCTCGTGAAACCACTGCTGCGAGGCGCGCGTCATGAACTCGTGCACGTTGGGCGTCATGGCGTACTGCAGCAGCGCGTCATAGCGCTGCACGGCACCGAACTTCTCGAGAAAGCGTCCGGCCACCGTGTACTCGTGTGCATCGACCACCACCGTCGGCCGGTACTGGCGCATCAGCAGCGCAATCGCCTGCGCCTCGGGCGTGCGCAGCAGCAGGTGGTCGCGGTTGATGTCGATGCCGCTGGCGCTCATGCGGGTGCCGGCCTCGGCGCCGTCGGGGTTGGCGCGCGGCAGGATGATCACATTGATGCGGTCGAGCAGCGGCGCCAGCAGGCCACCGTTCAACTCCTGCGCCAGCACCAGCAGCGCCTCGCTGCCGGCCGGCTCGTTGCCGTGCTGCTGGCCGACCAGCAACACCGTCGGCCGTCCGCTGGCGAGCAGCGTGGCGGGGTCGGCAGCCGTCAGCCGCGTGAACAGCAGCGCTTCCAGCGGAATGCCGGTCTGCGAGCTGCCGAGCGACAGCAGCCGCACGCGCGTCGGGTCGGCCGCGGGACGCGATGCGCCAGCGATGCCGTGCACGAAGCTGCGCAGTTCGGCGTTGGTGGTGTAGCTCGTGCGCCCCGGCTGGAAGGCCGGCGTGCGGTAGTTCACCGGCGGCGCCGGGAAGCGCGCCTGCACCGCCGGGCTGAAGGTGGCGATGGGCTCCTGCACCGGCAGCGGCTGCGGCGACATGTCGCGCGGCGCGACCGGCATCGCCACGGCACCCTCGGGCGCCGAGGCGGCCGGCGCAGGTGCCGGTGCGGCAACCACCGGCGGCGGCGCGGGCGGCGCCGGGCGGTCCTCGGGAATCGGGAACGGCGTGCTGCAGGCAGCCAGGCCGAAAGCGAGCAGGCAGGCGCCGGCCCAGCGGCTTCGCAGGACGGCAATCAGGGGCGTGGCGGCGTGAGGGCTTGTCATTCGTTGTTCCTTCTCGGTCGCGAAGCAATATAGCGCCGCTCATGTGCCCGGCCGCCCGCGGGGCGTTGCGGCGGGCCGAACGGCGCACGCATCGGCGGCGCCCGGGCGACGTTTCGCGACGCGATGCCGCGCTTCGTCGCACGCCGCTCGCGCCCCGGCGCGGCGGCGGACACAGTGCTTCTCATTGGCCACACATCGGCCGCACGAGGAGCCCGCCATGAACCTGTCCAGTCTCTCCCCCGCCATCGTCATTCATCTGTTCCTCGCCCTGCCCGCGCTGCTGCTCGGCCCCGTCGCCCTGCGCGCACGCAAGGGCTCGCGCCTGCACCGCGCAGCCGGCTACGGCTGGGCCACGCTGATGCTGGGCGCCGCCTTGTCGAGCGTGTTCATCCGCGACTTCGACCTGCCCAACGTGTGGGGCTACACGCCGATCCACGTCCTCACCGTGCTCACCTTCGCGGGCATCGCCGGCGGCATCTACTACATCGCCCGGCGGCGCATCGCCGAGCACCGCCAGGTGATGTGGTCGACCTACCTCGGCGGCTGCGTCGGCGCGGGGCTGTTCGCGCTGCTGCCCGACCGCTTCCTCGGCCAGGCGGTGTGGCACCACTGGCTGGCGCTGGTCTGAACGCCGCCGCCGCACCACCACTTTCGGAACCATCACCATGCCGACCGACCTGCCGCCTTTCGTTGTCCTGCCCGAAATCATCCGCCACACACCGCCCTGGGCGTGGGCCATCCTCGCGGTGCTGATCGCACTCGGCCTGCGGCAGATGCGCGAGCACGCCATCAGCCGCGCGCGGTTGACGTTCGCGCCACTGGCGCTCGGCGCCTACTCGCTGGTCGGCGCGGCCTCGGCCTTCGGCTGGCGCGCGCCGGTGCTCATCACCTGGGCCGCCGGCATGGCCGGCGCGGTGGCCGCCAATCGCGCGCTGCGCTGGCCGCGCGACGTGCGCCCGGCGTCCGAGGGCGGCTTCGTGCTCGGCGGCAGCGCCTGGCCGCTGGTACTCATGCTGGCGGTGTTCCTGCTGCGCTACGTGGCCGGCGTGGCGCACGCGCTTCATCCGGCCTCGAGCAGCGCGCCGGGATTCGCGCTGCCCATGGCGCTCGGCTACGGCCTGCTGTCCGGTGTCTTTCTCGCCCGGGCGCTGCGCGTGCTCGACACGGCGCGACCGGGCACCGTGCTCGCGCCCGCGGGGCCCTAGACTCGTTCGCCCTCACGCCTGCCCCCGCCGTGTCCCTCACCACCTTCGAGCTGCCGCGCTACCTGCGCCGCGCCGGCACCGTCGTCCTGTTCAACACGCTGATCGGCCTGGGTCTGGGCATCGCACGCGGCGGCGACTGGGTCCAGCAGATGGTGTATGCGCAGGCCATCGGCCTGTGCATCTGGGCCTTCATCGACTTCGGCCGGCTGCTCTTCGAGCGCGACCCCGATTCGCACCTGCCCACGGGCTGGCGCGGCGTGGTGCTGCAGGTGGGCGGCGTGGCGCTCGGCTACTTCACCGGCACCTGGATCGCCGACTTCTATTGCGGCTGCTCGACCTTCCAGACCTGGACGCATTCACCGCGCACCATGGGCGGCTACTTCGTGATGGCGGTGGGCGTCAGCGTCGGCATCTCGTTCTTCTTCATCTCGCGCGGACGCGAGGAACGGCGGCGCCAGCAGCTTGCCGTCGCGCAGCGCGACGCCGCCGAGGCCAAGCTCAAGCTGCTCGAATCGCAGCTCGAGCCGCACATGCTGTTCAACACGCTCGCCAACCTGCGCGTGCTGATCGGCCTCGACCCGGCGCGCGCGCAGGCCATGCTCGACCAGCTCATCGCCTTCCTGCGCGCCACGCTGAGCGCCTCGCGCACCGCCATGCATCCGCTCGCCGCCGAGTTCGCGCGCGTGGCCGACTACCTCGAGCTGATGAAGGTGCGCATGGGTGAGCGCCTCGTCGTCGAGCTGTCCCTGCCCGCCGCGCTGGCCACGCAACCGGTGCCGCCGCTCATCCTGCAGCCGCTGGTGGAGAACGCCATCAAGCACGGGCTCGAGCCGCATGTGGCCGGCGGGCAGTTGAGCGTGGAAGCCGCGGCCGAATCGGGGCACCTGGTGCTGCGCGTGCGCGACACCGGTGCCGGCCTCGGCCTCACCGACAACGCAGCCGGCACGCGCTTCGGCCTGCAGCAGGTACAGGAACGCCTGCACACCCTGTACGGCGACGCGGCCACGCTCACACTCGCGCCCATCGCCGAGGGCGGCACGCTCGCCGTGGTGCGGCTGCCGCTCGGTCAGAGCCGCGCCGAAGCTCAACCGATCACAACCCGCGAGGAGGCGGCACGATGAAACCCATCACCCTTGCCGCCGTTGCGGTTCTCGCACTCGCTGCGGCCGCCGCTTGCGCCATCGCCTTCGGCGGGCCGGGCGATCCGCCGCCCATGGCAAGCATCAACAACCCGTTCAAGGCCGTCGACTTCAGCGACCTGCCAGCACCGAGCCGCTTGGCCGCGCGGGACGGCACGCCGCTCGCCTTTCATGCCTACCCGCCGGGAACCGAACCGGCGCGTGGCAGCGTGGTGCTGGTGCATGGTTCGTCCGCCCGCGGAAGCAGCATGCACGTCATGGCACAGGCCTTTGCCGCGGCCGGATACGCGGCCTACGCACTCGACATGCGCGGCCACGGCGATTCGGGCACGCGCGGGCAGATCGACTACGTCGGCCAGCTCGACGACGACCTCGAAGACTTCATGCGTGCGGTGAAGCCGCCGCAGCCAACCACGCTCGCCGGCTTCTCGTCGGGCGGCGGCTTTGCCCTGCGCTTCGCCGGCGGCGAGCGACAAGAACTCTTCGCGAACTACCTGCTGCTCTCGCCCTTCATCAGCCAGGACGCCGAGACCTATCGCCCCGGCAGCGGCGGCTGGGTCAGCGTGGGGCTGCCGCGCATCGTCGCCGTCGCCATCCTCGATGCGGTGGGCGTGCAAGCCTTCAACCAGTTGCCCGTCACGCGCTTCGCGCTCAGCGAGAGCGCCAAGCCGTTCCTGACGCTGCAGTACTCCTTCGCGCTGGCGCAGAACTTCCGGCCGCGGCCCGACTACCTTGCCGACATCCGGGCCGCGAACCAGCCGATGCAGATCCTGGCCGGCACGGACGACGAAGCATTTCATGCCGATCGTTTCGCCGCCGTGTTCGCGCAGGCGGGCAAGACGCCGCCGGTCACGCTGCTTCCCGGTGTCGGCCATATTCCGCTCACGCTGGAGCCGGCCGCGGTTCAGGCCGCGGTCGCGGCCCTTCAGCGCTTCGAGACGCCATGAGCCCCACCGCCCTGATCGCCGAAGACGAACCGCTGCTGGCCGAGAACCTGCGCGCCGAGCTGGCCCGCGCCTGGCCGGCGCTGCACATCGCCGCGGCCGTGCACCACGGCCAGGCAGCGGTGGACCAGGCGCTGACTCTCGCGCCCGACGTGCTGTTCCTCGACATCCGCATGCCGGGCATGAGCGGCCTTGAAGCCGCGCAGGCGTTGGCCGAAGACTGGCCGGGCGATGCGGCCCAACCCTTCCCGCTGCTGGTGTTCGTCACCGCCTACGACCAGTACGCCGTGCAGGCCTTCGAGCGCCGCGCGGTCGACTACCTGCTCAAGCCGCTGGACCCCGCGCGCCTCGCGCAGTGCGTGCAGCGGCTTCAGGCGGCGCTCGCGCAGCGCGCGGCGCCGGCGCAGGGACTGCAGCAGGCGGTGGAGCAGTTGCGCGCCTTGGTCGCGCCCGCAGCGGCATCGGCCGCACTGCGGCTCGACGTCATCCAGGCCAGCAGCGGCAGCACGGTGCACCTGATCCCGGTGGACGAGGTGCTGTACTTTGAGGCCGCCGACAAGTACGTGCGCGTGGTCACGGCAGGCGCCGACCACCTGATCCGGCTCTCGCTGCGCGAACTGGTGCCCCAGCTCGATCCGCAGCGCTTCTGGCAGGTGCATCGCGGCACCGTGGTCCAGGCGCGCAAGATCGCCACCGCCGAGCGGCAGGAATCGGGCAAGGTGGTGCTCACGCTGCGCGACCGGTCGGAAAAACTGGTCGCGAGCCGGCTCTATGCGCACCTCTTCAAGGGCATGTGAGCCGCGTTTCGCGGCGCGTGTGCGGCGTTTCGTCGGCGTGGCGAACGCTCCGTCGCACGGCACTCGATACGAACGGCGGCGTTGCCTAGGATGAAGCCATCGCACACCGCACAAGGAATCACGCCATGAGCCACGACCGCACCCTGCCTTCACTCGAATCCCGCGCGCGCCGCCGCGTCGGCATGAAGATCGGCTTCGGCATCCACGCACTGGTGTTCGTGCTGGTGAATCTGGGGCTGTTCGTCATCGACAGCGCCAACGGCGGCAGCCGCTGGTCGCATTTCCCGCTGATGGGCTGGGGCCTCGGGCTCGCCATCCACGGCATCGTCACCTTCATCGGACTTCAGGGCGACGGCCTGCGCGAACGCATGATGCGCACCGAGATGGAGCGGATGCGCAGCCGGTCTTGACAGCACGGCGCTCAGGCGTCGTCGTCGGTTTCCGGCTCGGGCTTCGACGGCTGGTCGCCGTCGCGCGTGATGTAGCGCTCCAGCCGATACAGCACCGACAGGATCAGCACCACCATCACCGTCGCCATGAGCGCGGTGGCCTCTCGGCCGAGACCCACGGTCACGCCGATGGCGGCCGTCGCCCAGATGCCCGCCGCGGTGGTGAGCCCCCGCACCTCGGCGTTGCGACTCATCTTCAGCACCGCGCCGGCGCCCAGAAAACCCACGCCGGCGATCACACCCTGCAGCACGCGGCTCATGTCGGCCTGCGGCATGCCGGCCTGCTCGGGCACCAGAACGAACAGCGCCGCGCCGAGTGCGACCAGCATGTGGGTGCGCAGGCCCGCGGCGCTGTCGCGTCGTTCGCGCTCGTAGCCGATGGCGGCACCCAGCAGCACGGCCACGGTCAGCCGCAGCGCCACGCGGGTGGCCTGCTCGGCGTCGGGAATGTCGGAGAACTCGTGCCCGATGGTCTGAAGAACCCGTTCCCACATCACGCCGCCCTCCGGTCGACGCTGCGCGCGCCGCCAACGAAAAGGCCCGCAAACGCGGGCCGAGGGGGACGATTCTTGCAGGCGGCCATGGTGCCGACCACTATAGGCCGGCATTTGCCGCCGGATGTATCAATGGTGATGGCGGCGATGGTGATGGCCGCGGTGTCCGCGCCCGTGATCGTGGCGCGCGTCGTGGCGCTTGCCCTGGTCCCAGCCGTGGCGGCGATGGTGCCGGGGCACGACGATCACCGGCGCGGGCGCGTAATAGATGGGCTGCGGCGCGACATAGACCGGGGCCGTTTGGTAGACGACCGCCGGTGGCCCGTAGTAGGCCGGTGGGCCGTAGTGGCGTTGGGGCGCGTTCGAGACCACCGCTCCCACCACCGGCGCGCTGATGCCGATCGACCAGTACACGTCGCTGGCCACGGCGGCGCCCGTGGACATCAAGCCGGCAGCGGTGGTGAATACGAGCGCGATGAGCTTCTTCATGCGTGTCTCCTTTCGCGCCGCAACCGGCGCTTCTTGACAACGCTTCAGTCTAGGCACGGCGTTGGGACGGCTGTCTTTCCGCAACGTAAAGACAGGTTAAGCGGATGGATCGGTACGGCCCGGTCGGCAACTCTTTGTGAACCCGTTCGTGATCGGCGGCAGGTTCGAGAACGCGAGGCGCAGCATGGCTTTGCGGCGCTGGGCTGCAGACACCCGGTCGATAGAATCGTTCGCTCCCTTTTTCACCCGCTGGCCGGGTCTGATCGCACCATGTCCGCACCCAAGGAAGACACCGCCCGGCCCAGCAACTTCCTGCGGCACGTGATCGAGCAGGATCTGGCGCGCGGCACCTATTCCGGCCGCCACTTCGCCGGCACGCCGGGGGATGCCACGCACCACCAGAGCGGCCCTGTCGATGCGGCCAAGATCCGCACCCGCTTTCCGCCCGAGCCGAACGGCTACCTGCACATCGGCCATGCCAAGAGCATCTGCCTGAACTTCGGCCTGGCGCGCGAATACGGCGGCGTGTGCCACCTGCGCTTCGACGACACCAACCCCGAGAAGGAAGAGCAGGAGTACGTCGACGCCATCCTCGACGCGGTGCGCTGGCTCGGCTTCGACTGGAACGCCAACGGCACCAGCCACCTCTTCCACGCGAGCAGCTACTTCGACTTCATGTACCGCGCGGCCGAGTACCTGGTCGAGACCGGCCACGCCTACGTGGACGAGCAGACGCCCGACGAGATGCGCGCCAACCGCGGCGACTTCGGCACGCCCGGCACCGACAGCCCGTTCCGAAGCCGCACGCCCGACGAAAACATCGCCCGCCTGCGCGAAATGCGCGCTGGCAAGCACGCCGATGGTTCGATGGTGCTGCGCGCCAAGATCGACATGGCCTCGCCCAACATCAACCTGCGCGACCCGGCGCTCTACCGCATCAAGCACGCCACGCACCACGCCACCGGCGACACTTGGTGCATCTATCCGATGTATTCCTTCGCGCACCCGATCGAGGACGCGCTGGAGAACATCACCCACAGCATCTGCACGCTGGAGTTCGAGGACCAGCGGCCGTTCTACGACTGGACGCTGGAGCGCATCGTGCCCATCCTGCGTGCACCGCAGTTCGAGCATGCGAAGCAGTTGGTGGAAAACATCGCCGGGCAAGGCGTGCAGGCGCGCAAGGAGTTCGCCCTGCACTGCCACAACCACGCCGCCAAGCTGTTCGCGAGCGAGCCCGAAGCGCGCATGCGCAGCCTCTTCGTGAAATGGGAGCACGACCGCGACGCGGTGCTGCGCGACCTCGACGCCTTCTTCGCGCTCCTGCGCCAGCACGCTGCGCAGTTCACGCCGCTGCTCGCGCACGCGCTGGACGAGCGCGAGCCCAACGTCTTCAAGCTGCCGCACCAGTACGAATTCGCGCGGCTCAACCTGACCTCGGTGGTCACGAGCAAGCGCAAGCTGAAGCAGCTGGTGGAAGAACGCATCGTCGACGGCTGGGACGACCCGCGCATGCCCACGCTCGTCGGCCTGCGCCGCCGCGGCTACACGCCGGAAAGCATCCAACTGCTGGCCGAGCGCACGGGCGTGAGCAAGGCGGGCGGCTGGATCGACTATTCGAGCCTCGACATCGCGCTGCGCGACGACCTGGAAGCCAAGGCGCCGCGCGCGATGGCGGTGCTTGATCCAGTAAAGCTCAAGCTCAGCAACTGGGCCGAGGTCTTCGGCAACGAGGCGCACCGCGAGGCCTGCAGCGCGCCCGCGCATCCGCAGCGGCCTGAACTCGGCATGCGCCAGTTCAGCCTCGGCCCCGAGGTCTGGATCGAGCGCGACGACTACGCCGAAGCGCCGCCCAAGGGCTTCTTCCGCCTCTTCCCCGGCAACAAGGTGCGGCTCAAGTACGGCTATATCGTCGAGTGCACCGGTGCCGAGAAGGATGCCGACGGCCGCGTGACGGCGGTCCTCGCGACGCTGGTACCCGACACCAAGAGCGGCACACCCGGCGCGGATGCCGTGAAGGTGAAGGGCACCATCACCTGGGTGGGCGTGCACGATGCGGTGGAAACCGAACTGCGACTCTACGACCGCCTGTTCACCGAAGATCAGCCCGATGCGGGCGGGCGCGACTTCAAGACGGCGCTCAATCCCGACAGCAAGCGTCTGGCGCGCGGCTATGTCGAGCCTTCGCTCGCATCGGCCGCGGCCGACGACCGCTTCCAGTTCGAGCGCCACGGCTACTTCGTCGCCGACCGGCTCGACCACGCGCCGGGGCGGCCGGTGTTCAACCGCACCGCGACGCTGAAGGACAGCCGGGGGAAGTAGGTCGAGCTATCGCCGATCGTCGATGCCGAACGTGGGCAGGCTCCGAGTTCCGAGCCTGCCGCTGCCGCCCCCTCACCCCAACCCTCTCCCCCTGCGGTGGAGAGGGAGCAAAGCGGCCACATTGCCCCCTCTCCCGCCTGCGGGAGAGGGTTGGGGTGAGGGTGTCGCGGGGCGCAGAGAGACGTTGAAAAGGCGCGAGAAACGCCTCAGCGCCGCGCCGGCTCCCGCAACCTGAACCGCTGCAACTTCCCCGTCTCCGTGCGCGGCAAACGATCGAGGAACTCGATCGCCCGCGGGTACTTGTAGGGTGCCACCGTCGCCTTCACGAAATCCTGCAGCTCGCGCACCAGCGCCTCGCCCGCCTGCGCCCCTTCGCGCACGACGACGAAGGCCTTGACGATCTGCCCGCGCTCGGCATCGTCGACGCCGATCACCGCGCATTCCACCACCGCCGCATGCTGCTGCAGCGCCTCTTCCACTTCCGGCGCCGCAATGTTGTAGCCGGCCGAGACGATCATGTCGTCGGTGCGCGACTGGTAGCGGAAGTAGCCGTCGGCATCGACCAGATAAGCGTCGCCGGTCATGTTCCAGCCGTCCTGCACGTACTGCGCTTGACGCGGATCGTCGAGGTACCGGCAGCCGGTCGGCCCCTTCACCGCGAGGCGGCCGATGCTGCCGGCGGGTGCGGGCTCGCCGTGTTCATCCAGCACGCAGGCTTGATAGCCCGGCACGGCCACACCGGTCGCACCTTCGCGCGCGTGCTCTTCGTCGGCGGCGATGAAGATGTGCAACAGCTCGGTGGAGCCGATGCCGTCGATCAGCTCGATGCCCGTGGCCTCTCGCCACAGGCGCCGCGTGGCGGCGGGCAGCGCCTCGCCGGCGGACACGCATTTGCGCAAGCTGCCGCCCTGCGCGGCCGAAATCTTTCGCTCGCGCGCGGCAGGAGCCATCGCGCGGTACGAGGTGGGCGCGGTGAACAGCACCGTCGCGCCGCAATCGGCGATCACGTTGACCAGATCCGCTGGCGTGGCTTTCTCGACCAGCACCATCGAGGCGCCGATGCTCATCGGAAACAGCACCAGCCCGCCGAGGCCGAAGGTGAAGGCGAGCGGCGGGCTGCCGATGAACACGTCGTCGGCATTCGCGCGCAGCACATGCCGCGGGAAGCAGGCGCAGGCGGCCATCACGTCGCGATGGAAATGCATCGTGGCCTTGGGCTGCCCCGTGGTGCCGGAGGTGAAGGCCAGCATGCAGGTGTCGTCGGCCGCGGTATCGAGGTTGGTGAAGGTGTCGGGTTGGCGCGCCATGAGCGCTTCCAGGCCCTCGGCCGATTCGTCGGCGAAGCACACGAGCTGCCGCAGCGTGGGCGCCTGTTTCTGCGCAGTCTCCAGTTCGGCGCACAGCGCGCGGTCGCACAGCGCGTGCGAGACCTGCGCCTTCTCAATCACCTGCGTGAGTTCCTTCGCACGCAGCAGCGGCATCGTCGCGACCGCAATGCCGCCTGCCTTCACCACCGCGAACCAGCACGCCACCAGCATCGGCTTGTTCGCCGCACGCAGCAGCACGCGGTTGCCGGGTACCAGGCCCAGGTCGTGCACCAGCACGTTCGCGATGCGGTTGGCCTGGCGCTGCAGCTCGGCATAGGTCCACGCCAGCCCGCCCGGCGTGCGGATGCACACGCGCTCGCCGCGGCCCTCGGCGATGTGGCGGTCGAGCAGTTCGGTGGCGCAGTTCAGGCGTTCCGGAAACTGCAGCTCGGGCAACTCGAACAGAAACTCGGGCCACTGGTCGCGCGGCGGCAGGCGGTCGCGGGCAAAGGTGTCGACGTGGGCGCTCGTGTGCATCGCTGGGTCCTCCATGGCCTGCGGCGGCGTCAGTCCGGAATCACCGCCGTCGCCTCGATCTCGACCTTGGCGCGGTCTTCGATCAGCGCGCGCACTTCCACGGCCGTCATCGCCGCGTTGTAGGCGCCGATGATTTCGCGGAAGGCCTGGCCGACCTCGCGGCCCGCGGCGAGGTACTCACGCTTGTCGGTCACATACCAGGTCATGCGCACGATGTGCTCGGGCTTGGCGCCCGCCTCGCGCAGCACCGCCGCAATGTTCTCGAGCGCCTGGCGCGTTTGCGCGGCGAAGTCGTCGGTGTGGAAGCGACCTTCGGCGTCCCAGCCGATCATGCCGGCGATGTAGAGCTGCCGGCCGCGGGTGACGACGCCGTTGGAATAGCCCTTGGGGCGGGGCCAGCCGGGGGGGAGGATCACTTGCATGGGTCAGTTCCTTGTGGGAGGGAAGCAAGTCTGTGTGTTCGCCGGGCCGCTGGGCGGTTTGTAAAACGCCCCCTCACCCCAGCCCTCTCCCCCGAGGAGGGGGAGAGGGGGAAATGCACTACTCCCTCTCCCGCTGGCGGGAGAGGGTTGGGGTGAGGGTCGGCGTGAAGGTCCACCTCAGTTCCCCTCGAACTTCGGCTTTTGCTTCGCAACGAACGCGTGATACGCCCGCGAAAAATCTTCGGTCAGCATGCACAGCGCTTGCGCCTGCGCCTCGGCCTCGATGGCCTGCTCGATAGTCATCGCCCATTCCTGATGCAGCATCGTCTTGGTGATGCCGTTGGCGAAGCTCGGGCCGGCGGCCAATTCGCGCGCCATCGCCGTGGCGTCCGCGACCAGGCTCTCCGGCGCGCACAGCCGATTGAAAAACCCCCAGCGCTCAGCCTCCTCTCCCGGCAGCGAGCGGCCGGTGTAGAGCAGCTCGCTCGCGCGCCCCTGCCCCACGATGCGCGGCAGCATCGCGCAGGCGCCCATGTCGCAGCCGGCCAGGCCCACGCGGTTGAAGAGAAACGCCGTCTTGCTGCGCGCCGTGCCATAGCGCAGGTCGGAGGCCATCGCCATGATCGCGCCGGCCCCGGCGCATACACCATCGATGGCCGCGACGATGGGCTGCGGACAAGCACGCATGGCCTTCACCAGATCGCCCGTCATGCGCGTGAACATCAGCAGTTCGGGCGCCATCAGCCGCACCAGCGGGCCGATGATCTCGTGCACGTCGCCGCCGGAGCAGAAGTTGTCGCCGGCGCCGGCGATCACGACCGCATGCACGTCATCGGCATGCTTCAACGCGCCGAACAGATCGCGCAGCTCGGCGTACGAATCGAAGGTCAGCGGGTTCTTGCGCTCGGGCCGGTTGAGCGTGATGGTTGCGACCTGTTCGCTCACCTCCCAGCGGAAGTGCTTCGCCTCGTAGTTCGCCAGATGCCGGCGATTGCCCGCGAGCAGGCTGGGGTCGACACGATCGGGTTCTGTGTTGCTCACGGGATGAGATCTCCGGTCTGGTGGTTCCTGACAAGCCCCACACGCAACTCGCCGAGCTGCGTGTAGAGCTGCTGCAATCCTTCGGACGCCACGCTCGCGAACAGCTCGCGCACCCATTGCTCGTGGGCCTTGGCCATCGCCTCGAAGCCGCTGCGGCCGGCCGGCGTGAGCCGCAGGATCCAGGCACGGCGGTCGGTGGGGCTGCTCTCGCGCACGACGATGCCGTCGCGCTCGAGTTCATCGGTGAGGCTCGTCACGCTGCCGCCGCTCACCATCAGGTGGTTCGACAGGTCGCGCATCTTCAGCCCCTCGGGAAAGCGGTAGAGCTGCGCCATGTAGTCGAAGCGCGGCAGCGTGATGCCGAAGGTCTCGCGCAGCCGGCGGCGAATCTCGGTCTCGATCTGCGTGGTGCAGGCCAGCAGCCGCAGCCACAGCTTGAGCGCCGCGTGGTCGCCCGGGCGGGTACGCGCCTCATGGCCGAGTTCCTGCGCCGCCCGCAGCAGCAGGTGCGACGCGTCGTTGTGCTTCATGTGACCTCGCCTCCCGAGACCGAGATGGACTGCCCGGTGACCGCCGAGGCGCCCTCGCCGCACAGCCACAGCACGGCGTCGGCCACCTCGTCGGGCTGCACGATGCGCTGCTGCGGATTGCCGGCCGCAAACCCATCGCGCGCCGCTTCCGTGCTGCGGCCGGTCTTGGCGACGACGTTGGCGATGCTCTCGTGCAGCAGCGCGGTATCCGTGTAGCCGGGGCACACCGCGTTGACCGTCACGCCCTTGCGCGCCACTTCCAAGGCCAGCGAGCGCGTGAGCCCGATCACGCCATGCTTGGCCGCCGTGTACGCGCTGACGTAGGCATAGCCGCGCTGCCCCGCGGTGCTCGCGATGTTGACGATGCGGCCCCAGCCGGCGTCCAGCATGCCCGGTAGCGCCGCCTGCGCGCACAGGAAGCTGCCGGTCAGGTTCACCGCCAGCATGCGCTGCCACAGCGCCAGCGAGGTCTTCGCAAAGGGTGCGCTCTCGGCCTGGCCGGCGTTGTTGATGAGGATGGCGACCGGGCCGCGTGCGGCGCGTGCTTCGTCGAACGCGGCGTGTACTTGCGCTTCGTCGGCCACGCCGGCGACCACCAAGCCGTGTCCCTCGCCGGGCAGGCTGGCGAGCACGCGGCCGAGCGCCGTGGCATCGCGCCCCAGCAAGGTGACCCGTGCGCCCTCTTCCGCCAGCACGCGTGCAATCGCCGCGCCGATGCCGCGCGATCCGCCGGTCACCAGCGCATGGCGGCGCCGCAGTTCATGGGCCACCATCACGCCGGCTCCACCCGTTGCGGCGCCTGCGTCGCAAGCAGCGCTGCCTGCGTGCGTTCGCGCAGGAAGATGCTCTCCATCTGCGTCTTGCCCGAGCTGTACTGCTTGGGCCACATCACTTCGGTGAAGCCGATCTTCGCGGCCTCGGTGAGCGTCCAGGCCGGGTTCGCCAGATGCGGGCGAGCGATGGCGCACAGGTCGGCGCGACCGGCGGCAATGATGCTGTTCACGTGATCGGCCTCGGAAATGGCGCCCACCGCAATCGTCGGCACGTGGGCTTCGTTGCGCACACGGTCGGCGAACGGCGTCTGGTACATGCGGCCGTACACCGGCTTTTGCTGCGCGCTCACCTGGCCCGACGAACAATCGACGAGGTCGGCGCCCGCCGCCTTGAAGGCGCTGGCGATCTCCACCGCATCGGCCGGCGTGATGCCGCCCGGCACCCAGTCGTGCGCCGAGATGCGCACCGACATCGGCAGGTGCTGCGGCCACACCTCGCGAATCGCGACAAACACCTCCAGCGGCCAGCGCAACCGGTTGGCGAGCGAGCCGCCGTAGTCGTCGCTGCGTCTATTGGTCAGCGGCGAGATGAAGCTCGACAGCAGGTAGCCGTGCGCGCAGTGCAGCTCCAGCCAGTCGAAGCCGGCCTCTGCCGCACGCCGGGTCGCCTGCACGAAGTCATCGCGCACACGGTCCATGTCTGCGCGCGTCATGGCGCGCGAGGTGTCGCTCACGCCTTCGAGGTACTGCTGCGGCGAGGCCGAGATCAACGGCCAGCCGCCCTGGGTCAAGGGCTGGTCAGCACCTTCCCAGGGCACACGGGTTGCTCCCTTGGCGCCGGCATGGCCGAGCTGCAGGGCGATCTTCGCGTCGGTGGTCGTGTGCACGAAATCGACGATGCGCTTCCAGGCGTCCCGCTGCGCGTCGTTCCAGAGACCTGGGCAGCCGGGCGTGATGCGCGCGTCGGGCGAGGTGCAGGTCATCTCGGCCACGACGAGCCCCGCGCCGCCCATCGCCCGCGCGCCCAGGTGCGCGAGATGGAAGTCGCCCGGCAGGCCGTCGACACACGAGTACTGCGCCATCGGCGAGACGACGACGCGGTTCTTGAGCGTCACGCCGCGCACCGTCAGCGGCGTGAACATGGGCGGCACGGCCGGCAGCGCGGCATCGCGGTCGACGCCGGCCCGGGCGGCGAACCAGCGCTCGTAGCCTTCCAGCCAGCGCGCATCGCGCAGCCGCAGGTTCTCGTGGCTGATGCGCTGGCTGCGCGTGAGCATGGAGTACATGAACTGCTCGGGTTCGAGCTGGTCGCAGTAGCGCTCGCCGCAGACCTCGAACCATTCCATCGCGTTCCACGCCGCGTTCTGCAGGCGGATCACGTCGACGGCGCGCAGCGCCTGGTAGCGCGCCAGCACCTCGGGAATGCGCGCCGCCGGGTCTTCGCCGGCACTCAGCGCCTTGAATTGCGCCGCCAGTTCGATCGCATCCTCGATCGCCAGCTTGGTGCCCGAGCCGATGGCGAAATGCGCCGTGTGCACCGCGTCGCCCATCAGCACCACGTGGCTGCTTCCGTTGAACAGCGACCACTGCTCGCAGGTGATGCGCTGGAAATTGAGCCACGCCGAGCCGCGCTGGTGGCGCGCGTTGCTCATGAGCTTGTCGCCCTGCAGATTGGCGGCGAAGAGCCGTTCGCAGAAGGCGATGGACTGCTGCACGTCGGCCGTGTCCAGGCCGTGCGCCTGCCACACGTGTTCAGGACATTCGACGATGAAGGTGCTGGTCGTCTCGTCGAACTGGTAGATGTGCGCCTGGAACCAGCCGTGTTCGGTTTTCTCGAACAGGAAGGTGAAGGCGTCGTAGCGTTTGTTCGTGCCCAGCCAGATGAAGCGGTTGGGCCGCGTGACGATGTCGGGCTTGAACACCGCCGCGTGGCGTGTGCGGATCTTCGAGTTGACGCCGTCGCTGGCGATGACGAGGTCGGCATCCGCGAAGTCGAGATCGCTGTCGACATCGCGCTCGAACACCAGTTCCACCCCCAGCGCCTCGCAGCGCGACTGCAGGATGTTGAGCAGCTTCTTGCGCCCGATGCCGATGAAGCCGTGGCCGCCGGAGCGGATCACCCGCTGCTTGAAATGCAGCTCGATGTCGTCCCAGTGGTTGAAGGCGCGCGCGATCTCGTCGGCCGAGACCGGGTCCCAGCGGCGCATGTTCTCCATCGTCGCGTCGGAGAACACCACGCCCCAGCCGAAGGTGTCGTAGG
Organism: Rhizobacter sp.; assembly: GCA_036676235.1. Classification (GTDB taxonomy): domain Bacteria; phylum Pseudomonadota; class Gammaproteobacteria; order Burkholderiales; family Burkholderiaceae_C; genus JAKFDI01. The sequence continues at coordinate 159,503 of JAKFDI010000010.1, read as the reverse complement.
GGCGGTTGCGCTCCACCACGGTGACGTGATGCGTCGGGTTCTGCTGCTTCATCAGCAGCGCGAAGTACAGGCCGGCGGGGCCGCCGCCGATGCAGACGATGTTCATGCGGATCCAGGGCCGATCAAGGACGATATCCGTCGGCCTTGAATTGTTTAGACCTGAAGCATCCTAGACACCGTCACCCGGCTTGGCAAGCACCCACGGCTGCGCGGGTTTCTTCGGTCGGCACACGCATTGCCGGGCATGGAGCCAGACGCCAGAAGTCGAAACCCAGGCGAATCGTTGACCAGGAGCCAACCCATGAAACGCACCCTCTCTCTTTGCCTTTGCAGCGCGGCGCTGCTGGGGTTCGCCCAGGGGGCCGGCGCCCGCACCGTCAACGACTGCCACATCAGCTCCGGCACCTTGTGCGTGGAGGCCAAGCTGGCCGGCGCCGACCTGAAAAAGGCCAACCTCGCGCGCGCCAATCTGTTCGCGGCCGACCTGGCGGGGGCCAACCTGTCGGGCGCCAACCTCACCGAAGCCCGGCTCCAGGATGCGAACCTGCAGCGTGCCGCACTCACAGGCGCCGTTCTGGCCGGGGCCGATCTGAAGCGCGCCGAGCTGATGCAGGCCGACCTCGAAGGCGCCGACCTGTCGAACGCGAACCTCGAGGACGCGCAACTGCGTGGCGCCCATCTCGCCGGCGCCACGCTGACGGGGGCGTACATGCGCGGCGCCGGTTTGGCGCAGGCGACGCTGAAAGGCGCCGATCTGCAGCGCGCAAACCTCACCGCGGCCGAGTTGCGCGGCGCCGACCTGCGCGACGCCGATCTGCGGGGCTCGGTTCTTCGCGATGCCAATCTGCAGGGTGCTGACCTGACCGGTGCCCGCATCGATTCGGCCACCGATCTCCGCGGCGCCAACGTCGAGGGCTGCACAGGATGCCCGGTTGCCAAACCCTGATGCCGTGGCGCAGCGCGATGTAGCCGTACACCACCTCGGCCAGCGTGCAACCTGCGGGATCACGCGCAGCCGGCGCCGGCGCGCGCAGCACCGAACGCCAGCGTGTCAGCAGGAGGAGCGCCGCGCCGGGTGCTCCCACCCGCCGCGAGTCATCGGCGCGCCCGCTCAGGCCCTCGGGCGCACGACGCCAAACGCGACCTCACTCGCGGCGCGATTCCTGCACCGGCACCTCGCGCACCGCCACGTCCACAACGTCGCCGCGCGGCGCCTGGTGCCGAGCGTGCGCCGAGCGGAAGCCGCCGCGCGCCATGAAGGCGCGCTGGCGAAAGAGCTGTGCCACGGGCTTGCGGTGGCGAATCAGCGCCCAGACGATGAGGCCAGCGCTCAGAACGAGGCCGATGAACAGCGCACCGAGCGCCAGCACGAAGCCCGCCAAGCCCAGCGCAATGCGCAGCACGGTGGCGGCAATGCCCTGGAGCGAGCCGTTTGGATGTGTCGACATGGTCATTCCTGTCAGAGCGCCGGAACGACGCTGGGTTCCGTGCGGATGAATTACTCCTCGCGCCCGCCGAAGATGCCGAACAGCGCCAGCAGCGACTGGAACACGTTGTAGATGCTGAGGTACACGCCCAGCGTGGCGGTGATGTAGTTGGTCTCCAGACCGTCCTGCACACGCTTGAGGTCGTGCAGGATGAAGGCCGAGAAGATGCCGATCGCCAGCACCGACAGCGTGATCATCAGCGCGCTCGACTGGATGAAGAAGTTCGCGATGCCCGCCACCAGCAGCATGATCATGCCGATGAAGAGCCACTTGCCCATCGAGGTGAGGTCGCGCTTGATCACCGACGACAGCGAGGCCATGCCGAGGAAGATGGCGCCGGTGCCGGCAAAGGCCATCATCACGAGGCTCGCGCCGTTGGCCAGACCCAGCACCGTGCCCAGCAGGCGCGACAGCATCAGTCCCATGAAGAAGGTGAAGCCCAGCAGCACCGGCACGCCGGCGGCCGAGTTCTTGGTCTTCTCGATGGCGAACATGAAGCCGAAGGCGCCGGCGAGGAACACCACCAGGCCAATGCCCGGCGACATGGCGCGCGTGATGCCGGTGGCGATGCCGACCCAGGCGCCCATGACGGTGGGCACCATTGACAGCGCGAGCAGCCAGTAGGTGTTGCGCAGCACGCGGTTGCGTTCGGCGGCGCTTGCGACGCCGTAGCCGCCGTGATTGCCTTGTTGGGCGGTGGCGGTTTGGAAATTGCGGTTCATGTCAGCCCTCGGTTGAATCGGAAGTGGAAGAAGTCTGGCGAGCCAGCAATTGCCGCTTGTTGCGGCTGCGGATGTTGAGCGCTTCGACGGCGAGCGAGAACGCCATCGCCGCATAGAGGTAGCCCTTGGGCACATGCACATCGAAGGCTTCGGCCACCAGCGCCATGCCCACCATCACGAGGAAGGCCAGAGCCAGCACCTTGACCGACGGATGACGCTCGACGAACTCGCCGATGGGCTTGGCGGCCAGAAGCATCACGCCCACCGCCACCACGACGGCGGCCACCATCACGCTGAGTTCGTCCACCATACCAACAGCGGTGATCACCGAATCGAGCGAGAACACGATGTCGATGATGGCGATCTGCCCGACGATGCCCCACAGCAGCTTCTTGCCGGCGGCCTTGAGTGCCGCGGGATCGGTGGCGGGCGGGCCGTCCTGCTCGCGCGCTTCCACCTCGACGAAGATTTCGTTCGAGGCCTTGTAGAGCAGGAACAGGCCGCCCAGCAGCAGCACCAGATCGCGCCCGCTGATGGCTTCGCCCGCCACGGTGAACAGATCGGCCGTGAGGCCCATCACCCAGCTGAGCGAGAACAGCAGCAACAGCCGCGTGAGCATCGCGAAGCCGAGGCCGAGACGCCGGCCCAGGTCGCGCTGATGCGCAGGCAGCCGCGCCACCAGGATGGAGATGAAGATGATGTTGTCGATGCCGAGCACGATTTCGAGCGCGGCGAGCATCGCGAAGGCGATCCAGATGTTGGGGTCGAGCAGGAGTTCCACGGTACGGTGTGATCTGGCAAGGGAACGTGCAATGTAGTCCCGGCAAACACTTCGCGTAAAGTCGATTTATGCGAAGCAACGCTTCGTTGAAATCGCAGCGATGAACTTCAAGCATCTCTACTACTTCTGGGCCACTGCCAAGGCGGGCGGCATCATGCGCGCCGGCGAGCAACTGCACACCACGCCGCAGACGCTCTCGGGCCAGATCAAGCTGCTGGAGGCGCGGCTCGGCTGCGCGCTGTTTCGCAAGAAGGGGCGGCAGCTCGAACTCACCGACGAAGGGCGCGTGGCGCTCGGTTTCGCCGACCAGATCTTCGCGTTGAGCGCCGAACTCGAAGCGGCGATCGGCCAGGCGCGCAGCGGCCCGGCAGTGCTCGACTTTCGCGTCGGCATCGCCGATTCGGTGCCCAAGGCCATCGCCTACCGGCTGCTGGAACCCGCGCTCGGCCTGCCGGACCCGGTGCGGCTGATCTGCCACGAGGGAAAGTTCCAGGACCTGCTCGCGCAGCTTTCGGTGCACCGGCTCGATCTCGTGATCGCCGACGAGCCGCTTGGCCGCCAGCACAGCGTGAAGGCCTTCAGCCACGCGCTGGGCACCACGGCGATGAGCTTCTTCGCGGAGCCCGGATTGAAGGCCAAGCTCGGGCGCAAGTTTCCGCAGTGCCTGGACGGCGCGCCGATGCTGATCCAGGGCGCTTCGTCCGCCATGCGCCAGCGGCTCGAACTGTGGCTCGGACGGCATGGCCTGCGCCCGCGCACCATCGGCGAATTCGACGACGCCGCGCTGATGAAGGCCTTCGGCGGCGAAGGACGCGGCGTGTTCATGACGCCCACCGTGCTGGAAGACGAGACCTGCGCGCAATACGGCGTGCGCGTGCTCGGGCGCGCGGCCGATCTGGTGGAGGAGTTCCACGCCATCTCGGTCGAGCGCCGCATCACGCATCCCTGCGTGGCCGCGATCACGCAGGCGGCGCGCGATGAGGTGTTCAGGCGCTGAATCCGGCCGCGGCGCGGCCCCGGTGTGACGCAATGCGCGGCCAGCCCCCATGAATGGGCGTTCCGGGCGGCGCCCGCGCCTGCCGCAGGCGACTAGCATGAAACGCTTCGTTGCTTTTTCCGCCCGCCTGATGCGCTCCTCTGCCGTTACGACGCCATTTCGCCATCGGTCGAGCCGCCTCGCCGCTGCGCTGCTGCTGTGCCTCGCAGGCGCCGGTACCCTCGCGGCGCCCGAGGACGACAAGGCCGCCCGCTTCTACGAAGACGCACTCGTGCGCTACGAGGCGCACGACCTGCCCGGCGCCATCATCCAGCTCAAGAACGCACTGCAGGTGAAGAAGAACCTGCTGCCGGTTCACGTGCTGCTCGGCAAGGCGCTGCTCGAGAACAGCGAGGTCGGTGCCGCCGAAGTGGCGTTCGCCGAAGCGTTGCGCCTGGGCGTGAGCCGGGCCGAGGTGGTAGTTCCGCTTGCGCAGTCATATGTGGGCCAGGGCAAGCAAAAGCTGCTGCTCGAGGAGGCGCAGTTCAATCCGGCCGGCCTGCCGGAGGGCGTGCGCTTCGACCTGCTGCTGCTGCGCGCCGCCGCCTCAGCCGATCTCGGCAACACCGCCGCAGCCCTGCGCACCATCGGCGAAGCCCGCGCCATCGACACGGCGTCGTCCCGCTCGTGGCTGGCAGAAGTTCCGATCCGCATTCGCGCGGGCCAGTTCGACCAGGCCGATGTCGCCGCAGGCAAGGCGCTGGCACTCGCTCCCGAATCGGCTGACGCCTGGTATCAGCAGGGCTCCGTCGCGCATGTGCAGGGCAACCTCGAGTCGGCGCTCGCCGCCTACGACAAGGCGCTCGGGTTCGATGCCGACCACGTCGAGGCGCGCGTCACACGGGCCGGTCTGCTGCTCGACATGGGACGTGCCGACGCAGCCGCGAAGGACGTGGCCGAGCTTCGCCGCGTCTCGCCGAAGGAGCCCCGCGGCGCCTACCTCAACGCCCTGCTGGCCGAACGCCGGGGCGACGCGGAAGCCGCCGCCCACAGCCTGCGCGAAGTGACCGCCCTGCTCGATCCGGTGCCGATCGACTTCATCCGCTACCGCTCGCAGTTGCTGATGCTCAACGGCCTGGCGCACTTCGGCCTCAACCAGCGCGAGAAGGCCAAGGCCTATCTGGAAACCTTCCAGCGGGTGCAGGGCCACAGCGCCGCCTCGAAGATTCTTGCCCGCCTCTACATGGCGGATCGCAACGTGCACGAAGCGATAACCGTGCTGGAAGGCTATCTGCGCCGCCAGCCGGGCGATCCGCAGGCGCTGACGCTGCTCGCGTCGGCCCACATGTCGCGCGGCGACCACGCCAAGGCCACGCAGCTGATGCAGCAGGCCCTGCGCAGCAGCGACGCGCCGCAACTTCGCACCGCGCTGGGGCTGACGCTGCTCGGCGGCGGGCATCTCGCTGACGCCACGACCGAACTCGCCGCCGCCTACAAGAGAGATCCGCGCCAGACGCAGGCGGGCTCCGCACTCGTCGGGCTGTACCTGCGCAGCGGCCAGACGAAACAGGCGCTCGCCATCGCGCAGGCGCTGACGACCCGCGAGCCCGAAAACGCGAGCTTCCACAACCTGCTCGGCCTGGCGCGCGCGCGCGGCGGCGATACGCCCGGGGCGAAACTGGCCTTCGAGAAGGCGCTGTCGCTCGCGCCTGGCCAGACGGCGCCGCAGTTCAACCTCGCGCGACTGGACATGGCGGCCAAGGCCTACCCCGCCGCCGAGGCGCGGCTCGCCGCGGTGCTCAAGGCGAACGAGCGCGACATCGACGCGCTGCTCGAGATGGCCGCGCTGTTCAAGCTGCGCGGCCAGCCGGCGCAGGTGCAGCACTGGCTGCAAAAGGCCAACGACTTCGCACCGGCCGACGAACTGCGTCCCGGATTCGGCCTGATCGAGTTGCATCTGCGCGAGAACCGGCCCGCCAAGGCACTGGAAGCCTCGAAGCAACTGCTGACCAAAGGGCGCGAGCAGGTGCCGGTGCTGCTGGCTCATTCACGCGTGCTGATGGCCAACGGCGACATCCCCGGGGCGCGCACGACCCTTGGCAACGCCACCCGCCTTGCCGCCTTCGAGGCGCCGGCGCAGGTGGACATCGCGGCGCTGCAACTGCGCATCGACAACCTGCCGGGCGCCGCCTACAGCCTGGAGAAGGCGCTTTCCAGCCAGCCCGACCACCTGCCGGCGCTCGCCATGATGACCGAGGTGGAAACCCGCCAAGGGGAGTTCGAGAAGGCCGAACAGCGCGCGCGGAACATCATCAAGCGCGAACCCAAGCGCGCCGTCGGCCATACGCTGCTCGGCAGCGTGGCGCTCGCGCGTAAGCAGACAGCCGCGGCCGTCACCGCGTATCGCGAGGCACACAAGGCCGAGCCGTCCACCGACACGCTGCTGCGCCTGTATCGCGCCTCGTTCACGCCGAACGAGGGCAAGGCGGCGATTGCCCTGGCCGATCAGTGGCTCGCCAAGCATCCACGTGATGTGCGTGTGCACAAGGCCATCGCCGACGGTCATGCGGCAATGGGCAACTTCGCCGCGGCGCGCACCGCCTACGAGGGCGCCCTGAAGCTCGCGCCGGACGACACCGAAACGCTGAACAACCTCGCCAATGCGCTGCTGCGCCTGAAGGATCCGGCTGCGCTTGGCATCGCCGAGCAGGCCCTCGCGAAAGATCCGGACAACCCGCTCGTGATCGACACCGTCGGCTGGATCAGCTTCCACAACGGCCAGACCGACCGCGCCTTGCAACTGCTTCGCGGGGCGCGGCTACGTGCGCCGGGCAATGCCGAGATCCGCTACCACCTGGCCACGGTGCTCGCCAAGACCGGGCGGCGGGGTGAAGCGAAGACAGAAGTGGCCGCCGCGCTCGAAACCGGCCGCTCCTTCGAGTGGACGGCCGAGGCGAAGGCGCTGCTGGCGGCGCTGAAGTGACGCGGCTGGTTGTCGAAGGCCTTTACACCCAAGCCACCTGAGAGCCAGGCACATGCGCAAGTATTTGTTTCAGAACGAGTTTTCGCCGAGGCACGCTTCTCGCTTCCTTGTGAACAAACATGCACCCAGCCTGTTCGCAGGCGCCATGGAGGATTCATGAACAAACAACGCCTTGCCAGCACGGCCCTGGCGGCACTCGCCCTGGCGGCTTTCTCGCCGGTCGCCAGCGCCGCATCGACCTGGAACTTCGGCTCCGGCTGCAGCGGCAGCAACGACGGCACCTTCGGGAACGTCTGGACGTGCGGGTCGGGCGATTCACAGGTCTGGGCACAGGCTTGGTCAACGGCGACCGATGGCGGCAATGAAGGGACGTACCGGACGGCCGAACTCGAGCGATACAGCGGCTCAGGCTTCGGGGTGCGCAACCGCGAGTGGTACAACGGCGACGGGCAATCGCCCGAGCACGCGACCGACAACCAGAACGGCACCGACCTCATCGGCTTGTCGTTTGCCCAAAGCGTCACCCTCTCGTCGCTGTCCGTCGGGTGGTGGCAGACGGACTCCGACCTCAGCGTGCTGGCCTACACCGGCGCCGGCAGTCCCACCCTGAGCGGCATGACTGCTGCAAACCTTCTCGATGCCGGCAGCGGCTGGACGCTGGTTGGCAACTACGCGAATGCCGGCGCAACCTCCACCAAGTCCATCAACAGCGGCAACTTCAGTTCGAGTTGGTGGCTGATCAGCGCCTATAACTCGAACTTCGGTGGAAGCGGTCTCGGCCAAGGCAACGACTACGTCAAGCTGCTCGCCGTCGCCGGCACCCGCTACACCCCGCCCCCGCCGCCCCCGGGCGTTCCGGAGCCGGGCACGCTGGCACTTGCCGGCATCGCCTTGGCCGGTGCATGGCAAGTGCGGCGCCGCAAGACTTCAGCCGCGTCCTGACGATCGGCCACAGGCACATCGACGAGGCACCCCGAGCGGGTGCCTTTTTCATGGCCTGTGTGCCGCGCGATGACTGGCCGCACGATGCGGCAACAGCAACAGCGCCATCAGCAGGAACATGAGCAGTGCGACTCGCGGCACATCCAGCACGCTGCTGACGAGCCCGACACACAGCACCCCGCACAGCGAAGCGGCTGCGAACGGCATGACATCCGCCGATGCGCGCATGCGCCAGGCCTTCACGGCGACCACGACGAGCAGCGCCAGGAACGCCACGAGCCCGAGCAGCCCCCGCTCGATCAGCAGCTCGAGGAACAGGTTGTCGATGTGCCACGGGATGAAGTAGTACTGCGCCACCGGCAGCCAATGCGCGAGTCCCGCGGAAAAGTCGCCGTTGCGCAGCAGGGATTCGCCGCCCGCCGCTTCGAGTTGTAGCTTGCCAAGCTCGACCGCGCCGCCGGCGTTGAGCACCGTCAGCCCCAAGGCCGCCCGGCGCGGCGCGAACCCTGGGCCGGCTTCCAGCGCCGGCCCGGCCAGATGCAATGACACGTGCTGCCACGTCTCGCCCGTCGGCGCCAGGCGCAGGTAACTGCCCTGGCAGGAGTGTTCATACAGGAGGTGCACGGTGCACACGCGCGCGAGCAGCTCGGTCGGCCGGTCAGTGCGCAGATCGAGGCTCAGCCGGTAGTGCGCCCGCAGCGGCACGCGCTGGGTCAAGCCGTACAGGCCGCCCAGTTCCTCCATGGACCGCTGGCCGCGCAACTCGACAGCGCCCTGCCCTTCGTTCACAAGCACTGCACCCGGGAACTCAGCTCCCGACACGAACCGGCCATAGTGCGCCGGCAGCCGGCCCGCGCCGAGCCCGAGCAGCCAATCGGCCGGCCCCTCCAGCAGACCGATCCCGCGCGCCCAATGCGCGGTGCGGCTCTGGTAGTCGCGATCGGTGTTCGACAGGCGCGACGCCATGAACGAGCCCCAGCCGAGGACCCCCACGACTTCGGCGACAAGCACCAACCCAAGCGCCAGGCCGGCCCAGCGACGCCAGCCGGTGCCGCCCAGCAGCCGCAGAAAGGCCAGCAGCACGATGGCGGTCAGCACGCCGAGATACACGCCGCGCGCAAAGGTGGTGAGGCACACGTACACCCACACCAGCGCGAACAGGGCTGCAAGGCCCCATTGCCACGTGCTGCGAGCACGCCACAAGGCCCACGCGACGAAAGGCGTGGCGAGCGCCAGGTACGCATCGATCGCCGCGCCGCCAACGTGCATCTCCCAGAACAGGGCGGTGGTGCGGTAGACGTCGGTGAAGTTGAACAAGCCTGGATAGGCGATGCGTTCCCACAGCGCAGCCAGGCACACGATGGCCGCGCCGGCCAGCATGCCGAAGGCGAACGACTCGCCCGCGCCCGGCTGTGCCGCCTCACGGCGCAGCAGCGGTACGAGCATCAGCACGTACAGCGCACTCTTCGACACTCGCAGACTGTTCAACGGATCGGTGTAGTGCTGGAACCAACCGAACGCCCAACCGCCCGCATCGCCGATGCCGCGCCACAACGAGATCAGCGTGAGCGCGATCAGCGCGACCACCACAAGCCGCCCGGCCGTGCGCAAAGGCCATACGCCCTCCACCCCACGCCACGCCATGCGCGCATAGCCGCCCGCCACAGCGCCGAGCACCAGCAGATCGAACTCCTCGAACACGATCCAGCCCGTCCACGGCGACAGGTTCATCGCCGGCAAGGCGGCCGGCATCACGAACAGCCACAGACGCGGAAACCGACAGGCGGCCGCCATCCACACCACGCTCATCGCAAGCGCGGCCGACGCCGACAAGGGGTGATGAAGCGCCAGCCACAGCGCCGCGCCGCCAGACGCAAGCGCGAGGACGCCGGCAGCTAGACGAGCACTTCGGTGCAAGCCGGGTGGCCCAGGAACGCCTGCGGGCTGGCGCTCGCACCGTAGGCGCCCGACTGGAACACGACCACCAGATCGCCCGGCTCGGCCACCGGCAACGGCATGCGATCGGCCAGCAGATCCAGCGGCGTGCACAGCGGGCCGACTGCCGAAGCGACCTCTCGCGCCGCATCGAGCCGGTTGCCCACGGTGACCGGATAGTTCTTGCGCACCACCTGCCCGAAGTTGCCCGAGGCCGACAGGTGATGGTGCAGCCCGCCGTCCGTGACGAGGAACACCTGCCCGCGCGAGACCTTGCGATCGAGCACGCGCGCCACATACACGCCCGCCTCGCCGACCAGGTAGCGGCCGAGTTCGATCACGATGGCCGCCTCGGGCAAATCGCGCCGTGCCCGCTCGGCCAAGGCCGCCAGGTTGTCGCCGATCGGGCGCAGGTCGAGCCGCTGCTCGCCGGGGAAATACGGAATGCCGAAACCACCGCCCAGGTTCAGGAAGCGCACCGGCTCCGGCGCCAGCGCCGCCAGCCGCAGGGCCAGCTCGTACGACTTCTGCTGCGCCTCGCAGATCGATTCGGCCCGAAGGTTCTGCGAGCCGGCGAACAGATGAAAGCCCTCAAACGCCAGCCCCGCCGCACTGACGGCGGCCAGCAGTTCCGGCATCTGCTCCACATCCACGCCGAACTGCTTCGGCCCGCCGCCCATCTTCATGCCCGAGCCCTTGAGCTCGAAATCCGGGTTCACGCGCACGGCCACACGCGCCGGCACGCCCAGCTCACGCGAAATGCCCTCCAGCAGCCGCACTTCACGCATCGACTCGACGTTCACCAGCACACGCGAGGCGACCGCCTGCCGCAGTTCGGCCGCTGTCTTGCCGGGCCCCGCGAAGCTGATCTCGGCCGGATCGGCGCCGGCATCCAGCGCCACTTTCAGCTCACCCGCCGACGCCACGTCGATGCCGTCGACTTGGCGAGCCATGAAGCCCACCAGCGCCGGCATCGGGTTGGCCTTCATCGCGTAGTGCAGCTTCACGCCGGCCGGCAGCGCGGCGCGCAGTTCGGCCACGCGCGCACGCAGCAAGGCCCGGTCGCAGGCATAGAACGGCGTGCGCCCGACCCGTTCGGCCAGAAGAGACAGAGGCTGGCCGCCGATGAGCAGTTCGCCGTCGCGCTGCGGCCACTGATCCATCGGCGCATGTTCGGGCGCACGTCTGGCGGCCGGCAGTTCGGTCGGGGAATTCATTGCGTGCGCTCCGCCCACTGCGTGGACAACAACTTTCGATCGATCTTGCCGTTCGGGTTGCGAGGCAGCGGCCCGGCAACCACCTCCACACCCGCGGGCACCATGTAGGCCGGCATGCGCGCCCGGCATTCGCCTAGCAGCGCCGCCACGTCCAGAACGCCTTCGGCGGGTGCGGTGGCGATCACCTGGATTGCCTGCCCGAGCGTCGGATGGTCCACGCCGAACGCGACGCACTCGCCCACCAGCCGGGTGGCATACAGCACCTCTTCCACTTCCGTCGGGCTCACGCGGTAGCCCGAGGTCTTCATCATCTCGTCGCGCCGGCCGATGAAGTACAGAAAGCCTTCAGCGTCCTGCCGCACTGTGTCGCCCGAGAACACCGCGATCTCGGGCAACTGCAGACCGCCCTCGCGCCCCGGCGCGCCGGCCGGCAGCGGCTTGTAGCGCTCGGCTGTCTTCCCGGCATCGTTCCAGTAACCCATGCCGACCAGCGCGCCGCGGTGCACGAGTTCGCCCGGTTCATCCGGCCCGCACGGCGTGCCGTCTTCGCGCAGCACCAGAATCTCCGCATTGGGAATTGCCTTGCCGATCGAATCCGGCCGGCGGTCTACCTCCGTGGGGGGCAGATAAGTAGAGCGGAAGGCCTCGGTCAGCCCGTACATCAGGTAGGGCTGCGACTTGGGCAACTGCGCACGCAACAGGTTCAGCGTCTCGCGCGGCATGCGCCCGCCGGTGTTGGCGAAATAGCGCAGCGAGCCCTTCACCGCCTCGGGCCATTCGAGTTGCGCGAGCTGGATGTAGAGCGGCGGCACCGCCGTGAGCCCCGTGACCTGCTCCCTCTCCATTGCCTTGAGCACGTCTCGCGGCAGCAGATAGTTGAGCAGCACCACACGCGCGCCGGCGTGGAAGGCCGTCGTGAGCTGGCTGAAGCCGGCGTCGAACGACAAGGGCAGCGCCGCCAGCAGCGTGTCGTCGGCCGTGTTATCAAGGTACGACGCGACGCTCTTCGCCCCCGCCACCATGTTGCGGTGCGACAGCACCACACCCTTCGGCTTGCCGGTGCTGCCCGAGGTGTAGAGGATGGCCGCCATGTCGACATCGATGACGCGGTGGCCCGGCCGCCGCGGTGCGCCTAGCAGATCGCCCCACGCGGTGACCGACAGCCCAGGCAGCGCGGGCGCGACCAACGTTTCGCCGCAAACCACCACGCCGCGCAGATCGGGGCACTGCCCGAGCACCTCGCTCAGCAGCGACAAGCGCTCCGGCGACGTGACCAGCACGCGCACATTGCAGTCGCGCAGGATGTAACCCACCTGCTCGGGCTTCAGCAGCGGGTTCAGCGGCACGAACACACCGCCCGCGGCTGGCGCGCCGAAGCTCGACACCACCGTCTCGAAGCGCTTCTCGAGATAGATGCCGACCCGCTCGCCGCGCTGCAGCCCGAGCGCGAGAAGCCCCGAAGCGAACCCCGCCACATCGGTCGCAAGTGCCTCGTAGCTCAGCGATTCGCGCCCCGCCGTCACCGCCGACGCGCCGGGCGTGCGCTGCGCCGCATGGGTGATCAGTTCGAACAGCAGAGTCGATTCAGGCATGCGGGCCGACGCGGAGGCGAGAGTTGTCAAAAAGTATCCCATGGGGATGCAACAGGCCTCGGCCCCCTCCCCCACGATGGAGGGGGAAGGGCCGCGAATCGCGGCGTACGTCACGCGCTAGGGTGCCGATTCGCGGACACCGAACCTAGAATCGCCCGCTCACGAGTTGTCACAACCGGAGGTCGGGAATGGATGTCACGAAAGAAGTCGTTCGAGTGCTCGATGAAGTGCTGAGCCTCAACGGACGTGGCGCCTCCTTCACCCGCGACACCCACCTCATCGGCGCCATACCGGAGTTCGATTCGATGGCCGTTGTCTCGCTCATCACCACCATCGAAGAGCAGTTCGGCATCCTCATCGACGACGGCGACATCGACGGCGAGACGTTTGCGACCGTGGGTGCGCTGGCCGATTTCGTGAGTGGCCAACTCGGTCGTGCGGCCACTGCCTGAGCGGCGAGTGCGGCGCGTACCGCTCGCCGGCTCTCGTCTAACGCCGTGAACACGCAAGCCTTCTTCCTCCCCTCCGACGGCCCCGCGGGCGGCCAGCGCTTCTGCCTGTACCACCCGGCGCAGGGCGAAGCCGCGCGCAGCGCGATCGTCTACGTGCATCCCTTCGCCGAAGAGATGAACAAGTCGCGCCGCATGGCAGCCCTGCAGTCGCGCGCCTTCGCGCAGGCGGGGCATGCAGTGCTGCAGATCGATCTGCTGGGGTGTGGGGACAGCAGTGGTGACTTTGGTGATGCGCGGTGGACCGACTGGGTGAACGACATCGTGCAGGCCAGCCACTGGCTCCAGTCGCGCACTCAGGCGCGGCTATGGTTGTGGGGCTTGCGTGCCGGCTGTCTGCTCGCCGCGGATGCGGCGCGTCACCTGCCCGACACGACCGGTCTGCTCTTCTGGCAACCCGCCACATCCGGCAAGCTGGTGCTGCAGCAGTTCCTGCGCCTCAAACTCGCGAGCGACATGCTCGGCGGCCAGGCCAAAGGCGCCATGGAGTCCTTGCGCGCGCGACTGGCTGCAGGCCAGTCCGTAGACGTGGCCGGCTATCGCTTGCATGCCGCCCTGGCCTCGAGTCTCGAAGAAGCGTCTTTGCCGCCTTCCAGTCATGTGCGGCAGCTCGAATGGATCGAGCTTTCCACGCGCGCGCCGGCATCGCCCCTGCCCGCCTCGCTCGCGAAACTCGAACAGTGGAAACAGGCCGGCTGCACCATTCGCAGCCAGGTCGTGAACGGATCCGGCTTCTGGCAGGCCACCGAGATCGAGGAAGCGCCGGCGCTGATCGACGCGAGCCTCACCGCACTCGAACAGACGGTGAAGGCATGAACCCCTCGGCCGTGGAAGAAGCACTCATGTTCGACTGCCGCGGCGAGCCGCTGGTCGGCATTCTTCATCCCGCACCGGGCGGCGATACCGCCGTGGTGGTCGTTGTCGGCGGCCCCCAGTACCGCGCCGGCAGCCATCGCCAGTTCGTCCTGCTCGCCCGCGCGCTCGCCGGCGCGGGCTACCCGGCGCTGCGCTTTGACTACCGCGGCATGGGCGACAGCCGCGGCGACGCGCAAGACTTCGAGCAAGCGAGCGACGACATCGCCTGCGCCATCGACGCCTTGCAGCAGCGCCTGCCCGAAGTGCGGCACGTGGTGCTATGGGGCTTGTGCGACGGCGCCTCGGCCGCGCTGATGTACTGCGACGACACGCGCGATCCCCGCGTCCGGGGCGTCTGCGCGCTCAACCCTTGGGTGCGCTCCGAAGCGACACTTGCGTCCACTCAGCTGAAGCACTACTACACACAGCGCCTAGTTTCGGTGCAGTTCTGGGCCAAGCTGTTGCGCGGGCAGGTGGCATTCGGCGCGTTAAAGGAGTTGGGCCGGAAGATTCGCGCGGCAACCCGCACGTCGATTTCGCATGCTGCTGACAACGACGCGCCGCCGGCCGACTTTCGCCAGCGCATGGCGCGCGGCTGGCAACACGCGGGTGGACGCATCCTGCTGATCCTGAGCGGCGACGACTACACCGCCAAGGAATTCATCGAGCAAGCCGGCGCCGACAAGACCTGGCGCACGCTCCTAGCGCAACCGCGCGTGCGCCGCCATACCGTGGACAACGCCGACCACACCTTTTCGGACGAGGCCTCGCGTCTGGCGGCCGAACGGCTGACGATCGAATGGCTGCGGAATCAACGCTTGGCAACGGGAAGCTGACGCATGGTGTTCTCTCGGGCTGTATCCGCCGCATCGACGTGCATGCTTACGGCGATGGCCTTGTGCTGCGCCTCGACAACCTTCGCTCAGCCTGCGACCGAGGCCTGCGGCCCCCTCGCGAATGCGTTCGGGCCCTACGACTACCGCATCGAACGCGGGCAGCAGTTGCATCTCGTCGAGAGCGCGCACTTCACGCCAACCGTGGAGGCACTGGTGCGTGGCAGCAGCGGCCGCGTGGGCGGTGACCTCGACTACACACTGCGCGCATTCCCCAACCACCACCGCGCCCTCGTTTCGATGATGCGCTACGGCGAGCGAATGAAGTCGCCGCAGCCGCTCGACGTGCGCTACCCGATCGAGTGCTATTTTGTGCGGGCCGTCCGCTTCCAGCCCGACGACACCATCGCGCGCATGCTGTACGCGACCTTCCTGCAGAAGCAAGGCCGCGACAAGGAAGCGAACGCGCAATTGCACCAGGCGTCCATCGACGCCAAGGACGACGCCTTCACCCACTACAACATCGGCCTCGTCTATCTCGACGGCAAGAACTATGAAAACGCGCTGCGTCAGGCGCACCGTGCATATGCTCTCGGTTTTCCGCGCACGGAACTGAAGACGCGACTGCAGGCAGCCGGCCACTGGCGTGAGCCGGAGCCCGGCATGGCAGCGCCTGCGGCCAGCGCCCCTGCTGCGGCCGCCAGCGCTGCACCGCGTTAAGCCCAGGAGTCATCGCTTGGCGCTTTCATCCACCGCGACACATCGCGCCCCGTTTCCTCGCGCACCCGTGCTCGACTGGTCGAGCTTCAGGCGCTCGATGCCGCTTCACAGCAGCTGTGTCGATGATGTACGCCACAAGGTCTTCACCACCAGCGGCCGCGCCGCGCTGTACCAGGCGCTGTGCCAGTTGCATCTTCCGGCCGGCAGCCCGATCCTGGTGCCGACCTATCACTGCCCAACGATGGTGGCGCCGATCGTGCAGGCAGGGCTGTCGCCCGTCTTCTTCGGCATTCGTGCCGACGGGCTGCCTAATCTCGATGCGGTGGATGCTCGAACGGCACGCGAAGCCCGCGGCATCATCGTCGCTCACTATTTCGGGTTGGGCCGCTCGCTGGGCGAGGTGCGCCAGTGGTGCGACCGACACGAGGTTGCGCTGATCGAAGACTGCGCGCACTGCTTCTTCGGCGAGGCGGGCGAACGCCCGGTCGGCCACTGGGGCGACTTCGCGACCGCCAGCGTGTCCAAGTTCTTCCCCGTTCCCGAGGCCGGCGTGCTGGCATCGTCCAGTCGCTCGATTGCTCCGCTTGATCTGCGCGCACCGAGCGTCAAGGCGCAGGTGAAAGGATGGGCCGACGTGCTGGAAGTGTCGGTTGAACACGGCCGGCTCGGCGGTCTCAAGCACTTGCTCGGCCCGTTGTTCGGGTTGAAGAAGCGCGCGGTTTCGGCCGTTGCGGCCGAACCGGCCTGCCCTCCGGACGCGGTGAGCGCCGAGGACGCCATGGTGGCATCGTGCGACATGGGCCGCGTCGCCGACGCACCACTCGCCGTATCGCTGCTGCTCAATCGCGTGCTGCCGCGCGGGCGAATCGCCGCGAGGCGGCGTGAGAACTTCGCCCGCTACGCCCAACGATTTTCACACGTGGCCGGCGCACGGCCCGTATTCGCGCCCGGAACACCGGCGGCCGCGGCGCCGTACGTCTTCCCCCTGTGGGTCGACGACGCCGAACGCATCTACGCCGCAGCACGGGAACAACGGCTTCCGGTCTTCCGCTGGGACCGCATCTGGCCCGGCACGCCCACCTTCCCCGATGACCACGGCCGGCTGTGGAGTCACCACGTGCTGCAGTTGCTGTGCCACCAGGACCTGAGCGCTGCCGATGTCGACTGCACCGCGGCCGCATTGCTCGACATGATGCGGATTCCAGAGAACCACGAATGAACGACTCCGCCGAGGCTGCGCTGCCTCTCTCAAATGCCGCGCCTCGCCTGCACTGGCAGAACGTCGCCGCGAGCGCCCTGCGTGACGACGCGGGCCTGTCCCTGCAATGGAACCGGCTCAACGCCCGGCGCGGCGACCTTCCCTTTCTGGGTGCCGAAGCCCTGTGCATCGCACTCGAGGTGTTCGGCGACGGCCGCGAACGGCTGCTCGTCGGCCAGCGCAACGACGCCGTGGCAGCGATGCTGCTGCTCGTGCCTGACGGCCGGCTGCGCTGGCGAACCCTCCAACCCTCGCAGATTCCGCTCGGCGCCTGGGTGGCAGAGCCAGACCTGAGTGCGGATGACTTGGCGCGCAGCCTCGTCAAGGGACCGCTCGGCCTGTGCCTTGCCGTGTCTCTCACCCAGGTCGATCCGCTCTTCGCGCCCCGCGGCGCGGACACCGCCAACTGTGCGCATGCCGACTACATCGACACCGGCTGGGTCGAACTCGAGGGCAGCTTCGAGCAGTACTGGGCCGCGCGAGGCAAGAACCTGCGGCAGAACATGCGCAAGCAGCGCAACAAGCTGGCAGCGGAAGGCATCACCACGACGATGCGCGTGTGGACGCAGCCCGAGCACATGGCGCCCGCCCTTGCACGCTACGGCGCGCTCGAAAGCGCCGGCTGGAAGGCAGCCGAGGGCACGGCCATCGGCACTGACAACGACCAGGGGCGCTTCTATCGCGCCTTGTTCGAAAACGCGGCGCGCCACGGCGAGGCGGTCGTGTACGAGTACCTCTTTGACGAACGCAGCGTCGCCATCAACCTGTGCCTGCTTCGCAACGGGGTGCTGGTCGTGCTCAAGACCACATACGACGAGTCGATCAAGCTCTTTTCACCGGCCTTTCTGCTGCGGGAAGAAGAACTGCAGGCGATGTTCAGCGAGGGCTCGATTCGGCGCATCGAGTACTACGGCCGCCTGATGGACTGGCACGCCAAGCTCACCGATCGCAAGCGCACGCTCTACCACCTGACGGCGTATCGCTGGCCAATCGTGAAGCAGTTGGTTCGGCTGCGTCACAACACGTCTGCGCGAGCGGCGGACGCAATCCCGGCATCCGATGCACAGCCCACCGCCGAGGTGGATCGGTGATCACCGTCGTCATTCCCTACTTCCAACGCGAAGGCGGCGTTCTGCGCCGCGCACTGCTCAGCGTGGCCGAGCAGCGGGGCTGCGCGCTGCCGGTGCATGTGATCGTCGTCGACGACGAGTCGCCAGCCCCGCCCGAGCCCGAGATCACTGCGGCGAGCCCGCTTCCCGGCACGATCGCGTTGGTGA
Organism: Rhizobacter sp.; assembly: GCA_036676235.1. Classification (GTDB taxonomy): domain Bacteria; phylum Pseudomonadota; class Gammaproteobacteria; order Burkholderiales; family Burkholderiaceae_C; genus JAKFDI01. The sequence continues at coordinate 141,416 of JAKFDI010000010.1, read as the reverse complement.
AGCAACGCAATGGCGGCCCGGCGTCAGCGCGCAACAAGGCCCTGGACCATGCGCCGCCAGACACTCGCTACATCGCCTTTCTGGACTCGGACGATGCATGGTCCAGCGACCATCTGGCTCGGGCCGTGACGTGCCTCCAGGCGGGCCATGACTGCTTCTTTGGCGATTTCTTCCAGCTAGGGCAGAACCAGGGCGCCTTCTCGCGAGCCCAGCGTATCCACCCTGCCGACCATCCCGCCATCGAATCGCACGCAACGCTACATACGTACCAGGGCGACATGTTCGATCAGATCATCCGCGGCAACGTAATTGGCACCCCGACGGTTGTCTACGCCTTCGACCGGCTTCGCGACCACCGCTTTCGCGCCGAATTCACTTCGGCCGGCGAGGACTACTTGTTCTGGATGGGCATGGCGAAACGCTCTACGAAGTTTGCCTTTTCCTCCGAGATCGAGGCTACCTGCGGGCGGGGCGTGAATGTCTACAGCGGCGCCGGCTGGGGAACGCCGCAGCATCTTGAGCGGCTGCATAACGAGTTGCGCTACAGGAAGACCATCGGTCGGCTGTTCGACGTCACGCCAGCTCAGCGCGAGGCCGTCGACGCCAGCATCGCGCAATTGCGCGAGTCGGTAGCACGTGACCTTCTGCACCGCCTCCGGCACCGGCGATCCACGCCGCTCGGGCTGCTGGCGGCACATCTCAGGCTCGATCCCTTGAGCTACGCAAGGCTGCCGGCCGTTGCGCTCGCGGCACTTACCCAACGTGCGTGATCGACAGCAAGACGGCACGATGGCCTCCGACAATCTTCCCCATGTGGTCGTGAGCGTTCTGAACTGGAACGCGGCTTCAACCACGCTGTCTTGCCTCCGATCGTTGCTGCGGCAAGCGCAGCCGGACATGCGCGTCGAACTGGTGGTGGTGGACAACGGGTCCGCCGAGGCCGACCTCGACGTATTGCGTGCCGGTCTTCCGAGTGGCGTACGTCTGCTGCGTCTCGACCACAACACAGGCTTCGCGGGCGGCCACAACGTCGTCATCCGTGATGCGCTAAGCCGCAACGCGGACTTCATCTGGCTGCTCAACAACGACACTCAGGTGGCCGACTCGGCCCTTGCGCGCTTGGTCGACTTCATGCAGCGGCATCCGCGATGCGGTTGCGTGTCACCGGTCATCCATGCGCTGCACGACGACAGGCTGGTCGATTTCTGCGGCGCCTGGCATGACTGGGCGGCGCTCGAATCACGCCGGCCGAGCGATCCCGCCATCGCCCGCCGAATGGAGCAAACCGCCCCGGAACAGATGTGGAACCACGGCACTGCTCCCCTGCTACGTCTGCGTGCGCTAGCCGCTGTCGGCATGCTGGACGAACGCTACTTCGCGTACTACGAGGACGACGACCTTGGCGTGCGCCTGTCGCGCGGCGGCTGGATGAGCCAGGTGTGCCACGAGGCAAACGTTCGCCACGAACGGCGAACGGCGATCCTCGCCGAACGTCCAGCCTACTACTTCCACCTCATGGCCCGCAACGCCTTCCTGTTCTGGGAAGGGCACACGCTGGCGCCGCATCGCCGTGGTCTGCGGCGGCGTCTGCTGTGCCGTGCACTGATCGAAGCGGCCAAGCTGCGCGAGCGTGGCTATGGCGACAAGGCTTCGGCATGCCTGACTGGTGCCGTCGACGGGCTCGCTGGCCGCTCGGGGCCGCCAAGACTTGATGCGACGCCACCCGCGTGGATCACGCTCGCCGCTCGCGCACCGTATCGTCTCCTGAAACCCTTGGCCGACTGAGTTCCCCGGGAGTCGATCCATGCACACAGCGAGCGAGCCAAACCTTTTGGGCATGCGACAACACGTTCGGTCTTATGACCACAAGTCTGCGGACTACTTCAGCGAGCGCCGCGGCGAGATGCTGCGCTACGTGCCGGCCAGCGCAGCGTGCGTGCTCGACGTGGGCTGCGGTCGCGGCGGATTCGGCGAGAACCTTAAGTCGCAACGCACCGTGCACGTCATCGGCATCGAGCAGTTTCCCGCGGCCGCAGCACAAGCCCGAAAGCGCCTTGACGAAGTCATCGAAAGCGACGCCGAACAGGGGATGGCCCACTTGCCCCCGACCAGTGTCGATTGCGTGGTCTTCAACGATGTTCTCGAGCATCTGGTGGACCCGTGGAAGGTTCTCGACGCAGCCAGACGACTGTTGACCGCGGATGGCGTGATCGTGGCCTCCATCCCCAACGTGCGCTACATGCCCGTGCTCAAGGACCTTGTGCTCAAGGGCGAATGGCGCTACGAGGACGCCGGCGTCCTGGATCACACCCACCTGCGCTTCTTCACCCATCACAGCATGCGGCGCCTGTTCGCCTCATGTGGCTACCGCATCGTCGAAATGAATGGCATCAACAGCATCACCTTCCCGTGGAAATTCGGACTGCTGAATCGCATTCTTTTGCGCGCCCTTGACGACTCGCGCCATCCGCAGTTCGCCATCGTGGCCAAACCCGTTGTCAATACGACCGCGTTCGATGGCGCGGCCCGCTGACATGCGCCGTCTCTTGATGGTCGCCTACCACTTTCCGCCCTTGGCGGGGAGCAGCGGCATCCAGCGAACGCTTCGGTTCGTGCAGCATCTGCCGCGCTACGGGTGGGAGCCACTGGTGCTGACGGCACGGCCCACGGCTTACGAGCGAACCAGTACCGATCTCGAATCGGCAGTTCCCTCGCAAGTGGTGGTCCGCCGTGCGCTGGCCTTCGATACCGCGCGCCACCTCGCCGTCGGTGGCCGCTACCTCGCATCGTGGGCACGTCCCGACCGCTGGATCAGCTGGAAGTTCGATGCTGTCCGGCAAGGCATGCGCATGGTGCGCGAGCTGAAGCCTGACGCCATCTGGTCGACCTACCCGATTGCCACGGCACACCTCATCGGCACAGAGCTGCGCCGCCGCAGTGGCCTGCCCTGGATCGCCGACTTCCGCGACCCCATGGCGCAGGACGGCTACCCCGCCGACCCGGTGACCCGGCGCCACTACGCCGCCATCGAGCGCATGGCTGTGGAGCAGGCCAGCTGCGCGATGTTCACCACGCCCGGCGCCGCGCGCATCTATGGTGACCGCTATCCCGCGAGCGCCTCGCGCATCACGGTGCTCGAAAACGGCTACGACGAAGACAGCTTCGCCGCGGCAGAACGCCGCGAGACCGACAGGCGCCCGCTGAACGCGCAGTGCGTCACGCTGCTGCACAGCGGCATCGTCTACCCGAGTGAGCGCGATCCGACCGAGCTGTTTGCGGCCTTGGCGCAGTTGGCTGCCAATACCTCGATCCGACCCGGCGAGCTGAAAGTGCGCTTTCGAGCCGCTGTACACGATGCGCTGCTGCAGCGCATGGCGCGCGACTTCGGCGTCGAGGCCTTCGTCGAAACACTGCCAGCCATCGCCTATGCTGACGCGCTTGAGGAGATGCTTCGCGCCGACGGACTGCTCGTGCTGCAAGCGTCCAACTGCAACGAGCAGATTCCCGCCAAGATCTACGAGTACCTGCGTGCACGCCGCCCGATCCTGTGCCTGACCGACCCGGCTGGCGACACGGCGCTGGTGCTGCGTCGCGCCGGCGTGGAGGCCATCGCCCGACTGGATTCGCGCGACGACATTGCCCGCACGCTTGGCGGCTTCGTCAGCAGCGTGCGGACGCACACCGCACGCCTACCCTCACCTGACGAAGTCAAGCGCGCCTCGCGCAGCGGGCGCGCGCAGATGCTTGCCGACCATCTCGACCGACTGGTCGCCTAGGCCTGCCATCGCGGCGCCTCAACCCTGCCGTCTCCCCTTGTCCACTCGAAAATCCCTCGGCTTTGCCTTTCTGGACCGCTATCTCAGCCTGAGCATTACGGTCGGCGCTTCGATGGTTCTGGCGCGGCTGCTCACGCCTGCGGACATGGGCTTGTATGCCGTCACGATGGCCTTGCTGGCATTCGCGGCCACTGTGCGCGACCTCGGCGCCGGCCAGTACCTTTTGCAGGAGAAGGAACTGACGGTCGACCGCATCCGCGCCGTCTGGGCCATTCAACTGAGCATCGGACTGATACTCGGCGCCGCAGTCGCCGCGTTCAGTACGCCGATGTCGGTATTCTTCGGCGACGTGCGGATGCGCGACATCTTCCTGATACTGGCGTTGAATTACATCGTCAACCCATTCGGCTCGGTCACTTATGCCTGGCTCATGCGTGAAATGCGCTACGACGCGGTGGCGGTGACGCGGTTCACTGCCACCTGCACCGGTGCTGCGGTATCGATGTGGCTGGCCTGGCGGGGTCTCGGTGCGCTTAGCCTCGCTTGGGGCAGTGTGTGCTCAACCGTCGCCAATGCGCTGGTGTCGACGTTCTTCCGGCCGGCACACTACCCGTGGCTGCCGAGCTTTCGTGAAGCCCGTCGGGTACTGTCCTTCGGCACCCAGGTCACCTCGTCATCGATCATCAACACGATGGCCACTGGGGCACCAGAGTTCCTCGCCGGCAAGCTTCAGGGATTGGCCGCAGCGGGGCTTTACTCACGCGCCAACGGACTCGTTGCCATGTTCTCGCGCCTCGTGATCGATGCCGTGTATTCCGTCGCGTTATCGCTGTTCGCAAAAGAATCGCGCGACGCGCACGATTCATCGTCATCGTTTCTCACGGCCGTGGCCTACACCACGGCGCTCAGTGGGTCGTTCGCAGTGGGCCTGCTGTGCCTCGCCTACCCGGCCGTGCGCCTGCTCTACGGTCCGCAGTGGGATGCATCGGTCGACGCGACGCGAATTCTTGCGTTGTCTACCGTCGCCGGCTCCCTCGTGCCCATCTGCACCGCGGTGCTCCTGGGCGCAGGTGCGGTCACTAAGGCACTGCGGGCGACGCTGAGCAGCGCCACGCTGACGGTGTGCATGGTGGCCCTCGGCGCTTGGCACGGCATCGAGACATTGGCTCTGGGATGGGTCGTGGCGGCTTGCCTATCATCCATCATCTGGCTTCGTGCAGTGCATAGCACCATCGGCTTTCGCTGGTGGGCGCTGTACAAGACACTTGGCCGCAGCGCCGCCGTGGCAGTCGCTGCCGGTGTTGGCCCAGCGCTCGCCCTTTCGCTGTTCGGTCCAGCACCCGCTCAACTGCTGCCGCCTTTGCTCACAGGCATCGTGCTGGGTGCGCTCGGCTTTGTGACGGGCTTGAAGTGCGCCAGGCATCCGTTGGCCACTGAACTCGCTCGGGTCGTACCCCAACTGCGAGGCTTTTTCAGAACCACTTGATCTATCGCCCAAGCGCTACGCTCCTCGGCATCTCTCATCGACTCGTCATCACCAAGCTGTCATGGATCTCACCGCCTATCGCGCGAGCCCGCAGGAACAGGAGCGAGTCGCCGCATTGATGCGCCTGATCCCCGAGCGAGGACGACGCGCACTGGATATCGGCGCACGCGACGGCTTTCTCTCCCGTCTTCTGGCCGAACGCTTCGACGAGGTGGTCGCACTCGATCTGACGAAGCCGGACATCGACATTCCTCGTGTGACAGCCGTCGCCGGCGATGCCAGCGCGCTCACCTTCGAGGACAACCATTTCGACGCGGTACTTTGTGCCGAGGTGCTAGAGCACATATCACCGACAGTGCTGCCCGCCGTGTGCTCGGAGATCACGCGTGTGTGTGCATCCGTCTCTGTGATCGGCGTGCCCTATCGCCAGGACCTCCGCCAGGGCAGGACGACTTGCAGCGCCTGTGGCGCAGTCAACCCGCCGTGGGGACATGTGAATGCCTTCGACGAGTCCTCTCTGCGGCGCCATTTCCATGCCATGACAGCCACCGAGACGTCACTCGTGGGCCATACAACCGACGCGACGAACTGGCTGTCCGCGGCACTCATGAACTACGCCGGCAATCCCTTCGGCACTTACGGCCAAGAGGAGCGCTGTGTGCGATGCGGCGAGCCATTGATCGAACCGGCGGCGCGCTCGGTGCTACAACGCGGAGCCACCCGGATTGCCCATCTCGCCAACCAGTTGCAGCGCCTTCGGACGCGCGCGCGCGGCAACTGGATACATATGAGGTTCGAGAAACCTTCGCTCCGCGCGGCCTCGCGGTAGGAGCGCTCAAGCAGCGGTTCGCATGAACCAGACATTGCCCTTGTGACTGTTCGCAAGAACGATGCCTCTGAGTTCGGGCACATACTGCACTGCATTCAGTACGCCGTTCCTGCGTTGTGCAGGAAGCCCTCCAGTGATCGCCGGCGCATCGACGACCCAACTCGCTGCCGACACACGAAGCATCGCGATGCCAGTTTCGGCGTTGTGCAGAACAAGGAAGCTATCGAGTGCTTCGTCGTACACCACCCCCGGATAGCCGCTAAGTTGAAGTGCAGCGCTGCCGAGGCCCTGGAAGCTCACTCGGATCCCCAAGCCGTCGAGTTGATGCACTTGGGGGGCCGATGGGCTATAGCCGCCAACCACCAGCAGCCGGTCGCGAAGCGGATCGATCGCGGCACCTGCATACCAGGGCGCGCGCGTCGTCGACGACAGCTTCGTCCAGGTATTGCTGATGCGGGTCCACCGATACCAACCGGTTCCGTAGCCGCGCGAGTAGTAGACATCTCCGGTTCTCGGATGCTTGGCACACAGTGCCGCCGTGAAGTCGCCGCCGTCCGGAAACTGTGCGATGTAGTCGGGCGAATCCCAATCGCCGGCCATGACATCGAAGCTGAACGAACGCCGATCTCCGGTATACGGAAAGTCCGTCGGTGGCGCCGGAAATGAGCCACTGACCCCAGGGCTCGCAAACACGATCATCCGGTCAAGTTCGTCGATGAACTGCGTGGCGTAGTACGTATGGGTCGGCGAGGGGCGCTTGTCCAGATAGAACTGCGTGGCATTGATGATGTCGGCGTTCGCGCTCGGGGGGCAGAGTTCAACCCACTTCGGCGCTTCGCTGTTCAACGCGAGGGCGTTGACTTCGTTGCCCGCGTAGTCACCATGCCCCCCCGCTGCACCGAGCATGTACACGCTGCCCTTGCGCTTGAGCGTGGCGCCGCACCACGCGTCGATCTTGGAACTCGGCCCGGTGCTTCCCAGGCGGCGCACCGCCGGGTCCACACTCGCCAGCGACGTCCCGGGAATCTCGTGCCAGTGCCACAACGGCAGATTGGCGACCCAGGACGGCACCGACCCCGAAGGCACAGGCGCCGTCGCCGGTGATGGACCGCGGTCAGCGGAAGGCGCACCCGTCGCGTCGCTGCCCGGCAGGTCACCCGGCTGGCCCGAGGGCTGCTCGAGGCTCGGCGCCTCGGCCGTGTCTGCGCTCGAGTTCCCACCACCGCATGCACTCAGCCAGGCCGCGCCAAAAGGCAGCGTCGCTGCGCGAAGAATCTGTCTGCGGTGAAGGTTGATATGTCTTGACATGACGAGTGGAGCTTGCGAAGCGTGGGCAGCGATGGTGACGGTCAGTACGCGAGCGGTCGCACGCCCCACACCGGGTTCTGATCGAAGGCATCGGCCAATTGCAGCCAGTTGGACGCAGTGACCATCCGTTGGTATGCGTCCAGCGCGCCGGGCACCTGATGATCGACCGCATAGGCGATCGCCGGCTGGAGGTTGCCCCAATAGCTCGTTGGATCCGGGAAGTAGGCCCCTCGCAACCCCGTCGCTCCGCCGGTATTCGCGGCTTTGAGCGTGTCGGCGTAGATCGCCCCCCAATGCGGGTGCCACGGGCCGTTGCCGTTCACGAAGTCGGGGTTGTCGCTCGGCGCGACCGCAATCGTGTACTGGGCGGCATCCGCAAAGAGGAACTCCGAGGGACCCGCCGCCCCGAGCCTGCCCACGATGCTGCGCGCCTTCCACTCGAAGAACGCGGTCAGCCGTGACTTCCCGGCGGGCGCGAACTCGAAGTCCAGCGATTTGAGGTAGCCGAACGCAGCGGTGTGGAAGTCCTGCATCCACGCGGCATCGAAGTACACGTTGTCGCCGGCACCCGCGGTGTAGTCGCTGTACGGCTGAACGAAGCCGTACGGGTTGTTGGGCTTCGCTACGTAGCGTGCGTGATACCAGTCGATGTTGGCCTGCAGCGAGGCAAGGAGTTCGCCGCGCAGCCCGGTGTCGGCATCGGGTGTGATGCATGCGGCCTGCGCCAGCGTACGGATGGCCCAGGCGACGCCGCGCGTCGTGTTGGCACCTGCCGATGTGAGGAACACCCCGCTGGAAAACTCCCGTTGGTGGTCGGTGTTCTTGAGGTAGTTCAGCGTCGCGGCGAACTGGACCTCCTCCATGAAGTACCAGCGCCCGGTCAGCAGGTAGGCCATGAAACCGACAGACGGGTGGTGGCTCGAGGCCCAGGTCGCCGGCACCGTGCCGCTTGCGGCGGGTGTGTAGCTGTTCTTCGACGACGCACCTGAGGAACTGATCGCGCTGCCGCCGCCGACTACGAGGTTCGGATGGCTGGAGAAGCGCAGAGGGCGCTGAGTGGTCTCGTCGCGGAAATGAATGCCATGCCGGCCAGCGCTGTAGCCGTTGAACACGACCCCGGCCCACGCCGCATGACTGGTCGTGGTGAGGTAGAGCACGTCCCATTCGGGCAGCAAGCCGATCGACGGGTGATAGCCCGCCGTGCCCATGCCGGTGCTGTGGCTGCCGGGCTGGAGCGGCGTGTAAGCGGTCGGCAGCCGGGCCACGACCGCGGCCGTGGGCGACACCTGCGCGCGATACGTCGGCACCAGCAGGGTCGATTGCAGATAGTCGGTGTCGTGCTTGGGCGTGACCTGCGGATCGGCATCCAGCCAATGCGACATCGCCGTACCGGAGATCAACGGCGTGCGGCAATGGTTGGGCAGGTCGATGGCGCCTCGGAAGCGTTCGCTACCGCCGAGCGTGAAAGCGTAGGTGGCACTCTTGTTCGTCGGCCCCGCCACCATGAGGTAGCCGTTCTCGATCCACGGCAGCACCTCGACAGCGCCGCCGGCGTACAGCCTCACCTCCATCCAGGCGACAAGATGCGCGTCGCTGCCCACCGGCTTGCGGTAGATCCACGACGACATCTGCGGGCCTTCCGCCCAGGTTTGGAAGGGGCTGTTCCAGTCGGCACCGGACCAGGCCACCGACCCGAAGCCGCAATCGACCGCCGCTGTGACGCCAGTAGCTCGCAGGTCGGCCAAGGTGAGTGCCGTGCCGCCCACCGCAGGTCCGGACGACAGCGCCACCGTGAGCGGCACATTGGCCGCGAGCGGCGAGCGACCAGCCACGATGGCGAACTTGAGCGACCCGTCGGGCCAGAAGTTCTTGGGCGTGAACTGCAGGTTGGCGATGTCGGCGACGACCGATGCGCCTGCAGGCACGTGCCCTTTTCGGAACGCATAGCCGATGCAGAAGGGTGCGAGGCTCGACGCCAGGGGCGAAACGAGCGTGAACCGCATAGCGCCCGTGGGAGCCGGTGCCGGTGTGGCCGGCGCTGCGGAGGGCGCTTGCACGGCAGGCGAGTTCGGCGGGGGTGGTGACGCCTCCCCGTTTTCTGCGGCCTCGGCCTCGCCCGATCCGGCAATGCCGGCCGCACCACCGCCGCAACCAACCACGGCCACACTGCCGAAAGTGGCAGTTATGCGTCGCAGGAACTCTCGTCGTTGGAATGTCTTCATGGCCGCATTTGGACGAAGTGCTTTCTTCAGGGGAAGAAAGTCTCTCACGCGTACTGCCGGTTACTGGCGCTTTGGCGTGACTTATGGCGGCGCAATAGGGGCGGCAATGTTCCGTAACAATTGCTGGAGGAGTGGCATATTCAGCCTTGCCTCAGGCATTGCCGCGGCGCGCTGCGACGCGCCGTGCGGACCGCGGTGCGAGTTGCGTCGTCGTTGCGCGGCAATGCAGAACCTCACCACTCATCGAATCGCAATGAGTCATCCAGACAACCAGGAAACAAGCCCGAGATGAAACCTGTGCCTGCAGTCCTGGCCACGGTGTGTCTGGCATGTGCGCTGGTCGCGTCCATGCAGCATCCGCTGTCGCATCCCGTTGCCGTGGCCGCATGCATTGCCGCGGCTGCGCTCACGTTTCGATGGCCCGCGAATGCTCTGGCCGGGGTGCTCGCGCTGGCGCCAGTCCTCGCGTTTGCGCCGTGGTCGGGATGGATCACCTTCGAGGAACTGGATCTGCTTGTGCTCGCCGTGGCGGCCGGCGGGTATGGGCGCCTGGCGTTGCGCGCGCAAGGTGTCACCGGTTCGAGTGCCCGCCCTTCGCCGCTCGTGTGGCTGGCGTTGTTGCTGTTCGGCGCCAGCGTGTGCCTCTCCGCTTGGCGCGGTGTGGCCGATGCAGGCGGCTTTCGGTTCGACTGGTACCAGGGCTATCACGAACCGATGAACAGCATCCGGCTCGCGAAGAGCTTTTTCCTGGCATTGCTGGTCACGCCGCTTTGGCTGTCGATGCATGCCGCATCGCCAAGCCTCACATCCCGGCGCCTGCAGGACGGCATGGTGCTCGGCCTGGCCGCGGCCTCGATCGCCGTGCTGTGGGAGCGTCTCGCATTCACGGGCCTGCTCAACTTTTCGACCGATTACCGCACGACTGCGCTGTTCTGGGAGATGCATGTCGGCGGTGCCGCGCTGGATGGACACCTCGCGCTCACCGTGCCGTTCGCCGTGCTCGCACTGAGCCGCGCACGCACGCCGTGGGGACTGGCGGGTTCGACCGTGGTGCTTCTCGCTGGCGCGTATGCCTGCCTCACGAGCTTCTCACGCGGCGTCTATGCCGCAGTTCCCCTTGGCGTGATGCTCACACTGTGGCTGGCGTCCCGAACCCGGCCGCTTTCACGCAGCGAGACGCCTGGCGGCGGCTGCCGCGGATGGCTTGCGGCAGGCGCACTGGTGTTGGCATTCGCGGCCAGCGCGGCATGGATGTTCCCGAGCAGCGGCTATCGCGGCATGTTGGCCTTGCTGGGGGCGTTCGTTGTGTTGCTGCGCCTGGAGCCGGTGACGGGGCCTGCCCGTCCGTGGCGCGTCGCTGCAGGCGGGGCGATGACTGCTGGGCTCATCTGCGCCGCGGTTCTCACTGCGTGGTGGATGCCGAAGGGGGCGTATGTGGCCTATGCCGTGGCGTGCACCGCCGCGCTCGCCGTCTCAGTGCATCGCCCAGGCCGGCAGCGCATTCTTGTCGCGTGCTATCTCTGCGTAATCGTCGGCATCGGCCTCGTTGCCTGGCATTGGGGTGGCATGCCGGCACTGCAGCGGGCGCTGCCAGTCATGGCCCTGCTTGTTGCGGCGGGCGCCGTTCGCGTCGTGCGGTCGAGCATGCGTTGGCCCGCCGATCTGCGTTGGCAAGCCAGCACATCGGCTGCCCTTGTGGTGGCGGGCGCCATGGTCGCGGTCCTCGGCGGCGGCGCCTACATGTCTGACCGGTTCTCGACTTCCAGCAGCGACTTCTCGGGGCGAATCACCCATTGGAAGGAAGGACTGGCGCTGCTCGACACGCCCGCCGATTGGGCATTCGGCAAGGGTCTCGGGCGCTATCCCGCGAACCATCTGCTGGCACACAGCAGCACCGACTCGCCGGGAGACTATCGCCTGCGCGGCGAACCCGGTGCGCAGCATTTGGTGCTTACCGGCGGCAAGATTCCGCTCGGCTGGGGCGAGTTGCTGAGGGTGTCGCAGCGGGTTTCGCCGCTCGAGCCGCCGGCGGCCGTCAGTTTCAAGGTCCGCTCCGACCGCACGCAGGGCTTGCATCTGGAGGTGTGCGAGAAGCACCTGCTCTACAACGGCAACTGCCTGATCAAGGAGGTGAAGATCGAACCCACGGACGGCGAATGGCGCAGCATGAATGCGCAACTGCCAGGCGCGAGCCCGTCTCGTGGTACGTGGTATGCGCCACGGCTAATCAGTTTCTCCGTGGCCAATGGCACCAGTGGAGCGCTGGTGGAAGTGGACGATCTGGCACTGCAAGGCGCCGATGGTCGCGATCTGCTCGCCAACGGCGACTTCTCGCGCGGCATGTCGCACTGGTTCTTTTCGAGCGACCGAAATCACATGCCGTGGCATCTGAAAAACATCGCGGTGCACACGCTGTTCGACCAAGGCGCGGTCGGCCTCGTGTTGTTGGCCACCCTGGTGCTCGGTGCGATGTGGCGCCTGGGGATCGGCAGCGCTCGCCGTCATCCCCTGGCGCCGGCGATCGCCGGCGCGTTGCTCGGCTTCGCGGTGGTCGGCATGTTCGACAGCCTGCTCGACGTGCCCCGCGTAGCCTTCGTGTTCTACCTCCTGGTGCTCCTGGCCCTGACGCTTCGTTCGCCGCGCGAAGACGCCCGTGCGCCGGCGCACCGTGCCGAAACCGCCCGATGATCCCCATGCGCTGGGCTCGAGCCACGAGCGCTTGCCTGGCATGTGCGGTGGTGGCGTTCTTGTTCGGTACCGGCATGGTCACGGCAGCGCCGGAGCCGCAAGCGCAGGCTGTCGCTCCAGGCGTTCTGCGCGTCGGGCCGGAGCGCGACATCAAGACCCTCTCGCAGGCCGCCCGTCTCGCCTCCAATGGCTCGATCGTGGAGGTGGATGCCGGCACCTACCGCGGCGACACGGCCGTGTGGACGCGAGACGGCATCACCGTTCGTGCCGTGGGTGGGCGCGTGCGGCTCATCGCCGACGGCGCAGCCGCCGAAGGCAAAGGCATCTGGGTGGTACGCGCCGAAGGCATCACGGTCGAGGGCTTCGACTTCGAGGGCGCCCGTGTACCCAGCCGCAACGGCGCCGGCATCCGCTTCGATCGCGGCTCGCTCACGGTTCGCGACTGCCGCTTCATCGACAACGAGATGGGCCTGCTCACCGGCAACGAACCCCGCACGGTGCTCACGGTGGAGAACAGCGAGTTCGCCTACAACCACCGCCCCGACGGACACAACCACAACCTGTATGCCGGCACCATCGCGCGGCTCACGGTGCGGGGCAGCTATTTTCACGATGCGCACATCGGCCATCTGCTCAAGAGCCGCGCGGCCGTGAGCATCATCGAATACAACCGCCTCACCGACGAAGGCGGCCGCGCGAGCTACGAGCTGGAGTTCCCGAACGGCGGCGTGGCCTACGTGGTCGGCAACGTGATCCAGCAATCGGCACGCACCGAGAACGAGCAGATCATCTCCTTCGGCGCCGAGGGCTACCGCTGGCCGACGAACGAGCTCTACCTCGCCTACAACACCGTCATCGACGACCTGCCGCAGGGCGGCGTGTTCCTGCACACGAATCCGGGCGTCAACCACGTGCTCGCGGTGAACAACCTGTGGGTGGGCGCCGGTAGACTCCCGGCCGACAGCGCCGCAGCGCTGCACAACAACTTTGCCGTCGATCGCAGCGTCTTCGCCGCGGAGCATGGAGGGGACTTCCGCTTGAAACCCGCATCGCCTGTCTGGGAGCGCGCCGTCGATCCGGGCAAGGCCAACGGCGTGTCGCTCACGCCGCGCCGCGAGTACCGGCATCCGCGCACGAGCGTCGTGCTCTCGGGCCGTGCCATGCAGCCGGGCGCCATGCAATCACCGGCACCTGCCGATCGCTGACCTCGCGCTGCGCGAGCCATTGCTCGCGCGGCCATCTCCAGAGCCATGTCGAACCACACCGATTCCCTCGCCCTCGGATCGCCGCGCTTTCGCGACGCGGCGCTGGCGCAACGCGCCCACGACCAGGGCGTGCTCGCCGCCTGGCGCGAAGCGCTTTCCCATGACGTGCGTGCCGCCGCCGGCATCGACGGCGAGTTCGCGGTCGCCCTGCGCGAGCCGCGTGGGCGAACCGTGCTGGCCGTCGACCGCTTCGGCATTCACACGCTCTGCTATCGCGTGCAGGACGGCCAACTGCGCTTCGCCGAGCGCGCCGACGAACTGGCCGATGGCGCGGGCGAGATCGATCCGCAGGCCATCTACGACTACCTCTACTTTCACGCGATTCCCTCGCCGCGCACCGTCTTCAAGGGCGTGTTCCGGCTGCCACCGGCACACTACGCGCTGTTCGAGAACGGGCGCCTGACCGTCGCGCCCTATTGGGTGCCCGAGTTCACGGAGGACACGAACACCTCGTTCGGCGCCCTGCGCGACGAGTTCCGCGAGCTGCTGCGCCAGGGCGTGCGCCGCCAACTCGACGACGGCAAGACGGCGTGCTTCCTGAGCGGCGGCACCGACAGTTCCACCGTGGCGGGCGTGATGGCCGAAGTCACCGGCCAGCCGCCGGCCAGCTACTCGATCGGCTTCGAGGCCGAGGGCTACGACGAGATGGAGTACGCGCGTATCGCCGCGCGCCGCTTCGGCACCGACCATCACGAGTACTACGTGACACCCGACGATCTGGTGCAAGGCATTCCGCAGGTCGCGGCCGGCCTGGACCAGCCGTTCGGCAATTCATCCCTGCTGCCCGCCTACTACTGCGCGCTCAAGGCCAAAGCGGACGGCGCGACCCGCATACTCGCCGGCGACGGCGGCGACGAACTCTTCGGCGGCAACACGCGCTATGCGAAGCAGCGGGTGTTCGACTGGTACGGCACCGTGCCGGGCGCATTGCGCCGCGGCCTGCTCGAGCCGGTGTTCGGGCTGCCCTTCGTCGCCAAGACGCCGCTGCTGCGCAAGGGATCGAGCTACATCGAGCAGGCGCGCGTGCCTATGCCTGACCGCACGCAGATGTACAACCTGCTGCTGCGCCTCGGCCCGGCGAACGTGCTGACGCCCGGCTTCCTTGCACAAGTCGACCTCAATGGCCCGGCACAGCAGCAGCGGGAGGTGTGGGGCGCCGCGAAAGCGGATGGCCTGCTGAACCGCACGCTGGCCCACGAGTGGCGCTACACGCTGGCCGAGAGCGACCTGCCCAAGGTGCGCAGCGCGACCGGGCTGGCCGGTGTCGACGTTGGCTTTCCGCTGCTCGACGACGACCTGCTCGCCTTCTCGATGCGCCTGCGCAGCGACTACAAGCTCAAGGGCCTGAAGCTGCGCTGGTTCTTCAAGGAAGCCCTGCGCGGCTTCCTGCCCGACGAGATCATCACCAAGAAGAAGCACGGCTTCGGCCTGCCCTTCGGCGTGTGGGCCAACCGGCATCCGGCGCTGCGCAAGCTGGCGACCGATTCGCTGGCCAGCTTGGGCGCGCGCGGCATCGTGCGGCCGGAGTTCATCGACGAGCTGGTGAAAACGCACCTGCCGGCGCACCCGGGGTACTACGGTGAGATGGTGTGGATTCTGATGATGCTGGAGCAGTGGCTGCAGAGCCACGCCGGCCGCTTCATGCCGAATCACTCAACCGCTCGCCCTGAGCCTGTCGAAGGGCCGGGCTGAGCTTGTCGAAGCCCTCGCTGCACACTGGCACTTCGACAAGCTCAGTGCGAACGGTTCTCTGGGGGCGGTCTGTTCTTCTGAGCGCGATTTCGTATCAGCCGCTGAGCGTCAAAGCCCCATCCAGCGCGCAATGATGTTGCGCTGCATTTCGCTGGTGCCCGAGTAGAGCGTCGAGCCGACGGCATCACGCAGCGCGCGCTCCACTTCGTATTCGGCCATGAAGCCATAGCCGCCGTGCAGTTGCACGGTGTCGAGCGCCGCCTTCACCAGCGATTCACTGACGAAGAGCTTGGAGATCGAGGCGTCGAGCGAAATGCTCCGGCTGGTGCCAAGCCGCGTGGCGGTGCGGTAGACGAGGAGCCGCGCTGCCTCGAGCTGCACCTTCATGTCGGCGATCTTGTGGGCGACGCCCTGGAACTTGCCGATCGCCTGCCCGAACTGCGAGCGCGTGCGCGCGTACTTCACCGAGGTCTCGAGCAGGCGCTCGATCGTTCCAACATGCGCCGCCACGAGCAGCGACCGCTCCCACTCCATGGCCGTCTGGAACACGCTGGCGCCGCCTCCCACCGTGCCGAGCACGGCGCTGTCTGGAAGGACGACATCGTCGAAAACGAGTTCGCCCACGGGCGACGTGCGCAAGCCCATCTTGGCGAACTTCTGTCCGGCGGTGAAGCCGTGCGTGCCGCGCTCGACGAGGAACGCCGTCACGCCGCCGTGGAACTTCTTGTCCGCGTCGGTCACGGCGAAGACGACCACCACGTCGGCCACCGGCCCGTTGGAGATGAAGGTCTTGGTGCCGTTCAGCCGCCAGCCATTGGCCTCGCGCGTGGCGCGCGTGCGCATCGAGAAGGTGTCCGAGCCCGAGCCCGGTTCGGTGATGGCATGCGCGCCGACGAGCGTGCCGTCGCACAGGCCGGTGAGGAAGCGGTCTTTCTGCGCCTCGCTGCCGTGCTGCCACACCGGTACGACGCACGCGAGCACGTGCGCGCAGACGGAAAAGACGAGCCCACCGTCGCGGCACGCGTAGCCGAGCGCCTCGAGCGCAACGGCGCAGGTCAGCGGATCGGCGTTGCCGCCGCCGAAGGACTCGGGCGCCGGAAGGCCCAGCAGGCCCATCTGACCGCAGCGGCGCCAGGCCTCGCGGGAGAAGGCTTCGTCGCGATCGCGGTCCACCAGGTCGTCGTTGAGTTCGCTGGTCGCAAAGCGCACGATGCTGTCGCGCAGCATGACCTGCTCTTCGGTGAAGGAGAAATCCATCAGCGCATCTCCTTGAGCCGCTGGTAGTCGACCTTGTCGGTCGAGGTCTTGGGCAGGCTGTCGTGCCAGCTGAACTTGTCCGGAATCATGTAAAGCGGAAGCTGTTCGGAGCAGAAGCGTTTGATCTCGATGAGCGAGGGCCGCTTGGGCTCGCGGCTGCTCAGGAAGGCAGTGATCGTGAGGCCCGCCTCGCCGTCGGCGAAGGCGACGACCGCCGCCTCCTTGACGTTCGGATGCCGGTAGAGCCCGCTCTCGATCTCGCCGAGTTCGACCCGGTAGCCGCGCCGCTTGACCATGCGGTCGCGGCGGCCGCGGTAGGTGTGGCAGCCGTCGGCATCCATGGTCACGATGTCGCCGGTTCGATACCAGCGCACAGCCGACGCATCGACGTGAAAGCTGCGGCCGGTCTGCTCCGGCAGCGCCCAGTAGCCCGCCATGACGCCGCGACCGGCGATGCACAGTTCACCCTCGGCGCCCTGGCGCACGTCGGCACCCGACTCGTCGAGCACGCGCGAGCGCAGGTGCGAGCAGGTCTGCCCGATGGGATACGGCGTGCTGCGCTCCGGCGGCACCGGCAGCATGACCTCGAGCCAGGTGCAGACATTCGTCTCCGTCGGCCCGTACAGGTTGAAGTAGCGCGGGTGCTGCCACAGGTCGCACAAGGCGCGAAGGTGTTTCACCGGGAACACCTCGCCGGCGAAGAGCACGTGGCGCAGGTGCCGATGGTCACGGTCCGCCAGCCCGCCGAACTGCGCGAGCAGGCTGAGGATGGATGGCGCCGAGTACCAGATCGAGATGCGCTCATCGGCAATCAACTGCGCGAGGCGCGGCGCATCCTTGCCGACATCCTCCGAGACCAGGACCAACGTGGCCCCGTGCTTGATGCACAGGTACAGGTCGAGGATGGAGAGGTCGAAGTGAAAAGGCGCGTGCGACGAAAAGCGATCCTGCGGTGTCGGCTCGAAAACTGTGGAGCACCAGTCCACAAAGCTGACGGCGTTGTCGTGGCTGAGCATCACGCCCTTGGGCCTGCCTGTCGAGCCGGAGGTGTAGAGGATGTACGCCAGATCGTCGAGGGATGAATCGACGGTCTCGACCACTGCTGCAGGCGTGTGCGCCTCCGCCCCGTCCAGCGCGCGGCTGAGGCCTTCGCCGGCACCTGCAGATTCGATCGCGACAACGGCAGGTGCTGCACCCAGCGCCGCAAGTTCGGTGCGCAGCGCGGCTTCATGGCCCGCGTCGACCAACACTACGCGAACGCCGCAGTTGTGCAGGATGTAGGCGCCGCGGGCGACCGGCGCCGACGCATCGACCGGCACATAGGCCGCGCCGGCCTTGAGTGCACCGAAGAGCGCGGCCACCGTATCGATCGACTTGCGCATGAACAGGCCGACCCGGTCGCCGGGCTGCACGCCCAGCACCGCGAGGCGGTCGCGCACCCGATCGGACAGCGCATCAAGCTCGCCGTAGCCGATGGCCCCTCGGCCAGGCTCGACCACGGCGGTCTGCGCCGGCAGGCGCGCGGCACTGTCGACCAGGAAGTGATGCAGCGCCATCGCCGGCCTCAGACCGGAATGCGGGGGTTCTTCGACATGAGCAGGCTCATCAGCCGCTCGAGCGTGTCGAGGTTGTCCTTGTCGACCTCGTGCGGCGCGAAGGTGACGCCGTAGGTCTGCTCGATGAACATCACGAGCTGCAGCGTGGCGATCGAATCGAGAATGCCGCCGCTGATCAGCGGCGTGTCGTCGGTCAGTTCATCCGGGTCTTCACCCGGAAGGAACTCGGCCATGATGAAGTTCTTGATCCGGGTCTTGACGGCATCGGTCATCGAGTGGGCTCCTGCAGCAAAGGATGGGGTGAGGTCACGGCTTGCGCGGCGCAGTGCCGAACAGGGCCGAAGGATTGGCGGCGAAGTCGCGATACAAGCGTTGGGCCACGGTCTGATGGCCGAGCACGTTGGGGTGGTCGTCCCATTCGGCCAGTCGCAGCGCTGCCGGATCCTGGCCGCGGTAGACGTCTTCGAGGTTGACGATCGCGAAGCCGGCCTCGGTGGCGATGCGCACAGCCTCGGGCGTTTCTTCCTGCCAGCTGCCTTCCCGCACCTGCGGCAGGAACACCCACACCGGGT
Organism: Rhizobacter sp.; assembly: GCA_036676235.1. Classification (GTDB taxonomy): domain Bacteria; phylum Pseudomonadota; class Gammaproteobacteria; order Burkholderiales; family Burkholderiaceae_C; genus JAKFDI01. The sequence continues at coordinate 122,765 of JAKFDI010000010.1, read as the reverse complement.
GCGCCCCTTGCGCTTTCGCCTTCTGCGCGATCGAGCCATAAACGACGCGCAGGATCTCGGCGGAATGAGGTTCGAGCTGCTTCAGCGCGGTGGCCCGATCCATGTCGGGCTTGGCGCCGGACTTGTCGACGATCGCCTGCAGGCCTGGCTCGGGCATGGTTAGGCCCTTGCGCACGGCCTCGGCGAGGTAGTCGGCCGAGCGCCTGAGTTCGCGGCCGGTGGCGACAAAGACGACGGCATTCGGGCGGAACTGCAGGCCGCGCTCGAGCGCCACCAGTTGTTGTGGCGGCTGATAGCCGGGAATGCCGAAGTTCAGCAGTTCGACGCGCGAGAACCGTGCATCGAGCGGCGCCTGGTTCAGCCGGTCTTCGAGCAGCGCCTCGAAGGTTTCGCCGTCGCCCACACCCCAGCCCATCACCGACGAGGCGCCGAGCACCACGGCACGGAAGGTCCCCGGTGCGGGCACCTCGGCATAGTCCTTGTCGCGCATGCCCCAGCGGTTGATCGAGATGGTGCCGTAGCGGCTGGTCGAGACGAACGAAGGGATCAATTCCGTTTGTCCGAAGCCACCGACGTAGCGCTTCACGCCGGCGTTGTCGACGTCCATCCAATTGGCAGGCTTCTTGGAATAGACCTCCCACAACTGCGAGTTGAAGCGGTCGACCGACAGCAGACCCTCGTAGTAGCCGCGTTCGAGCTTGGCGTTGTCGAGACGGCTCAGGTGGCCCGAGCGCAGCGAATGCACCACGGTCGCGATCTCGGAACCGAGGCGCAGGTGCACTGCGTTGATCGAGACGGCGATGAGGCCGACCAGGCAGGCGACGGTGACCGCACGATCACGGCCCAGGGCGCGCCGTCGCGCCTGCGGCGTGTTCGCCACGGGCGCTTGACGCGGGACCGTGCCCGCCACGATGACCGCCAAGGCCAGCAGCGGGAACAGCAGCGCCCTCGCCTCGTACGGGCCATCCAGGGCGGACCACAGCGAGAGCCAGTCGGCGATCGAATCCGCTGTCCAGAACGACCACAGCACGCAGATGAACCAGAAGGTGGCGTAGATCTTCGCGACCGTGAGCGCCACGCTGCGCCAGGTGCGCACCGGCTTGCCGAGGCTGCGGCTGCGGCCGTACTTGATCTCGTAGAGCGAGTTGGCCACCACGAGCACGCCGAGGATGGCCCAGAACAGGATGTCCTGCCAGACGAACAGCCAGGTCCCGCGCAGCCAGAACCATTGGTAGGAATGCAGGAACCAGGTCAGCACGAAGACGTACATCGTGGCGATGGTGATCGCCCAGGTCGTGCCGAATCGCTTGAGCGCGAACACCGCTGGAAAGTAGAAGATCTTCTGCATGAAGTCTTTCCAGTAGATGTTGATGCGCCGCCAGAAGTCGGTGAAGCTCGACGCCAGCAGGTAGCGGTTGTGCGTCTCGGGCAGGTGGAAGCCGAACAGGTACAGCATCCCGACGATCAGGTGGAACAACCCCGACACGCGCAGGTAGAGAAGGAAGTTGGCAACGAGGTACTGCAGCAGGTCCGCCGGCGCGGCCACTTCTGACGGTGCAAGCGTGGCGTGGTAGTAGATGTAGCGGTACAGGATGAGATGAATCACGCCCCGCACGATCCAGTCGACGCCCTTCTGGTAGGTCGCGTGCGCGTCCTCGCTGTAGTGGCTGCGCTTGAAGGTCTTGAAGTCGACCACTGGGAACAGCGGAAAACAGGCATTCGGCAACATGAAGAAGTAGCCGATCGACTGAGCGGGCGTGGTGGGCGCCTTGTCGTGGCGCAGGTCGTAGAAGTAGACGACCAGGCGGAACATGAACATCGCGCCGAGGATCGGCCAGATTGCCGGCGACCAAGGCGCGGGCAGCAAGCCAGCACGTTGGGCGATCAGCACGGCGCCAAGGCCGACGAGCAACAGCGCGCGCAGCCGGATCGACATCGGCGCATGGCAGGCGACGATGAGCACGAAGCCGATGGCCACGAGCCAGGCGCCGTTGGCGCCGCCCAGCACGAGCGGAACCGAAGCCAGGCTGAGCGCCGCGAAGAACGGTTGGCGCCACGACAAAGGCAGGAAGGCGTTGACCGCGAAGCCTGCAAGCGCCACGACTGCCAGTTGGCGGAATGCCGCGCTCTCGATCTGGAACTGCCGCAGCAGGAGCAGCACGAGCGCCAGTTGCGCGGCGACTGTCACGAAGTCGAGGACACGAATCCGGCTGCGTGCCAGCTCGGAGTTCGCCGTGCGCGCGTCGATACCTGTCGACGCAAGGGTGCTGTCCATAAGATCCCCCATCCGCGGTGACCGGCCGCCTTTCACGCGCGGGGCGGCCGCCCTCTGTCACGACCACCAGCGCCGCTTCTTGAGTTGCGCGCGGTGGGGCGCAGCTAGCGTATCGGCGCGCCCCGCGGCTGCCAAGCCGGCTCGCCTCTTCGAATGAGGGGTGGGAGAACTCCGCTTGAACTCTGGCGCCGGTGCGGTCAGCGCGCGGGTGCCGAGTTCCGCAGATTGGCAGCCAGGCGCGCGCCGAATCGCAGCTTGGTGCGATCCCAGGGCGTGAAGCGAGGTAGCTGGAACGGGTCGGCCGTGGCGCTGGCCGCCCCCCAGGCGGTGGAGACGGCGGCGTCGAAGCCGAGTTCCTTCGCGAGACTGACCGCCTCGCCGGTGTAGTCCTCCGCCGGCTTGCCGTTGGGGTAGGCGAACAGCCTCACCGGCTCGGCGATGAGTGATTCGAGCGTCGTCTTGCCCTCCTCGATCTCGTCGCGCGCGGCACGCCGCTCCAGCCGGGCGAGGATGGGATGTGAAACGGTGTGGCCGCCAATCTGCATGCCGGCACGGTGCAGGCCTCGCACCTGATCGGAAGTCATCATCAGATCGTCCGGCAGCGAGGTTTCCGCGCGATCCGCGATCGTGTCGACAACCGCCTGACGCTCGTCCGGCTTCATGTACTTAATCCCACCGATCACCCGGTCGATCGCCGCCCGCCTGGCTTCCAGCGATTCAAGCGCATGAACACCGAGATCCATGCCACACGCGCCGCGCAGGTCGACGCGCGGCAGCGGCGTGCGGCGAATCGATTCGATCACCGTGTCATTCCACATGCGTCCGCCATCCAGAAAGCCGGTGGCGATGAAGAAGGTGGCCGGCAGGCCATGCCTCTGGAGGATCGGCAAAGCCACGTCATGGTTGTCGGCATAGCCGTCGTCGAAGGTGACGGCCAGCGCCCGCTCCGGCAATGAGCCCTCGCGCAAACGCCGTGCCGCGTCGTCCAGGGCCAGCACGTTGAACCAGCCCTTGACCCATCGGCAGATCGCGTCGAACCCGGCGGCATCGATCTCGCCGGGAAACAGCGGATCGGGCCGCGGCAGCACGCGGTGGAAGATCAACACCGAAAGCCGCGCGCGGCGTCCCGCCGGCGACAGCAAGGTGAGCAACGGCTTGATCATGGCGCCTTCGCCGTGGAGAGCCCGGGAATGAGCCGCCAGCGCGGCGCATACGCCGGCTCTGTTTGCCACGCATGCTTCTGAACCCAGATGCGCGTGAGAACCACGGCCACCATCAGGTTGTAGGGCAGGTCGAAGTACGACAGGCTGAGAAACGCACCACCGACCGCGTAGCCGAGCAACGAGACCTGCGCCATCGCGCCCAGTTCCGCGCACCACTTGGCCTCTGGAGCCGCCGCGCCTTGCTTGCGCAGCCAACCTGCGTTGAACCACGTGCTCACCCACAACGCGAGAAAGAGTGCCAACCCGCCGAAGCCGTGATTGCCGAGCACCTGGAAATAGATGCTGTGGGCGGCGTGAACGTATTCGGGATACGGCGAGTACCTGGCGAACAGCTCGGGCCGTGCCGCGTTGAAGCCGACGCCGAACGGATAGTCGAATGCAAGGTTCCATGCATTCCACCAGGCACTGATGCGCCCGAGTGCCGATCGGTCCTCGGCGTACTCGGTGATGCTGGACATGCGCTCCGACCAGGACTCGGGCATGAACGCCACCAGCGCAATGCCTGCCATCACGATGACGATGCCGCCTGCCAGCCGGCTCTTGCCCCGCCACCACAGCAACAGACTCATGGCCACGATGGCAAGCAGCGCACCGCGAGACTGCGTGCCCAGGGCCGCCGCGGCGCACAGCACCATGGTGAGCGTCATGCCGTGTCTGGCCCAGGCGCTGCTCAACTGCGTCTGCAGGAAGCGAAGCAGCGGGATGGTCATCACCAATGACAGTGCAAACTCGTTGTTGTCCTCGATAAAGGAGTCTGGCGGCCCCCACACACGGTATCCACCGCCGGTCATGAGGGTAAAGGCGCCCCCTTTGATTCCGAGCAGAGCCAGCGAGCCAACCGCAACCCACATCAGCGCAAAAATGTGCTTCTTGCTGTGCAGCAGCATCAGCGCCACGAAGATCATCACGTCGATCTTCATGACCTTGTTCCACTGGTAGTAGTCGCCCTCGATGCTCAGGCCGAACAGCCACGACAGCGTCATCCACACCATGAAGAGCGCCAGCAGCGTCACAGGCCGGCCCTTGAAGGGCGACTCGCGGTCCTTCGTCATCACGAGGCCGATGAAGGTGGCGCCGGCCGCAATCGCGGCCAGTGGCGCGTCGTAGGCCCAGCCCCAGGCGAAGCGGTGCGGGTTCATGATGCTCAGCCAGGTCCAGAGCATCACGCCCACCCATGGGCGGCGCAGTGCGGCGCCGGCGCCGAGCAGCACGAGGGCGATGACGAGAATGTCGCGCATGGCTGTCAGGCCGCCTCGAGCGCGTGGCTCACGACGTAGCGGAACTTGCCGGACTTCTCGGGCGCGATCTGCGGAACGAACTCGACACTGATATCGACCGCGTCGCCCAGTCGCCGGCGAAAACCGGCCGCGATCGACGCGCTCTGGCCCCGGTCGAACGACTCGGCGACGACCAACTGCACGGTCGTGCGCTGGCGGCTCTCCTGCACGATCTTGAAGGACTCCACGCCGGGAAGATCACGCACGATGTAGACGAGCGCGAGGCCGTGCATCACGGTGCCGTCGGCGGCGACGACGAAATCCGTCGTGCGGCCCTGGATCTCTTCGAGCAGCGGCAGGCCACGACCGCAGGTGCAGGAGGATGTGCCCATCACCGCCATGTCGCCGGTGCGGTAGCGGATGAACGGGAAGTCGCGCGTGGCGAGATGCGTGACGACGATCTCACCACCCTCGCCCGCCGGCACCGGTTTGCCGTCGCGCCCGATCAGCTCGATGACGATGTCGTCGGCCGTGAGGTGCATGCCGCCTGCGGGGCACTCGTGGGCGATGAAGCCGGCATCGCGCCCGCCGTAGCCGTTGGCGACGGGGCAGCCGAACACGCGGCCGATGGCCTCGCGCTGGTCGTCGTACAGCCGCTCGGACGTGACGAAGGCGACCTTGATGCCGAGGTCGTTCATCGCGATGCCGCGCTTTTCGGCGTGGCGGGCGATGTAGCTCAGCGCCGAGGGGTAGCCAAACAGCATCTTCGGCCGGCGGCGGCGAATCGAATCAATGAAGCCGTCGAGCTTGGCATCCGACATCTCGAAGGCGGGTAGCAGTTCCGTGCGCAGAAGACGATCACGCCACTGCCGCATGCGATCTTGTGCGCCGAGCTCGATGGGCGAGCCCCAGACCACGATCTCCGGGTCGCCGATGTCCACGCCCCACCAGCGCGTGGCACGCCACTTGGCGGCCACGTCGTGGCTCACGCGCTCGCGGCCGATGAAGAAGATCAGCGGCTCGCCCGAGGAACCCCCGGTGTTGAAGCGGCTGAGCCCGCTCGCGTGCGGGTGCTTCAGCGCGTCGGTATTCGCGCGGATGAGCGGCTTGGTCAGGAACGGCAGGCGCTGCAGGTCTTCGACGCCGGTGACGGCGCTGGGGTCGAACCGCTCCCGGCGAAAGAGTTCGCGGTAGTACGGCACGTGCGTGCCGGCGTCGACGAGCAAGGCACGAAGGCGCTGCGCGGTGGCGGCGGCCAGGCGATCGGCAGACCACCACTGCGCCTCTTCCATTGCACGGCGCACGCGCACGCTGTCGTGCCGCTTCAGCCGCTCATGCAGCGGAAAGAGCACGGAAGAGACGAGTGGCGTGTACATGTGGGAGCGAGATGACTAGCGAGGCGCCTGCGCGATGGCCGTGCGGTAGATCGCCGCGAGCCCCGGCTTGACCGCCGGCCAGGTATAGCCGCGCACTTCGTTCAGCCCGGCGGCGACGAGTGCGGCGTGCACGGTCTCGTCTTCGAGCAGGCGCATTGTCGCGGCGGCCATGGCTTGCGCGTCGCCGGGCGGCACCAGCAAGGCGGTGACGCCATCTCGCACGATGAATGGAACGCCGCCCACATTGGTGCTGACCACCGGCGTGCCGCTCGCCATCGATTCGAGCACCGAGTTGGGCATGTTGTCGGCAAGGCTCGGGTTCAGGCAGACGTCGGCCTCGCGGTACAGCGCGGCCATGGCGTCGCGGTCGAGCCGGCCGGTGAAGCGGACGGCATTGCCGAGTTCCAGCGACACCGCCAGCGTGCGAAGCCGCGATTCTTCGGGGCCGCTGCCGGCAATAGTCAGCCGCGCCTGCGGGTGGCGGTCGAGCACCAGCCGGAAAGCGCGCAGCGCCGTCTCGTTGTCGTAGATGGGCTCGAGATTGCGTGCGACGAGGATGTGCTGCCCCATCGCCCGCGGCACGTTGCCGGGGCGAAAGCGCGCGAGATCGATGATGTTGGGCACGACCTGGGCCGCCATGCCGTGATCCGCGAACACACGCTCCAGGAACGCCGACGGGACGGCCAGCTTCGCGACCCGGCGCATGGACCATCGCACAACGCTTGCGGAGCGCGCGAGAAACGACCCGGCCTCACCGCCTCGATAGTTCACGACGACCGGCACGCGACGCGCGCGCGCTACCCAGATGGCCGGCGCGGCAAACAGATGCCATGACCAACCGGAGTTGGCCATCACATGGAACACATCGGTACGGCCGGCCGCGCGCCACAGCGCCCAGAAATACGGCACGAGCCGGAAGCCGGCGCGCAGCACCGGCAATCGGGCCACGACAGGCGGCCGATACGGCGCGTTGGACTGAACCAGCAGCACCGACGCACGCTCCCCGCGCAGCAGTTCGGCGAGCTGGCGCGTCTGGTTTGCCATGCCGCCTGCCGGCGGCGGCAGCGGCCCCACCAGCCCGATGCGCAAACCCTCGAAGTCCATCACGCGGAAACGGGCCGGGCCAGATCGGCGTACACGGACCGGTAGCGTTCCACGGACGCCGCCCAGTTGCGCTCGCGCTCGACGAACTGCCGCCCCGCCTGCCGCATGTGCGGCCAGAGGTCCTTCTTGGCGAGCACCTGAAGCAGCGTGTCCTTGAGCGAGCCGGCGTCGCCCGCGCGAAACAGCAGGCCGGTTTCGCCGTGGCGGATCAGTTCCTTGTGGCCGCCGACATCGGAAGCCACCAGCAACCGGCCCTGCGCCATGGCCTCGAGTGGCTTGAGCGGTGTGACGAGTTCGGTCAGCCGCATCGAGTGCCGCGGATAGGCGAGCACATCGATCAGGTCGTAGTAGCGCTGCACCTCGGCATGCGGCACGCGGCCGGTGAAGATCACCTTGTCCTCGACGCCGAGGCGCTTGGCCTGCGCCTTCAGCGCGTCTTCCTGCGGCCCGCCGCCGACCAGCAGCACGCGCACGTCGGGCAGCACGGCGAGCATGGCGGGCAATGCGTCGAGCAGCAGGTCCAGCCCTTCGTAGGCGTAGAACGAGCCGATGAAGCCGACGACGGCGCAGTTCGCGAGACCGAGCTGCTGCTGAAGTTGCACATCAGGCGCGCCGCCCAGCTCGAAGCTGCCGACGTCGACCGCGTTGGGAATCACCGTCACCTTGTCCTGCGGCACGCCGCGCGCGAGGATGTCGCCGCGCAGCCCCTCGCAGATGGTGAACACATGGTCGGCGCGCCCCAACGCATGCGTTTCCAGGCGCCGGGTGAGCCGGTAGCGCAGGCTGCCTTCGCGCGTGGTGCCGTGATCCACCGCCGCGTCTTCCCAGAACGCGCGCACCTCGTAGACCACCGGAATGCCGAGACGCTTGCCAACCCGCAGCGCCGGGATCGCGTTGAGCACCGGGGAATGCGCGTGCAGCAGTTGCGGCCTGACCTGCCGCGCCACCTGTTCGAGCCGCTGCTCGAGCTGGCGCATCAGTGCCATCTCGGCCAGCCCAGGCATGCGTTTGCCGTTCTCGGCCAGGGGCGGCGTGCGAAAGAAATGCCAGCCGTCGACACGCTCTTCATCGGCGTCGCCCGCCGTGTGCTTCGGGCTCGTCAGGTGCGCCGTTTCCCAGCCGAGGCGGCGCTGCTCGCGCAGGATGGACAGCGTGCGGAACGTGTACCCGCTGTGCAGCGGGATGGAGTGGTCCAGCACGTGAAGAATCCGTAGGCTCATCAGGCAACCGCGACTTCTGGTTCGGCAGGGATGGGCTGCGGCGACGGCGCTTCGTCGACCACCTTGCGCAGGAAGGCCTCGAACATCAGCAGCGTCCACAGCGGCGCGCTGTAGTCGCGGCTGCCGTTCTGGTGGGCCTCGACCAGGTGTTCGAGGTAGCCGCGGTTGAACCAGCCGGTTTCGGCCAGGCGTGCGCCGAGTACCGCATCGCGCACGCGCTGCTTGAGCGGCCCGCGGAACCACCGCGCCAGCGGCACGGCGAAGCCTTTCTTCGGCCGGTACAGCACCTCGTGCGGCAGGCGCGGCTCCATCGCCTTCTTGAGCAGGAACTTGCCTTCCTGCCCGCGCACCTTGAGCGACGAGGGCAGCGTGGCCAGCCATTCGACCAGCTCGTGGTCCATCAGCGGCTCGCGCACCTCGAGCGAATGCGCCATGCTGGCGCGGTCGACCTTGGTGTTGATGTCGCCGACGAGATAGGTCTTGGTGTCGAGGTACTGGATGAGCGCGAGCGGGTCGTTCGTGCCGGCACGCGCGGCATGGCGGGCGAACACCTCGGCGGCGTCGTAGCCGGCGGCCTCGTTGCGAAAGCGCGTGCTGAAGAGCTGCGCGCGCATGGGCGAGCGGAAGATGGACATTGAATGCGCATACGCCTGGACCGAACTGCGCGAGAGACCCTCGAAGGTGGTCTTGGCGCGGAACATCTGTGGCGCCCAATCGGCCTTGGGGTACACGCGCCCGAGCAGGCCGAACAGCGGCGCGCGCACCGAATGCGGCAGCGCCGAACGCATGCGCTCTTCCATCAGGTGCAGGCGGTAGCGGCGGTAGCCGCCGAAGCTCTCGTCTCCACCGTCGCCCGACAACGCCACGGTCACATGCTTGCGTGCGAGCTGGCAGACGCGGTAGGTGGGGATCGCCGAGCTGTCGGCGTAGGGCTCGTCGTAGAGCAGCGCGAGCGTGTCGATGAGATCGAAGTCGTCGCTCTTGACGGTCTCGACGCGGTGCTTCGTCTGGTAGCGGTCGGCCACCTTCTGCGCGAAGGCGGATTCGTCGAAGGCCGGATCGTCGAAGGCCATGGCGCAGGTGTTGACCGGCGTATCGGAGAGGCCAGCCATCTCGGCCACCACGGCGCTGGAATCGACGCCGCCCGACAGGAAGGCGCCGAGTGGCACCTCGGAAATCATGCGCAGCCGCACGGATTCGCGCAGGCGCTCGTGCAGTTCGGCGCAGGCGTCTTCGGTACTGATCTTGTTGTCGAGCGTGAAGCGCACGTCCCAATACTCGCGCGGCTCGGGCAGCGACCGCGCCACCGATTCCCCGCGGCGCAGCGTGAGCGTGTGAGCCGGCGGCAGCTTGTGCGCCTGACGGAAGATGGTGCGCGGCTCGGCCGCATACCCGAAGGCGAAGTACTCCTCCACCGCCAGCGGGTCGATGTCGCGCTTCATGCCGCCATGGGCGAGCAGCGATTTCAGTTCGGAGCCGAAGATCAGCGTGCCGTCGTCCAGCAGCGCGTAGTGCAGCGGCTTCACGCCCAGCCGGTCGCGCGCGAGGAAGAGCGTCCGCCGGTTGCGGTCCCACAGCGCGAAGGCGAACATGCCGCGAAAGCGCTCGACACAGGCTTCGCCCCAGGCCTCCCAGGCATGCACGATCACTTCGGTGTCGCTGCGCGTGCGGAAGACGTGGCCGAGCGCTTGCAGTTCCGGAATGAGGCTCTGGTAGTTGTAGATCTCGCCGTTGAAGACGACAACGACCGAGCCGTCTTCGTTGAACAGCGGCTGCTGGCCGGTCGACACGTCGATGATGGCCAGACGCCGATGGCCGAGTCCGACGCCGGGCTCGACGTGCAAGTTGCCTTCGTCCGGGCCGCGATGGAACTGCGACTGGTTCATGCGCTGCAGCACCGCGCGGTCGATGTCGCGCCCCGCACGGGTGTCGAAGATGCCGGTGATGCCGCACATGATGCTCAGGCTTCCTGTTGTTGTGATCGCGAAGCGCCCCGCCCTGCCCGAGCGAGCTGCCGGTCGTACACCTGCTGGTAGTTCGACACCATCGCCTGCAGGCTGTAGAGCCTTTCGGCATCCTCCCGCCCTGCTCGGCCCATTGCTTCGGCCGACCCGAGGTCGCTTGCCAGCTGCACCAGCGCGTCGGCCATGCTTGCGGCATCCGCGGCTGGCACGATGCGGCCGGTGACCTCGTCACGCACAAGATCGGCATTGCCGCCGACATCGGTGGCGACGACCGGCAGGCCGCTCGCCATCGCCTCGAGGATGGTATTGGAGATACCCTCCGCCAGCGACGGAAGCGCGAAGCAGTCGAGCCCGCGCATGACATCTGCCACATCCCGGCGCTCGCCGGGCAGCCAGGCGAGGTCGCCCACGCCGGCCTCGGCCAGGATGGCTTCGCACTGCGCCTTGAGCGGTCCGTCGCCGACGAGCACCAGACGCAGGCGCCGGCGCAGCTCCGGGCGCATCTGCAGCGCCTGCACGAAGGCCCGCGCGAGCATCGGCTGATTCTTGACCTGCTGCATGCGGCCGACAGTGCCGATGAGCCAGTGCTCGCCGGTCTCGAACGGGCAGCCCGCAATGGTGGCGCGAGGTTGCGCGGGGAAGAACCGCTCGGTGTCGACCCCGTTGCACAACCGGGTCACGTCGCCCGCCGCCACGTCGATCTTGTCGAGCAGGTAGCGTTCGAGGTCGCGAGATAGCGCGATGAAGTGGTTGACGAAGGGCCGGTACAGGCGTCGCATCCACTGGTACTTGCGGTTGCTGCCGTCCAGATCGGACACATCGCGCCCGTGTTCGCCGTGGATGCGCAGCGGCACGCCGGCCAGCCACGCAGGCACCACCGCCTCGAGCGCCGCGAGGTTGCGCGTATGCACGATGGCGGGGCGCATTTGCTTCATCAGGCGGTACAGCTTCGGGTACATCCACACGCCGTGGCCGGGCGCCTTGTTCAGGGCGATGAACTCGACATCGTCGCGCACGATGCGGCTGCGGAAGTCGGTGATCTCGGTGAGCGAGACGATCGCATGCCGGTAGGCGTCGGCCGGCATGTGGTTGATCAGATTGACGACACCGTTCTCGAGCCCGCCCACATCGAATCGGTAGACGACATGCAGCACCAACGGCCGCGGGTCATTCGCCATCGCGGGTGCGGCGCAGCTGTGCGTCGATCAGCGGCAGGTGGGCTCGCGTGAAGGCTTCGAGCAGCGCATCCTTCTCGCCGGGAACCGCTTCGCGTGCGTGGACCACGATGGCCGCCCCGTCATCGCCGCGCCCCATCAGGCGATACAGCGCGCCCCACAGACGCGCAGTGGCGTCGCTGTCGGTCAGCCGGCCATTGACCCAGTAGATCTGCCACACGGCAAGGCGACTGCTGTCGGGCGCACCAGCGAGCGAGACCTTGCGCAGGCGGGCCGTGCGAAACGTCCGGGCGCCATCGCTCATGTCGATGGTGCGCGGCTGCGTCGCCGCAACGGCGAACCGGCGGTCGTCGCTGCGGGCAAGCGAGTTCTGTGAGCTGACCAGCTTGCGCTCGTAGTCCTGCTGCCGGTAGTAGGCGACGTACAGGCCCACCTCGCCATCGGCCGATACGTAGCGGCGCTGCATCTCGGCGGCCGGCTCGACGAACGAAGGCTTCCATTCGTCTTCGCCCGGTGCAAGCGACTGCCAGCCTTGCGCAGCCGGCACCGTGGCCAGGCTCGGGGCGGCGGTCTGCACGGCATCGTCCGCCAGACGGGCGGCGTACTGCGGCAGGGCGAACAGCACGGCGGCCGCCACGACAACAGCCCACAGCATCGCGGCCGGCGTCGCGTTCCCGCTCGACGGGCGATGCGTCCGATCGGCGGTCATGCTCTCGTCGTTCGGCGCTTCCGCCCAGCGGCCGCCGATGGCGAACATCAGCAGGATCACCACGCCGAAGAACACCCAGCCGTAGATCAGGTGGTCCACGCCCACGGCGAGTTTGTTGCCCGACAGGTGGCCGATCATCACGATCATGTAGGCGCGCAACCAGTTCGCGACGATGGGCACGAGCAGCGCCACGCCCACGAAGATCAGCCGGCGCTTCGTTGAGCGGTAGTTGAGGTGCGCATACAGCACGCCGACCATCAGCGAGGCGATCAGGTAGCGCACGCCGCTGCAGGCCTCGACGACCGACCATGCCCCGGAGGGGATGATGAGATTCAGCCCCTCGCGGTAGACCGGAATGCCGCTCAGGCGCAGCGCGGCGACGGTGAAGTCGGCCGTCCAGGTCATCAGCGTCGGCAACAGGAAGTCGCCCACCGGCACGGCGAAGAACAGGAAGCCGAGCGCGAACCACATCGGACGGCTCGCGCGCAGGCCGACGATGGCGAGCACGCACAGCACGAGCAGCGCCACGAGCGCGAGCTGCGTGAGCGCGTTCACGGTCGCCATGTCGCCGAGGAGCCAGCCGAACCCCGCCACCGCCATGGGAAGCAGCAGCCAGGGCGAGGGGCGCGGCGTCTGCACCGCGAGTTCGCGCCGGCGCTGCCAGATGAGCCACAGCACGATGGGCGGCACCAGGAAGGCGTGGGTGAAAGTGTCGGAGCGCGACCAGATCGACACCATCGCCGCAGCGGTGTCGCGGTAGAGCAGCAGCACGGCGGCCAGCGCCAGGCCGAGCGCCAGCAGGGTGCCGCGCCAGGCAGGTTGAATGCGGGCGCCGGCGCCGCCGATCACCGCGCTCATGCGGGCGCCCTCTCGCAGTCCAGGTGACGGTCGATGCCGGCCAAGTGCGCGCCCCAGCTGTACTGATGCAGCACCCGCTCGCGGCCGGCCGAGCCGATGGCCGCGGCACGCGCGGCCGAGCGCAGCAGCGTGTCGATGCACTCGACGAAGCTCTCGGCGCTGTCGGCCGCCAACAGGTCGGAGCCCTCGAGCACGTCGATCGGGCCGACGCATTGACGCGACGCGACCACCGGGCGCCCCATCGCCATCGCTTCGAGCACCTTGTTCTGGATGCCGCGCGCCAGGCGCAGCGGCGCCACCACCACGGCGGCATGCTGCAGATAGGGACGCACGTCGGGCACGGTGCCGGTGACGTTCACTGCGTCGCCCGCCAGCGCGAGCACCGTCGGCGTGGGACTGCGGCCGACGATGTGAAAGCGCAGCGTCGGCCATTGCCGGCGCAGGATCGGCAGCATCTCACCGGCGAACCAGCTGACCGCATCGACGTTCGGCCAGTAGTCCATCGCACCGGTGAAGACGACCGGGATCTCGCCGGGCTCGAAGGGCGAGGCACGGGCGACATCGGGGGCGAAGAACTCGCTGTCGACGCCGTTGCTCATCGACTCGACCGACGCCGCCGCTTCCGGGGCGAGGCGGCGGAACAGCGCGGTCTCGTTCTCGGTGACGAAGAAGGAGCGCTGCGACTGCGCCGCCACGGTGCGCTCGTAGGCCAGCAACCGCTCGCCTTCGCGCCGGTACAGCCACGACAGCGGCCAGCGATGCGCACCGGCGTACTGCGTCCACTTGGCCGAGTCGACATCGACGAAATCCACCAGGGTGCGCACGCCGCCGGGCAGCGCCTCGACGTACTGCGCCATCGACGAGGAGAACACGACCGCGGTCTCGATGCGGTGCTGCGCCACGGTGCGCTGCACCCAGTCGGCCAGGTCCGCGTCGCGGTAGTAGCCGAGCGTCAGCGCGCGCCGGCGCAGCAGGCCGCCGAGGCTGCGCAGCTTGGCGAGCCGCGGGTTCAGCCGTGCCGCGTGGACGCCCGCGCACATCGCCCGCACGGTGTCGACATGCTGCGCGTCGTCGGGGTCGTCGACGAAGGTGCCGAGGTACACGCGGTGCCGCGCGGCCAGGTGCTTGAGCAGATGGAAGGAGCGCACCTTGTCGCCCTTGTTGGGCGGGTACGGCAGGCGATGCACGAGATAGAGCAGGTTCGCCATGGCTCAGCCGAGGTTGCGCACGACGTGCGGCCCGAGCCAGTTGGCGAGGCCGATGGGCAGGCGCCGCCAGGTCTCGATCAGCAGCCGGTACTTGGCGTTGGCCGGGTTGTTCTGCGGCACGGCGTCGCGCTTGTAGAGGCAGTACTCGTAGTGAAGCGGCTGCGGCTCGAAGCCCCAGTTCTTCTTGAATGCGTACGACCCCGTGCCCTGCTTGCTGCGGCCGTAGTCGAACAGCTTCAGACCCCGCGCGCAGGCGCGGCGCATCAGTTCCCAGTACTTGAAGTCGTTGGCGGCGAGGTCTCGCGCCGATTCGTCGTCGCCCGCGTAATACGGCAACACCTCGTCGCGGAAGTAGAAGCTCAGCACGCTGGACAGCGCCCGGCCGTCCGGCGCCTGCACGGTGAGCACGTCCACGTCGCCGGCGAAGGTCTCGAGTAGCGCCTCGAAGTAGCGCCGCGGCAAGGCGGGTGTGCCGTGGCGGTGCACATTGCCGGCATACAGCGGAAAGAAGCGCTCGACGCCGGCATCGATGTCGCTGCGCAGGCCGTTCTTGATGCCCTTGCGCACCATCGCCCGCTGCTTGCGCGGGATGGCGAGCATGTTGGCCTCCTCCTCGGGGAGGATCGGCTTGCGGAAGGTGACGTAGAGATCCTGCTTCGGCCAGTCGGCGTGGCGCGGCTGCAGGTTGCGCAACTCGAGATGCTCGACGCCCAGTTCGCCGGCGAGTCGCTGCGCCTCGCGCTCCAATGCATCGACGGCTGCCGGGTCGCTTGCTGCGACGCCGCCGTACACCGCGAACGGCAGGCTGACCAGCGAATGCCCGAAAAGCACGCTCTTGACCCGCGCGAGCGGCAGCACGCCGACGATGCGGCCAGCGTCTTCGGCATACAGGAAATGCGGCTGGTGGCGAAATATGTCGCGCAGGATGGAGTGCCAGCCGGCGCGGTGAAAGAACGTCGCCTCGGGACAGGCGAGCACGAACTCGTCCCAGCGCGCTGCGGCAGCGGCGTCGTGGGGCTGCAGTCGGTGAACGGCAGGCATGGGCTCAGTGCGCAGTGGAGGCGCCGAGAAAGATCTCGTCCATGCGGCCCCAGCGGAAGTCGCCCAGCAGCCGGTCGAGCCGCGCTTCCATGCGCGGGATGTTCACGTAGTGGCGAAAGCGCGTCTTGGCGTCGATGCCCACCACGCGCGGCTGGCCGGCGTCGATCTCCCAGGGATGGAAGTAGAAGATCGCCGATTGACGGTCGCTCGCGTTCACGCGGCGCAGCATCCAGCGCGACAGCGCGTACGGCAGCAGCCGGAAGTAGCCACCGCCGCTGGACGGCAAGTTGCGCCCGCGCATGCGCAGAGTCGTGACCGGTACCTCCAGCAACCCGCTCGCAACGCGGTGGGCGAAGCGCGGCGCATCGGGCATGCCGTAGTGATCGTGGCGGATGGGGTAGATGCTGGAGCTGTAGCGGTAGCCGGCCTTGGCGAGACTGTCGAACGCCCAGAGGTTGCCTTCGCCGATGGAGAAGCTCGGCGCGCGGTAGCCCTGCACCGCCACGCCGGCAATGTCTTCGAGCACCTTCTTCGCGGACTGGATGTCGTTGTCGAACTGCTGGCGGCTCAGGTCGCTCGCGCGCTGGTGGCCGTAGCCGTGGCTCGCCAGTTCATGGCCGCCGTCGACGATGCGGCGAACGAGCTGCGGATAGCGCTCGGCGACCCAGCCGAGCGTGAAGAACGTGGCGCGCGTGTCGTGCCGCTCCAGCATGGCGAGGATGCGCTCCACGTTGCGCTCGACGCGGCACTCGCGAACGTCCCATTCGCTGCGGCGGATGTAGGGGGCGAACGCCGAGACCTGGAAGTAGTCTTCGACGTCGATGGTCATCGCATTGACCACCGCGCCGGAGCCGGGCTGGGTGTGTGGCTGCGCGCTCATCCACCGCTCCCGCCGGACGCCTTCTTCGCAGCATTGACCAGGCGCTGCATCAGAGTCAGCGTCTCGAGGTTGATGCGCTCGAGCCGCATCAGGCTGCGCTCCAGGCGCTGCAGCCGATCACCCTGGTTGCCCGCACTCAAAGCCGCCAGATCGCGCGACAGCGCTTCGGACACTTCGGCGTCGAGGCTCAGGCTCGGCACGTTGCTCGCGTCGAGCGGCATCGCACCACTGTCACCGCCCCGGGCGCTGGCTGACAAGGCCTTTGCCGCACCGACTTCGCCGGTGAACTCTTTCACCACCTCGGCCACATCGCTGGCCGTGAGCTGAGTGCGCCCGGCCAGAAAACCGAGCAGCAGCAGCCGGTCGCACAAGGTGTTGATGCGGCGCGGAATGCCCTGGCTCGCCTGGTAGATGGCGTCGAGCGCGTCGGCATCGAATTCCGGCTTGCCGCTCGAGCCGGCGCGCCTGAGACGGTGCTCGATGTAGTGCTGCATGTCCTCGAAATCGAGCGGCCCGATGTGGCAGGTGGCCGCCACGCGCTGGCGGAACTGCTCCATCTCGGGACGCTGCAGGATCTCGCGGAACTCGGGCTGGCCCACCAGAAAGCTCTGCAGCAGCGACTGGTTGCCGAGCTGGTAGTTCGACAGCATGCGCAACTCTTCTACCGCGCGCGGCGTGAGATTCTGGGCTTCGTCTACCACTAACAAGCAGCGCTTGCCCTGGCTCGCTTGGCTGAGCAGGAACGCTTCGAGCGTGATCAGCAGCTCCGACTTGGGCACGCCCTTGACACGGAACCCGAAGGCCGCGCCGACCATGCGCAGCGTGTCTTCGGCATCGAGCTGCGTGGTGACCAGCTGGCCGACGACCACCTTGTTCGGATCGAGCGTGCTCAGCAGCCCCGCCAGAATGGTTGTCTTGCCCGCGCCGATCTCGCCGGTGATGACGATGAAGCCCTCGTTGCGCATCACGCCATAGTCGAGGTACGCCTTGGCGCGGCGGTGCTGCTTCGAATCGAAGTAGAAGCTGTGGTCGGGGTTGAGCTGGAACGGCTTGCTGGTCAGACCGTAGAAGGCTTCATACATGGCTCAGAACTGCAGCCGCAGATTGGCGAAGAGCGCGCGCTCCACGTAGGGTTGGGCGTTGCTGTCGAAATCGACCCAGCGGGCGCCGGCAGACAGCGTGGAGCGCGGGCCGGTGCGTGTCGACCAGGTCGTGCTCAGCGAGTTCAGCGTCGACTCCTGGCTGGCCAGATCGCCCTGGGTGCGCTGCGTCGACACGATGAAGCTGATCGACGAGAGCGGCGTCAGCCGGTGCGACACGTCCACATGCAGGCCGCGCTGGCGCACCTGACTGCTGTTGGTGAGGTCGTCGACAGCGGTGACGATGTTGTCGAGCCGGCCGCTGCTGCTTTGCGTCAGGTGGAACGTGATCGTGGTGCGGACGCCGCGAAGCCCGACCGACAGCGCCTGCAGCCGCTGAACCGTTGCGGCAGACGACAGGAAGCCGCCGACGATGACGGCGTTCGGTGCGATGCCGTTGGCTTGGAGGAACTGGCGCACCAGCAGATCGCGCTGGATCGGGTCAGGTTCCTGCGACGCGAACTGCTGGAAGAACAGGTCGTAGGCGCTGCCCAGCGCCGCCGTGCCGGCCTGGCTCGCGTTCGTGGAGATGTTGCGGCTGTCGGTGAAGGTCCAGATCGTCCGGCCGGTGCGGTGCACGAAACTGAGGGCGTGCGAATGACCGAAGAAGCGGCTTTCGTAGTTGCCGGTGAGCGTCGTGCGCTCGCTCGGCCGCCAGTTGAATTGCACGCCGCCGGTATCGTGGCTGCGCATCTCGACGCTCTCGTAGTTGTTCTGCTCGCGTCCGACGATGACGCCGGCGTTGAACTGCGGCGTCACTGCGTACGTCAGCACGCCGCGCAGGCGTTGATCCTTGGTGCGCCGGCCGGCGGTGTAGTCGGACGTGACGTGCGTGGCGTCGGTGGACCAGCCGAAACCGAGCGGGTTGCCGCCGCCAA
Source organism: Rhizobacter sp. (assembly GCA_036676235.1). Taxonomy (GTDB): domain Bacteria; phylum Pseudomonadota; class Gammaproteobacteria; order Burkholderiales; family Burkholderiaceae_C; genus JAKFDI01. The sequence continues at coordinate 104,498 of JAKFDI010000010.1, read as the reverse complement.
TGCGCGCCAGCGCCGTGGTGGTCGCGGCATCGGAGGCCACGCCGCTGCTGGTATCGGTGGCCGAATGGTCGAGCCGCACTTCGTAGTCGGCAACCCCCGCAAGGCTGCCGACCCAGTACGGCGACACGCTGAAGCTGCGAGTTTCAGTGCGATTCGGGTTCGATACGCTGCTGTCCACCGACTGCGTGCCGAAGGCGGAGATCGCCTGTTGCGCGATCACGCCGCGCACGTCGACGAACATCCACTGGTCGATCAGCTCGGCGTTGGCGAAAGCGTTGAGCGTCTGTGAGACGTCGTCCTGCGGTGAACCCTGCGTCTGGACGCGCCCTGTCAATGCGTAGTCGAGGAAGCCGTTGAAGCGCCCACCGTAGCGCGTGGCACGCACGCCGGCGGTGGCTTCGGTCACCGCCGCAGCTTCGCGGTTGGTCGAGGTGAGTCGGACGTTGTCGGTGAGGGTCTGCCGCAGGCCGACGCTCGGAACGATCGCGTAGGCGCGCGCACCACCCGCCACGGCGCCATCCTGCGCGAACGCCGGCGCCGCGCACGCAAGCATCACCGGCAACAGCGCTGCCGCCGTGGCCACGCGCGTGCGCTCGAACCTGCGTTGCCGCGCGCTGTGCATTGCTCGAAAGCCCTTCAAGCTGCGCCGGCCGCCGGCTTGGCGTTCCGGTCGCGGTATTCCGACCCGTAGGCGCCGTAGCCATAGCCGTAGGCGTCGCGCGTATCGCTGCGGGCGTTGTTGAGCAGCATCAGCCGCACCGGACAAGCCTCGATGGTCGCCAGGGCGTTCTGCACATCGCTTTGCAGCGTCTTCTCCGCCTGCACCACGACGACCACCTGGCCCATGTGCGACGCCAGCACGCGCGACTCGGTGGTCAGCAGCAGCGGCGGGGAATCGAAGATCACGATGCGATCCGCGTAGCGCGTCGAGATTTCCTGCAACAGTTGCGCCATCGCATCGCTGGCCAGCAGTTCGGTGGCGCGAGGATGCGCCGTTCCCGCGGGCAGAAGCGTCAGCTTGTCGATGTTGGTGCGCAGCAGCACGTTCGACAGATCGTCGGACTGCTCCAGAACGTCGAGCAGCCCCGGCGCCGGCGGCAGACCCAGCATGCGCAGCACCGACGGCCGCGCCACGTCGGCATCGACCAGCATCACGGTGTGGTCGAGTTCGGCGGCGATGCTCATCGCGAGATTGACTGATGTGAAGCTCTTGCCTTCGCCGGCCAGCGCGCTGGTCACCATGATGAGGTTGCCGTGCGCGATCGTCGATGCGCCCTTGCCCACGGCGTTGAGGATCAGCGGCCGCTTGATCACCCGGTATTGATCGGCAATGCGCGAGCGAGCGGCGCTCGGCGTGACGATGCCGGCACGCGCCAGCGCTTCGAGGTCGAGTTCGACACGGCGTGCGGCGGCTTGCGGCGGCTCCTCCGCCTCGGGCGATACCGCATGCGCCGTTGGCGCCATCACTGCCGCCGCGTCGATGCGCGGCCGGGACACGGTGTCCTCGGGCGCAATGCCCGCCTGCCGGAGTTGCTCGAGCCGCTGTGCAGCCTGTTCGATGAGACTGCTCATGTCAGCGCCCCGCCATGATGGACATGGCCGTGAGGCCCGCTGCAAACAGGACCAGCAGCCCGCCCGTTGCGGCGGAAAAGCGCACGAGATCGACTCGCTCACGGCGCGCGTCTCCGTCGCTCAGCACGTGCGACACCACGCCGAGGATCGGAAGCTCGAACCTGTCGCGCAGATCGACGGCACGGTGAAACACCGGCCGGAGCTGGCTGGCTGCAAAGGTCGTGAAGATTCCTGCGCCGATTGACACGGCGAGTGCGCCGGCCAGCAACAGCAAGCGGTTGGGCGACACCGGCTGGGACGACACGCGCGGCGGATCGATCAACCGGAAGTCGGCGACACCGGACGCGACATCGAGATCACCCGACATTGCCGCCGCCTCCCGCCGCGACACCAGGTCTTCGTAGTTCTTCTTGTGAATGTCGTAGTCGCGATTGAGTTGCGCGGCCTCGGCTTCGATCTGGGGCGCAGTCTTCATCTGGTTGCGGGCCTGTTCATAGCGGCTCGCGTACTCCGCGACGCGGGCGCGCAGGCCAGCCACCTGGACTTCGGACATGGCCACCATCCGGTTCAGTTCCTGGTAGGCCAGGTTGTTCTGCACGTTCGAGCCGCTGCTCGGAGCCGCCAGCGCGACCCGCCGCAGTTCGGCCATTTCCTTGTTCTTCTGCGCGTCGAGATCCTTCAGCAGCCGCCGCGCGCTGATGACATCGGGATGCAACTCCGTGAATCGCTGGAGAAGCATGTCGAGGTTGCGCTGCTGGGCCTCGATGCGGGCATCGATCTCAGGAGTGGAGACGGAGATGGCGGATTCCTGCAACAGGCTGCGCGTCGTCAGATTGGCGCTCTGCGCCGTCTCGTTCTGCAGGGCCGCCTTGGCGGCTTCCTGCGCCCGCTCGGCTTCACGCAGTTCAAGCTTCGCGCGATCGAGATTCGCGCTCAGTTCGCCCAGACGGGACGCCGAGTCCTTGCCGTCGCCGTACTGCAGCGCAATGTTGCGGAGGCGAAATTCCTTCAGCCGTGCTTCGGCCTCTTCCAGCTTGGTCTGGTAGCTCTTGATCTGCTCGTTCAGGAAGACCTTGGCTGCATCGGTGTCCTTCCGGCTCGCGCCGAGGCTCGACTCCACGAAGATGGATGCGAGCGACTGGACGGCCCGCTTGGCCTTCTCGGGCTCTGGGTCGCGATGTGCCAGGTAGTACAGGTTGTCGCGCCCTGTGCTGCGGATCTGCAGCGTTTTCATCAGCGACTCGATCGTCGCCTCCTGCTCGGCCTTGGTGGAGTTCTGCAAGTCCAGATCGGCCATGCGCACCAGCTTCTCGATGTTCGGGCGGCTGATCAGCGTGCGGCTGAGCATGACGACCTGCTGGTCGATGTCGGGCTGAACCGCCAGGCCCGACATGAGCGGCTTGAGGATCGACTGTGTGTCGACGTAGATGCGCGCCGTGGCTTCGTACTCGTCGGGGATGCGGAACACCACGGCCGTCGCGATGGCGGCCACGATCCAGGCCACCAACACGCCCGGCCAGCGGTATTTCCACATCGCCCTGCCGATACCGGCAATCTGGCTCAACGACTCGTACATCTCATCGGTCTCGGAGTGAGGCGCTCTTGCGCGACGCGCCAACGCGCAGACAGAGGGCAGGCCCTCGCCACACGCTTGCTCGGCGAGCGCCGGGCTGGCTCAGAAGAAGCTTTGCGGAATGATCAGGATGTCGCCCGGCATCATCTCGACGTTGGCCGAGATGTCGCCGCGCTTCATCAGGTCGCGCAGGCGCACCGAATACTGCTTGTTGTTCTCCGACGTACGCAGGATCGTCGCACTGTTGCCGGCCGCGAAATCGGTGAGCCCACCCACGGCGATCATCACGTCGAGCACGGTCATCTTCTGCTTGTACGGCAGGAACTGCGGCTTGGCCGCTTCTCCGACCACCCGGACCTGCTCGCTGTACGGGCCGACGAACGCCGTAACGATCACGGTGACGACCGGATCACGGATGTACTTCGAGAGCTGCTTTTCGATCTCGCGGGCGAGTTCGACCGAGTTCTTGCCCTGCGCAGTCAGTTCATCGACCAGCGGCGCCGAAATCTTGCCGTCCGGGCGAACCGGCACCGACATCGAGAGCTCGGGGTTGCGCGAGACGATGATGTTGACCGTGTCGCCGGGGCCGATGATGTAGGAATAGTCTTGATTGGCTGCCTCGGCTGGTGCCGGTGGGAAGCTGCCATTGGAACTGGCGCACGCCGCAAGCAGAGCGACAAGGACGCCGAGGATGGAGAGTCGAGCGGCCGTCGAGCAATGACGAGTTGAGATACGCAAGGCGACTTCCTCCAGTGACCGTAATGAACATCCAGCGAGCCGCCCGGTTGGCGCCCTGATCCAGGACATTCACCGGCTGTAACAACTGCGCTGCGGCCGCGATGGTAGTGGCGTTACAGCCTCGACCGCAACGCCTCAAATGAAGGATGACGCGGCACTTGGCACACAAAGCCAGTTCATCCGCGCACTCCGCCACGCCCGAGCTTCGGACGGATGAAGGCGAGCAGCAATTGCTGCAGAGGATTGGCATTGCCGAACGGGCGCCAGGTGAAGCGCAGCTTCTGACTGTAGGCATCAAACTGCATTGCCCAAGGCGCCGGCCTGACGCCGCCGCGCCGCAACAGCAACTTGAGGATTGCCGTACCGGTGACGCCGGCACATAGGTCGCAGGCCATGACGGTCGACGGACCGCGTTGCTCGCCAAAGTTGACCGCACTCTCGTCCGCCAGGTAGCGGCGTTGCAACATGGCCGGCGAAAGCCCGGCGATAAAGCGCGCGAATTGCTCCTGCCGATCGTGGCCTTCGAGGCGGAAATACTCCTCGAAGCTCATCTCACCCGGCGCAAAGTACAGCAGCGACACGCCCATTCCCAGCGGGGCGGCCGTAACCGCCGGAATGCCACGGCGGCGGCACTCCTCGAAAAGCAACCGCCGAGCGTCCATCGCGAAGAAGTCGATGCCATCGACGTACGCATCGACATCGCGCAGGAACTCGCCGACGTTCTGCGGCGTGACTCCGTCCGCGAAAGCGTTGATCTCAGCCAGCGGATTGATGTCACGCGCCAGGCGAACCATCACGCCGGATTTTGTCTGGCCGACCGTGGACATGAACGCCCCGGACTGACGATTGAAGTTGTGGACGCCGAACTGATCGAAGTCGGCCACGTTGAAGCGCCCGATCCCAAGACGAGCAAGCGTGAGCAGGTGCGCGCCGCCTACGCCTCCGAGGCCGGCAATCGCCACGCGAGCGCCCCGAAGCCTTTCCTGCTCGGCCTGCGTGACCCAACCGATATTCCGGGAGAAGGCCTCGCCATAGTCGAAACCGGCCGCTGATGGGGCACCATCCAGCTCTTCGGCCGCCGCGTCCGCCGGAGCGCTCACGGTTTGCGGCACAGGACGTTGTAGCAGTTGCCCGACACGTCCTCCGACGTGATAGTGAATCCCGCGGCAAGGAAGCGCTCCCTGATGTCGTCCCGCTCGTAGGGCGTGTACAGGATGCCTTTGCGGATTCCCCAATCGTTGATCCACTGGGCCATTCGGCGCAGCGGCCACACGCCCCGCGGATACAGCAACACGTTGGCTGCCAGGCTGCCGCCGGGCTTGAGAACGCGGAGCACGTCTCGCAACGCACCGTTCACGTCTGGAAAACAGTGAACGGCGTTCGCGATGTTGGCCGTCTCGAAACTCCCGTCAGGAAACGGCAGCGCCGCAGCGTCCGCGTGCCGAAACTCGATGTTCTCGCGCCCCTTGAAGCGGTGGCGCGCCCCCGCAAGCATGGACTCGGCGTAGTCGACTCCGACGATGCTGGCCGCCGGCAGCTTGTGCCACCTCCGCCAGCGAAGCATCAACTCGAGCAGCGTGCCGGTGCCGCAGGCGACCTCGATATGCCGCGCGCCGAAGTTGCGCCCCAAGAAGCGAAGCTGAGCCGGCAGCGTGCTGTTGTAGGCAAGGGTGAGGATGAAGAAGCCGCGAACGTCGTACCACCATGGCTCCGACTTGTATGCCGCCGCAATTTCGTCGCGTGACTTGCCTACAGTTTCTTTTTCTTGGCCGCTTGCCATCCGTCGTCCCTCACGCAAACTCATAGGACATTAGCACGATGCGAGTGGCGGCCTACAAGGATCAAGACGGTCGGCGCCAGTCCCGAACGGCCATCGCAAACGGGACTGTCGGCAAGGTTTACATATACATCCGGGGCTCGCCTTGGTCGCGGGCTAACCAATTGTTATAGAAGGATTTTTTCGATGTGGCACACACTCTGCTTTGGCAAAGCATCCGAGCAATCAGGTGCTCGCCAAACGGAGATCAAAATGAAGCGTACCTTGTCAACGTTCGCGACCGTCATCGGTCTGCTCGCCCTGAGCACTGGAGCGCAAGCCTATCCGGTGTTTCAAGTGCAGGAGGGAAGTGTGCCCGGCACTGATCCCAATCTGGTGACAGCCGACGTAGTGGGCGGGGGGCGTTACAAGGAGCGCGTCACGACCAATGCCGCCGCCGGGACGTTTGAAGCGACCGCCTATGCGGTCAACTTCGACCTCACACTGAATGGCTCCCCGACACTTAACAGCATCGACTTCAGTGCGGATCCCAAAGATTACTCCCTCTATGCGCTCTTTCGGGCAAGCGGCACGATTGGCGGCGCGGGCAACAACATCTTTACGGGAACCAGCGGGTCGTTTGAATTCTGGATAGATGCGGACAACAACACGGCGTTCAATACCGGCATTCTGAATCCCACATCGTCCCTCCCCACGCCCGCGGGAACCACGAGCGACGATATTCGAGTTGCGTTCAGCAATGAACTGATCAGTTCCAGTGTCACGGTAGGAAACTCGGTAGCCTTCGATCTGTTCTTCAAGGAGTTCACTCTGACAACCGAGGGGATGAACTATTTCGTCTCACCGGACCCGTTCTATCTGTTCGTCAACGTTGATGGCGATATCGACAACTTGCCAGGCACTGTTTTGACCCAGCTTGCCGCCGGTCAGGACACTGACTTTCTGGTCGATGGGGATGTGAGTGGAATCTTTCAGGTGCCGGAGCCGAGTAGCGTTGCGCTGGTGGGATTGGCGCTCGCGGGCCTCGGTCTGAGCGCTCGTCGTCGCAAGAGCTAGCGCGTTCGGCGCCGCTCAACGGCGAAGGTGGATTGTGGCAAGGGCCTCATGGAGACATGAGGCCCTTTGTTCTCAGCGAGCGGCCGCACGTTCAAATGAGGGGACATGTACCCCGACCCACGGGGGCCAGTCATGAGCTTCACGTCGGATGGCGATGCCTATACTTCAAAACATGAATGAGAGCAGCATCATGACCGCAAACAACTCGACGAACGCTTCGCCCGCAGCCGTGCCTCCGGCGGCGAGCCTCGCACGCAGACGGTTGCTGCGCGGTGGCTTGGGTGCGGTGCCCGTGGTGCTGACGGTCAGCAGTCCCTCAGTGATGGCCACCGGCGGCGGTTCCGTCTGCACGCCAGCATCGTCGTTCGCGTCGATCAACACCAGTCGCCCTGATCGCACCTTCGGTTGCAGCGGTCGTACGCCGGGTTACTGGAAGCAGCCTCAGCACTACTCGAACTGGCCCACGCCGTTTGTGGCCAAAGGCGACGACGCCACGAAGTTCAATGACGTCTTCGGATCCGCATACGGCTACCCGGGGAAAACGCTGCTCGATGTGCTCGAGTTGCAAGGCGGCGACCGCAACGCCATCGCGCGCCATATCGTTGCGGCGCTGCTGAACGCGGCCAAAAACTGGACGTCCCCGGAGGTGCTGAGCGTGACGACCGTGAAACTGGTTTGGCTCTCGTTCACCCAGAAGGGCTACTACGAGCCGACCGCCGGAATCCAATGGTTCGCCGGCTACTCCCAGCCAGCCGGGAATGGCTCGCTCGAGGACTGGCTCAAGTCGACGATGCCCGTTTGAAACCTGTGGGACCGTCCCACCCCGGCGAACCGAGGGCCAGCACCGCGGAACGATGGATCGGCGTTCCCACGGCCATGCGCGAGTGGGGCGACGAATGGGTGGTGTACGCCCAGGCGACCGGCTCTACGCACCTGCTGAGTGCTACAGCCGGTGATGTGCTCAACGCGCTGTGCAGTTTGCGCTCTCCGGCCGGCATCGGTGAGTTGCTGAACACCTTTGGCAGCTCGCCCGTCGACCTCGCGTCCCAGCATGCCGCGGACGAATCGACACTTCGCGGCATCCTGGACGAATTCACTCGCATTGGGTTGGCGACAATCCATTCATCGTGATCGTCAATGATGCATCCCATGATGAACTGCAACGGCGCTTGAAGCATGGTGGATTGCGGTTGCGCACCGGCCCTGTTGTCACGCGCATCCGCTCCTCGCTGCAAGCCGTGCATCACGGCATCGCGCTGCACTACGCCAACCACGCCGTCGAACCCGACGACGGCTTCGCCGATTTTCACATCAGCGTCGAGCGGCCTCGCTCGCTGCGTCGATGGTTTCATCCGCAGGTCGTGTTTCGCTTCGACGATGCCGAGCCCTTCGCGCCGCTACCTGGCGATCAAGGTTTCCCGATGCTGGAATGGGGCCTCAATTGGTGCGTATCCAGCCATTGCCATCAGTACCTGACGATCCACGCAGCAGTGGTCGAGCGTGACGGGAGGGCTCTGATCCTGCCTGCGCCTTCGGGCTCGGGAAAAAGCACGCTCTGCGCTGGCCTGAGTTTTCGCGGTTGGCGTCTCCTCTCTGATGAACTTGCGCTGATCGAGACGGCAACCGCGGCCGTCGTTCCGTTGCCTCGGCCTATCAGTCTCAAGAATGCGTCCATCGAAGTCATTCGCCGCTTTGCGCCGGATGCCGCATTTGGTCCCGTCGTGACCGAAACGACCAAAGGCAGCGTCGCGCATGTGCGTCCACCGGTTGAAGGAGTGCGCCGAGCGGGCGACAAGGCCGAGCCTCGCTGGATCGTACTGCCGCGCTACGTCGCCGGTGCCAAGGCCGCGCTCACGTCCCTGCCGAAGGCGCGAGCCTTCATGCACCTGGCGGACAACGCCTTCAACTACAACGTGCACGGCCGCCAGGGTTTCGATCTGCTCGCCGGAGTAGTTGACCGCTGCGATTGCTTCGAGTTCGTCTACAGCGATCTCGAGGAGGCAGCGAGCATCTTCGCGCGGCTGCCATCGTTAAGCGGCAGGCTGCATTCGTTCTCGGCAGCCGTCGCAGCCGTCGCAGGCTAGCCCGACCAGCCAGATGCAAGCGAAGCGCCAGAACATCCTGACGAGCGCGTTGTGCCTGCCCGAGCTGGCACACGGCCTCACGGCACGTGAGTGGGACACCGTGGTGCGAGAGGCTCGTCACGCCGGCTTGCTCGCACGGTTAGGGGACATGCTGGACAACGCGCACACTCTCGGGGAAGTGCCTGATGGACCGCGGGCTCACCTGCAGGCCGCACAAGCCGTCGCTCGAGCGCAGCATGCGCAAGTCACACGCGAGGTGGCGCTGATTGCGCAGACGCTGCGACCCCTCGGGATTGCGCCGATCCTGCTGAAAGGCGCGGCCTATCTCTTCGCGAACTTGCCGGCGGCGCGAGGACGGGTGTTCTCAGACATCGACATCCTGGTACCCAAGGCCCGATTGCCGGAGGTCGAGGCTTCGCTGATGGCCAGCGGCTGGGCGAGCACCCACCACTCCGCCTACGACCAGAAGTACTACCGCCAGTGGATGCATGAGCTGCCGCCGATGCAGCACATATTCCGGGACACGGTGCTCGACGTGCACCACACGATCTTGCCCGAGACAGCCCGGCTCAAGCCCGATGCGGCAAAGCTGTTCGCCGCCGCCTGCGACGTCGAAGGCACCAGGGCCACGGTTCGCGTTCTGGCTCCCACCGACATGGTCCTGCACAGCATGACCCATCTATTCCACAACGACGAGTTGAGCCATGGTCTGCGGGATCTGTCGGACATCGACTTGCTGCTGAGGCACTTCGGCGTCGATCCGGCGTTCTGGCCGAGGCTGGTGCGGCGTGCGGCGGAACTCGACTTGGCGCGTCCTCTGTACTACGGCCTGCGGCATGCGCAGCGCGTGTTCGCGACGCCGGCGCCGGACGGACTGGTCGCTGATAGTGCGTCGAACGGCCCAGGATGGCCACTGAACCACTGGATGGACACCCTCTGGAGCCGCGCCCTGCGCCCGCCGCATCGCAGCGCATCGGATGTCCTGACGGGTCCGGCGCTGTTCATGCTGTATTTGCGCGCACACTGGCTGCGCATGCCGCCGCCACTGCTCGTGCGCCACCTCAGCATCAAGGCGTGGCAACGCAGCTTCGGCGACGGAACGACGGGATGAACCCGCCCTAAAGCGCCTTCATCAGCTGCGCCACCTCGGCTTGGCCCTTGAACTTTTCGCCCAGATTGGCCAGTCGATCCAATTCGGGACGCGCCTTGTCGCCTTGCCCCGACTGCACGTACAGCCGGGCAAGCCGCAGGCGGAACTCAGGCGTGTCCGGCGCGAGTTCGACAACTTTGCGCTGGACTTCGAGTGCCTTCGCCAGCTGATTCTCGGCAGCCAGTGCTGCAGCCAGCGTGTCCATCAGAACCGGCTGATCAGGCTGCAGCGTCGTCGCCTTCTCTGCGTACGCCACCGCGCCCGGGCGCTTCAGCTCCGTCATGGCCCACGCGAGATTGTTCAGAGCCAGCGCGTTATCGGGATGCAGTTCCACAAGCCGCACGTACCGCCGCTCGGCCTCCTTGTATGCGCGCGCGTGCAACGCGCCTTCGCCCAGATAGGCCAGGAACGCAGCGTCCTTCGGATGATCGCGAAGCCAGGTATCGGCCCAGTTGTCCGCCTCGGGCCGCTTGCCTGACAGCAAGAGCGCGGCATGCAGTTTTATCGCGGCCGGCGTCCCGCCCGGTGCCGCCTTCAGCCCGGCGCGGTAGGCGGCAATCGCCTCTCCCCATTTCTTGCCGCCAGCGTGGACGTCGCCTTCCAGCAAGAAGCCGACAGCCTCCTTCGGCCGCTGCTTCTGCACGTCCCTGGCAACGGCCAAGGCATTCGCGGAACGGCCCTCGGCCAGTTGCAGCAGCATGAGATTGCGTTGCGCGGCGAGCAGGTTGGGCGTGATCGCGAGTGCGCGCTGCAAGCTTTGCTGTGCGGCAGGCGAATCCTTGGTAGCCATGTACACGTCGGCAAGGCGCACATGCGGCAGCGCCGACTTCGGCTGCAGGGTCGCGAACTTGTTGAACGTCGCGATGGCCTGGTTGGCATTGCCGTCGAGGACCTGTGCCCTGCCCAGTGCATCGAGCACTTGAAGGTCCTCGGGCAGCCGCGCGGCAGCCTCCTGGGCGACGACGAGTGCCGGACCAGCTTGGCCGGCGGCGAGATGGTGTTCGATCAGCTGCAGCCACGGCGCCGCCGCGGTGGGGTTGAGCTTGATCGCGTTTGAAAGAAGCGCAGCCACCTCGTCATGGCTGCCTCCGTTGCGCTTGCGCAGGCTCGCGACCGCGAGCAGCGCCTGAAGATGCTCCGGCTGTTGTGCCAACAGCGCGTCGAACCGCTTCTGCGCGTCCTGCGGCTTCTTCTCTGAGAGATCGAGCGCGGCAAGGCTCGCCGCGGCCGGAAAGTACAGCGGATCACGCTTCAACGCCCGCTCGAAGCTGGCGCGCGCCGCCTCAGCCTGTCGCAGCCCGATCAGGCAGGTGCCGCGCAGTTGCTCCGTCATGGCTTGGCCGGGGTTCTTGCGTTCGAGGCTGTCGACGGCTTTCAGTGCGTTCGCAAAGTCGCGCCGCCGCAGATGCGCGCTGATCAGCGCGAGGTCAGCCGTCGTGCCGGTGTCGGCCGACGCAATGCGCTCGAGTTCGCCGAATGCGGCCTCGGTTTCGCCGCGTGACATGCGCGTGAGCGCAAGCGCAGTGCCGGCCTTGGGATCGTCCGGATTCAGCTTGGCGGCCCGGCCGAACAGCTCTTCGGCCTTGGCCGCATCGCCGGCCTGCAGATGAGATTGGCCCGCGAGCGACAGTGCCGCGGCGTCGGGCTTCTCGCCTGCGAGCAACGGCTCCACCATGTCGAGCACCTTGCTCGACTGGCCGGTGCGGGCGTAGATCTGTGCCAGCAGCAGCCGGGTCTGGCGATGGGCCGGCACGGCCGCCAGCACCTTCTGCAGGTTCGTCTCCGCCTGCCGGAGCGCGCCCTTGCGGAACTCCACCGCGCCGGCCAGGTACAGCAGGTTGCGGTCTTCCGGCGCTGACTTCAGCAACTGCGCGACAAGTTCACCTGCCGTCTTGTAGTCGGCCTTCTCGAAGGCCATGAGCGCCTCGAAGTAGCGCGTGGCCGGGTGCTTGGGCAGCGCCTTCTTCATCGCGTCCACCTGCGCGGCGGCGGCGGCGAGATCCTTGCGGGCCAGCTGAACCATGATGATGCCGGTGTGCGCCGCCAGGAAGTCGCTGCGCTCGGCGAGCGCCTTGCGATACGCCTCGAGCGCCCCCTCCTGGTCGCCTTTGCCGCGCAGCAGCACGTCGCCCTTGAGTTCCAGCGCGTCGACATTGCCGGGCGCTTGCGCCAGAACCTTGTCGAGGATGGCGAGCGCCGAATCGAACTGCTTGTCGCCGGCTTGCGTGCGAGCCTGCAGCACCAACGCGGGCGCGTAGCCATCCACCGCGGCGAGCGCGGCCCGCAAAGCCGACTCGCTCGCCTGTCGGTTGCCTTGGCGCGCAAACGCAGTGGCCACCGATGTCTTCAGATCGGCCTGCGCCGCAGCATCGGCGAGGTCCACCGCGGCAAAGTCGGCGGTGATCGTCTTGAACTCACCCTGGCGCAACAGCGCCCGAGCCAGCGGCGGCAATACGTCGACGTCGGGATGCTTCAACTCGCGCGCCTTCTTCAGCTCGACGGCAGCCGCCACGCCGTCACCGCTCTCGAGCAGCGCACGGCCCAGCAGGAAGCGCGCTTCCGGCGAGTCGGCGCGTTGCTGCAAGGCGTTCTTGAGCTGGATGATGGCCGTCTGCGTCTCGTGCTGCTGCAGCGACTCGCGGGCCGAGGCAATCAGTTGGTCCGGATCTTCGGCGCACCCGAACAGCAGGGCCGATACCAAGACCCACGCCGCGGTCGAATAGGTTCTGTTCACTGCTGCTGTCCCTTCGCGTCGCCAGTACGATCGACACGGATCGCCAGGCGGTTCATCAAATCGTAGAGCGTGGGCCGTGTGATCCCGAGGATCTCCGAGGCCTTGACGATGTTGCCGTTGGTGCGCGCCAGCGCTGTGACGACGGCACCGCGCTCCGCCTTGTCCCGGATGGCGCGCAGGTTCAACGCTTCGGGATCTTCTTCTTCCGTTCCCGCATCAGGCAGGCCGAGATCGTCACGGGTGACGCGGTTGCCCTCGGCCATGATGGACGCGCGCTTCACCACGTTCAGCAACTGCCGCACATTGCCCGGCCAGTCGTGTGCCTCGATCGCGCGCACCGCATCGTCGCTGAAGCGCAGGCTCGTGCGCTGCTCCTGCGCGAAACGCTTGAGGAAGGAATGGGCCAGCAGAACGGCATCGCCCTGCCGATCGCGCAGCGGCGGAATCTCGATCACGATCTCGGCAAGGCGGTAGTACAGGTCTTCACGGAACCGGCCCTCGCCGATGAGCGTCTTGAGGTCCTGGTGGGTCGCGCACACGATGTGCACGTCGATCGCAATCTCCTGGCGCCCGCCCAAGCGCTCGATCGTGCGCTCCTGCAGGAAGCGCAGCAGCTTGGCTTGCAAGGACAGCGGCAGATCGCCGATCTCGTCCAGCATGAGCGTGCCGCGATCGGCGGTCTCGATGCGGCCCACCGTCATCTTGGCGGCGCCCGTGAACGCCCCCCGCTCGTAGCCGAACAGTTCGCTTTCGAGCAGATTCTCGGGAATGGCCGCGCAGTTGATCGCGACGAACTTGCCCTTGCGCCTGGACGCCTGATGCAGCGCCTGCGCCAGCACCTCCTTGCCGGTGCCGCTTTCGCCCAGCAGCATCACGCTCGCATTGGACGGTGCCACCTTCTCGATCGTGCGGCACACGCGCAGCATGCCGGCATCGCGCGTGGTCACGCCGCCGAGCGCGTCGTCCACGGTCAACGCGCTCAGGCGCGCGTTCTCGCTTTGCAGATCGTGCAGGCGCAGCGCACGCTCGACGGTGAGGGTCAGCACATCGGCTTCAAACGGCTTGGTGAGAAAGTCGTAGGCACCCAGGCCACAGGCGCGCAACGCATTCGCCCGGTCGTTCTGGCCGGTCAACACGATCACCTTCACGCCAGGATCGATGTCGAGCAGACCGTCCAGCAGCGCGAAGCCTTCGGACACCGAATCCTGGTCGGGCGGCAGGCCGAGGTCCATCGTCACGACCGGCGTGGGGTTGCGGCGAAATTGCGCCAGCGCGCTCGGCCGATCGCTCGCGACCATCGACGCGAAGCGGTCGAGCGACCACTTGATCTGCGTCTGCAGGGCCGGATCGTCCTCGACGATGAGAAGCTGAGGGGTCTTGGCAGTGGTCATTTCGCGGTCGTGGTTTCGAGCTCGGCGGCTTGCCGGGATTCGAACAGGGGCAGATGGAGCGTGATCACGGTGCCGCGGCCTGCTTCGGTGTCCACGACGATGCGTCCGCCCAGTTCACGAACATACTGGTCGCTCTCATAGGCGCCGATGCCCATGCCGCTCTGCTTCGTGGTGTGAAACGGCTTGAACAGTCGTGTCTGCACGAACTCGGCCGTCATGCCGTGGCCCGTGTCACCGACGACCGCCTTCACCACGGAGTTATCGCGCTCGATCGACAGCCACACGCGCCCGGGCGCCGGGGTTGCGTCGAATGCGTTCTGCACTAGATGCCCGAGTACGCGGGCAATGCGTTCTTCGTGGGCGGGCACGACGATGCCCTCATCCATCTGCAGTTCGAGCGACCGCCCGCGGGCCAGCGAAAGCGCTTGAAGCCGCTGCGCGACAGGCGCCAAGTCGACGCGGTGCAGCACACCCACCGGCGTTTCGCCTTCTCGCAACTGAAGAATCAGCTGGCGCATCTTTTCCAACGAGTTCTCCACGGTGGTCAGCATGTCCTGGCGGAATTCGGGATTGTCCTGCAGGCGTCTGGCGTTCTGCATCATGAGCGACAACTGCGTGACGATGTTCTTCAAGTCATGCACCACAAAAGCAGACATCTTGTTGAAGGCGTCGAACTTGCGCGTTTCGAGCAGCGCCTCGGCGGCATTCATCTGCGCGAGGTAGCTCGCGGCCTGACGACTGGCCGTCTTGAGCAGATCACGCACCTCCCAGTTCAGCTCGGTGGGCACATGCGGGCGCGCCAGCACGACGAAACCGATCAGCTGGCCGAGCATGATGAGCGGCACCACCAGCCAGGCCTGCTTCGATTCGAGCAGCCACGGGGGCACCGCCACGCCGTCATAGCGTTCGGGATACCGGCGGTACTCGTCGAGATCGACGATCCATTCCTTCGCAAGCAGGAAACCGGCAAATCGCGAGGCTGCGGGTTCGCTGTCGGCAAGGCTCGGAAAATTCCAGGTCGCGCTTTGCACGATTTCGGAGCCGCCGGGGGCCACCGACCATAAGGCGCCGGCCGGGCTGGGCAGCATCTCGGCCAGCCCCCGCACAACGAGGCCGCCCATCTCGCGCGGCGAACTGTTGCCGGACAGCATGGCGGTGAAGCGCAGCCATTCGGTGCGGTAGTCGTAGCGATAGCTGAAGAAGTTCTTGCCGATGAATACCCGCACCCGGGCGCGCGCCGCACCGGAGAACACGAGCACCGCCAGTACGACGAGCGCCACACACACCAGGCCGAGCTGCAGCGCCGTGCCCCATTCGCCGCCGAAATCCCGCACGTAGTAGCCGACGCCCGCAATGAACAGCAGGTACAGCCCCGTCAGCAGCAGCGTCGCGGTATGGAAGGCCGCGCTGCGCGAGACCTGCAACTGCGCCACCCACGGCCCGTGACGCTTGGACGCGACGAACAACAGCGGAACGGCCAGCGCATGCACGGTGCCGCGCACTGCCACCGACGCGGGATCGAACGAGCCGGTGAGAAGGGCGAGGGAGTAGAGGTAGATGTCGTACAGGAACACGCAGGCGACAGCGAGCGACAAGGGCTTGGCGTGCCAGCGAAGATCGTCCGGCACGTTGCGGAACAGTTGCTCCAGCAGCACCAGCCCGCACACCGGCAGCGACAACAGCCCGAAGAGCCGCCATCGCGCAATCGAATCGCCGAGCGACACGAACGCTGCCAGCAGCGCCACGGCACCGGCGAAAAGCACGATGGCCGCCGCCATGCGCAGGCGGCCCCGCGCAGCGCGGTTCGCGGGTCCGGACGGCGCGGGTATCAGCGCCAGGAGCAGCCAGAACCACAAGGCGTAGCGCGCCAGGTCGGCGGCGGCATGTGCGGCGGCGGTGGCAAGCGACGGCAGCGCATGAAGCACCACGCCCGTGAGACCCCAGACCGCCGAAGCGGCCACGGCTGCGGCAAAGACACGCTGCGGTCCGGCGAACGAACGCGCACCGGTCACGGCACGCACGGCCGAAAAGGCCAGCACGCCGTAGAGCAGCGCCGCCAGTGCGAGACCGAAAACTGCCGGATTCAAGGGGAAGGCTTCAGGAACGACACGCATGGATTCTGCGGGCAGGCACGTACGGCGCCCACCGGCAGCGGCTCAATGCGCGCCTTTTCCGGTGAGGACCACCGCCACCGTCTCGAACAGGATCAGCATGTCGAGGAAGAGCGTGTGGTTCTTGACGTAGTACAGGTCGTACTGCAGCTTCTGCTGCGAATCCTCGACCGTGGAGCCGTAGTGATAGCGAACCTGCGCCCAGCCGGTGAGGCCCGGCTTCACGCTGTGGCGCACGGCGTAGTAGGGAATGTCCTTGACGAGCTGGTCGACGAAGAACGGCCGCTCCGGGCGCGGGCCGACGAGGCTCATTTCGCCCTTGAGCACGTTGAGCAACTGCGGCAGTTCGTCGATGCGCAGCTTGCGGATCACGCGCCCGACGCGGGTGATTCGGTCGTCGCCCGCCTCGGCCCAGCGCGGCTTGCCGTCGACTTCGGCGTCCGAGCGCATGCTGCGGAACTTGACGACGCGAAACGTCCTGCCGTTGAAGCCCACGCGCTCCTGCGAATAGAACACCGGCCCCTTGCTCTCGATCGATACGAGCAGCATGGTCAGCAGCATGATCGGCAGCGACACGACCAGCAGGATCAGCGCCGTCACGATGTCGAACACGCGCTTGACGGCCGTGCGCACCACGCCCTGGTTGAAGCCGTCGCCGAAGATGAGCCAGCCGGCGTTGACATAGTCGAGCCGGATCTGGCCGAGCGTCTTCTCGAAATGGGTGGCGAGATCGCACACCGTCACGCCCTGGATCTTGCAGTCGAGCAGCTCGCGCATCGGCATGCTGCCGCCGCGGCGCTCGGTCAGCGCGACAACGACCTCGTTCACCTGCGACTGCCGGGCGGCCTCGGCGAGCGAAAGATGCGCGCCGAACACCTGGGACTCCGGCACGGCGATCTGCGTTTCGTTGGGGCTGCGCAGATAACCGACGACTTCCACCCACGGATCGGACGCGCGCAGCGTCTTGCTCACCGCATGAGCGGCGGGGCCGGTACCGAGAATCAGGACGCGCGAGCGCGGACGGGCAGCGGAAGCCGAATGCGCGGCGTACACGCGGTGCACGATGACGCCGGCAACACCGAGCATCGCGGCCAGCGTCAACGTGGCATTGCCCGATTCGTCGCTGGGCAGCATGCGCGAGATCGCGTAGGCCAGCGGAAGCGCAAACATCGCCGCAAGCGCCGCGCGTGCGCAGCTCTGGCTCAGGCTTCGGTGCGAAGCCGGGCGATAGAAGCCCGAGGCGGTGTTGATGACGAAGACGAAGGCCGCCAGCGAGACGCCATGCGTGGCCGACAGCGACATGAGCGACGACGGCTCCTTGGCGCCCTCGAAGAACATGGCGAACACGCCGGTCATCAAGGCCACGATCAGTCCGAAATCCAGGATCACCTGGAGCAGCACTCGACGATTCAGATAGTGATTGAACAGGCGAATCACTTCATACTCCCTGACAGTTCTCGAGCCAGCCGCGGCGGCAGGCGATGGGCTTGTCGACCGGTCGACGGGCAAGCAGATCGCTCGAAAGAACGGCGCCCCGATCGATGCGCGCGAGGCGCGGATCGCAGAGACGTTTTCGGCTCAGCGATACGGTTTGTAGCAGGGTGCAACCGCCACTCCCAGCCCCAATTACGGGGGTTTGTCACTCCGGTCGGATACGGTGTGACATGGGTCCGCTTTGGGCTCCGCACGTGTTGGCGGAAAGCCGAGGGCCACACCCATTCTGCCGAAAACAGCGGATACGCAACAATCGGTTACCCGCCGCCATCGCGGTTCGTGATGTGGTCGACACATGGCGCGCAGGGAACTCCTGCACACTTTCCCGGCGGTCTGTTCCAAACCACCAGAAGAATCAGCCGGTGGATGAAGGCGAGTCCACGGCTCAACACACGATCAGGAACACCTTGGAAGCAAACACCATCTTCGGCGCAGCCTTCGATTCATATCGACGCCACAACGGGTCTTCGCCATCGTCCGCCGGTTTCACGGCCATGCCGATGGCCGAGGGCGGTGCTCGCTCCTTCAAGATCCGCGCCGCCGACACGGCCGGCCACCGCAGCAACGCCAACATCCTGGTCAAGCGCCGCTATGAATGGCGCGGCTACCGCAGCGTGTCGATTCCGAACGACCAGACGGGCAACCTCATCACGCTGAACGCGAGCGAATCCGACTCGACGATCGGCACGATCACCATCGGACTCGACAGCCCGCAGGGCCTGCTCGCCGAAGACACATTTCCCGAAGAAGTCGCCGGGCTGCGCGCCACGGGCCGGCGGATCTGCGAATTCACCAAGCTCGCAATGGACCCGACGACCGGCGCCAAACAGGTGCTGGCCTCGTTGTTCCATGTGGCGTACATCGTGGCGCACCGCCTGCGCGGCTGCGACATGCTGGTGATGGAGGTGAACCCGCGTCATGTCGCCTATTACAGGCGCATGCTGGGCTGCCAGATCCTCGGAAAAGAGCGCACAAACCAGCGCGTCAATGCACCGGCGGTGCTGCTCTGCCTGGACTTCGCCTACACGCGCGAGCAGATCGGCCGCTTCGCGGGTCAGCCGGAACGCGGCGAGAGCGAGCGCACGCTGTATCCGTATTCGTTCTCGCTGGCCGAGGAGGCCGGCATCATCTGCCGTCTGCACGACCTGGACTGGCTCAGCTCGGGCTGGTAGGCCGCCGACGGCCAGCGCCGGTCGGTTCGGTCAGAGCCGCCAGCCGTTGAGCCCGAGCGCCGCAATCGCCTGCGGCTCGTAGGCCGACTTGACGTCGGTGAACACACCGCCGGCAACCACCTTCGACGTGAGCTTCGGCAATGCCATGCGGGCGTACTCGGCATGCGAGACGGCTGCCACGATGGCCTGCGCCGTCGGCAATTCGTCCCACGGCGTGAGCTTCACGCCGTACTCGTGCTCGCATTCGGCCGATTCGGCGAGCGGGTCGTGCACGTGCACCTTCACGCCGTAGCTCTGCAGCTCGCGGATGATGTCGATCACCTTGCTGTTGCGCAGGTCCGGGCAGTTTTCCTTGAAGGTCATGCCCAGCACGACGACGTCCGCGCCCTTGACCGGCAGGCCGTTGGAGATCATGCACTTGACGGTCTGCTCGGCGATGTACTTGCCCATGCCGTCGTTGATGCGTCGCCCGGCAAGAATCACCTGCGGGTGGTAGCCCACCAGTTCGGCCTTGGCCGTGAGGTAGTACGGGTCCACGCCGATGCAATGGCCGCCCACCAGCCCCGGCCTGAACGGCAGGAAGTTCCACTTGGTGCCCGCGGCCTTCAGCACCTCCAGCGTGTCGATGCCGATGCGGTGGAAGATCAGCGCCAGCTCGTTGACGAGCGCGATGTTCAGGTCGCGCTGCGTGTTCTCGATCACCTTGGCGGCTTCGGCCACCTTGATGCTGCTGGCGGGATACACGCCCGCGGTGATCACCGAGCCGTAGATTTCGGACACCCTGGCGAGCGTGGCAGGCGTGTCGCCCGACACCACCTTCACGATCTTGGTGACCGTGCGTTCCTTGTCGCCGGGGTTGATGCGCTCGGGGCTGTAGCCGACGAAGAAGTCTTCCTTCCACTTGAAACCGGATTCGCGCTCGAGGATGGGAATGCAGATCTCTTCGGTCGCACCAGGATAGACAGTCGACTCGTACACCACCGTGGCGCCGCGCTTGAGGTTGCGGCCCACGCTCTCGGAGCTTTTCACGAGCGGCGTGAAGTCGGGCTTGTGGCCTTCGTCGACCGGCGTGGGCACGGCGATGACGATGAAATCGGCCTCGCGCAGCACCGCGGGGTCGCTGGAGCAGCTGAGCATCGTCGCGGCGCGCAGATCGTCGCCCGACAGCTCGCCCGTCGGGTCGACGAAGCGTCCGTAGCTCGCCACCTTCTCCTTGGAGAGATCGAAGCCGAGCGTGCGGTACTTCTTGCCGAACTCGACCGCCAACGGCAAGCCCACGTAGCCGAGCCCCACCACTGCAATGGTTGTCATCTTTGCTGCCCCTTCACCTGACTGGATGTTCTGACTGCCGCGACCCGCGCTCAGGCGAGTTCGCGAACGAGGATGTCGACGATGCGCTGCGCCGCCGCGCCGTCCCACAGCGCCGGGCGCCGCCCGCGCTTGCCGCGCCCGGCGACGGCCTCGCGCGCCGCGGCGATCACCGCCTGCGGATCGGTGCCGGCGAGCACGTTGGTGCCTTCGTCGACGGTGATCGGGCGCTCGGTGTTCTCGCGGATGGTGACGCAGGGCACACCGAGCGCCGTGGTCTCTTCCTGCAGGCCGCCGCTGTCGGTGAGCACGACCGCCGCGTCCTTCCACAGGTGCAGGAAGGACATATAGGGCTGCGGCCCCATCAGCTCGACGTTGGGGCCGAGTTCGATGCTGAAGCGCTCGATGTTGGCGCGCGTGCGCGGGTGCACCGGGAAGGCGAGCGGCAGATCACGCGCGATCTCGGCCAACACCTGGCCGACGCGCCGCAGCGAGTCTTCGCTGTCGACGTTGGACGGCCGGTGCAATGTGACGACGCCGTAGCGCGCATGGCGGCGCTTGAAGGCATCGCTCTCCAGGCCGGAGGTGTCCATGTCGGCGAGCTTGCCGGCCTGGAACAGCACGTTGTCGACCATCACGTGGCCGACGTCGTAGACATGCTCCGTGTGCCCCTCGCGCGTCAGGTGCGCCACGCCGCTCGGCTCGGTGACAAAGAACCAGTCGGAGATCGCGTCGGTGACGAGGCGGTTGATCTCTTCGGGCATGCTGCGGTCGCCGCTGCGCAGGCCGGCTTCGACGTGCGCGACGGGGATGCACAGTTTCTTGGCGACGATGGAACAGGCAAGCGTGGAGTTCACGTCGCCCACCACCAGCACGGCGTCGGGACGGGACGCCTGGCACAGCTCCTCGAAGGCCAGCATGATCTTGGCCGTCTGCTGGGCGTGCGAACCGCCGCCGGCGCCCAGACGCACATCGGGCTGCGGGATGCCGAGTTCCTCGAAGAACACGTCGTTCATGTCGCGGTCGTAGTGCTGGCCGGTGTGAACGATCTTCCAGTCGAGGCGGCCGTCGGCCTGCAGCGCCCGCACGATGGGCGCGATCTTCATGAAGTTGGGCCGCGCGCCGGCGACCAAGTAGATACAGCGGCGGGACATCAGGCCTCCCGCCGGGCCGCCCCAAGGGGGGCCTGCGCCCCCTTGGGGGGCAGCGAACGGAGTGAGCGTGGGGGCTTCATATATCAGACTTTGTAATAATCGCGGTACCAGCGCACGAAGCGCGACACGCCCGTCGTGACCGATGTGGCCGGCTTGAAATCGGTCCACCGCGTGAGCGCGCTCACGTCGGCATGCGTGGCCGGCACGTCGCCCGGCTGCATCGGCCGCAGGTTCTTCTGCGCCTTCATGCCGAGTTCACTCTCGATCGCCTCGATGAAGCCCATCAATTCCACCGGCCCCTGGTTGCCGATGTTGAAGACGCGGAACGGCGCCCATGAACGCGCCGGATCGGGCTTCGCGGTGTCGAAATCGGCATCGGGCTCGGCCGGACGATCGAGCACGCGCAGCACGCCTTCGACGATGTCGTCGATGTAGGTGAAGTCGCGCTGCATGCGGCCTTCGTTGAAGACCTCGATCGGGCGGCCTTCGAGCATGGCCTTGGTGAAGAGGAACAGCGCCATGTCCGGGCGCCCCCACGGGCCGTAGACCGTGAAGAAGCGCAAGCCCGTCGTCGGCAGGCCGTAGAGATGGCTGTAGGTGTGCGCCATCAGCTCGTTGGCCTTCTTGGTGGCAGCGTACAGGCTCACCGGATGGTCCACGCTGTCGTGCTCGGAGAACGGCATGCGGGTGTTGCCGCCGTAGACGCTCGAGCTCGACGCGTAGGCCAGGTGCTGCACCTGGTTGTGGCGGCAGCCTTCGAGGATGTTGACGAAGCCGACGATGTTGCTGTCGACGTAGGCGTGCGGGTTCTGCAGCGAATAGCGCACGCCGGCCTGGGCCGCGAGGTGGATGACGCGGTCGAACTTCTCGGCGGCGAACAACTGCTCGATGCCGGGGCGGTCGGCGACGTCGAGCTGCACGAAGCGGAAGGCCGGGTGCGGCTGCAACCGCGCCAGCCGGTCGCGCTTGAGCTGGACGTCGTAGTAGTCGTTGAGGTTGTCGAGGCCGACGACTTCATCGCCGCGTTCGAGCAGCCGCAGGGAGGCCGTCATGCCGATGAAGCCCGCGGCGCCGGTGACAAGAATCTTCATGCGTCGCCAGTACTTCGCTGTTCGTTGTTGGGCGCCGCTCCGTTCGGGGCGCCGGGGGCAAAGATGATAGCGGCCGCTCCGTGCGCCACTCATCCACGGGACGGGGGGGACCCCATGTCGAATGCGTGACGATTTAACGAGTACGCGCGCCGCGGCGAGGCGCGCTGCACGGGCGCCCTTCCTAGAATCTCCGCCCATGGCAAGAGTTGTGGTGGTCTGCATGGCGAACGTGTGCCGCTCGCCGATGGCGCAGTCGGTGCTGCGGCACATGGTGGCGAGCGAGCGCCTGTCGCGACTGCTGGACGTCGACTCCGCCGGCGTGCGCGTCTCGTGGCCGGGCGCCCGCATCGACCCGCGCGCCGAAGCGGCGCTGCGCCGCGGCGGCTATGCCTGCGCGCCCTCGCGCTCGCAGCAGATCACGGCCGCCCACTTCGAGCGGCTCGATCTCGCGCTGGCGATGGACCACTCGAACCTCGAGGCCCTGCGCGACCTGTGCCCGCCCGAGCATGCGCACAAGCTGCGCCTGTTCCTCGATTTCGCGCCCGAGCGGCAAGGCCAGGCCGTACCCGACCCGTACTACGGCGACGCACGCGGCTTCGACAACGTGCTCGCGCTGTGCGAGGCCGGCGCACGCGGGCTGATCGCCACCGTGGCGCGCGACGGCGCCTTCAGCTGATCGCCCGCCCGACGATGGCGATGGCGTAGACCGCCACGCCCAGCCCGAGGTTGATCGCGACCAGCCGGCGGATCTCGCCGAGCCGGTCGGCCGCGGTCTTCCAGTCGGACGCCGCCACCGCCCGCTGCAGTGCCGCCAGCGGCCGCTTGCGGGCATAGTCGAAGAGCCCGGCCATCACCACCGCCACCCCGAACATGGCGTAGATGCGCCAGTGCACGCCGGCAAACCCACCGAGCAGGAAGTACATCGCGATGCCGCTCAGGAAAATGACGGCCAGCGCCACCTGCACGCCGCCGAAGAATCGCGTGAGCGCGTTCGACATGAACGTGAGCCGTGCCGGCGGCTCGAGCACCGCCGCCGCGGCCGTGCGCGCCGCGAAGTACATCGCCGCCATGCCGCCTACCCAGAAGGTGGCGGCGAGCAGATGCAGGACCAGCAGGACGACGTGAAGCAACATGGCGGATGCCTTCTGTAAATGAAGCGCGCAGTATCACTGGGCGGTCGATGCGTACCATGGAAACTCCGTGCGCGAAACGGAGACCCTCACCCCACCCCTCTCCCGCTCGCGGGAGAGGGAGCAATACCCCGAATTCAGGCAGACGGCGGCGGCCGGTCGCGGCCTCTCAGCAGCGCGCCCAGCAGATCCAGCGGCAGCGGCAATATCACCGTCGACGCCCGGTCGCCCGCCACCTGCGTCATGGTCTGCAGATAGCGCAGCTGCATCGCCTCGGGCTGCTGCGCCAGCATCTGCGCCGCCTCCAGCAGCGCGGCGGCGGCCTGCTTCTCGCCCTCGGCATGGATCACCTTCGCGCGGCGCTCGCGTTCGGCCTCGGCCTGGCGCGCGATGGCGCGCACCATGGATTCGTCGATGTCGATGTGCTTGATCTCCACGTTCGCCACCTTGATGCCCCACGAGGCCGTCTGCTCGTCAAGGATGCGCTGCACGTCGAGGTTGAGGCGCTCGCGCTCTGCCAGCATGTCGTCGAGCTCGTGCTTGCCGAGCACCACGCGCAGCGTCGTCTGCGCAAGCTGGCTGGTGGCGTCGAGATAGCGTTCCACGGCGATGATCGCGTTCTTGGCGTCGACCACGCGAAAGAAGAGCACCGCACTTACCTTCACCGACACGTTGTCGCGCGAGATCACGTCCTGCGGCGGCACGTCCATCGTCACCACGCGCAGGTCCACGCGCACCATCTGCTGCAGGCCCGGGATCACGATCACCAGCCCCGGCCCCTTCACGCGCCAGAAGCGCCCGAGCTGGAACACCACGCCGCGCTCGTATTCGCGCAGCACGCGCAGCGACATGAAGAGCAGCACGAGCAGGGGCAGCAGCAGCACGCCGAGCCCGAAGTTCAGGTCGAAGATCATGGTGGCCTTCCGTTGGTGGTGATCGTGGGGTGCATCGCCAGCGGCGTCGAGTCGATCGCCACGTCGAGCACGAGCCCGCGCACGGCGATGACCCGCACGCACTGGCCGACGGCCAACGGCACGTCCGCCCGCGCGTGCCAGCGCTCGCCGCGCACCAGCGCCCAGGCGCCGTCCGCTTCGAGCGCGACGACTTCACCCGGCGCACCGATCCAGTCGTCCATGCCGCCCTGCACCGGCTGGCGCCGCGCGCGCAGCGCCATGCCGCCACCCAGCACCGTGAACAAGGCCGACGCGGCCGCGAGCCCGAGCACCACCGGCAGCGGCACGCCGTAGCCGGGCAGTTCGCTGTCGATCAGCAGCACGCCACCGGCCACGAAGGCGATGAAGCCGCCCACGCCGAGCACGCCGAAGGTGGGCGAGACGATCTCGGCCGCCAGCAGCGCGATGCCCAGCAGCACGAGCGCCAGACCCGCGTAGTTGATCGGCAGCAACTGCAGCGCGAACAGCGCAAGCAGCAGGCAGATGGCACCCACCACGCCCGCCACACCGAAGCCGGGTGAGGAGAACTCGAACATCAACCCGTAGATGCCGATCGTCATCAGGATCAGCGCGAAGCTCGGGTTGGCGATCACCGAGAGCAGCCGGTGGCGCCAGCCCGGCGCATGCAGCTCGTGCGCTGCACCGCGCGTGACGAGCTGCACCTCGCCTGCTGGTGTGCGCACGGTGCGGCCATCGATCTGCGCCAGCAGATCCGGCACGCTGCTCGCCACCACGTCGACCACGCGCTGCTTGAGCGCCTCCTCCGCCGTGAGGCTCACCGCCTCGCGCACCGCGCGTTCGGCCCATTCGGCGTTGCGCCCGCGCTGCTGCGCCAGGCCGCGGATGAAGGCGGCCGCATCGTTGATCCGCTTGGCCGCCATCGCATCGCCTGCCAGCTTGCCGTCCTGCGGCGCCGAAGCCGGCTTGGCCGGCGGTTCGCCGCCCGGCATGCCGATGGCAACCGGCGTGGCTGCGCCCAGCGTGGTCGCCGGCGCCATCGCTGCGATGTGGCTGGCGTACAGGATGTAGGTGCCGGCGCTGGCCGCGCGTGCGCCCTCGGGCGTCACGTAGGTCGCAACAGGCACGGGCGAGGCAAGGATGGCCTGGATGATCTGCCGCATCGAACCGTCGAGCCCACCCGGCGTGTCGAGCTCGATCACCACCAGCGGCGCGCCGGCCTCCTGCGCCTGCTTCAGTCCGCGCACGATGTAGTCGGCGCTAGCCGGGCCGATGGCGTCCTGCACGCGCAGCACGCTCACGGGCGCCGCCGCGGTGGCTGCGCCGCAGAGCAGCGCCAGCCACAGCGCGGCCAGCCACATCAGGCTGGTGCTGCCGTTTCGGCGGGCGCTGGCGGGGCGGGCATGCATGGTGAACCTCCGGTCGACCGCCCCAGTGTGCAGCCGATGTGCCGACCGCGCCCGCGCAGGGGTTCGGCGCCGCCGGCGCGAATCAGGCGTCCTCGGGCTGCACCGGCTCATCCGCCGCAGTGAAGCGCGCCAGCGCCTGCACCAGTTCCTCGCGCGTGAAAGGCTTGGACAGGAAGCCATCCATGCCGGCCTCGGCGCAGCGCTGCTGGTCTTCGGCCATGGCGCTGGCGGTGAGCGCCATCACCGGCACGCGCGGGCGCGCGGGGTCGACACGCTCGCGCTCGCGCAGGGCGCGCGTGGCGGCGTAGCCGTCCATGCCGGGCATGTGGCAGTCCATCAGCACCACGTCCACGGCCTGCGTGTCGAGCAACTCGAGCGCCTGCTCGCCGTTGGCCGCGAGGTGCACGGTGTGCCCGAGCGCCTCGAGCTGCGCCTGCACGTAGAGCTGGTTGACCGGGTTGTCCTCGGCCACGAGCACGGTGCGCGATGTCATCGGCGCCTCGCTCGGCGGCGGGGGCGATTGCGCCCGCCGCGGCGGCACCGTGGGCGCGGGCGGCAGTATTACGGTGACGCAGAAGGTGGTGCCCTGCCCCGGCGTGCTCTCGACGCTGATGTCGCCGCCCATGGCGTGCACCAGCTCACGCGAGATGGCGAGACCCAGCCCGGTGCCGCCGTGCCGGCGCGCGGTGTCGGCGTCGGCCTGTGCGAAGGGCTCGAACAGGCGCGGCAGCGTCTCGTCGTCGATGCCCATGCCGGTGTCGCGCACGCAGATCTGCCAGCTGTCGCGCGCGGTCTCGCGCGCCGGGCGCAGCGTGAGTTGCACTTCGCCCTGCGAAGTGAACTTCACGGCGTTGCCGAGCAGGTTGTTCACCACCTGCTGCAGGCGCAGCGGATCGCCGATCACGGCCGTGCGCCGGGCCGCCCCCGCGCCGAGGTCGCCCGTCAGCCGCACGCCCTTCTGCGAAGCACGCGGCGCCATCAGGTCAACGCATTCCTGCAGCACCTCGCGCAGGTCGAAGGGCTGTGGATCGAGCCGCAGACGACCCGCCTCGATCTTCGACAGGTCGAGGATGTCGTTGAGCAGCCCCATCAGCGCGCGCGCCGAACCGCGGATGGTGCTGGCGAACTTGCGCTGCTGCGCGTCCAGCGGCGTGTGCTCCAGCAGTTCGGCCATGCCCAGCACGCCGTTCATCGGGGTGCGGATCTCGTGGCTCATGTTCGCGAGAAACGCGCTCTTGGCACGTGACGCCTGCTCGGCGGCCTGCTTGGCGCGCGCGAGATGCCGGTGGATCGAGTCGATGTGCGTGCGCTGGCGTTCGATGACGCCGGACCCGCGCATCACCAGCCACAGCAGCACCGCATAGAGCACGGCCGAGACGCTGGCCACCAGCGCGAGCAGCCGCAGTTCGTTGCGGTGCAGGTTGGCAAGCAGCGGCGTGAGGTCGTCGTAGACCTCCACCACGGCGTAGATGCTGCCGTGCGCATCGTGCAGCGGGTAGTACGTGGCGAGCAGGTCGCGGTCGAAGACCTCGCCCTCGACGGCGTTGAACTTGTCGCGGTAACTGAGCGCGGTGACGATCTGGCCCGCCAGCGCCTGGCGCAGCGCGGGGGCTTCGCGCTTGTCTTCGCCGATCTGCGCGCGCTCGGTGGAATAGACCGTGACGCCGCGCGCGTTGTAGAGCTTCACCTTGACGATGCCGGTGTTGCGCAGCGCGCGCTGCAGCGCCTGGTCGGCCGCATCGGCGAAACGTGACGTGGGCAGTTGCCGGGCCGGCATCTCCAGCCAGTGGCCGGCGCTCAAAGATCCACCGATCGCCTGCTCGATCACGTTCAGCGCGGTCTGGCCGACCGCGACGTTCGCGCGCGCGCCCTGGCGGATGAGGTCGTCGCGCGCCACCTGGCTGTAGGCCCACGACAGGACCAGCACAACCGCCACCACGGCGGCGAAGGCGGTGAGCGCGAAATTGCGCACCAGACGGCGCAAGGACCAGGCGCCGCCCCCGACAGCGGGCAAGAACGGAGGGGCAGGGTTCGACATGAAAGAGCGCGCGGGGCCGGAGAAACGTTGAGTTACAAAATGGATGGGCGTGCAGTATGGCGGCATGGCGGCCCCTTGTCTGTGCACAAAGTCGGATCGGCGCCACGCGGCGGCCCGCGCAGCGCACGCCGTCGCACGCATCGTGCAGAGCTCGGCGGCAGGTCTCGCCCATGAGACCCATGCGGTCCTGCCCATGAGAAAGGGGCTGGACCTTGCGGTCCAGCCCCCTGTCATCCACCGCCCCGCATGCGGGGCGCCCGGCTCGGCCGAACTACTTGGCGCGCGCCTGCACCGCCTTCTCGGCCTTGGTGACGAGCGAAGCGCCGATCTGCTTCTTCCACTTGTCGTAGACCGGGCGCGTGACCTTCACGAAGGCCGCGCGTTCGCTGTCCGACAGCTGGGTGACGGTCACGCCGTTGCCTTCGATCTCCTTGAGCAGCGAGGCGTCTTCCTTGGAGATGCCCTTGCGTGCCAGCGCCAACTGCTGCTTGCCGGCATCGAGCGCCGCCTGGCGCACGATCTCGCGGTCGGCCGGCGTCCAGCTGGCCCACACGTCCTTGTTGACGACGAAGATGAGCGGGTCGGCCACGTAGCCCCACAGCGTCAGGTGCTTCTGGCTCACGTTGTGCAGCTTGGCGGCGGTGAAGATCGACAGCGGGTTCTCCTGCCCGTCGACCGCGCCGCTGGCCATCGCCGGCTGCGCGTCGGCCCAGCTCATCTGCGTGGGGTTCGCGCCCAGCGCGGTGAAGGTGTCGATGAACAGCGGCGAGCCGACGATGCGGATCTTCAGGCCCTTCAGGTCATCGGGCGTGCGGATGGCGTGCTTGGAGTTGCTGATCTCGCGAAAACCGTTCTCGCCCCAGGCCAGCGGCACCACGTCGCCGCGCTCGAGGATCTTGAAGATGTCTTTGCCCACTTCGCCCTGCGTGATGGCATCGATGGCGGCGTAGTCCGGCATCAGGAAGGGCAGCGAGAACAGGTTCAGCTGCTTGACCTGCGGCGACCAGTTGATGGTGCTGCCGATCGCCATGTCGATCACGCCCTGCCGCAGCGCCGTGAGTTCGCGCGTCTGGTCGCCCTGCACCAACGACACGCCGGGGTACAGCTTGATGTTGATGCGCCCGTCGGTGCGCTGCTTGACGAGATCCGCCCAGATCTCGCCGCCCTTGCCCCAGGGGAAGGCCGGGCCGAGCACCAGCGACATCTTGTACTCGGACTTGTAGTCGCCTTGCGCCTGCGCGATGGCCGGCATGGCGAAGGCAGCAGCGGCGGCGAGCGTCGCGGCGACAGTGGTGAGCAGATTGCGGCGTTTCATGGAGAGTCTCCTGGGGGTGTGTCGAACGAGAGCAGTCACAAGTAGTCAAGCACTCCGGGCAGCCAGAGTGCAAGCGGGGGAAAAACGATCACGAGCAAGAGTGCGATCAGCATGGCAAGCAGCATCCAGATGATCCACGGCACGGTTTCTTCGATGCGCACGGCAGCGATGCGGCACGAGACCATCAGGTTCACCGCCATCGGCGGCGTGAACTGGCCGACCGCCACCATGAGCGTGAGGATCACGCCGAACCACACCAGATCCCACTCGAAGGCTCGCGCGATCGGCAGCAGCAGCGGCACGAAGATGAGGAAGATGGAGATGCCGTCGAGAAACATGCCGGCGATCATCAGCACGACGATCAGCACGGCCATCACGCCGTGTTCGCCCAGACCCGAGTGGATGAGCGCGCCGGCGATCGGGTCGATGATGCTGAGCGTGGAGAGCGAATACGCAAAGATGCCCGCGAGCGCCACCACCATCATGATGACCGACGAGATCTCGGCACCCTCGGCCAGGATGGTGAACAACTGGCGCGGGTTGATGGTGCGGTAGACCACCATGCCGACGAACAGGCCGTAGAACACGGCGACGACGGCCGCCTCGGTGGGCGTGAACCAGCCAAGGCGCATGCCGCCGAGGATGAGCACCGGCGCGGCCAGCCCCCATGAGGCTTCGCGCAGGCTCTTCCAGAACGGGGGGCGCGGCAGGGCCGCCTCGAACGCGCCCATCTTGTGTTTGCGCGCCAGCCACACGGCCGGCACGATGAGCGCAACGCCGGCCAGCAGGCCCGGAACCATGCCCGCGGCAAACAGCGCCGGCACCGAGGCGCCCGGCACCATCACCGAGTAGATGATCATCGCCACCGACGGCGGAATGAGGATGTCGGTGGACGCGGCCGCACCGACCACGCCCGCCGAGTACGAGCGCGGATAGCCGGCGCGCGACATGGCCGCGATCATCACCGCGCCCACCGCGGCGGCGTTGGCCGGACCGGACCCCGAGATGCCGCCGAGGAACATCGCCACAAGAATCGCCACCAGCGGCAGCATGCCGGGTCCGCGCCCGACGATGGCCACGGCCAGGTTCACCAGCCGCTGCGCCACGCCCGAGCGGTCGAAGATGGAGCCGACCAGCACGAACATCGGAATCGCGAGCAGCGGGTACTTGGCCAGTCCCGCGTAGAAGTTCTGCGGCACTGCCAGCAGCCCGAAGAACTGGGTCTCGGGGTTGGCAAGCGCGATCGCGACCGTGGCGCCCGTGGCGAGCGCCACGCCGATCGGCACGCCCGCCAGCATCAGCGCGATGAAAAGCACGAACAGCAAGGTGGCGATCACTTGCGCCTCCGCAAGCGCAGGAACGAGCCGAACGCGCGCGCCGCGATGGCGATCGACAGCACCGGCAGCCAGATCGAGTACCACCAGGCCGGCAGGCCGATGGCGGGCGTCGTCTCCTCGTAGCGGTAGTGGTCCCACACCAGGCGCACGCTCAAGGCCGCCAGCACCACGAAGAAGACCGCGCTGCACAGCGCGGCGAACTGCAGCATGCGCCGCCGCCGCGCGTGCGGCGCCGCGTCGACGAAGTACTCGATCTTGATGTGGCGGTCTCGCGCCATCGCGGCGCTGCCGCCCACGAGCGTGAGCACGATCATGAGGAACACCGAGATCTCTTCGGTGAAGCCGAAGGACGCATCGGTGAAATAGCGCACCAGCACGTTGGCGAAGGTGATGAGCGCGATGGCCGCCATCGCGATGACGGCCAGCCATTCCTCGATCTTCACCGGCACGGCGGGCTGGGGCTCGCGGTCCGGCACTTCGGGCGGGTCGGGAGGGAGGAGGGAATCGCCCAAGGCTGCTGGCGTCACAAAAAACGACGGGCGATGATAAACGCCGTGCATGCGGTGAACGCAGTGAATGCTGCGTTGCGTCGCGCGCCGCCCTTCCCTTCGCTGTCGAGCCGCTCCAGAATCTGCCGCGCAGTCCGGCGGGGCAGCCGTTTTGCCCTTGTGTTCAATCCACTTCGCGGCGCGATGCGCTGCACCAAGACAGGAAGAGACTCATGGCTAAGTCGATCGACAGCAAGACGGTGGTCTACGAGATCAAGGCGACCAACCCCAACGCCATCGCCAACTTCGATACGGGCAAGCTCGTCAAGGCCATCGGCGATGACCTGGCCAAGTTCGTCGGCAAGCCGATGCAGGGGCTGGTGGTCAAGGGCAACGACGCAAAGGCGCTGGTCGAGAAGGTCAAGAAGGACCTGGTCGCCAAGAAGTGCGAGCAGCCGTGGCTGCGAGCGGGCATGTCGGGCTCGGACATGATCTTCCTGATCAACGACCTCAAGAACAGCAAGTACGAACAGAGCTGCATGCTGGTCGCGGGCTACAAGTCCATCCGCGAAAAGCTGAAGGCGCAGGCGGCGATGGTGGTCAACCTCGACAAGGGCGACAAGGTCATCGACCGCGCCGCCAAGGACATGGCGAAGGCCACCGGCACCAAGGCCGTGACCGGTTCCAGGGCGAAGTTCGCCGGCATCACGGGCACCACGCCGATCATCCTGCTGGCCCATGGCGACGAGGACAAGACCGCCTCCGGCCAGATCTACGGCCGTGACTTCGCCGGCAAGTCGCCCAAGGAACTGGTGGCGCTGCTGCTGGACAACAAGAACGAGGCCAAGCGCCTGAGCCCCGACTACGCCGGCACCATCTACCTCGACGGCTGCTTCACCGCGCAAGGTGGCGCCATGGACAACTACACCAAGCAGGTGTGGGACCTGCTCAAGGGGCGCGGGCTCAAGAGCGTGAAGGTCAAGGGCAACCTGGGCGCCGCGGCCACGCTGAAGTCGGGCGACGAACTGGTGACCACCACGGAGGCCGAGGAAAAGGCCGAGAAGCTCGTCAAGAAGGCCCAGAAGGACTATGAGAAGAAGGTCGAACCCTTCGAGAAGAAGCTGCAGGAGATCCTCGCCAAGAAGTACGGCGGCAAGAAGACCCCTGCGTTCGAGAGCGACGACACCGTGAAGAAGCTCAAGGCCGCGACCGAGAAGATCCTGAAAGACGCGCAGAAGGCGCTTCAATCAGACGTGAAGAAGATCCCCGGCTACGAGGTGAAGAACCTGGTCGGGCAGTTCGGCCTGGAACGCCTGAACTGAGTGCGCGTCACGCCACGCTCGCGGCATTCGCCGCGGCAGGCGTGGCGCGCGCACGCACCGCCTGCGGCAGCGCCTCGGGCGGAAGCGGCCGGGCGAAGTGATAGCCCTGCAGTTCGCCGCAGCCCATCTCGGTCAGCAGTTGCGCCTGCGCCGCCGTCTCCACGCCTTCGGCCACGGTGACGAGGCCGAGAGATCCGGCGAGGCCCACGATGGCACGCACCACGATGTCGGCCGAGGCGTCGCTGCCGATGTCCTTCACGAACGCGCGGTCGATCTTGAGTACGTCCACCGGCAAGTAGCGCAGGTAGGCCATCGACGAGTAGCCGGTGCCGAAGTCGTCGATGGCGATGCGCACGCCGGCGGCGCGCAGTTGCGCCAGCAGCCGCGAGGTGCCCTGCACGTCGCCCACCATCACGCTCTCGGTGACCTCGAGTTCGAGTTCGGTGGCTGCGAGCCCGTGGCTGCGCAGCGCCGCGAACACGTCGTCGACGATGGCAGGCGTTCGAAGCTGGTGCACCGACAGGTTGACCGCCACCGTCTCCAGCGCCACCTGCTCGCGCCGCCACGTCGCCAGTTGCCGGCAGGCTTCGTGCAGCACCCAGTGGCCGATGTCGCCGATGAGGCCGGTTTCTTCCGCCAGCTCGATGAAGGCGCCGGGCATCAGCAGCCCGCGCGTGGGGTGCTGCCAGCGCACCAGCGCCTCGACGGAGCGCACGGCACCGCTGCGCGCATCGACGCGCGGCTGGTAGTGCAGCCGCAGCTCGCCGCGCTCGACGGCGTGCGTGAGATCGCGCGACAGCACCGCGTGCTCCACGGCCGCGCTGTCCAGCGCCGGCTCGAAGCGCGCCACCTGGGCACGCCCGCGCGCCTTGGCCGCGTACATCGCCATGTCGGCGTGGCGCAGCAGGTCGGCCGCCGTCTGGCCGTCGGCCGGGAACATCGCCACGCCAAGGCTCGCGCCGGTGGCGATCTGCGTGCCGCGCAGCATCACCGGGCGGCCGACGTGCAGCACCAGCTCATCGGCGATCTCGTCGATGTGCCCGCTCGCCGTGTCGGGCACGAGCGCGACGAACTCGTCGCCGCCCAGGCGCGCCACGAGCGCACCCCGCGGCAAACAGCGGCCGATGCGCTGCGCGACACCGATGAGCAGTTCGTCGCCCGCCTCGTGGCCCATGGTGTCGTTGACGACCTTGAAGCGGTCGAGATCGATCAGCATCAGCGCAAGGGACTGCTGTGCATGCACCGCCTGCTCCAGCGCCTCGTGCAGGCCGGCGCGGTTGAGCAGGCCGGTCAGGCTGTCGTGCGTGGCGCGGTGCTGCAACTGGCGCTCGCGCGCCGCCGAGGCCAGCGCCACGGCCACGCGGTCGCGCAGCTCGCCCACTTGCAGCTCCCACGCCGCATCGGGCGATGCTGCCATGCCCTGGCTGACCAGCAGTACGCCCAATGTCTGCTCGCGCCAGCGGGCCGGTGACACGTAGACCGTCTCTGCCGGCCAGCCGAGCGCAGCCAGCAAGTCGGCGAGCGCCGGCGCGTCGGCGGCGCGGCGCCAGGCGCCGTCGTGCACGAGCAGTGCGGCTTGCAGCGCCGGCGTCAATGCCAGCTCTTGCTCGCACGATTCGCCGCCCGGCGCATGCAGGCTGCAACTCAGTTGCGCAGGCGTTGCCGGATCGATGAGTGCGATGCCGACGCTCGCGCCCAGCGACAGTTCGGCCAGCCGCGCCAGCGCACGCCGCACCAGGCGCGCCGCGCCGCTGGCTTCAAGAATCTCCCGGTCGATCGACGACAGCACCTCCAGCTGGTGCACCTGCCGGCCGATGCGCCCGGCCATGTCGTTGAACGCCGTACCGAGTTCACCGAACTCGTCGGCCCCATGCACGTCCACGCGCACGCCGTAGTCGCCCGCAGCCAGCCGCCGCGTGCCCACGGTGAGCTTGTGCAGCGGCACGGTGGTGCGCCGCACCAGCACCAGGCTCAGGATGACGACCAGCAGCACAGAGGCGAGCACCACCTGCCAGGCGATGTGCACGAACGAGACGCCGTTGCGCAGCGCCGCGCCGCCGGACTTGAGCACGGTGAAACGCCAGTCGTCGACGCCGAACTCGTGCCGCAGGAACAGGTTCCACGACGCCGTGCGCGCGTCGGCTGGCCGCGCCTCGCTGGCGGCAATATCAACGCTGGCGGAACAGAAGATCTGCACGCCATTGCCGGCGAACACGCAGACCTGCTCGCCGCTCGCCTCGTCGAAGGCCTCGGACCACAGGTAGTTCGTCTCCAGCTCGGCGATCCGCGTCAGCCCGGTGGTGTCGTCGCGGCTGCGGATGATGACGCGCGCCGGCACCTGGTCGGCGGCGTGGCGCAGCCAGGACACGGTGGACCGCGTGCCCTCGCCCGGCCCCTCGGCCGGGGTGCTCGGCACGATGACGATGGAGCGGAAGATGCCGAGCAGGCGCTCGTCCCCCGGCGCGGCGCGCGGGTCGAGTTCGACCGCGTCGAGCGCCGCCCGGGCGGCCAGCAGCCGGTCGAGCACGGTGAGCGCGAAGTAGCGCGTCGCCTGGGTGAGCCGCTCTTCCTCCTGCGCGGCGGCGAAACGGGTCCAGCCGTTGTAGGCCAGCGCGCTCAGCAGCATCGTCGGCACCGTGGCCGCGAGCACGAACAGCAGGAAGATGCGGCGCCCGAGCCGGCTGTCGAGAAAGACGCCTTCGAGCTTCATGCGCTCAGTAGTCTGCAGCCACGCCGATGAAGCCGCCGTCGCTGGCGCGCACGATGTCGTCGCGGCTGCCCTTGGCCGTCAACGGTGGCGAACTCTTGCCGTCGGGGCCGACGCTGTAGAGGTCGAAGTCGCTGTTGATGGGCACCAGCGAGTGGTCTTTGCGGGAGTGACCCTTCGGCCCCAGGCCGATCGCGAAGTAGCGGTACGGCTGCCCCCAGGGGTCGAGCTTGCCGGCCAGCGAGGCCGGCAGCGCCGCCGGGCACTCGCGGTCTTCCTCGCACATTCCCTTGATGAGCATGGACATCATCGCGATGTCCTGCACGGCGATGCGGATGTTCAGCTTGCTGCGGTAGTGCCCATAGCCGGCCGACGCGATGGCGGACAGCACGCCGACGATGAGCACGGCGAGCATCAACTCCACGAGCGTCATCCCGCGGGCGCGCCGCCGCGTGCGGCGCGCAGAAATGGCGGCAACAACCCGGCCGCACGGTACTTCCGGCTTCATGCCCTGCCTTTTCGGCACTCCGTGCGCAATGTTGAGCGGTGTGATCGGAACGCCATGAGGCGCCATGGTGCCGCGGCCGCCGCCTTGCCGCAGGGAACGCGAGGCGCCGGCGAGGACTCTGTCACGCAACTCCGCCACATCCGCCGAAGGATTGACCATGCTGCGCTCGCTCAAGGACCTGTTCGATTCGATCGTGCCCGCGCCGGGCGCCGCCGCGCCTGCGGACGAGCACGGCCTGCAACTCGCCGCCGCGGTGCTGCTGGTCGAGGTGATGCGCGCCGACGCCGAGATGGGCGCTGCCGAGCGCAGCGCGGTCATGGCGGCGCTGCGCACCGAGTTCTCGCTCGCCGAGGACGAGATGGCGCGGCTCGTGGAGCTGGCCGAGGAAACCGCCCGCAACGCGCACGACTTCCACAGCTTCACCTCGCGCATCAACGACAGCTTCGACCTCGAGCAGAAGATCCGCATGGTCGAGGCCATGTGGCGCGTGGCCTTTGCCGATGGCCACCTCGGCGTGCACGAGAAGCACACGCTGTGGCGCGTGGCCGATCTGCTGCACGTGCCGCATGGCGCCTACGTGCACGCCAGGATGCGCGCGAAGGCCGCGGCCGGCATGGCGTAAGCGGCCGCGGGTCGCGGCGCCGGGCGTACAGTCGCCGGCCCGCCGAACCCGCCGCCGCCGCGCATGCACCCGCCCCGCCGCAAGGCCGCCATCGCCTTCATCCTCGTCACCGCGATGCTCGACATCGTGGCGATGGGCATCGTCATCCCGGTGCTGCCGGCGCTGATCGAGCAGTTCGCGGGCTCGAACGCGCGCGCCGGCGCCATCAACGGCGTCTTCGTCGCGCTGTGGGCGGCGATGCAGTTCATCGCCTCGCCGGTGATCGGCTCACTGTCCGACCAGTACGGGCGACGGCCGGTGCTGCTGGTGTCGGCGCTCGGACTCTCGGCCGACTACGTGCTGATGGCGGTGGCGCCGAACCTCTGGTGGCTGGCGCTGGGGCGCATCGTCACCGGCATCACCTCGGCCAGCTTCACCACCGTCTACGCCTACATGGCCGACATCACCCCGCCCGGTGAACGCGCGCGCGCCTACGGACTCATCGGCGCGGCTTTCAGCGCCGGCTTCGTGGCCGGGCCGCTGCTCGGCGGTGTGCTGGGCGAGGTGTCGCCGCGCGCGCCCTTCTGGGTGGCGGCAGCACTCAGCGGGCTGACGTTTCTCTATGGCTGGTTCGTGCTGCCCGAATCGCTGGCGCCCGCGAACCGCATGCCCTTCGCGTGGAAGCGCGCCAACCCGCTGGGCGCACTGGCGCTGCTGCGCTCGCACCGCGAGCTGACGGGCCTGTCCATCGTCAACTTCCTGCTGTACTTCGCGCACCACGTGTTCTCCGCCGTGTTCGTGCTCTACGCCGGCTACCGCTACGGCTGGGGCGCGTTCGAGGTCGGCCTGGTGCTGGCGCTGGTGGGCGCGCTCGACATGCTGATGCAGGGCGTGATCGTCGGCCCCGTGGTCAAACGCTTCGGCGACCGGCGCACCATGGTGTTCGGACTCTTCGGCGGCGCGGTGGGCATTGCCTGCATGGGCTGGGCGCCCACCGGGCTGCTGTTCACGCTCGCGATGCTGCCCAACGCGCTGTGGGGCCTCGCGATGCCGACGCTGCAGTCGCTGATGACGCAGCGCGTGTCCGAGTCGGAGCAGGGCCAATTGCAGGGCGCGAACATGAGCGTGGCCAGCATCGCCGGCGTGGTGTCGCCGCTGTTCTTCGGCGCGGTGTATGCGATGTCAGTGGGCGAAGCGCCGGTGTTCCCGCACGCGGGCACGGCGCTCTTCATGGCCTCGCTGGTGCTCTTGGCCGCGGCGCTGGTGGGCAGGGCGGTGGCGCGGCAGACGCGGGCAGCCGAGAGCGCGTGACGCCGACATGCTGCTGACAGTGTGTTGTCAGGGGTGTGGGCGCAGCATGGCGTCTTTCCATCCTTGGAGCCGTGCCCGTGCCAGACACCGCAACCCCGGACATCCCCTCATCGCCTTCGGCTCGCCTGCTCGGCTGGACGCTGCTCGAACACGACGCGCCGCGCGGCTGGGTGCGCATCGGCTTCGAGGCGCGGCCCGAGTTCTGCAACCCAGCCGGCTACGTTCAGAGCGGATTCCTCGCCGCCATGATGGACGACTGCATGGGCCCGGCCGCGTGGTTCAAGAGCGGCGGCGAGCTCTACAGCCCGACCATCGACATGAACATCAGCTTCCTCGCGCCGGCGCCGCCCGGGCCGCTGATCGGTGAGGGGCAGGTCGTGCAGTTGGGCAGATCGATTGGGTTTCTCGAGGCGCGCCTGATGCGCAGCGACGGCGAACTGGTGGCACGCGCCACCGCCAGCGCGCGCCTCGTGGCGGCGCGCCGCGCGCTCGATCCGGCGCGCGGTCACGGGCGCGTCGGCTGAACCGGTTTCGCGCCCTCGCCGGGGCGCGGGCAGTCGATCACCTCGCCGGTGGGCGAGCGGGCGAGCAAGGCGCTGCCATCGGCGCAGGCTTCGGGCAAAGGGGTCGCGGAGGCGGCGGCTTCGGCCGCCGCGGCCTGCCGCGCTTGCCGGTGCGCCGGATTGCGGTCGATCGCGCCGTTGGTCGCCGGCGTGCCGACGATGCCGCCGGCCCCGGAGCCGCCGCTCAGCCCGCGGCTGTTGATGCCGCGATCCCCGCGCGGGCCGGCGATCGGCGGCGGTGTCGGCGTGGCGGGCTGCATGCCGCGCACCGGCGGCACGTCGCGTTCGATCCGCGGCGGGTCCGGTGCCTGTGCTTGCGCCCAGCACGCGCCGGCCGCGAACCACGCGACGGCGAAAGTCATCCAATGGCGGCGGGTTTCCATGAGCATTCCTCGCGCGAGACCTCCTCGCGACGGGCCGCCTGGAAGCGACCCTCTGCCCTCGTTGCGGGCAATCGCCATGCCGCGCACGAAACTTGCCGGCAATGCCCGTCACCACCCATCGGATCTGCCGGCGCCACTGCAGCCGCGGCCTTGCCCCGTGTACGATTCCAGACACACTGCCCCGCTCGCACGGCCACGCCCTCCCCGGCCCATGATCACCTGGCTCCACGCCGAAGACGACCGGCTGCCCGACACGAGCCACGCCATGCCGCGCGACGCCGAGGCGCCGGGTCTTCTGGCCGCGGGCGGCGAGTTGAGCCCGGCGCGTCTCACCGAGGCCTATGCCAAAGGCGTGTTTCCGTGGTACGGCCGCGGCCAGCCGGTGCTGTGGTGGTCGCCGGATCCGCGCATGGTGCTGTTTCCCGACGAGTTCAAGTTGTCGCGCTCGCTGCGCAAGACGCTCGCGAAGTTCGTGCGCACGCCGGGCTGCGAAGTGCGCATCGACGGCAACTTCCGCCGCGTCATCGCCGCCTGTGCGCAGACGCCGCGCGACGGCCAGGAGGGCACCTGGATCGTGCCCGAGATGGTGGAGGCCTATTGCCGCTGGCACGACGCCGGCGTGCCGCACAGCTTCGAGACCTGGATCGGCGGCGAACTCGTCGGCGGCCTGTACGGCGTGAGCCTCGGCCACATGTTCTTCGGCGAATCGATGTTCGCGCACCGCACCGACGCCTCCAAGATCGCGCTGGCCGCGCTGGTGTGCTTCTGCCTCGAGCACCGCATCCCGATGATCGACTGCCAGCAGCGCACCGCGCACCTCGCGTCGGTGGGCGCGCGCGAGTTGCCGCGCGCCGAATTCGAGCGCCGTCTCGCGCTCTATCTGGCCAAGCCGCCGGTCACCGACTGGACCTATGATCCGCGGCTCTGGGGGCACCTGCTCGCGCCCTCGCCGAAGGACGTGCGGCCGTGACGCATCCCAAAGAGCTCCCGCTGTCGTCGCTGCAGTTCTACGCAACGGCGCCCTACCCCTGCAGCTACCTGAGCGACCGCCTGGCGCGCTCGCAGGTGGCCACGCCCAGCCACCTGATTCATGCCGATGCGTACTCAGGACTGGTCGCGAACGGCTTTCGGCGCAGCGGCATGTTTACCTACCGGCCCTATTGCGATGGCTGCCGTGCCTGCGTGCCGCTGCGCGTGCCGGTCGCGACGTTCGAGCCCACGCGCAGCCAGCGCCGCGCCTGGAAGCGGCACCAGGGCCTGCAGTCGCGCGTGCTGCGCCTGTGCTTCGTGCCCGAGCACTACCAGCTCTACCTGCGCTACCAGGCCGGACGCCACAGCGGCGGCGGCATGGACCACGACAGCATCGACCAGTACACCCAGTTCCTGCTGCAAAGCCGCGTCAACTCGCGACTGGTGGAATTCCGCGAGCGCAACGAAGACGGCACGGCGGGCGCGCTGAAGATGGTGTCCATCCTCGACGTGCTGAACGACGGGCTGTCGGCCGTCTACACCTTCTACGAGCCCGAGCCGCACACGAGCTACGGCACCTACAACGTGCTGTGGCAGATCGAGCAGACGAAACTTCTGAACCTGCCGCACCTCTACCTCGGCTACTGGATCGGGCAGAGCGACAAGATGGCCTACAAGGCGCAGTTCCGCCCGCACGAGCGGCTGGTGGACGGCCGCTGGACCTTGGCTGAAGCCTGAGCACCGATGCCGTACCCGTCACGCACCGTCTCCATCGCCATCGCCTGCGCCTGGCAGGACGCCTACGAGTTCGCCCGCCAGCCGCAAAACCTGCCGCAATGGGCGGCGGGCCTCTCGTCGGGCATCGAGTGCCGCGCCGGCGAGTGGATCGCCGAGTCGCCCATGGGCACGGTCAAGGTGGCGATGACCGGTGTGAATCCGTTCGGCGTGCTCGACCACGAGGTGACGCTGCCTTCGGGCGAGGTGGTGCACAACCCGATGCGCGTGATGCCCAACGGCAGCGGCTGCGAGCTGAGTTTCACCCTCTTCCAGCGCGACGGCATGGACGCCGACGCCTTCGAGCGCGATGCCGCGGCGGTGGCCGCCGATCTGCGCACCCTCAAGTCGCTGCTCGAGCGCACGCCGTAGCGGGCATCGCTACAGCCGCGCCAGCACCTCGTCGGCAATCGCGAGGCACGAGGTAAGCCCCGGCGATTCGATGCCGAACAGGTTGACGAGGCCGGAAACGCCATGCGCTGCCGGACCATCGATCACGAAATCCGGCGCCGGCTCGTGCTCCGCGTGGATCTTGGGGCGAAAGCCGCTGTAGGCCGGCTGCAGCGAGCCCTCGGGCAGGCCGGGCCAGTAGCGGCGCACGTCGGCATAGAAGGCGTCGGCACGCGCCGGGTCGACGGCGTAGTCGAGCGGCTCCTCCAGGCCATCGGGCAGCCACTGCACGTCGGGCCCGAAGCGCGCCTGCCCGCCCAGATCGAGCGTGAGATGCACGCCCAGCCAGAACTCCTGCGGCACCGGGTAGACGAGCCGCGTGAACGGCGAGCGGCCGGCGTAGGCGTAGTAGCTGCCCTTGCAGAAATGCGTGCGCGGCACGTGTGCCGCGGGCAGGCCCTCGATGCGTGCTGCCAGCCGGGGCGCCCACAGTCCGGCCGCATGGACCACGGTGCCGGCGGAGAGCTCGAGCGGCTCGTCGCCGCCCACCCGCACCACATGGCGTTCGCCGCAGACAACAGATTCGACCGGCGAGCGCAGCGCCACCGCCCCGCCGGCGCGCTCCAGGTCGCCCTGCAGGGCCAGCATCAGCGCATGGCTGTCGATGATGCCGGTGGAAGGCGAGAGCAGTGCGGCCACGCAGGCGACCTCGGGCTCCAGCGCGCGTGCCTGCGCCGCGTCGAGACGCTGCAGGTCGTGCACGCCGTTGGCCTGCGCCTTGGCGAGCAGCGCGTCGAGCGCCGGCCGCTGCGATTCGTCGGTCGCCACCACCAGCTTGCCGCAGCGCCGGTGCGGCACGCCGTGTGATTCGCAGAAGTCATACAACGCGCGGCGCCCCTGCACGCACAGTCGCGCCTTGAGCGAATCCTTCGGGTAGTACAGCCCCGCGTGGATCACCTCGCTGTTGCGCGAACTCACGCCGGCGCCGATGCCGCCCTCGGCTTCGAGCACGATGACCTCGCGGCCCCGCCGCGCCAGTGCCCGCGCCACCGCCAGGCCGACGACGCCGGCGCCTATCACCACTGCATCGACGTGCTCCACGCCTCACTCCTCCCGCGAGCGGACGAAGATGTGCCACACGGCGATGAACATGGCCGCAATCGTCGGCCCGAGCACGAAGCCGTTGATGCCGAACACCGCCATACCGCCGAGCGTGGTGATGAGCACCACGTAATCGGGCATGCGCGTGTCCTTGCCCACCAGCACCGGGCGCAGCACGTTGTCGACCAGGCCGATCACCAGCACGCCGTAGGCAACGAGGGCGATGCCCTGCCAGACGGCGCCGCTGACGAAGAGATAGATCGCGACAGGCCCCCACACCAGCGCCGCGCCCACGGCCGGCAATAGCGACAGGAAGGCCATGAGCACCGCCCACAGCACGGCGGCGTTGATGCCGAGGAACCAGAACGCGATGCCGCCGAGCGCCCCCTGCACTGCGGCGACCAGCAGGTTGCCCTTGACGGTGGCGCGGATCACTGTCGCGAACTTGTCCAGCAGGTCGTGGGTGTGTTCGGGCGCGAGCGGAATGGCGCGTCGCAGCGTGCGCGCGAGGCTCTCGCCGTCGCGGATCAGGAAGAAGGCGAGGTACAGCGCGATGAACAGCTTGGCGATGAAGTCGAAGGCGTTCTGCCCGATGTTGAGCGCCTGCGTGGCGATGAACTGGCTGCCTTGCGCGAGCGCCGCTGACAAGCGCTGCTGCAGTGCCGCGAAGTCGTCGAGCCCGGCGCGCTCGAGCAGCGCGTTCACCCAGCCCGGCATGGCATCGAACACCTGCTGGAAGTAGAGGGCGGGCCGGATCTCGCCCGATTGCAGCCGCTGGTAGAGCAGCCCGGCCTCGCGCGCCAGCGAGGCGGTGATGAGCGTCAACGGCAGCACCACGATGACCAGCACCACGAGCAATGTCAGCAGCGCCGCCGGCGTGCGCCGCCGCTTCATGCGCGGCAGCAGCCGGCGGTACAGCGGCGCGAACAGCAGCGCGATGATCGCGCCCCACATGATGGTTCCGTAAAAGGGCAGCAGGATCCATCCCATCGCCACCGTGACAGCCACGAGCAGCAGCAGGAGCGCGCGGTTGTCGAGGTAGTCGGATTCGTTGCGGTCGGAAGGCTTCATGGTCGGGCCGGGTGAGTGTGCCGGTGATGGCGGGCGCCATCGTATCGGGGTCGCGAGGCGGTCAGGTCGGGGCGATGGCTGTCAGCCAATCAGTGCGCGGCGCCGGATGAGTTGCGTGCAACTCGCGCCGACGTCGCCGGCCGTCGACTCGCGCCGGTCGACCCTTCTTCACAGCGCCACATCTAGGGTTTACCCTAGTTTCGTGATACAATCCGCCACATCGCGAACAGGCATTCCGAATTCCGAAACGCCGCTTGCGAACCATGAGGCAGCAATGAACATCTCGCATCCCGCCCCGTCGGCGTCCATCGCCGTTCAGGTTTCCGCCACCCTCGCCACCGCAGGGCGCGCTGTCTGGAGCTTTCTCGAGGCTTGCGGCCGCAGCCGCGCGTCGGCCGAAATGCTGCGGGTGGCGGACGGACTGCAGTCGACGAACCCCGCCGCTGCCGCCCGCCTGCGCAGCGCGGCGCGCCAGAACCGCGCCTGATCCGCTGACGACCCGCGACGCGGTCACTCGCCCGCGTCGCGCCGCAGCCACCGGTAGCCGTAAGGCTCCAGGTCGACGCGGTAGTGGCCGTCCTTCTGCAGTTCCTCGCGGCGGCGCGCCAGGATGTCGTGCACGCAGCCGTCAGCCGACGCATCCACCGGCAGATCGAAGCGCACCCGCCGCGGCCCCAGGTTGTGCACGGCGAAGGCCGTCACGCCGTCCAGGTCGCAGCGATGCGCCAGCACCTCGGGCCGGCCCGTCTCGATGAAGCGGCATTCGCCGAGGCCGAACTCCGGCGTCTCCTTGCGCCGGCGCAGCACCCTCTCCAGCCAGTTGAGCAGTGAGTCGGGGTCGCGCCGCTGCGCCTCGACGTTGACTTTCGGGTAGCCGTACTCGCCCTCGGCGATGGGCGGCAGAGAGAGCTGCCCCGCCTCGGCGCGCGAGAAGCCGCCGTTGGCGCCGTCCGTCCACTGCATCGGCGTGCGTACGCTCTCCCGGTCCGGCAGGCTCAGGTCGTCGCCCATGCCGATCTCGTCGCCGTAGCGCAGCACCGGCGTTCCGGGCAGCGTGAGCATCAGGCTGTGCGCCAGCTCGATGCGTCGCCGGTCGTTGCCGAGCATGGGCGCGAGCCGCCGGCGGATGCCGCGACCGTAGAGCTGCATGCCCGGCTCCGGCCCGAAGGCGGCAAACACCTCCTGCAACTCGTCCTTCTGCAGCCGGCCAAGATCCAGTTCGTCATGGCTGCGCAGGAAGTT
The DNA here is from genome assembly GCA_036676235.1 of Rhizobacter sp. Classification (GTDB taxonomy): domain Bacteria; phylum Pseudomonadota; class Gammaproteobacteria; order Burkholderiales; family Burkholderiaceae_C; genus JAKFDI01. The sequence goes on along the minus strand of JAKFDI010000010.1, from coordinate 60,523 downwards.
GTTCCACTGGCACCACGGCGGCAAGGGCGGCAGTTGCGCATACGAGCGCAGGATCGGCCCGGCATCGCGGCGTGCCAGCGCCAGGAACAGGTGCTGGTTGACCCAGAAGTTGAACGACATGTGGATCTTGTCGCCATCGCCGAAGTAGTCGGGCCCCTGCTCGGGCAGGAGATTCGCTTCGGCCATCAGGCAGGCGTCGCCGCACAGCGTCTGCACATGGTGGCGCAGCTCGCGCAGGTAGGCATGCGGGTCGCCCGTGCCTTCGCTGGGCAGGCCCTTGTGCTCGATCAGGAACGGCAGCGCGTCGATGCGAAAGCCCGTGACCCCGAGCTGCAGCCAGAAGCCGGTGACCTTCTGGATCTCGCGCCGCACGGCCGGGCTCGTGATGTTCAGCTCGGCCTGGTGGTCGTAGAAGCGGTGGAAGTAGTAGGCCTTGGCCTCGCGGTCCCAGGTCCAGGTGGTGTCCTGCTTGCCGGGGAACACCGTGCCCTCGTGCGCATCGGCGGGCTTGTCTTCGGACCACACGTACCAGTCGTGATAAGGCGAGGCCGGATCCTGCCGCGCCGCCTGGAACCACGGGTGGTCGATCGACGTGTGGTTGACCACGAGGTCGATCATCACCCGCATGCCGTTCTCCTTCGCGCGGCGCGTGAACTCGACGAAATCGCCGAGCGTTCCCAGCCGCGGATCGACGTTGTAGTAGTCGACGATGTCGTAGCCGTTGTCGCGCATCGGCGAAGGGAAAAAGGGCTGCAGCCAGATGCAGTCGACGTTGAGGCCAGCCAGGTAGTCGAGCCGCGCCGCAAGCCCCGTGAAGTCGCCGATGCCGTCGCCGTTGCCGTCGGCGAAGGTCTTCACGTCCAGGCAGTACAGGACGGCGTTCTTGTACCAGTGCTCAGCCATGGCGCTTGCGCCCCTTGACGGCCATGCCGTCCCACCACTCGCGCGCCGTGGCGATCACCACCTCGACGGCCTGCGGGTCGCCCGACAGCAGCGCCCGCGCGTACGAGCGTGCCTGCTTCGCGCTCACATGCGGCGGCAGCGGCGGCACGTTGGGGTCGGTCACCATCTCGAGCACCACCGGCCGGTCGGCGGCGAGCGCCTCGTCCCACGCGGCGGCAATGTGCTCGGGCTGGTCCACGCGGATGCCGTGCAGGCCCAGCATGCGTGCATAGCCGGCGTAGGGAAACGGCGGGAGATTCTGCGAATCCTCGAACTTCGGATCGCCCGCAGCGCGTTCCTCCCAGGTCACCATGTTGAGGTCGCCGTTGTGCAGCACCATCACGACCAGCGACGGGTTGCGCCAGCGCTTCCAGTCGCGCGCGATGGTGACGAGGCCGTTGATGCCGTTCATCTGCATCGCGCCGTCGCCCACCAGCGCGATCACCGGCCGGTCCGGATACGCGTACTTCGCGGCAACGGCGTACGGCACGGCCGGCCCCATGGTCGCCAAGCCGCCCGAGAGCGAACCCATCATGCCGGCGCGGAACTTGAGGTCGCGCGCATACCAGGCGGCCGAGGTGCCGGAATCGCAGGTCAGGATGCAGCCGTCGGGCAGGCGCGGCGAGAGTTCCCAGAACACGCGCTGCGGGTTGATCGGCTTCGCCTCGTTCATCGCACGCGCTTCCAGCACGCGCCACCATCTGGCGACGTTGTCTTCGATCTCCTCGCGCCAGCCTCGGTCGGTCTTCTGCTGCAGCATCGGCAGCAGCGCCTGGAGCGTGGCGCGGCTGTCGCCGACGAGGTTGATTTCCATCGGGTAGCGGATCGACAAACGCCGCCCGTCGAGATCGATCTGCACGCCGCTCGCTTGGCCCTCCTTGGGTAGGAACTCCGAGTAAGGAAAGCTCGAACCCACCATCAGCAGCGTGTCGCAGCCGCTCATCATCTGCCAGCTCGGCTGTGTGCCCAGCAGGCCGATGGAGCCGGTGACGAAGGGCAGCGCATCGGGCACCGCGGCCTTGCCGAGCAAGGCCTTGGCGATGCCGGCATTCAGCCGCTCGGCGGTGCTCACCAGCTCATCGCCCGCATGCAGCGCGCCGGCACCGGCGAGGATGGCGACGCGCTGGCCGGCATTCAGGATCTCGGCCGCGGCGCGCAGGTCGGCCTCGGCGGGCAGCACCGAGCGGCCGGTGGTGCCGATGCCGCTGTGCACCGTGCCGTGCTTTCGCGACGGCGTCTCCACCGCATTCAGCTCCTGCAGGTCGTTGGGCACGATGAGGCAGGTCACCGTGCGCTGGTCGCGCGCGATGCGCATGGCGCGGTCGACAAGGTGGCGCGTCTGCGCCGGCACCGTCGCCATGTGCACGTACTCGTGCGCTACGTCCTTGAAGAGGCTCAGCAGGTCCACCTCCTGCTGGTAGTCGCCACCGAGCGCCGCGCGCGCTTGCTGGCCGACGATGGCCAACACCGGCTGATGGTCCGCCTTGGCGTCATACAGGCCGTTGAGCAAGTGGATGGCGCCGGGGCCGGACGTGGCCAGGCACACGCCCACCTCGCCGGTGAACTTGGCGTGCGCGGTCGCCATGAACGCGGCCAGTTCCTCGTGCCGCGCCTGCACGAAATCGATGCGCTCGCTCGCCCGGTCCAGCGCACCCATCAGGCCGTTGATGCCGTCGCCGGGATAGCCGTAGATGCGGCGCACGCCCCAGTCGTGCAGGCGTTGCAGCATCTGATCGCTGACGGTCGTGCCCATGGTCGGTCTCCGTTCGGTGAAGTACGAAACGCGGCAAGCGCCGTGCCTTCGACCGGTTCGTCCGCTGGACCCGCGTGTATCGTGGCCGCATGTCCGACGACTCCCAGATCCTCATCCCCGACTCCTTCATCGCCGTGTACAGCGACGCACGCCGGCGCCTGACCGCCACGCGAGCCGTGATCGCGGAACGCTACGAACTGTGCGAGGACATGGCGACGATGCTCGTGGACCACTGCCGCACGGTGCACTTTCGCGATGGCGTCGACGAGGAGGAGATCCTCTCGCGCTGTCTTCAGGGTCTGTGCGAGGCACCGGCCACGCTAGCGCCAGCCGAAGCCGAATGGGTGGTGCGCCGCACCGCCGAGCTGCTCGACTGGCCGTGGACGCCGCCGCTGGATGCGAACGACAGCTCGCCATGACGGCGGCCTCAAGAACTCACGCCAACGGCCGATGACCAGAGGTTCACTTCCGACTTCCTCGTGCTGAAAAAAATAACGGTCGAGCAACTGCGTGTCGGCGTCCATATCCATGAGTTCTGCGGCTCATGGATGGACCATTCGTTCTGGCGTACCCGGTTCACGCTGGGCAGCGCGGACGAACTGGCGCGCATTCGCAGCAGCGGCGTGCAGGAGGTCGTGATCGACACCGACAAGGGTCTCGACGTCGACACGCTTCCCGCCGCAGCGCCCGCAGCGCCCGCAGTGCCTGCAGTACCCGCGGCCGAACCGCCGGCCGCGCCGAGCGTGCGCCGGGCGCCGCCCCCGCGAACTGCGGCTGCACTGGCCGAAGCTGCCGTGCTGTACCGCAAGTCGGTGCCGCAGATCAAGAACCTGTTCGGCGAAGCGCGGCTCGGCCACGCGATCGGCACGGAAAACTTCATCCCGCTCGTCGACAACATCACCGATTCGGTGCTGCGCAATCCGGTGGCGCTCATCAGCGTGGTGCGGCTCAAGCAGCGCGACGACTACACCTACATGCACTCGGTGGCAGTGTGTGCGCTGATGGTGTCGCTGGCCCGCCAGCTCGGCATGGAAGGCGAGCAGATCCGCCTGGCCGGCATGGCCGGGATGATGCATGACCTGGGCAAGGCGGTGATGCCGCTCGATGTGCTGAACAAGCCCGGCAAGCTCACCGACGACGAGTACGCCGTCATGAAGGCGCACCCCGAGCGCGGCCACGAGATGCTGATGGAAGACGGAAACGCCGGCCCGGTGGTGCTCGACGTGTGCCTGCACCACCACGAGAAGATCGACGGCACGGGCTATCCCCATCGCCTCAAGGGCACCGACATCAGCCTGTTCGCGAAGATGGGCGCGGTGTGCGATGTCTACGATGCCGTGACCTCGGTGCGCCCGTACAAGGACGGCTGGGATCCGGCCGAGGCCTTGCGGCGCATGGCGCAATGGGCCGGCCACTTCGAGCCCGCGGTGTTCCAGGCCTTCATCAAGACGGTGGGCATCTATCCCATCGGCTCGCTGGTGCGGCTGCAGTCGACCCGGCTCGCCGTGGTGACCGAGCAGCATCCCGAATCGCTGCTCACGCCCAAGGTGAAAGTGTTCTTCAGCACCCGCGCGAACCTGCGCATGGAACCCGAAGAACTCGATCTCGGCAACCCGCGCTGCCAGGACAAGATCGTCGGCTGCGAGCCGCCGGAGAAGTGGGGTTTCAAGGGGCTCGACCTGCTCTGGCAGCCGGCGGCCTGAGCCTGGGAGTCGAGCCGGAAGCGCTTCTCCCACTCTTCTCCCACTCGGTTCCGCGCCCATGAAAAAAGGGCCTGCGATCACTCGCAAGCCCTTGATCTTCTTGGTGGGCGGTGCAAGTTTCGAACTTGCGACCCCTGCCGTGTGAAGGCAGTGCTCTACCACTGAGCTAACCGCCCGGAATCTTGTCCGGGGCACCCGGCGCTGGGCCGGCTTTTCCGTTCCCGGCCGAGCGCCGGAAAGCCGCAGATTATGCCATAAGGCTTCGCCATACCGTCTTACCGCCGGAGGCCTTGTCGAGTTCGGCGAGCAGGCGTTCGTGGGCGGTCGACTCCTCCTCGGTTGCGACGATGACGGGCAGCTCGAACGCGGCAAAGTCGATAGCCGCGATGGCGATCTCGCGCGATTCGCCCTCGCCCGCGTCCATCACCAGCGCGTTCTGGCCGCGCGTCATGTTGATGAAGACCTCGGCCAACAGCCCCGCGTCGAGCAGCGCGCCGTGCAGCGTGCGGTTGGAGTTGTCGACCTCCAGCCGCTTGCACAGCGCGTCCAGCGAATTCGACTTGCCGGGGAACATCTCGCGCGCCATGGTCAGGCTGTCGACAATGCCGGAAACGAAGGTGTCGAACTTCGGTTGCGCGAGGCGCTTGAGTTCGGCGTCGAGAAAACCGACGTCGAAGCCGGCGTTGTGGATCACGATCTCGGCGCCGCCGAGAAACTCCATGAGCTGCGTCGCGACTGCCGCGAACACGGGCTTGTCGGCCAGGAACTCCTCGGTCAGGCCATGGATCTTGACGGCGTCCTCGTGACTCGCGCGCTCGGGGTTCAGATAGAAGTGCAGGTTGTTGCCGGTCAGGCGCCGGTTGACCATCTCCACGCAGCCGATTTCGACGATGCGGTCGCCCGACTCGGGGCTGAGGCCAGTAGTTTCGGTGTCGAGAAAAATCTGTCTCATCGGTGGATGCTCAAAGGGTGCGGCCGCGGCCCCAGGCCCACATCGCGGCGCCGGCGGCAATCATGGGAAGGCACAGCCATTGGCCCATGCTCAGGTCGAGTGCGAGCACGCCCAGAAAGCTGTCGGGCTCGCGGAAGTATTCGGCAATGAAGCGCAGCAGCCCGTAGCCGACGAGAAACACGCCCGACACCTGCCCGAGTCCACGCGGCTTGCGCGCATACAGCCACAGCACCACGAACAGCAGCAGCCCTTCGAGCGCGAACTGGTACAGCTGCGAAGGATGGCGCGGCAGATCGCTGCCCGACTGCGGGAACACCATCGCCCACGGCAGCGACGGATCGGCCGCACGGCCCCACAGTTCGCCGTTGATGAAGTTGCCGATGCGCCCCGAGGCCAGGCCCGTGGGCACGCACGGTGCGATGAGATCGGTCACATCGAGAAAATGGCGCGTGCGGCTGCGCGCGAACCACACCATCGCGCCGAGCACGCCGAGCAGCCCGCCGTGAAACGACATGCCACCCTTCCACACGGCCAGCACTTCGAGCGGATTCGCCGCGTAGTAGCCCGGCTTGTAGAACAGCGCATAGCCGATGCGCCCGCCGATCACTACGCCGAGCACGCCGAAGAAGAGCAGGTCTTCCACGTCGCGCCGCGTCCAGCCGCGGGCGGCGAAGTTCGGCTGCTTCACGCGCAGCGACGCGAGCCACATGAAGAGCCCGAAGGCGACGAGATAGGTCAGGCCATACCAGTGGATGGCGACCGGCCCGAGTTCGAGGGCGATCGGGTCGAACTGCGGATGGACGAGCATGGGCGGTGCAGGGAAGGCGCGGCCCGGACGGGCGGCTGGGCGTGAACGATAACCCAGCGATCAGGCGCGGCCGAGTGCTGCGCGCCTGCGCGGCGGCGTGTGCAGGGATCGGCGCACATGCGCGACGAAGCGCTCGACCACCGGCCCCGCGTCGGGCCGCCACACCAGGCTCGTCTCGCAGCACGGCGCATCGGCCGAGGCCGGCAGCGCGCGGTACACCACGCCCGCGCGCTGCAGCACCGTCATGGGCCGCGGCACCCAGGCGAGCCCGAGGCCGGCCGACACGAGGTTGACGATGGTCTGCATCTGGATCGCTTCCTGCGCGATGACCGGCGACGCGCCATGGCGGTGATAGAAGGCGAGGATCGCGTCGTAGAGCGAGGGCGCAATGGCGCGCGGAAAGATGACCAGCGGCTGCGCCAGCACCTGCGGCAGGACCAGGCGCGAAGCGCGGGCGAACGGCAGGGTGTCGGGCAGCGCGAGCAGCAGTTCGTCGATGCCGATCGACAGTTGCGACAGCCCCGCCGCGGGCGCCATGCCAGGCGCGTGCAGCACGAAGCCGGCGTCCAGTTCCACGCGCTCGAAGGCCTGCAGTTGCACGTCGGTCGTGGCTTCGCGCAGCACCACGCCGACGCCGGGCGCGGCCTCGCGGAACTCGCGCAGCCAGCGCGGCAGTGCGTCGAAGGCGACGGTCGACACGAAGCCGAGCCGCAGCCGGCCCACCGCACCGTGGCCCGCCGCCTGCGCCAGCGCCGGCAGCGCCGCCGCCTGCTGCAACAACTGCCGCACCGGCTCGACCAGCGCCGCGCCGGCGGCGGTGAGCGCCACGCTGCGGCGCGTGCGCTCGAACAGCACCACGCCGAGCCTCGACTCGATCTGCTGGATGGCGAGTGTGAGCGGCGGCTGCGTCATGTTCAGTCGCTCGGCGGCGCGGCCGAAGTGCAGGGTCTCTGCCAGCACCAGGAACTGGCGCCAGGCGCGCAGGCCGATCGCTGCAGTCGACACGTCGTTCATTCACGCAGCATATCAATCGAGGCACCAACATATATTGGACGGAGCGCAGGCCCGGCGGGATACTTTCGCCTTCGCACAGGAGACCCACGATGAGCATCAACCGCCGCTCGAAGAACATCACCGAAGGCGTGGCGCGCGCGCCCAACCGTTCGATGTACTACGCCCTCGGCTATGAGGAGGGCGACTTCAAGAAGCCGATGATCGGCGTCGCGAACGGTCACTCGACGATCACGCCCTGCAACTCGGGCCTGCAGAAACTCGCCGATGCGGCAGTGGCCGGCATCGAGGAAGCCGGCGGCAACGCGCAGATCTTCGGCACGCCCACGATCAGCGACGGCATGGCGATGGGCACCGAAGGCATGAAGTACAGCCTGGTGTCGCGTGAGGTGATCTCCGACTGCATCGAGACCTGCGTGGGCGGCCAGTGGATGGACGGCGTGCTGGTGGTCGGCGGCTGCGACAAGAACATGCCCGGCGGCATGATGGGCATGCTGCGCGCCAACGTGCCGGCGATCTATGTGTATGGCGGCACCATCCTGCCCGGGCGCTACAAGGGGCAGGACCTCAACATCGTCAGCGTGTTCGAGGCGGTTGGCCAGTTCAGCGCCGGCAACATGAGCGAAGAAGACTTCTGCCAGATCGAGCGCCGCGCCATTCCCGGCAGCGGCTCGTGCGGCGGCATGTACACCGCCAACACCATGAGTTCGTCCTTCGAGGCTCTGGGCATGAGCCTGCCGTTTTCGTCGACCATGGCGAATCCGCACGACGAGACGGCCAACACGGCCCGCGAAGCGGCGCGTGTGCTGGTCGAAGCCGTACGCAACGACCTCAAGCCGCGCGACATCGTCACGCGCAAATCGATCGAGAACGCGGTGGCCGTGATCATGGCGACCGGCGGCTCCACCAACGCGGTGCTGCACTACCTGGCGATTGCGCACGCGGCTGGCGTCGAGTGGTCCATCGATGATTTCGAGCGTGTGCGCCGCAAGGTGCCGGTGCTGTGCGACCTGAAGCCCTCGGGCAAGTACCTCGCCGTCGACCTGCACCGCGCGGGCGGCATTCCGCAGGTGATGAAGGTGCTGCTCAAGGCCGGCCTGCTGCACGGCGACTGCATGACGATCACCGGCAAGACGGTGGCCGAGAACCTCGCGGAAATTCCTGATGCACCGCGCGCCGACCAGGACGTGATCCGCCCCATCGACCAGCCCATCTACGCCGAAGGCCACCTCGCCATCCTCAAGGGCAACCTGTCGCCCGAGGGCTGCGTGGCGAAGATCACCGGGCTGAAGAACCCCGTGATCACCGGTCCCGCGCGTGTGTTCGACGACGAGCAGTCGGCGCTGGCGGCCATCATGGCGCAGCGGATCAAGGCCGGCGACGTGATGGTGCTGCGCTACCTCGGCCCCAAGGGCGGCCCCGGCATGCCGGAGATGCTGGCACCGACCGGCGCACTCATCGGGCAGGGTCTCGGCGAATCGGTGGGTCTCATCACCGATGGCCGCTTCTCCGGCGGCACCTGGGGCATGGTGGTGGGCCACGTGGCGCCGGAGGCTTATGCCGGCGGCAACATCGCGCTGGTGCATGAAGGCGACTCGATCACCATCGACGCTCACACGCTGACCTTGCAGCTCAACGTGAGCGACGAAGAACTGGCGAAACGCCGCGCGGCCTGGCAGCCGCCCGCGCTGCGCTACACGCGCGGCGTGCTGGCGAAGTTCGGAAAGCTGGTGTCGAGCGCGAGTTCGGGTGCGGTGCTCGACAAGGGCTGAGCAAGACACAGACGGGGCCAAGCGAACGCCGCGGAACCGGCTCCGCCGGGCCGCTGGCGTTGCCTTGCAGGCCGCGCCGGGCCAGTGGCCCGGCCCTTCGCCAGACACGAAAGGTCCACTGGACCTTTCGTGTCCGGGCTCAGCCCCCTCGAGGGGGCGGCCGAAGGCCGTAGGGGGTGTTTCACTTCAAGAGGGCCGGCGGTTGTTGCGCGCTTCCTTGGCCGAGGTGCTCTTGCCGCGCCGCCCCTTGGCATCCATGCCCAGCGCATCGAGCGCGCCCACGCGGCGCGCGCGCTTTCGCTCTTCGATCTTGTCGATCTCGCGGCGCTTGGTATAGCCCGATGAATCGGCCCAGGCCCACCAGACCACGGCGCCGGCGAAGGGTGCCAGCACCCACCACCACGTCCATTCGGCGACGGGGCCGAACTCGGCCCACTTCATCACGATCAACAACACCCCGAGCACGACCAGGTACATGTTTGGCTCCGACTTCGCACGCCTGTTGGCAGGCTTCGCGTCAACCCCGCGAACATACAATGCATTCTTCCATGCAGCTCACGATGCCTGCCGTCAGATCGAAAGGAAAGTCATGAAGTCGTTGTTTGTCTTGGTTCTTGCGCTTGCAGCCGGCCCGGTGCTCGCCAATGCCGAACTCGCCAAGAAGAAGAACTGCATGGCTTGCCATGCGATGGACAAGAAGCTCGTCGGCCCCTCCTACAAGGACGTGGCGGCCAAGTACGCCGGCCAGAAGGACGCCGTCGCCAAGCTCACGCAAAAGGTGCTCAAGGGCGGCTCGGGCGTTTGGGGACCGGTACCCATGCCCGCCAATCCGCAGGTGAGCGAGGCCGAAGCCAAGCAACTTGTCGAGTGGGTGTTGACAGTGAAGTGAACCTGCATGTCGCGGTGCCTCGGGCGCCGTGGCATCCAACAAGAAGGGCCTGCAGATGCAGGCCCTTTTTTTTCACGGCGCAACGCGCTTCAGTAGCTTTCCGACAACTGGTCGAGGATCGCCGGGTTCTCCAGCGTCGACGTGTCCTGCGTCACCTTCTCGCCCTTGGCCACCGAGCGCAGCAGGCGCCGCATGATCTTGCCGCTGCGCGTCTTGGGCAGGTTCTCACCGAAGCGGATGTCTTTCGGCTTGGCGATGGGACCGATCTCCTTGCCCACCCAGTCGCGCAGTTCCTTGGCGATGCGCTTGGCTTCGTCGCCGCTCGGCCTCGGGCGCTTGAGCACCACGAACGCGCAGATGGCTTCGCCGGTCGTGTCGTCGGGGCGGCCGACCACCGCAGCTTCGGCCACCAGCTCGGTGTGCGCGACGAGCGCCGATTCGATCTCCATCGTGCCCATGCGGTGCCCCGAGACGTTGAGCACGTCGTCGATGCGGCCCGTGATGGTGAAGTAGCCGCGCTCGGCGTCGCGGCCGGCGCCGTCGCCCGCGAGGTAGTAGCCCTTCATCTCCGGCGGGTAGTAGCTCGCCTTGTAGCGCTCCGGGTCGCCCCAGATGGTGCGGATCATGCCAGGCCACGGTCGCTTGATCACGAGGATGCCGCCCTGCCCGTTGGGCACGTCGCCGCCCGCTTCGTCGACGACGGCGGCGGTGATGCCGGGGAACGGAAGCGTGCACGAACCCGGCACCATGGGCGTCACGCCCGGCAGCGGCGTGATCATGTGGCCTGCAGTCTCGGTCTGCCACCAGGTGTCGACCACCGGGCAGCGGCCACCGCCCACGTTGGCGTGGTACCACTCCCACGCGGCCGGGTTGATGGGCTCGCCCACCGAGCCGAGGATGCGCAGCGAACCGAGGTCGTAGCGCTTGGGGTGCACGTCGGCGTTGGATTCGGCTGCCTTGATCAGCGAGCGGATCGCGGTGGGCGCGGTGTAGAAGACGGTGACCTTGTGGTCCTGGATCATCTTCCAGAAGCGCCCCGCGTCCGGATAGACCGGCACGCCCTCAAACACCACTTGGGTGGCGCCGAGCGCGAGCGGCCCGTAGGTGATGTAGGTGTGGCCCGTCACCCAGCCGATGTCGGCCGTGCACCAGAAGATGTCGTTCGGCTTCAGGTCGAAGGTCCACTTCGTGGTGAGCGCGGCATGCAGCAGGTAGCCGCCGGTGGAATGCTGCACACCCTTGGGCTTGCCGGTCGAGCCGGAGGTGTAGAGCAGGAAGAGCGGGTGCTCGGCACCCACCCATTCCGGCTCGCAGGTGTCGGCTTGCGAGGCCACCTCTTCGTGCAGCCAGCGGTCGCGCGAAGCGTGCCAGGCGATGTCGCCGCCGGTGCGCTTGTAGACCACCACGTCCTTCACGCTGTCGCAGCCGCCGAGCGCGATGGCTTCGTCGACGATGGCTTTGAGCGGCAGGCGCTTGCCGCCGCGCAGTTGTTCGTCGCAGGTGATCACCATCACCGCGCTCGCGTCGGCGATGCGGTCGCGCAGGCTCTGCGCCGAAAAGCCGCCGAACACCACCGAGTGCGTGGCACCGATGCGCGCGCAAGCCTGCATCGCGACGATGCCTTCGATCGACATCGAGATGTAGATGACGACCCGGTCGCCCTTCTTCACGCCGCGCGCCTTGAGCGCGTTCGCCATGCGGCAGGTGCGCGCCAGCAGTTCGTCATACGTCACGCGAGTGACCGCGCCGTCGTCGGCCTCGAAGATCAGCGCCGTCTTGCCGCCGAGGCCGGCTTCCACCTGCCGGTCCAGGCAGTTGTACGAGGCATTCAGCGTGCCGTCCTCGAACCACTTGAAGAACGGCGCCCGGCTTTCGTCCAGCGCGCGCGTGAAGGGCTTCTTCCATGTCAGCAGCTCGCGGGCCTGGCGCGACCAGTAGCCTTCGTAGTCGGCGTCGGCCTCGGCGCACAGCTTCTTGTAGGCATCCATGCCCGACACGTGGGCGCTCTTCACGAGGGCTTCGGGTGGGAGGTACAGATGAGGCGTGGTCATGGGGTCTCCTGGTCGTTTTGCGAACTGGTGCGTGCGCACTCGCCGATCGGGGCGGCGCCTTTCGGCCCGCCCATGTGCAGCAGGCGCACGGATGCGCCAATCCTACGCACTGCCGTAGCCCGCGGCTGCAGAGAAAACCCCGCAGCCACGGGCGCACCGGACCCGCCCACAGGCCGCGGCCGCTTGGCGCAGAGCAAGCCGCGGCGCGTCGGCAAGCGTGGGGGCATCGGCCCAGTGGGTACACTTTTCGGTGTTTCTCCCAACCTCGCGCCACCCTCTCGCGCGCACCGCCATGACCACCGTGATCCGCCACGACGACCTCGTCGACAGCGTCGCCGCTGCGCTGCAGTTCATCAGCTACTACCACCCGGCCGACTACATCCAGCACCTCGCGCGGGCCTACGCCGCCGAGCAGAGCCCGGCAGCGAAAGACGCCATCGCGCAGATCCTCACCAACTCGAAGATGTGCGCCGAAGGGCACCGGCCGATCTGCCAGGACACGGGCATCGTCAACGTGTTCATGAAGATCGGCATGGACGTGCGCTTCGAGGGCTTCACCGGCTCCATCGAGGATGCCGTGAACGAGGGCGTGCGCCGCGGCTACAACAACACCGAGAACAAGCTGCGCGCGAGCATCGTGGCCGACCCGCATTTCGAGCGCAAGAACACCAAAGACAACACACCCGCGGTGATCCACATGAGCGTGGTGCCGGGCAACACGGTGGACATCCAGGTCGCAGCCAAGGGCGGCGGCAGCGAGAACAAGAGCAAGTTCGTGATGCTCAACCCGAGCGACAGTCTCGTCGACTGGGTGATGAAGACGGTGCCGACCATGGGCGCCGGCTGGTGCCCGCCGGGCATGCTGGGCCTCGGCATCGGCGGCACGGCCGAGAAGGCGATGCTGATGGCCAAGGAGTCGCTGATGGACCCGATCGACATGTACGAACTGAAGCAGCGCGGCCCGCAGAACAAGACCGAGGAGTTGCGCATCGAGCTGTGCGACAAGATCAATGCCTTGGGCATCGGCGCGCAAGGTCTCGGCGGACTGACTACCGTGCTCGACGTGAAGATCGCGATGTATCCGACGCACGCCGCCAGCAAGCCCGTCGCGATGATTCCGAACTGCGCGGCCACGCGGCATGCGCACTTCGTGCTCGACGGCTCCGGTCCGGCCTACATCGACCCGCCGAGCCTGGACCTCTGGCCCGACGTGCATTGGGCGCCCGACTACAACAGGAGCCGCAAGGTCGACCTGAACACGCTCACGAAGCAAGAGGTGGCGAGCTGGAAGCCGGGTGACACGCTGCTGCTCAGCGGCAAGATGCTCACCGGCCGCGATGCCGCGCACAAGCGCATCCAGGACATGCTCGCCAAGGGCGAGAAGCTGCCCGTGGACTTCAGCAACCGGGTCATCTACTACGTCGGCCCGGTCGATCCGGTGCGTGACGAAGCCGTCGGCCCGGCCGGCCCGACCACGGCCACGCGCATGGACAAGTTCACCGACATGATGCTGTCGAAGACCGGCCTCATCGCGATGATCGGCAAGGCCGAGCGCGGGCCGGTGGCCATCGAGTCGATCAAGCAGCACCAATCGGCCTACCTGATGGCTGTCGGCGGTGCGGCCTACCTGGTGTCGAAGGCGATCAAGCAGGCCAAGGTGGTCGGCTTCGAAGACCTCGGCATGGAAGCCATCTACGAGTTCGACGTGAGCGACATGCCGGTCACGGTGGCGGTTGATTCGACTGGCACCTCAGTGCACACCGCCGGGCCGAAGGAGTGGCAGGCGAAGATCGGCAAGATTCCGGTGGCGGTGGCCTGAAGAAGGCGTTCACCAGAAGTGAAAGAGGCGGCCCGGGCCGCCTCTTCTCATTGCGCGTGAAGCGCGGCAATCAGTTCCGCTCGATCCTCGCGTAGGCCGAATGTGCGTGAATGGACTCGAAGTTCTCCACGTCCACGCGGTAGCGGCCGATGCGCGCATCGTCGTTGAGCTTGAGCGCCACATCGCGCACCATATCCTCGACGAACTTCGGGTTCTCGTAGGCACGCTCGGTCACCCACTTCTCGTCAGCGCGCTTGAGCATGGGCCAGATTTCGCTGGAAGCGCTGTCTTCGGCGAAGCGCACCAGTTCCTGCCAGCCGATGTCCTCGCGCAGCTCCACGCGGATGGTCACGTGCGAACGCTGGTTGTGCGCGCCGTAGTCGGAGATTTCCTTCGAGCAGGGGCACAGCGATTTCACCGGCACCAGCGCCTCGGCCCAGATGGTCGTGGCACCTGCACGGGCCTCGGCGATGAAGCGGCCCTGGTACTCGAGCAGGCTCTCCACGCCGGTGACCGGCGCGCGCTTGCGCAGGAAGAACGGAAACCGCGCCTCGATTCGGCCTTCATCGGCCTGCAGCTTGCCGAGCATCACGGCGAAACCGCGGCGCAGCGAAGCCGCATCCATCGGCCCGTCGATGTCGTTCAGCCACGCGATGAAGCGCGACATGTGCGTGCCCTTCTGCTCGGCCGGCAGCGCCACGTCGAGATCCCATTGCGCCACGGTCGGCAGCACCGCCTCGCCGATGCGCAACTCCAGCGGATAGCGCACGTCCTTGATGCCCACGCGCTGGATGGCGAGGTGGCGTTCATCACGCGCACTTTGCGTATCGGGAATGTGCAGCGCGTCTTTCAGATTGCTCATGTCAACAGATCGCCGAGGGAAGTTGCGTCGCCAAGCTTCTCACCATTCGCCCGGCCTTGCGGGCCAGAGGGACTGAACGCGGCGTTCAGTCAAGTTCAATGATTGACGGCGGAACGCAGCAGCGTCGGACGTGCGCCGAAGCGCTTGAGGATGGATTGCTCGATCCCGCCTGCGTCGAGCCCGCACTGCGCCAGCAGCTTGGCGGGGTCGCCATGCTCGGTGAACACATCGGGCAGACCGAGCATGAGCAGCGGCGTCTCGATGCCGGCCGCCGCCAGCGCCTCGGCCACGGCACTGCCGGCGCCGCCCAGGGTGCAGCCTTCTTCGACCGTGACGAGGGCGTCGTGCGTGCGCGCCAGCTCGGCCACGAGTTCGGCATCGAGCGGCTTGGCGAAGCGCATGTTCGCCACCGTGGCGTCGAGCCGTTCCCCCGCTTCAAGCGCCTGATAGAGCACCGTGCCGAAGGCGAGGATCGCGATGCGCGCGCCGGGCTGACCCGCACGGCGCGAAGACTCGCGCCGCACCTCGCCCTTGCCCCAGGGAATCGCGCTCATCTCACGCTCGATGGCAACGCCCACGCCGGCACCGCGCGGATAGCGCACGGCGACCGGGTGGTCCTGCTGGAAGGCGGTGTACAGCGACTGGCGGCACTCGTTCTCGTCGGCCGGCGTGAGCACGCTGACGTTGGGCACGCAGCGCA
Source organism: Rhizobacter sp. (assembly GCA_036676235.1). GTDB lineage: Bacteria > Pseudomonadota > Gammaproteobacteria > Burkholderiales > Burkholderiaceae_C > JAKFDI01. Next base: position 45,261 of record JAKFDI010000010.1, on the reverse strand, counting down.
GGAAGGCGATGTCGTAGGCGCCGGCGTGCGTGGCGCCGTCGGCACCCACCAGCCCTGCGCGGTCGAGCGCAAAGACCACCGGCAGGTTCTGGATCGCCACGTCGTGGATCAGCTGGTCGTAGGCACGCTGCAGGAAGGTGGAATAGATCGCCACCACCGGCTTCATGCCCTCGCAGGCCAGGCCGCCGGCAAAGGTGACGGCGTGCTGCTCGGCGATGCCCACGTCGAAATAGCGCGTCGGAAAGCGGCGCTCGAACTCGACCATGCCCGAGCCTTCACGCATGGCGGGCGTGATGCCGACGAGGCGCGCATCCTTCTCGGCCATGTCGCACAGCCATTGGCCGAAGACGTGGGTGAAGGTGGTCTTGGGCGGCGTCGCCGGCTTGATGATGCCCACCGCCGGATCGAACTTGCCCGGCCCGTGGTAGTTCACCGGATCGGCCTCGGCCAGCTTGTAGCCGAAGCCCTTCTTCGTGACGACGTGCAGGAACTGCGGGCCGCTCTTGGCGCGCAGGTTCTGCAGCGTGGGAATCAGCGCCTCGAGGTCATGGCCGTCGATCGGGCCGACATAGTTGAAGCCGAACTCCTCGAAGATGGTGCTGGGCGCAACCATGCCCTTGGCGTGTTCCTCGAAGCGACGTGCCAGCTCGAACAGCGGCGGCGCATTCTTCAGCACCTGCTTGGCCGTGTCGCGCGCGGCGGCGTAGAACCGGCCGCTCATCAGCTTGGCGAGATGCCGGTTCAGCGCGCCCACCGGCGGCGAGATCGACATGTCGTTGTCGTTGAGCACCACCAGCATGTCGGCCTGCGACACGCCGGCGTTGTTCAGCGCCTCGAAGGCCATGCCGGCGCTCATCGCACCGTCGCCGATGATCGCCACCGACTTGCGCGGCTCGCCCTTCAGCTTGGCGGCGAGCGCCATGCCGAGTGCCGCCGAGATCGAGGTCGACGAATGCGCGGTGCCGAAGGTGTCGTACTCGCTTTCGTCGCGCCGCGGAAAGCCGCTGATGCCGCCGAGCTGGCGCAGCGTCGGCATCCGGTCGCGCCGGCCGGTCAGGATCTTGTGCGGATAGGTCTGGTGGCCCACATCCCACACCAGCCGGTCATAGGGTGTCTCGAACACGTAGTGCAGCGCCACCGTCAACTCGACGGTGCCGAGGTTGGACGACAGATGCCCCCCCGTCTGCGAGACGCTCTGCAGCACGAAATCGCGCAGCTCGTCGGCAAGCTGCTGGAGTTCGTGCCGCGAGAGGCGGCGCAGGTCGGCGGGGCTGTCGATGGTCTTCAGCAGGGAATGCTTCATGGCGCTTCCGGTCCCCTCAGTTGTCTCGTTCGACGACCTTGTCGGCGAGCAGGCTCAGCCGCGCGGCGCGCGGCAGACCGCTGCGCGCCAATGCGGCTTGCGCTTCATCGCGCAGCTCGGCGGCGTGGCGGCGGGCGGCGTCTAGCCCCAGCACCGTCACGTAGGTCGGCTTGTTGTTGTCCATGTCCTTGCCCGCGGTCTTGCCGAGCGTCTCGGACTCCTGCGTGACATCGAGAATGTCGTCGACCACCTGGAACGCAAGGCCCAGCGCATGGCCGTAGTCGGCGAGCGCATCCCACGCGAGCGGCGAGCAGTCGCCGCAGACGGCGCCCATCAGCACGCTGGCCTGCAGCAGCGCCCCGGTCTTGCGCTGGTGCATGTCGCGCAGCGCCTGCTCGCCCAGCGGCAGGCCGATGCTGGCGAGATCGATGGCTTGCCCGCCGGCCATGCCTGCGTGGCCGGCCGAACGTGCGAGCAGCGAACACAGCCGCGCCTGCAGCCCGGACGGCACGCCGGCATCGGGCGGCGTGAGCACCTCGAAGGCCAGTGCCTGCATCGCATCACCGGCCAGCATGGCCTGTGCCTCGCCGAACTGCACGTGCACGGTCGGCTTGCCGCGACGAAGCACGTCGTTGTCCATGCACGGCATGTCGTCGTGAATGAGCGAATAGGCGTGGATCAGCTCCACCGCACAGGCCGCGCGCAAGGCCGCCTCGCGGTGCCCGTCCACCGATTCGGCGGCCGCCAGCACGAGCAGCGGGCGCACGCGCTTGCCGCCGTCGAGCACGCCGTAGCGCATGGCGAGGCCCAGACCGGCCGGTGCGTTCTCGGGGACCCAACGCGCCAGTGCGGCCTCGACCGCCTGCAGCTCGCCGCGCATCCACACGTCGAAATCGGACAGATTCATTCAGACCAGGGTTTCAGTTGTCCGTCTTCCAGCACGCGGACCTGTTGCTCGACCGCCTCCAGGCGGCCACGGCAAAAACTCAACAATTCCGCGCCGCGGCGGTAGCTCTCGAGCAGTTTGTCCAGCGGCAACTGGCCGGCCTCCATGGCGGCGACCAGCCGTTCCAGCTCGGCCAGCGCGTCTTCATAGGAAAGTGCTGGCGGCGTCGGCTCGCCGGGCGATGAGGCCACTGTCATTTTTCGCGGTGTGAAACCCGCAATTGTAGTCAGCGCGAGCACCGCTTCCTGCTCGGAACTACCTCTTGCGCGTGAGGTCTGCCTCCATTGGTCGCGCCGCCTGGGTCGCAAGAACCCGGTGGGTACAATTCGCGGCCCTGCCGGCGGCCAAGCCCGGCAGTTCTTCCCCCGGAACTCAGTCACTTTGGGGGCGGTTTGACATGGGTTTTTGGAGATCCTGGGGATCATGTCGGACTTGAGCATCGGCCTCGAATCACTCGAGCGCAGCCAGTCGCAACTTTCAGTGTCAACCTATTTCGATGCGGCCCTGTACCGCCGCGAGATGGAGCTCATCTTCGATGGCGGGCCGCGCTACGTCGGCCACTCGCTGGCCGTGCCCGAGATCGGCGACTACCACGCCCTGGCGCATGAGCGCGAAGGCCGTGCACTGGTGCGCACGCCGGGCGGCGTGGAACTCATCTCCAACGTGTGCCGCCACCGCCAGGCCGTGATGCTGCAAGGCCGCGGCAACACGCGCGGCAACATCGTGTGCCCGCTGCACCGCTGGACCTACGACCTGAAGGGCGAACTGCTCGGTGCACCGCATTTCGCGGAAGACCCGTGCCTGAACCTGCGCAACTACCCGACGCGCGAATGGAACGGCCTGGTGTTCGAGGACAACGGCCGCGACATCGCCGCCGACCTGGCCACGCTGGGCGCGAAGACCGACCTCGACTTCAGCGGCTACGTGCTCGACCGCGTGCAGATGCACGAGTGCGACTACAACTGGAAGACCTTCATCGAGGTCTACCTCGAGGACTACCACGTCGGCCCCTTCCACCCGGGGCTCGGCCAGTTCGTCACCTGCGACGACCTGAGCTGGGAGTTCGGCGCCCACCATTCGGTGCAGACAGTGGGCATCAACAACGCGCTCGCCAAGGCCGGCTCGCCCACCTACCGCAAGTGGCACGACGCCGTGCTGGCGCTGGGCAACGGCAAGCCGCCGAAGTACGGCGCGATCTGGCTCACCTACTACCCGAACATCATGGTCGAGTGGTACCCGAACGTGCTGGTGGTCTCCACGCTGTATCCGAAGGGGCCGCAGAAGACGCTCAACGTGGTGGAGTACTTCTACCCCGAAGAGATCGCCGCCTTCGAGCGCGAGTTCGTCGAGGCGCAGCAGGCCGCGTACTGGGAAACCTGCGTCGAGGATGATGAGATCGCGCTGCGCATGGACGCCGGCCGCCGCGCGCTGATGGAACGTGGCGACGACGAGGTCGGCCCCTATCAGAGCCCGATGGAGGACGGCATGCAGCACTTCCATGAGTGGTATCGCCGGGCGATGAAGAAACGCGCCTGATTCCGGCCGCTGGCGCCGCGCGGGCCTTGTCCCGTGCGGGCGTCGCCAACCGATGGCCACGGGCAGAATCGCGCGATGTCTGCACCCTGGTTGATGGTTGGCGCGTCGTTCCTCTTTGCCGTGATGGGCGTGTGCGTCAAGCTCGCCTCCGAGCGCTACGGCCTCGGCGAGATCGTCTTCTACCGCGGCCTCACCGGCTCGCTGATGCTGCTCGTGCTGTGCCGGATGCGCGGCGGCTCGCTCGTCACCCGCGTGCCCGTGATGCACCTGTGGCGCGGCATCGTCGGCGTGACGGCGCTGTCCCTGTGGTTCTACGCCATCGGCGGCCTGCCGCTCGCCACCGCAGTCACGCTGAACTACATGTCGTCCATCTGGATGGCGATGTTCCTGATCGGAGGCGCCGTGATGCTGGGCCGCTCGCGGGTGGATTGGCGGCTCTTCGCCACCGTGCTGATCGGCTTCGCCGGCGTGGCGCTGGTGCTGCGCCCGACGGTCGAGCGCGAGCAGCTCTGGCACGGCCTCGTCGGCCTGCTGTCGGGAATGATCTCGGCGATGGCCTATCTGCAGCTCGCCGCACTCGGGCGCGCGGGCGAGCCGGAGTACCGCACGGTGTTCTACTTCTCGCTCATGGGAATGCTCGGCGGCATCGCCATCAGCCTGTGGAGCGGCTGGCATGCACACACGGTCGCCGGCCTGCTGCTCCTGCTGGCGGTGGGCGTGTCGGCGACCGTCGCACAACTGATGATGACGCGCGCCTATGCCACCGGCCGCACGCTCGTCAACGCCTGCCTCAACTACCTCGGCATCGCCTGGGCCTTCGGTTTCGGCGTGCTGCTGTTCGACGATCCGGTAACGTGGATGGCGATCGGCGGCATGGTGCTGATCGTCGGCGCTGGCCTCGGCGCCACGCAGTTGCGCAGCCGCGGCGCAAGCGCCGACCTGCAGACCACGACCGAATCCTGAACCCGACCCTGGAGCCGAGATGACCACACCCCGCTACACCACGCTCATCGATGCCGAAGCACTGCGCGAACTGATGCGCGAGCGCGCGCCGCTCGTCGTGCTCGACATCAGCTTCGACCTAGCCGACGCAGCCGCCGGCGAGCGGCAGTTCCTGGAGGCGCACATTCCCGGCGCGCAGTACGTGCATCTGGAGCGCGACCTGTCCGGCTTGAAGACCGGGCGCAACGGACGGCATCCCCTGCCTTCACGCGAAGCGTTCGCGCAGACGGCCGGCGGATTCGGCATCACGCCCGACACGCAAGTCGTCGTCTACGACCGCCAGGGCGCCACCTATGCCGGGCGGGCGTGGTGGATGCTGCGCTGGATCGGCCACGGCCCGGTCGCGGTGCTCAACGGCGGCTTCGCGGCGTGGCTGGCGGCAGGCGGTGAAACGGCCAGCGGCGCGCAGGCCCGCTCGGGCGCTGCGCCCTATCCGTTGCAGCCGGCAACGATGCCAAGCGTGGACGTGGACGAACTGCAGCGCACGCTCGGCAGCGTCCGCCTGATTGATGCACGCGCCGCCGAGCGCTACCGCGGCGAGGTCGAGCCACTGGACGCGCGCGCCGGGCACATTCCGGGCGCACTCAACCGCTTCTTCAAGGACAACCTGACCGACGATGGCCGCTTCAAGCCAGCCGATGAACTGCGCCGCGAATTCACCGCCCTGCTCGGCGCGGACACCGGCGCCGGCGTCGTCCACCAGTGCGGCTCGGGCGCGAGCGCCTGCCACAACCTGTTGGCGATGGAAGTTGCCGGCCTGAGCGGTTCGGCGCTCTATCCGGGCTCGTGGAGCGAGTGGTCCTCCGACCCCGCACGGCCCGCGGCCCAGGGCTGAGCGCTTCGACCCCAGGCTTGACGGGCCGCAAGCCCCCGGCCTACGCTGGGGCGACACTCCCCTCGCGGGCGTGCACGATTCCCACCAGCGCAATTCCGGAGGTGACCATGTTCCAACGCATTCTTGTCCCGACCGACGGCTCGGACATCACCGCCAAGGCCGTGCAGACCGGCATCAACCTCGCCAAGTCGCTCGGCGCGACGCTGCACACCATCAGCGTGAAGGAGCCGTTTCCCTACAGCGCGATTTCCGAGATGCAGCCGACACCGCCGCAGGAGTTCTTCGACGCGCAGGAGCGCATCGCCGGCCAGCGCGTGAAGGATGTGCTTGCGGCCTGCGAAGCGGCCGGCGTGCCGTGCGAAGGACACACCGTCGAGGCGCTGCATCCGTGGGAGGCGATCATCGATCACGCCAAGCTGAAGAACTGCGACGTCCTCGTGATGGCCTCGCACGGACGCCGCGGCGTGTCGGCACTGCTGCTGGGCAGCGAGACGCAGAAGGTGCTGACGCACAGCACGATTCCGGTGCTCGTGGTGAGGTGACCACCCCTACGCGCTTCGCGCGCCCCTCAAGGGGCGATGCTGGCGGACCGGCAAAGCCGGATCCGCGGCATCTGCTTGATGGAACGCGCGCGTCGCGTCAGTGCGTGTGGGGCAGCGAGTTCGACGCCAGCACAACGATCAGCAGCCCGCCACCCAGCCAGATCAACTGCGCCGCCGTGTCGCGCAACGACAGCCGATGCTGCAGTTGCGGAATCAGGTCCGCCACCGCCACGTAGATGAAGCTGCTCGCCGCCACGACGAGCAGATACGGGAACAGCGCCTCCCACGGCCCGACGATGAAGTAGCCGAGCACGCCGCCAGCCACCGCTGCCAGCCCCGACACGGCGTTGTAGAGCAGCGCCTTGCGCCGCGAGAAGCCGGCGTTCAGCAGCACGATGTAGTCGCCCACCTCCTGCGGGATCTCGTGCGCGATCACCGCCAGCGCCGTCACCACGCCAAGCTGCGTGTCGGCCAGGAAAGCGGCCGCGATGATCACGCCGTCGCAGAAGTTGTGGATGCCGTCGCCCATCAGCACCGACCAGCCGCCGCGCCCGGCTTGCTGCCGGTCGAAGCCGTGGTGGTGGTGGTGGGTGTCGCCTTCGTGGTGGTGCTGATGGCGGTACAGCTCCGCCTTCTCCAGCAGGAAGAAGACGAGCAGCCCGACCAGCAGCGTCGCGAACAGGCTTTGCGGGCTGGCGCCGTGCGCCTCCTCGAAAGCCTCGGGTAGGACGTTGAGCAGGGCCGTGCCGAGCAACACGCCGGCCGAGAGGCTGACCAGATGGCGCACGACGCGCGAGAGCACGCCCACCGTGAGGCTGGCGGCCACCAGCACCGAAAGCAGGCCGCCGGCCACGGTGGCGAGAACGATGTACGTGAGGGTCATGCAGGCATTCGGCGGCAACAAAACAGGCCGCATCTGCGGCCTGTCGGTGAAAGGGTCGAGAAGCTCAGGCGACGCCGTGCTGCCTGAACCAGGCGAGGCAGCGCTTCCAGCCGTCCTCGGCCGCTTCCTTGCGGTAGCTCGGTCGGTAGTCGGCGTGAAAGGCGTGCGGCACGTCCGGGTAGACGACGAACTCCGACTTCTTCGCGTTGGCGTTGCCCGAGGCCAACGCCGCTTTCATCTTATCGACGGTGTCAAGCGGGATGCCGGTGTCGGCCCCGCCGTACAGGCCAAGAACGGGCGCATTCAGATTCGCGGCGAGATCGATCGGGTGCTTCGGCTGCAGTGCCGACGCATTGCCCACCAGCCGCCCATACCACGCGACGCCCGCCTTGATGGACGGGTTGTGCGCGGTGCAGAGCCACGTGATGCGCCCGCCCCAGCAGAAGCCGGTGACGCCGAGCTTGCTGGTGTCGCCGCCGTTGGCCTTGGCCCAGGCCACCGCCGCGTCGAGGTCGCCCATCACCTGCGCGTCGGGCACCTTGCCGACCACCTCGCTCATCAGCTTGGGAATGTCGGTGTAGCCCTTCGCGTCGCCCTGGCGCACGAAGAGCTCGGGCGCGATGGCAAGGTAGCCGAGCTTGGCGAAGCGCCGCGCCACGTCGGCGATGTGTTCGTGCACGCCGAAAATCTCGGAGATCACCAGCACCACCGGCGCTCCGGTCTTGCCGGCCGGCATCGCGCGGTAGGCCGGCATGTCGAAGTCGCCGACCTTGATGCTCACCGGCCCGGCCGTGAGCCCGGCGCTGTCGGTCGTCTTGGTCTGCGCCGTCACCGGCAGCACGGCGGCCGCGAAGCCGCTGCCGACGGTGGTCTGGACGAAATTGCGGCGGGTGTAGTCACGCGTACGGGTCAGGCTCTCGATCTCATCGACAGGCATGGTGGCTCCTTCGCGGCAAGACGGGAGGCGCATTCTAGGAATCCCGCGCCGGCCCTGCCGGGTACGGGTGGTTCACGGGACGGCCGCGGTTTCGCTCGACAATCCGCGCCATGACTTCCACCGTCGCCGCGAGCCCCGTCACATCACCCGAAGCCGCTCCTGCCTGGCCGCCCGGCCAGCTCGCCGCCGTCGACATCGGCTCCAACAGCTTTCGCTTGGAGATCGGCCAGCTCGTCACTGGCAAGTACCGCCGCATCGACTACCTCAAAGACACCGTGCGCCTGGGCGCCGGACTCGATGCTGACGGCCTGCTCGCCGACGCAGCGGCCGAGCGCGGTTTGGCTTGCCTCGCGCGCTTCGCCGAGCGCCTGCGCGGCTGCCCGCCGCACCAGGTGCGCGCCGTCGCCACGCAAACCCTGCGCGAGGCTCGCAACCGCGACGCCTTCCTCGACCGTGCGCAGCGGGCGCTGGGCCTGCCCATCGAGGTGATCTCCGGTCGCGAGGAAGCGCGCCTCATCTTCGCCGGGGTCGCACGGCTGCAAAGCTCGCGCCGCCCGCGGCTGGTGGTCGACATCGGTGGGCGCTCCACGGAAATGATCCTCGGACAAGGCACCACGCCACTGCGCGTCGAATCCTTCGGGGTCGGCAGCGTCAGCCTGTCGATGAAGTACTTCGGCGACGGCCGCTTCACCGAGGCGCGCTTTCGCGCCGCGCAGGTGGCCGCCGGCGCGGAACTCGAGGAAGCGCTCGACGACTTCGCGCCGCGGCACTGGCGCGAGGCGCTGGGTTCCTCCGGCACGGCCGGCGCGGTCTCGCAAGTACTGGTCGCATCCGGCATCACCGACGGCCGCATCACGCCGGACAGCCTGCGCTGGCTGATGGCGCAATGCCTGCGCGCCGGCCACATCGACAAGCTCGACTTGCCGGGCCTCAAGGACGACCGCCGGCCGGTGATCGCCGGAGGCCTGGCCATCCTCTACACGCTGGCGGTGCACTTCGGCATCGACAAGCTCATGCCCACGCGCGGCGCACTGCGCCAGGGCGTCATCTTCGACTTGCACGAGCGGCTGCAGCCGGCCGCCGAGCGCGGCCGCACGCAGGACATGCGCGACGGCTCGGTGCAGGCACTGCAGCAGCGCTTCGGCGTCGACCTGCATCAAGCCGAGCGCGTGACCCGGCTGGCCGCGGCGCTGTACGAGCAGACCGGCCCCGGCGACGGCGACGCCGGCCGCGAAGCGCGCCGCGAGCTGCGCTGGGCGGCACAGCTGCACGAGGTGGGCATGATGATTTCGCACCACGACCACCACCGCCACAGCGCCTACGTGCTGGCCAACGCCGATGCGGCCGGCTTCTCGCAGTCGCAACAGCGGCGCCTGGCCGATCTGGTGCTGGCGCAGCGCGGCGGCCTGCGCAAGATCGAGGCAAACCTCGCGCAACCCGAGTTCGCCTGGCAGGCGCTGTGCCTTCGCCTCGCAGTGGTCCACTGCCACGCACGCGGCGCCGTCGATGCATCAAAGGTGACGCTGCACCGCCGCGACGGCGAGGCCACGCTCGAGGTGCCGCCCGCCTGGGCCGAGACGCATCCGCGCACGCTGCACTTGCTGCAGGAAGAAGCCGCGGCCTGGGAGCGCAGCGGGCCGCTGAAGCTGGTGGTCCGCTGCTGAGATGGACCTGCGATCGACCGATAGGAACCGTTCGGGCTGAGGTATCGAAGCCCTCGGCCCGCGCACTTCGATACCTCAGTGCGAACGGTTTTCGGGAGCGTGTTCGTCGCTCGAACGCGAGTTCGCCGAAGAGCCTTACAAGCAATCCGCCGACTGCACCGCCTGAAGCAACACCTGCGCACCTCCCTCGCCGTCGCGCTGGCGCAGCCACCACACGGCGCCCTTCTTGAGCGTCCAGTACTGCGGCTGGCCGCACATCAGTAGCGCCGCCACATGCCCGAGCGTGGGCTGATGGCCGACGACCAGCACCGGCTCGTTCGCATCCGGCCAGCGCGCAGCCTTCAGCACTGCCTCGGGCGATGCGCCGGAGGCGATGGCAGGCACGGTCTTGAAGTCGCGGCCCAGTGCGCGCGCCGTCTGCTGCGTGCGCAGCGCGGGGCTCACCAGGATGCGCGTCGATTCCGCCAGCCGCTGGTTCAACCATTCGGCCATGCGCTGCGCCTGGCGCTCGCCCTTGGACGTGAGCGCGCGTTCGAGATCGCTCTCGCCGTCGCGGGCATCGCGGGCTTCGGCATGGCGCCAGAGGATCAGGTCCATCGTGAACTCCTCTCGATGATCAGGGTGCCGTCGCCGGCGGCAGCGGCACGTAGCGGTGCATGAGCGCCTGTTGCGCGCTCGGGCCGTCGGTGCTCAGGCGCTCGTAGCTGCCGTCGGGGCGCAGCACCCAGGCATCGCAGCGGTCGTGCAGATAAGGCACCAGGCATTCGTCGATCAGGCGCTGGCGCAGCGCCGCGTCGCGCACCGGCCAGGCAATCTCGATGCGGCCGAACATGTTGCGCCCCATCCAGTCGGCGCTCGACAGGTACAGCACCTCGTCGGCATCGTCCGCGCCCCAGCGGAAGTACAGCACGCGCGTGTGTTCGAGAAAGCGCCCCACCACCGAGCGCACGCGGATGCGGTCGGTCACGCCCTCGATGCCCGCCGGCAGCATGCACGCCCCGCGCACGATGAGGTCGATGTCGGCGCCGGCCTGGCCCGCGCGGATCAGCGCCTCGATCAGCGGCAGGTCGGTGAGCGCATTCATCTTGGCGACGATGCGCGCCGGCTGCTTGTCTCGCGCCGCCTGCGCCACGCGCTCGATGGCCTGCATCATCCCGCGGTGCAAGGTGAACGGCGCCTGCAGCAGTTGCCGCAGCGCCTTCATCTTGCCGAGACTTGCGAGCTGCTGGAACACGGCGTCGGCGTCGGCGGTGATGTCGGCATCGGCCGTGAGGTAGCCCACGTCGGTATAGAGCCGCGCCGTCTTCGGGTTGTAGTTGCCGGTGGACAGATGCACGTAGCGCTTGAGCCGCGGCCCCTTGGGCCCCGGCTCGCGGCGGGTGATGAGCAGCAGCTTGGCGTGCGTCTTCAGCCCCACCACGCCATACACCACCTGCGCGCCCACGGCCTCCAGCCGTTCGGCCCAGTTGATGTTGGCCTCTTCGTCAAAGCGCGCCGTCAGCTCCACCACCGCCATCACTTCCTTGCCGCGCAAGGCCGCCTCGATCAGCAGCTCCATCAGCGCCGATTCGCTGCCGGTGCGGTAGATGGTCTGCTTGATCGCCAGCACGTCGGGGTCGAGCACGGCTTCGCGCAGGAACTGCAGCACCGGCTCGAACGACTCGAAGGGATGGTGCAGCACCACGTCGCCCTCGGCGAGCTGTTCGACGATGGTGCTGGTGCGCGGCAGGCGGTCTTGCGGCCACACCGGCTCGTGCGGCGAGAAGCGCAGCGCCGGCGCGTCGGCCAGGTCGATCAGCTCGTTGAGCCGCACCAGGTTCACCGGCCCGTTGGCGGCATACAGCGCCCACGGCGCGAGGCCGAACTGATGCAGCAGAAAGTCCGACAGCTCCTTCGGGCAGGTGTTCACCACCTCCAGCCGGATCGCCTGCCCGAAGTGCCGCGTGGTCAACCCTGTACGCAGCGCCTGGCGCAGGTTGGTGATGTCGGCATCGACCTCGAGATCGGAATCTCGCGTCACGCGGAACTGCGAGAACGCTTCCACTTCGCGGCCGGGAAACAGCTCGCCCAGATGCGAGCGGATCACGCTCGTGAGCAGCACGAAGGCCTGCCGGCCCGGCGTCAGCTCCTGCGGCAGCTTGATCACGCGCGGCAGCACCCGCGGCACCTTGACGATGGCGATGGTGTTCTCGCGCCCGAAGGCATCGCGCCCCGTCAGCCGCGCAATGAAATTGAGTGACTTGTTCGCCACCTGCGGAAACGGATGCGCCGGGTCCAGCCCCACCGGCACCAGCAGCGGGCGCACCTGCCGCGCGAAGAACTGGTCGACCCAGCGGCGCTGCGCCTCGTTCCGGTCGGTGTGGTTGAGGATCACGATGCGCTCGCGCGCGAGCAGCGGCATGAGTTCGTCGTTGAACACCGCGTACTGCTCGTCGATGAGCGCGTGCGCCTCGGCCACCACCGCCTGGGCATCGGCCACCGAAACGCGCCCACCCGGCGCGCGTGCGGCTTCGAGGTAGTCGGCAAAACGCACCTCAAAGAACTCGTCCATGTTCGACGAGACGATGCACACATAGCGCAGCCGCTCGAGCAGCGGCACGTCGGTGCGCCGCGCCTGCGCGAGCACGCGGCGGTTGAACTCGAGGATGGAGCGTTCGCGGTTCAACAGCGCCGGCAAGGCGCTCGCCGCGGCAGGGTCTGGGCTCATCGAACCAGTTTATGAAGCTTTTGCGACGCTGCCGTGACAGGGGCCACGGCGCCAGTTGCGGCACCGTTCGCGAAGAGCCGTTCAGCAGTTGCTCAGTTACGCTCTGCGCCCAGACCCGCCGGCGTTTGCCGACCGCCGATCCGCCACGCAAAAGACACGCCTCCCGATGCTCGAAGACATCAAGAAAACGCTCTGGGCCACCGCCGACAAGCTGCGCGCCAACATGGACGCCGCCGAGTACAAGCACCTGGTGCTCGGCCTCATCTTCGTCAAGTACATCTCCGACACCTTCAACGCCAAGCGCGAGGAGCTGACGCGCCGCTTCGCCGACGAAGGTGATGAGTTCCACCTGAGCGACAGCACCCCCGAGCTGCTGGCCGACGAGCTGGAAGAGCGCGACTACTACACCGCCGACAACGTGTTCTGGGTGCCCGAAGCCGCCCGCTGGGAGACGCTGCGCGCCGCCGCCAAGCAGGCCGACATCGGCCGCCGAATCGACAACGCGCTCTCGCTGGTGGAGGCGGAGAACCCCAAACTCAAGGGCATTCTCGATAAACGTTTTGCCCGCGCGCAGCTGCCCGACGGCAAGCTGGGCGAACTGGTCGATCTGGTGTCCACCATCGGCTTCGGCTCATCGGCCGGCGAGGCGCGCGACATCCTCGGCCAGGTCTATGAATACTTTCTCGGCATGTTCGCCAGCGCCGAGGGCAAACGCGGCGGGCAGTTCTACACGCCGCGCAGCATCGTGAAAACGCTGGTGGCCGTGCTCGCACCTCACCACGGCAAGGTGTACGACCCGTGCTGCGGCTCGGGCGGCATGTTCGTGCAGAGCGAAGCGTTCATCGAGGCGCACGGCGGCAAGCTGGGCGACGTGGCCATCTACGGGCAAGAGGCCAACCCCACCACCTGGCGCCTGGCCGCGATGAACCTGGCCATTCGCGGCATCGACTTCAACCTCGGCCGCGAGCCCGCCGACACCTTCATCCGCGACCAGTTTCCCGATCTGCGGGCCGATTTCATCCTCGCCAACCCGCCCTTCAACATCAGCGACTAGTGGCACGCCAGCCTGAGCGGCGATGCGCGCTGGGTGCATGGCGACCCGCCGCAGGGCAATGCCAACTACGCCTGGCTGCAGCACATGCTGCACCACCTGGCGCCGCAAGGCCGAGCCGGCATCGTGCTGGCGAACGGCAGCATGAGTTCGAGCCAGAACAGCGAAGGCCAGATCCGCGCCGCGATGGTCGAGGCCGACGTGGTGGAGGTGATGGTCGCCCTGCCCGGCCAGCTGTTCTTCAACACGCAGATTCCGGCCTGCCTGTGGTTCCTGACCAAAGGCAAACGCGCACGGTCCGGCGAGGTGCTGTTCATCGACGCGCGCAAGCTGGCAACGATGATCAGCCGCGTGCAGTGCGAGTTGACCGACGAGGTCATCGCCCGCATCGCCAACACCGTGGCCGCCTGGCGCGGTGATTCACTCCCTCTCCCCCGGGGAGAGGGCGGGGGTGAGGGCGCGGCCTACCAAGACATCCCCGGCTTCTGCCGCAGCGTGAAGCTTGCGGAGATTGCCGAGCACGGGCACGTGCTGACGCCCGGCCGCTACGTGGGCGCAGAAGCCGTGGAAGACAACGACGAAGACTTCGCCGCCAAGATGCAGACGCTCACCGACAAGCTGGGCGAGCAGATGGCGAAAGGCGCGGAACTCGATCAGTTGATCCGCGCGAAGCTGGGAGGGCTGGGGTATGAGTTCTGACAGCCTGCACGAAAGCGAGACCCTCGAGCTGAAGAAGAGCCTCGGCGAGCTCAAGGAGAGACTGACTTCGATCGCAGCCATCTTGAACAAGCACGGCGCAGGTGAGCTGTGGTTTGGGATCGCCCCCGATGGCAGACCTGTGGGCCTGGACGTTACCGAGAAAACCCTGCGCGACGTGTCGCAGGCCATCGCCGCGCACATCGAGCCCAAGGTGTACCCGCACATCACGGCACCAGAGCTGGCCGGCAAGACCTGCATCCACGTGCGATTCAGCGGCCACGACGCGCCCTACTTTGCCCACGGTCGCGCCTGGATGCGCGTAGCCGACGAAGACCGCCAGCTCAGTGCCAAGGCGCTGCAGAACTTCATTCTCGACAAGCACAGGCAAGCCGTGCTGTGGGATGGCCAGCCCTGCGACCTGACCGTGGCTGAGCTGGACGCCGCCAAGTTGCGCCGCTTCGTCGAGCGCGCCGGCCTGCCCTGGGGCACCCCCGAAAACGCGCTGACCAAACTCGAACTGATGCAGAGCAGCCGCGTGGTCAAGGCGGCGCGCTTGTTCTTTGCCACGGCTGCGCCCATTCAGTTGCGTTGCGCCGTGTTTGCCAACACCGACAGCGCCACCATCCTTGACCGGCACGACTTCGAGGGCGATCTGCTGGAGCTGATCGACGAGGCGCAGAAGTACATCCTCAAGAACATTCACATCGGCATGCGGCTGGAAGGCCTGTACCGGGTCGACGTGCCCGAGGTCTCCACCGCCGCGCTGCGCGAAGCCGTGATCAACGCCTTTTGCCATCGCGACTGGCGCGACCCCGACTACATCCACGTGGCCGTCTTCAAAGACCGGGTGGAGATACGCAACCCCGGCACCTTGCTCGACGGCCTGACGATCGACGACATCCGCCGAGGCAACGTCTCACGCCGTCGCAACCCGCTGATCGCCGACCTGTTGCGCCGCATCCAGATGGTCGAAGCCTGGGGCCGAGGCGTACCGCTGATGCTGGAAAACTCGCCCACGGTGGCGTTCAGGCAGATCGGCGGGCTGTTCATTGCCGGGTTTTCGCGGCCGTCTTTCCTGGAGGAAGCTGACCCGGCAGCTACCGGAAAACCCGAAGAAACTACAGGAATAGCTACAGGAATAACTACAGGAATGGTTCGAGGGAAGTCGGCGGAGCTGCTGGCCCATCTGCGCCTGCTGCCGCAAAGCACCATCCCCGAACTCGCCAACGCGCTCGGGCTCACCGTCGACGGCGTGAACTATCACCTGCGCAAGACTCAGAAGATGGGGCTGCTGCGGCGCGTGGGCGGGAGACGGTCGGGCACCTGGGAAGTGCTGGAGACAGTTGATTCGGCAGCGGACGCAGGGGATGCCGTATGAGTTTTGATCTGCCCAACCTACCCTTCGGCTGGGACTTCTTGCCGCTTGAAAGCTGTGCGAGGCCAAATCTCCAACCGCTGATTAGAGAAATCAACTGGGCCAAGGACCTGGTGTTCCTTGCGCGCAGCAAAGACGCCGTGGAGCACGAGTTCGATGAGTTCTGATTGGGCCGACTGCACGCTTGGAGACTTTGTTCGTCTCCAGCGAGGGCACGATCTGACGGCCTCCGAGCAGCATCTTGGCACCGTGCCCGTCATGGGCTCGGCGGGGGCCAACGGCACTCACAGCGAAGCGCGCGCAGCGGGTCCCGGTGTGGTGATTGGCCGAAGCGGCGCCTCGATTGGCCGAGTGCACTACTCCGAGATTCCGTACTGGCCGCACAACACCTGCCTGTATGTCACCGATTTCCTGGGCAACAGCCCTCGCTTTGCCTACTACCTCTTGAAGACGCTGAACCTCGCGGCGTACAACTCCGGAAGTGCCCAGCCATCGCTGAATCGCAACTTCATCTACTCGATGCCGGTGCGCGTGCCAATACGGCACGAGCAGGAGAGCATCGTCGCAATGCTTCGTGCGCTCGACGACCGCATCGCCCTCCTGCGCGAAACCAACGCCACCCTCGAAGCCATCGCGCAGGCGCTGTTCAAGTCGTGGTTTGTCGATTTCGATCCCGTTCACGCCAAGCAACAAGGCATCGCGCCCGCGGGGATGGACGAAGCCACGGCGGCCTTGTTTCCGGACAGCTTTGAAGAGTCCGCAAGCGGCTTGATTCCAAAGGGATGGAAGAGTTCGACGCTGGGAGAAGTGGCCAGCTATTTGAACCGCGGCATCTCACCCAAGTACATCGAGACCGGCGGCGTTCTGGTCATCAATCAAAAATGCATTCGCGACTTCACACTCGATCTGAGCAAGGCACGCCGGCATGACGTTGTTCAACGAAAGATCGACGGGCGCGAACTACAGATTGGTGACGTCCTGGTGAATTCCACCGGTGTAGGCACTCTTGGACGAGTGGCTCAAGTCGTTGCACTGAACGAGGCCGCGATCGTTGACTCTCATGTCACCGTAGTGCGCGGTGCCGATCAACTTTCGTGGAACTACCTCGGTCTCGCGCTGATGCGCCGGCAAGCGGAAATCGAAATGCTCGGAGAAGGAAGTACAGGGCAAACCGAACTGAGTCGAGCCCGCCTTGGTCTGCTTGATGTGGTTGTCCCGGACAAACGGATATTGGAGGCCTTCGACGATGCCACTCTCGCACTGCGCTTACGCGTCTCAGCGAACCTGCAGCAAGCCCAAACCCTCGCCACCCTCCGCGACACCCTCCTTCCCCGCCTGATCTCCGGCCAACTTCGCCTGCCGCAAGCCGAAGCGCTTCTGACGGACGCCACTGCATGAACGCCAGCAAAACCCCGCTCGCCCCGCCCGAGGGCTATGCCGACTGGCTGACCCAGCTCAAGGGCCAGATCGCGCAGGCGCGCCAGCGTGCGGCGCTGGCCGTCAATGCCGAATTGGTTCAGCTCTATGGCCGCATCGGGCGCGACATCCTGCAGCGTCAGCAGGCGCAGGGCTGGGGCGCCAAGGTGATCGACCGGCTGGCGCGCGACCTGAAAGAAGCCTTCCCGGACATGCGCGGCTGGTCATCCAGCAACCTCAAGTACATGCGGTTCTTTGCCCAGCATTGCCCGGAAGGGCAATTTGGTCAGCAGCCTGCTGACCAATTGCCCTGGTTCCACGTCGTGACGCTGCTCACCCAGGTAAACGAGCCCGCCGGCCGGGCCTGGTACGCCACGCAGGCGGTGCAACAAGGCTGGTCGCGCACCACGCTGGCTCGGCACATCAAGAACCGTTTGCACCTGCGCCAGGGCGGCGCAGTCACCAACTTCGAGGCGCGCTTGCCGGCGCCCGATTCGGCGCTGGCGCACGACACGCTCAAGGACCCCTACCTGTTCGACTTTCTCGGCCTGGGCGATGACGCCCACGAGCGCGAGATCGAGAACGGGCTCATCCGCCACATCACCCGATTTCTGCTGGAGCTGGGCGCGGGCTTTGCGTTCGTCGGGCGGCAGTTCCGCCTGGAGGTGGCGGGCGACGAGTTCTTCATCGACCTGCTTTTCTATCACACGCGTTTGAAGTGTTTTGTGGTGGTGGAGTTGAAGGCGACGGCGTTCAAGCCCGATCACGCCGGGCAGCTCAACTTCTATCTTGCCGCCGTCGACGCGCAGGTGAAGGCATCCGACGACAAGCCGACCATCGGCCTGCTGCTGTGCAAGCAGCAGAACCGGCTGGTGGCCGAATACGCGCTGTCCGGCATCGACAAGCCCATCGGCGTTGCCGAGTACCAGTTGCTGCGCGACTTGCCCGATTCACTGGAGCAAAGCCTGCCGAGCATTGCCGACATCGAAGCCGAGCTGTCGGGTGACTTGAGCGGGCCGAACGGGCCGGACCCACTGGCGTGAGTTACTGCCGGCGAGCCCTCGCCGCATGCGGCTCTGGCCGACGACGTGTATAGGAAACCGCGATTTCCATACATGTGCCGCCGAACGTGTACAGAGAACCGCATTTCTTGCGCGTGTTCAGCCGTACACAAGCCTGCTTTCAAAGCCTGGCCGCAAATTAAAGATTGCTTTAATATCGCGTCCGGCAATGCAAGAACGCTTTCATACGATGCGCAGCACCGGCACCTACGCCAGCTCCACCACCCTGGGCGAAACCGTCCAGGCCTTCGTGCCGCGCCGTTTGCCTCCGGCCGATCCGCCGTTGGCGCCGGAAGCATTTGCCGATACCAACCATCAGGCCGAGCTGGCCCTGGCCCGCCTGTCTGCTGTCTCGGGCCTGGTGCCCTCGGTCGACTGGCTGCTCTACAGCGCCATCCGCAAAGAGGCCTTGCTCACCTCGCAGATCGAGGGCACGCAGGCCACGCTCACCGACCTGTTTGACCAGGAGGCGGGTTTCGCGGTGAGCAACACCGACGACGTGGCCGAGGTCACCAACTACCTGCGCGCCTTTCGCCTGGTGCGCGAGCAGCTGCGCGACCCGAAGGGCCTGCCGATCAGCGTGCGCCTGTTGTGCGAAGCGCACCGGCTGCTGCTGGACGGCGCGCGAGGCGCCGGCAAGCAGCCGGGCGAGCTGCGCCGCTCGCAGAACTGGATCGGCGGCACCCGGCCCGGCAAGGCGGTGTTCGTGCCGCCGCCACCCGAGCGCGTGGCTGCCCTGCTGGTCGAGCTGGAGCGCTTCATCCACCAGCGCGCACCCAAGCTGCCACCGCTGGTGCGGGTGGCGCTGGTGCATGTGCAGTTCGAGACCATCCACCCCTTTCTCGATGGAAACGGCCGCATCGGCCGCCTGCTGATTGCAGCCTTGATGGAGCAGTGGGGCTTGCTGCCCGAGCCGTTGATGTACCTGAGCGGCTATTTGAAGCAGCACCAGGCCGAGTACTACCGGCGCCTGTCAGCGGTGCGCACGCATGGCGACTGGGAGGGCTGGGTGGGTTTCTTTCTGGACGGCGTGGCAGCCGCGGCCGAAGAGGCCGAGCGCGGCGTGGTCGCCATCGCCACGCTGGTGTCCGCCGACCGCCGCCGCCTGCTGCAGGCGCCCAAGGCCGGCCCGGCCAGCTACCGCCTGTTCGAGATGCTGCCGCTGATGCCCCGCTTCACCATCGAACAGGTGCGCCAGAAGCTGAACACCAGCTTTCCCACGGCCACGGCTGCGGTGAAGGTGCTCGAAGACCTGGGTGTCGTGACGGAGTTGACCGGGCAGAAGAAGAACCGCAGCTACAGCTACCCGGCCTACATCGACTTGATGGCACGCTGACGGGCGGCCCCGACGCATGCACCCCAGGGAGACCCCGTGACGGAAGACCAGCTCGAACAAGACACCCTGGCGTGGCTGGCCGACGTGGGCTGGCAGCACCGCCACGGCCCCGAGCTGGCACCCGAAGGCAACACGCCCGAGCGCAGCGACTACCGACAGGTGCTGCTGACGGGCCGGCTGCGCCAGGCCATCAAGCTGTTGAACCCGGCCGTGCCGCAGGCGGCGCGCGACGATGCGCTGAAGCAGGTCATCGATCTCGGCACGCCTTCGCTGCTGGCCGCCAACCGGCAGTTCCACAAGCTGCTGTTGAACGGCGTGCCGGTGCAGTACCAGCAAGACGGCGAAACGCGGGGCGACTTCGTGCGCCTGATCGACTGGGCCGCGCCGGCGCGCAACGAGTGGCTGGCGGTGAGCCAGTTTTCCATCAAGGGCGAGCGCCACACGCGGCGGCCCGACATCGTGCTGTTCGTCAACGGCCTGCCGCTGGTGCTGCTGGAGCTGAAGAACCCGGCAGACCTGAACGCCGATGTGTGGAAGGCCTTCGAGCAGATCGAGACCTACAAGGAACAGATCGCCGACGTCTTTCAGTACAACGAGGTGCTGGTGATCACCGACGGCAGCGAGGCGCTGCTGGGCTCGCTCTCGGCCGACCGCGAACGCTACATGGCGTGGCGCACGATCGACGGGGTGGCGATCGACCCGCTGGGGCAGTTCGGCGGGCTGGAGACGCTGGTGCGCGGTGTGCTCGCGCCGGCCTGCCTGCTCGATTACCTGCGCTTCTTCGTGCTGTTCGAGGACGACGGGCGGCTGGTCAAGAAGATTGCCGGCTACCACCAGTTTCATGCGGTGCGCTCGGCGATTGCAAAGGTGATCGCTGCCTCGCAGCCGGGCGGCTCCCACAAGGGCGGTGTGGTGTGGCACACGCAGGGCAGCGGCAAGAGCATCACGATGACCTGCTTTGCGGCGCGGGTGATGCAGGAGCCGCTGCTCGAGAACCCGACCGTCGTGGTGATCACCGACCGCAACGACCTCGACGGCCAGTTGTTCGGCGTGTTCTCGCTCGCGCAAGACCTGCTGCGCGAGCAGCCGGTGCAGGCCGGCACGCGGCAGCAGTTGCGTGCGCGCTTAAGCAACCGGCCCTCGGGCGGCATCGTGTTCGCGACCATCCAGAAGTTCATGCCGGGGGAAGACGAAGACAGCTTCCCGCTGCTCTCGGACCGCCGCAACATCGTGGTGATCGCCGACGAGGCGCATCGCACGCAATACGGCTTCGAGGCCAGGCTGAAGACCTTCAAGCCACGCAGCGCTGCCGCGCTGAGCACGGGCTCGGGCGAGCCACCTGCCAGCCGCGCCGAGTTGGCGCCCGCCGGCTACGGCGTCGACCGCTACCAGGTCGGTTACGCGCAGCACCTGCGCGACGCGCTGCCCAATGCCACTTTCGTGGCCTTCACCGGCACGCCGGTGTCGGGCGACGACCGCGACACGCGCGCCGTGTTCGGCGACTACATCAGCGTGTACGACATGCAGCAGGCCAAGGAAGACGGCGCCACGGTCGCCATCTACTACGAGAGCCGCTTGGCCAAGCTGGGCTTGAAGGCCGACGAGATGGCGACCATCGACGACGAGGTGGACGAACTCGCCGAAGACGAAGAGGAAGACCAGCAGGCCCGGCTCAAGACACGCTGGGCGGCGCTCGAGAAGGTGGTGGGCGCCGAGCCGCGCATCGCCCGTGTGGCCGCCGACCTGGTGGCGCACTTCGAGGAGCGCGACAAGGCGCAGAACGGCAAGGCCATGGTCGTGGCGATGAGCCGCGAGATCTGCGTGCACCTGTACGACGAGATCGTGCGGCTGCGGCCCGCCTGGCACAGCACCGACCCGGAGCTGGGCACCATCAAGATCGTGATGACCGGTTCGGCCAGCGACAAGGCGCTGCTGCGCCCGCACCTCTACAGCGGCCAGACCAAGAAGCGGCTGGAGAAGCGCTTCAAGAACCCGGCCGATCCGCTGCGCCTGGTGATCGTGCGCGACATGTGGCTCACCGGCTTCGACGCGCCCTGCGTGCACACGCTGTACGTGGACAAGCCGATGAAGGGCCACAACCTGATGCAGGCCATTGCCCGCGTGAACCGCGTTTTCAAGGACAAGGAAGGCGGCCTGGTGGTCGACTACATCGGCATCGCCAACGAGTTGAAGACGGCACTGAAGGAGTACACCGCCAGCCGGGGCCGCGGCCGGCCCACCGTGAACGCGCACGAGGCCTACAGCCTGATGATGGAGAAGCTGGATGCGCTGCGCGGCATGCTGGCCGGCACGAACCACACGACACCGGGACACGGCTTCGACTACAGCGGCTTTCTGACCGGGGGCCACAAGACGCTGGCCGGCGCTGCCAACCACGTGCTGGGCATCAAGGAAGGCAAGAAACGCTTTGCCGACCTGGCGCTGGCGATGGGCCGCGCCTTCACCTTGTGCTGCACGCTCGACGAAGCCAAAGCCGTGCGCGAAGAGGTGGCCTTCTTCCAGGCGGTGAAAGTGCTGCTGACCAAGCGCGAGATCGTGGCGGCCAAGCGGAAAGACGAAGACCGCGAACTGGCCATCCGCCAGATCATCAGCTCGGCCGTGGTGTCTGAAGAGGTGGTCGACATCTTCGACGCCGTGGGGCTGGACAAGCCCAACATCGGCATCCTCGACGAAGCGTTTCTGGCCGAAGTGCGCAACCTGCCCGAGCGCAACCTGGCGGTGGAACTGCTGGAGCGTTTGCTGGAGGGCGAGATCAAGTCACGCTTTGCCGGCAACGTGGTGCAGAACAAGCGCTTCTCCGACATGCTGGGCGACGTGGTGCTGCGCTACCAGAACCGCTCGATCGAAGCCGCCCAGGTGATGGAAGAGCTGGTGCAGATGGCGCGCAAGTTTCGCGCGGCCGCCGCTCGCGGCGAAGAGCTGGGCCTGACCGAAGACGAAGTGCGCTTCTACGACGCGCTGGCCGACAACGAATCGGCCGTGCGCGAGTTGACCGATGAAACGCTGAAGAAGATCGCGCAGGAACTCACCGACAGCTTGCGCAGGAACCTGAGCGTGGACTGGTCACAGCGCGAAAGCGTGCAGGCCAAACTGCGGCTGCTGGTCAAGCGGATCTTGCGCAAATACAAATACCCGCCGGATCGGCAGGATGCTGCGGTGGAACTGGTGTTGCAGCAGGCGAAGGCCTTGGGCGAGGCTTGGGGATAAGGCATCCGGGCCGTTGAACAAGCCGCGTGTTCGCATCGAGGTACGACGTCCTTCCAAGCGAACGCCGCGGATCCGGCTCTGCCGGGCCGCTGGTGTTGCCTTGCAGGCCGCGCCGGGCCAGTGGCCCGGCCCTTCGCCAGGCACGAAAGGTCCACTGGACCTTTCATGTCCGGGCTCAGCCCCCTTGAGGGGGCGCGCGAAGCGCGTAGGGGGTGGGCCATCACCCGCGTGGATGGTGCTTCGCATGCACCGCGCGCAGCCGCTCGCGCGCCACGTGGGTGTAGATCGTCGTGGTGGAGATGTCGGCGTGGCCGAGCAGCATCTGCACCGCACGCAGGTCGGCGCCATGGTTCAGCAGGTGCGTGGCGAAGGCGTGGCGCAGGGTGTGCGGCGACATCGGCACTTGAATGCCGGCGCGCAGCGCGTACCGCTTGACGAGCTTCCAGAACATCAGGCGCGACATGGCCGCGCCGCGCACGGTGATGAACAGCGCATCGCTGCCGCGGCCTTTCAGCAGTTCACGGCGCGATTCGGCCAGATAACGCCGCAGCCACGCATGCGCCTCTTCTCCGAAGAGCACCAACCGCTCCTTGTCGCCCTTGCCGGTGACGCGCAGCGCGCCTTCGTCCAGGCTCAGGTGCACGGTCTTGAGCGTGACCAGCTCGCTCACCCGCAGGCCGCTCGCGTACATCAGCTCCAGCATGGTGCGGTCGCGCAGGCCAAGCGGCGTGTCGGTCTCAGGTGCCGCAAGCAGCGATTCAACCTGCGCCTCGCTCAGTGTCTTGGGTACGCGCAGCGGCTGCTTCGCCGCCAACAGGCGCAGGGTCGGATCGGCGAGCAGCAGCCGCTCGCGCAGCGCCCAGCGGAAATAGCGCTTGAACACGGTGAGGCGCCGGTTGCTGCTGGTGGCCTTGCTGCCGGCGTGGCGGGCGACGGCGTAGGCCTGCAGGTCGAGTTCGGTGCTCTCGTTGAGGGTGCGGCCGTGCGTTGCGCTCAGCCACGCCGCGTACAGGCTCAGGTCGCGGCGGTAGGCGGCCAGCGTGTTGGCCGACAGGCCGTCCTCGATCCACAGCGCGTCGATGAAGCGGTCGATCGCCGCGCGGCTGGTGTCGGTGGCAGTCATGGATGGGGCGATTGTGGCGGCGCGATTGTGGGAATCACGCACCAGCGGCCAAGGCACACTCTTGCGCATGTCGAACGCTTGGCTTCTGTTGCCCGACCTGCTGCTCATCCTCGTCGGCTGGGCCGTGTGTCGCCACACCCCGCTCAACCGCAGCGTGTGGGACGCGGCCGAGCGCCTCGTCTACTACCTGCTGTTTCCGGTGCTGCTGTTCAACTCCATCCTGACCAGCCCGCTGCGCCTGGGCGAGACGCTGAACCTCGGCATCGCGGCGCTGGCCATCGTGGCGAGTGGCATCGTGCTGGCGTATGCGCTGCGGCTGTTTCCCGGCGTTGATGCGCGCATGCATGCCTCGGGTGCGCAGACGGCCTTTCGCTTCAACTCCTTCATCGCCCTCGCGCTCGCCGAACGCCTGGCCGGCCCGCAAGGCGTGGCTTGGGCGGCGCTGATGGTGGCGCTGTGCGTGCCACTGAACAACGTGGCGGCGGTGTGGCCGCTGGCGCGCCACGGCGGGCAGTCGTACCTGCGCGAGATCGTGCGCAACCCGCTGATCCTGAGCACGGTGGCCGGCCTCGCGGGCAATGCCGTCGGGCTGCAGTTTCCGGATGCGGTGGCGACCACGCTGCACCGCATCGGCCTGGCGGCGCTGCCGATCGGTCTGATGGCGGTGGGCGCCGGCCTCAAGCTCGGCGGCCTGCGCGAGGCGCCGCGCCTGGCGGCCGGGCTGCTTGCGATCAAGCACGCGCTGCTGCCGATGGTGGCGCTGGCTTTGGCCGCCCTGCTCTCTCTGCACGGCGACCAGCGGCTGCTGGTGGTTGGCTTCGCCGCGCTGCCCACGGCCTCGAGCGCCTACGTGCTCGCCGCGCGCATGGGCGGGCACGGACCGTTCGTTGCCGGGCTGGTCACGGTGTCGACGCTGATCGGCATGCTGAGCGTGCCGCTGTGGCTGGCGGTGGCCGGGTGGCTCGCGCGATAAGCGCCGTGGCCCGCTCGGGCGTTCAGGGCAGGCGCTGCGCCGGCACCAGCCGGTCGCTGCGGGCGACGGCACCGTTGCCGTCGAACTCGCTCGCGATCTGCGTGCAGACCGCGCGGCACAGCGAAGCGGCGCGCTCGCTCTGGATGCGATAGAAGATCTGCGTGCCCTCGCGCCGGCGCGCGAGGATGCCGGCGCGGTAGAGCGTGGCCAGGTGCTGCGAGAGGTTGGGCTGCGTGGCGTCGATCTCGCTCAGCAACTGCGAGACGTTCTTTTCCTGCTGGCACAGCGCGCTGATGAGGCGCAGGCGCACCGGCGTCGAGAGAACGGAGAACAGCTCGGCGGCGGCAAAGAAAACGTCGTCGGACTCGTTGGTGCTCACGGATGCGGTTTCGCTGGCAACGGGTTGAACGGAAGGACCGGACGGAACGCCGAAGCGCACTTCGCCCGTTCGGGTTTCGAGTTTATGCGCAACGACGAATGTGAATGATCAGGGTTTGCCGGGCCTGTCTGCAACAGGGGAGGCAAGCCGCAGAAACTCCATCACGTCCTCCTCGAACATCTCGCCGGGCAGTGCCGCGACGAGTTGCGAGCCGCGGGCGACCGCGTAGGTGCGCGGGATCACGCGTCGCGTGTCGAACATGCGCCCGAGCGTCGCCGTGTCGCGCGTGACGGCAAAACCGTAGCCGTTGCTGCGCACGTACTCGCGCGTCGCTTCGGCGCTCCGGTCGATGGACACACCCAGCACCAGCAGATCGGTGCCGGCCGCGGCGCGGTGCAGTTTCTCGACGTGGCGGTTGTGGTTGCGGCAGAACGGGCAGGTCGACTCCCAGAACACCACCACGGCGGGCCGCGCGGCGAGGCTCGCACCGGTGAGCCGGCGCCCGTCGATGAGCGTGACCTCATCGGGCCAGGTCACCGGTCGCGGCAGCTTGGCCGGCTCGGCCTGCGCCTCGCGTGGCGCCATGAACGGCGCCGCCAGCAGGCCCAGCGTGCCGGCCGCGCCCGCGTGCAACACATGGCGGCGCGTTTCGCTCATTTCTCGTGCTCCATCAGCAGATAGGTGTTGTACGCGTTCATGCGGTTGGCCGCATCGAAGAGCGGCAGTTCGCGAAAACGCGACCAGTCGGTGCGCGCATAGGCCTCGTCGAACGGGTCCATGTTGCGCGCCGCCTCGCCCATGGTCTGGCGCAGGTAGGCGATGTAGTCGCGCGTGAGCGTGAGATCTTCCTTGGCGCTCGTCGACAGCGCGCCGTGGCCCGGCACGATCACACTGGCGTCGAAGGCGAGCAGCCGGTCGAGCGCCTCGATCCAGCGGCGGCTGTCGGCCTGCCCGACGAACGGAATGCGCCCGCGAAACACCAGGTCGCCCGCGAACAGCGTGCGCTCGTCGGGCAGGTAGATCACCAGATCGTGTGGCGTGTGCGATGGGCCCACAGCTCTCATCTGCAGCCGCACGCCGCCCACCGTGAGATCGGTGTCGCCGTCGAGCCAGCGGTCGGCCGGCACAAGCCGGGTCTGCGCATCGATCCAGGGTGCGAGCTCATCGCGGCTCGCGGCCAGGCGTTGATTCGCCGTCTCGGAGTACAGGTATTCCTGACCCGTTCGGTGCGCGAGGATGGTCGCGCCGGCCTCCTTGAAGACCTGCAGGCCGTACACGTGGTCGGCGTGATAGTGCGTCAGCAGCACATGGCTCACCGGCTTGGGCGTGATGCGGCGGATCTGCGCGAGCAGCTCGCGCGCAAGCGCCGGGGAGCCGAGCGCGTCGACGACGACCACCGAATCGGCGGTGACGACGAAGCCCGCGTTGGAGATGAAGTTGGCGTTGGCAGGCGAGCCGAGTGCCGACTGGCCTTGCACGAAATAGGCGTTCGCGCTGACCTTCACCGGCGTGACAGCGGGCAGCGCGGGCGCTTGGGCCGCGGCCGATGCCGCAGCAGACACGAGCGCTGCGGCGATCAAGGCCTGCGCCAGGCGCCCGGACGCCGTCAGGCGGCACAACACGTCATACATTCGCATGCACGGATATTAAGCCGTTGGCCGCTTCGCAGGAACCGTTCGCACCGAGGTATCGAAGTGCGCAGGACGAGCGGGTTCAGGCTTCGATACCTCAGCCCGAACGGAGTGGGTTCGCACCAACCGAGACAATCGCAGCCTCCATGCCCCTCGACATCCTTATTGAACATTTCGGCGAAGCCGGCACCCTGGCGCTTGGCGGCGCGCTGTTGGGCCTGCTCTTCGGCGCCGCGGCGCAGCGTTCGCGCTTGTGTCTGCGGGCGGTCGTCGCGGCGCCCGGCCGCGGCACGGGCAACGGCGGTCTCGCGGTCTGGCTGATCGTGTGGGCGGTCGCCGTGATGCTTACGCAGCTCTTCGTGCTGGCCGGTTGGCTGGACACCAGCACCGCGCGCTCGATCGCCGCGCGCGGCAGCCTCTCGGGTGCGGTGATCGGCGGCGCGCTGTTCGGCATCGGCATGGTGCTCTCGCGCGGCTGTGCGAGCCGGCTGATGGTGCTGGCGGCGCAGGGGCAGCGCCGCGCGCTGCTGTCGGCGCTGCTGTTCGCCCTCACCGCGGCGGCTTCGCTGTCGGGGCCGCTGGCACCGCTGCGGCTTTCCATTTCCGAGCGGTGGACGGTCGAGGGCGGCAGTGCGCGCGACCTCCTCGCGGCACTCGGCATCAGCCATGTCGGCGCGGCGCTCGTCGGGCTCGCTCTTCTCGCAGCGGGCGTGGCGTGCATGCGGCGCCAGCCCGCGGCACCGCGGCGTGCGGCGGCCGCTGCTGCCGCGGGCCTGGCGGTCGCGCTCGGCTGGCTGTTCACCTGGCAGTTCACGCGCCGCGCCTTCGACGTGTGGCCGGTTCAGAGCCTGAGCATCACCGGGCCGTCATCCGAACTCGCGATGGCGCTGATTTCGCCGCCGAGCCAGTGGTCGTTCAATCTCGCGCTGCTGCCAGGTGTGCTGCTCGGTGCCTTCCTCGCTGCGGCGTGGTCCGGCGAACTGAAGCTGGAGCGAATGCAATCCGGCGCGCGGCAGCTACCGCGTCATCTCGGCGGCGCCGCGCTGATGGGCTTCGGCGGCATGCTGGCCGGCGGCTGCTCGATCGGCGCGGGCTTGTCCGGCACGGCGGTGTTTGCGCTGACGGCCTGGATCGCGCTGGCTGCGATGTGGGCCGCCGGCATGCTCACCGACGCCCTGCTCGACCGCCGCCACGAAGCGGCGGCCGTCGAAACCCTCAGGGCTTGAGGTAGGCGAAGCCCTGGTACTGCAGCTTGGTGATGCGCACCACGCCGG
The DNA here is from genome assembly GCA_036676235.1 of Rhizobacter sp. Lineage (GTDB taxonomy): Bacteria > Pseudomonadota > Gammaproteobacteria > Burkholderiales > Burkholderiaceae_C > JAKFDI01. Next base: position 17,360 of record JAKFDI010000010.1, on the reverse strand, counting down.
ACGGCGTGAAGTCCACTTCCTGCAGGAACTGCTCCTGCTTCAGGTTGCGGTTCTTGAGCGTGATCTCGCACACCTCGAACTTCACGCCGCGCGAGGCCAGCGCCGAAATGGGGCCGGCATACAGCCCGCCGTTGCGGTCCTTCGCGCCTTCCATCAGGAAGTCGACGCCCTGCGCGTGAACCACGAAAGTGATCTTCGCCTTGGGGTCGGTGTCGAGGTGGTTGCGGGCGTTGCGCAGCCCGGCCAAGGCCTGCGCTTCCGAATCGTTGATGTGGTAGACCACGCCGTCCTGCGCGAACGCCGCGGCGGCACCAGCAGCCAACACCACGGCCATCACGAACTTCTTGATCATGTGAATCTCCTTCGTCAGACGAGTCCCGGGTTGCCCTTCACCCCGATCAGCCGCGGCGTGTTGAGCTGCCGCGGCGTCACCCGGGGGTGGGCGGCCAGCCAGCGCTCCACCACGTCCCACACCGGCGGGTTGCCGGCATCGCGCGCGGCCTCGGCCACCGGCGCCCAACCGGCGACCTTGTAGGTCTTGTCGGCCTCGATCGGCTTGCCGGCGAGGCGCATGTCCTGGATGCGGCTGCCCATCTTCTCACCGGGCGCGCAGGCGTACGTCAGGCCACCGACGCGAACCATGTCGCCGCCCTGCTGGTAGTACGGATCGGGGTTGAAGAGGTTGTCGCACACGTCCTCGAGCACGGTCTTGAGCATGGTGCCGGTCATCTCGCTCACCGTGGCGTGCGAGTAGGTCGTCGCCACCTGGTCCATCAGCAGTTCGCGCGTGATGGTGTCGCCCGGCAGCAGCGAGGTGCCCCAGCGAAAGCCGGGCGAGAAGGCGATCTCGGCGTCCTGCACGTCCATCAGCGCGTCGAGCAGGAGTTGATCCCAGCTGCCGTTGAAGTTGCCGCGGCGGTAGAGCAGGCCGTCGGTGACCGCGAGCTTCTCGGCGAGCTTGGCTTCGTAGGGCGCACGCACCTTCTCGATCAGCGCCTGCATCGCCGGGTCGGCCGGGAGCTGGTTCGAGAACACCGGCAGCAGCCGGTAGCGGAAATCGCGCACCTGCCCGCCCGCCACATCGAAATCCAGCACGCCGAGGAACTTGCTGTTCGAGCCGGCGTTGGTGACGATCGTCTTGCCGCCGGCGTTGCCCACGATCACCGGCACCGGCACGCCGTCGTGCGTGTGGCCGCCGAGGATGGCGTCGATGCCGCGCACGCGGCTCGCCATCTTGAGGTCCACGTCCATGCCGTTGTGCGACAGCACGACCACCACTTTGGCGCCCTTGCCGCGCGCCTCGTCCACCACTTCTTGCAGGTGGTCGTCCCGGATGCCGAAGCTCCAGTCGGCCACCAGATAGCGCGGGTTGGCGATCGGCGTGTAGGGAAAGGCCTGGCCGATGATGGCGCAGGACACGCCGTTGATCTCGCGCAGCACGTAGGGCTTGAACACCGGGTCACCGAAGTCGGTGGTCTTCACGTTCTGCGCCACGAACTCGACCTGGCCCTTCAGGTCCTTGTCGATGATTTCCTTGACGCGCTCCTGGCCGTAGGTGAACTCCCAATGGCCGGTCATCACGTCGACGCCGAGCAGCTTGCTCGCATCCACCATGTCCTGCGCGTTCGTCCACAGTGCGGTGGCCGAGCCCTGCCAGGTGTCGCCGCCGTCGAGCAGCAGCGCGCCGGGGCGGCTCGCCTTCATCTGCTTGACGAGCGTCGCCAAGTGCGCGAAGCCGCCGACCTTGCCGTAGCGGCGCGCGGCGGTCTCGAAATCGAGGCAGGTGTAGGCGTGCGCGAGCGGCGTGCCGGGGCGGATGCCGGCGGCCTTCAGCAGATGCTCGCCCACCAGATGCGGCAGGCGCGCGTGCATGTCACCGAGCCCCAGGTTGACGCTGGGTTCGCGGAAGTGGATGGGCAGCAACTGCGCATGGCAGTCGGTCATGTGCAGGAAGGACACGTTGCCGAACTTCGGCAGGTCGTACAGGCCCTTCTGCGCCGTGGCCGCATCGGCATTCGCGTAGCGGCCGAGCCCCATGCCGGCCACCGAGGCGGCGCCGAGCACCTGAAGAAATTCACGTTTGCTGATCGTCAAGGGAATGCTCTCCACCGGCGCCGCACGGCGGCAGCCGGACTGCTGGTCGAGCCAGTCTTCAGAACCTGTTCAGAATTCGATGCGTTCGGCGATCGCCGCAATGCCGGCCTTGGCGCAGCCCTCGTCGGCATCGCCGCCCGGCGCGCCCGACACGCCGATGGCGCCGAAGAGGCTGCCGCCGCCTTCGATCATCAGGCCGCCGCCCGCCGCCATGAAGCGCGGGTGGTGACGCAAGCCGCTCATGGGCTTGCCAGCCTGGGTCTCGCGAGCGAGGTCAGACGTAGCGGTGCGAAAGCTCAGCGCCGACCACGCCTTGTTCGCCGCCACCTCCACCGTGTGCGGCCCGGCGAAACGGTCGCGCAGCAGCACTTGCGTGATGCCCGAACGATCGACCACTGCCACGCTCACCTGATAGCTCCCCGCGCGGCAATGTGCCAGCGCGGCCTGCGCGGCGGCGAGCGCCGTTTCGGGCGTCAGCGCGCGGGTGCTGAAGGTGGCTTCGGGCTCGGCGGCCTGGGTTGCACCACAGGCCGCGAGCACGAAAGCCGCGAGGACCTTTCGGCTAGTGGGCATTGACCGGCGACTTGGGATCCAGCAGCAGCGCCATCACGTGGCGCAGCTGCGTCTCGTCGAGGATGCCCTGGTGGCCGAAGCGCGGCATCTGCGAGCACGCATTGGTGGCGCGCGCATTCCACAGCTTGCCCCAGGTGTATTCGACGATGGGTTGGGCCGCGGCGCTGTCCGGGTCGGTCACGCCGCGCAGCTTGCCGTAGTGGTAGAGGCTCGGGCCGATGGTGCCGAAGGAGATTTCCTCCTTCGAGATCTGGTGGCAGTTGTAGCAGTTGCCGCCGTTCACGGCGCCCGGCTTGTCGCGCCAGGTCATGCCGCGGCCGCTCTGCGCGATCTTCTCGCCCTGCTTCCAGTCGCCGAGGTACTTGCCGCCGGCGGGCGCCTGCACGGTCTTCATGTTCGCTGCCTCGATGGCCTTGGCTTGCGCTTCGGGCAAGGCCTCGCCCAGGGCCTTGGAACAAGCGGCGTTGGCCGCATCCTGGTCGAGCCGGTCGAGCGTGGCGATGCCCTTCGCCTCGAAGCTCGACTTGATGAGCTTCACGGCCTGCTGGTCGAGTTCGCTGGCAGAGGGGCGGCTCGCACAGCCCGCGGCAACGAGAGCGGCGACGGCGGTTGCGGCCAGGGCGATGGCGTGTTTCTTGTTCATGCGGTTCGTCCTCAACGCTTGATCGCCGGGGCGATGGATTCGGCACCCTTGGCATTCACGCCCATGTACACGCCGAGCGCGGCCGTCAGGTCGGAGCCGAATTCGGGATTGGGAAAGCGCTGCTGGCGGAAGCAGTCGTTCAGGCGCTGCTGCATGCCCCACATCTGCCCGTTGCTCACGCGGTAGGCGGGCCAGGCGGCGAAGCCGATGCCGTCGCCGGGGTTGCCGGTGAGGTCGGGCAGGTCTTGCAGGCGGATGCGCTTGCCGGCCTCGCCGTGACAGGTGGCGCACGAGAAGTCGTGCGAGCCGCCGCGGTAGAAGAACGCACGCTGGCCGACGGCGTACATCTCGCGCTCTTGCGCATGCGCCTGCGGCACGTTGAAGCGCATGCCGCGCGACGCCGTGGCAACGTAGGTAGCGAGTGCCGTCAGGTTGGCCATCTCGCCCTTGCCGAAGGACGTCTTGGCGATTTCCGCGGCGTCCAGGCCCTGCAGCGTCTGCATGCAGGTGAGCAGGCGTGACTCAAGGTCCTGCACGCGGCCCGTGTCGGCAAACCAGCGCGGCAATTCGACGAACGCACCCTTCACCACGCCCGGCCCCTTGCCGAGGTCGCATTGTTCGAGCGAGGCATTCTTCGGCCCGCGTTTCTTCTTCCAGAGCTCGGCGCCCTTGGCCTCGTACAGCTCGGCCGGGTTGCCGTCGGCCAGCATCTCGCGGTATTCGGCGATGCTGTCGGCCGCGCTCTTCGTCTGGGCCTGCGCCGGGGCCGCGATGGCGGCAAATGCCGCAACCGCCGCCGTGGCGATGATGTGTGCTGTCCTCTTGCTCATCTTGTTCTCGCGCTCCTCGTGCGGTGTTCGCAGTGTCAGGACACCGTGGCTTCGTCGGTGCGCGTGTCGCCGCGGTTGTCGACCCAGGTGATGGCGACCTTGTCGCCGGCCTTGCCGCCGCGGATGTCGAACTGCATGAAGGGGTTCTTGGCCACGGCCGGCCCCCACTGCGCCGTCATCACGACCTTGTCGTTGTGCTTAGCGGTCACGTCCTTGATGAACCAGGCGGGAATCACCTTGCCTGCGCTGTCCTTGCGCTGGCCGGTTTCCATCTCATGGGCCATCAACACGCGAACGACGGTGTTGCCGTCCTTGGCTTGAGCGCGAATGCGCATCGGATCTGCCATTTCAATACTCCTTAGATAACACTGAAGCGCGCTCGGACCGGTGCCGGGCCGCCCCAAGCCGGTCCGAGATCCCCTTGGGGGATCGGTGCGAAGCAACGAGGGGCCGACATTCAGCCGCCGCAGCCACCGAGCGTGACCTTGATTTCTTTCTGCGCGTACAGAACGCGGCCGTCGTTCATCATCGCCACGGCGAAGACGTTGGACGACTGGCCCATCTTCACGCGCGTGCCGACCGAAGGCTCCACCGCGTCGGTGAACTCGAACATGGCGCTCAGGATCGAGGGGTTCTTCTCGACCAGCAGCAGCATGCGCTTCACGCCGGGCAGCGAGGTCGAGGCGCCGAGCGGCACGACGGCGCCGTTCTCGGCGATGTCGGGTCCTTTCAGTTCGATGTCCTTGCTCTCGACCGGTGCCGAGGCACCGAGCGCCTTCATCAGGTCGGCCATCGACTTGGTCTCGAAGGCGGCGGTGTTGTAGGCCGCCTGGGCGACGGACGGCAGCAGGCCGGCCCCCATCAACAGCGTGGCAAGCGTGGCGCTGGTCTTCAGCAATTCGCGTCGTGTCTTCATGATCTGGCTTAGCCTTTCAAACTTCAGTACATGCTAATGAACTAGCAACGCTTGCGCGTCGGTGTCATCCCGTATCCGGTCTCACTCATTGGCCCGCACCGGCAGCAATCCACTGTGCGATGGCGTCGATGTCGGCATCGGGCAGTTGCTGCGGCGGCATCGGGATCGGACCCCACACGCCGCTGCTGCCGGCGCGCATGCGGCCCGCGAGGTAGCCAGCCGCGTCGCTGCGGCTGGCGTACTTCTGCGCCACCGCGCGGAAGCTCGGCCCGACCAGCGGGCCGTCGACCGCGTGGCAGGCGGTGCAGCTGTGCCGGCCGAGCAGCGCGCGCGGCGATTCTGCCTTGGCGGGTGCGGCAGCCGGCGCGGCGCCGGGCTTTTCGTCCGTGGTTTCGACCCCGCGCTGCGCCCCGACCAGCCGGTTCTGCTGCGCGAGGTTGCCGTGCGCATCGCGCGCGTGCTCGGGCAGGAAGGAGGCGAGCTTGGGCTCCGGCGCGCAGTTCTTCATGCAGCTGGAGCCCTGCACATCGGGCTTCGCCGCGCCGCCGAATTCCTTGCCGGGCCACAGCGCGTGCTGCGTCGTCATGCCGTTGCGGTTGGGCAGGCGCGCCTGCACCTCGGCGATGTTGCGGTCGGACAGCACGAAGTCCTCGGGCACGACGCCGCCCAGGTTGAGCAGGTAGGCGGTGACGGCGTAAACCTCCTCGACCTTCAGCGATTTGGGCTGCGCCCACGGCATGGCGCGGTTGATGTAGTCCCACAAGGTCGAGACGGTCGACACCTTCATCAGCGTCGTGCGCGAGGGGTAGGCGCGGTCGGTGAGACGCGCCACGCGGCCGGTCTTCACGTCTTCGGCCGTGGTGCCGCCCACCAGCGGAAAGAACACCTCGTTGGCGTCACCGAAGATGCCGTGGCAGGAGGCGCACTTCGCCTCCCACACGTCCTGCCCGGCGAGTACCGAGCCCGAGCCCGCGGGCAGGCCCTTGAAGTCGGGGCGCACGTCGATGTCCCAGGCGGCGATCTCCGCCGGCGTGGCGGTGCGGCCGACGCCGGCGAAGTTCGCGGGCTGCGCAGATGCGATCGAGGCCAACGAAGCGCAGGCGCCGATCACCGCCCAGCGCACGAACCCGCGGACGCGTTCACGACAACTGGACATTCTTCACCTCGCCGCTTTCCTGCACGAGCCAGGTCTGGATCGCGTTGTTGTGATAGATCGAGGCCCGGCCGCGCACCGCGCGAAGCTGCGCGTAGGTGGCCTGCACCTGGCCCGTGTCGTCGGTGGCGCGGCTTTGCACCAGTGCCGGCTTGCCGTCCCACACCCAGTCGAGCGAGAAGCGCGTCAGGCACTTGCTCATCACTGGCGCCTGCAGCCGCGCCTCGCGCCAGTTGCGCCCGCCATCCACCGACACGTCGACGCGCCGCACCTTGCCGCGGCCCGACCACGCCAGCCCGGTGATGCTGTAGAAGCCGCGATCGAGCAGCATCTGCCCGCCCGAGGGCGTGGTGACCACGCTCTTGACCTCCTGCATCGAGCTGTACTGGCGGTGATCGCCGTTCGGCAACAGGTCGACGTAGTGAATCGTCTCGTCCTTGGTGCCGTAGGCCTCGTCACCGAGTTCGATGCGCCGCAAATACTTCACCCAGCTCACGCCCTGCACGCCCGGCACCACCAGGCGCAACGGATAGCCCTGTTCGGGCCGCAGCATCTCGCCGTTCTGGCCGTAGGCCACCAGCACCTCGCCGCTTTCGATCAGCGAGACGGGGATGGTGCGCGTCATTGACGAGCCGTCGGCGCCTTCGGCCAGCACGAACTTGCCGCGCTTCCAGTCGGCGCCGCAGAAGTCGAGCAGCGTGCGCAGCGGCACGCCGGTGAACTCGCTGCAGCTGAGCATGCCGTGGGTGTACTGGCAGGTCGGTACCGCCACGTTGCCCCACTCCATGCCGGTGTTGGCGCCGCACTCGATGAAATGAAAGCGCGACACCGAGGGCAGGCGCATCAACTCGTCCATGGTGAAGACCTTGGGCGTCTTCAGCATGCGCGCGTCGCTGCCGTTGACCATCAGCCGGTGCTTGGAAGGATCGATGTCCCACCAGCCCTGGTGGTGGCGCTCGAAATGCAGGCCGCTGGGCGTGACGATGCCGAACAGCGACTGCAGCGGGGCGAACGACACCGAGGCCTGGCGCGTCTGCGTGAGCCCCGGGCTCTGGCGGCGCTGCACATTGGCCTCGTACTTCGACGGTTTGCCGTAGCCCTCACTCGCCACGCCCTGGCCGAGGCCGGTGGTGTGGGCCGGCAATTGGAGGATGTTGGGGTCGCCCTCACCCGCCGCGGCGGACGAGGCCAGCCCCGCGCCGGCAGCCGCGGCGAACGCCTGGCGAATGAAGTCGCGCCGTCCATGGCGCGCTTCGGCCTGCACCTGCTGGATGCCATTGGCATCGATAAAACTCTCCGGCGCCTTGCGCACGCGCCCAGTCATGACAGCCCCTCGTCCAACGAGTACGTCGTCCGATCCCCCAAGGGGATGCGGGCCGGCTTGGGAGCGGCCCGGCGCTCGGCCCGCGCGCTCGGGGCTGACAGAGTTGCGCGCTCCACAAGGTCCTGCTGCGACATCACGAATCCATGCACATATAAGCAGTTGCGAATATAAGCGGCTGGCAGAATTGCTTGACTCAGGACAAACACGGACGCCGGCACGAATCGAATGCCGCGCAGCGCCGCACGGGACACGCAAGACATGGAAGAAGGTTTGACACCGCAATCGGCCGAGCAGGCCGTGCTCTGGGGCGGGCTCGCCATCGGCCTGGTGCTGGGCGTGGCCGCTCAGGCCTCGCGCTTCTGCACCCGCGGCGCCATCGCCGACTGGTACGCCTTCCGCGGCCCGGCGCGCATGCTGACCTGGCTGCTGGCCATCGCCGTCGCGGCCGTGGGGTCGCAGGCGCTCATCAGCTTCGGCGTGTTCGATGCGACGCAATCGATTCCCTGGAGCCCGCGCCTGCTGTGGCTCGCCTATCCCGTGGCCGGGCTCATCTTCGGCTGGGGAATGATCCTCGCTGCCGGCTGCCCGCAGCGCAGCCTGGTGAAGGCCGGCAGCGGCGACCTGAAAGCCATCGTGACCCTGCTGGCCGCTGCCGTCGGTGCCCAGATGACGCTGCGCGGCCTGCTCGCGCTGCCGCGCACGCAATGGTTCGAGCGCTTCTCGGTGGCGCTCGACCGGCCGCAGGATCTGGGCTCGCTGTTCTCGCCGTGGCTGGGCGTTTCGCCAGGCGTGCTGCGCTGGCTGCTGCTCGCTGCGCTGCTCGTTCTGGTGGCTTCGCTGCTGTGGCGCTGGCGCCGTTCGATGGAAGGCGTGCACTGGGTCGGCGGGTTGGTGGTCGGCGCGCTGGTGCCGGTGTCCTTCGCGCTGACGGGGCATTTCGGCTTCATTGCCGAGCATCCCGAGACGCTGGAGGCCACCTTCATGGGCACGCAGTCGCACCGGCCGGAAGCGCTCAGCTTCGCCTCGCCGCTGGCCCACAGCCTGGACCTGCTCACGCTGTGGACCGATTCGTCCACGCGCCTGAGCTTCGGCATCGTGCTCGTGATCGGTGTGATCGCCGGCAGCCTCGCGTCGGCCTTTGCACGGCGCGAGTTCAAGCCCGAAGCCTTCCGCTCGCCGCGCGAGATGGGCGCGCACCTCGCCGGCGGCCTGATGATGGGCTTCGGCGGCGTGACGGCGATGGGCTGCTCCATCGGCCAGGGCGTGACCGGCGTGGCCATGCTCTCGACCGGCGCGGTGATGACGACGGCCGGCATCGTGGCGGGCGCGTGGTTCGCGTTGGCGTCGCAGGCAAGGCGGATGGAGCGGATGGAAGGGTTGGTGGCGGCGTAGGCCGCGGCCACCCTCACCCCAGCCCTCTCCCGCAAGCGGAAGAGGGAGCAACACAGCCGGACCTGTCCCCTCTCCCGCTTGCGGGAGAGGGTGGGGGTGAGGGCTCGGCCTATCCCAAAGCCCAGTCGATGTGCTCACGCACCATCGGATCAGCCGCCTCCCGCGATTCGACCAGCAGCGTCCGCAGCGACTCATCCCCACCCGCACGCAGCGCATTCCCGATCGCCACTGCCAGGTTGCGCTGCCACCGCCGATGCCCGATGCGCCGAATCGGACTCCCCTCGGTATGGCGCAGGAAATCGGCCTCGGTCCAACGCCACAACTCCGCCAGCGTCGCATCCGGAAACGGCGCACGCACGTCGAAATCCGCCAGCGTGCTGCGCTGCGCGTACTTGTTCCAGGGGCACACGAGCTGGCAGTCGTCGCAGCCGTAGATGCGGTTGCCCATCGGCGCGCGCAGTTCGACCGGGATCGGCCCGTCGTGCTCGATCGTGAGGTACGAAATGCAGCGCCGCGCATCCAGCCGCTGCGGGCCGACGATGGCCTGCGTCGGGCACACGTCGATGCAGGCCGTGCAACTGCCGCAATGCGCCTCGGCCGCGGGTGTGGGCGGAAGCGCCACATCAAGATAGATCTCGCCGAGAAAGAACATCGAGCCCGCATCGCGCGAAAGCGTCAGCGTGTGCTTGCCGCGCCAGCCGATGCCGCTGCGTGAAGCAAGCTCCACTTCGAGCACCGGCGCCGAATCGGTGAACACGCGGTGGCCGAAGGGCCCGATCTCGTCGGCCACACGATCGGCCAGCTTCTGCAGCCGATTGCGCAGCACCTTGTGGTAGTCGCGCCCTCTCGCGTACATCGACACGTTGGCGATTTCAGGCGACTCGAGCCGCTGCCATTCGACCGCCTGCCAGCCTTCGGGCGTGCTCCGCGGCAGGTAGTCCATGCGCGCCGTGATCACGCTCACCGTGCCCGGCACCAGCTCCGCGGGCCGCGCGCGCTTGAGCCCGTGCGCGGCCATGTAGCCCATCGATCCGTGAAAACCGTTGCGCAGCCACTCCATCAGGCCCGCTTCGGCGCTGGAGAGGTCGACGCCTGCCACACCCATCTGTGAAAATCCGAGTTCCGCGGCCCATGGTCGAAGGCGCTTCAACAACGCATCCCCATCGAACACTTGAGCAGCTCCGGACATCCGCCCATTCTAGAAAGCCGCTTCGTCGCCTGGCCCGACGAAGCCGCCTGCGCGGCCAGCGCGGCGGCCCTCGCGGCGCGGGCGGACCTGCGTGATTCGTTCGTCGAGCTGCACGGCACGCTCGGCGCCGGAAAGACCACCTTCGCACGGCACCTTCTGCACGCCCTCGGCGTCGAAGGCCGCGTGAAGAGCCCGACCTACGCCGTGATGGAACCCTATGCACTCGCCGGCTTCGATGCCGCGCATTTCGATTTCTACCGCTTCAACGACCCGCAGGAGTGGGAAGACGCCGGCTTTCGCGACGTGTTTGCCGCGCCCGGCTTGAAGCTCGCCGAATGGCCCGAGAAGGCTGAGGGTCTGCTGCCCATCGCCGACCTGCGCATCGACATCGAGATCGGCTTCGGCGAGCAGCGCACGGCGCGCTTCTCGGCCCTCACGCCGCGCGGGGTGGAGCTGCTGCCATGAGCCACCAGACCAGAAGAGATGCGCTGCGCTCCATGGGCGCGCTCGTGCTGCTGCTCGGCGGCCGCGAACTCGCCCACGGCGCCGGCATCGTGGCGGTGCGCGTGTGGCCGGCCGATGAGTACACGCGCGTCACGCTCGAATCGGACACGGCGCTGTCGGCCAAGCACTTCATGACATCGGATCCGGACCGTCTGGTGATCGACGTCGACGGACTCGAACTCAGCCCACAACTTCGCGAACTCGTCGGCAAGGTGCATTCCGACGACCCGTACATCGCCGGCGTGCGCGTCGGCCAGAACAAGCCGCGCGTGGTGCGCCTGGTGCTTGACCTCAAGCAGTCGACCGCGCCGCAGGTGTTCACGCTGGCGCCGGTGGCCGCCTACCAGCACCGCATGGTGTTCGACCTGCATCCGACGCACGAGAAAGACCCGCTGCTCGAACTCATCAAGGAAAAAGAGGCGGCGGAGCGCGAGGCGGCGCAAGCGGTGCGCGATGCGCTGGGCGAGTTCATCGCCCGCATGGGGCGCCCGCCCGCGCCCGGCGAGCCGGCACCGAACCTGCCGCCGGTGGCTACCGCCCCGCCGCCGGCCAGGCCCTCGCCCGCCGAGACGGGCAAGGTCGATCGCCTCATCGTGGTCGCCATCGATCCCGGCCACGGCGGCGAAGACCCGGGCGCCATCGGCCCGTCGGGGCTGCAAGAGAAGGACGTGGTGCTCGCGGTCGCGCTCAAGCTGCGCGATCAGATCAACGCCGTCTCCGGCATGCGCGCCATGCTCACGCGCGACGACGACTTCTTCGTGCCGCTGTACGAGCGCGTGCGCAAGGCGCGGCGCGTGCAGGCCGACCTGTTCGTCTCGGTGCACGCCGACGCCTTCACCCGGCCGACGGCACGCGGCGCCTCGGTGTTCGCCTTGAGCGAGAACGGTGCCACCAGCAGCATGGCTCGCTGGATGGCCCGCAAGGAGAACGCCGCCGACCTGGTGGGCGGCGTGAACGTGAAGGCGCGCGACAAGCACGTGATGCGCGCGATGCTGGACATGAGCACCACCGCGCAGATCAAGGACAGCATGAGCGTCGGCGGCGAGGTGCTGCGACAGATCGGCAAGGTCGGCCGGCTGCACAAGCCGCGCGTCGAACAGGCCGGCTTCGCGGTACTGAAGGCGCCCGACATTCCATCCATCCTGGTCGAGACCGCCTTCATCTCGAACCCCGAGGAAGAGAAGAAGCTGCGCGACCCGAAGTACCAGGCCGAGCTGGTCGATGCACTCGTCATCGGCATCAAGCGCTACTTCGCGAAGAACCCGCCGATTGCGCGCCAACGCGCACTTTAGGACCCCCCCTACGCGCTTCGCGCGCCCCCCAGGGGGCTGAGCCCGGACACGAAAGGTCCAGTGGCCCTTTCGTGCCTGGCGAAGGGCCGGGCCACTGGCCGGGCGCGGCCTGCAAGGCAGCACCAGCGGACCGGCGGAGCCGGATCCGCGGCGTTTGCTTGATGCGCTGGTCGAGCCCGAACGGGCTCTGCCGCAGCGAACGCCGGATCTGAGGATGTAAATCAGCCCATCTCCCGCTCAGGTTCGCCGCTGATCCGACCGATATGAGCCACAGAGGTCGCGATCTCCACGAGGGGCGCGCGCCATGACAGGCAGTCGAAGTACCGGGCAGTAACCCCGCGTGCAGTAGTCGGAGAAGTCGGGGTCCAGATGATGGCATTGAAGAGTGTGTGGAAGCGCCGCGTTGCCGGCGTTCCGGGCGGCGCCCGTGCGTTGCTCGCCGCTGCCGGCTTGGGTGCGTTCGGCGCCCTGCTGCTGCTCGTGATCGCTCCGCTCGGTTGGGCAAGCGTGCTCGGCGCGCTGATCCTCCTGAGTGCCGGCATCACCGTCGGCGGCCTGTTCGCCGCGACGCTCGCCCAGCAGCGCACCGGCCTCGGCGACTATGTCGCGAGCCACCAGCAGTTCGGCGAGGCACTGGCGCCGGTGTGGACCGGCCAGATCGAGACCTCGCGCAGCCATATGGAAGAAGCGGTGTCGGCGCTCACCGGCCGCTTCGCCGGCATCGTCGACAAGCTCGACCGCGCCGTGAAGGTGGCCGACGCCACGACCTCCTCCATCGACAACGGCTCCGACGGCCTGGTCGCCGTGTTCTCGCGCAGCGAGCAGCGGCTGTCGCAGGTCGTCGTGACGCTGGAATCGGCGCTGCAGGGCAAGATGGCGCTGGGCGAGCAGGTGTACCGCCTGAGCGAGTTCGTCGCTGAACTCAAGCAGATGGCCGCCGATGTGGCGCTTATCGCCTCGCAGACCAATCTACTTGCGATCAACGCCGCGATCGAAGCCGCGCATGCCGGCGAGAACGGCCGCAGCTTCGGCGTGCTGGCGCAGGAGGTGCGCAAGCTCTCCGCCATGTCGGGCGAGACCGGCCGGCGCATCGCCGACAAGGTGCAGCTCGTCAACGACGCCATCAGCGCCACGCGCGCCGCCGTCGACAGCTCGACCGCCGAGGATCACCAGTCGACCCAGGGCTCGCGCGAGGTCATCGCCGGCGTGCTGGGCGACTTCCGCGGCATCACCGAAGCACTCGTCAACTCCACCAGCGTGCTCAAGAGCGAAAGCATCGGCATCCAGTCCGAGATCGCCGAGGCGCTGGTGCAGCTCCAGTTCCAGGACCGCGTGGCGCAGATCCTCGGCCACGTGAAGCACAACATCGACCGGATGCCCGAATGCCTGGCGCAGCACCGCCTGGCGTACGAGGGCAGCGGCGTGCTCGCGCCCATGTCGGCGACAACGCTGCTCTCCGAGCTGGAAAGCACCTACGCGATGGCCGAGGAGCACCAGGTGCATCGCAGCGGCGGCAAGGCGGCCGCGGCAACGGCCGACACCGAAGTCACCTTCTTCTAGGGAACGACCATGGCAAAGACCATCCTCATCGTCGACGACTCGGCCTCGCTGCGCCAGGTGGTCGGCATCTCGCTGCGCGGCGCGGGCTACGACGTGATCGAGGCCTGCGACGGCCGCGACGCCCTCGCCAAGCTGACCGGCCAGAAGGTTCACCTCATCGTGAGCGACGTGAACATGCCCAACATGGACGGCATCAGCCTGGTCCGTGCCGTCAAGCAGTTGCCGGCCTACAAGTTCACGCCCATCGTGATGCTCACGACCGAGACGACGGACGAAAAGAAGAAGGCCGGCCAGGAAGCCGGTGCCAAGGCCTGGGTCGTCAAGCCCTTCCGCCCCGAGCAACTGCTCGCGGTGGCGCAGAAGCTGGTGATGGCATGAGCAGCGCGACGCTTCGGCTCGATGGGGAACTCACCATCTACCGCGCCGCGGAACTCAAGCCCCTGATCATCGACGCCCTGCAGCCGGGCGGCACGCTTGAGATCGACCTCGCCGGCGTGAGCGAGATCGACAGCGCCGGCGTGCAGCTTCTGATGCTCGCCAAGCGCGAGGCGCAGGCACGCGGCGGCGAGCTGCACCTGTGCGGCCACAGCCCCGCAGTGCTGGACGTGTTCGAGCTGCTCGATCTCGCCGCCTTCTTCGGCGACCCGCTGGTGATGCCGGCGCCCCCCGCCGTGCCTCCGCTTCACTGAGACCGCCATGAACCTGGACGACGCACTGCAGACCTTCATCGCCGAAGGCCGCGAACTGCTCGAGGAGATGGAGCGTGCGCTGCTCTCGCTGCAGCAGGCCCCCGACGAGTCCGAGGCGGTGAACGCGATCTTCCGCGCTGCCCACACGATCAAGGGCTCGGCGGGGCTGTTCGGCCTCGACCACATCGTGGCCTTCACGCATGTCGCCGAAAGCGTGCTCGACGAAGTGCGCGGCGGCGCCATCGCCATCGACGCCGCGCTGATCGCCACGCTGCTCGCCTGTGGCGACCACATCGGCGCGCTGCTCGACGCGGTGGCCGCCGGCCGGCTGGAACCCGATGCCGATCTGGCACAGAACGCCGAGCCGCTGCTCACCCAGCTCAGGAGCCGTCTCGGCGCCGGCGGTGCCGTGGCGGCGCCCGAGCGCGCAGACTCGTTCGCCCGCGTCGAACGCAGCGGCAACGAGGCGGATACCTGGCACATCTCGCTGCGCTTCGGGCGCAGCGTGCTGCGCAACGGCATGGACCCGCTGTCCTTCATCCGCTACCTCGCAACGATGGGGCGCATCGCCACCCTCGTGACGCTGCCCGACGCACTGCCCGGTGCGACGGAGATGGACCCCGAGTGCTGCTACCTCGGCTTCGAGATCGCCTTCTGCACCCAGGCCGACAAGGCGACGATCGAGGGCGTGTTCGAGTTCGTGCTCGACGACTGCGGCATCCGCATCCTGCCGCCAAACAGCCGCATCGACGAGTACCTCGCGCTGATCCGCGAGCTGCCGGAGGAGCCGGCGCGCCTCGGCGAGATCCTCGTGCGCTGCGGCACCGTGACGGCGCATGAACTCGCGTCCGCACTGCAGTCGCAGGCCGGCGATGCCGACACGCGCCGCATCGGCGCCATCCTCGTGGAGCAAGGCAGCGCCGCGCCCGAGGTGGTGGAAGCCGCGCTCGACAAGCAGCAGCGCGCGCGCGAGGCCAAGGCGCGCGAGAACCGTTCGGTGCGCGTGGATGCCGACAAGCTCGACCGACTGATCAACCTCGTGGGCGAACTCATCATCGCCTCGGCCAGTGCGGGCCTCGCCGCCCGCAGCACCCAGAACGCCGAGCTGCACGAAGCGCATTCCACGCTCGCCGGCCTGGTGGAAGAAGTGCGCGACAGCGCGCTGCAGCTTCGCATGGTGAAGATCGGCGCCACGTTCAACCGCTTCCAGCGCGTGGTGCACGACGTCTCGCGCGAGATCGGCAAGGACATCCATCTCGTCGTGAGCGGCGAGGATGCCGAGCTTGACAAGACGGTGGTGGAGAAGATCGCCGACCCGCTCACGCACCTGGTGCGCAACGCCATCGACCACGGCATCGAATCCGCCGAGTTGCGCGCCGAACGCGGCAAGCCGGCACAGGGCACGGTGCACCTGAACGCCTACCACGACTCGGGCAGCATCGTGATCGAAGTCGGCGACGACGGCGGCGGCCTCGACCGCGACCGCATCCTCGCCAAGGCCGTGGAGCGCGGGCTGATCGAGCCCGGCCGCAGCCTGAGCGATCGCGAGACCTACGCGCTGATCTTCGAGCCCGGCTTCTCCACAGCCGAGCAGATCACCAACCTGTCCGGGCGCGGCGTCGGCATGGACGTGGTCAAGCGCAACATCACCGCGCTGCGCGGCAGCGTGAGCGTCGACAGCACGGCCGGCGCTGGCACCACCGTGACGGTGCGGCTGCCGCTGACGCTGGCCATCATCAACGGCTTCCAGGTGGGCGTGGGCAAGTCGGTGTTCGTCATGCCGCTGGACACGGTCGAGGAGTGCATCGAGTTCTCCTGCGAGGCCGGCCGCGACTACACCAACCTGCGCGGCGAGGTGCTGCCCTTCATCCGCCTGCGCGAGCTGTTCGAGATCGATGCGCCGGCGGCGCTACGCCAGAACGTCGTCGTGGTGCGCGCGGGTTCGCAAAAGCTCGGCATCGTGGTGGACATGCTGCTGGGCGAGTTCCAGACCGTGATCCGGCCGCTGTCCAAGATGTTCGCGCAAGTGCAAGGCATCAGTGGCTCCAGCATTCTGGGCAGCGGCGACGTGGCGCTGATTCTTGACGTGCCGGCCCTCATGCGACAGGCGCAAGCCCCCATCTCCGTCAACCGCGCAAGCGCGTCAGCGTGAAGCGGCAAAACGCCATCCGCGAATCACCTCTTCAGCAGTAAAGCACCATGCTCAACAATCTCAAAGTCGGCACTCGCCTGTCTCTCAGCTTCGGCGTCGTCATCGCCATCCTGCTGGCCCTCGCCGGGGTCGCATACCAGGCCCTGGCTGGCATCGCCGAATCGACCCGCTGGAACATCCACACCTACAAGGTGTTGGAGGAGTCCAGCGGCATGCTGACAAGCCTCATCAACATCGAAACCGGGGAACGCGGCTACGCGCTCGCCGGCGAGGACGCATTCCTTGACCCGTACCGCAACGGGCTGCAGGAGTTCAAGAAGCACCTCGACAAGGCCAAGCAACTGACTGCCGACAACCCCGCGCAGCAAAAGCGCCTCGACGACATCCTCGCGTTGCAGCAGCAGTGGGTGTCTCAGGCGCTGGAACCGGAGATCGAACTGCGCAAAGCAGTCAATGGCGGGCGAGAAAAGATGGACGTCGTGATCGCCAGCGTGCGCGCGGCGAAGGGCAAGCAGTTCATGGACGACCTGCGTGCGCGATTGGGTGAACTCAGCAGCGTGGAGGACGCGTTGCTCGAGGAGCGCGGCGCTGCTGCACAGGCGCTCTTGGACCGGTCCGACTTCATCCTCGTCGCTGGAAGCCTTGCCGCTGCACTGCTGGCAGCAGGCATCGCCTTCTGGATGACACGCAGCCTGACGCGCCCGCTTCGAGAGGCCGTCAGCTTGGCCGAGCGATTGACCGAGGGTGACCTCACGATGCGCATCGCAGTAACGGCGCGTGACGAAACCGGGCAACTGCTGAGCGCTCTGAACAGCATGGTCGGCAAGTTGTCTCAGGTGGTCTCGGAAGTGAACGGCGGCGCCGAAGCGTTGGCCGGCGCGTCCGAAGAGGTCAGCGCCACGGCGCAATCGCTGAGCCAGGCGTCCAGCGAGCAAGCTGCGGGCGTCGAAGAGACCAGCGCCTCGATGGAACAGATGACGGCGTCGATCTCGCAGAACACCGAGAACGCGCGCGTCACCGATGGCATGGCCACCAAGGCGGCCGGCCAG
>JAKFDI010000009.1:0-46969 GCA_036676235.1 Rhizobacter sp. | reverse complement strand
GACCACTTCGTCGCGGCCTATAACACGAACTGCCAGCCCTTCAAGTGGACCGCCACCGCCGACTCGATCCTCGAAAAGCTGCATCGACTTTGCTCACGTATCAGCGGGACGGGACACTAGCGTAGGGCGCTGCTCTGGGTGTCATTTCGACCTTGCCCTCGAAATCCGTATCCCACAACCAAGCTCATGAACTGGCTTGTTGGCGCTGACACGGCCTTGCATCCGTCGCATTGATAGAAGAACTGGCACGCGCGTCGGTGGGCATGACTTCCCGCTTGGCGTGACCGCACTGCGGACACGTCAACACCGGCTCGAGGATGGGGGTGTTGATCGCCATTTGTGAACACATGCGTCTGTGTGAACCATCATCAATGACGGGAGTTCCGAGGTTGCGCAATGGCACGTCGGAGAAGAGATTCGGCGCGCTACTTGAGGAGAATGAAGGCGCTCGACACTGAGCGCCGACAGATCTCTGTCATGCACATCACTACAGACTTGGCGCATCAACAGCGCCCCGAGGGCGGCTCCGTTGGAGAGGTCTTCCGTGCGTTCCTCAAGCTCGGCGTGACGTCCTTCGGTGGTCCCATCGCACACCTGGGCTATTTTCGCGAGGAGTTCGTCGTGCGGCGCAGATGGCTGACCGATGACGCCTATGCCGATCTCGTCGCGCTGTGTCAGTTTTTGCCGGGGCCCGCTTCGAGTCAGGTTGGTTTCGCGCTGGGCCTTTCGCGCGCAGGAGCGCTGGGTGCCTTGGCCGCGTGGACCGCGTTCACGCTACCTTCCGCCGCGCTCTTGGTGGCGTTTGCCTACGGCGCTTCGGCCCTTGGCGGTGAGCTCGGCGCCGCGGTGATTCACGGTTTGAAGCTGGTCGCCGTTGCAATTGTCGCGCAGGCGGTGCTCGGCATGGCACGCACGCTGACGCCGGATCGCGCACGTGCGGCGATTGCCGTCGCCGCAATCGCTTCCGTCGTGCTGGTTGGCGGTGCTGTGGGCCAGGTCGGCGCCATCGCCGGGGCGACCCTCCTCGGTCTCTTGTACTGTCGAAGCGGTGCGGTGGTCGCGAGGGCCAGTACGCCGATCCGTGTCGCAAAGAGTGCAGGAGTGACGTGCCTGCTTCTCTTCGTTGTGCTCCTCGGCGGGCTGCCTTGGCTGCAGGCTGCAACCGACAGTCAAGCCATCGCACTCTTCGACGCGTTCTATCGCTCGGGTGCTTTGGTCTTCGGTGGCGGGCACGTCGTATTGCCCTTGCTGCAAGCCGAAGTCGTACCTCCGGGGTGGATCTCCGACAGCGCCTTCCTCGCCGGCTACGGTGCCGCCCAAGCGGTTCCGGGTCCGCTCTTCGCGTTTGCGGCGTACCTCGGCGCGCTGGTCGGTCCCGAGCCACATGGCTGGCAGGGGGCTTGCATCGCACTTGTCGCGGTGTTCCTTCCGGGGCTGCTGCTGGTGGCTGGTGCCCTTCCGTTTTGGGAGGGATTCCGTCGGAGGGCCGCCGCGCAGGCGGCGCTGCGCGGAGCCAATGCAGGAGTCGTCGGAATTCTCGGCGCTGCGCTGTACGACCCGGTGTGGATCGGCGCTGTCGGCACTCCGCGTGACTTTCTGATCGCCATCGCGGGCTTCGTCGCCTTGGTCGCATGGAAGTGCCCGCCGTGGCTGGTCGTAGTCGGCGTTGTGGTCGCCGCGACAAGCACGGCGGGGCTCACGTAGTCGGATGACATCTGCGGCGCGGTAGTAGCGAATCTTCTCGCCGAGGAGGGGCTTGCAGTTCTCGAAGATGACCAGCAAGCGTTCGTTGCCCAGTTCCCTGAACTCCTGCGGCAGCAGCAGCGCGCGGCGCTGTTCACTCTCGTTGCGGCTGATCGTGCCGGAGATGGGAGTGCCCAAGCGGCTCAACAAATGCGTGAGGCGATGATGACCGGCATGGAAGGCATGCAGAAGATGCAGACCACCGGCGACGTCGACAAAGACTTCGCCGCCATGATGAAGGTGCACCATGAACAGGCGGTCGAGATGGTCGAGGTGGAGATGGCGCACGGCAAATCTCCGGAGCTCAAGGCGATGGCGCGCAAGATCGTGAAGGATCAGCAGAACGAGATTGCGCAGTTGGAGAAGTGGCTAGCGTCGCACAAGTAGTCCGTACCAGTCGCGGACGCCCCAGCTCACGACTGCAAGCCACCGCGACGCTTCGTCGACCGCGCTCGCTTCATCAGCAACCACGCCGCCGGCACCACCAGCATGGACAGCAGCGGCGCGGTCACCATGCCGCCGATCATGGGCGCGGCGATTCGGCTCATGACCTCGCTGCCCGTGCCGGTGCCCCACAGGATGGGCAGCAGGCCGGCCATGATGACGGCGACCGTCATCGCCTTCGGCCGCACCCGCATCACCGCTCCTTCGCGTATCGCCGCTCGCAGCGTGTCGTCGTTCATCGGCTCGCCGGCTGCCAGCAGGCGCTCCAGCGCGCCTTTGAGGTAGATGAGCATCACCACGCCGAACTCCGCCGCCACGCCGGCCAGCGCGATGAAACCGACGGCCGTGGCCACCGAAATGGCGTGCCCCAGCCCCCACACCAGCCAGAAGCCGCCGATCAGCGCAAAGGGCACGGCGGCCATGACGAGTGCGGCTTCGCCGAAGGAGCGGAACAGCAGGTACAGCAGCACGAAGATCACCGCCAGCGTCACCGGAATTACCACCTTCATGCGCTCCGTGGCCCGTTCGAGATACTCGAACTGCCCGGACCAGGAGAGGGCGTAGCCTGCGGGCATCGCCACCGCCTCGGCCACCGCCTTCTGCATGTCGCGAACGACCGAGCGGATGTCGCGGCCGCGCACGTCCACGTAGATCCAGCCCGACAGCCGCGCGTTCTCGCTGCGCAGCATGGGAGGGCCTTCGGTCACGCCGATTCGGGCCACGTCGCGCAGTTGCAGTTGGGCGCCGCCTTCGGTGACGAAGGGCAGCTCGCGCAGGCGCTGCAGCGAATCGCGGATCTCGCGCGGGTAGCGGACGTTGATGGGATATCGCTCGCGCCCATGAATCACCTCGCCGACGTTGTCGCCGCCGATCGCGGTGGACACCACCGCCTGGACGTCGGCGACCGACAGCCCGTAGCGCGCGGCCGCCAGGCGGTCGACGTCGACATCGATGTAGCGGCCGCCGGTCAGCCGTTCGGCCAGCGCCGACGAGACACCGGGCACGTTCTTCACCACGCCCTCCACCCGGGTCGCCAGCGCGTCGATGGCGGCCAGGTCAGGCCCGGCGATCTTGATGCCCACGGGGCTCTTGATGCCGGTGGCCAGCATGTCCAGACGGTTGCGGATCGGCGGCACCCAGATGTTCGACAGGCCGGGCACGTTCACCGCGCGGTCCAGTTCCTCGACCAGCCGATCGGGCGTCATGCCGGCGCGCCATTGGTCGCGTGGCTTGAACTGGATGGTGGTCTCGAACATCTCCAGCGGCGCCGGATCGGTGGCGCTGTCGGCGCGCCCGGCCTTGCCGAACACCCGCGCCACTTCGGGCACCGTCTTGATGAGCCGGTCGGTCTGCTGCAGCAGTTCGGCCGCCTTCGATGCCGACAGGCCGGGCAGCGCCGAAGGCATGTACAGCAGGTCGCCTTCGTCGATCATCGGCAGGAATTCGCCACCCAGCCGGGTGAGCGGCACCACGGTGAGCGCGAGCAGCACCGCCGCCACGACCAGCGTCGCTTTCGGGAAGCGCAGCACGAGTTCGAGCACCGGCCGGTAGGCGGCGATCAGCAGGCGGTTCACCGGGTTGGCGTTCTCGTGCGGGATGCGGCCGCGGATCAGGTAGCCCATCAGCACCGGCACCAGCGTCACCGACAAACCGGCGGCAGCGGCCATCGCGTAGGTCTTGGTGAAGGCCAGGGGCGAGAACAGCCGGCCCTCCTGCGCCTCCAGCGTGAAGACCGGCAGGAACGACAGCGTGATGACCAGCAGCGAGAAGAAGAGGGCGGGGCCGACCTCGACCGACGAGTCCACCACCATCGACCAACGCTCGGCATTCGACGGGCGCCGCCCGTGCCGCACCTCGAAGGCCTCCAGGTGCTTGTGCGCGTTCTCGACCATGACGATGGCCGCATCCACCATCGCGCCGATGGCGATCGCGATGCCGCCCAGCGACAGGATGTTGGCGCTGACGCCTTGCCAGTGCATCACGATGAACGCCGCCAGCACGCCGATGGGCAGCGCCACCACGGCCACCAGCGCCGAACGCAGGTGGAAGAGGAACACCGCGCACACGAGCGCGACGACGATGAACTCCTCGAGCAGCTTGAAGCTGAGGTTCTCGACCGCGCGGTCGATGAGCAGCGAGCGGTCGTAGGTCGGCACAATCTCCACGCCGGGCGGAAGGCTGGGTTTGAGCGCCTCGATCCGAGCCTTGACCGCCTCGATCGTCGTGCGTGCGTTCTTGCCCGAGCGCATCACCACCACGCCGCCCGCCACCTCGCCCTCGCCGTCGAGCTCGGCGATGCCGCGTCGCATCTCGGGGCCGATCTGCACGCTGGCCACGTCGCGCAGCAGCACCGGCGTGGCCCCCGAGACGGCCAGAGGGATCGCGCGGAAGTCGTCCGGCGTGCGCAGATAGCCGACGGAGCGCACCATGTACTCGGCTTCGGCCAGTTCGAGCACGGAGCCGCCGGCGGCCTGGTTCGCCTGTTGCAGGGCGTCCACGACCATCTGCTGGGTGACGCCCAGCGCACGCATGCGGTCCGGGTCCAGCACCACCTGGTACTGGCGCACCATGCCGCCGATGCTGGCCACCTCGGCCACGTCGGGCACGGTCTTCAGCTCGAATTTCAGGAACCAGTCATTCAGCGCGCGCAGTTGGCCGAGGTCGTGGCGGCCGGTGCGGTCGACCAGGGCGTATTCGTACACCCAGCCGACACCTGTGGCGTCCGGGCCGAGCGAGGCGTTCGCGCCGGCCGGCAGGCGGCTTTGCACCTGGTTCAGGTACTCGACCACCCGCGAGCGCGCCCAGTACGGGTCGGTGTCGTCGTCGAACAGCACGTAGACGAAGGAGTCGCCGAAGAAGGAGTAGCCCCGCACCGTCTTCGCGCCCGGCACGCTGAGCATGGTGGTGGTCAGCGGATAGGTCACGAGATCCTCGACGACCTGCGGCGCCTTGCCCGGAAACGGGGTGCGGATGATGACCTGCGTGTCGGACAGGTCCGGCAGCGCGTCCAGCGGCGTGCGCAGCATCGACCACACGCCCGCGGCGATCAGCCCGAGCGTGGCGAGCAGCACCAGGAAGCGGTTCGCCACCGACCAGCGGATCAGCGCGGCAATCATTGCGTGGCTCCCGTTGTGACGCGCTGCACCGATTCCAGCGTGTAGCCGCCCGGGCCGCCTTCCTTGAAGTGGAAGCGGATGCTGTCGCCCACCTTGAGGTCGGGGAATGCGTCCGACGAGGGCTTGGCAAAGCCCATCGTCATCCCCGGCCACTGCAGCGACGCCACCGGCCCGTGCGAGATGGTGACTTCCTGCGCGTCGACCTGCTCGACCTTGCCCTCGGCCGAGTGGGTGCCTGCCGCGGGAACTGCGTGCGGCGCCGCGGCGCCGCCGGACACCGCCGCCGGGCTGGGCGCCGACAGGCTGCCCAGCGCCGAACGCAGGTGCGCTTCGGAGTCGATGAGGAACTGACCGCTCGCCACGACCTGCTCGCCATCGGCCAGCCCGGCCGCGACCTCGACATCGCGGCCCAGGTCCTGACCCAGCGTGACCTCGCGCGGCTCGAAGCCGCCGCCGGCCGTTTGCACGATGACCACGGTGCGCTGGCCGGTGCGGATGACCGCCTCGGCGGGCACGAGCAGCCGGGCGGTCTTCGGGCCCGAGACCTCGAGGCGAAGCAGCATGCCGGGGGTGAGCTTGCCGTCCTTGTTGTCCACCTCGAAGCGGGCCTTGAGCGTGCGCGTGGTGCTGGCGACTTCCGGGAGGATCTCCTTCAGTTCGCCGTCGAAGGCCTGCGAGGCATCGGCGTGAAGCGTGGCGCGCACCTTCTGGCCGCGGGTCAGCCTCAGGGCCTGCGCTTCCGGAATTTCGGCGACGGCCCACACCTTGTGCAGGCCGGCGATGCGAAACAGCGTCATGCCCGGTGTCACCGCCGCTCCCTCGCGCACGCCGAGTTCGGCGACGACGCCGCTGGCCGGCGCCGTGAGGGTGAAGCGCGCCTGCGCGCTGCCCAGCTCGTCGCTGCGCCGGATGAGCGCGGCCGGGATCGACAGCGCGTCCATCCGGCGGCGCGCGGCCTCGACGAGCTCGGCCGACGCGCCGGACTTCTTGAGCGCCAGCCATTCGTTCTGGGGCGCCAGCCATTCCGGCGCGAAGACGGTCGCCAGCGCCTGGCCCTTGCGCACCCGCTCCATCGGCGCCCGTGCCGACAGGGCCTCGACATATCCGGCGACCCGCGTCTGCACGGCCACCGTCAACCGCTCGTCGAACTGCACCGTGCCCACCGCATCGAACGAGGCGGACACCTCGGCGCGGCGAACCGTGGCCACGCGCACGCCCAGGTTCTGCTGCACGGTCGAACTGATGCTGACCCCGCTGGCGGCGCCGCCCTCGTCCGCATAGACCGGCACGAGGTCCATGTCCATGAAGGGCGACTTGCCGGGCTTGTCGAAACGCTGGGTCGGCATCATCGGGTCGTGCCAGTACAGCACCTTGCGTTCATCGGCGGACGGCGTGCCGCCCGAGGCGGCCGGAACACCGTGTATCGCCGCCGGGCCGGTGGACCGGCCGGCGTAGAAGCCGCCGACGGCGAGCAACGCCGCCGCGGCGATCAGAAGGGCTGTGGTTGCGGCGCGTTTCATCGTGCGACCTCGTCGGTGAGGGATGTGTAGGCGAGCCGGACGCGCGCTTGCGCAAGCTCCGACTGAAGAAGGAGAAGGCGTTGCCGTGCGTCGAGCTCGGCATGGCGGGCCTCGAACACCGCGGTGAGCGGTGCCTGGTTCGAGCCGTAGGCGGCGCTTGCGGCCGCGGTTCGCTGCCCGGCCGGCTGCACGATCGTGGTGAGGAAGCGTGCGATGCGAGCCTCGATTCGCTCGACGTCACTGTGCAGCCGCTGGTACTCGGCCTGCGTCTGGCGGCGCGCCTCCACGAGCTCGGCTTGCGCCTTGTCGACCAGGGCGGCCTTGGACGCGATCTCCCGGTCCTGCCGATGCGCCGGCGCAATCGGCAGCGTGATGCTCACGCCGACGCTCACCAAGTCGGCGTAGCCGCTGCGCTGGCCATAGCCGAGCTGCCAGGTCCAGTTGGGCTTGCGGTTCGTGACCGACACCTCGGCCGCACGCTGGGCCACCTCGACGTCGCGGCCCGCGAGCAACACCGCGGGATGCGCGGCGACATAGGTTTGCTCCGAAGGAACGACCGGATCGGGGTGGGCAAGCAGTGCGGTGGGCACAACGCCGATCCAGCGCCGCAGCGCCACATGCGCCGCACTCTGCTGCTGCAGCGCCTGCGCCTTGTCGTCCGCCGCCATGCCGAGCGCGGCGTCGAGCGCGAGCACATCCTGGCTGCTGGCGGTGGCCGATGCCAATCTCGCGCGGGCCGTCTCCAACGCCTCCCGCGCGTGCCCTTCGTTGAGGTCGGCGAGTTCGAGCATTCGGGCGGCATACAGCGCGTCGACATAGGCCAGCGCCGTCTGCAGCCTGACATCGGCGACAGCGGTGCGGATGGCCAGCAGTTCACGGCCGGCCATCGCGTCCGCCGCCGCCTGCCGCGCGTCGCGCTTCTCGCGGCTCAGCCACGCCTGGCTGATGCCGATGCGCCTCATCGTCATGCCCTCGCGGGCCGTGCTGAAGCGGTCGGCACCGGTCACCGGCACGTTGTCGATGCCGACCTCGAGCATCGGGTCGGGCAGTTGCGCGGCAGCGTCGGCGGACGCCACGGCCGCGCTGTGCGACGCACCGGCAGCTTGCGCTGCCGCCGAGCGTTGCGCGGCGAGCGCAAGGGCGGCGTCCAGAGACAGGGGGGCCGCGGCCGAAAGCGGCGGCCAGAAGGCAGCGGCCATGGCGACCGCCGACAAGCACTTGGTGAACATGCAATCTCCGAAGACAAGCGGACTCTTGCCGGGGCGGACAGGCCGCCTCAGCGCCGTTCAGTCGACGGAGGTTTCAGACTCGCAGTCTGAGCGTGGAAAGAAAAAGGGGATCGGGAGGCGGGTGTCGCACCGGTGCGCGAATACCTGGCGCGACCCGCTGGTCCAGCGAGGCCAGCGTGGGCAGCACCATCACGGTCAGCACGGCCGGCAGTGTCGGCGCGGCCAGCTTCAGCGGTTCGAACGATTGTGAAGGATCGGACGCGACCTGTTGGCACAGGGCGGGCTGGTCGGTGTCCATGCCCTCGCAAGGCTCGCCCATCGCCGCCATCTGCGCCGCCGCCAGCGCATCCTGACCGCACACATAGGCGGCAACCGCAAGCTGGGCAAACACCAGCGCAATGACCACCATGAAGGTGGTCATGCGGCGGTGAATGAGGCGGGGCAGGAGCACGGGAGGATTCTAGGCGCCGGCCTTGCTGAGCCGGTCGTGGGTTGAGCGCGAGTTGATGGCCATCAGGGCCTCTTGCCTATCTGCACGAAGGCTGCCGCCTCGAGCGGCAAGGAGTTCACGACGGCGCTCATGGTGCCTGCACGGCGGGGCGGACTTGGCACGCGCACGCCACACCGCTCGCGCGGCGTGGCAGGCTTGTTCAGAGGGTGGTCGCTGCGGCTGTACCGCTGTAGACGAAGCCCGCTTCTCCGGGGACCTGTCGATAGCCGTCCGCCGTGACCGGGTTGTCTTGCCAGCGACGCAACTGGGCCTTGACGGCGTCCCTTGACACATCGGCGCTTGCGACCTTGGTCGGCGCGAACAATGTCGCCTCGCCGCTGGTGACGTAGGTGCCGTCGCGCTTCGCGGTCTCGAGTTCCTGCTTCACCTGTGCGCGGGTCTTGCCGCTTTGCAGCGCGCCCGCGTGAAATTGGCCGCTCGACTCGTTGTACGAGGGCGTGAAGCCGTTGCTGGCCAGTGCTCCCTGCGAGGCGAACGTGACGCCAAGGGCGGCGAGGGCGACGATGGTGCGGATGGACATGGGGTACTCCTTATTTCAGGTGGCTCGGGTGACAGCTGGCTTGGAGGCCTGCTGGGTGAGGGATCGTTCTCATCACGGGCACCACTGTAGAAACCGAGCGCCAACGGGACACTGACCGCTTCATTACAAATCAGCAATGTGCACTTCAGCCGTCCCCGAGAATCCGGCCATGCGCATTCTGGTGGTGGAGGACGAGAAGAGACTCGCGGGTTACCTGAAGAAGGGCCTGGGCGAGAGCGGCCACGTCGTGGACGTCGCGGTCGACGGCATCGAGGGTCGCCACCTTGCGATCGATGGTGACTACGACCTTGTCGTGCTCGACGTGATGCTCCCCGGCGTTGATGGTTTTGGGATCCTGCGGGAACTGCGCGAGCGCAAGGACACACCCGTGCTGATGCTCACTGCGCGCGACAGCGTCGAGGACCGGGTGAAAGGTCTGCAAGATGGCGCCGACGACTATCTCATCAAGCCCTTTGCCTTTTCGGAGTTGCTGGCGCGCGTGGAGGCCCTGCTGCGCAGAAGCCGTTCCGGCGTGCACGCCCAGCAGCCGGTGACGGTGCTGCGACTGGGCGACCTCGAGGTCGACCTGGCGCGCCGCCGCGCGACGAGACGCGGTCAGCGGCTCGAGCTGACACCGCAGGACTTTTCGCTGCTCGTCGCGCTGCTCAGGCGGCAGGGCGAGGTGCTTTCGCGGACAGTGCTTGCGGAGCGCGTCTGGGACATGAACTTCGACAGCGACACGAACGTCGTCGACGTTGCGGTCCGGCGCTTGCGCATGAAACTGGACCAGCCCTTCGATCGCCCGCTGCTTCACACGGTGCGCGGCGTGGGCTACGTGCTCGAAGAGCTGCCGTGAACAAGGTGGCACGGGCCCGGTACTCGCTGGCGGCGCGGCTGACACTCGGTCTCGTGCTTGTGGCCGTGCTTGTCATTCCCGCGGTCGGGTCCATCCTCTATTGGGCACTCGCGCGCCAGCTCGAGGCGGCCGAGGTGAAGGAGGTCCAAGGGATGGTGGAGGTTGTCCGCCACGTTCTCGACAAGGCGCAAGGGCCGGAGGACCTGGCCGGTCTTCGCCAGCACCTGGACGACATGCTGATCGGCCACGAGCGGCTGAGAATATGGGTCATCTCTGCAGAGGGCGCGCTGCTGTATGGCGGCCCCAGTCGTCCCAAGACGCAGATCGTCGACGGCATCCTGACGGTATGGCGCGATGATGGGGTGCCTCTGCGCGGGCACTCGGTGACGCTCGATGTCGGGCCGCTCGTTCCGCGCGCGAACCTGCTTGCGGGCTACGACTCGCGCGAACGCTACCGACTGCTTGCGGACTATCGGCAGGTCACCCTCACGGTCAGTGCCATCGGTTTGCTGTTCACCGTCGCGTTGAGTGTCGCGGTGACCCGGCGCGGCCTTCGCCCCATCGTTCGGTTGTCGCAAGAGGCCGCTGCACTGACGCCCGACAACCTGTCGATGCGGCTGGATTCGGAGGGTATTGCGTACGAACTGGGGGCGCTGGTCGATGCGTTCAACCGCGCCTTGGGTCGCGTCGAAGCGGCGTACCACCAGCTGGACGCGTTCAACGCCGACGTGGCACACGAGCTTCGAACACCGCTTGCAAGCGCTGTGATCGGCATCGAAGTGGCGCTGGCACGCCCGAGATCCAGCGAGGAGCTGACACAGAGCCTTCGCGAGACGCTCGAAGGGCTGACTTCGATGTCGAGCATGGTCAATGACATGCTCTTTCTCGCACGCGCCGACCGGGACGCTCCATTGGACGGGGCCGAAGAGATAGAACTTGCACGGCACAGCCAGATCGCCGCCGCCGGCCTCAGTGGCACCCTGTCCGAGCGAGATCAGGCCTTGGTCGTCACCGGGTCGGCCTGGGCTTCGGCCAACCCGGCACTCGTGCAACGAGCTGTCGCCAATCTCGTGGCGAACGCCACGCGTTTCGCTCCAACCGGCTCGACCATCGAGGTGGACGTCGACCAACGCGGCCCGTGGGTGTACCTGACGGTTCGCAACCACGGCGAGACGATCGCAGCGTCATTGCTTCCCAGAATGTTCGAGCGGCTTGTGCGTGGCGATGCGGCGCGTAGCGGCGAGTCGCATCATGGCCTTGGCCTCGCCATCGTGCACGCGGTTGCTCGGCTCCACGGCGGGACGACCTTCGCCAGCTCAGCCGACGGCGTCACGGAAGTGGGCTTTTCGTTGCCGGCGCTCAAGTGCGACGACCAGCACGACATGGATCGCTGACATAGCGCGCCGGCTGGCTGACGACGCCTTTGGCCGTGCCTTCGGGCGGGCACTTTCGGTATCAAACGAGTGACTCAGAACAGCAACGCCTATGTGCCGATGTGCCAGCGGGCGAGCAGTCGGTTCGCCACGTGTCCAATGGCAGCGGTTGCTCGGGGACGCAATCGTTGCCAACGAGTACCCGGCGAACTATGGCCTGTCCTGGACCAAGACCCTGTCCAATGAGGCGAGAAACTTCTGCGGTGCCTCGTAGCCGATCACCCGATACGCCTGCTCCGAACCCTGCGCGTCGAAGAAGACGATGCCGGGCGGTCCGAACAACTCAAAGCGGCGCAGCAGCGCTTTGTCGTCTGCGTCGTTCGCCGTGACATCCGCTTTCAGCAGAAGCACGCCCTTCAATCGAGCCTGAACCTCAGGGTCGCTGAAGGTGAAGCGGTCCATTTCATTGCAGGAGACGCACCACTCGGCCCAGAAGTCGAGCATGACTGGCTTGCCCTGTGCAGCCTGCAACTGCGCGTGCACATCCGCGATGCTCTTCACCGGAACGAATGCCAGTTCCTGGCGAACTTCGGCGGGCCTGCCGCTCAGTCCGGCCAGTGGTTGCAGCAGATCCTTGGTGCCGGCGAGGGCGCCGATCAGCAATGCGATACCGCCCACCAGGCCCATGATGCCGACGGCCTTGAGGAGCCGGCTACGCGCGGGTGCATCCGGTGGCAACGAATCGATGGCGCGCAGGAACATCGCCGTCCCGATCAGCAAGGCCGCCCACAACAATTGCTGCGCGACGAGCGGAATCACCGGCGAGACGAGGTAGATCGCTGTAGCCAGCATCGCCACGCCGAACGCTCTCTTGACCCACGTGGTCCATGGCCCGGCGCGCCGAATGAAGGCTCCGGCTGTTGCGCCGACGGCAAGCAGGGGCACCCCCATGCCGATGGCCATCGAGAACAGGGCTGCCCCGCCGAGGGCCGCGTCGCCGGTCTGGCCGATGTAGAGCAGGGCGCCCGCCAGCGGCGCCGCCACGCAGGGCCCGATGATCAGCGCCGAGAGTGCACCGATCACGAACACGCCGGTCACCCGGCCGCCCGGGATGCGGTTGGTGGTCCCCGCGAGCGCGCTCTGCACCGAGGCCGGCAACTGCAACTCGTACAAGCCGAACATCGACAACGCAAGCGCCACGAAGATCGCCGCGAACGCGCCGAGCACCCAGGGGCTTTGAAGCGCGGCCGACAGCATCGACCCGGCCAGGCCGGCGGCCACGCCAGCGGCGGCGTAGGTCAGCGCCATGCCGAGCACGTAGATCGCCGACAGGCCCACGGCGCGGCGCTTCGTGGTGTCGGCGCCCTGGCCGACGATGATCCCCGACAGGATCGGAATCATCGGCAGCATGCAGGGCGTGAAGGCGAGCAGGACGCCGAAGCCGAAGAAGGTGGCGATCAAGCCCCACGAGCCGCCGTACGAGAACAACTGCCGCACACGCCCGGTATCCGAGTCGTCGATTCCCGCAGGTTCGCTGCGCGCGGCCAGAACCCCGGCCTGCGGCAAGGGACCAGGCCCTCGCGCAGCACCCGTGCCGGTGGCGTCGAGCGCCACCGTGAACGTCTTCTCGATTGGCGGATAACACACGCCCCGGGGCTCGTTGCAACCCTGGTAGCTCGCATGCAAGCGGATGGCCGTAGTGGCCGGGCTTGCGCCGGTGATGCGGATGACCGCATCCACCGGCTGGTGGTAGACCTCGGTGTTGCCGAAGGTGGCGTCCTCCTTCATCTCGCCTGCGGGCAAGGCGATGTTGTCGATCGCCATGCCCGGCGGGTCGTCGATCCTGAAGGAGATCCGGTCGCGGTAAAGGTAGTAGCGGGGCGCAGGCGTCAGTGTCGCCACAAGCGTCTGCGCGTCCGTGGCGCGAACGCTGAGCCGGAACGCCTCATCGGGTGGCAAAAGGGCAGCGTCGCTCGAGTCACTGCCAAGCCAACCTTTGACCACATCCAGCACTCCCTGGGTGGGCGGCAGCTGGGAGGGCGAGGCGTCCTGTGCGTATACCCCTCCAACAAGCGCGACCAGCAGTGCGACGCCGGCGAGCAGCCGTGTGACCGCGCGTCGAGCGCCAGTCACGATGGGCGGGGGATCAGACCCTGCATGTCCGCGCATCGGTGCGGTTCCTCGGTGAGAGCGGTTCCAGGGAGAAAGTGCTCCCCGCTTTTCACTTCACGACCTCGAGGGTCGTCACGGTGAATGCGCCGTTGACGCGGTCGGCGGTGAACTTCACCTTGTCGCCTTCCTTCAGCCCGTCGAGCATCTTCGGGTCGGCGGCGCGGAACACCATCGTCATGCTCGGCATCCCGAGGTTCTCCAGTGGCCCGTGGCGCAGCGTCAGCTTTGCGGCCTCCTTGTCGATCTTGCGAATCTCGCCGTCGACCATCGGTGCGGACGACGCCGAAGCGGCCGCCGCCGGCTGGCTCGAGGCGGCGACGGTGCCTTGGGTTTGGGCTGTGGTCGCGCCGACTGCAGCCAGAAGAGCCGCGGTGACGGCAAGCGTGTTGAACGGTTTCATGAGCGACTCCTTTACTTTGGATAGTGGGCGTAGACGGACGCCTTGCCGTTCTTCGCGATGAGCAAGACGTCGTACGGGTCCGTGCGCCCGGGCACGTCCATGCCGGGCGAACTGGGCGGCATGCCGGGTACGGCCAGACCGACCGCCTTCGGCTTCTCGGCCAGCAGTCGCTTGACCTCGTCGGCGGGGACGTGACCCTCCAGCACATAGCCGGCGACCGTCGCCGTGTGGCAACTGCCGAACTTGTCGGGCATGCCCAAGCGCTTGCGGGCGGCCGTTGTGTCATCCACGTCAGTCACCTTGAGCGTGAACCGGGCCGCCTTCATGTGGTCGACCCACGCACCGCAGCAGCCGCAGTACGGGGTCTTGAAGACATGGACTTCGGGCCGCGACGCTGCAGCCATCGACGGGACGGCGAGCGGCAGCGACAGCGCCGCCAAGGCATTCAGTGCAAGCCGCCGGTTCATTTCACCACCACCTGTCCGACCATCCCTGCCTCGAAGTGCCCGGGCAGCAGGCACGCGAACTGGAACTCGCCGGGCTTGTCGAACTGCCAGACGATCTCGCCCGACTTGCCCGGCTTCACATGGGTCATGTGCGCTTCCTCGTGCTCCATCCCGGGAAACTTTCTCATCATCTCCGCATGCTTTTGGAGTTCGCCCGGCGTGCCGAGCACCATCTCGTGAAGCACCTGGCCCTTGTTCGTCGCGACCAGCTTGACCGTCTCCCCGCGCTTGATCGTCAGGTCAGCCGGGGTGAACCGCATGCTGTCGGCCATGTCGACACGAATCGTGCGCGTGACCTTGGCCGGGTCGCCCTCGCGGCCAAAGGATGTGCTCTGGACCTTGCTGGCGTCGAACTTCTTCGCGCTTGCCGGGTGCTCGTCGTTGCTGTGGGCGAATGCGCCGGACACTGCAAGCACCGATGTCGCCACGGCAACACCCAGGAGTTGTTGGATCTTCATGATTCGTTCTTTCTGATCAATGGTTGGAATGGCCGGAGTGACCCGACGGCTTGCGCACGTCGAGCGTCTTGCTGTCTGCTTGGGGCGCTTTTGAGCGCGTGGGCTGCTGAACGTCGCCCTTGTATTCATAGGCGACCGTTCCCTTGGGGTGCTGGTACCAGCCCGGGTCCTTGTAGTCGCCGGGCTTCACGTCGTCGCGCACCTTCACGACGCTGAGCATGCCGCCCATCTCGATCGGGCCGAACGGACCCCAGCCGGTCATCATCGGCAGCGTGTTGTCGGGCAGCGGCATCTCCATGGCACCCATGTCGGCCATGCCCTTGTCACCCATCACCATGTAGTCCGGCACCAGCTTGGTGATGCGCTCGGCAATGCCGCGATGGTCGACGCCGATCATGTTCGGCACGTCGTGGCCCATGGCGTTCATCGTGTGGTGGGCCTTGTGGCAGTGGATGGCCCAGTCGCCGGCGACGGCATCGAACTCGATGGCGCGCATCTGCCCGACCGCCACGTCGGTGGACACCTCCGGCCATCGCGCGGTCTTCGGAACCCATCCGCCGTCCGTGCCTGTCACCTCGAAGTGCGGGCCGTGCATGTGGATCGGGTGGTTGGTCATCGTCAGGTTGCCGATCCGAATCCGCACCCGCTCACCGGTGCGCGCCACCAGGTGGTCGATGCCGGGGAAGACGCGGCTGTTCCAGGTCCACAGGTTGAAGTCCGTCATCTCTGCGGGCCGCGGCGTCGCGCTGCCCGGCTCGATGTCGTAGGACGCCATCACGAACACGAAGTCGCGGTCCACCTTGAACTGCCGCGGATCCTTCGGATGAATGATGAACAGGCCCATCATCCCCATCGCCATCTGCGTCATCTCGTCGGCATGCGGGTGGTACATGTGCGTGCCCGAGCGCGGCAGCGTGAACTCGTAGACGAAGGTCTTGCCGGGCGGGATGTGCGGCTGCGTGATGCCGCCGACCCCGTCCATGCCCGAGGGCAGCAGGATGCCGTGCCAGTGCACGGTGGTGTGCTCCGGCAGCTTGTTGGTCACGAAGATGCGCACGCGGTCGCCTTCGACCGCCTCGATGGTCGGGCCGGGGCTCGAGCCGTTGTAGCCCCAGAGGTTGGCCTTCATGCCGGGCGCCATTTCGCGCACGACCGGCTCGGCGACGAGATGGAACTCCTTGACGCCGTTGTTCATGCGCCAGGGCAGGGACCAGCCGTTCAGTGTGACGACCGGGTGGTAGGGGCGGCCGGTGGTGGGCACGAGTGGGGGCTGCATGGTGGGGGAGGTCTGGATGACGGCCTCGGGCAGCGAGGCCGCGCCCACGCGGCTGACGGCGGTGGCGCCAAGGGCGGCAGCGCCGGCCGCTTTGAAGAAAGTTCTACGGTTTGTCATGGATGTGCTTTCAGTGGCCACCAGCGGCCGGAGCCGCGGCTGCAGAAGAGCCGCGCGCGGCCGGGCTGGCGCCAGGTGAGCGGCCGGTCAATGCGGTCTGGAGTTGAGTCTCGGCGGCCCAGAAGTCGCGCAAGGCCTCGACGTAGCCGGTGACGCTCGCGATCTGTTCGCGCGAATCGGCCAGCAGCTCGAACACGCTGATGAGCATGCCGTTGTAGCGAAGCAGGCTCTCTTCGGAAATGCGCTTGCTCAGCGGCACGACTTCGTCGCGGTAGTGTCGGGCCAGGTCGTACGCTGTGCGGTACGCCGAGTACGACTCACGCACCTCGGAGCGGGCATTGATGGCGACTTCTGCCGCGCGATGCAGCGATTGCATGTAAGCCGCTTCGGCACGCACCGTGCGTGTGGAGCCGAAGTCGAACAGCGGCAGCTCGAGCTCGATCTCGTAGCCATTGGCGCGCTCGTCTCCGGTGACGCTCTTGTTGTTGTAGCCGAGCTCGAGCACGTTGACGAGGCGCGTCGACCGGGTGAGGCCCAAGGATTTCGCGGTGGATTCGGCGGAGCGCTTGGCCATCAGCACGTCCAGGCGCTTGTCCATCGCCGTCTGCTCGGCGTTCTGCGGTTCGGCCGGCTCGGTGGGCAGGTCCGGCAGCCGCTCGGGTAGCGTGAGGGTCAACTGGTCGCCGGACAAGCCCAACAGTCGCGCCAGGCTCTCCCGCGCAGCCACCACCTGGTGCTGTGCGCGCGCCAGTTGCAGCGTGGCATCGGAATAGAACGCCTGCTCGCGCATCTGCGCCAGCTTGCTGAAGTTGCCGGCCTGCACCATGCGCTTGGCGAGGTCGTTCGAGGCATCGGCCGCGTCCTTCACCTGGCGGTAGTAGCGGACCAGTTCCTCGGCAGCCACCGCACTGAAGAAGGCTTGTCGCGTCTGCGCTGCGAGTCCGACCGCGTCGTAGGCCGCCTGCAGCTGCGCCTGGTCGAAGCGGCGCTGCTCGACTTGCTTGGCCACCGGCATCGTCAGTAGGCCTAGCACGTCGAACATGACCGAGCGCTCGATTTCCACCACGCCGCCGCCTTCGCGCATGCGGCCGAAGCCGAAGGACGGATTGCGCAGTCGACCGGCGCGGACCAGCGCGGATTCGGCGATGCCGAGTTCCGCGAAGCTGGCCTGCAGGCCGCGGTTGTTGAGGAAGGCGATCTCCACTGCGCTCTCGGCGCTCAGCGCTTGCCCCAGCAGCTCGGCGACCCGGTCCTGCACGGTGTCGCGATCGCCTTCGGCCCTTTGGTACGAGGGCGCCTGCCCGGTGCGGTCTTGCGTCAACTCGGCCACCCGGTCGAAGCCGCCGTCGGGGGAGAAGGACGCGCAGCCGGCCAGCAGCAAAACGGTGGCTGCACTTGCAGCGAGGCGCATCATTTCGCGCCTCCGTGGGAGGGGTGGCCGTCGTGATGCCGCATCGATGGCGCAGTTGTCGCCGGCGCTAAAGTGGCCGGTGCCGGAGCGGTTCCATGGCCTGCGTGGCCGCCGCTCGCCGCGGACGCGCCGCCGACCGTGTCGTTGACGGCGCGCCAGTCAGCCCGCTCAAGGTCCTGCCACGGTTTGTAGTCGGCAAACGTCGACTGGTAGGGCAGAGGCGCCGTTCGAATTGCGCTGGCCGAAGGACCGGCGCTCTGAGCGATCGCGAGCGCAGGCAGGCACAGCGCCAGGGCGCCAGCCGAGGTTTTCAGGTGGGTTTTCATTGTTCGAAGCATTTGGACCGCCGGCACGGGCGAGGTGCCCGGCCAGCCACTGCTCGCGCGTGGGCGCGAGCGCTTTCAGGCCTCGTGGTGGAGGCCTTGCGGGGTCAGATGCTTCGGGGGGGACGCTCCTGCCCGTCCGACAGGAAGCTGGGCGGGGGAGCCAAGAGGTCAGGGAAGGCCGCGGCGGCCACGTCCTGGAGCGCGGGCATGGTGGGCAAACTGCCCACGAAGGAGGTCGCCGAACAGAACGCGGAGCAAAGGTTGCAGTTGTCGTGCGTGCCGAACGACTCGTCGTCTGCGTCCGATCCGTGATCGTGGACGGCGTGGTCGTGCGCTGCACTTTCGGTAGTCGCGCTCGCCATGGTGTGCTGACCTATGGCTTCGTCCGGCACCAGAAACTCGCTGTGCGTGCCGGCCGCGGCGGGCGGACAGAACATTGCCGCCGCGACCGCGCCCCGGACGGGGAGCAGCACGGCAAGCAGCAACAGGAGCCAGAGTCGGAAGTGCTTCACGGGGCGTGAGTATCGCTGGTGGTGCTCAAAACGACAGCCGCGTCGAAATTCGACCGAGTGCGTAGAAGGGCCGTCTCAGCCCGCACGCGTGGTCCTACCGGAACGCAGTCCGCGCACTGCTAACCGACCGTCGGCCGGCATCATCGACGAATTCTCCTTGGCCAGCGTTTCAATGATGGGGCACTCCGGCCGTTCGTCTCCGTGGCAGCAATGCACGAGATGCTCGAGGGTCGCCTTCATGGCCAGAATCTCCTGGAGCTTGAGATCGAGTTCCTTGATGTGCGTCTGCGCAAGTGTTTTCACCTGGCGGCTCGGGCGGCGCCGGTTCTGCCACAGTCCCAGCAACTCGCGGATCTGCTCGATGGAAAAGCCAAGATCGCGCGACTGGCGGATGAAGCGCAGCGTGTTGATCTCCCGAGTGGTGTACTGCCGGTAGCCCGACTCGGTTCGAGCGGCTTCAGGGAACAGGCCGACACCTTCGTAGTGGCGAATCATCTTCGCCGAGATGCCCGAGGCTGCTGCGGCTTGGCCGATGTTCATGCGCGTCTCCATCGCTTTATCCCTCCTGCACCGCCATGTTCGGGCGTTCGTCGGTCGCTGCTCGCGCTGCCGATGCGTGGGCGGCACCACGCCAACGGCGCAGGAGCAGCGCATTGGCGACCACGCTCACGCTGCTGAAGGCCATCGCGGCGCCGGCGATCACCGGGCTCAGCAGGCCGAACGCAGCCAGCGGGATGCCGATTACGTTGTACCCGAAAGCCCAGAACAGTCCACGCTTGATGGTGGCGTACGTGCGGCGCGACACGTCGATCGAATCGGCCACCAACCGAGGATCGCCGCGCATCAGTGTGATGCCTGCGGTCTCCATCGCCACGTCGGTGCCGGTGGACATTGCGATGCCCACGTCGGCCGCGGCCAGCGCGGGGGCATCGTTGATGCCGTCGCCCACCATCGCCACCACCTTGCCTGCCGCCCGCAGCGCCTGCACCTCGGCGGCCTTGTCGCCCGGAAGCACTTCGGCACGGACTTCATCGATGCCCAGTTCGCGGGCCACTGCGCGAGCGCTGCCCCAGTTGTCGCCGGTCAGCATCACGGTCTGGATGCCGAGTTCGTGCAGACGCGCTACGGCAGCCTTCGCAGATTGCTTTACCGAGTCACCGAAGGCCAAGAGTCCCAGCAGCTGTGCACCTTCGCCGTCCTTGCGTACGAGCCAGGAGATGGTGCGGCCTTCGCCCTCGAGCCGCACGGCCTCGGCGGCCAGCGGCCCAGCATCTACGCCGAGTTCGCGCAGGAGACGGCTGCTTCCGAGAGCCAGCACCTGCCCGCGCACCGTCGCCTCCAGGCCGCGCCCCGGCAGCGCCTTCGCTTCGTGCGCTTCCGGAACAGACAGGCGCTCGGCGCGGATCTTGTCCATGACCGCGTGCGCCAACGGATGTTCACTCGTCTTCTGCAGCGCCGCAGACAGGCGAAGCACGTCGTCCCCCTCGACGCCCGGCGCAGCCTGGATCGAGACCAGCGACGGCTTGCCCTCGGTGAGCGTGCCGGTCTTGTCGAATGCCACGGTCGTCACCGAGTGAGCCACTTCCAGCGCCTCGGCGTCCTTGATGAGGATGCCGTGCCGGGCGGCGACGCCCGTACCCGCCATGATGGCCGTCGGTGTGGCGAGACCCAGCGCACAAGGGCATGCGATGACCAGCACCGCGACGGCATTGATGAGCGCCTGTTCCCAGTCGCCGCTGAAGGCGGCCCAGCCGAGGAAGGTCGCGAGCGCGATGGCGAGCACCACCGGCACGAACACGGCGCTCACACGGTCGACGATGCGCTGAATCGGCGCCTTTGCTGCCTGGGCCGACTCGACCATCCGGATGATGCGGGCCAGCGTGGTTTCGGCACCGATGGCCAGCGTGCGCACCGTCAGAACGCCTTCGGCGTTGATGGCGCCGCCCGTGACCTTGTCGCCAATGGTCTTGGCTACCGGCAGGCTCTCGCCGGTGATCAGCGACTCGTCGACATGACTGCGGCCCTCGGCCACCTCGCCGTCGACTGCGACGCGCTCACCCGCGCGGACGATCACCATGTCGCCGAGCGCGACCTCGCCGACCGG
The DNA here is from genome assembly GCA_036676235.1 of Rhizobacter sp. Classification (GTDB taxonomy): domain Bacteria; phylum Pseudomonadota; class Gammaproteobacteria; order Burkholderiales; family Burkholderiaceae_C; genus JAKFDI01. The sequence continues at coordinate 26,375 of JAKFDI010000009.1, read as the reverse complement.
TACTTCGACTTCGATACCGTCGCGGCGCACGCGTGCTGTCGCAGGACGCAGGGCGTTGAGCGCCCGAATGGCGTCCGCCGTTTGCCGCTTCGCCCGGCCTTCGAGCCATTTGCCGAGCAGCACCAGCGTGATGACAGCCGCCGATGCCTCGAAGTACAGGTGCGGCATGCCGTGGTCGGCGTGTTCGAACAACAGGTAGGCCGACAGTCCGTATGCGGCCGAAGTTCCGAGCGCGACCAGGAGGTCCATGTTGCCGGTCCCGGCCCGCAGGGCTTTCCACCCCGCCCGGTAGAAGCGCCAGCCGAGCCAGAACTGCACGGGTGTCGCAAGCGCCAGCTGCAGCCAGCCGTCGAGCATCCAGTCGATGCCGAAGAGCTGCAGCAGCATCGGGGCGACGAGCGGAATGGTCAGCACCGCGCTGACGGCAACGGGCCACCACTGCGGCAACGCGCGCGGCGCCTGCGGCTGGGCGTCTTCGACCTCCTTGGCGGCGTAGCCCGCCTTGGCGACCGCCGCCTTCAGCGCAGCGACCGGCACGGTCGACAGCGCCTTCACCGTGGCCTTCTCCGTCGCCAGGTTCACCGATGCGGCCGACACACCCGGCACCTTGAGCAACGCCTTCTCCACGCGTGCGACGCAGGACGCGCACGTCATTCCCTCGACGTCCAGTGCCACCTCGTGCGTGGCAACGTCATAACCGGCCTTGCGAACGGCAGCGGCAAGCACGTTCGCGTCGACTCCGGGGTCCACCTGGACCGAGGCCACCTCGGTGGCGAGGTTGACGGTGGCTTCCTGCACACCCGGCACCGCTTGGAGCGACTTTTCCACCCGCGTGACGCAGGAGGCACACGTCATACCGCTGACTTGGAGCCGGATGGCGTTCGGATTCGAGAGGGCGGCGATGCTGTTCATGGATGTCTCGACATGCAAGGTGGAGTGTGTTTGCATCGTCAAGGTTCCAGCCGTGGAAAGGTCAAGGACGGCACGTGGAACGGCCTACGTGTGGTGTGGTCAATGCGCGCCGTGCTGACATCCTCGGGATTGTTCGTCGCTCTTTGCGAGAGCGGCCGACGCCACGCGCCGCGGCTCATCACATGCGCTCGTGCGCGGCAGCTGTCGCACGCCGAGGCAAGGCAGCCGTCAGACGGCTCGAGCGATTCCTGCGGCCTGCATGGCGGCACGGATGCCGGTAGCCGATTTCCTGATCCCGTCGACCTCATCCGCTTGCAGCGGCACCGGAAGTACGCGCAGCACGCCGCGGCGGCCGATCAATGCCGGAAGGCTCAGGCATACCTCCTTGATGCCGTACTCGCCGCTCAGCAACGTGGACACGGTGAGGACTGAGGCTGCGTCGCGCACCACGGCTTCGACGATGCGCGTGAGCGCAGAAGCGATGGCGAAGTTCGTCGCGCCCTTGCGGCGGATGATCTCCTCGGCCGCGTTGCGCACACGCTCATCGATGGCCCGCATGTCCTCGGGGCCGCACGCCATGCCGGTCATCGCGCAGTAGTCGAGCAGCGGCACGCCTCCCAAGGTGGCCGCAGACCAGGCGACGACTTCGCTGTCGCCATGCTCGCCAAGTACATAGGCATGGACGTTCCTCGCATCGACGCCGTAGTGCCGTGACAGTTCGGCGCGCAGCCGCGCCGAGTCGAGCACGGTGCCGGATCCGATCACCTGGCGCGCCGGAAGCCCGGACACCTCGAGTGCAAAGAAGGTGAGGGCATCCACCGGGTTGGTGGCGATGAGCAGGAGGCCGGCCGGATTCGTTTGCACGGCCGCTTCGATGAGCGGCCGCATGATCTGCACATTGCGTTGCAGCAAGGCCGGGCGCGTTTCACCGGGCTGCTGTGCCGCGCCCGCGGTGATCACCGTGACCACTGCCCCCGCTGCATCGGCGAAGTCACCGGCACGGATTCCGACCGGCCGGTGAAAGGGGACGGCGTGTGCGATGTCCATGGCCTCGCCCTGCGCGCGGGCGGTGTCCTTGTCAATCAGCACAATGTCGCGGACCAGGCCGGAGGTGGCCAGGGCGTACGCGAACGTGCTGCCGACCCGGCCGGCGCCCACGATCGCCACCTTGTCGAGTTGATCCATGTCAGCGCAAGTACGCTTCGGTGACGTAGCGACGCATCATGCGGTGGCTCTGGAAGAAGGAGCCGTTTCGCGCGATAGCCCCCTTCATCATGGCGGTCCACGCATCAGGCGTGTCGTAGTACAGCGGAAGGACGACATCACCGAGCTTGGCATACAAAGACTCGGCGTCTGCGGCCCAGTCGTCTTCGCCATCGCCTCCGATGGCCCATCCGGTGACGCCCTCGATGCAGCCTTCCACCCACCAGCCATCCAGCACGCTCAGGCTCGGCACCCCGTTCAGCGCCGCCTTCATGCCGCTGGTCCCCGACGCTTCCAGCGGGCGTTGCGGCGTATTCAGCCAAACGTCCACGCCCGACACGAGCAGCCGCGCCACGCGCATGTCGTAGGCAGGAAGGAATACCACCCGGATGTCATGCTGCAGTTCGCGCGCGAACGCATGCAGGCGCTCGATCAACGCCTTGCCGACGGTGTCGCGCGGGTGCGCCTTGCCGGCCAGCACCAGCTGGAACGGGTGTGCCTTCGCGATCGTGCGCAGCCGGTCCAGGTCGGCGAACAGCAGGTCTGCTCGCTTGTACTGAGTCATGCGGCGGGCAAAGCCGATCCACGCCAGCGACGGGTCCAGCTGCTGCCCCGTCAGGCGCAGCACTTCGGCGCCCAATGCCGCCTTCGCTTCGGCATGGGCGCTGCGAACGTCCTCGTCGGGCAGGTCGTGCGCGCGCACCAGCATCTCCGGCTCGTGGCACCAGTGCGGCACGCGTTCGTCGAACAAGCGGCGGAAGCTGTCGCAGGCCCAGGTCCACGGGTGAACGCCGTTGGTGATGGCACGGATCTCGTAGCCCGGGAACATGCGACGCGAAACCTCGGCATGTCTTTCGGCGACGCCGTTCACACGCCCGCTCAGGTTCAGCGCGAGCCGGGTCATGTTCAGGCGCTCGGACCCGCCAAGCTGTCGCAGATCGGCGGGCGACATAAGAGCGCCCAGCAGGGCCTGCGCAAGAGGGTAGGGAAACTGGTCGTGGCCGGCGTCGACGGGGGTGTGGGTGGTGAAGACGCAGAGGCGGCGAACCGTCGTGACGCCTTGCTGCAACTGCGTTGCATCGCGGTCGGCGGAACGGCTTGCAACGCGGCGCAGCAGTTCGAGCGTCAGGAAAGCCGCATGTCCTTCGTTGAGGTGATATTTGCGGACCTCGACGCCCAGCGCTGCCAGCATTCGCGCGCCGCCCACGCCCAGAACGATCTCCTGCTTCAGGCGATACGTGTCATCACCACCATACAGAAAGCGGGTGATCTCGCGGTCTTCGGCGTGGTTGTCCGGCAGGTCGGTGTCCAGCAGCACCACGGGCACTGCGCCGCCACAATGCCCTTCCACTGAATGCAGCCAGGCCCCTATCCACACGCGACGCTTGCCGATGTCCACCGCCACGCGGGCCGGCAGGGGCTCGCATGACTGCTCCGGTTGCCACGGATTGGGGTGCTCCACCTGCCGCCCATCGACGATCTCCTGGCGAAAATAGCCGCCACGGCTCACCAGAGTGACGCCGACCATCGGCAGATCCAGGTCAGCGGCGCTGCGCATCGTGTCGCCCGCGAGAACACCCAGCCCGCCGCTGTAAGTCGGGATCTCGCTCTGCAGCGCGATCTCCATCGAAAAGTAGGCGGTCCTGGGCTCCGCGGCCAAGCCCTTCAGCAGCACGGTCATGGCATCAGCTCCCGCAGTGAATACCGGGCGGCAGGGGAATGCCCAGGCTGCGGTCTGTCGTGGCGATCGACGTCGGCCCATCGGTTTGTGTGCCCGCCAATGCCCGGATCGCGTCGATCGTCTCGGGGATCACGATGGCTTGGTTGTCCACCATGTAGGTGAAGAACAGCTCGTCACCATGCAGGGTCACCAGGTCCTCCCACAAAGCCACCTCGTACAGGTCGGCCCGCGGCCGTCCGAGGTCGGCCATCATCTCCTTGACCACATTGATCGCACCCAGGCCGTCGCTGCTGCGCAGCAGGGCAATGCGGCTGGAGGTGCGAAACGCCGCAAGGACCTCCTCCAGCGAGGCGGGACGCGTCAGGCGGACGTTCCAGCAATGCAGGTGGGCCAGGGTCTGAGGCACCGCGACCGCCATGGTCACGACGTCCAAGGCCGGATCGACGGTCTGGGCATCGGGCCCCTGGTGGCTCGGGATCTTGTCCTCCGGCACCAGCGTGTTCATCAGTCCGCCGCGGTGGCCGTCCACCGGATCCTTGGCACGCCGCATCAGCGTGCCGCGCGCCTGCAGCAGCAGGCCGGCGCGGCGCAGGGCACCCAGTGTGCGGACGATGGAGGTGGTGTTGCAGGAGACCACGCGGGTGGCAGTGCGTCCCAGCGCTTCGGCGTAGTTGCTCTCGGCCACGAAGGAGTGGCCGGTCATCTCGTGCTTCTCGCCACCTTGCAGGATGAAGCGCAAACCGGCGCTGCGGTAGCGGGCGACGTTCCCCGCCGCCACCTTCTTCGGGGTGCAGTCGACCACCACGTCTGCCTGCTGCAGCAGGTCTTCCAGCGCGCCGACCACCGGCAGTCCCGCCGAGCGCATCGACGCGAGGGATGCGGCGTCGCCGGCGAAGATCGGCAACTCGAGCGCGGCAGCCACCTTCTGCCGCCAGTCAATGGCCACGTCTGCCACGCCGGCGAGCTGCATGTCCTGCTGCAATGCGACGGCATCGGCCACGCGCTTGCCGATCACGCCGTAGCCGATGACGGCAACGCGAACAGGCGGTTGGTTCATCCTGGTTTCCATGACGTCTTCCTTTTCTACTCAACGCGCGGCGTTCAGACGCTGTCGGTTCCGCCGTGTCATCCCGAGGACATCTCCGGTGTCTTGGCTCAAGGCTTGGCCTGCTGCCCCATCTGTCGATGCGCCGCCGCCATCGCGTCGTACTCCGCCGCGATCGCCTCCTGGTTGGCAACGATGGCATTGCAATGCGCCGGCATGCTCGCACCGCCGCCGCGGCCGCCGGCAATCATTCCCTGGTAGCTCGTGGCCATCTTCCGATGGACCTGTGCGCTGGCGCGGGCCGCCGACGCTTGCTTGTCGTAGTGGGCCGCCAGCGCCTCATGATCGGCAGGCGTACGTGCAGATTCGACCCGCTGCAGCAGGTCGGCGGGCGGCGCAGCCGGCCCCGAGGCACAGCCCGCCAGGATCACGCTCAGCAGAAGCGCCGCCGCGATGCGCCGCGGAATCTTCAGGTTCTCGTTCATGTGATGCTCCTTGATGAAAGAGTGGGTGCGGGGGAGGGGGTCACTTTGGAATGGCTTGCAAACACACTCGACTGCCCCTCGAGGTCGATCGTTCGCATGGCTTCCTCCTTTCTCATCAATGTGCGGCGGCTGTGAGTCCGGCCGTCACACCGCCCGCCGCAACAGCTGCGCGTTGATCGCCACAATGATGGTGCTCAGCGACATGAGCACTGCCCCGAGCGCAGGGTGCAGCAGGATCCCCCACGGGGCAAGAACGCCGGCCGCCAGGGGGATGGCGACGATGTTGTAGCCGGCGGCCCACCACAGGTTCTGGATCATCTTGCGATAGGTGGCCTTGCTCAGCTTGATGATGGCTGGCACATCGCGCGGGTCGCTGCGCACAAGCACGACGTCGCCGGCCTCGACCGCGACATCCGTGCCTGCGCCGATGGCGATGCCGACGTCGGCTGTGAGCAGCGCCGGAGCGTCGTTGACGCCGTCACCCACCATCGCGACGCGTTTGCCCTGGGCTTGCAGTTCCTCGATCTTTGCCACCTTGTCTTCGGGCAATACCTCGGCGAAGACGGTGTCGATGCCGAGCTCCTTCGCGACGGCGTTTGCGACCGCCGTGGAATCACCGGTCAGCAGGACCACCTCCTGTCCGCTGTCGTGCAGGCGCTTGACAGCGTCGAAGGACTCGGGACGGATGGCGTCGGCGATCGCGAACACGGCGAGCACCCGATCGCCTTCAACCAGGAAGGTTGCAGACCGGCCATCGGCTGCCGCTGATGCGGCGGCTTGACGAAGCGTCTGCGGTGGTTCGGCGGCGAGCAATCTCAGGAGCGCCGGGCCGCCCACGTGAAGCGTGCGCCCCTCGACGACCGCGCGTACGCCGCGGCCGGGCATGGACTCGAAGTCCTGCGACATCGGAACGTCGACGCCCTGTTCCTTGGCACTGGTCATCAGCGCCTGCGCGATCGGGTGTTCGGCATCGCGCTGAACGGCCGCGGCCACGCGAAGCACCTCGTCGTCGGCGAATCCCTCGGCGGAGGTGATCTTCACCACGCGATGCGAACCGAGCGTGAGCGTTCCGGTCTTGTCGAACACGACAGTGTCCAGAAGACGCGCCTCTTCGAGGCCGCGCCGATCACGCACGAGCAGGCCGTTGCGTGCGCCAATCGTGGTCGAGATCGCGGTCACCAGCGGGATGGCCAGGCCGAGCGCGTGAGGGCAGGCGATCACGAGCACGGTGACCACGCGCTCCATGGTGAAGCTCCACGGCTCACCGAGCAGTGGCCAGACGATGGCAGTGATGGCGGCCGAGACGATGGCGATGATCGTGAGGTAGAACGCGGCCCGGTCCGCCAGCGCCTGGGCGCGCGAGCGCGACGACTGGGCCTGCTCGACGAGCCGCATGATGCCCGCTAGCGCGGTCTCGTCGCCGGTTCCCGTCACCTCGACGCGCAGCGAGCCTTGTCCGTTGACGGTGCCGGCGATCACCTTGGCGCCCGCCGCCTTGCCCATCGGCTTGGACTCTCCGGTGATCATCGATTCGTTGACGGCGCTGCTCCCTTCCTTCACGACACCGTCGGCGGGAATGCTCGCGCCGGGCCGGATGAGCAGCAGGTCGCCGCGCTCGAGTTGGGCGACAGGGACTTCCTTCGGAGTGCCGGCCTCATCCAGTCGCACCGCCATGTCAGGAAGCAACTTGGCGAGTTCCTTGAGAGCGCCCTGCGCCTGCGTGATCGAGCGCATCTCGATCCAGTGGCCGAGCAACATGATCGCCACCAGCGTGGCCAGCTCCCACCACAGGTCCAGTCCGTCGACAACGCCGAGGGTGACCAACGCGCTGTAAAGGAAGGCGACGGTGATCGCAAGCGAGATCAGCGTCATCATGCCCGGCAGGCGATTGCGCAGTTCCTGGTATCCGCCGCTCAGGAACGGCCCGCCGCCGTAGAAGTAGACGACCGTGCCGAACACCGCCGGGATGTACGCCGACCCCGGGAACTGCGGCGCGGTGTAGCCGAACCAGTGCTGGATCATCCCGCTCCAGAACACCGTGGGGACGGTCAGCAGCAGCGTGAGCCAGAACTTGTCGCGGAACATCGACACGCTGTGGCCCGCATGTTTGTCGTGCCCGGCGTGGGCGTCGTCATGAGCAGCATTCCGGGCATGGCCGGCGTGCTCGTCCTGCGCTTGATGAGCGTGCTGATGATGGTTGTGTTGTTGCATGCGTCCCTCTCCAGGATGCAATGGCGGATCGCGTCGCGGCTGCGCGCCGGGCTTAGAACTGCCAGCGATAGAGCCGCGGCGTCGCTTCACCGCGGCGCTGCAGCCTCAACTCGACGGCCGCAGGCCGCGGCGCAGGCATGTCGAACTCGAGCACGCCTTCGCGGTGGTGTCCGCCGGGGCCCGCGCCGCTCCACGCCGCCGGCTTGATCTCGCGGCCGTCGTCGGCCGCGAGCGTCGCCGTCTGCGTCAGGTCGTCGTCGAGGTCGCTGCTGTGGGTGTCGAGCACCACGGCGAACTGCCAGCGCTCCTGCTCGGCGCCGACCACCTTCGGCGTGACCTTCACGGTGACACCCTGTTGGCTCGACGATTGCGCGGTCGGCGGCGCGCCCGCCTGGGCGTGCGCGCTCAGTGCGCCGGCGATCAGCGGCAGCGACAGCGCCGCGATCAACAGCAGTCTGTACGTTGGGCGAGGCGAGCGGGTCGTGATGTGCACAGTCATGTCGTTCTCCTTGCTATAGAACCTGCAATAGGACCGATCGGGCCAAGAGGCGGCCCGTCTTCGAAACGGTGACGGTCGCGCGTGCGCCACCGCCACCGACACGTTCACGGCGTCACGCTGATCCCGTTCGGGCCTTTGCCGACGCGCGCCGTATGGATGACCTTGAGTTGCGCGAGGTCGATCACCGACACGGTGTTGGCGTAGATGTTGCTCACGTAGGCGCGCCGGCCGTCACGGTCGACCACCACGCCGTGCGCGCCCGCGCCCGTTTCGATCGTCTTGACGACCTCGAAGGTCGCGAGATCGATCACGCTCACCGTGCTGCCCGGCTTCTTTCGCGTGCCCTGGTTGGCGACCAGCAACGTGCGCGAATCGGGCGTTGCGTAGAGCTGGATCGGCCCCGTGCCGACCGCGATCTTGCGCGTCACCTTGCGCGTCGCCGGGTCGATGACTGCCACGGCATCCTCCTCCGACAAGGACACGAAGGCATGCCGGCCGTCCGCCGTGAAGCCCACCTGCGCAGGTCCCTTGCCGGCGGCGATCGTCGCCACCTCCTTGTGGTCGGCGGTGTCGATCACCGAGACCGTGCCGCTCTTCAGATTGGCGACGTAGGCCTGGCGTCCGTCGGGACTGAACCGTGCGCCGTGCGGATAGTTGCCGACGGGGACCGTGGCCACGGTGTGCTGCGCCGCCACGTCGACCACGCTGAGCGTGCCGTCGCCGCCGTTGGTCACGTACGCGACGCGGCCGTCGGGTGACAGCACCACATGCGCCGGATGCGGGCCCACCGGAACCTTGGCCACCACCGCATCACGCGCGGTATCGATGGCCCACACTGCGCCCGCCTGGCTCGTTGCGCCATGGCCGCCTCCGGCTGCGCCGCCATGACCTGCGGCGGCGCCAGCACCCGGCTCGCCGTTGTTGCTCACCCAGGCGAGCTTGCCGTCGGGGGCCACCTGGACGTTGTGCGGGCCCTTGCCCACGCGCACCGTCGCCAGCGTCTTGAACGATTCGGCGTCGAGCACCGTGACGCTGTCGTCCTCCTCGTTGGCCACGTACACCTTGTCGGCGGCCACCGCGGCACCGGCCACAACCCAGCAGGCGACCACGGCCAGCACGGACCAACGGTTCTTGATTGACTTCATTGAAACTCTCCTTGTTGAAAAAAATTGCGTCAGCCGCGCTTCGTCGTCAGGGACGCGACAGCGCTGGCCACAGTTCTGCAAGCGCGTCCGCCATGGCGGGCGCGAGGGTGATGCGGTTCGAGGGGTGCACGATCGTGTCGCAGCTGATGACGCCGGACACGCCCGCTGCCTTCAGATCCTCGAACGCCGACTGCGCGAACACCGCGTGGACCGCCACGCACAGCGGCGGTCGCAGGCCGGCGCGGCGCAGGTGGCCGACGGTTTCGATCATCGTTCGCGCCGTCGAGACAATGTCGTCGATGAGCACCGGCGTGTGCGTGCGCCAGCGTTCCACCTCGGGCACCGAAACCTCGACATCGCGGTCGCCATGCCGTGTCTTGCGCAGCACGACGAACGGCGCGCCGGCCCGCTGGGCAACGTCCGCGACCCATTGCGCACTTTCCTCGTCAGGCCCCACGAGCAAGGGCTGATCGACGCCGGTGCCGAGCCACGCGGCAATGCTGCCGGCGGCGTGCACGACGCGGTTGGGAATGGCGTAGACCTCGGACAGGGCCGCGATCCGGTGCAGGTGCGGGTCGACCGTCAACAACCAGTCGAACGCGCCCGACAGCCACCCCCCGACGTGACGGGCGCTGACCGTCTCGCCGGCATGGAAGCGCTGGTCCTGGCGCATGTAGGCCAGGTAGGGGGCCACCAGGCCGACGGACGACGCGCCGCCGTCGCGGGCGGCCGCCGCCAGAAGGAGCAGCGCCACCAGCTTGTCGTCCGGGCGGTCGAGCGTGCAGACGAGGGCGACATGCCGAGCGTCGACCGAAGCGTTGATGCGCACGTGCGACTCGCCGTCAGGGAAGCGCCGCACGGTCGCGTCACCCAGTTCGCCGCCCAGGCGCTGCGCCAGTGCGACGGCCGTTTTCTCGTTGCCTGGCATGGCGATGAAAATCGAGCTCATGGAGCCTCCTCGACGATCACGAATGGATGCGACGCCAGGTAGCGCCGTGCGTAAGCCATCTCGCCGGGCGACTCGGCATGCAGCGTGAACAGCGGGTCGCCGCGGTCCACGGTGTCCCCGAGCCGGACGTGAAGGTCCAGCCCGGCCGCCGCGTTGTTCGGTGCACCCAGCAACTTCGCCACGCGCGCCAGGCGACGGCTGTCGATGCCGGTCACACGCCCGGCGAACGGCGCGCACTCGGCTTCGCGCAGGGCAGCGCCCGGCGGTTCGCGCAGCCCGCCCTGCGCTTCGCAGATGGCCTGGAAGCGCGCCCAGGCCGCGCCGCTGTCGAGCAGCTGGCTGGCCTTCGCGTCACCTTCGCCGGCGCGCACGTGCCCGCAGAACTCCAGCAACGCGGAGGCCAGCGCCAGGGCGCGCGTGCGCAGGTCGGCCGGCGCGTGAGAAGCGCCGCGCAACACAGCCACCACGTCGCGCGCCTCCAGCGCCGGACCGATGCCGCGGCCGATCGGCTGGGTGCCATCGGTTCTCATGACATGCAGCTGCAACCCCTGTGCCCCGGCCACCTGCTCGAGCAGCAACTGCAGCCGCACCGCGTCGTCGTGGCTGCGCACCTTGGCGGTGGGTCCGATGGGAATGTCGATCACCGCATGCGTGGCGCCGGCGGCGACCTTCTTGGACAGCACCGAGGCGACGAGTTGTGCGTCGCTGTCCAGGTCGAGCGTGCGCGCGACCCGGATGAGCACGTCGTCGGCCGGACTCAGCGCCACGGCGCCACCCCAGGCGAGACACGCCCCTTCGCGCTCGACGACCCGCCGCATGTCGGCAATGCTCAACTCGACGTTGGTCAAGGTGGCCATCACGTCGGCGGTGCCGGCCGGCGACGTGATTGCGCGCGAAGAGGTCTTGGGCATCGTGAGACCAGCGGCCGCGGCGATGGCCACGACGATCGGCGTTGTGCGGTTGCCGGGCAAGCCGCCGACGCAGTGCTTGTCGGCGATCGGCGCACGGCCCCAGTCCAGCCGCTCGCCCACGTCCACCATCGAGCGCGTGAGGTCGGTCGTCTCGCGCAGGTCCAGGCGCCCACCCGCGCAGGCGCTCAGGAAGGCAGCGATGTGGACGTCGGCATAACGCCCGGCTGCGATGTCGGCGACGATGGCGTCGATCGCCGTAGCCTCGAGGCGGTGGCCGTAGATCTTGGCGCGCACCGAACTCAGGGAGCCCAGCGCCGGCGCATGCGTGACGGTGCCGAGGTCGCCGGTGGCCGCATTGAGCTGGTGCCAGGCGCTGGTTGAGAGCCCGGCCTCGTCGATGCCGAGCAGCGGCGTGTCCACCACGTTCAGCGTCGCGATGAGGCTGCGCTCGCCCAGCCGCACCTCGACACGCGCGAGTGCGGAGAACCCCTCCGAGCGGCAGACCGCGCAGTCGCGGTGCATGTAGACCACGAACTCCTGGTGCGTGTCGATGCCCAGCGGCCGCAACCGCAGCGTCTCGGCTGGGGTGACTGCCAGTTCGCTCATGCGTCGATCCTCGTGCTCTGGCCGAGCACCGGGACGGCGCCGGCCCAGCCGAGTTCGCGCTCGATGCGCTGGCGCAGGGCGTCTGCCGGGCCCGGTTCGCCATGCGTCAGCCACAGGCTGCGCGGTGGCCGGGGCGCCGTACGCAGCCAATCGACGATCTGCGACGCATCGGCGTGCGCCGACAGTCCCTGCAGTGACACCACCTCGGCATTGACGGCCACGTCCTGACCGTGGATGCGGATGGTGGGCTCGCCGGCCTGCAGGCGCGCGCCGCGTGTGCCGCCGGCCTGGTAGCCGGCCAGCACGATGGTGTTGCGGCGGTCCGGCGCGAGCGCCTTCAGGTGGTGCAGCACACGACCGCCGGTGGCCATGCCGCTGGCCGAGACGATCACCGCCGGGTAGCGCAACTGATTGAGCGATTGCGACTCCTCCACCGTGCGGACCATTCGTGCGACCTCGCACATGCCGCGGCACTCGTCCGGCGTCAGTCGGTGCAGGGCGCGGTGACGGTGGTAGATGTCCGTCGTGTTGATGGCCATCGGGCTGTTCAGGAACACGGGCAGGTCGGGAATTGCCCGCCGCTGCTTCAGCCGATAGAGCGTGTACAGCAGCAGTTGTGCGCGACCGACTGCGAACGCCGGGATGACGACGATGCCGCCGCGCGCTGCTGTGCGCGAGACCACGGCAGCGAGCGCGCCTTCAATGTCGTCGGCCTGGTGCAGGCGGTCGCCGTAGGTCGACTCCACGATGACGTGGTCGGCCTGCCCGATCGGCGTTGGCGCACGCATCACCGGATCGTCGGGCCGTCCCAGATCGCCCGAGAACAGCACCGTCGAGCCGCCTGACGAGAGCGCCACAGACGCTGCCCCCAGGATGTGGCCGGCCGGCTGCAGTCGCACGCTGAGGCCGGGCACGATCTCGGTGGTCTCGCCGAACGGCAGCGGCTCGAAGCGGCGCAGCGAGCGCTCGGCATCGTCCTGCGTGTACAGCGGCAGCGCCGGAGAATGTTTGGAGAAGCCGCGCCGGTTGGCGTACGCGGCGTCTTCTTCCTGGATGTAGCCGCTGTCGGGCAGCAGCAGCCCGCAGAGGTCGATCGTCGCGGGAGTGGCGAGCACGGGCCCGCGAAAGCCTTGCTTGACGAGCAGCGGCAGCGCGCCCGAATGATCGAGGTGGGCATGCGTGAGCACCACGGCATCGATCGCCTGAGGATCGAACGGCCACGGCTCCCAGTTCATGAGCCGCAGGTTCTTGTAGCCCTGGAACAGGCCGCAGTCGACGAGCACACGGCGCCCGTCATGCTCGACCAGGTACTTGGAGCCGGTGACGGTGCCGGCAGCACCGAGGAAGGTGAGTTTCATGATTGACCCTTTTCGACAGCGTGGCCGCTTGCGGCACGCGGAATCCAGCGCGGCGTGCGTGCCGCGTAACGTTCCCATTCGCCACCGAAGACCCGCTCGGCCTCGGCCTCCTCGTTTCGCGCCAGCCGCACGTACATGACGCACAGGACCGGGAACATCGCGAGCGTGAGCACGGTGGGCCACTGCAGCAGGAAGCCGAACATCACGAGGATGAACGCCACGTACTGCGGATGACGCAGGCGCGCATAGGCGCCGGTGGTCGCCAGCGTGCCGGTGCGCTGCGCCGCATACAGCACCTGCCACGCCGAAGACAGCAGCCAGAAGCCGCCGCCGATGAACAGGTAGCTCAGCACGTGGAACGGCCCGAAGTGCGGGTTGGCTTCCCAGCCGAACATCATTTCCAGCAGGTGGCCGGCGTCGTGCGACAGGAAGTCGATGCCGGGAAACCGCGTGCCGAGCCAGCCCGACAGCAGGTAGATCGTCAGCGGGTAGCCGTACATCTCGGCGAACAGCGCGACGACGAAGCCGGAGAACGCGCCGAACGAGCGCCAGTCACGCGGCGATTGCGGCTTGGCGAAGCTGAACGCAAAGATGATGAACACCAGCGAGTTGATCGCGACCAGTGTCCACAGGCCGTAGGCCGGGAGGGTGTGTTCCATGGTGATCTTTCAGTGGTGCGGATGGTTCTTTCGGGCTCCATCAGGCGGGTTGTTCCCGCTGCCGTGATGACCGCCGCCGCGGTGGTGGAAGAAGTGCAGCAGCGGGCACAGCGCGAGCAGGAGGAAGGGCCATGCGCCGTACAGGTGTGCGCGGTGCTCGGCGATCAGGAAGAAGAGCGCCACGGCGGCGAACGCGCCGAAGATCCACAGGGCGTAGCGCGGGCGAGTGGAGCCGGGGCGGGCGGAAGGTTTGGAGTTCATGCTGTCCTCGTTGCAAGCGTTGGTGACGATCGGCGTGGCCATCACCGGGCGGGCAGGGGCCGGAGGCGGCGGCGCTTCATCGCACCGCCGCCTGTCCGGCTATGCCGGCTTCGAAGTGCCAGGGCAGGAGCGCGCGCTTCGCTGCGAAAAAGCCGAAGGGCTGGCGAGCGTGATGGCTGGCGCCGCCGCGATCGCGAGCGGACGCAGGAAAGGTCGGTTCATGGTCTACCTCGAAGGATCTGACGAACGGGCAGAGCCCGCGGTTGCTCGCGCTGGGCGCACGAGCGGCGTTCAGGCCTCGTGCTGAGGCCTGGCGGCGTCAGATGCTTCGGGGTGGACGCTCCTGGCCATCGGAGAGATGGCTCAGCGCGCGAGCGTCGTGGGAGGGCCTATGAGGTGAGGTCAACTTCACCGGTGTCGGCATCTGCGGCACTGTCAGCACCAGCGGCGACGTGGAGCAGGTCACCGCACAGGTGCTGCACTTCACGGGGTCGTCGACGCCATCACCCGGACCCGCGTCTATCGGCGACGCGACAAGTGAATCCGACGGCGACTCCAGCGACGCTTCGTCGCCGTCGTGATCGTCATGACCCTGTTGATGGCTCTGCATGGCGCTCATCGCCGCCATGTCATGGCTCACATGCCCCGCGCACAGCACTGCGTCCGCAAGCGCCGTGCGAAGCGGCAGCAGCGCGGCAAGCAGTATGAGCAGCAGGAATCGAGCGGTTCTCACGATGATTCAGGCTATCACGCCCGTCGTGTTAGGTCGACGCAGCGCAGGGCCATTTCCCCGTTGCAGGCGCGCTTGACTTGACGTGGCGCAAGTTGGTTGATGAGCGACACGGCCGATCAACTGCAGCCGCAACCGCTGCCACAACCTCCGCGAGCATCGGCGGCGGGCTGAGCGGTGGAGACCGGCTCCTGGCGCATCCGGACAGGGGTGTATCCCGCTTGCGCAATCGCTTGGCCGAGGGACTCGGCATCGGCCTTCGCCGATTCCACCGTGACGAGATGACGGCTGAGATCAACCGTGACCTTGGCGTCCTCGTCGACCGCCGTGACCGCGCGTGTGATGGTGCTCACGCAGTGACCACACGTCATGTCTCGAACTTCGAAGGTGGTCATGTCGTTTCTCCTGGTGGTTGGCGAAGATGATCACTTTGGGCCTTGCCACTGTGGGAAGGTCAAGAGGCATTGCGATATTTTGACGAGCGACAAGCGTGCACTGTGCGGGAAGAGCGATCGTATCGACCGCACAGCGCTATGAAAGCTTCCATGAAACCGAGACCTTTCACATTCGCGGGCGCACTCGCGATCGGCACGCTCCTGCTGACCGGATGCGCGACGAATCCCAGCACCGACGAGCACGCCGCTCATCATGTTGAAGGCGGGCCGGTGGCCGCATCGGTGCCTTCCGCCACGTACGACCAACAGATGAAGACGATGCAGGACATGCATCGCAAGATGATGTCAGCGATGACGCCCGAGGAACGACAGGCGCTCATGGCCGATCACATGAAGGCCATGCAAGGCGGCACGATGATGCGCGAGATGGGCCAGATGGCCAGCGGCGCACGCTCGGGCACCGCGCAGCAGGACATGATGGATCGCTGCATGAAGATGCAAGACATGATGATGCAGACGATGATGGACCGTCAGACGCCGCCGGTGAGGCTCCGGTAGCGGCGGCTCATGAAAGACAAGACTTCGTCTCGGCGCCCGGCGATCTGGCAGACGCCGCTGGGCTGGGTGATGCTGGCTGCTGGTGCGGCAGGGGCGTACTTCCTGATGACCAAGCATTTCGACCACGTCGTCCAGGCTCTGCCGTACCTCATCCTGTTGGCCTGTCCTCTCATGCATGTGTTCATGCATCGAGGGCACGGTCATGACGGTCATCATGAGGGGAAGAAGCAGCCCCCGCAGTGAATCGGCGGCCCACGCAAAGGCGGCCGACATTGCTTCCGGGCTGGGCGCGATCGTCCTGGGCGCGGGACTGGCGCTGTTCCTGCCTGTTTGGCTTCGTGCCTACGCCGCACCCCTTCTCGTCGGTGGCGCGATCGTCCACGGCGTCGGCATGACCTTGAAGCACCGGCTCGAGGCGAAAGAGGCGCCCCCTTTGTGGTGGGAGGAGGGTCTTTTCTGGTTGTGCTGGGCCTGCCTTGCCGCGCTTGGCGGCTGGCTTGCGGTGGAGGTTATCCGACACTAGGGTCGCTCCTGGGCACTTGACCTTCCCACGATGGCAACGCCCACACTTCAGCCCACAAGGAGTGACCTATGGCACCGCCCAACACCGAACACCACCACCACAAACATCCTGATGGGTCCAGCCCGGCGTCGCCCGCAGCCGACGGCGCGGCGAGCGCTGCCCATTCGCGCGCGGGTGCCGGCCAGCATGTCATGCCGGACGGCACGGTGATGGACGACGCCGCACAGTGCCATGCCGGTCACGGTCACCATCACCATGGCGGACAGCACCACGCCGGCCACGGCCATGGCGCCGCCGGCAAGGCGGCTGTTCATGGCGACCAGAGCCAAGTCGAATACACCTGCCCGATGCATCCCGAGGTGCGGCAGATGGGGCCCGGTAGCTGCCCGATCTGCGGCATGGCGCTGGAGCCGGTGCTGGCCACCGCGGACATGGGAGAAAGCGCCGAGCTGCGGGACATGACCAGGCGTTTCTGGATCGGCACCGTGCTCACGTTGCCGGTGTTCGCGCTCGAGATGGGTGGCCACTTCACGAACCTCTCGCACCTGTTTGGGCAACAGCTGTCGAACTGGATTCAGCTGTTGCTCGCGACGCCGGTCGTGCTGTGGTGTGGTTGGCCGTTCTTCGTGCGCGCGGTGGCGTCCGTGAAGCACCGCAGTCTCAACATGTTCTCGCTCATCGCGCTCGGAACCGGCGCGGCCTGGATCTACAGCATCGTGGGTACGGTCGCTCCTTGGTTGTTCCCGGCGGAACTGAGACGCGCGGACGGCTCGGTGCCGATCTACTTCGAGGCCGCAGCGGTGATCACGGTGCTGGTGCTGCTCGGACAGGTCTTGGAACTGCGCGCGCGCGAAAAGACGTCCGGCGCCATCAAGGCGTTGCTGGGTCTGGCGCCGAAGACCGCGGTGCAGGTCACTGCAGACGGCACCGACGAGACGGTGCAGGTCGACGCCATCCAGGTTGGGGACATGCTGCGCGTGCGGCCCGGCGAGAAAGTGCCGGTGGACGGCGAACTCACCGAGGGCAAGGGCAATGTCGACGAGTCGATGGTCACCGGTGAGCCGATTCCCGTCGCCAAGGCCGTGGGCTCCAAGGTCACCGCGGGCACCATGAACCAGACCGGGGGCTTTGTCATGCGTGCCGAGAAGGTCGGCGCCGACACCTTGCTCTCGCAAATCGTCCACATGGTCGCCGCCGCCCAGCGCAGCCGCGCGCCGATCCAGCGATTGGCCGACCAGGTGTCCGGCTGGTTCGTGCCCATGGTCATCGTGGTGGCCGTGCTGACGTTTGGGGTGTGGCTCGTCTGGGGCCCGTCGCCGGCGTTCAGCTACGCGCTGATCACCTCGGTGACCGTGCTCATCATCGCCTGCCCCTGCGCCTTGGGACTGGCCACGCCGATGTCCATCATGGTGGGCGTGGGCAAGGGCGCGCAGCATGGCGTACTGATCCGTGATGCCGAGGCGCTCGAGCGCATGGAGAAGGTCGACACGCTGGTCGTCGACAAGACCGGCACGCTGACCGAGGGGCGGCCGAAGGTCGTGCATGTCGAACCGGCGCAGGGTTTCGAGGTGGATGCGGTGCTTCAGAAGCTCGCCAGCGTCGAGCGGGCCAGCGAGCATCCGTTGGCCGCTGCCATCGTCGCCGACGCGCAGGAGCGCCAGCTGGCGCTCTCCGCCGTCACCGACTTCGACTCGCCGCTGGGCAAGGGCGTGGTCGGCGTCGTCGACGGTTCCCGTGTGATCTGCGGCAGCGCCAAGTTTCTGGCAGAGCAGGGCGTGGACGCATCGGCGATGCAGGCGGCGGCCGAGGCGGTGCGGACCAAGGCCGCCACCGTCATCTTCGTAGGGATCGATGGGGGTTTGGCCGGATTCGTGGGGATCGCGGACCCCATCAAGGCGACAACGGCCCAGGCCATCGCCGCGCTTCGCAAGGAGCACATTCGCGTCGTCATGCTGACCGGGGACGGCAAGACAACGGCCGAAGCAGTCGGGCGCGAGCTCGGCATCGACGAGGTCATTGCAGACGTGCTGCCCGAAGACAAGGCGGCCGTCGTTCAACGCCTGAAGTCCGAAGGGCGGATCGTCGCCATGGCGGGCGACGGCGTGAATGACGCACCCGGTCTTGCGGCGGCTGACGTGGGCATTGCGATGGGCACGGGCACCGACGTCGCGATGGAGAGCTCAGGGGTGACCTTGCTGCGCGGCGACCTGATGGGCATTGCGCGCGCTCGGCATCTGTCGCAGGCGACGATGCGCAACATTCGGCAGAACCTCTTCCTTTCCTTTGCCTACAACGTCGCCGGCATTCCGATCGCCGCGGGCGTGCTGTACCCCGTCTTCGGCCTGCTCCTGTCACCTGTCGTTGCTGCGGCCGCAATGGCGCTGTCGTCCGTGAGCGTGATCGGCAATGCGCTGCGCCTGCGTGCGGTTAAGGTGGACTGATGAACGGACTGCATCTCCGCGGACGCGGTGTGCTCCGCCTCCTTGCGAGGGCGGATGGTCCAAGACTGCTTGCGCGCGAGGCAGCAGCTAAACTCGCCGCACCCTTTGGGGAGTAGCCTGCTTCCGCCCCGGAAGCGCCGTCGTCAACACACTTGGCATGCGTCGCATGCCATGGCGCCGGCCGCGATTCAGCTTGGCGAGACCATAGGCACATCGGCGCGACGACGGTCGGGCAGCGCGGGTGTGCCCTTGCGTCGCCCGGCCTGAAAGTGCTCCATGAATCTGGCGTCCACTGCATTGCTCGCCTTGGCAATGTCCACCGATGCCTTTGCCGCGGCGATCGGCAAGGGCACGGCACTGCAACGGCCCCGGTGGAGCGAAGCGTTGCGCACCGGCATGATCTTCGGCGCGATCGAGGCGATGACGCCCGTGGCCGGCTGGCTGCTCGGCATCGCTGCCGCGAGCCACGTGCAGGCGTGGGATCACTGGATCGCCTTCGCACTGCTAAGCGTGCTCGGTGTACGGATGATCCTCGCGGGGCTGACGTCCGCCCATGACGACGAGACGCCCAAGCCGGCGAGGCATTCCTTCTGGCTCCTGGCGGTGACGGGGTTCGCGACGAGCATCGATGCGATGGCCGTCGGCGTGGGGCTCGCGTTCCTGGACACCGACATCGTTCCCATTGCTGCTGCGATCGGCTTGACGACGCTGGTGATGGTCACCGCGGGCGTAATGCTTGGGCGTGTGCTCGGCACGGTGGCCGGCAAGCGCGCCGAGATGGTGGGAGGACTGCTGCTGATTGGAATCGGAGCGGCGATCCTGCGCGAGCACCTGGGAATCGGCCCTGTCGCGTAGCTCACAGCTGCGTCGGAAATCCCGGGATCCTCGCGCCCATGTCGGCGAGGATCCACACCTTTGCCCGATGCTCGGAAGGCTTGTCGAGCGATCCTCGCCGCGTTGTACGCACTCAGATGTCGTCGCTCTCAGGCCATCGCGGCGCACCATGTTGCCTGCCGCCTGCAGATCCACGATGTCACGCGCGAAGTGCCGATGGCCATCGCCGCCCGCATCTGGGATGAAAAAGGCCTTGTTGAGAACCCCGAGCGCGAGGCCGATCAATTCCTTCTTGTGCGGCAGCGTTTCCCGCGGCCGGAAGTCGTCGAGGGTTCCGGCTCGCCGCACACCGAAGAAACTTCATCGGCCGCGCGGGCCGCCGTTGCTGAGCCGCCAAGCACCCATCGCTGAGCGGCCGGGCAAGCACAAGACGCGTCGGACGTCCACCGTGGCGACGTGAACCGACGTTTACCCGCAGGCGACCGGTAGGGCGCGCCCATGTCACTCAGAGCTTGGCGGAAGGCGGTGTCCAGCACTGAGCGAAACCGACTGGTTCATTCGGTACGCTCGCGGCACTGCTTCTGCCAGCTGAGGTGGCGCTCTCGTTGCGCGAAGGAGCCCGACAGGCCCATCTGGGCCGGTCGAGACCAGCGCAAGAGCCGCAAAATCACTTGGAGCGCAGAAACTTGATCAGCGCTGCGATCGCCAGGATCAACGCGACGATGATCAGCAACCAAACTACCGCCATGCCGCCCATCACCCAGCCCATGCCGCCCATCTCGTCCATCATCATTTGCCGCTCTCCAGCGTAGAAGCTGAGACAACCCTGCTTGCCGGTGCAATGCTCACGCTCAAACCATGTAGCCGATATCGGAAGCCCCCGTCGGGTAGGCAAACATGGTGCTCTTGATATCGGACGCGGTTAGGCCATGGCGGATCGCCAGAGCGAATAGGTTGATGACCTCGTCCGCATGGGGTCCGACAATGTGGGCACCCAGGATGCGCCCGCTGTCCTCTTCCACCAGCACCTTGAAGCCGTAGGTGGGTTCGGCCGCCTGGCGCGCGGTGAACCAGTCCGAAGCCGTCTGCGATTTCACTTTGAACTTGAGTCCCTGCTCGCGCGCCTTGGCCTCGCTCAATCCGACCATCGCAATGGGCGGGATCGTGAACGCGACGCTCGGCACAGCGCGGTAGTCCGGCTTGTGCCGGTTTCCATCGAGCATGTTGTCAGCAACCACCTTGGCATCGTGGCTCGAGACCGGCGTCAAGGGCGGCCCTACCCGGGCGGCGTCACCGGCTGCATAGACCGCCGGGTTGGACACACTTTGCAGGTACTCGTTGAGCTGGAGGCGCCCGCCGCCAACCGCCACATCGGCTGCCTGGAGATCCAAGCCCTCGAGCGCCGGCGCCCGCCCGGCGGCATGTACCACGAGATCGGCTTCGACCACCGAGGTCTGTCCGCTGGACGACACGCTGACGCGGTAACCGCTATCCATCTTGTCGATCGCCTCCACCTTGGTGCGCAGACGAACGTCCACGCCGATCGTCTTAAAAGCTTCCATCAGCCAGCCCACCAGGTCCGAGTCGAAGCCCTGCAGCATCCGCTCGCCGCGCTGGAGGATGGTCACCTCGGCACCGGCCCGAGCGGCGATGTGGGAGAACTCCGCCGCGATGTAGCCGCCGCCGACCAGCACGATGCGACGGGGCAGCAACTGCAGATCGAGGAACTCCTCGTTGGTGATGAGGTGCTCTTCGCCGCGGATGTGCAGCTTGACCGGCTCGGCGCCTGCAGCGATCAGGATGTGCTTGGCCTCCAGCGTTTCACCATCGACCTGCACCGTGTTGCGGCCGGTGAACCGCGCCTGACCATGGTAGGTATCGATGCCTTTTTCGGCGTAGCGCGCTGCGGTATTGGCGGGCACGGGATCGGTGAAGCTCCGCTTGAAGCCGAGCAGGTCGCGCCAGTCGATTTGCACGTCGCCGACCACGCCCTTGCCGCGCATGCGGCGCGCGTGGTCGATCGCCGCGACGCCGCCGATCAGCATCTTCTTGGGATCACAGCCACGCAGCGCGCAGGTGCCGCCGAAGGGACGAAAGTCGATCACCGCGACGGTTCGGCCGGCGGCTCGCACACGCATGGAAGCCACCATCGCGGCGGAGCCGGTCCCCAACACCACCAAGTCGTACCGGTTGGGCATGGTCGTTCTTCAGTTAAAAGTCGATTGACTGGCGCTGGTGCCGCGGGAGCGCGCCGACGTCTCTACGCCAAGACCGTCGTAGTGCGATTTCGGTCACGTAGTCCATGCAGCTTGATCAATGCTTGGCAGTATGTTCGCTCTCGAGCGCGTTTTGCTTGACGGGCTGAATCGCGCGCCATTGCCGCGCAAGCAACTTGTCCTGCTCGGCCTCTGGTTAGGCGATTGCAAGGGTTGAGAAGCCGTTGAGGCCACAAGCAGCGACATGAAGACGAGGCGAACCGCTTGCAGCAATGGATTGATCCGCTGGGCCATACGCTCGCTCAGCCCGCGCAGCAGGACAGCTGCTTGACATCCTTGGTGAACGTGTGAGCAACCAGCTTCAGCCCTTCGACCATGGTCAGATAGGGAAACAGCTGATCGGTCAGGTCATGCACCGTCAAACGCGCGCGCAGGGCGATCGCTGCCGTCTGAATGAGCTCGCCCGCTTCTGAAGCCACCGCCTGAACTCCGAGAATCCTGCCGGTGCCTTCCTCCGCGACCAGCTTGATGAAGCCGCGCGTATCGAAGTTGACTAATGCCCGAGGGACATCGTCCAGGGTGAGCGTGCGGCTGTGCGTTGCGAACCCCGCCTCGCGCGCCTGGGCCTCGCTGTAGCCGACCGTGGCCATTTGCGGATCGGTGAACACGACGGCGGGCATGGCATCGAGGTTGAGCTTCGCGTTGCCGCCCGTCATGTTGATGGCGGCCCGGGTGCCTGCCGCTGCCGCCACGTAGACGAACTGCGGCTGATCGGTGCAGTCGCCCGCGGCATAGATGTCGGTCGCGCTGGTGCGCATGCCGCTGTCCACCACAACGGCACCGCGTGCATCGGTCCTGATGCCGGCCGCCGCGAGGTCCAGCCCGATGGTGTTGGGCGCGCGGCCGGTGGCGACGAGTAGCCGGTCCGCTCGCAGTTCCCCATTCGGCAAGGTGAGCACGAACCCGTCGGCGCCATGGGACACGGAGCTGGCTTGGGTATCGGTCAGCACCTCGATCCCTTCGGCACGGAAGGCGTCCGTCACTGCCTCTCCGAGGGCCGGATCATCGCGGGAGAACAGCGTGCTGCGGGCCAGGAGGGTGACTCGACTGCCGAGCCGGGCGAAGGCTTGCGCCAGCTCGACCGCGACCACGGACGAACCGATGACGGCCAGCCGCTCTGGGATCGCAGGACTGACGAGTGCCGAAGTGGAGTCCCAATACGGCGTTGCAGCCAGCCCCGGAATCGGAGGCACCTCAGCCCTTGCGCCGGTGGCGATCAGGCAACGATCGAAAGCGACTGTCCGTTCGCCGCCAGCCATCAGGGCGACGGACAATGATCGAGCGTCCCGGAATCGGGCGGTACCCTGGAGCACCGTGACAGCCGGCGTTCTGCGCAGGATGCTTTCGTATTTGGACTCGCGCAGTTCGTCGACGCGGGCCTGCTGCTGAGCCAGGAGCCGGTCGCGCCAAACGGTCGGTGCAGCAGCGGAGAGCCCGGCGTCGAACGGGCTCTGCCGGCGCACATGAGCGACATGCGCTGCGCGGATCATGATCTTCGAGGGGATACAGCCCACATTGACGCAGGTGCCGCCGATGGTGCCGCGTTCGATCAGCGTCACGCGCGCACCGCCCTCCACGGCCTTGAGGGCTGCGGCCATGGCCGCGCCACCGCTGCCGATGACGGCGACGTGCAATGGGCCGTCGGACTCGGCCGGCCCTGATCCACCGGGCCGGCTCGTCGCCTTGTCGAGCAGCTCCGATCCATGACCGGTGTCGACGCGGCCGTCGGATCGCTGCGCCGGCGTGGCGCCGTAACCCAAGGCCGTGACGGCCCGCGCGACCGCCGCTCCGCTCATGTGAGGCTCACCCGTCACGCGCACGAGTCCTTGCGGGTAGTCAACCTTCACGCGGCTGACGCCAGGCACCGTGGACACAGCCTGCTCGACATGCCGCGCACAGCTCGTGCAGGTCATGCCGGTCACTCGAAGAACCAATTCGGTCATTCAGAAATCCTTGTTTCGCGACCGACCGTCGGGCGATCGCCGGAGCCGCAATCGTTCCTGGTTCTTCGGCGCCGCCAGGCGTAGAGCACGGCACAAACAACAAGCAACAGGCTCGGCACCAGCACGAAGCCGGCCTCGCCAATCAATGCCGGCATGCTCACCGCAAGCAGCAGCGGACCGAGGATGGGCGCGAGGCAACACAGCGCCAGCGCGTCTACCACCGCCATCGGAGCGCAATCGCTGGTCTTCATGCCATCACTTCTTGACTGTTGACGGGAATCCAGCATCGCCGGTGGCATGGGTCAGCGCGTGAACGTCGGTCTTTGCGTCGTCGAACGTGACCGTCGCCTCGAGCTTCTGGAAGCTGACGTCAGTCTTGCTCACGCCATCGACCTTCTTGAGCGCGGTCTTCACGGTAATCGGGCAGGCGGAGCAGGTCATGCCGGGCACCGACAGGGTCACTGTCTGGGGAGCGGCCACGGCAGTTCCGAGAAATGCCGCCGACAGCACAACCAGAGAGAGAGGCTTTTTCATCACATGTCCTTTCAGTAGAAAACAGGCGCCACGTACGGGAAACCCAGCGCGACAACGACCAAGGCGACAACGAGCCAGAACATCGCCTTGTAGGCCGTTCGCACCTGGGGAACGGCGCACAGCTCGCCCGGGCTGCACGCCTGGACGGGGCGAAAGATCCGCCCATAGGCGAAGAACAGCGCCACCAGCGAGGCCACAATGAAGAACGGCCGGTAGGGATCGAGCGCCGACAGGTTGCTGATCCAGGCGCCGCTGACGCCTAGCGCCACCAGCACCAAAGGACCCAGGCAACAGGCGGAGGCGAGTAGCGCCGTCAAGCCACCGGCAAGGAGGGCGCCACGACCGCTGGTTTGCTCTGACATTGGCACCTGCGCTTTCAAGTTGCTTGCGAACGGCGTAACGTTAAGTCCGTAGTCGAGTACGGAGTCAAGCGGTATGGGTATTCCATCTTGCAACCTCACCATCGGCGCCTTTGCCGAGAAGGCGGGCGTCAATGTCGAGACGATCCGCTTTTATCAACGCAAGGGACTGCTGCCCGAGCCCGAGAAGCCCTCGGGCAGCATCCGGCGCTACGGGGCGGCGGACGTGGGGCGTGTGAAGTTCGTCAAAGCGGCGCAGCGCCTCGGGTTCAGCCTGGAGGAGGTGGCCGGGCTCTTGACGCTGGACGACGGCACACAGTGCGACGACGCGCGCCAGTTGGCGGAGCAAAAGCTCATCGATGTCCGTTCAAAGCTGGCGGATCTTCGGCGCATCGAATCTGTCCTGGCCCTCCTGGTGCAGGACTGCTGTGCGCCGCACGGTACCGTGTCCTGTCCTTTGATCTCGGCGTTGCAGCACCAGTGAGCCTCCATCGATGAGGTCGACGTATTGAAGTGATTTGAAGGCACATGACCGACGTCTCGGCCGGTGCTCATGGGGTATCTGATTCGCGGGCGCATCCCGCGCGAGACCGCCAATCCGATGAACCGATTCCTGATCGCTGTGTACCGGCCGGCATTGGAGGCGGTGCTGCGCTTCCCGAAGGTGACGCTCGTCATGGCAGGGCTGCTGCTGGCGCTCACCATCATTCCGTTGACGCGCCTCGGCGGGGAGTTCCTGCCGATGCTCGACGAGGGCGACCTGCTGTACATGCCCTCGGCGCTGCCGGGTTTGTCCGTCGCCAAAGCCTCCGAACTGCTGCAACAGACCGACCGCCTCATCAAGAGCGTGCCGGAAGTCGCACGCGTGTTCGGCAAGGCCGGCCGTGCCGACACGGCCACTGATCCCGCGCCGCTGGAGATGTTCGAGACGACCATCCAGTTCAAGCCGCGCGACGAGTGGCGCGCCGGCATGACGCCTGAAAGCTTGGTGGAGGAGCTCGACCGCGTGGTCAATGTGCCTGGGCTCTCCAACGTCTGGGTGCCGCCCATCCGCAATCGCATCGACATGCTGGCCACCGGCATCAAGAGCCCGGTCGGCATCAAGATCGCGGGACCGGACCTCGCCACCATCGACAAGCTGACCACGCAGGTCGAAGCCGCGGTCAAGGGTGTGCCCGGCGTGTCGTCGGCGCTGGCCGAACGGCTCACGGGCGGGCGCTACATCGACGTGGACGTCGACCGACAGGCAGCGGCGAGGTACGGCCTGTCGGTGAGCGACGTGCAGGCGGTCGTTTCGACGGCCATTGGCGGCGAGAACGTCGGCGAGGTGATTCAAGGACGAGAGCGCTACCCGATCAACGTGCGCTATCCGCGTGAGATTCGTGATTCGCTTCAAGGGCTTCGGGAACTGCCCTTCGTCACCGAGACGGGCGCACAGCTGCTGCTGCAGGACGTGGCGAGGATCACCGTCACCGAAGGACCGTCGATGCTGCGCAGCGAGAACGCACGCCTGTCGGGCTGGGTCTACGTCGACGTGCGCGGCCGGGACATCCGCTCGACGGTCAACGACATGCAGGCGGCGGTGGCGCAGGCAGTGGCGATGCCGGCCGGCTATGCGATGTCATGGTCCGGCCAGTTCGAATATCTGGAGCGAGCGACGCAGCGCATGAAGGTCGTCATCCCGGTGACCTTGGCGGTCATCTTCGTGCTGCTGTACCTGCTGTTCCGCTCGTTCGGCGAGGCGGCGCTGGTCATGGCTGCCGTGCCGTTCGCGTTGATCGGCGGCTTCTGGCTCGTGTGGGCACTCGGCCACGCGGTATCGGTCGCAACGGCCGTCGGATTCATCGCGCTCGCGGG
>JAKFDI010000008.1:0-112410 GCA_036676235.1 Rhizobacter sp. | reverse complement strand
TTCGTCTTCACTCAACACCAGTTCCGCCTTCGGTCTGCCTGTTCTCATTGCGGTATCTCGATCACCAAGATACCGCAGAAGCACGCAAGACTAATGCCAGTTATATGCGGGACGGGACACTAGGTCGACGGCGACTCGTTCCGGCTGATCACCACATGCGTTGCCTTCTCCGTTGCCACGTGTGCGGTGCATCGGTAGCCGAGCGCCGGCAGGTCGATGCCGGCGAACAGCGCCTCGCCGGAACCCAGCAGCACCGGCGCGACGGCCAGGTGCATCTCGTCCACCAGCCCGGCTTGCAGGTACTGGCGCAAGCTGGCCGCGCCGCCGCCGAGGCGCACGTCGCGGCCCGCCGCCGCTTCGCGCGCGAGGCTGAGCGCCGCGTGGATGCCGTCGGTGACGAAGTGGAAGGTGGTGCCGCCTTTCATCACGACCGGCGCGCGCGGGTGGTGCGTCAGCACGAACACCGGCACGTGATACGGCGGCTCGTCGCCCCACCAACCGGTCCACTGCTCGTCGGGCCAGGGGCCGCGCACCGGCCCGAACATGTTGCGCCCGAGGATCCACGCGCCGATGCCGGCAAAGCCGCGCTGCACGAAGTCGTCGTCCACGCCCGTGCTGCCGCCCTCCCCGCCTTGCATCTGCCGAATGGTGCGCGTGGAAAGGGCCCACTCGTGCAGCGCCATGCCGCCGACGCCCATCGGATGCGCAAGGCTTTGCGAAGGGCCGGCGCCGAAGCCGTCGATCGAGACGCTGAAGGCGTGAACACGCAGCCGGGTCATGACAACCCCCCGCCCAACGAGTACGTTGGACGGCGTTGCAGGCCGCGCTGGGCCAAGTGGCCCAGCCCTTCGCCAGGCGTGAACAGTCCACTGGACTGTTCACGTCCGGGCTCAGCCCCCCGAGGGGCGCGGGCCGGCTTGGGAGCGGCCCGGCGCTCGGCCCGCCGGGTCACGCCTTGCCCTCGTAGGCCGCCTGCAATGTGGCGATGTCGAGCTTGACCATCTTCAGCATGGCGTCGGTCGCCCGCTTGGCACGCGCGCGGTCGGGGTCGGCCATCATGTCGAAGATCACCGTCGGCGTGATCTGCCACGAGACGCCGAAGCGGTCCTTCAGCCAGCCGCACGCCTCGGGTGCGCCGCCGCCTTCGAGCAGCGCGTTCCAGTAGCGGTCGAGTTCCGCCTGGGTGTCGCAGTGCACGATGAAGGACACGGCGTGGTTGAACGGGTCCATCTGCGGGGCGCTCATCGCGGTGAAGGCCTGCCCGAAGAGTTCGAAGTCGACCACCTTCACCGAACCGGGCGGGCCGCTGGGCGATTCGCTCGGCATGGCGACGACGCGCTTGACGCGCGAGTCGGGAAAGATGCCGGTATAGAAGGCGGCAGCCTCCTCGGCTTCCTTCGTGTACCAGAGGAAGGGAACGATCTTCTGAATCGGCATGAGGGTCTCCTGTCGGTGTTGGCGAGCCGCGATCTTTCTCCTTTGCAGGAACCCGCCTGACGACAGGGCCGTTGACTGCGAGCGGGCCTCGGCTCTACCAGCGATACGCCGCCGACAGCACCGCCCGGCGCTTGGTGCCGAACCAGCAATCGCCGCGCTCCAGGCAGGTGGCGATGTAGGTCTTGTCGGTGAGGTTCGTGACGTTGAACGCCAGGCGCCACGGGCCGGTCTCGTAGGCCAGCAGCAGGTCGAGCAGCGTGGTCGACGGCACGGTGGTCACGTCCACGCCGTCGCTGGTCTTGCCGACGTAGCGCACGCCCAGGCCGGCCTTGAAGCCCGGCAGCCCCCAGGCGCCGAACTTGTGCACGCCCCACACGGCCGCCGAGTGGCGCGGGATGCTGGTGAGCTGCTTGCCGAGGTAGCGTGCATCGGCTCCGCTGGCGCTGGTCTGGCGCGCGTCCATGTAGGTGTAGCTAGCGACCAGGTCCCAGGCAGGGAGGTTGGCCGCCACTTCCAGTTCCAGTCCGTCCACCGTTACCTCGCCGCGCTGCACCGAAAAGTTGACGTTGACCGGGTCGGCGGTCAACCGGTCGGTTTCCTTCAGCTGGTAGATCGCGGCGGCGGCGGTGATGCGCTCGCTGGGCGACCATTTCACGCCGGCTTCGATCTGCTTGCCGCGTTTGGGCTTGAACGGGGTGCCGTCGAAGGCCGCGCCCGCCACCGGCTCGAAGGATTCGGAGTAGCCGACGTAGGGCGACCAGCCGCCGTCGGCGAGATAGACCACGCCGAGGTTCTTGGATGTCGCCGAATCGCTGCGCGCGGCAGCGCCCTCGCCGCTCTTGGCCTGGTCGTGGCGCAGCCCGGCCACCACCACCCAGCGGCCGTCGAACTTGATCTGGTCCTGCAGCAGCACGCCATGCTGGCGGATCCGGGTCTGGGTCACCGAGGCATCGGCATCGAGGTGCGGCGGCTCAGGAAAGCTGCCGTACACCGGGTTGTAGACATTCAGCGGCGTGGCGACGCCGTCGCCCCAGTACTTCTGGCCGCTCTTCTGGCGCATGGCGTCCACGCCGACCAGCAGCGTGTGCTGGGTGCGGCCGAAGCGCAGCTTGCCTTCGAGCAGCAGGTCGGCATTGGTGATGCGCGAGTGGTCGTCGCTCAGGTACCAGAAGCGGTTGAGGTACTGGCCGTTCGGATCGGGCGCGCCGGCGGCGTTGACGAAGCCGTCGGACCAGTTCGCATACATCGTGCGGAAGCCGCCCTTCACGCGGTCGTGGCGAAGGTTGTGGCGCAGGGTCCAGTCGCCGCCGAGGTTTTGCTCGAAGCGGTAGCCGAAGCGCTTGCGCGTGCCGCCGTAGGTGTCCCAGTCGGGCTCGCCGATGAAGGTGTCGTGCGGAATGAAGCCGTTCGGCCCCGGGCGCAGCGTGCCCACGATGGGGAAGAAGCCGTTGATGTTGCCGCTCTCGTCCTTCTGGTACTCCGCGTAGGCGGTCAGCGAGGTGCCGGCGTTCGGCTTCCAGGTGAGCGAGGGCGCGATGAACTGGCGCTTGTCGAACGCATGGTTGACCTGCGTGTCGCTGTCCTTGGCGAGCGCGACGACGCGATACAGCAGGGTGTTGTCGCTGTCGATCGCGCCGCCCAGATCGGCGGCGACCTGCTTGTGATGGTTGTTGCCGAGCTGGACCACGACCTCGCGCAGCGGCTGCGCCTGCGGCCGCTTGGACACGAGGTTGACCACGCCGCCGGGGCCGTTCTGCCCGGCGATCACCGAGGCCGGGCCGCGCAGCACCTCGATGCGCTCGAAGGCATAGGGCTCGTTGCGCACGATGCCGTACCAGCCGGTGAGCGGCAGGCGCAGGCCGTCCAGCAGGGTCGAGCCTTCGCTGCCGCCGCGCAGCGAGAAGTAGTCACCGCGGTTGTCCAGGCCGTAGGTCTCCGAGCGCACGCCGGCGGTGTAGCGCAGCACCTCCTGCATGGTCTGCGCGTTCTGGTCCTTCACCTGGTCGGCCGTGATCACCGTGATCGACTGCGGCACTTCGTTGAGCGGCGTGTCGGTCTTGGTCGCCGTGGCGCTGCGGCGCGCGCGGTAGCCGAACACCGGCGAGGTGGCGGTCTCTTCATCGGCCGCCGCCTTCACGCGCACGGGCGGCAAGGTGGCGGCGGAGGCAGCAGGTGCGGGCGCCGGCGCGGCTTGCGCGAAGGCGCTGCCGACGCAGAGCGTGAACGAGGCGCCGAGCGCGAGGCGTGCGGCAAGCGCGGTGGGGTTCAGGGTGGGCATGGAGGTGGTTGTGCTTGTGGGTTTGGACGGGAACGAGGAACAGGAAACAGGAAACAGGAAACAGGAAACAGACACGGAAGCGGCAGCCGCAGGGCGCGCCGTCAATGCAGCCGGCCCGAGCGGATGGCTGCCTCGCCGGCCGGCGCGCCGTGCACCAGCGATACCCAATGCGCATGCGCCTCACCCAGCGCCGCGCGCATCAGGCCGGGCGCGTGCGGGTGGTGCGCCACGACGAAGAGGTGCGAGACGATGCGCTGCGCGAGCGTCTCGCGGCGCGCCACGCGCTCGTCGGAATCGCCCGCGGCCTCGGCCCACATCGTCATCAGCGCCACGGTGCTGGTCATCAGCGCATCGAAGCCGCACAGCGGCGAGGGCTCGACCGGCTCGGTCGCGGTGGTCTTCATGCGGCGCTCCTTTCGGCGACGGGTGGCGCCTCGCCGGCGGGCACGCGGCGCGTGCGTGAAGGCGATGGAGATGGCGACGCGGCGATGTCGCTGCACAGCGCGAGCAGCGTGCGCGGCGGGATCAGGCGGCGAAAGCTGTAGCGCTCATGCCGGCAGCCGAGCGCGGCCGGCGCGCCGGCCAGCAGCGCGGCGCGCAGCGGCTCGGGCAGCGCAAAGCGCAGGAAGTGCACCGCGCTCGGGCGGCCGAGGTGGCGGTCGGGCAGGTCTTCGTTGGCCTCGGCCAGCACCCGGCCGACCGCGCCGCAGCGCTTCCAGCGCCGGCCCGCGGCTTCGTCGGCCCGGTCGCTCGCCTGCACGCGCGCCCGGCCGTGGCGGCCCACCTCCACGTAGAGCTGGTGCGCGGCCTCGCTCAGCGCCGGCAGGTCGCGGCGCCGGGCCTCGGCCTCGGGCAGCTCGATGAACAGCGTGGCCTTCCACTGGCGGCCGTCGGGCAGCAGGTGCGCGTAGGTGTCGATCTCGTGCTGCATCGACTGCGCATCGAAGGCGTTGTCGCTGCGCAGCACTTCCTGGATCTGCCAGCGCACGGTGAGCGCGTCCTCGAACTGCAGGCGCATGGCCGGGCCGAGCGCCACGGTGCGCGCCTCGCGGTGGGCGGCCAGGCGGCGGCGATGCGCCGCGCGGTATTGGCGGTAGGCCTCGGCGTCCATCAGGTCGTCGGTGGAGAGCTTCATCACGGATGCGTCGTATTCGTGTGCGTGTCGGCGGGCAGGGGCAAGGCGTCGAGCGCGCGCTGCAGGCTGGTGGCGCTGGGGTTCTCGACGAACAGGCAGCGCTTGCCGGTGCGCTTGCAGTGCGACTTCACGCGCCAGTAGGCGTCGTGGCTCAGGCAGCCCGTCTGGCAGATCACGAGGTCGGCAGCGCCCAGCGTGGCGTCGAGCTTGGCGGCGCTGTCCTCTTCGCCGCCGTCGTGGTGCAGGAATCGCCCGCCCACGCGCTCGATCAGCGCACGGTAGGCCGGCACGCTTGCCTGGCGCCCGCCGACGCAGAGCACGGCGCGGTGCTCGAAGCGCGGGCCGGCGGTGTCGCGCGCCGAAGGCTCGGCAACGGGAGTGGCCGGCAGCACGTGCGGCTCGGCGCGCCGGCGCTCTTGCGCGAGGTCCTGCTCGGTGCGCTGCAGCGCACGCTGCAGTTCGCGGATGCGTTCGAGCTGGCGCTCGTTGTCGCGCACCAGCTCGAGGCGGCTCTTCAGGCCGGGACTCGAGGCTTCGAGGTCGCGAAGGCGCTCGTCCTGCATGGCGAGGCGCGTGTCTCGGCCGATGAGGTCGGCGCGCAACTGCAGCACCGTGGCCTGCAGGTCCTCCTGCCGGCGCGCATGCAGCAATGCGGCGTCGAGAGTGCGGCGGCGCTGCTGGGCCAATTCATGCGCCAGCTCGGCGTGGCTGCGCTGCAGCTCGGCCAGGCGCTGCAGGTCGGCGCGGGCGGCGGCGCCCACCTGGTGCTGCAGCATGTGCACGTCCTGCAGCACCTGTTCTTTCAGCACAGCGTCGCAGCGTGCGTGGCTGAGCACGGCCCACAGTGCGCCGGCCACGTCGCCGCGCGCGGGCGCCTCGCGCCACCAGGCGGCCAGCGCGTCGGCGCTCTTGAGCGCGGCCGACACGCGCAGCGCGCTGGCGTACCGCCGGTCGAGTTCGCGCTGCACGGCCTCTGCGGTGGGCGTGCGCTGCTTGCAGTCGCCGATGACGCCGCAGTGCAGTTCGTAGTCGGTCGCCACCACCTCGCCGCCCATCAGCTTGCCGACCAAGCGGCGCAGTGCATCGACCGGCAGGCACACGCCAATCACCGGGCAGTAGGTGTGTTCGCTCAATTCCCAGACGCGGCGACGGCGCGAGCCGCGCGGTGGGGCCACGACGCTCAGCGCGCTGTCGTGTTCGCACATGGCGCACCTCCATGAAGAGCGGCGGCGCGCCGGCAAGGCAGGATCAAAGGTTCAAGGGTCGCGAGCATGTGCGTTCGTCTTTCGACAAGCGGGCACTGCTGGCGACGGGCTGGCGTGTGCGGTTCGGGGGCCGGGCGTGCGCCCGGGGAACAGGAGACGCTGCTTCTATTTGGTGAGGATCAGCTTTCCGAGCGAGGTGAGGCGCAGCCGGTAGGTGCTGCCCTCGTGTTCGATGTGCGCTTCACGCTGCCCGGCGAGCAGTGCGCGGCTGCGCCAGCGCGGCGTGCGAGCGTGCGTTTCCGATGCTTGTATGGCAGCAGTGCCGGTCGGCGCAGGCTGCGCTTCGGGGGCGGGCGGCTTGAGAAGCGACATGGAAAGCAGTATAAATACGAATTACTCGCATTTGCAAACTCAACAATGGCGCCGGGGTCGGGCGCCTGCCGGGACGGAGCCGGCCCCTCTCATGACATCCACACTCGATCAACACCCGCTCGGCGAACCCGCCAGCGTGCATGCGGTGCTGCCGCCCGCAGACGCGCCCGAATGGGGCCGCTGGCTGGAAGAGATCGGCTTCATCCCCGGCGAACGCGTCACCCTGATGGCGCGCGGCATGCCCGGCGGCGACCCGCTGATGGTGCGCGTGGGCGATTCCACCTTCGCGCTGCGCCGCGCGGAAGCGGCGTGCGTGCAGGTGCGCGCGCTCGTCGATGTCCAGCCGGGATTCGGCGGGCCGAGCGCCGGGCCGCCCCAAGCCGGCCCGCGTCCCCGCGGGGGACCGGCCGACGTACTCGTCGGACGAGGGGCTGTCAATGACTGAAGCAGTGATCCATGTGCACCGCGGCGGGCCCTTGCTGGCGTTGGTCGGCAACCCGAACTGCGGCAAGACGGCGCTGTTCAATCTGCTCACCGGCAGCCGCCAGAAGGTCGCCAACTACGCCGGCGTCACCGTCGAGCGCAAGGAAGGCCGCACCACCACGCCCGCCGGCAAGGCCTTGCGCGTGCTCGACCTGCCCGGCGCCTACAGCCTGCATCCACGCTCGCCCGACGAGCGGGTGACGGTCGACGTGCTCTACGGCCGCGCCCGCGGCGAGAAGCGGCCCGATCTCGTGGTGTGCGTGGTGGACGCCACCAACCTGCGGCGCAACCTGCGGCTGGTGCTGGCGGTCAAGCGCCTGGGCCTGCCCTGCGTCGTGGCGCTCAACATGGCCGATCTGGCCGAGCAGCGCGGCGTGCGCATCGACGCCGAGGCCTTGCAGCGCGAGCTTGGCGTGCCGGTGGTGCGCACCGTGGGCGTGAAGAGCGAGGGCGATGCCGCGCTGCGCACGCTGCTCGACGACCCCGACATCTGGCGCTCGGCCAGCCTCGCCGCGCAGGCGGTGGAGGGCGATGAGCGCCATGCGGTCGAGGCCGACCACGAAGCCGTGCGCCGCATCCTGCGCAACCTCGGACTCGACGAGGTGGTGCCGCACACCACGAGCGACCGCATCGACCGCGTGCTGCTGCACCCGGTCGTCGGCCCGCTGGTGCTGGCCGTGCTGCTGTTCCTCATGTTCCAGGCGGTGTTCGCCTGGGCCGAGGCGCCCATGGGCTGGATCGAGACGGCCACCGCATGGCTGGGCGAGGCCATCGGCGCACTGCTGCCGGCCGAAGGTGCCTTCGCCTGGGTTCGCAGCCTGATCGTCGACGGCGTCATCGCCGGTGCCGGCGGCGTGGTGGTGTTCCTGCCGCAGATCGTCATCCTGTTCGCCTTCATCCTCGTGCTCGAAGAATCGGGCTACCTGCCGCGCGCCGCCTTCCTGCTCGACCGGCTGATGGGCGGCGTCGGCTTGTCGGGGCGCTCGTTCATCCCGCTGCTGTCCAGCTTCGCCTGCGCCATTCCCGGCGTGATGGCGACCCGCAGCATCGCCAACCCGCGCGACCGGCTGGTGACCATCATGATCGCGCCGCTGATGACGTGCTCGGCGCGGCTGCCGGTGTATGCGCTGCTGATCGGCGCCTTCATTCCGAAGCGCGAGGTCGCCGGCTGGCTGGAGCTGCAAGGGCTGGTGCTCTTCGGCCTGTACATCGCCGGCATCGTGGGTGCGCTCGGCGTGGCCTGGGTGCTCAAGCGCTTCACGAGTGCGGGCCGGCAGGTGCGCTCGCTGATGATGGAGATGCCCAGCTACCACTGGCCGGCGCTGCGCAACGTGGCGATCGGGCTGTGGCAGCGCGTGGAGATTTTCATGAAGCGCGTGGGCGGCATCATCCTCACGCTGACCATCGCGCTGTGGTTTCTCGCCAGCTTCCCCGGCCCGCCGCCGGGCGCCACCGGCGCACCCATCGAATACAGCCTGGCCGGCATGATGGGCCGCGTGCTGGCCGTGGTGTTCGAGCCCATCGGCTTCAACTGGCAGATCAGCATCGCGCTGGTGCCGGGCCTGGCCGCACGCGAGGTGGCGGTGAGCGCGCTCGGCACGGTGTACGCACTCTCGGCCACCGGCGACGATGCCGCCGGCGCCCTCACGCCGCTGATCGCGCAGAGCTGGAGCCTCGCCACGGCGCTGTCGCTGCTCGCGTGGTACGTGTTCGCGCCGCAGTGCCTGGCCACGCTCGCCGCCGTCAAGCGCGAAACCGGCGGCTGGAAGATGCCGCTCATCATGGCCGGCTATCTGTTCGCGCTGGCTTACCTCGCGTCGTTCATCACCTATCGGGTGGCGGTGGCACTGGGCGGCGGCTAAGGCGCGACGCGCCGTGTAGCGGATCGACCTGCGGCGCCCGCGGCCGCGAGAATCGAGCCATGCCCTCGTCGCTCATTTCCGAAGGCTGGCAACTTTCCAACGCGCAGGTCGTGGTGGAAGTGGCCGGCACCCTCGCCTTCGCGCTGTCGGGCATTCTCGAAGCGGCGCGCAAGCGGCTGGACGCCGTGGGGGTGTGCTTCGTCGCCGGCGTGGCGGCCTTCGGCGGCGGCACTCTGCGCGACGTGCTGCTCGACCGGCGCCCCTTCTTCTGGGTCGAACGCGCCGGCTGGCTGTGGGCCGTGCTGCTGCTGTGCGTGGCCGCCATGCTCTTCCTGCGCGCGCGCCACTTCACCCCCACCGAGCGCGGCATGCAGTGGCCCGATGCGCTGGGCCTTGGCCTCTTCGCCGCCACCGGCACGCAGATCGCCGCGGCCGACGGCCTGCCGGCCATCGTGGCCGTGCTGATGGGCGTAGTGACCGCCGTCTTCGGCGGCGTGCTGCGCGACGTGCTGTGCAACGAGGTGCCGCGCGCCTTCAACGACCACCGGCCCTACGCGCTGTGCGCCTTCGCCGGCGGCTGGGTGGTGCTGGGCGCGCAGCAGGTGGGGCTGGCCCCGCCACTGGCGCTGGCCGCCGGCGTGCTCGTCGCCACGGCGGCGCGGCTGCTCGCGCTGCACTTCGGCTGGCGCCTACCGCCTTGGCGGGAAGGCTAGCTCACTCGAGCTTCTTGTCTTCCTTCTTCGCCTTCGCCATCGCCTCCGGCTCCAGTTCCTCGGCCGCACGGTTGAGCTTCACGAAGACACCCCAGCCGGCCAGCAGCGCCCCCACCGACAGCAGCAGCGCCGCCGCATAAATCAGTTGCGACGGATCGTCGCGCAAGGCCTTGAAGGTCGCGATCAGCCCTTCGAGCGTCAACGCCACCACCACCACGACGAGAAAGCGCGAGAGAAAGCGCCGCACCCGCGTCGGCCCGCTCACGTGCGCTTCGCGCACCACCTCTTCCTCGGCGATGGTCTGCGCGATCTGCAGTGCAACGATGGCCACCGTCAGCACGCCAATGGTTTCGATCAGGCCCAGCGCCGCCGCGTGGTCGAGGCCACCGGCGAGCGCTTCCCATCCGGCCTTGGCGGCAATCGCGACGAGCGACAGCGACGCCACGACGAACAACAGCGCGATCACCGCATGCGCGATGCCGACGGCGCGCAGCAGGAACCGGGTCACGGTGTTCGGCCCTGCCTCGGTCACCGGGCGATTCATTTGCGGCTCCGGGCTTGGCGTTCCTGCCGGCGCCAGTACTGGAACTCGTCCTCGTGCACCTCGATGTCGATCTCGTTCACCCGCGCCTGCAGCCGCTCCTGCACCTGCGCCACCGCGTGGTTGTAGATGCTCGGCCCCACCTCTTCCAGAAAGAAATTGAGCAGCGTGCCCGCGGCGATGTTGCCGATCTTCTCTTCCATGTTCTCGCGGAAGTAGCGCTCGATGGAGGCGACGGCTTCCTGGCGGGCTTCTTTCGGCAGTTCGATCGGCATGGGCGCTCCCGGCGTGCGTGGCGAACGATTGTGCGGCCACCCATGCCGGCCTGCTCGGCACAATCGCCCGATGCCGCGCGCCCTGCATCGCCTGCCGTCCCACCTGATCAACGGCATCGGCGTGGCCCTCGGCATCGGGCTGGTGCAGCTGCTCGCCTGGTTCTTCGGCGGCCCGACCGCGGTGCTGGCTGCGACCTCGGGCGCGGTGTATGCGCACCTCGCCGATCTGCCCAACCCGCCGCGGCGCGGCTGGAAGCGGGTGCTGGCGGCGGCGCTGGTGGGCTGTGGGGTGAGCGTGGTGCTGACGCTGATCCGCAGCCATCCGCTGGGGCTGGGCATCGCCGTTGCGGCGATCGGCTTCTTCTCGGCGCTCACGCTCGCCTGGGGCGCGCGCGCCGGACCGCTGTCCTTCGTCGGCTTGATGGCCTTCGTGTTCACCATGGCCTCGCCGGCGCCGGCCGGCCTGCGCGAGTTCGCCGTGCACACCGCCTGGATGGTGCTGGGCGCCGCGCTCTACCTCGGCTGGTCGGTGCTTGTGGCGGTCGTCGTGCAGCCGCGCTACCGCACGCTGGCGCTGGCGGCGGTGCTGTCGTCTACCGCACACCTGCTGCGCTCGCGCGCCGCGGTGCTCGGCGCCGGCTCAATGCAGGTCGGCAGCGAGGCGCGGCTGCAAGCCTGGATCGAAGAAGAAGCCAAGCTCGACGAACGCCTGCAGGCCGCGCGCGACCTGCTCTTCGCCGCGCCGCCGGGTGAGGCGGCCGACCGCCACAACGCGCTGCTGCTGCTGGCCATCGACCTGCGCGACACGCTGCTGCTGGGCGAACTCGATCTCGATCTGCTCGGCCGTGACGAGCGGGCCACGCTGGTGCGCGCCACGCTCGGCGAAGCGCTGGGCCGCGTGGCCGACGAACTGCATGCCGTGGAAGAGGCGCTGCGGCTCGCGCGCCCGCTGCCCTACACCGGCACGCCGCAGGCGGCCAACGCCCTGGCCTCGCTCGCGACGCTGCACGTGTTTCCTGCCGATGAAGAACGCGCGCGCCTGGTGCCGGTGCTGGCCGTGCGCGTGCGCCACATGGGCGAGGACCTCTCGCAGATGCAGGCGCTGATGCACGGCGCGCCGCCGCGCACGCCGCTGGCGCGCGAGGAACTGCAGCTCTTCGCCTCGGTCGACGGCTGGCCGCTCGCCGCGCTGCGGCCGCACACCAGCTTGCGCTCGCCGGTGCTGCGCCATGCGCTGCGGCTCGGTGCGGCACTCGCCTGCGCCTATGCCATCGGCCTCGCGCTGCCCTGGGCCTCGCATCCCTACTGGCTGGTGCTGAGCGTGGCCGTGGTGCTGCGCGGCAGCCTCGAGCAGACGCTGTCGCGCCGCAACGCGCGGGTCGCCGGCACGGTGGTGGGCTGCGTGCTGGTGCTCGGGCTCACGCAGGTACGCGCCGAGTGGCTGGCCGCGGGCGTGTTTCTCGCCTCGGCCGGCGTGGCGCATGCGTTCGTGACCACGCGCTACGGCGTGACGAGTGCTGCCGCCGCCGTGATGGCGCTGCTGCAGGCGCAGATGGCGCATGCGCTGACCAATTTCTCGATCGCCGAGCGCATTGCCGACACCGTGCTCGGCGCCGCGCTCGCGTGGGCCTTCAGCTACGTGCTGCCGTCGTGGGAGCGCGTCGGCCTGCCGCGGCTGGTGGCGCGGGTGACGCGGGCGCTGTCGGCGCTGGCCGGTGAGGCGCTGCAGTTGCGCGACGCCGCCAGCGGCCCCGACATCCCGCTGCGCCTGGCGCGCCGCGAAGCCTATGCCGCGCTCGACGGCCTGGCCGCGGCGGCGCAGCGCAGCCGCGTCGAGCCCGAACGGGTGCGCGTGCCGCTGGCCGACATGGCGGCGCTGCTGGCCCACGGCCATGCGCTGCTGGCGCATGTGGCGGCGGTCAAGCTCATGCTCACGCGCCGCGGCGGCGATCTCGACCGCGAGCCGACCGAGGCGGCGCTGCGCACGGCGCGGGCCGAGTTGCAGCGTGTGCTCGACAGCGCGAGCGCAACCGAGCCGGCATCGCCCGCGAAATCTTCCGCGTCGGCAGTGGAAGGCCTGGCGCGGTCCGCCCTGCCGGCGGAACTGCCTGCCCACGCGCTGCTGCCGTGGCTCGAGCGCCGGCTGCAGGGCGCCGTGCTCGCTGCTGATCGCGTGGCGCGTGCGGCTGATGATTTGAGGGTGGCGGCGGGGCGCTGAATTCATCCGCGCTGCGGAGGGAGACCCTCACCCCAGCCCTCTCCCGCAAGCGGGAGAGGGAGCAAGTCCGAAGCCGCTTCGGCGTGTTGCTCCCTCTCCCCCAAAGGGGGAGAGGGTTGGGGTGAGGGGGCGGCGAAGCCAGAGCCGATGCAGTGAAGCGCGCCCAGATTCCATCCGCGGCGCTCACTTCACCGACAAGTTCAACTCCACCCGCGGCGTCCACGCCGACTCCTTGTCCTTCTCGCCCGGCCCATGCAGCTCAGGCGCCGCCAGAAAGATGCGCTCGCCCGGCAGCCCCTTGGCGAGCAGCGCGTCGCGCACGGCGAGGCCGCGCTGCAGTGCCAGCTCGCGCATCGCGTCATCGGTGACGGGCACGTGCTTCCTCAGCAGGGCCTCCATCTCTTCGACCGGCAGGCGCCGCGCGAAGCCGAAGCGGTTGCGCGGCTTGTCGGGCAGCTCGGTCTCGCGATAGAGGCTGGTGATCGCCCGCTCGCGTTCTTCCCCCGAAAGCGCCGCCGGCGCCGAGGCCGCCGCGCCCGCGCGCAAGCCTGCGCGGCGGTGCTCGGCCATGAGGCGCTCCTCGATCACGCGGCGCTGGTACGCCTCGCGCTCCAGCACCGGATCGGCCGAGCCGGTGATCGTCATC
Organism: Rhizobacter sp.; assembly: GCA_036676235.1. Taxonomy (GTDB): domain Bacteria; phylum Pseudomonadota; class Gammaproteobacteria; order Burkholderiales; family Burkholderiaceae_C; genus JAKFDI01. The sequence continues at coordinate 99,245 of JAKFDI010000008.1, read as the reverse complement.
TTGAGCGCCGGCCGGTCCGTAAGCGCCTTCGCCACCTTGTCGAGTGGCGCCGCGTCGGCCTGCGCGAGCACGGTGGTGCCTGGCTTGAACGCGAGCACGCTCAGGTCGTCAGCGCCGCCCCCGCCACCCATGAGCAGCGAGAACGGCGCGGTCAGCGCCTTCAGCAGCAGGTTGCCGACGAGGCGCGCGATGAGCCCGCCGAGGCTGAACTCCGGGTCCTGCAGATTGCCGCTCACCGGCAGGTTGATGTCGATCACGCCGTTGCGGTCCTTCAGCAGCGCCACGGCCAGTTGCACCGGCAGCTTGGTGGCGCTCGGCGACTCGATGCGCTCGCCGAAGCTCAGCTGGTTGATGACGATCTGGTTCTTCGCTTCCAGCCGCCCGTCGGCGTCGATCTTGTAGCTCACGTCGGCGCTCAGCTTGCCGCGCTCGATGGCGTAGCCGGCGTACTTGCCGGCGTAGGGCGAGAGCGGCGCGAGTTCGAGGCCGGTGGCGCGGGCGCGGATGTCCATCGCCGGCGGCGTGACCATCGGGTTGAGCTGGCCAGTGATCTCCAGCAGCGCCGTGCCGGCCGCGCGCCCGCGCACGGTGAGCGAGGCCATCTCGCGCGAGCCCGATTGCAGCGTGCCGAGTTCGCCGTGCAGCTCGGTCAGCGCGGCGCTGTAGTTGGGCTCGACGAAGTGATCGGCAAAGTCGATGCGGCCGTTGACGAAGCGGGTGAGGCCCACGCGCAGATCGAGCGGCAGGGCGGATTCCGCGGGTGCGGCGGCGGGCGCGCTGGCCGCCGCGGCTGCGGAAGTTGCGGTAGCCGGCTCCGCAGCAGCGCCGGCGGTGTTGTTCTCTGCGTTCTCGTCCCCTTGCTCCGGCCGGCCGACATCCTGCAGATTGAAGTGCCCTTCTTCGGTGATGATCAGGCGCGAATAGAAGTCGCTCAGCGTCACCTCGGCGATGTCGACCTGCGGCCGCGCCTCGGGAGCCAGCGCGAGCTTCACCTGCTTCAGCGCGAGCGACTGCCAGTTCAGCAGTTCTTCGCTGGCGGCGTTGCCTTCGGGATCGGCCAGCGTGTTGACCTGCACATCGCCGAGCAGCACGTCGCCCTGCGCGCTCACGCTCAGCCCCGCCGGCGGCATGCGCAGCTCGACGCGGCCGGTATAGCCCGCTTCGGCGCGCACCAGCGCCACCGGCAACTGCGCGGCGAAGTAGGGCGCGAAGGCATGCACCGGCACGCGCGTGACGCGCAAATCGCCGCGTGCCAGCAGCGGATCCAGCGCCAGCTCGCCCTTCCAGCGCAGCGTTCCGGCGGGGCGCGTGGCGTCGCGCGCGATGCCGGTCGAGCCCAGGCGCGCGCTCAAGGTCAGCGGCGCCGGCGGCGTGTCGCGTTCGGCGGGCCAGGCAAGGTTCTGCGCGCTCATCGCCAGGTCGTCGAGTTCGAGGCGCAGCGGCGTGTTGCCCGCGCCGTGCCGCGCCGAGGCGTCGGTCAGCCGTGCGCGTCCGTCTTCGAGCGTGAAGTCGCGCAGTTGGATGCGCCAAGGCGTGCCGGCGGGTTCAGCCGTGTCGGTGGCATCGCCTTCGCCGCTTTCCGGCGCAGCCAGCCAACCGGCGAGGTTCAACTGCCCCTGCGCATCGCGCGTCACGGCCACGAAGGGCTTGGCGAGCCTGGCGCTGCCAATCACCACGCGGCGCGCCGGTACGTCGATGTTCACATCGGTCAGCGCGAGGCGATCGAGCGAGGCATCGTCGCGCCTGGCGCGGCCCTGGTCGTCGCGCACCTGCAGTGCATCCAGCGTGGCGCTGGCAAGAACGAGCTGCAGCCGCTCGGCGCCGGGCGCGTTCGACCAGTCGAGCGAACCCTTCGCCGATACCTTGCCATCGACGCGCGGCGTGAGCGCCTGTGCCAGATAGGGCGCGAGCGCCTGCAGGTTCAGCCCGGCCAGTTCGATGTCGAGCTTGGCTTCGTGATCGTTCGCCTGCCCGTCAACGCTGAGTGTTGCGGCGCCCTCGGCTCCCCCGCGCTGCACGCGCAAGCTGCCCACAGCGGCGAGCGGCATCGGCTGCGCCACCGGCCATTGCAGATTCTTCGCGGTGATCGCCACGCCGTCGAGCTGCAGGGCGGCAGCGGGCGACACGGCGGCGTCGTTCCACAGTACGCGGGCATCGTTCAACGCCAGTGAGGCCAGGCTCAGGCGCCAGGGCGATGCAGCCGCGGCAGGCGCCGAAGCGCCGCTGGCTGCAGCGGACGCGGCGGACGCCGCACGTCGAGCCGCGGGCGCCGACTTCGCGGCCGGTGCCGTGTCCGCGCCCGCCAGTTGCGACACATTGAGCCGCCCTGCCGCATCGCGTGCGACGTGGAACTGCGCGCCGTCGATGCGCAGGCTCTCGAACGCAAGGCGCCGCGCGAAGGGCTGCACCTCGCCGAGGGCGAGCTGCAGCTCGCGCCAAGCGAACAGTGGGGCGCCCTTCGTGTCGTTCACCGCCACGTCGCGCGCGCTGACGCTGCCGCGCAGCGTGGCGCTCGGCGTGCCGTCGGCAGGCACCGCGAACTGCAGCGCCAGATCGGCCGACAGCGTGCCGCGCGCGAGCCGCACCGGCAGCGAGGCGGGCAGGTAGCCGAGATAGGGGCCGACATCGAGCGCAGCGATCGTGAGCGTCAACGCCCCCTCGTTCGTCTGCGCGAACGGCGTGGCCTGCGCGCCGCTGTCGAAGGGCGTGCCGTTGAGGCGAAAGCTCAGGTGCGGTTCGACTTCCAGCTCGACCTCGGCCGGCAGCGACGAAGCGAAGGGCAGCGACAACTGCAGCGCCTGGATCTCGTGCACTTGTCCGACCGGCCGATCGTCGAAGCGCACATGGCCGTCGCGCAGTTGCAGGTTGTAGAGCGCGAACTGCGCCGGCTCGTCGTCTTCCTCGGCGGGCGTCTCTTGCGGCGCAGCGATGCGGGCCAGCACGTCGTCGATGTCGTAGCGCCCGTCCGCCAGGCGCGCGATGCGCAACTGCGGCGCATCGATCTCCAGCGCCTGAACGACGGGCACGAGGCGCAGGACGGAGGAGATGGACAGGTTGGCGTGGAGGCGGGCGATGTGGAGCAGGGGCTCCGACGTGGAGACCGCCGTCTCGCCCGGGGGTGGCTCGTCGGGTGCTCCGGCGACGGCCAGGTCGGACAGCGTGAGCTCCAGCGTCCAGGGCTTGAAGCGCACCTCGCCGATGGTGACCGTGCGGCCGAGGAGCTCGGTGAGGCGGGATTGGGTTTGCCACTTCACAAGGGGCGGCACGGCCGCCCACGCGATGAGCCATAGCAACAGGACTGCCGCCACAGACCACGCTGCGCGCCCGAACCAGACCACCATTGAACTCCTCAAGGACCGCATTGAGGGCAGTCTAGAGCCTGTGCCTACATCGCAGCGGCATGCTCAGTGAGCGGGCGTCACAGCGTCCATTCGTCGCGGATCGCAGTCCAGCCGTCGTTCTGCTCCATGTCGAGCAATTCGCGCTCGTACTGCACTTTCCAGCCGGCGCCACCGGCGAGCGGGGTGAGCGTCAGCATGCCGAAGCCCGAGCCGCGATCCAGTCCGGACATCGCCCGCAGCGACAAGGGCCGCCCGTTCAGCATGAAGGGGCGCTGGTCGATCGAGGCTGGCACCTCATTGGCGTACGGCAGAGGTGCGTAGAACGGTGGCGCGACGATGCTGGCACCGACCGGGGCGCCGTGGAAATGAAGGGCGGCGCCGCCACTGAGGTGGCAGTCGCCCGAAACAAGCACGAAACGTTTGCCCACCATGCTCGTCAGTCGGTCCAGCAGCCACGTCATGTCTTCTGGCGCGCCCTGCCAGTTGTCTGGCACCCCCGGGTTGGCCGGGTCGCTGGCGGGCAGCACGCCTGGCAGCACCACGCTGCCGGTGCACACCAGGTTCAGTGAGTCCGGGTGGCTCTTTTGCAGCCATTTTTCGATCGCCCGACGCTGGTGGCCAGCGAGTATCCGTGCCGGCCGGGTGGCGGTGGCGGCGCGGCGGAAGCTGCGGGTGTCGATCACCAGCCCGCGCACGGCACCGAATTCAAAGGGCACGCAGCGCGAGCGGTGTGCGTCCGGCGGCCAGGTCATCGCCTGAAAAGCGTTCAGCGCGTCGTACGCCGCGCGCCGCAGCGCACATTCCCGGTCCGCCGCGTAGGCCGCAGTGGACGCATGGCCGCGGTACAGCGGCGCGCCGTTGGGATGGTTGTCGCCGAACTCGTGGTCGTCGGCTGTCATCACCACCGGCAAACCCGCCAGCAGGCGATGAATGCGTGATGTGCGAAACGCCTTGCGATGCGCCCGCATGTAGCGCTCGATGGGACTGGCCGGGTCGAAGAGTCCGGCCGTGGCGTCAGCGTAGATCTGGTCGCCGAGCATCAGCGCCAGATGCGGGGCCGAGCCCGCCTTGCGCAGCGCCAGCCTCTCGAAGGCCGCCGTGGTGCGGGCGCGGTCGAAGTAGAAGCCCGGATAGCGGCAGCAGCCCAGTGCGATTCGCACCGGCTCCTTGGGGTCGGGTGGCGTCACGGTCTGTGCGGACACCTTGAGCCAGCGATACGACGGCCGGGTCGCAAAGCGCTGCAGGCGCGACACCGTGGGCGGGATCGGTCGATCGTGCGATGCACGGTCGGCTGCGGCCTTCTCCGCGGCGCGTGCGATGGCATCGTCGATCTCTGCCTCGTCGGGCCTCCGGCCTAGCGTGAGCCCGTCCACGATGGTGTGGCTGCACGACAGCAACTCGATGCGCAGCGGCTCTTGCCTGTCGGTGATGTCCACCCGCCCGAAGGCCACGCGGACGGCCACGGCCGGTTCCAGGTGTGCTGCGCGGCGGATGCCGAAGGCTGGCGTGGCCTTCACGCGGTGCATGGTCAGCCAGACCGTTTCGACCGCCGGGCCACCATGCAGGCGCGCGCAGGCGAGCAAGGGGGCGGCCGGCACCTCGGCGTCCACCCGCATGTCCTCGACGATGAAGGCCACGGGCAGCAGGCGGCGCCCGTTGGAATCGAACGCCGGCCCCATCCACGGCCCCGCATACGGGAAGCGAACCTGCAAGCGTGGTGTTGCCTTGCTCGCCGATGCGGCCGGCAGGTCGCCGTTCGCTTGCGCCCAGACCGCGTCGAACAACGCCGTCAGCCGGGCGAACACCGAGGCCGCGCCACCGCGGTCCAGGTCGTTGCCGATCACCAGGTCCAGGTGGCCGTAGCCATCGACAAGGCAGCTGCTGTCGGGGACGCCGTTCAACGCTGGCCCGCCGAACTGGGCAGCGAAACGCGGCTGCATGCGCGCGAACTGGGTCGACGAGCGTCGTGCGCCCTCGGCATCGAACAACTGGTTGTCCGTGCCATGGGCAAAGCGCATGGCCAGTCCCAAGCGCTCCAACATCGCGGTGTCCGTGGCGTAAGCGTTCAGGCCGTCTTCGTCGACCAGGCGCTCGTAGTCGAGGATGCGCGAGCCGTGCGCCAGCATGCCGACATTGCTGTCGCCGAACAGCCGTGGCAGCGCCGCGTGTGTGTCCGGGTTCAGGTGGCGGTGCTTGAACAACTCGCCGTCGAGAAAGCGGATGCGCCGGCAGGTGGCGCAGTCGTCGTCATGGTGCCGGCTCAGCCGGCCTTCGCCGGGGCAGGCCTCGTCGTCGGGTACCGGCAAGGCGGCGAAGAGCCGGTCCATCATCAGGTCGACAGGCGAAGTCGGTTTGGCGCGCAAGGTCAAGGGCACGGCGTAGCGGCGCACCACGTTGCGCAGCAAAGGCGCAACCCAGGTCTTGGCCAGGGACGACGGCGTGGCGACCATGAAGGGATGGACTTGCGACGTGACGAGCGCGCACAGCTTGGGCATGTGCATGTCGCCCTGCTTCGCGCCATGCGACAGCCGCCCGGCCAGCAGGGCCACCAGCATGGCCCCGGCGCCCATGCAGTGAGCGAAGGAGAAGATCTGCAGCGGAAGTTTGGTCTGGCCGCAGGGCTCGCGCGCCAGTACGGCCAGCACATGGTCGACCAGCGCCGGTGCGTCGATCAGCCCCACCTGGTCGAGGGTGCTCGGGCAGCTCGCATCCTGCACACGCGGGCTCATCCGGGTGTCGGCGATCCACACCTCGTAGCCCTTGCCGTAGAGGTATTCCGCCAGATTGCAGCGAACGGTGCGCAAGGTGAAGATTGAGCCCGACATGGCGAGTGCATGCATCAGCAGCACGCTTTTCACCCGGCGTACGCCGTGGCCGTGCCATTGGCCGTCGCGGAATCGCTCCTCGCTCTGCGGCGCGCCGGGCGGCCGCGCATAGCGCCAGATCGGCAGGCGCACGGGCGTGGTCGGATCGCGTCCGTCGGCCGAAGACGACTCGCCGCGCGGCACCTCGATCCACGTGAGCGTGGGTCGCACGTCGCTCGCCTGACTCGCCGCAGCGGCGCGCAGGTTGAGCTCGTCGCCATCGACCGGGTCGGCGTACGGCCGGCCGCTGTAGTCGGGCAGGCGGAAGTCCAGCGGCCGTGTCTTCAGCGCATGGCGCAGCAGCAGCAGCGGGTAGGCCATCAGCTCGAGCATGGCCGCGCTGCTGTCGCGTGCGCCTCGGAGCACGATCGGCGAATCCTGGATGGCCATGGGCAGCGCGAGATCGAAGCGCGCGCGGGTCAGGCGCGGCGGCAGCCAGCGCCGCCGCGGCGGGTGATCGTCTTCGGGCGCCAGCGTGACCCGGGGGCTCGTGAGCTGCGCGGCGTAGCTCGCACGCAAGCTGCGCGGCGCAGGGCCGTCCGAGCCGCCGGTGTGGCGCCGGAAGAGGCCTGAGATGCGACGCCCCACATGGCGCCACCATTCGCCGCAGGTCGCGGCGTAGCGCACGTCCTTGGCGACGAAGACCCGCAAGTGATCGGGCCCCGCCATGTCGCCAGCCGTGTCCTTGCGTTTCAGCCGCAGGTCGTAGCGCATGGTGCGAAGTTCGCGTGCGGCCAGCCACATGCGCAGCATGGCAACACCTCCGCCCATGCTCGTGCCGACGAGCCGGAGCAACCCATTCCTGCGCCAAAGTCGCCACAGGTCGCGCAGCCCGCGCAGCACACACCAGGTGACGAACACACGCAACAGGCCTGGCCCGAGCAGCGCACTGGCGGTGGACATCAGCTCGATGCGGCTGCCCGGCAGGATCGCGTAGCGGATCTGCTGCCCCGATTTCGTGCGCACCCGCAGCGTGCCGGCGACCAGATCAAAGCGGTGCGAGGCTTCCTCCCAGGTGCGCAACCAATCGGGCGTGGTCATCTTCAGTTCCAGATCGGCCTCGACGGGACAACTGCCCCAGGCCTGCGCCAAGCTGCCGCGAAGCTGCAGCTCGCCGCAGACAAGGCGCTCGCGCAAGCTCACCTCGAGCGGGTGCGGTGTCTGGCGCGTCAAGGCTTGCGGGCGGCGCGGCGGCAAGGGCGCAACGGGATGCACACCGTGGTGAGCCGCAGGCGAAGGGGCGCCCGATGTGGCGCGCAGCCGCGCCATGGCCCGCTCGGCCAGTGCGGTGATCGTCCACAAGGGGTTGCAGCCCAGGGAGGTCGGCACGATGGAGCCGTCGAGAACCTGCAGATCGGGCCACACTGCGCCCGGTGCCTTCCAGACGTGGCCGAACTCGTCCACCACGCCGGTGTCGAAGCTGTCGCCCATCGGGCAGCCGCCCAGCGGGTGCACCGACATGGCCGTGCGCGGCAGCGGCTGGTCGCCGAGCACGCCCGCAGTTTCGTTCGGGAGGCCGCGCCACAACGGTGACGGCAAGGCGGTGCCGCCGATCGCCTTCAGCACCTCGAAGATCTCGTCCTGGCGCCGGTAGCCCGCCGCCGCCTCGGGATTCACCCAATAGGGCACGCAGGCATCCATCTCGGGCATCCAGACGATGCGTCCGGCCGAACCGTCGTGGCCCATGGCCAGCAGCAGTTGTGCGTGCGCGGCCAGCGCGGGAGTGGCGGCCAGCGGGTCGGTACCGGCTGGCACATGTCGCGGCGATACCCACTTCCGGCCCATGTGATGAAGTGTCCAGGTGGTGGCCAGGATCTCCTGGAAGACACGCGCCAGCGCGCCCGGCACGGCGCCGTCCTGGATCACCACCTGCTCGGCCAGGTCGACGCGCCCGCGCAGGTCGACGGTCGCAGTGATGGTCGGGCCCACGGGTTCGTTCGGACGCGGCACGCAACCCCAGCCGACAGCGCCGACGGGCCGGGGCTCGTCGGCCGAAGCGCTGATGCTGTCTGCGTTGGCCGACAGCCGTGTGCCGAGCATGCCCACAGACAGGGAAAAGCGCTCACCCGCGCGATGCCGCGAACGCTGCAGCAACTCGGTGCTGCCGAAGGTGCCGGCGGCGATCACGACATGGCGCGCCCGCAGCATCACGCCGTGTTCTTCGATGGATTCGGCGACGGTGGGCCGGTAACCGCATTTCTCGGTGGCCATGCAGTGCAGCCACCAGCCGCCATTCGGGCGCGGCTCGATGCGCCAGACCAGTGCGCCGCACACGAGCACGGCGCCGCTGCGCTGCGCCGCACGCAGATAGGTGTCGCGCAAGGTGAGCTTGGCGCCGATCACGTTGCAGCCGGTGGCGCAGTCACCGCAGTTCGTGCAACGCTTCGGGTCGATGGTGGCAGCCACCGGATCGATATGAGGCCGGTCCTCACGTGTGCGGCGATTGACGGCCAACTCATGCGCGAAGCGCGTTAGCGCCTGTGTCTTGGGGAAGGCCGGCAGTGCGGCCGGTGCCTGCGCGCGCAACATGCGCTCAGCGCGACGGAACGCCGCATCGAGCCCGGTGACCTTCTCCGACGCGCTGCCGAGCCGGATGCTGGCCGGCCAGTGCGACTGCATGAAGACCTCCGGCACCGGACGCATGGCCACGCCGGCGTTGATGAGGCTGCCGCCGCCCAGTCCGTTGCCGGTGAGGGTGGCGACGCCCGGCCCGGCGCGCCACTCGAACAGGCCCGTGGCACGCCCGAGCACACGCCCAGCCGTCTGCAGCCGCTGGTACTTGGGCAACTGACCGATGTCGTTGGGAAACTCGCCCGGCAGGTACTCGGAGCCGCGTTCCAACACCACCACGTCGCGTCCCATCTTGCGCATGCGCAGTGCGGCGACGCTGCCGCCGTAGCCGGAACCGATCACCGCAACGTCGAGCACGGCGTCGGCGTCGACGCCGCGCAGCCAATCGGTGAACGGCACCGACAAGGGCTGCTGCGGCTCGCCGTCCTGCGCGCTCATGCGCCGCTCGCCGGCAGGGACAACAGCTTGACGATCTGCGCGGCGAGGGCCGCTTCGGCCACCGGCTTGTGCAGCAGCGCGAAGCCGCTGCGGGCTGCCATCTCGATGCGGTCGGGCGCGGTGTCACCGGTGACAAGCACCACCTTCAGGCCGGGGATGCCGGAGCGCAGGCTGGTCGCCGCATCGAGTCCGTGCTCGCCGCCGCGAAGACGCAGGTCGCACAGGCACAGCCGCCACGCCCGTGCGGGCTGCAGTGCCAAGGCCGCGGCCAGCCCGTCTACGCCGTCGACCTCAGCACCCCAGCTGCGCAGCAACGCCAGCATGCCGGCGAGCACCATCGGATCGTCGTCGATCACCAGCACCGGCGTGCCGTCCAGTCGCGGTGGCTGCACCAGCGCCTGGGGCGCCGCGGACAGCATGGGGCCGGCGACCTCGCCGCGTGGCAAGGCGAGCGTGAAGGACGAGCCGGCCCCCAGCTCGGAGTCGAGGTGAATCGTGCCGCCCAGCAGCCCGGCGAGCCGCTTGACGATGGACAGGCCCAGTCCGAGCCCGCGGGCGCGATCCCGCTCGGTGTTGCCGACCTGGAAAAATTCGTCGAACACCCGCTCGCAATGGGCTGGCGAAATGCCGCACCCGGTATCGCGCACCGTGATCCGGACTGTCTGCGCATCAGCGGCAACCGTCATGCGCACCCGGCCGTGATCGGTGAACTTGAGCGCGTTGTGCACGAGATTGCGCAGCAGTCGTTCCAGCAGCAGCGGATCGGTGGCGAGCACGAGCGGCGGGCAGTCGGTGCTGACCGAGACGGCGCTTCCGGCGCTGAGATGCTGGGCTTCGCTGCGCAGCCGCTCCACGAGGTCGCGCAACTGCACCGGCCGCGGATGCGCCACCACCGCGCCGGCATCCAGGCGCGAGAGGTCCAGCAGGTTCGCCAGCAGTTCACCCAGCGTGCGGCTGGCCTGCGCGATGTTGTCGGCAATCTCGTGCTGCTCGTCGGTCTGGGCGCTGCGCTGCAGCACCGCGGTGTAGAGCGCGAGGGCCTGCGCGGGCTGGCGCAGGTCATGGCTCGCATTGGCGAGAAAGCGCGATTTCGACTGGCTGGCCTGTTCGGCCTTTTGCCGCTCGCGTTCGCTTTGTGCCTGCTCTGCCCGCAGCGCCAGCACCACTGCCTCGCGCTGGAAGCGAATGTGCACCGAGTGCTGGAACACGCTCGCGAGATAGCGCGAGAAGCCGGCCATCATCGCCCCGTACACGAGCAGCGTCACGACGATCACGCCCGAGGCGCGGCCGCCTTCGAGCCCCCACTGCAGCGCCAGGGGCGGCACCGCCAGCGCGACGAAGGACACGTAGCCGGCCACATAGGAGGCATAGGTGGCCGCGCCCCCTGCCGTGGCCAGCAGGATCAGCACTGTCAGCGCCAGACGCTGCTCGATGCCCAGCGGTTCGAAGAACACCAGCGACAGCGCGCCGAGCCACAAGCCGTTGACCACGGCGAAGCCGAGGAAGTAGCGCAGCACGCGCCCATCCGGCGGCAGTGCCGCGTGCAGCAGCCGCCGGCTCAGCAGCACGCGAAAACCGTTCACGACGACGAACACGCCGATCCAGATCGCCACCGCCGGCCACGGCGCATGGCGAAACAGCACGGCGGCGATCAGCAGACAACCGAGCAGCACGCCGCCCACCGCGTCGCGCGAGCGCTCGGCCAGCAGCAGCACGCGCTCGGCGACAACGGCCTGGGGCGAGGCATCGAAGGTCGCAGCCTCCGGCAAGGTGTCGGCGGCCTGGTCGTGCGCCTGGCCCGAGCGCAGCGGCAGCGAGCTCACGCCATGTCCCGCCACGGCCAGCCGAGCCGTGCCAGCTCGTACATCGCCTGCGTGCGGCTGTGCACGCCGAGCACCTCGAACACGGCCTTCATGTGCGTCTTCACGGTGGCCTCGGCAATGGCGAGTTCGCGCGCGATCACCTTGTTCGCCTGGCCCTGCGCCATGTGCCGCAGCACCTGCACCTGGCGCCGCGACAGGCCAAGCGCGTGAAGCGATGGATGTCCATCGGCTGCGGGCAGGGCGGCTCCGGCCGCATCCATCGCGTCCAGGCAGCCGGCAGGAATCGGCACGCGGCCCTCGAGCGCGGCCTGCACGGCTGACGCCAGCCCGTCGGAGTCCATCGACTTGTTGATGAAGCCGATCGCACCCGCGTCGATCGCTTCGTGCACGATGTCCGGATCCTCGTTGCCCGACAGCACGACGATCGGCAGGTGTTCGTCGAACGCCAGCATCTCGCGCAGCGCCTCCACGCCCTGGGTCTGGGACGTCCGGCTGCCCGGTGGCTTCGGAAGCTGCAGGTCGAGCAGCACGAGGTCCACCGGACCGAGGGTGCACAGCACCTCGCACGCCTGCGCGACACACCCGGCCTGGCGGATGTCCGTGCCGGGCCGCAGCTGCCGCAGCAGCAGCTTGAGACCTTCGCGGAACAGCGTGTGGTCGTCGATCAGAAGCGCGTGCATGGCTCCTCCTCGGGCGACTCATTGTGTCGAGCAGGCGCCGCGCTCACAAGGCGGACGTACTCCTCCTTTCGGATGATTTCCGGTCGCCGGGACCTCTTTTGCTCCTTTCGGATGATTCATCGCGCGGCATCGCGTCGCTAGCCTTCACCGCCGGATTCGACAAGCACGTCGGCTCCTGTCATCGATCGGAGGTGGGCCATGTTCGAAGCAGTGATGCACAGTGATGCGTGCGACCGCGCCGCACACCACGCCGCCATGCGCGCGGCGCCGCGCACGCGGCCGGCGCCGGACGACGGTCCGTGGTTGGGCGCAGTACTCGACGAGGTGGACTACGCCATGCTGCTCGTCGGCGCGCGGCGCGAGCTGATGTACGCGAACGAGGCGGCCCGCAGCAGCCTCTCGCGAGGCGGTCCGCTGTGGCTGCGGGAAGGCCGTGTCGCAGCGCGACGCGACGCCGATGAGGCGGCGCTCGTGCGGGCGCTTGCCGATGCCGCCGGGCGCGGTGCGCGCTGCATGCTGGCGCTCGGCGACGAGCCGGCACGCGTTCGCGTCGCGGTCGTGCCCTTGGGCGACGCGATCCTGGGATCGATGGCGCCGACGCTGCTCATGCTGGGCCGCTCGACGGTGTGCGAGGAACTGTCGATCCAGTGCTTTGCCCTCAGCCATCGACTGACCCCCGCGGAGACGCAGGTTCTCGTGCGTCTGTGCCGGGGCGATTCACCGGTGGCCATTGCGCGCCGCCAGGACGTGGCCCTGTCCACCGTGCGTTCTCACGTCGGAAGCGTTCGCGCCAAGACCGGCGCCGCCAGCATTCGCGCCCTGTGCGAACAGGTGGCGCTGCTGCCGCCGATGGTCTGTGCGCTGCGCACGCCGCGCGCGGCGCCGTTGTCTTGATCTCCCTCCGAAGCCGAATCACTTCGCCTCTTGCCCGGCCGGCGATTCGGCGCCGCGTCGGACGCAAACCACCAGGAGACATGCCATGACCACCATTTGCCATCCCATCCGTCCATCCCGGCTGCCGGCCCTGTCGGCCATCGCCGGCGCCGTGCTGCTGCTCGCTGCCTGTGGAGGTGGTGGAGGCGACGACGCCACGCCCACCGACGCCTCGACCGTCGACCTGCCCACCCGCGTCATCGACGGCGCCATCGGCAATGCGCTGGTATGTCTCGACAGGAACGCCAACGCCCTGTGCGACGAGGGTGAGCCCTCGGGCCGCAGTGCGGCCGACGGCACCGTCACGCTGAAGATCGCGCCCGACGACGCCGGCAAGTACCCGCTGCTGGCGATGGTCGGCACCGACGCGACCGATGCCGATCACGGCCCGGTGACAAGCCCCTTCGTGCTGCGCGCGCCGGCCGACGCCACGACGGCGATCACGCCGTTGAGCACGCTGGTGGCCAGCGCAGCCGAGACGAGCGGTCAGACGACCGCGCAGGCCGATGGCGGTTTGCGCCAACAGCTCGGGTTCGGCGGGTCGCTGCTCGGCAATCCGATGCAGGGCAGCGATGCGACGCTGGCACTCCGGGCCAGGGACCTGGCGCGTGTGCTGGTGCTGGCGCAGCAAAAGGCCATGGAGGCGTTCAAGAGCGCCGAGGGCCGCCAAGACAGCGCCGGCGCCACCATCACGCGGGCCGATGTGACGCGGCTCGCGCATCAGGTCCTCGCCGCCAACGTGCAGCAACTGGCCGCCATCGCCGCTTCCGACGCCGCGCGCACGGATGCGGCGCTGAAGGCCAGCGTCGACGCCTTTGCCGCGGACCGCATCGGCGCGCCATCGGCAGATATGGTGGTGCAGACGCTGGAAGGGTTCAGGATGCTGGTGACCTCGGAGCCGGTCGCTGACACGACGGCAGCCAGCATGAGCCTGCGCTGGTTCACCTATGCGGATGCGGGCAACTGGTATTTCCGCACCTTCGAGGCCACGGCGGAGCAGAACACGCCCGATGCCAACAACGGCCTGCGCCGCTTCACCGAGAAGCGCAAGCGCGCCCAGGGCGGTACGGTGCAGACCTGGGGCGAGACAGCGGCCTACACGCGCAACGATTTCTACTGGACCGGATCGCAGTGGTACCAGTGCCCGACCACTCACGTACACGCCATCACGCCCTACGCGGCCTCCGCGGCTGCCGAATCGCTCTACTGCGACACATACAAGGGCCTCAGCCGCCGTGTGCCCAAGGACATTGGCGGCCGACTCATGTCCGAGGTCGTGGCCGAGATCCGGGCCTTCCCCAGTGCAGACACCGAGGGCGATCTCGCAACCTGGGGACCGTCGCCGGACGACCCGCTGATCGCCAACAAGGTGTTCCCGGCCGGGGCGACGCTGTGGACCTTCAGCTCTACGGAAAGCACTTCGGCGCCGGATGGCTACAACCCCGTCGATGTGGTCGTCGCCTACGTCCCAGCGGTGGCCTCGGGCGGGTCATCGGCAGCCGGGTCCGAATGCAGCAAAGTGACGAACGACAACTTTGCGACCTTTCACGTGCGTCCCGCCACACTCGAGGAAATGGCCGCGGGCTATCCCGGCACCCCTTGCGTGTACAACCCCGCGGCGGGCCGCAACGAATGGTGGAGCAACAGCACCATCAGCATCGGCACGGTGGATGCACCGCAGAGCGACCCGACGTATACCAACCAGCGCTCGATCCGGGTCGCCTTCGCCGGAGGGAAGGTGGCCAATTTCTATAGCTGCCTGCTTCTGGCCAGCAGTGGTTCGGCAAGGAACTGCGACCCCATCGGCACCGGCACCTATGCGATCGAGGTATTGGGCGATGCGCGCGTCCTGCGGTTCAGCCGCATGCCGGCGGCCGCGGCGCCGCTCACGTACACGCGCCTCTTCGTGGAGCGCGGGGGCAGCGTGTTCTACGGTTACCACAGCAAGCCGCGCAGCGTCGTGAGCCTGCGGCCGGACATGACGGCCACCGATGCGTTGTTCGGCGCGTTGGGCATCACTCGCTGAAGCCCCGGCCTTGACGACAAACGCCCCGCATGAGCGGGGCGTCGTTGCTTGTGGGCGTCGGGCGGGTCAGCTCTTCGGCGGCCCGAACTCGCGCGCCGGCTTGGGCGCCTTCGCATACAGCCCCTGCACCGCCGGCAAGGTATTGCGGATGTCGCGGATGCGGGTGTCGCCGGCCGGGTGGGTGGACAGCCACTGCGGCGGGGCGCCGCGGCTGGCTTCGCCCATCTTCTGCCACAGCGTGATGCCGGCGGCGGGGTCGTAGCCGGCGCGGGCGGCGAGTTCGAGGCCGACCTTGTCGGCTTCGAGTTCATCGTCGCGGCCGAAGCGCAAGGAGAGCAACTGCCCGCCGAGGCCGGCGAGATAGCGCCCGCCGCTGCCCAGGCCCAGCAGCGCGGCGCCGAGTTCGATCAGCCCGTTGGTCGCCGCGCTCTTGCCGACGCGCTCGCGGGCGTGTTCGCGCAGTGCGTGGGCGATCTCGTGGCCCATCACCATCGCCACTTCGTCGTCGGTGGCCTTGAGCTGGTCGAGCAGCCCGTAATAGAAGGCGATCTTGCCGCCGGGCATGCAGAAGGCGTTGACCTGCTGGCCGCCGATGAGGTTGATCTCCCACTTCCAGTTCGCCGCGCGCGGCGTCGACTTGAGGTTGGGCACGGTGCTGAACGGGATGATGCGGTCGGCAATGGCGCGCAGCCGCACCACCTGCGGGTGGTTGGCCGGGGCCAGCGCCTTCTGCTGCTTCGCCTGCGCCAGCATCTGGTTGTACTGCTGCGCGGCGGCCTGCTCGATCTCCTCGGCCGGTACCAGACCGCCGAGCTGGGAGCGGCTGTCCATCTGCACCTGCGCCTGCCCCGGCAGCGCAATCGCCGCGCCGCCGGCGAGCAGCGCGCCGGTGAAGAGGCGGCGCCCGTGCAAGCGACAACTGCAGCCATACGCATGCAGCCCGAGCGCCGGGTCGGGCTGGAAATCGGCGCGAGGATCGAAGGGCTGGCTCATGGGGTCTCGGAGTCGTTCAGGGCAAGAGTTGTTCCCGCGGTCAGTCGTCCGCGAGCGGCGCATTCGGGTCCACTTCGAGCGCGCGAATCGGCGCGCGCAGCCACCACAGCATCCATAGAGCCGGCAGAGCCGCGACGGTGGAGACGATGAAGAAGCTCGGCCAGCCGATCGATTCGGCCAGCACGCCCGCCAGCGGCCCCACCCACACCCGGCCCACCGAGGCAAACGCCGACAGCAGCGCGAACTGCGTGGCGGTGAAGCGCTGGTTGCACAGGCTCATCAGGAAAGCGACGAAGGCGGCCGTGCCCATGCCGCCCGACAGGTTCTCGGCGGCGATGACCAGCAGCAGCCCGCCGTCCACGGGCGTGGCCTGCGCCAGCGAGACAAAGCCCCAGTCGAAGGCCGGCAGCACGAGGCCCGGCATCCAGCCGCGGCCCTGCACGGCCAGCCACCAGAAGCCGAGGTTGCTGGCCATCTGCAGCACGCCGAAGGCAAGCAGCGCACGCCACAGGCCCAGCTTCAACATCAGCACACCGCCGAGCAGTGCGCCGCCGATGGTGAGCCACAGGCCGATGATCTTGTTCACCACGCCCACTTCGGCGGTGCTGAAGTCCATGGCCGTGAGCAGGAAGGGCGTCATCAGCGAGCCGGCGAAGGCGTCGCCGAGCTTGTAGAGCACGATGAGACCGAGGAAGGCCGCCGCGCCGGTCTGCGTGAAGTAGCTGCGCAGGCCGCCGAGCAGGGTCTCGAACTTTGCCGCGCGCGCGGCCCACGCGGCCAGCGGCAGGGTGAAGGCGATGCCCAGCATCAGCGCGAGCAGATCGGCCCACTTGCCCTGCAATGCTGGCGCGATGCGGCTGCCGTCGAAGAACGGCGAGAGCAGCGCCTGCGCGATCGGCGGCGCGAAGCGGTCGCTGATGAGATAGCCCACACCGACCGCTGCGACGACCGCGGCAAAGCCAAGCAGGTCGCGGTGCGCAACGCTCGACGGTTTGGCGGCTGCGCGCAGCGGCGGCAAGGCGACGGTCGACACCACGGCCGCGCCCACCATCAGCCACGCCATCACGTGATAGACCTGCGGCCAGCTCCAGGCGCCGCCGCTGGCCGGATCGACCCAGATCAGCGCCAGGCCGCCCGAGACGATCATCGCCAGGCGATAGCCGAGCACGCTGACCGACGAGCCGAGGCCGCGCTCGCGCGCGGGCAGCAGGTCGGTGCGGTAGGCGTCGATCACCACGTCCTGCGAGGCCGAGACGAAGGCCACCAGCACCGCCAGCAGCGCGAAGCTGCGCGTGGCGCCGGTGGGCGAGGTGTCCGCCAGCCACCAGAGCGCGGCGGCGAGCGCGAGCTGCGTGAGCACCAGCCAGCCGCGCCGCCGGCCGAGCAGCGGCAGGTCGAAGCGGTCCATCAGCGGCGCCCACAGGAACTTGAAGGTGTAGGGCAGGCCGACGAGGCTCAGGAAGCCGATGGTCGCGACATCCATGCCCTCGACCGAGAGCCAGGCCTGCATCGCTTGGCCGGTGAGGGCCAGCGGCAGGCCCGAGGCGAAGCCGAGCACCGCGACGACCGCGAGGCGATGCAGCGCGGCCAGCGAGAGGCGGGGCGCTGCGGCGGACGGCATCAAAGGGTGAAGTCGTAGTCGATGACGACCGGGGCGTGGTCGGAGAAACGCTGCTCCAGATAGATGTGCTCACGCACCGCCGTCGCCGCCACGCCGGGCGTCGCCAGGTGGTAGTCGAGCCGCCAGCCCACGTTCTTCGCGCGCGCCTGGCCGCGGTTGCTCCACCACGTGTACTGCTCGGGGTGCGGGTTGAGCGAGCGGAACACGTCGACGAGGCCGATCTCGTCGAGGCAGTGCGTCATCCAGGCGCGCTCTTCGGGCAGGAAGCCGCTGTTCTTGCGGTTGCCCTTCCAGTTCTTGAGGTCGATCTCCTTGTGCGCGATGTTCACGTCGCCCACCAGGATGAACTCGCGTTCCTCTTTCAGCTTGATGAGGTAGGGCGCCATCAGCGCGAGAAAGCGGAACTTCGCGAGCTGGCGCTCCTCACCGCTGGAGCCGCTCGGGAAGTAGCAGCTGATGATGCTCAGCTTCGGAAAGCGGTGCGTCGGGTTGTCGAAGCGCAGCTCGATGTAGCGTCCTTCGGCGTCGAACTCGGGCTCGCCAATGCCGCTCTTGCACAGCGTGGGCGTATGGCGCGAATACAGGCCCACGCCCGAGTAGCCCTTGCGTTCGGCGAAGTGGAAATGGCCCTGCATGCCGGCCACCACGTCGAACTTGCCTTCGACGTCGCCGGCCTGGGCCTTGATCTCCTGCACCCCCATACAATCGGCCGCCACGCCTTCGGCCCACGCCTGGAAGCCCTTGGTGCAGGCGGAACGGATGCCGTTCAGATTCAAAGTGACCAGTCGGAACACGGGACTCCTCGGATGACAAAGACCGATGCAGCGGACAGCCTGGCGCAGGATTTCGTCAGGTTTTCGGTCGAGGCCGGCGTGCTGCGTTTCGGGGAGTTCAGGACCAAGGCCGGGCGGTTGTCACCGTATTTCTTCAACGCCGGCTTGTTCGATGACGGCGCGAAGCTCGGCCGTCTCGGGGAATTCTATGCGCGGCGTCTCGTCGCCTCGGGCCTCGAATTCGACATGCTGTTCGGCCCGGCCTACAAGGGCATCACGCTGGCGGCGGCTACGGCCGTCGAACTGGCGCGGCTCGGGCGCAACGTGCCCTACGCCTACAACCGCAAGGAAGCGAAAGACCACGGCGAAGGCGGCACCATGGTCGGCGCGAAGCTGTCGGGGCGCGTGGTCATCATCGACGACGTGATCACCGACGGCGCCTCCAAGCGCGAGTCGGTCGAGATGATCCGTGCGGCCCACGCCGAGCCGGTTTCCGTGCTGATTGCACTCGACCGCATGGAACGCGGCGGTCAGGATGGGGCTCTCTCGGAACATTCGGCCGTCGAAGAATTCCAGTCCAGCTACGCCATGCCCGTGCTCGCCATCGCCACGCTGGCCGACCTGATGCACTACCTGCAGTCCACCGACGATGCGGCGCTGGCCGCGAACCTCGCGCCCGTGGCGGCCTACCGTGAACGCTATGGCGTTTGACGGCGCCCCGGTGGCGGTGCGCGTCAAGCGGCAGGGCCTGCCGTTCGTGGGCGCGCTGCTGATGATCGCCGGCACGGCGCTCGCGCAGCCGGCGCCCAACCGCGGCATCTTCACCTGCACCGATGCGCATGGCCGCCGGCTCACGTCCGACCGGCTGATCGCCGCCTGCACCGACCGCGAGCAGCGCATCCTCAATGCCGACGGCTCGCTGCGCGAAATCATCCCGCCCACGCTGACCGCCGAGGAGCGCATCGCCCAGGAGGCGCGCGAGCGCGAGCTGGCCTCCGAGCGCGCCGCGCGCCAGGACGCGCGCCGGCGCGACCGCAACCTGCTGATGCGCTACCCGAACGAGCCGGCGCACCGCAAGGCCCGCATCGAGGCGCTCGACGACGTGCGCAAGTCGGTGCAGATTTCCGAGCGGCGCCTCGTCACGCTGGCCGAGGAGCGAAAGCCGCTCAAGAGCGAGTCCGAGTTCTACGTCGGTCGGCAGATGCCGCTCAAGCTGCGCCAGCAGCTCGACGCCAACGAAGCGGCCAGCCAGGCGCAGCGCAACCTCATCGCCAACCAGCAGGCCGAGGTGCAGCGCATCAACGCGCGTTACGACGTGGAACTGGCGCGGTTGCGGCAGTTGTGGGCGGGCGCGGCGCCGGGCTCGCTCGGGCCGATGCCCGAGCCGACCGAGGTTGCTGCACCGGCATCGGCGACCGCCAACTGATCAATAGCCGAAAGGCGCGAGACTCTCCCACCATCAAGCGGCCACCGCGGGTCCGGCTCTGCCGGCCCGCCAGTGGTGCCCCCTTGAGGGGACGCGCGAAGCGCGTAGGGGGTGGGCGACTTACTTCAGCCGAGCTTCTTCTTCAGCAGCGCGCTGACCTGCCCCGGGTTGGCCTTGCCGCGGCTGGCCTTCATGGCCTGGCCAACGAGTGCGTTGAAGGCCTTGTCCTTGCCGGCGCGGTATTCGTCCACCGACTTCGCATTGGCCGCGAGCACCTCGTCGACGATGCGCTCGAGCTCGCCGCTGTCGTTCATCTGCTTGAGGCCCTTCGTCGCGATGATCTCGTCGACGGTGTCCAGCCCCTTGCTGCCGACGATCGGCGCCAGACCCCACAGCAGATCGAACACCTGACGCGCGGCGGCATTCGAGATCGTGCCGTCGGCCACACGCATGATCAGCGCGGCCAGCGTGGGTGCGTTCACGGGGCTCGCGGCGATGTCGCGTTGCTCGGCATTGAGCCGGCGCGACACCTCGCCCATCAGCCAGTTCGCCACCAACTTGGGCTGCCCGCAAGCCTTGGACGCCTCCTCGAAGAACGCCGCCATGGCAAGGCTTTGCGTCACCATTGATGCGTCGTAGGCCGCCAGCGCGTAGTCACGCACGAAGCGCGCGGCCATGGCCTGCGGCAACTCGGGCATCTCGGCCCGCACACGCTCGATCCACTCGGGCGCGATCATCAGCGGCGGCAGGTCAGGGTCTGGGAAGTAGCGGTAGTCGTGCGCGTCTTCCTTGGTGCGCATGGCCCGGGTCTCGCCGCTGTCGGGGTTGAACAGCACGGTCGCCTGCTGCACCGCGCCGCCGTCTTCGATGAGGTCGATCTGCCACTGGATCTCGTAGTCGATCGCCTGCTGCAGGAAGCGAAAGCTGTTGAGGTTCTTGATCTCGCGCCGCGTGCCCAGCGGCGTGCCGGGCTTGCGCACCGACACGTTGGCGTCGCAGCGGAAGCTGCCTTCCTGCATGTTGCCGTCGCAGATGCCCAGCCACACGACGAGCGCATGCAGGGCCTTGGCGTATTCGACTGCCTCGATGCTGGAGCGCATATCGGGCTCGGTCACGATCTCGAGCAGCGGCGTGCCGGCGCGGTTGAGGTCGATGCCGGTCTGGCCGGCATAGTCTTCGTGCAGCGACTTGCCGGCGTCTTCTTCGAGGTGCGCGCGCGTGAGATTCACGCGGTGCTTTGTCTCGCCCACGAAGAACTCCAGCGCGCCGCCCTGCACCACCGGCGTCTCGTACTGGCTGATCTGGTAGCCCTTGGGCAGGTCGGGGTAGAAGTAGTTCTTGCGCGCGAAGATCGAGTGGTTGGCCACCTTGGCGCCCACCGCCAGGCCGAAGCGGATCGCGCGCTCGACCGCGCCGCGGTTCATCACCGGCAGCGCGCCGGGCAGCGCCAGATCGACCACCGAGGCCTGCGTGTTCGGCGCCGCGCCGAAGGCGGTGGACGAGCCGCTGAAGATCTTCGATTGCGTGGAGAGCTGGGCGTGGGTTTCGAGGCCGATCACGACCTCGTAGCCGCGGATGAGGAGGCTGGACGCGCTCATGCGGCGGCTCCCGGTGCGCGCTGGTGCCAGTCGGTCGCCTGCTGCAGCGCATGCGCGGTCTGCAGCAGCGTGGTCTCGTCGAAGTAGTTCCCGATGAGCTGCAGCCCCACCGGCATGCCGGCCTCGCCGAAGCCGGCCGGCACGCTCATGCCGGGCAGGCCGGCGAGGCTGGCGGGCAGGGTAAAGATGTCGGCGAGGTAGCTCGCCACCGGGTCGTCGCCCTGCGCGCCGAGCTTCCACGCCACGCTGGGCGCCACCGGGCCGGCGATCACGTCGCACTGCGTGAAGCACTGGCGGAAGTCGTCCGCGATCATGCGGCGCAGCTTCTGTGCCTGCAGGTAGTAGGCGTCGTAGTAGCCGTGCGAGAGCACGTAGGTGCCGATCATGATGCGGCGCTTGACCTCGGCGCCGAAGCCTTCGGCGCGGCTCTTCTTGTACATGTCGAGCAGGTCGGTGTACTGCGTCGCGCGGTGGCCGTAGCGCACGCCGTCGAAGCGGCTGAGGTTCGAGCTCGCCTCGGCCGGCGCGATGATGTAGTAGACGGGGATGGACAGCTCGGTGCGCGGCAGGCTCACATCGACGAGCTTGGCGCCGAGCTTCTCGAGCTGGGCAAGCGCTTCGCGCACCGCGCCGTCCACGTCGGCGGCCAGGGCGGCGGGAAAGAATTCCTTCGGCAATCCGATGCGCAGGCCCTTCAGCGGCTGCGCGGCGGTTGCGGCCTTGCGCGGCTGCAGCATCGCGGCATGGAAGTCTTGCGGCGGCCTCTCGGCACTGGTCGAGTCACGTTCGTCGAAGCCGCTCATCGCCGACAGCAGCAGCGCGCAGTCTTCGGCACTGCGTGCCATCGGGCCGGCCTGGTCGAGGCTGGAGGCGAAGGCGATCATCCCGTAGCGCGAGCACACGCCGTAGGTCGGCTTGATGCCGGTGATGCCGGAAAAACTCGCCGGCTGGCGAATGGAGCCGCCGGTGTCGGTGCCGGTGGCGGCCGGCACGAGGCGCGCGGCCACCGCCGCGGCCGAGCCACCCGACGAGCCCCCCGGCACGCGGCTCGTGTCCCAGGGGTTCGCCACCGGCTGAAAGGCCGAGTTCTCGTTGGCCGATCCCATGGCGAACTCGTCGCAGTTGAGCTTGCCGAGCGTCACCGCGCCGGCGGCGGCCAGGCGCTGCACGACGGTGGCGTCGAAGGGGCTGCGGTAGCCGGCCAGCATCTTCGAGCCGGCGGTGGTGGGCAGGTCGCGGGTGACGAAGATGTCCTTGTGCGCGATCGGCACGCCGGTGAGCGCGCGGGCCTCGCCCTTGGCGCGCACGGCGTCGGCGGCTTTCGCCTGCAGCAACGCGCCTTCGGCGTCGACCTGCAGCCAAGCGCCGAGATGTGCGTGCGTGTCAATGCGCGCGAGCAGATGTTTCGTGAGTTCCACGCTCGACAACTCGCCGGCGGTGAGCGCGCCCACCGTTTCGCTCACGCCCAGTTCGTGCAGCGCGCGGCTCATTCGATCACCTTGGGCACGAGGAACAGACCGTCTTCCACGGCCGGGGCGCTGCGCTGGTTGAGCGCGCGCTGGTCGGTCTCGCTGACCACGTCGTCGCGCAGGCGCAGCGCCACCTCGTTCACGGCCGACAGCGGCGTGTACAGCGGCTCGACGCCGCTGGTGTCGACGGCGCTCATCTGCTCGACGATGGTGAAGAAGGCGTTCAGTTGCGCGAGCATCGCCGCCTGCTCGGCCGGCTGCAGTTCGAGCCGGGCGAGATGGGCGATGCGACTCGCGTCTTCGGGAGTCAGGGCCATGAGGGAGCTTCGAGGGGCGAGTACCGGGACAGCGGCGCGCGGCGTTTCGAGGCTTGGCTCGGGGCGCCCGACAGGCTCCGCTTCGAGCGCGCCGGCACGCCGCGCCAACCCCTAGTCCTTGCTGACACTTTGTCCCGAAAACGGCGCCGGGCAGGGGCTTCCCGCACATGGGAAGAAGGGGTCGTTCGGGTATTATCTCTGGTTATCCACAGGCCAACGGCCGCGTACGATGAACTCTGGTTTGTCGTGCCGCGATTCGCGGTGCCCGTGACCTGAATTTCATCCGCGGCGCGCAGCAGCGGTTCCCGCGAACCGGGCTGCGCGCCGCGGCCGTTGCCTCAAGCCCGCACCGGCGACACGAACGCCGGCCACGCCTCACAGCAATAACGGCTGGTGCCGCGCTGCCTTGCTGCAGCCACCACCGCACCGAAGCCCAACTCAAGCACACGATGTTCGGATCCTTTCGGCGCTATTTCTCGACGGACCTCGCCATCGACCTCGGTACCGCCAACACGCTGATCTATGTGCGTGGCAAGGGCATCGTGCTCGATGAGCCCTCCGTCGTTTCCATCCGCCACGAAGGCGGCCCCAACGGCAAGAAGACCATCCAGGCGGTCGGCGCCGAAGCCAAGGCGATGCTGGGTAAGGTGCCCGGCAACATCGAGGCCATCCGCCCGATGAAGGACGGCGTGATCGCCGACTTCACCGTCACCGAGCAGATGCTCAAGCAGTTCATCAAGATGGTCCACCCGCGGTCCGTCTTGCGCCCCAGCCCCCGCATCATCATCTGCGTGCCCTGCGGCTCCACCCAGGTCGAGCGCCGCGCCATCCGCGAATCGGCGCTGGGCGCGGGCGCTTCCGAGGTCTACCTGATCGAGGAACCCATGGCCGCGGCCATCGGCGCCGGGCTACCGGTATCGGAAGCGTCCGGCTCGATGGTGGTCGACATCGGCGGCGGCACGACGGAAGTCGGCGTCATCTCGCTTGGCGGCATGGTCTACAAGGGCAGCATCCGCGTCGGCGGCGACAAGTTCGATGAATCCATCATCAACTACATCCGCCGCAACTACGGCATGCTGATCGGCGAGCCCACGGCCGAAGCCATCAAGAAGAACATCGGCAGCGCCTTTCCCGGCTCCGAGGTCAAGGAGATGGAAGTCAAGGGCCGCAACCTCTCCGAGGGCGTGCCGCGCAGCTTCACCATCAGCAGCAACGAGATCCTGGAAGCGCTCACCGACCCGCTCAACCAGATCGTCTCGTCGGTCAAGAACGCGCTGGAGCAGACGCCGCCCGAACTCGGCGCCGACATCGCCGAGCGCGGCATGATGCTCACCGGCGGCGGCGCGCTGCTGCGCGACCTGGACCGATTGCTCGCTGAAGAAACCGGCCTGCCGGTGCTGGTGGCCGAAGACCCGCTGACCTGCGTGGTGCGCGGCTGCGGCATGGCGCTGGAGCGCATGGAGCGCCTGGGCGCCATCTTCACCAGCGAGTGAGCGTGGCACGTCTCACAGGCCGGCACGTGTATCGCGTGGCCGGCCTTGTCGTTTTCTCCTGCTGACGTTTTGCCGTTGTCGTCATGCCGCTCGGGACTCTTGATCGCACGCCGCCGCCGTTCTTCCGGCAAGGGCCCTCGGCACTCACCAAGCTGAGCTTCTGCTCGGCGCTCGCCATCTTCCTGATGGTGGCCGATGCGCGCTTCGAGGTGACGCAGCCGCTGCGCGCGGCGGTCGCGACGGTGCTGCTGCCGGTGCAGCGCGTGCTGCTGATGCCGGTGCGCGGCGTCGAGACCGCCGGCGACTACTTCATGGGCATCGAGCGCGCCCAGGCGGGCGAGGCGGCGGCGCGCGAGGCGCTCGCGCGCCAGGCCGACCGCGCCTCCGGTATGGCGCAGTTGCGGGCCGAGAACGCCCGGCTGCGCGCGCTGCTCGAACTGCGCCCGGCGCTCACGGTCAACAGCCGCACGGCCGAGGTGATGTACGAGGCGCCGGATCTGTATTCGCGCAAGGTCGTCATCGACCGCGGCGCCGCCGACGGCGTGGCGCCCGGCTCGCCGGTGGTCAACGAGAACGGCGTGCTCGGCCAGGTGACCCGGGTCTATCCGCTGTCGGCCGAGGTGACGATGCTCAACGACAAGGACGCTGCCATTCCCGTGCTCAACCTGCGCACGCGGGCGCGCGGTGCGGCCTTCGGCACCGGCAGCCAGCCGGGGCTGGAACTGCGCTTCGTGGCCGGCAGCGCCGACGTGCAGCCGGGCGACGTGCTGGAGACCTCGGGCGTCGACGGCGTCTACCCGGCCGGCCTGCCGGTGGCGACGGTGCTGTCGGTCGAGCGCAAGGTCGACACCGGCTTTGCGCGCATCCTGCTCGCGCCGGCGGCTTCGTCCGACGCGGTACGGCACGTGCTGGTGCTCGACCCGGTGGGGCTGCAGCAGCCCGAACGCCCGGCGATGGTGGAGCCGCTCGCCGCCGAGGCGGCGAAGAAGCAGGCCGGCAAGGGGTCAACACCATGATCATGCCGCGCAGTTCCGACCAGCTGCTGCTGCCGGTCAACCCGCTGTTCGTCTGGGCGAGCCTGCTGGTGGCGCTGGCGCTGAACATCGTGCCCACGGGCCGCCAGCCGGCCACACCCGACTTCCTCGCGCTGGTGCTGGTGTTCTGGAATGTGCACCAGCCGCGCCGCGTGGGCGTGGGCGCCGCTTTCGTGTTCGGGCTGATGATGGACGTGCACGAGGGCGCCATCCTCGGCCAGCATGCGCTCGCGTACACGCTGCTCAGCTACTTCGCCGTCACCATCCACCGGCGGCTGCTGTGGTTCCCGGTGCTGTCGCAGGCGATGCAGATCCTGCCGCTGTTCGTTGCCGCGCACGCGGTTTCGTTCATTGTTCGCATGTTGGCCGGCGGCATGCTGCCCGGCTGGGAACTGATGCTGGCGCCGGTGTTCGAAGCGGTGCTCTGGCCGGTGGCGACCTTGCTGCTGCTGGCCCCCCAGCGCCGCCCACCCGACCCGGATCAGAACCGGCCCCTGTGATGTTGGCCCCCACGTCGCTATCGCTCCTGCCCCCCAAGGGGGCGCCACGGGTCGGCCGGCAAAGCCGGACCTCGCGTGTTGCTTGATGGGCGGCTTCACTGCGCTCTCCTCGGTTGACCGTGTGGATGCCGTATCGGTATGACTGAACTCAAGAACACGGAGCAGGAGCTGTCGCGATTCCGCCTGCGGCTGCTCGCGGCTGCGGCTTTCGTGCTGATCGGCTTCGGGCTGCTGACCGCGCGCCTGGTGTTCCTGCAGGTCTACAAGTACGAAGACCTGTCCACGCAGGCCGAGAACAACCGCATCTCGGTGGTGCCCATCGTGCCCAACCGCGGACTCATCGTCGACCGCAACGGCGTGGTGCTCGCCAACAACTATTCGGCCTACACGATCGAGATCACGCCGTCCAAGGTCGATGACCTGGAGGCCACCATCGACGAGATCGCCAAGATCGTCGAGGTGACGCCGCGGGATCGCAAGCGCTTTCGCCGCCTGATGGACGACATGAAGAGCTTCGAGTCGCTGCCGCTGCGCACCAAGCTCACCGACGAGGAAGTGGCGCGCTTCACCGCACAGCGCTTTCGCTTCGAGGGCGTGGACATCAAGGCGCGGCTGTTCCGCAACTACCCGCTGGGCGAGACGGGCAGCCACCTGCTGGGCTACATCGGTCGCATCAACCAGGCCGAGAAAGAGCGCATCGACGACTCCGAGGCCGCGGCCAACTACCGGGGCACCGAGTACATCGGCAAGCTCGGCATCGAGCAGAGCTACGAGACGCAGCTGCACGGCACCACCGGCTTCGAGGAGGTCGAGACCAGTGCCTCGGGCCGCGCGGTGCGGCGCCTGCGCAGCAACCCGGCCACGCCCGGCGACACGCTGGTGCTGTCGATCGACATCCGCCTGCAGGCGCTGGTCGAACGGCTTTACGGCGACCGCCGCGGCGCGCTGGTGGCGATGGATCCGCGCTCGGGCGAGGTGCTGGCCTTCGTCAGCAAGCCGACCTTCGACCCCAACCTGTTCGTCGACGGCATCGACGTCGAGCCGTGGCGCGAGCTGAACGAGTCGATCGACAAGCCGCTGCTCAACCGCGCCACGCGGGGCACCTACCCGCCGGGCTCGACCTTCAAGCCCTTCATGTCGATCATCGCGCTCAACACCGGCAAGCGCAGCGCCACGCAGGTGATCCAGGACAACGCCAGCTTCGTCTTCGGCGGCCACACCTTCCGCAGCCATGGCGACCATGGCCTGGGCCCGGTCGACATGACGCGCGCCATCGTCAAGTCGAGCAACGTCTACTTCTATTCGCTCGCCAACGAGATGGGCGTCGACCTGATGCACGACCAGCTCGAGCCCTTCGGCTTCGGCCGCAAGACCGGCATCGACATCGAGGGCGAACTCACCGGCCTCTTGCCCTCCACCGAATGGAAGCGCCGCGCCTACAAGCGCCCCGAGCAGAAGCGGTGGTATGCGGGCGAGACGATCTCGCTGGGCATCGGCCAGGGCTACAACAGCTTCACCATGCTGCAACTGGCCACCGCCACCGCCACGCTCGTGAGCGGCGGGCGGCGCTTCGAGCCGCGGCTGGTGCGCGAGATCGAGGACGTGCAGACACACGAGCGCGAGCGCGTCGCCAGCCGCGAGATTGCGCCGCTGCCGCTGAAGCCCGAGCACGTGAAGGTCGTCACCGAGGCGATGTACGGCGTGACGCAGGAAGGCACGGCCAGGCGCGTCTTCGCCGGCGCCGCCTACAAGAGCGGCGGCAAGACCGGCACCGCGCAGGCGGTGGGCGTGCGCCAGAACGAAAAGTACGACGCCGCCAAGCTGGAAGAGCACAAGCGCGACCATTCGCTGTACATCGCCTTCGCGCCGGTGGAGGCGCCGAGCATCGTGGTGGCGGTCGTGGTCGAGAACGCCGGCTTCGGCGCGGCGGCGGCCACGCCGATCGCACGCCGCGTGCTCGACTACTGGGTGGCGGGGCAGTACCCGAGCGAAGAGGACATCGCAGCCGTCAGCCAGGGCAAGGGCGGCCCGCCGACCGGCACGCCGCGGCCCATCGACGGCGTGCCGCTGCCCGGCCTCACGCTGATGCGCGCGGCCGGCTGGCGCGGCGCGCCGGAGGCGGCCGCGTCCGCCGCGTCGGCGGCACAAGCGCCGCCAGTGCCCGCTGCGCCGACGCTCGCCGCGGCTGCCGTGCCGGAGACGCAATGAACGCCGTCTTCGACAAGCCCTCGGTGCTGCAGCGCGTGAAGCCGGTGTTCAGCGGCTTCGACGGCGCCCTGCTGCTGGGCATCGCCCTGCTGGCCTTCGCCGGCATGCTCAACATGTACTCGGTCGGCTTCGACCACGGCACGCGCTTCGTCGACCATGGCCGCAACCTGATGCTCGCCATCGGCATCCTGTTCATCGTGGCGCAGGTGCCGCCGCAGCGGCTGATGGCGCTGGCCGTGCCGCTGTACACGGTGGGCGTGGCCCTGCTCGTGGCGACGGCAGTGATGGGCATCACCAAGAAGGGTGCGACCCGCTGGCTCGACGTGGGCGTGACGGTGATCCAGCCGAGCGAGATGCTGAAGGTCGCCACGCCGCTGATGCTGGCCTGGTGGTTCCAGCGGCGCGAAGGGCAGGCGCGGCTGCTCGAGTTCATCGGCGCCTTCGCCATCCTCGCCCTGCCGGTCGGCCTGATCGTCAAGCAGCCCGACCTCGGCACCGCCATCCTTGTCGCCTCGACGGGCCTCTTTGTCATCTTCTTTGCCGGGCTGGCGTGGCGGCTGATCATTCCGGTGGTCGCCGTGGGCGCCATCGCCATCGCGGCGCTCGTGGTCTCGGGCGACCGCATCTGCCAGCCCGATGTCGAATGGCCAATGCTGCGCGAGTACCAGAGAAACCGCGTGTGCACGCTGCTCGACCCGACCAAGGATCCGCTGGGCAAGGGCTTCCACACCATCCAGGGCATGATCGCCATCGGCTCCGGCGGCATCGAGGGCAAGGGCTTCATGAAGGGCACGCAGACGCACCTGGAGTTCATCCCCGAGCGCACCACCGACTTCGCCTTCGCCGGTTATGCCGAGGAGTTCGGCCTGCTCGGCTGCGTGGCGCTGATCCTCGGCTTCACCTTCCTCATCTTCCGCGGCCTGATGATCGCGGCCGATGCGCCCACCCTCTTCTCGCGGCTGCTGGCGGGGGCCGTCACGCTCAGCTTCTTCACCTATGCCTTCGTCAACATGGGCATGGTGAGCGGCATCCTGCCGGTGGTGGGCGTGCCCTTGCCCTTCGTCAGCTACGGCGGCACCGCGATGGTGACCACGGTCGGCCTGGGCTTGGGCATTCTGATGTCGATCGCGCGCAGCCGCCGCCTGAAGCAGCGCTGAAGCTCAGGCGCCCGCCTGCGCCGCCGCCATGCGCAGCGTGAAGCGCGCGCCCGGGCCGGCGCCGGACGCCGCGGCGCGCGTGCGGTGGTCGGCGTCTTCCAGCGTCACCTCGGCGCCGTGCCGCTGGGCGATCTCGCGCACGATGGCCAGGCCCAGCCCGGAGCCGTCAGCGTCGGAGCCGAGCACGCGATAGAAGGGCTGGAACACCTTCTCGCGCTCGCCGGCGGCAATGCCGGGGCCGGAATCCTCCACCTGCAGCACCACGACCTGGCCGAACGGGTCTTCGATCACGCGCGCCGTCACCGTGCCGCCCGCCGGGGTGTACTGCAGCGCGTTGTCCACGAGGTTGCGGATCAGCTCGCGCAGCAGCAGCGGATGGCCATGCACGGTCAGCCCCGCGGCCGGGCGCTGCGTCAGCGCGTGTTCGGGACCCTCGTAGCCGAGGTCGATGCGCTTCTCCAGCGCGCGCGGCACGAAGTCGTGCACCGTCTCCATCGCCAGGCGCGCCAGGTTCACGCGCTGCTGCCCTTGCTGCTGGCCGCTGTCTTCGGCGCGGGCCATCGCCAGCAACTGGTTGACCATGTGGGCGGCGCGCTGGCTGGAGCGCGCGATCTGCTGCAGCGAGCGCTTGATCGCCTGCGGGTCGCTCGCCCCGGCGTCGATCTCGCGCTGCGCCAGCTCGGCCTGGGTGCGCAGCCCGGCCAGCGGCGTCTTGAGCTGGTGCGCGGCGTCGGCGAGAAAGTGCTTCTGCGCGCCGATGGACTGATCCAGCCGCGCCAGCAGGTCGTTGATCGCCTGCACCAGGGGCGCCACTTCCTCGGGCGCCTCGCGTTCGTCGATGGGGCTCAAGTCGTGGCTTTCGCGGCGGCGGATGCGCTGCTGCAGCGCGTTGAGCGGCGCGATGCCGCGCGACAACGCCATCCACACCAGCAGCACCGCCACCGGCAGGATGAGGAACTGCGGCAGGATCACGCCCTTGATGATTTCCGTCGCCAGCTGCGAGCGTTTGCCGGGTGTCTCCGCCACCTGCACGACGGGCACGGCATCGCCGGTGTGCCCAGGTGCATCGACCCACATGTAGGCCACGCGCACGCTTCGGCCGTCGATGAGGTCGTCGCGAAAGCGCACTTCGCCCGTGGGCGGCGGCAGCGCCTCGGTGGGCACCGGCAGATGCGGCTCGCCGCTCAGCAGCTCGCCGCGCAGGCCCAGCACCTGGTAGTAGATGTCGTCCGCGGCGTCGGTGCGCAGGATCTGCGCCGCGCCCGGCGGCAGCGTGAACGCAGCGTGCGCCTCGGCGCCAGGCGGCGCCTGCACCACGATCTGGCGCGCGAGGATGCGCGTCATCTCGGCCAGGTCGCGGTCGAAGGCGCGGTCGGCGATGCCCTGCGCCACCACCCACGTCAGCATCACGCTCATCGGCCACAGCAGCAGCAGCGGCGCGAGCATCCAGTCGAGGATCTCGCCGAAGAGTGAACGCTGTTCGCGGCGCTTGGGCATCTCTCAGGCGCCGATCTTCTCCAGGCAGTAGCCGAGGCCCCGCACCGTGGCAATGCGCACCGGCCCCTGCTCGATCTTCTTGCGCAGGCGGTGGATGTAGACCTCGATGGCGTTGTTGCTCACCTCCTCGCCCCATTCGCACAGGCGCTCGACGAGCTGGTCCTTGCTGACGAGGCGGCCGGTGCGCTGCAGCAGCACTTCGAGCAGGCCGATCTCGCGCGCCGAGAGTTCGAGCAGTTGCTCGTTCAGGTAGGCCACGCGGCCGGTGGCGTCGAAGGTGAGCGGGCCGTGGCGGATGAGCGACGAGGCGGTGCCCAGCCCGCGCCGCGTGAGCGCACGCACGCGGGCCTCCAGTTCCTGCAGCGAGAAGGGCTTGGCCATGTAGTCGTCGGCACCGAGATCCAGCCCCTTCACGCGCTGCTCCACGCTGTCGGCGGCGGTGAGGATGAGCACCGGCACCGCCGAGCCGCGGGCGCGCAGCCGGCGCAGCACCTCCAGGCCGTGCACACGCGGCAGGCCTGGGTCGAGGATGAGCAGGTCGAATTCCTGCGAGGCGAGCGCGGCATCGGCCTCGCCGCCGTCGGCCACCCGATCGACTGCATAGCCGCCGCTGCGCAGGGCGCGCAGCAGGCCGTCGGCCAGCACTTGGTCGTCTTCGGCGATCAGGATGCGCATCGGGCGCCTTTCGTCGCGGCGGCGTGTCGCACGCGTCGGCGATTCTAGATTTCGCCCGGCCCAGGCGGCCCACCGGACGGCGTGATGCGTTGCCCGCTGCAGCGGGGTCGGCAGGCCTTTTCAGCCGATCACGCGCGTGGCCGTCGGGTCCAGCCGCGGCGGCGTGGTGAAGGTGTGTGCCGGCGCGGGCGAGGGCACTTCCCACTCCAGGCCTTCGGCGCCGTCCCACGGCCGCTGCGGCGCAGGCTCGCCCTTGCCGCGCACCATCGGCAGCAGCACGAAGATCAGGAAGTACACCTGCATCAGCCCGAAGCCGAGCGCGCCGACGGAGGCGATCGCATTGAAGTCGGCGAACTGAATCGGGTAGTCGGCATAGCGGCGCGGCATGCCGGCGATCCCGAGGAAGTGCATCGGGAAGAACGCCAGGTTGAAGAAGACGATCGAGCCCCAGAAGTGGATCTTGCCGCGCGTCTCGCTGTACATCCGCCCGGTCCATTTCGGCCCCCAGAAGTACACGCCGCCCAAGAGCGCGAACAGCGAGCCGGCCACCAGCACGTAGTGGAAGTGGGCGACGACGTAATAGGTGTCCTGCAACTGCACGTCCACCGGCACGATGGCGAGGATGAGCCCGGTGAAGCCGCCGATGGCGAACACGAAGATGAAGCCGACAGCCCACAGCATCGGCGTCTCGAAGGTCATGGAGCCGCGCCACATGGTGGCCACCCAGTTGAAGACCTTCACGCCGGTGGGAATGGCGATCAGCATCGTGGCGTACATGAAGAAGAGCTGGCCCGTCACCGGCATGCCGGTGGAGAACATGTGGTGCGCCCACACCAGGAAGCTGAGAACGGCAATCGCCGCCGTGGCGTACACCATCGACACGTAGCCGAAGAGCCGCTTGCGCGCGAAGGCCGGGATGATGGCGCTCACGATGCCGAAGGCCGGCAGGATCATGATGTAGACCTCGGGGTGGCCGAAGAACCAGAACACGTGCTGGTAGAGCACCGGGTCGCCGCCGGCGGCGGGGTTGAAGAAGGTGGTGCCGAAGTGCCGGTCGGTGAGCGTCATGGTGATGGCCGAGGCGAACACCGGGATGACCGCGATCAGCAGGTAGGCGGTGATGAGCCAGGTCCAGCAGAACAGCGGCAGGCGCATCAGCGTCATGCCGGGTGCGCGCATGTTCAGGATGGTCACGATGATGTTGATCGAGCCCATGATGGAACTCACGCCCATCAGGTGCAGGGCGAAGATCACCATGTCCATCGACGGGCCCATCTGCAGGCTGAGCGGCGCGTAAAGCGTCCAGCCCGCGGCCGGCGCGCCGCCGGGCGCCGCGAAGGCCAGCAGCAGCATCGCGGCGGCCGGCACCAGCAGCCAGAAGCTCAGGTTGTTCATGCGCGCGAACGCCATGTCGGGTGCGCCGATCTGCAGCGGAATCATCCAGTTCGCGAAGCCCACGAACGCCGGCATGATGGCGCCGAACACCATGATGATTCCGTGCATCGTGGTGAGCTGATTGAACAGTTGCGGGTTCACGAACTGCAGCCCCGGCTGGAACAGCTCGGCGCGGATCGCCATCGCCAGCACGCCGCCGGCGAGCAGCATCGTGAACGAGAACACCAGGTACAGCGTGCCGATGTCCTTGTGGTTGGTCGCCAGCAGCCAGCGGCGCCAGCCGTGGAGGTGGTCCTGCGCGTGATCGTCAGCGTGCGCAGCCGCCGCACCCGGCACAACGGCCGGTGGCATCACCTCATCCATGGGATCGTTCCTCGAGTATCTCGCGCAGCACCACCGCGTTGTTGTGCGCGCTGTCGCGTGCGTCGTAGACGAGCGTCAGCCGCTCGCGCTCGCGCAGGCCGTCGAGCAGCGCCAGCAGGTCGTCGCGCTCGGCGAGTTCGGCGCGGTACTTGCGCGCAAAGGCATCCCAGCGGCGCGGGTCGTGGGCGAACCAGCGGCGCAGGGCGTCGCTGGGCGCGGCGTCCTTGAGCCACAGATCGGCGGCCACGCGGTCCTTCGTCAGGCCGCGCGGCCACAGCCGGTCGATGAGCACGCGCATGCCGTCGTGCGGCGCCGGCGCTTCGCGGGCGCGCTTGAGCGCGATCTCGTGCGGCGCGCCGGCGTGGTGGATGTGCGTGGCGGGCGCCGTGCGGGCGAGGTGCCCGCTCATGGCGCGTGGCTCGCGAGCGCCGCCGGCGCCGCGGCTTCCAGCGCCATACGGTGGCCTTCGATGAGCCCGGCCACCACCGTGGCGTCGGCGAGCGTCGAGGTGTCGCCCAGATCGCCGCTCTGGTCGGCGGCGATCTTGCGCAGCACGCGGCGCATGATCTTGCCCGAGCGCGTCTTGGGCAGGCCAGGCGCCCACTGGATCACGTCGGGCGCGGCGATGGGGCCGATCTGCTTGCGCACCCACTGCCCGAGTTCGCGGCGCAGGGCTTCGCTCGGCGGCGTGTCGGCGCGCAGCGTGACGTAGGCGTAGATGCCCTGTCCCTTGAGTTCGTGCGGGCAACCGACGACCGCCGCCTCGACCACCTGCGGATGCGCCGCCAGCGCGCTCTCCACCTCGACCGTGCCGAGCCGGTGCCCGGAGACGTTGATCACGTCGTCGACGCGGCCGGTGATCCAGTAGTAGCCGTCCTTGTCGCGCCGGGCGCCGTCGCCGGTGAAGTAGAGGCCGGGAAAGGCGCTGAAGTAGGTCTGCAGAAAGCGCTCGTGGTCGCCGTAGACCGTGCGCAGCATGCCGGGGCCGCCGTCGCGCAGGCACAGCCGGCCTTCGCATTCGCCCTCGAGCACCTTGCCTTGTTCGTCGACGATGACGGGATCGACGCCGAAGAAGGGCAGCGTGGCCGAACCCGGCTTGGTGGCCACCGCGCCCGGCAGCGGCGCGATCACGATGGCGCCGGTTTCGGTCTGCCACCAGGTGTCGACGATGGGGCAGCGCCGGTCGCCCACCACGTTGTAGTACCAGAGCCAGGCTTGCGGGTTGATCGGCTCGCCCACCGAGCCGAGCAGGCGCAGCGACTTGCGGCTGCTCGCGCGCACCAGCGCGTCGCCGTGGCGGATGAGCGAACGGATCGCCGTCGGCGAGGTGTAGAAGATGCTGACGCGGTGCTTGTCGATGACCTGCCAGAAGCGTGCGTTGTCCGGGTAGTTCGGCACGCCCTCGAACATCAGCGTGGTGGCGCCGTTGGCCAGCGGCCCGTAGACGATGTAGCTGTGCCCGGTGACCCAGCCGATGTCGGCGGTGCACCAGAACACGTCTTCCGCGTGGTAGTCGAGCACGTAGCGGTGCGTGAGCGAGGTGGCGAGCAGGTAGCCGCCGGTGGTGTGCAGCACGCCCTTGGGCCTGCCTGTGGAGCCGGAGGTGTAGAGGATGAACAGCGGGTCTTCGGCGCCCATCGGCTCGGCCACGCAGTGCGTGCTCTGGCCGGCGATGAGGTCGTGGTACCAGTGGTCGCGCCCGCCCACCCAGTTCACCTTCGCGCCGGTGCGGCACAGCACCACGCAGGTGGTCGGGCCTTCGCAGCGCGCGAGCGCTTCGTCGGCGCTGGCCTTGAGCGGAATGCGGCGCCCGCCGCGCAGGCCTTCGTCGGCCGTGATGAGCACATGCGAATCGCAGTCGCGCATGCGCCCGGCCAGGGCGTCGGGCGAGAAGCCGGCGAAGACCACGCAATGCACGGCGCCGATGCGCGCGCAGGCGAGCATCGCGACCGCGGCCTCGGGCACCATCGGCAGGTAGATCGTCACGCGGTCGCCGCGGCGCACGCCCAGCGACTTCAGGCCGTTCGCGAGGCGGCACACCTCGGCGTGCAGTGCGGCGTAGCTGATCGTGCGGCTCTCCGACGGGTCGTCGCCTTCCCAGAGGATGGCCGCGCGTTCGCCGTGCGCGAGATGGCGGTCGAGGCAGTTGGCGCTGGCGTTGAGCGTGCCGTCCTCGAACCAGCGGATGTGCACGTCGCCCGGCGCGAAAGACACATCGCGCATCCGGGTGGGCCGCTTGATCCATTCGAGGCTGGTGGCCTGCTCCGCCCAGAACTGCTGCGGGTCGCGCAAGGAGCGCGCGTATTCGCGTCGATAGGTCGCGGTGTCGATCCATGCCGGCGGGTTGCGGCGTTCGACAACCGGAAAGTTCAGTTCGCTGTTGCTCACGGGTGCGTCTCCTCGATGGGGTGCCGGTGCATGGCCAGCCGCATCACGTGGGCCTCGGCATCGGCGCTTCCCCGAGCTTGGACTTCTGTGACGAACAAGTAAAACGAGATTCATGCGATCTTCAGTGCAATACTTTTGCATCGAAGCCGAGACACGCCGCCAGGCGCGCATCGACATGGACATCAACCTCGCACGCACCTTTCTCGAGATCGTCGCCAACGGCAGCTTCCTGCGCGCGGCCGAGCGCCTGCACGTCACCCAGACGGCGGTGAGCGCGCGCGTGCGCACCCTCGAAGACCTGCTCGGGCGCCAACTCTTCGTGCGCAACAAGTCGGGCGCCACGCTCACCGCCGCGGGCGAGCAGTTCCGCCGCCATGCGGCCACGCTGGTGCAGGTGTGGGAGCGCGCGCGCCACCAGGTGGCCGTGCCGCCGGGGCGGCGCGCGGTGCTTACGGTGGGCTGCGAGATCAGCCTGTGGGATCCGCTGCTGCTCGACTGGCTGCTGTGGATGCGCGGCGCCGCGCCGCATCTCGCGCTGCGCACCGAGGTCGGCTTTCCGCAGACGCTGCTGACGCACGTGGCCGAAGGCGTGCTCGACATCGCCGTCGTCTATGCGCCGCAGCAGCGCCCGGGGCTGCGCATCGAGCTGCTGATCGAAGAGAAGCTGGTGCTGGTGAGCACATCGGCGCGAGCGCGCAACCGCGGCTACAAGCCGCGTCCGGCGGACTATGTGTACGTGGATTGGGGGCCGGAGTTTGCGGCGCAGCACAGCCTGGCGTTTCCGGCGCTCTCGAACGCGCCGGTCTCCGCCGGTCTCGGGCCGCTCGGGCGCGAATACCTGCTGTCCGCCGGCGGTGCGGGCTACTTTCGCCTGGATGTGGTGCGTGCCGACATCGAGCGCGGCCGTCTGCACCGCGTGCCGGGAGCGCCCGAGTTTCTGTATCCGGCGTATGCCGTCTACGCGGCGGCGGCCGATCCCAAACTCGTCACGCCGGCATTGGCCGGACTGCGCCATGTCGCCGGCGCCGATCCGGGCCATCGGCCGCGTGATACCGATTTGCGATCGAACGATAAGAACCGTTCGGGCTGAGGTATCGAAGCCTGAACCCGCTCATCCTGAGGTATCGAAGCCCCGTGTACGCCAAGAGGCACTTCGATACCTCGGTGCGAACGGGCTTCTGTGGCGTCTTGTACTTTTGAATGCAAATCGGTATGACGCACCCGCTCAGCGTTCCGGCGTGCACCGCTTGCCCGGCACGCTCGCCACGCGCAGCCAGGCGATGAGATCGGCGCGCTCTTGCGCGTCCTTTACGCCGGCATAACCCATGGTGGTGCCAGGCACCGCCTTCATCGGGTTCTGCAGAAAGACATCGAGCGTATGTTCGTCCCACACGATCTTCGAGTCGCGCATGGCGCGCGAGTAGGCGTCGTAGCCGGGCGCCGTGCCGGCGCGGCGGTTGAACAGGCCGCAGTGCTGCGGGCCGGTGCGGTTGGTGTCGATGGCGTGGCAGGCGACGCAGCGAGCGTAGAGCTGCTCGCCGCGCTGCAACGCGGCGGCGTCGGGCGCCGCGCCCGCGCCGCCGGCCAGCAGCAACGAGGCCAGTCCGAGCGTCGCCCTGCTGAACCCATTCATGACATGAATGCGGAAGGCACCGGGTTCTCGCCCAGCACATGCCGCAGCACCGCCCAGTGCATGGCCTCGTCGCCGAGGATGCTGGCAGCCACCTGCGCCAGCGCCGGGTCGGCGAACAGCGGCACGGCGCCGAGGTAGGCGGAGATCGCACCCTTCTCCAGGCCGGCGGCGAACTGCAGCACGTCCTTCTCCGACTTCAGCTTCTCCAGCGGGAAGCTGTACTTGCTCTTGGCGGCGACGGGGCTGCCGCCCAGCTTCTTCACCGTGGCGGACAGGGCCGCCGCGTGTTCCTTGTGATGGCCCTGGAACTGCACCGCCACCGGCAGCACGCCCTTACCGAGCAGGCCGCTTTCGGCGCCCACCTGGTAGGCGGCAATGGCCTCCAGCTCGGCACCCAGCGCGGTGTTGAGGATGCGCACGTCGGCTTCGGTATCTGCCGCACTCACCTTGGCACCCGCGGCCAGCGCATCGCGCCCGCCCAGCAGCGCAATCGCGCCGGCCGACAGCGTGAGGCCGGTGGCCGACAGCGCACGACGGCGCGAGACGAGGAAATCAACAGGCAACACGAATCTCTGACCGGTCATGGTCATCTCCTTGGGGTTGAGGAAAACAGGGAACTGCGCAGGGACTGCGCGGGGATGTACGCGCCGTCAGCCGGGGTGGATGCGGCCTTGCCGATCCAGCTCGGCCAGCACACTTGCCACCACGGCATCGCAGCGTGCGCCGGCAAACGCGAAGGCATCGTGCGCATGCGCCTCGATCTGCGCGCCGAGGGTGTCGCGCAGCAGCGAGCGGGCGCGCAGGTAGCGCGTCTTCACCACCGCGTCGCTCACGTGCAGGCAGAAGGCGGTTTCGTCGACGCTCATCTCTTCGACGGCACGCAGGATGAAGACGCTGCGATAGATCGGCGGCAGGCGGCCGATGGCCGACTGGAGCAACTCGCGCACCTGCGACCGCTCGGCCTGGTGGTCGGGGGCATCGTGTTCAGGGGTGCGCAAGAACATCATGGGCTCTCCTGTCGGCGCGTCGCTGGTGTTGTCGGGTTCGTCGAGCGAGATGACCACGCCGCGCTTTCGGCGCGCATCCAGCGCCACGTTGATCGCGATGCGTGCCAGCCAGGTGCCGAGCGCCGCGTCGCCGCGGTAGGCGTCGAGGTGGGTGAAGGCGCGCAGGTAGGTTTCCTGCACCACGTCTTGTGCTTCGGCGTCGTCGGGCACCACGCCGCGCGCCGTGCGAAAGAGCAGGCGGTTGTGCTGGCGCATGATGGCTTCGAAGGCGTTCTTGTCGCCGCTGCGCGCACGTTCGACGAGGTCGGCGGTTGCCGGGGAAGAGCCGGTCACGATGAGGGGCGGCACAGTGGCTGAATCGAACATGGCAACCTCGCGGGGTTCTTGGGCTGGTTGTCCGTTAGACGCGGCGGCGGACAAAAGGTGACAAACCATCATGCGCCAGGCGGCTTCACTGCCGTGATGACGCCACGCAGGCGCGCAGGACAATCGCCAACCCATCCCCGCTTCAGGAGTCCGCATGTCGAATGCCGTCTCGCCGCGCGAAGCGGCGGCCGCGCTCACCGAGCTCTGGTCGCCGCGCGTCATCGCCGAAATCGACGACGCCTACGTCAAGGTCGCCAAGGTGCAGGGCACGCTGGCCTGGCACAGCCATGAACAGGAAGATGAACTCTTCTTTGTGCTCGAGGGCCGGCTGAGGATCGAGATGGAAGGCCGCGCCGTCGAACTCGGCCCGGGCGAGATGTTCGTCGTGCCCAAGGGCGTGCGGCACAACCCGGTGGCCGGGGCCGAGTGCCTGCTGATGCTGATCGAGCGCAAGACGACGCTGCACACGGGCGATGTGGCGACCGGCAAGACGCGCTCGATCGCCGAACAATTGCGACCGACATGAACGCGGGCTTCGACGCATGAACCACCGCCTCGCCGAAACCGGCGCTCTTCGCACCGAGCCCGCCGTGCCGGGCGGCCTGGCCGACATGTCGCCGGCCTACTTCGCGATGGTGATGGCCACCGGCATCGTCGCCATCGCAGCGCACATGCACGGCCTGCGGTTGGTCGCGCGAGGCCTGTTCTGGCTCAACGTCGGCGCCTGGTTCGTGCTGTGGACCTTGAGCCTGCTGCGCATGACGCGGCACCCGCGGCGCTTCTTCGGCGACATGGTCGACCACCTGCGCGGCCCCGGCTTCTTCACCATGGTGGCCGGCACCGCGGTGCTCGGCAGCCAGTTCGTGATCTTCGAGGCCGACTACCGGCTGGCGATGGCGCTGTGGGTCGTGGCGGTCGCGCTGTGGATCGGCCTCACCTACACCATCTTCACGGCGTTCACGATCAAGGAAAACAAGCCGGCACTCGACAAGGGCATCTCCGGCGCCTGGCTGCTCGCGGTGGTGGCAACGCAGTCGCTCACCGTGCTGAGCGCGCTGCTGGCCGCGCACGCTGCGCCGCCGTGGAAGCTGGAGCTCAACTTCTTCGCGCTGTCGATGTGGCTGTGGGGCGGCATGCTCTACATCTGGATGATGTCGCTCATCTTCTACCGCTACACCTTCTTCCGCCTCGCGCCCGGTGACCTGACGCCGCCCTACTGGATCAACATGGGCGCGATGGCGATCTCCACGCTGGCCGGCTCGCTGCTCATCGTCAACGCACCCGAGGCGCCGTTCCTGCAATCGATGCTGCCCTTCCTCAAGGGCTTCACCATCCTCTACTGGGCCACCGGCACCTGGTGGATTCCGATGCTGCTGCTGCTGGGCATCTGGCGCTACATCTACAAGCGCTTCCCGCTGACCTACAGCCCGCTGTACTGGGGCGCGGTGTTCCCGCTGGGCATGTACGCGGCCTGCACGCACGAGCTGGTGCTGGCGCTGTCGGTCGGTTTTCTGGACGTGCTGGCGCCGGTGTTCCTGGTTGTGGCGCTGGCCGCCTGGACGGCCGCATTTGTCGGGCTGCTGCGGCAACTGGCGCAGCGGGCGCGAGGCCTGGCGAACCGTCCCTCATCCCCCTAGTGATTACTGTACAAACATCCAGCTTTTGAGATAATGCGCGCTACTTTTGCCGGAGACACCATGGACGCACCTGTCAAAGCCCTGAACACCGAAAAAGCCAAGGCCCTGCAAGCCGCGCTCGCCCAGATCGAAAAGCAGTTCGGCAAGGGCTCGGTCATGCGCCTGGGCGAAGGCGAGGTGATCGAAGACATCCAGGTCGTCTCCACCGGCTCGCTGGGCCTGGACATCGCGCTCGGCGTCGGCGGCCTGCCGCGCGGGCGCGTGGTCGAGATCTACGGCCCCGAGTCCAGCGGCAAGACCACCCTCACCCTGCAGGTCGTGGCCGAGATGCAGAAGCAGGGCGGCACCTGCGCCTTCATCGACGCCGAACACGCGCTCGACATCCAGTACGCGCAAAAGCTCGGCGTCAACCTGCAGGAGCTGCTGATCTCCCAGCCCGACACCGGCGAGCAGGCGCTCGAGATCGTCGACGCGCTGGTGCGTTCCGGCTCGGTCGATCTGGTCGTCATCGACTCGGTGGCCGCGCTCACGCCGCGTGCCGAAATCGAAGGCGAAATGGGCGATTCCCTGCCCGGCCTGCAGGCGCGCCTGATGAGCCAGGCGCTGCGCAAGCTCACCGGCTCGATCAAGAAGACCAACACCATGGTCATCTTCATCAACCAGATCCGCATGAAGATCGGCGTGATGTTCGGCTCGCCCGAAACCACCACCGGCGGCAACGCGCTCAAGTTCTACGCCTCGGTGCGGCTCGACATCCGCCGCATCGGCAGCATCAAGAAGGGCGACGAGGTCATCGGCAACGAGACCAAGGTCAAGGTCGTCAAGAACAAGGTGTCGCCGCCCTTCAAGACCGCCGAGTTCGACATCCTCTATGGCGAAGGCATCAGCCGCGAGGGCGAGATCATCGACATGGGCGTCGAGGGCAAGGTGCTCGAGAAGAGTGGCTCCTGGTACGCCTACAACGGCGAGAAGATCGGTCAGGGCAAGGACAACGCCCGCGAGTTCCTGAAAGAAAACACCGCGCTGGCGGTGGAGATCGAGAACAAGGTGCGCGAGGCGATGGGCATTCCCCTGGTCGCTACCGGCGGCGCCGAAGGCGACGCGCCGGCCGCCAAGCCCGCCAAGGCCGCCAAGGCCGCCCGGGACTGACCGGGTTCTCGGCCCCGCATCGACCTCCGCCGGCGCTGCCATGCGCCCCAAGCTGTCCCTCAGGGGCCGCGCGCTTGCGTTGCTGGCGTTGCGTGAGCACAGCCCCACCGAACTGCGCCGCAAGCTGCTGCAGCATGCACGCGCCGAGGCGGTCGAGGCGGCGGTCGCGGCCGTGGCGTCCGCCGTCTCGCCCTTCGACGCACCGGATGAGGCGGCGCTTGCCGAAGCCGCGGGCTCCATCGACCAAGCGGCCGTTGCCGCCCGGCTCGACGAGCTGATCGAC
The DNA here is from genome assembly GCA_036676235.1 of Rhizobacter sp. Taxonomy (GTDB): domain Bacteria; phylum Pseudomonadota; class Gammaproteobacteria; order Burkholderiales; family Burkholderiaceae_C; genus JAKFDI01. The sequence goes on along the minus strand of JAKFDI010000008.1, from coordinate 57,587 downwards.
TGGCTGCGCGCCCACAAGTACCTCAGCGAAGAGCGCTTCATCGAGTCGCGTGTCCACACGCGCGCCGCGCGCTATGGGCAGATGCGCATCCGCCAGGAGCTGGCGCAGCACGGCCTGAAGCTGAACGACGAGACGTCCCGGGCGCTGAGAGACTCCGAACTCGAGCGCGCCGCCGAGGTGCTGCGCCGCAAGTTCCCCCAGCCGCCAGCGACGCCCGCCGAGCGGGCACGCCAGGCGCGCTTTCTGGCCAGCCGCGGTTTCGCGTCCGATGTGGTGGCCCGGCTGATCCGGCGCGGCACGGCACGGGAGTCGCAAGACACCGAAGCTGACAGATTCTGAGAGGCTGGATCGGCGGCTTTCGTCGGCGCGCAACGTCCTCGCCGAGGCCCTGCTGCCGTTTGGTGCAGAGCAGCATGCTACATTCACCGGCTGTCAGCGCGGGCGTCCGCCTGCGCTGGGCATGCGTCAGACGCCGCCAACCGGCGCACTTTCAGCCCCGCCCGCCCGCCATTTCTTCGATGTCTCTTCCCGCCGCCGCGCCCGGGCGCCAACTCAAGCACCGCCGCACGATCGACGTGCAGATCTTTGCGCGCGGCGATGGCCTGTGGGAGGTGGACGCTCGCCTCACCGACGTGAAGACGCGTGACGTGCAACTCGGCAGCGGTCTGCGCCGCGCCGGCGATCCGATCCACGAGATGCTGCTGCGCCTGGTGATCGACGAGCGCATGAACATCCTCGAGGCCGGCTCCGAGACCCTGTGGATGCCCTACATCGGCGAATGCGATGCGCATGGCGACGCTTACCAGCAACTCGTCGGCCTGAACCTGCGCGATGGTTTTCGCGATGCCGTGCGCCGCCGCCTGGCCGGCACGCGCGGCTGCACCCACATCACCGAGATGACGCAGGTGCTGCCCACCGCCGTGATCCAGGCCTTTGCCGGCGACGTGTTCCGCACCACCGACCACCCCGGCGCCGACAAGCCGCCGTTCCAGCTCAACCGCTGCCACGCCTTGCGCTTCGACCGCGAAGCCGTGCGCACGCACTATCCGCGCTGGTACCGTCCCGCGCCTACCGAACAAGCCGACGCCCGATCGGCCGATTCCTCCCCCGAACCTCAGCAAGAGAGCCCGCGATGAAGATTCACGAATACCAAGGCAAGGAAATCCTGCGCCAGTTCGGCGTCCCGGTGCCGCGCGGCTACCCCGCGTTCAGCGTGCACGAAGCCGGCGAAGCCGCGCAGAAGCTCGGCGGCCCGGTGTGGGTCGTCAAGGCGCAGATCCACGCCGGCGGTCGCGGCAAGGGCGGCGGCGTGAAACTCGCGCGCTCGCTCGACGACGTGAAGAAGCTCTCCGAAGAAATCCTCGGCATGCAGCTCAAGACCCACCAGACCGGCCCCGAAGGCCAGAAGGTGCGCCGCCTGCTGGTCGAGGAAGGCGCGGACATCAAGAAGGAGTACTACGTCGCCGCTGTCACCGACCGTGCCACGCAAAAGGTCGCAATGATGGCCAGCTCCGAAGGCGGCATGGACATCGAGGAAGTGGCGCACGCCACGCCCGAGAAGATCATCAAGGTCTTCGTCGACCCGCTCACCGGCATGACCGATGCGCAGGGCGTCGAACTCGCCAACGGCATCGGCGTGCCGCAAGCCTCGCAGGCGCAGGCCATCGACGTGTTCAAGAAGCTCTACCAGTGCTACATGGACACCGACGCCAGCCTCGCCGAGATCAACCCGCTGATCCTGGAAGGCAACGGCAACATCAAGGCGCTGGACGCGAAGTTCAACTTCGACAGCAACGCCCTGTTCCGCCACCCCGAGATCGTGGCCTACCGCGACCTCGACGAGGAAGACCCGGCCGAGATCGAGGCCAGCAAGTACGACCTCGCCTACATCCAGCTCGACGGCAACATCGGCTGCCTGGTCAACGGCGCGGGTCTGGCGATGGCGACCATGGACACCATCAAGCTCTTCGGCGGCGAGCCGGCGAACTTCCTCGACGTGGGCGGCGGCGCCACCGCCGAGAAGGTGACCGAAGCCTTCAAGATCATGCTGGCGAGCCCGAAGGTCAAGGCCATCCTGGTCAACATCTTCGGCGGCATCATGCGCTGCGACACCATTGCCGAAGGCGTGATCGCCGCGTGCAAGGCGGTGAACCTGCAGGTGCCGCTGGTCGTGCGCATGAAGGGCACGAACGAACAGCAGGGCAAGAGGATGCTGGCCGACAGCGGCCTGCCCATCATCAGCGCCGATTCGATGGCCGAGGCCGCCGAAAAAGTCATGGCTGCGCTGAAGTAAGCCAGCACGCAGCCCAAGGAACACACATGAGCATCCTGATCAACAAAGACACCAAGGTCATCACGCAGGGCATCACCGGCAAGACGGGCCAGTTCCACACCCGCATGTGCCGCGACTACGCCAATGGCAAAGCGGCCTTCGTCGCTGGCGTGAACCCGAAGAAGGCCGGCGAAGACTTCGAGGGCATTCCGATCTTCGCGACCGTCAAGGACGCGGCCGAGAACACCGGCGCCACCGTCAGCGTGATCTACGTGCCGCCGGCCGGTGCCGCGGCCGCCATCTGGGAGGCGGTCGAGGCCGACCTGGATCTCGCCATCTGCATCACCGAAGGCATTCCCATCAAGGACATGCTGGAAGTGCGCAACAAGATGAAGCTCAGGGTTGCGCAGGGCGGCAAGGAAACGCTGCTGCTCGGCCCGAACTGCCCGGGCCTCATCACGCCCGACGAAATCAAGATCGGCATCATGCCGGGCCACATCCACAAGAAGGGCCGCGTCGGCGTGGTTTCGCGCTCGGGCACGCTGACCTATGAGGCGGTGGCGCAGCTCACCGACATCGGCATCGGCCAGTCGAGCGCCGTGGGCATCGGCGGCGACCCGATCAATGGCCTCAAGCACATCGATGTGATGCGCATGTTCAACGACGATCCCGACACCGACGCCGTCATCATGATCGGCGAGATCGGCGGCCCCGACGAAGCCGACGCCGCGCGCTGGTGCAAGGACCACATGAAGAAGCCGATCGTCGGCTTCATCGCCGGTGTCACCGCACCCGCGGGCAAGCGCATGGGCCATGCCGGCGCGCTGATCTCCGGCGGCGACGACACGGCCGATGCCAAGCTCGCCATCATGGAAGCGTGCGGCTTCACCGTGACGAAGAACCCGTCCGAGATGGGCAAGCTGCTCAAGGGCCTGCTCTGAACGACGGACCGTGACCCGCGGCAGCGGCGCGCAAGAAGACCGTTCGCTGCGGGCCGCCGGTCCGCGGCACTTGTGCCCAAGGGTCGCCGCGTGCGGCCCTTTCGCTTAGGTCGCATCTGCAACTCCACGCATCGGCCGCAGGCAACACCCCCCCTACACTTTGACGACTTTGGAGCAAGGATCGCGTTGATGGAACAGTTCATGACCCCCGAGTTCTGGATCGCTGTCGGCCAGATCATCATGATCGACATCCTGCTCGGCGGCGACAACGCGGTGGTGATCGCCCTGGCGTGCCGCAAGTTGTCGCCGGAGCACCGCATCAAGGGCATCCTGTGGGGCACGGCCGGGGCGATCGTGCTGCGCGTGATCCTCATCTTCTTCGCGCTCACGCTGCTGGCGATTCCCTACCTCAAGCTCGTGGGCGCCGCGCTGCTGCTGTGGATCGGCGTCAAGCTGCTCGCACCCGACGATGACGACCACGCCAACATCCAGGCGAGCGACAAGCTGATGGCGGCCATCAAGACCATCATCGTGGCCGATCTGGTGATGAGCGTCGACAACGTCATCGCCATTGCCGGTGCGGCCGAGAATGCCGGCGGCGACCACAAGATGCCGCTCGTGATCTTCGGCCTCTTGGTGAGCATTCCCATCATCGTGTGGGGCAGCCAGCTGGTCATCAAGCTGATGGACCGCTTCCCGATCATCATCACCCTGGGCGGCATGCTGCTCGGCTGGATCGCCGGCACCATGGCCGTGACCGATCCCGCCGTCACGCCGCACCTCGTCCAGTGGAGCCACATCGATCCGTCGACGCTCGGCTACGTCGCCGGTGCCGTCGGCGCCTTGCTGGTCTTCGTCGTCGGCTTCGTGCTCAAGAAGCGCAGCGAGTCGGCGCAAGCCGGCTGAGAGGCATCGCCGGCGTGCCGCAGCTGATCGCCTGGGCCGCCATCGGCACCGCCTTTGCCGCAGCGCTGCTGTACGTGGCGCTGGGTCTGCCCCGGCTGCCGCGCCGCCTGGCGATTGCCATCACGCTGGCGGCCTGCGTCGTGTGGTTCGTGCTGCTGTGGCTCGCCGTCTGGCCGGGTGCCGCCGCCGGTTTCATTCCCGTGGCGGCGCTCGCGGCGGGACATCTGGGCTATCTCGCTGGTCGTGGCTCGGCGCGGCGTGTGCCGCCGGCTGCGCGCCCGACAAGCCGGCCGGCACCGGCATCGAGCGCCCCCGAGTCCGTGTCCGCGCCGGCCTCCGTCGCACCCACCACGCGCCACCCCGAGCGCACGACGCTCGGCCGCTACCAGATCGACCGTGAACTCGGGCGCGGCGCGATGGGTGCGGTGTACCTCGGCCACGACCCGAAGATCGGCCGCCAGGTCGCCATCAAGACCATGGCGCTGGCGCGCGAGTTCGACGGCACCGAACTCGCCGAAGCGCGCGAGCGCTTCTTCCGCGAAGCCGAGACCGCCGGCCGCCTGCAGCACCGCGACATCGTCACCATCTTCGACGCCGGCGAGGACCAGGAGCTCGCCTACATCGCGATGGAATACCTGCGCGGCCACGACCTGCAGGGCCACACCCAGCCGGCCCAGCTGCTGCCCGTGCCGCACGTGCTGCAGATCGTCGCGCGCGTGGCCGACGCGCTCGCCTACGCGCACAGCCAGGGCGTGGTGCACCGCGACGTGAAGCCGGCCAACGTGATGGTCGATCCGGACCGCAACACCGTGAAGGTCACCGACTTCGGCATCGCGCGCATCACCGATTCGAGCCGCACCCGCACGGGCATGGTGCTGGGCACGCCCTCGTTCATGTCGCCCGAGCAGATGGCCGGCAACCGCGTCGACGGGCGCTCCGACCTGTACTCGCTCGGCGTGATGCTGTTCCAGCTGCTCACCGGACGGCTGCCGCACCGTGCCGACTCGATGGCGAAACTCATGTTCGAGATTGCCAACGCCCCGGCGCCCGACGTGCGCACGCTGCGTCCCGAGCTGCCCCAGACGCTGGCCGACGTGGTGGCGCTGGCGCTGGAGAAGCGGCCCGAGGTGCGCTACGGCGACGGCCGCGAGCTGGCCCGGGACCTGCGCGCGGTGTGCGGCATGCTCGAGCCGGCTCCCGCCGAACCTCTGCCGGACGACGCGCCGCCCCCCGGGTCGGACGATCCGTTCGCCGCCACCGCGCCGTACCGGAGGCCCGATTGAAGGCACAATTCCGCCCTCCGACCCGCCTGCCGCGTCGCCTTCCCGGGGCGGGCCACCCGTCTTCATCCACACCATGAGTTTCGAGTTCTTCAGCGCCACGGACACTGGCCGCGCTCGCAACAACAACGAGGACTCGGTGGCGGTGGACGAAGCCTCGTCCCTCATCGTGCTGGCCGACGGCATGGGCGGCTACAACGCCGGCGAAGTGGCCAGCGGCATGGCCACCTCCTTCATCAAGACCGAACTCGGCCGCTGGCTGCAGGAGGCGTCGGCCTCCGCGTCGGATGCCGACGTGCGCCGTGCGATGGACATCTGCGTGGACAACGCCAACCGAGCCATCTTCAACGCCGCCAACTCCAACCCGCAGTACGCCGGCATGGGCACCACGCTCGTCGTCGGCGCGTTCCGCGAAGGGCGGCTGCTCATGGGCCACGTCGGCGACTCGCGCGCCTACCGCCTGCGCGGCGGGCGGCTGCAGCAGATCACGCACGACCACTCGCTGCTGCAGGAACAGATCGACGCCGGGCTCATCACGCAGGAGCAGGCCGCGTTCTCGGCCAACAAGAACCTCGTCACGCGCGCGGTGGGGGTCGAAGACACCGTATTGCTCGAGACGCACCTGCACGATCTGATGCCCGGCGACCTCTATCTGCTGTGCTCCGACGGCCTCAACGACATGGTCGACGACGAGAGCATCGCGCAGCTGTTGCAGTCGTGCGACTCGCTCGAAGAAGCAGGTGCCGCACTCGTCGATGCAGCCAATGACGCGGGGGGCAAGGACAATATTTCTGTGATACTGGCACGGGTACGCAGCATCAGCAGTCCAGCACGTTCGTGGTGGCCCTTCCGGCGCTGAGCGGCGCGCATCGGCTCATACGACGAATCGAAGACAGACGAGAAGAGACACGAGGTCTAGCATGGGCAAACTGGTCGTATCGCTCGACGGTGTGGTGATCAAGGAGGTCCAGATCACCAAAGACAAGACGACCCTCGGCCGCCGCCCGTACAACGACATCGTCATCGACAACCTCGCCGTCAGCGGCGAACACGCCGTGCTCCAGATGGTCGGTGCCGACGTCTTCATCGAAGACCTCAACAGCACCAACGGCACCTACATCAACGGCAAGGCCGTCAAGAAGCAGCTGCTCGCGCACAACGACACGGTCGAGATCGGCAAGTACAAGATCAAGTACCTCGTCGATGACGGCAACGAGTACGAGAAGACGATGATCATGAAGCCGGCCTCGGCTTCGGCAGCCCGCTCACCTTCGCCCGGCGCCTATGCCCCGACCGGCGGCTACGGCAACTCCGGCTTCGGCGCCCTTGGCACCGCCACCGTGCCCGCATCCATCCGCGTGCTCAACGGCGCCGCGGCCGGCCGCGAAGTCAATCTCGTCAAAGTCGTCACCACCGTCGGCAAGCCCGGCGTGCAGGTCGCTTCCATCACCAAGCGCCCGGCCGGCTACGTGTTCGCGCACGTCGAAGGCGCGAACCGGCCCACCGTCAACGGCACGCCGCTCGTCGGCGAGACTGTGCATCTCAAGAACGGCGATGTGATCGAGCTTGCCGGCACGCAGATGCAGTTCGTGCAGGGCTGAGCGACGGGCGCCGCTCGCCGGCGCAACGGCGGTTCGAATTTCTTGAGCGTTTTTCATCACGGGCCTGTCAAAGGCCCGTGATGCTTTTCACGCCCCCTCTGCGCGCGTGGTTGCGCCGTCGCGCCACGCGCCGAAAACGCGACTTGCGCGTCTTGCAGAGCGGAAACGGCGGCCGCACCATTGCATGGAGGCCTGGGTGCCTCGCGGCCTCCCGGCTGGGGACCGCCTACCTTCACTGCCGGGCTGCACGGCTTCGACTCTCATGATCATTCGCGTCCTCGGCTGTTCCGGTGCCATCGCCGCCGGCTCCAAGACGACCTCGTTCCTGCTGGGCGACACCGTGCTCGTCGACGCCGGTACGGGGGTGGGCGACCTGACGCTGGGCGAGATGGCGCGCATCGACCACATCCTTGTCAGCCATTCGCACCTCGACCATGTGCTGTCGATCGGACTGCTCGCCGACAGCGTGCTGCGCACGCGCCTGGCGGCCAAGCGCGGCCCCGTCACCGTGCATGCGCTGCCCGAGACCATTGCCGCGCTGCGCACGCACATCTTCAACGGCGTGATCTGGCCCGACTTCACGCGCCTGCCGAGCACCGAGGCGCCGGCGCTCCGCTTCGAGCCCTTCGCCGTGGGCGACGTGCTGCTGCTGGATGCACACCGCATCGAAGTGCTGGTTGCCGAACACACCGTGCCCGCAGTCGGCTTCGCCGTCGACGGCGGCGAAGCGGGCTGGTGGGTCTACACCGGCGATACCGGCCCGAACCCCGCGCTATGGCGGCGCCTCGCCGACATGAAGGTGGCGCAGCTGGTCATCGAAACCGCCTTCGGCAACGATGAGCGGCACCTGGCCGGTATCAGCCAGCACCTGTGCCCTTCGACCTTGCGCGCGGAATTGAATCAGCTGGCCGGCAGCATCGACGTGCACATCACGCACATCAAGCCAGGTGAACTCGACGCCGTGATGAGCGAGATCGCCCGCTTCGACACGCGCCACCGCATTCACGCGCTGCAGGCCGGCCAGACGATGCGGCTCGAACCGCATCACGCCGCCGTGCTGAACGCCTGGCGAAACTGACCAGTTGCGTCAGTTGTGTTCCAGTGCAGCGCGCGAGTTCGACAAATTGTGACCCGGTGCGTCAGTCGATCCGCCGAAGTGCGACGAACCTCACGCTGAAAAGGCTGGCATGCACCCTGCACAAGGAAGAGGGCAACTTCACCACCCTTTCAGGAGCTTTTCAATGAAGCGCGTTCAACAAGGTTTTACTCTCATCGAACTGATGATCGTGGTCGCGATCATCGGCATCCTGGCAGCGGTGGCGCTGCCGGCGTATCAGGATTACACGAAGAAGGCAAAGATGTCAGAAGTGGTGCTCGCCGCATCTGGATGTCGGACAAGCGTGACCGAGACCTACCAGTCGGCAAGTTCTGGCGCCGCCCCTGCCGCAGGCGGCTGGGGCTGTGAAAGCGCTTCCCAAACGAGTAAGTATGTGAAGCAGGTTGCGACCAACGCGAATGGCATGGTGCGCGTGCAAATCAACGCAGGCATCGATGCCGGTCTCAACGACAAGTATGTCTATTTGGTTCCGGTGAAGGTTGACAACACCTACATGGCCTCGCCTACCGACCTGGGCGCTCAAGTCGGCGGCTGGTTGTGCGGTGTCGTATCTGGTGACCTGGCCACCGTCGGCAAGTTCCTGCCGGGCTCGTGCAAGGCAACGGTGACTACGTCGGGAACCTACTCGGCCAACTAATCGATTCCGCCCGTCAAAAAAAGAGCGTGCCGCGGCACGCTCTTTTTGTTGGTTGATAGCCCACTCCCGCGCACATATACATGTCAGTTCCCATCCTGAACTATCCGACGATGTTCCTGGGGCTGTTCACCTTGTGCCTCAGCTACCTCTTGCCTGGCCACTATCCGCCCTGGAACTCTTTCGAGCAGCAGGCGTTGGCCGCCTTCGGTGTTGCGCTTGTCGCAGCCGCCGTCTTCGCAGCTCACGCCCGCGTTCGTGTTTCTTCCAGTGCGTGGGTGGCTCTTGCCGCAGCGGCGGTTGCCCCAGTGCAGTGGGTCAGCGGTCAGATTGTCTTTCTCTCTGACGCGCTGCTCAGTAGTCTGTATCTGGTGGCGCTCGCACTGAGCATCGCTGCGGGCGCCACACATCAGCGCGTCTCTGATCTCAGTGATGGCTTGGCCGTGGCGTTGATCGCAGCCGGCATTGTTTCGACGGCACTTGCTGTGGTTCAGTGGCTGAATCTTAGCTGGGGCATATTTTCGATCGACATGCGCCCAGGGGGGCGCCCCTACGGCAACCTCGCCCAGCCCAATCATCTGGCGACGCTGTTGGCGTTGAGCGTCATGGCAGTGCTCGGCCAGTTTGAGCGGAGACGAATTTCGGCTGTTGTGGCTGCGCTGGCAGTTTCATGGTTTGCCTTCGGTATGGCCATGAGTCAGTCGCGGACCGGTTGGTTTTTCGTTGTGATGCTTGGCCTCTGGTGGGCGGTGATGCATCGGCGCGTCGGACTGCGCTTGGACGGACGAGTGATGGCGGGAGGGATTGTTCTCTTTGCCGCTTTGGTTCTTGGTTGGGAGCGGTTGAGTGATGCGCTGTTGCTCCCTACCGGGTCGTTGGAGGAGCGCCTGCATGCAGGCACACGCTGGCTGCATTGGCAGACGTTGGTCGATGCCGCATTGCAGGCGCCTTGGAGTGGCTATGGTTGGACGCAGATTGCGTTGGCCCAACAAGCGGCCGTACTAGCCCATCCTGCCAGCCATGAATGGCTGCGGAACAGCCACAACCTCGTACTCGATCTTGTTCTCTGGAATGGAATTCCGCTTGGCCTATTGCTCTTCGGCGCGATCGTGTGGTGGGTGGTGCGTCAGATCAGGTGCTGCCGGTCTGCCGATCAATGGATATGGCTTGGCAGCATCGGGGCGCTCCTTCTGCACGGCCTGCTGGAATATCCGCTTGACTACACCTACTTCCTTCTTCCGGTCGGCTTAATGATGGGAATGCTCGAGGGCGTGCGTGATCCCGTTTCGAGGGTCCAAGTCCGACGTTGGATGGCGCTTGCCGTCTTGGCTGGCACTATCGGCATGCTTGCCTGGGTCAGCTTGGAGTACTTGCGCGTTCAAGATGGCGCTCGCCAACTACGCTTCGCCATGATTGGTGTTGATGCCGAGAATCCCGCAGCCCAGAACGTGCCCGATGTGGTGCTACTCGATGCGCCACGTGAATATCATCGGTTCTTGTTGACTCTGGCTCGGCCAGGGCTGACGGAGAGTGAGCTTGACTGGATGCGCGATGTTTCTCTGCGCCACGCCGTTCCGCCAGCGATGCTGCGGTATGCGCTCGCAGCTGGGTTGAATGGCCGCAAGAAGGAGGCGGAAGATACTCTTGCTCGAATATGCAAGATGCACCCGGAGCCGCGATGCGATGAAGGAAGGGCAGCCTGGGCGCTTCTTCAGCAACGGTATGACGTTCTCTCTGATACCAAGATGCCGTTGCCGTTGTCGCGTTGATGGGCCGAATGTTTGACCAGTTCTACGTGACGTCCTCGCATGCGATTTTTCGATTGGGCAGATGACGTCGCTTTGAGCACTGCCGCCGGATGCTCGTTCATTGCGCGCGCTGTACCAGTTGTGGTTCTGGTCTCCCTGCTGCTTGCTTTCAACCTTCCCCCATCCGCGACCTTCCTAAACCAGGCCGTTGCGTTTGTCGGCTGGGGTTCGCTACTCGCGTTGCTGGTTTCCTCATCGGCGTCACCGCGCGTCCCGCAAAGCGGTCGACGGGCGGCCGCTGCTGCCTTGACCTTTCTGATCGTCACGACCGTGGTGTCGGCGGGCTGGCGCACGCTTCCAGCATCACTCGGCTTGTCGGCTGCAGCGGCTATCGGGGGTGCCTTGCTCATCGCCTGCGGGGCAGCTTCGCCCGCACCGGCGCAGCTTCACTCCAGCTTCCGGCTGCTCGCCTCCACGCTCCTCATGGCCGGCGCCGTGAGCCTCGTCTTTGCCCAGATCCAATACTTCATCCCCCAATGGGCTGATGGCCCCTGGATCGCCCCATCCTCCGGCCCGCGCGTAGCCGCCAATCTGCGCCAGCCCAACCATCTCGGCACGCTGCTGCTCTGGAGCATCGTGTGCCTGGTGTGGTGGTGGCCCCGCCTCAAAGGCGCCATGCGCACCGCAGCGCTGCTCGGGTTTGCGCTGCTGGTCGCCTGCATCGTGCAAACCGGTTCCCGCACGGCAGCGCTTGGCGTGCTGGTGCTCGCCGGGTGGGGGCTGCTCGATAAGCCGCTGCCCCGTAGCGCACGGCTGGCGCTCATCGTCGGCCCGCTGCTCTATGCGCTGTGCTGGTTCGCCCTCAATGCCTTCGCGCAGACGACAGGCCAGGCGTTCGCCGGCGAAGGCCGCTTCGTGCCACGCGAGAATTTTTCAAGCAACCGCTTCGCCATCTGGTCGAACACCTGGGAACTCATCAAGGCGAACCCGTGGTTCGGCGTGGGGTGGGGCAACTTCAACTTCGCGTGGACCCTGACGCCATTTCCGGATCGGCCGTCGGAGTTCTTCGATCACACGCACAACCTCTTCCTGCAGTTCGCAGTGGAACTCGGCCTGCCGCTGGCGGCCGCGGTGAGCGGCCTGCTGTGCTTTGCCTTCTGGCGCGCCTTTCGCGCGAGCCAGCAGGCAACCGGTGAGGAGGCGCGCACCCTCCGCGCAGCGTTCATGCTGGTGCTGATGGTCGGCATCCACAGCCAGTTCGAGTACCCGCTGTGGTACGCCTACTTCCTGCTGCCCACCGCCTTCGCGTTCGGGCTGTGCCTGGGCGGCGGCGCATCAGCGGCGACGGACCTGGACACGGGCGCCACGGCGGTCACGTCGCGCGCCCGCCGCTGGCGCACCGCGCTCGTCACCGCCTCGCTCGCGATGGCGCTCGGCGGCGTGCTGTCGGTGCTCGACTACCTGCGCGTCTCGGTGATCTTCGCGCCGCGCGACGATGCGTCGTCACTGGCGCAGCGCATCGAAGCGGGCAAGCAAAGCGTGCTGTTCGCGCACCATGCCCACTACGCGGCGGCGACGACGACCGCGCATCCCTCGCAGGCGATGGATTCGTTTCGCATCGCCTCGCACTATCTGCTCGACACGCGGTTGATGATCGCGTGGGCGAAGGCCTATGCGGAACTCGGCGATCTCGACCGCGCCCGCCACATCGCGGCGCGGCTGCGCGAGTTCAATCACCCCGATGCGCAACCCTTCTTCACGCCGTGTGAACGGATGTTCACACCCGAAGAGGCGGTGCCGTTCCAATGCGCGGCGCCGACGAAGGCGCTGACCTACCGCGACTTTCTCTGAGCGGTCTGAGCGGGCAATCGCTCAGTCCTGCGCCACCCACTCGCCGGACTTCCCCCCACGCTTGCTGAGCACCCGGATCTCGCCCATCACCATGCCGCGATCCGCGGCCTTGCACATGTCGTAGATCGTCAGCAGCCCGACCTGTACGGCAGTCAGCGCTTCCATCTCCACGCCGGTGCGCCCGAGCGTTTCGACCTGCGCGGTGCAGCGCACGCTGCTGGCGGCCGCGTCGATCTCGAACTCGATGCCGACCTGGGTGATGGGCAGCGGGTGGCACAGCGGAATCAGCTCCGCCGTTCGTTTCGCGCCCTGGATCGCCGCGATGCGCGCGACGCCGATCACGTCGCCCTTTTTCGCGCTGCCTTGCGTGATCAGCGCCAGCGTCTCGGGCTTCATGCGGATGACGCCGGTGGCGCGCGCGACGCGGTGGGTCTCGGCCTTGGCGGAGACATCGACCATGTGCGCCTGGCCCGCGGCGTCGAAATGAGTGAGGGGTGAATCGTGGCCCATGACGCGAAGAAACATGACAGCAAAGTCGGGCTGGCATCATAGCCAGCAGCCCGTGCGCGGCGGTCGTTGCGAACTCTGCCGCCGCTGCGCACTCGAACGGGCATCGTCGCCACCGGAACCACCGCGTTGAGACTCCTCGCCCCCCTTCGCACGCTGCCTCTGGCCGTACTGTGTGCCATGGCCGTGCTTGCCGCCGCGCCCGCACCGACCGCGCTGGCGCAGAACCGCCTGCCCGCGCTCGGCGACAGTGCCACCCAAGACTTCGGCATCGGCACCGAGCGCAAGCTGGGCGATCAGATCATGCGCGAGATCCGGCGCGATCCCGACTACCTCGACGACCCGGTGCTGCTCGAATACGTGCAGACGATGTGGAACGCGCTGCTCGCCGCGGCGCGCCAGCGCGGCGACCTGGGTGCCGACATCGACCAGCGCTTCGCCTGGGAGGCGTTCCTGGTGCGCGACCGCAGCGTCAACGCCTTCGCGCTGCCGGGCGGCTACGTCGGCGTGCACCTCGGCCTCATCGCGATGACGGCCACGCGGGACGAGCTGGCTTCGGTGCTGGCGCACGAACTCACGCACGTGACCCAACGCCACATCGCGCGCAGCATCGGCAACAGCAAACGCCAGACGCTGCTCAGCACCGCGGCGATGATCCTCGGCGTGCTCGCCGCGAGCCGCGCGCACAGCCCCGAGATGGCGCAGGCCGCGGTGGCCGGCGGGCAGGCGGCGGCGATCCAGGGGCAGCTCAACTTCTCGCGCGATATGGAGCGCGAGGCCGACCGCATCGGCCTCGGCGTGATGACCGGTGCCGGCTTCGCGCCCGGCGGCATGGCGGCGATGTTCGAGAAGCTCGAGCATTCGTACCGCCTCAACGACAGCGGCGGATTTCCGTACCTGCGCAGCCACCCGCTCACCTCCGAGCGCATCGGCGAGGCGCGCGCGCGGCTCGGCACGGCGGAGCGTGCGGCGCCGGTGAGCGTGCTCGAACACAGCCTGGCGCAGGCGCGTGCGCGCGTGCTGATGGATTCGCGCGTGAATTCGCTGCGCCGCTGGCAGGCGCAGAAGGCGGCGGCCGATGCGCCGCGCGAGGACCGCATGGCCGCGGCGTATTCCAGCGCGCTGGCCTCCACCTTGCTGCGCGATGGCGAGCGTGCCGACGCGGCGTTTGCCCAGTTGCAGGCCTTGCTGCGCGACGGCCCGCGCGATGCCCGCGCCGCGCGCGCCGTGGCGCTGCTCGAGGTGCAGATCGCGCTCGCGCGCAACGACACGCCGCGCGCCGAGGCGGCCATCGCGCCGCATCGGGACGACGGCTCGCGGCCGGTGCTGCTGCTGGGCGCACGCCTGGCGCTCGAGCACGCGGGCGATGCGGTGTCGCTCAAGCGAAGCGCCGATGCGCTGCAGACCTGGGTGGCCGGCCATCCCGGCGATGCCGAGGCCTGGATGCTCGCAAGCCAGCTCTGGCGCGGGCTCGGCGAACCGCTGCGCTCGCTGCGAGCCGAGGCCGAAGCGCGCTTGGCGCTGGGGGATCTGAACGGCGCGGTGGATCGCCTGCGCGCCGGCCAGCGCTCGGCGCGCGAGGGCGGGCGCACGGATTTCATCGAGGTGTCGGTGATCGATGCGCGGCTGCGCGATATCGAGGCGCTGCGGCGGGAGTTGACGGAGGAGGAGCGGAAGAACGGGGGGTGATGTGGCAGGAGCACAAGAGCTTGGCGGCTCGACAACGCCGGGCTGGCCGCAAGCGGGTATTGCTCCCTCGCCCCCACAGGGGGAGAGGGTGGGGGGTGAGGGGGCCGCGGCCCAGCGCCGACTCAACCCGAACGCGCAACCCATCACCCACTGATTCGCCTCAGTAGACTCCTCGCACACCATCTCAAGGGGGCGTGCGTGCAGGCAAGAACCGGGATCGTGTCGTGGCTGTTGGCACTCGGCCTGTCGTGTGCACAAGCGGCCACCGTCACCAGCCTCAGCCCGCAGGGCGAAGTGGCGCAGGTGCGGCAGGTCACGGTGAAGTTCTCCGAGGCGGTGGTGCGGCATGGCGATCCGCGCCTGCCCGATCCGTTCAACGTGCAGTGCAGCGGCAGCCGGGTTGATGGCACCGGCCGCTGGGCCGACGACCGCACCTGGCTCTACGACTTCGCCGACACGCTGCCGCCCGGCTCGCGCTGCACAGTGGCGGCGCGTTCCGGCTGGGCGCCCTTGCAGGGCACGCTCAGCGGTCGAACCTCGTTCACGTTTTTCACCGGCGGCCCGGCGCTCGTGCGCACGCAGCCCTACGAGGGCGCGCAGATCGAGGAAGACCAGCACTTCCTGCTCGAACTCAGCGGCCGCGCGGTGGTGGCGAGCGTCGAGGCCCACGCCTGGTGTGAAGTCGAAGGCATCGGCGAACGCTTGCCGCTGCGCGTGGTGAGCGGCCCCGCGCGCGAGGCGGTGCTGAAGGCGCGCCACGTGGATGCTGCGCACGCCGCGAAGACGCTGCTCGTCGCCTGCGCACGCCCGCTGCCGCCAGCCACGCCGATGCGCATCGTCTGGGGCCGCGGCATCGCCTCGGCGGCCGATGCGCAGGTGCTCACCACCATCGTGCAGCACAAGAGCTTTCGCGTGCGCGAGCCCTTCGCCGCCGAGCTTTCCTGCCAGCGCGAGCGCGCCAACGCGCCGTGCATGCCGATCCGCCCGCTGGTGCTGCGCTTCTCGGCGCCGATCCAGCGTGCGCTGGCCGAAGCCGTGCGGCTGCGGCCCGCCGGCGGCGAGCCGATGGCACCGGTGTTCGAGCCCGACCAGCGCGACCCCGAAGTCGACGAAGTGAAGTTCCCGTCGCCGCTGCCGCCCAACGCCTCGTTCACCGTCGAGTTGCCGAGTGGCCTCACGGATGCCGCCGGCCGCCCGCTCGCCAACGCCGCCAGCTTTCCGCTCACCGTGGCCACGGGCGACACCCCGCCCATCGCCAAGTTCGCCGCCGCGCCGTTCGGCATCGTCGAGTGGAGCGCCGACGCCATGCTGCCCGTCACGCTGCGCCATGTGCAGGGCGATCTGCGGCCCGGCGCATCGAAGGGGCAGGTGCGCATCAAGCGCATCGAGGGCGATGCGCAGATGCTGGCGTGGCATGCGCGACTCTCGCGCTATCACGAGCGCCGCATCAGCGCCAAGGAGGCGGGGCTGCCGCAAGACCAGTGGATGGACAGCGAGCAGCGGCTCGATGCGCGCGGACGCACCGTCACGCGGCGCTTCGAGCGCCACATCGGCACGCGCGAGGTGTCGCTGCTGGCGAAGGAGGCCGATGCGAAGCGCCTCGACCTGCCGCAACTGCAGGGCGGCGACCCGCGGCCCTTCGAGGTGGTCGGCATACCGCTCGCCGAGCCCGGCTACCACGTGATCGAGATCGAGTCGCGCGGCCTCGGCGAGGCGCTGCTCGACAAGGCCGCGCCGATGTACGTGCGCACCGGCGTGCTGGTCACCAACCTGGGCGTGCACTTCAAGCGCAGCCGCGAAAACAGCCTGGTGTGGGTGACATCCCTGGACCACGGCCGCCCGGTCGAAGGCGCTGAGGTGGCGATCAACGACTGCAACGGCCGGCGCCTGTGGGCCGGCCGCACCGATGCGCAGGGCCTTGCGCAGGTGGCGCAGGGTTTCGAGTCGTACCAGCCGGGCTGCGCCAGTTCCGACGGCCTGTTCGTCACCGCCCGCAAGCCGATCGCCGACGGCCCGGCGAAAGGCCGCGTCGACACCGCCTTCGTGTTCAGCGATTGGCGCGAGGGCATCGAAGGCTGGCGCTTCAACGTGCCGAGCGGCGTGCAGTCGCTGGCTCCCGAGTTGCGCGCGCACACGGTGTTCGACCGCACGCTGCTGCGCGCCGACGAGACGGTGTCGATGAAACATTTCGTGCGCCGTGAGACTTCGGCGGGCCTCGAATGGGCCAAGCCCGACGAGCTGCCCACGCGCCTGAAGATCGTGCACCAGGGCAGCGGTCAGGAGTACGTGCAGCCGCTCGCCTGGAACGGCGTGCGCAGCGCAGCATCCGTGTGGCAGATCCCGCCGGCGGCCAAGCTCGGCACCTATTCGGTGATGCTGGAGCGCGATCTGCGCGAGGGAGACACGACCGGGCGGCGCGCGAGTCTCGACACCGGCAGCTTTCGCGTCGAGGAGTTCCGTGTGCCGCTGGTCGACGCACAGTTGAGCGGCCCCAAGGGTCTGCAGGTGGCGCCCGCGCAAGTCCCGCTGCAGGTGCAACTCACCCACCTGTCCGGCGGCGGCATGGCGAACGCGCCGGCACGCGCCTCGGCCCTGCTGCGTTCGCGCCCTGTGTCGTTCGACGACTACCCCGGCTTCTCCTTCGATCCGCCCGAGACGCTGCGTGACGGCGAGCGCAGCGACGAAGAGCCGGCCGACCAGCCGGAAGGCCGCCTCGTCGCCGACAAGCTGCCGCTCACCACCGACGGCCACGGCGCGGCCAGTGTGTCGCTGACGAACCTGCCGCCGCTCACGCGAGCGAGCGAACTCGTGGCCGAAGTGAGCTTCAACGATCCCAACGGCGCGGTGCAGACGGCCTCCACCCGCATCGCGCTGTGGCCGGCGGCGGTGGTGCCGGGCATCCAGGCGAGTTCGTGGGTGAGCAACCGCGAGCGGGTCACGTTCACCGCGCTCGCGCTCGACACCGCGGGCCAGCCGCTGGCCGGCCAGCACCTGGCGGTGCGTGGCCGGCAGGTGGTGGTGATCAGCACGCGCAAGCGCCTGGTCGGCGGCTTCTATGCCTACGACGACCGCAGCGAGGTGAAGGAACTCGGCACGCTGTGCAGCGGCCGAACCGATGCGCGCGGCCTGCTGCTGTGCGAGGCGAAGCTCGCAAGCGCCGGCCAGATCGAGCTCATCGTGCAGGCGAAAGACGGCGCCGGCCACACCGCCGAAGCTGCCGCCAGCGTTTGGATCACGCGCCAGGGCGAGCTGTGGTTCGCGCAGGACAACGACGACCGCATCGACGTGCTGGCCGAGAAGAAGCGCTACGAACCCGGCGAGACCGCGCGCCTGCAGGTGCGCATGCCCTACCGCGAGGCCACGGCGCTGGTGGCGGTGGAACGCGAAGGCGTGATGAGCACGCGCGTGGTCACGCTGCGCGGCGACGACCCGACCATCGAGCTGAAGATCGAGAAGGGTTGGGGCCCCAACGTGTACGTGAGCGTGCTCGCACTGCGCGGGCGCCTGCGCCACGTGCCGTGGTATTCGCTCTTCACCTGGGGCTGGAAGGCGCCGGTCGACTGGGCGCGCGCCTTCTGGTTCGAGGGCCGCGAGTACCAGCCGCCGAGTGCGATGGTCGATCTGTCCAAGCCCTCGTTCAGGTTCGGCATGGCGACGCTGCGCGTGGGCGTTGCCGCGCATGAACTCCAAGTGGCCGTGACGCTCGACCAGCCGCAGTACCAGGTGCGGCAGACGGCGCGAGCGCGCATCAAGGTGACGCACAACGGGCAGCCGCTGGCCGCGGGCGAGACGGCGGAGGTGGCCTTTGCCGCGGTCGACGAAGGCCTGCTCGCGCTCGCCGACAACCCCTCGTGGGACCTGCTCGCCGCCATGCTGCGCCAGCGCGCCTGGGGCGTGGAGACCAGCACCGCACAGAGCGAGATCATCGGCCGCCGCCACTACGGCCGCAAGGCGGTGCCGGCCGGCGGTGGCGGCGGGCGCGGCCATACGCGCGAGCTGTTCGACACGCTGCTGGTGTGGAAGGCGCGGGTCACGCTCGATGCGAACGGCGATGCGGTGGTCGACGTGCCGCTCAACGATTCGCTCACGAGTTTTCGGCTGGTGGCCATTGCCGACGCGGGCGCGCAGAAGTTCGGCATGGGCGCGGCCAGCATCCGCGTGACGCAGGACCTGCAACTGCTTTCGGGCCTGCCGCCGCTGGTGCGCGACGGCGACCGCTTCAGCGCCATGCTGACGGTGCGCAACACCACGGCGCGCGAGATGAAGGTTCACGCCGCGCTGCACGGCACGGTGAACGCCGGCGAGGCGATCACGCTGCCGGCGCAGGATGTGGTGCTGCCGCCCGGCGAAGCGCGCGAGCTGCTGTGGCCGATCGATGTGCCGGCCGAGGCCGAGCACATCGTGTGGGAAGCCGCGGCCGAAGAAGCCGGCGGCGCGAAGGATAGTCTGAAGGTCACGCAGCAGGTGGCGGCCGCGGTGCCGGTGCGTGTGCTGCAGGCGACGCTCGCGCAGCTCGACGGTTCGTTCACGCTGCCCGTTGCGGCACCGGCCGATGCGCTGCCCCAAAACGGGTCAATGAGCGGCACCAAACGCGGCGGCCTGCGCGTGGCGCTGCAGCCGCGGCTGAGCGGCGCGCTGCCGGGCATCCGCCGCTACTTCGAGACCTACCCGTTCACCTGCCTGGAGCAGAGGGCGTCCAAGGCGATCGGCCTGCACGACGAAGCGCAGTGGGCGGCGGTGGTCAACACGCTGCCGACCTATCTGGACAGCGACGGTCTCGCGAACTACTTCCCGCCGCGCGCAGGCGATGCGCCGCGCGGCAGCGACCGGCTCACCGCGCATCTGCTGGCCGCATCGCAGGAGGCGGGCTTCGTGCTGCCCGATGCGGTGAAGAAGCCGATGCTCGATGGCCTCGCCGCCTTCGTCGAAGGCCGCATCGAGCGCCGCTTCTGGTCGCCCCGGCCCGATCTGGATGTGCGCAAGCTCGCCGCCATCGAGGCGCTCGCACGCCATGGCCGGGCGCAGGCGCGCATGCTGGGATCGATCAACCTCACGCCCAACCAGTGGCCCACCGCGGCGGTGATCGACTGGCTGCGCATCCTGCGGGCGGTCGATGGCGTGCCCGATCAGGCCGAGCGGCTGCAAGAGGCGCAGCAGATCCTGCGCAGCCGCCTCACGTATGCCGGCACCACGCTGCGCTTCAGCAACGAGGCCGACGACTTCTGGTGGTGGCTGATGGACAGCGCCGACGCCAACGCCGCGCGGCTCATCCTCGCCGTGATCGACGACCCGGCGTGGCGCGACGAGCTGCCGCGCCTGGTGGTGGGCGCGCTTGCCCGCCAGCGCGGCGGGGCGTGGCTCACCACCACAGCCAACCTGTGGGGGGCACTCGCGCTTGACAAGTTCTCGGCCAAGTTCGAGTCGCAGCCGGTGGGTGGGCGAAGTCTCGCGAGCACGGGTGAGGCGTCGTCGGTCATCGACTGGTCGAGTTCCGCGGGCGGAGATGCGGTCACGCTCGCGTGGCCCGCGCAGCCCGGCACGCTGTCGGTCACGCACGAGGGCAGCGGCAAGCCGTGGCTCACGGTGCAGAGCCTCGCCGCCATCCCGCTGAAGGCGCCGTTGTTTGCGGGCTATCGCCTCACGCGCACCGTCACGCCGGTCGAACAAAAAGACAAGTCGCGCTGGTCGCGCGGCGACATCCTGCGGGTGCGCATCGAGGTGAATGCGCTGTCCGACATGACCTGGGTGGTGGTGAGCGACCCGGTGCCGGGCGGCGCCACCCTGCTCGGCTCGGGGCTAGGGCGCGACAGCCAGATCGCCACCCGCGGCGAGCAGCGTTCGGGCAGCGGTGCCTGGGCCGTCTTCGAGGAGCGCAGCTTCGAGGCCTTCCGCAGCTACTTCGACTTTCTGCCGCGCGGCGTGCACGTCATCGAGTACACGCTGCGGCTGAACAACGCGGGCCGCTTCTCGCTGCCGCCCACGCGCGTGGAGGCGCTGTATGCGCCCGAGAGTTATGGCGAGCTGCCGAATGCGGTGGTGGAGGTGGGGCCGTGAGGACCGGCGCGATGTGTTGCACGACGGCGCTGCGCCACCGGCCCCTCACCCCAACCCTCTCCCGCGAGCGGGAGAGGGAGAGGGAGAGGGAGCCAATCCCACCCCACTCGCGGAACTCCGGGCATGGCTGCTCCGGAGCGCGCCGACGGTATTGCCCCCTCTCCCGCTCGCGGGAGAGGGCTGGGGTGAGGGTTCGCCGCCGGAAGCGCAACGCAGCCACCCGCACGCACGTCACCCATTCACCCCATTCATGGAGCCCGTGCGTAGAACCCGCCATGCACGTAGTCGTGCGCTGATCGGGACGTACCCATGTCGAGCATGAACACAGTCTTCCAGCGGCTTCTTGTGGCCGTTGTCGCAGCAGCCCTGTGGCCGCTGGCCGCCAATGCGCAGACCCGCCACCTCCAGGCCTTCAGCAGCGAACACGAACTCGCCCAACGCTTCGCCGCCTGGGCCGAGCAGCTGAAGCAGCGCGACGGGGAGATGCGGCGCCGCTCCGACACGCTCTCCGAATCGGCGATGCCGATGCAGGCCGCGCCGGCGCCCGCGGCTGCCGCCAAGGCCACGGCCGACGAATCCATCACCAACGTGCAGACCGCCGGCGTCGACGAAGGCGGCATCGTCAAGCGGCGCGGCAACCACCTCGTGGTGCTGCGCCGCGGCCGGCTGTTCACCGTCGACATCCGCGGCCAGCGCCTGAAACCTGTCGCCGCGGTCAACGCCTTCGGCGACGGCATCGATCCGCGCGGCGCCTGGTACGACGAGATGCTGCTGTGGGGCGACACGGTGGTTGTCATCGGCTACAGCTACGCGCGCGGCGGCACCGAGATCGGCTTGTTCGACCTCTCGGCCGACGGCCTGCTGCGCCACCGCAGCACCCACCACCTGCGCTCGAACGATTACTACTCGTCGCGCAATTACGCGAGCCGCCTGATCGGCAGCAAGCTCGTCTTCTACACGCCGCTTCGCATCGACCCACGCCGCCCCTACCGCGATCAACTGCCCGCGCAGCGACCATGGCACCACGGCGCCACGCCGGACCAGTTCGAGTCCATCGCGCCGGCCACGCGCATTTACCAGCCGCCCGAGCCGCTCGATCCGCTGCACGGCGTGGCGCTGCACACCGTGACCACCTGCGATCTGGCCGAGGCGCGCCTGCCCTGCGAGAGCACCGCCGTGCTCGGCCCCGCCGGCCGCGTGTTCTATGTGTCCGCTCAATCGGTCTATGTGTGGACCACGGCGCGGCACCGAACGCCGGCGGGATCGGCGGCCACGCTGTATCGCCTGCCGCTGGACGGCAGCGCGCCGAGTGCGCTGCGCACCAGCGGTTCGCCCATCGATCAGTTCTCGTTCCTTGAAGGCGATGACGGCCACCTCAACGTGCTGCTGCGCTCGCAGGGCCGCGGCGAAAGCATGTGGGGTGCCGAGCGCCACGGCGGCGAACTCGCGCTGCTGCGTTTGCCGCTGGAAAGCTTCGGTGACGGCGGCGACGCCGCACCTGCCAATGCCTACCGCGTGCTGCCCGGCGTGCATGGGCCGTCGCTGCACAACCGCTACGTGGGCGACTTCCTGCTCTACGGCGCGGGCGCGGGTTGGCACCGCCATGCGGCGTCGCGGCAGGATCACGTGCTGCATGCCGTACGCCTGGGCGCTGCCGACGATGCACCCGTCTACACGCTGCCGCTGGCCCACGCCGTCGACCGCATCGAGGCGATGGGCGGGAACGCCGTGGTCATCGGCGGGCAGGACGGCGATCTCGGCTTCACCAGCGTGCGGCTCGCGCGCTATCCGGTGACGGTCGGCCACTACCGGCGCGCCGGCGCCGCGCAGGGCGAGACGCGCAGCCACGGCTTCTTCTACAAGGCCGACGGCGAACACGGCGCGCACAGTGGATTGGTCGGCCTGCCCATCGTCGGCGCCGGCGCATCGGCGTCGCGCCAGTTGCGCACGCCCTCGGCCGCCATGCTCTACCTGCGCGAAAGCGGCCTGCGCTTCGGCGAACTCGGCACGCTGGCGGCCACGCCCGGCAGCCACATGAGCGACGGCTGCCAGGCCTCGTGCGTCGACTGGTACGGCAACTCGCGCCCGCTGTTCGTTGGCGACCGTGTGTTCGCGCTGATGGGGTACGAGATCGTCGAAGGCCGATTGCAGGGCGCTCGCGGCGATGACGAACGCATCCGCGAGATCCGCCGGGTCAGCTTCGCGCTGAACCACGGCTGGGGCGTGCGCGAATGAAGCTCGCCCGGCTCGCCGCCTTCGCGCTCGCCATCGCGTGCGGTGTGGCGGCGTGCGGCGTGGCGCAGGCCGTGCCGGGCTTTGCCGACGTGAAGGCGGCGCATGTGCCGTCCGACCTCACGCTGCTCGACCGCCACGGCGTGCCCATCCAGACGGTGCGCGTCGACGACAGCGTGCGCCGCCTGCGCTGGGTGCCGCTGGACGAGATGTCGCCGGCGCTGCTGCAGGCCATCGTGCTCAGCGAAGACCGCAGCTTTCACGAACACAGCGGCATCGACTGGTCGGCGGTGGCGCGCAGCGCGTGGGCCAACCTGTGGAACACGCGCACGCGCGGCGCCTCCACACTGACGATGCAGTTGGCCGGCCTGATCGACGACGACCTCGCGCGCCCCGCCGGTGGGCGCAGCGTGATGCAAAAGGTGGAGCAGGCGATCACCGCCCACCGGCTCGAGGCGCGCTGGAAGAAGAGCGAGATCCTCGAGGCCTATCTCAACAGCGTGCCGTGGCGCGGCGAGATCGTGGGCATTGCCGCGCTGTCGCAAACACTGTTCGGCAAACTGCCCAGCGGCCTCGATGCGCAGGAGGCGGCCATCGCCGCGGCCCTGGTGCGCGGGCCGAACGCCAACACTGACACGGTGGCGCAGCGCGCCTGCGGCGTGATGAAGGCGCAGCAACTGAGCTGCACCGGCGTCGACTCGCTCACCTCCACCGCGCTCGCGCGCCGCGGCGGCATGCCGCTCGGCGAACAGCTGGCGCCGCACGTGGCGCGGCAAGTGGTGGACGAGAGCAGGCCGCACGGCATCAGCGTGCGCACCACGCTCGATGCCCGCCTGCAGCGCTTCGCCGTGGCCGCGCTGCGTCAGCAGTTGTCGCAGCTGGAAGGCCGCAACGTCGAAGACGGTGCCGTGGTCGTGCTCGACAACAAGACCGGCGACGTGCTCGCCTGGGTGGGCGGCAGCGGCAGCCTGTCGCAGGCGCCGCAGGTCGACCACGTGATCGCGCGTCGCCAGCCGGGCTCCACGCTCAAGCCCTTCGTCTACCAGCTCGCCTTCGAGCAGCGCTTCATCACGCCGGCCACGCTGCTCGACGATTCGCCGGCGCAGATCGGCACGGCGGCCGGCCTGTACATGCCGCAGAACTACGACCACCGCTTCAAGGGCTGGATCAGCGCACGCGCGGCGCTCGGCGGCAGCGTCAACGTGCCGGCGGTGCGCGTGGGCGCGATGCTCGGACCCGATGCGCTGTTCGCGCGGCTCAACGCGCTGGGCCTGGCGCTGCCCGAAAGCGGCGGCTACTACGGCGCGTCGCTGGCACTGGGCAGCGCCGATGTGCGGCTGCTCGATCTGACCAACGCCTACCGCGCCTTCGCCAACGGCGGCGTGGTGAGCCCGGTGCGGCTGCGTGGCGATGAACCACGCATCGCACCGCGACGTGCGGCCGAGCCGGCGGCGGTGTATCTGGTCACCGACATCCTGGCCGACAACAACGCCCGCGCACTGACCTTCGGCATCGACAGCGTGCTCGCCACGCGCGGCTTCGCGGCGGTCAAGACCGGCACCAGCAAGGACATGCGCGACAACTGGTGCATCGGCTACACCGACCGCTACACCGTGGGCGTGTGGGTCGGCAACGCGAGCGGCGAGCCGATGCACGACGTGAGCGGCATCAGCGGCGCGGCGCCCTTGTGGCGGCAGATCGTGCAGCACCTGCATGCGGATGCGCCGTCGCGCGAGCCGCACCTGCCGCCCGGCGTGGTGCGTGTGCGCACCGCGTTCGAGCGCGGTGGCGAGCCGGCGCGCGACGAGGTCTTCATCGCCGGCACCGAGCAGCGCCGCCTGCTGCCGCTTGGGCAGACGGATGCGCCGCAGCGCTTCGGCATCGTCTCGCCGCGCGACGGCAGCGTATTTGCGCTCGACCCGGACATACCGCCGGCGGCGCAGCGCATCACCTTCGAGGGTGAGCCGGGCGTGTGGGTGCTGGACGGCAAGCGCCTCGGCGAAGGCGCGAACGTGAAGTGGGCGCCGTGGCCGGGGCGGCACCGGCTCACGCTGATCGGGCGCGACGGGCGCGAGGTGCAGACGGTGCGCTTCGAGGTGCGCGGTGCGGCGCTGCGCCGCTCATCTCCGTGAGCGTCAGTCCCGGCGATCGAATAGGCGTTCCATTGCGACGTCGATGACCATGCCGCACAGGCTGTAGATCAGCGATCCGATGAGCGCGGCCATGAAGCCGTCGACGCTCAGGCCGTCGAGGATCTGGGCCGCCGCATAAAACATCAGCGCGTTGATGACAAAGAGGAAGAGCCCCAGCGTCACCAGCGTGATCGGCAGCGTGAGCAGAACCAGCACCGGCCGCAGCAGCGTGTTGAACAGCCCGATCACGAAGGCCGCGATCAGCGCCGTCACGAAGCTCGTGACGGTGAGGCCCGGCGTGATGTTGGCAACGAGAAGAAGAGCGGCCGCCAGCAGCAGCCAACGCACGATGAGTTTCATGCGGCGAGGATAGCGGTAAAGGCCCGCGGCGCCTTGCGCCGAAGCGTGACTCGGGCTCGCAGTGGGCCGTGCTGAAAGGCAGTCGCGTGGTTGCCGCCGAGCGAGCCGTCGGCACGCCGCCATGCCGCCGCGATCTCACGCCGCAGGCTTGATCGATTCGCAAGCGGCACGCGGCGAGTACCCGAGCACGCAATGCGAATCATTCTCATTGTGTGTTAGATTCACGGTCCTCATCTCGCGCCCACGATGTCCGCTCCCACCGCTACCTTGCCGCCCGCGCCGCCGACTTCTGCGCAGGCTTCCGCGACCCGCACGCTGGGCGCCGCGAACTGGAACGGTGCCCGCCGCGATGACGCGCTCTCGCCGCTGCAGCGCAACGTGATGGTCGCCGCCATCGTGGCGCTGCACGGCGCTGCCGCCTGGGGCCTGATGCAGGTGCCCGCCGTGCGCCAAGCGGTGGTCGAAGCGGCGCCGATGTTCGTCGACATCATTGCGCCGCCGGCGCCGCCCGAGCCGGTGCCTCCGCCTCCTCCGCCACCGCCACCTCCGGCGCCCAAGCCGCCGCCGAAGAAGCCGCCGCCGCCCAAGCGCATCATTGCCGCGCCGCCTCCGCCGGTGCCGGCGCCCGCGCCTTTCGTCGCGCCGCCGCCGCCCGTGGTGGAGTTGCCGCCCGAGCCGCCGGTGGTGCTGGTGCCGCCCGCGCCTCCCGCCCCGCCCACGCCTCCCGCGCCGCCACCGCCGCCCAAGATGATTCCGGCCTCGGCCGTGCAATACCTCGAGCTGCCGCAGATCAGCTACCCACGCCAATCGCGGCGCCTGGGCGAAGAGGGCCAGGTGATGGTGCGCGTGTACATCGACGAAGGCGGCATGCCGCGGCAGGTGCATGTCGAGCAGTCGTCCGGCCATGCACGCCTGGACGAAGCCGCCGTCGCCGGCGTGCGCAAGGCCCGCTTCAAGCCCTATACCGAGAACGGCCGGCCGGTGGCCGGCTGGGCCCGCATTCCTGTCCCCTTCGAGTTGGAGAGATAGCCGTGAATCCTGAGACCGCCATCGCGGCGCAACACAATGCCCTCGGCTTCGGCCACTTCATCGCGCAGAGCGACGTCGTCGGCAAGACCTTGCTGATCATCCTGGTGGCGATGTCCGTCGTCTCCTGGGCCATCATCGCGCTCAAGGGGCTCACGCTCGTCGCGCGCAAGCGCCGCAGCCACGAGTTCCTGAACTTCTTCTGGAACGCCACCTCGCTCGACGCGGTGGCCGGCGAGATCGCCACGCACGGCGCGCGCGATCCGTTCTCGCACCTCACCAGCCACGCGATGCATGCGCAGGCGCACCACGCCAAGTACGGCGCGGCCAAGCTCGAGGAAGCGGGCAGCTCCGGCGAGTTCGTCACCCGCACCATCAAGAAGGTGCTCGACGAAGAGACCACGCGGCTGGAGAACGGCCTCGCGGTGCTCGCAACCGTCGGCGCCACGGCGCCCTTCGTCGGCCTCTTCGGCACGGTCTGGGGCGTGTACCACGCGCTGGTCGCCATCGGCATGAGCGGCGCCGGCACGCTCGACAAGGTGGCCGGCCCGGTGGGCGAGGCGCTCATCATGACGGGGCTCGGCCTCGCGGTCGCCATCCCCGCGGTGATGGGCTACAACTGGCTCACGCGTTCCAACCGCGTGCTGCTGGGCAAGCTCGACGCCTTCGCCTACGAGCTGCACACCTTCGTGTCGATGGGCCAGCCGCTCGCATCGCCCGCGCCGCAACACGCAGCCAGCGTGCGGCCGATGCCCACGCGCCCCGCGGCAGCCTGAGGCGAACGACATGGCCTTCGCCAGCTTCGATTCCAAGAGTTCCAGCGCGCCCATGGCCGAGATCAACATGGTGCCGCTCATCGACGTGATGTTGGTGCTGCTGGTGATCTTCATCGTCACCGCGCCGCTGCTCACCCACGCGGTGAAGCTCGAGTTGCCCAAGGCGAGCGCCACGGTCAACAACGCACCGCCCGACAAGATCGAGTTCGCCATCGACGCGAGCGGCGCGCTGTTCTGGAACGGCGAGCGCGTGAGCCGCGACGAAGCCGCCGAGCGCTTTGTCGTCGAAGGCAAGAAAGACAAGCAGCCGGAAGTGCACTTGCGCGCCGACCAGGCGGTGGCCTACCGCCACGTGGCGCAGACCTTGGCCGATGCCTCCAAGGCCGGCCTTACCAAGGTCGGGTTCATCAGCGAGCCTGACGCGCCCTAGTTTTCCTGCCGTGTCACGAGGCCGCGAGGAGGCGGCCATGGCGCAGCCCTGTCCGTCATCCGAGAACGAGGAACTCCATGTCGAAGAAAACCACCCATGCCCGCGCGTCTTCACGTGACGCCGCCGGCGCTTCCCATGTCGCAGCATCGCTGCTGCCGCTGGGCGCCATTGCCGCGGGCTTCGGCCTCGCGCTGAACCCCGCCATGGCGCAGACCGCTGCGCCCGCACCTGCCACGGCGGCATCCGCGCCGGTGTCGTCCACCGAAGCCACGCTGCCGCAGATCAAGGTGAAGGCCGCCGTCGAGCCCACGGGCAAGGAGAGCCTGCGTGCCACCACCACCGGCATCGGCAAGGGCAAGCAGGAACTGCGCGACATTCCGCAGTCGGTGACCGTCGTCACCGAGCGCCTGATCGACGACCGTAACCTCGACGACTTCAAGGACGTGCTGCGCAGCACCTCGGGCATCACCTTCCAGGCCGGCGAGACGGGTGAAGAAGACATCCGCCTGCGTGGCTTCTCGCTCGGCCAGACCGGCGACATCTATGTGGACGGCATCCGCGACGCATCGCTGTACGAGCGCGACACCTTCAACAACGAGCGCGTGGAAGTGCTCAAGGGCTCGGCCTCGATGCTGTTCGGCCGCGGCTCCACCGGCGGCGTGGTCAACCAGGTCAACAAGCAGCCGTTCCTCATGAACCAGCATGAGGTCACCGGCACCATCGGCTCGGGCAACGAGCGGCGCGTCACCGGCGACTTCAACCTCACGACCGGCCAGGACGCGGCGCTGCGCATCAATGCGATGGTTCACGAGGCCGACAACTGGGGCGCGAAGGTCGAGAAGCGCGGCATCGCGCCCAGCTTCAGCTGGGGCATCGGCACGGCCGATGAGTTCACGGCGAGCCTGTATCACCTCGAGTTCGACAACGTGCCGCTCTACAACCACCCGTGGTTCATCGTCGGCGGGCAGGCCAAGCTCAGACTGCCGGCCAAGAACTACTACGGCCTGGCCAGCGACTACAACAAGGGCTCGGCCACCTACGCCACGCTCAGCCACACGCACCGCTTCACCGGCGGCGGCGAGCTGACGACGCGGCTGCGTCACGGCCGCTACGAGCGCGACCTGTGGGTCAGCGCCATCCGCTTCGCGCCCGGCACCACGATCGACAACTTCGGTCCGGGCACCGTGCTGACCCGAAGCCCCAAGGGCCGGGTCGCCAGCAGCGACAACACCTTCATCCAGAGCGACTACAGCAACAGCTTCGACTGGCTGGGCAAGCGGCACAACCTGCTGGCCGGCGTCGACCTCTCGCATGAAGACGCCGAGCGCAACAACAACTTCGCCGGCCCCGCCAGCGGGCTGGGCACGACGGTGGGCACGCCGAACAACGGCGACACGCGCGCCGACACGCGCGGCGACCCGGCCTTCAACACCTTCGACGCACGTTCCATCGGCCTGTACGTGCAAGACACGCTGGAACTCACGCCCACGGTCAAGCTCATCGGCGGCCTGCGCCACGACCGTTTCAAGGCCAGCTACGACACCGTCGCCACGACGGCCGGCGACGGCACCGTGACACCGGCATCGAGCTTCTCGCGCTCCGATTCGCTGTGGAGCCCGCGCCTGGGTGCGCTGTACCAGCCGAACGACTGGGCGTCGTACCACGTGTCCTTCGGCACCTCGTACAACACCTCCGGCGACACCTACCAGTTCGCCGTTCGCGGCCCCGACGAAGTGACGGCCAACACGCCGGCGGAGAAGAGCCGCAACATCGAGGTCGGCGCCAAGTTCGATCTGTTCGAGCGCCGGCTGTCACTGGGCACCGCGTTGTTCTACGCCGAGAAATACAACGAGCGCAACACCGACCCCGACAGTGCGGCAACCCAGGAATTGCTGTCGGGCAAGCGCCACGCGGCCGGTGTCGAGCTCGACATCGCCGGGCGCATCACGCCGGCCTGGGAGGCCTTCCTGTCCTGGACCTGGATTCCCATCGCCAAGATTGACAAGAGCAACGAGCCGGCGATGGTCATCAACCGAAATGGAGATCTGGTCGCGAACAACGCACAACAGCAGGGCGACCGCCCCGGCCTCACGCCCAAGCACAGCATGAGCCTGTGGACCACCTACCGAGTGACGCCCAAGCTGCGCCTCGGCGGCGGCCTCAACTACCGCGGCGAGCAGAATCCGGAAGGCAACCGCTCCGTCACCGCCGACAGCTTCGTCACGGCCGATTTGATGGCCGAGTACGTCTTCAATGACAAGCTGTCCTTGAAGTTCAACGTCAACAACGTCACCGACGAGCTCTACGCCGATACGCTGTACCGTGGCTTCTACGGCCCGGGCGCACCGCGCACGGCGCAGCTCACACTGAAGGCGAAGTTCTAGCGTCGGCACGCCGCAGGCGTTCGCGCCTGCTTTCCTGTCACAGCAAAGCCATCGCCATGCTGCTGCATCTGAAGAATGTCCTGAGCGCCGACGAGCTGCGGCAGGCCCGCGCCATGCTCGACGGCGCCGCCTGGGCCGACGGCCGCAGCACCGCCGGCATGCAGGCCGTGCAGGCCAAGAACAACCAGCAGTTGCCGCAGACGAGCGAGGCGGCGCGTGCGCTGCAGGCGCTGGTGCTGCAGGCGCTGAACCGCCACGCCATCTTCTTCTCGGCGGCGCTGCCCAAGAAGATCTTCAACCCGCTCTTCAACCGCTACGGCGGCGCGGCCAACCACTACGGCCGGCACGTGGACGGTGCGGTGATGCATTCGGTGGCCACTGGCGAGCGGGTGCGCTCGGACCTCAGCTGCACGCTCTTCCTTGCCGAGCCGCATGAGTACGACGGCGGCGAACTGGTCGTCGACGACACCTTCGGCAGCCAGCGCATCAAGCTCGCCGCCGGCGACGCCGTGCTCTATCCCGGCACCAGCGTGCACGGCGTGGAGCCCGTCACGCGCGGCCACCGGCTCGCCAGCTTCTTCTGGATCGAGAGCATGGTGCGCAGCGACGAGCAGCGCCGCCTGTTGTTCGACCTCGACATGAACCTGATGCGCCTGCGTACGGCGCACGGCGAATCCGAATCGGCGGTGGCGCTGACCGGCACGTACCACAACCTGCTGCGCATGTGGGCCGACACGTGAGCGCGCCGCTGCCTGCGCCCATTCCGGCGGTCGGGCAGATCCCCGCCGGCGTCGTCTCGCTCGCCGACTACGAAGCGCACGCAAGCGAACGGCTCGACGCCAACGCCTGGGCTTGGCTCAGCGGCGGCGCCGCCGACGAGATCACTCTGCGCGCCAACCGCGAGGCCTGGGATGGGCTGCGCCTGCGTCCGCGCGTGCTGCGCGATCTGGCCGGCGGCCACACCCGCGTCGAGCTGCTGGGCCGCACGCTCGCGCATCCGCTGCTGCTGGCACCCATCGCGCACCAGCGCCTCGCGCATCCCGACGGTGAACTCGCCAGCGCCTACGCCGCCGCCGCGCAAGAGGCCGGCCTGGTGCTCAGCATCCAGTCCAGCGTGCCGCTCGAGGACGTGGCGCATGCGGTGGTGGCGGAACCGCAGCGCGGCCCGCTGTGGCTGCAGATGTATGTGCAGCACGACCGCGGCTTCACGCGCGAACTCGCGCAGCGCGCCGAAGCCGCCGGCTACGAAGCGCTGATGGTGACCGTGGATGCGCCGACCAGCGGCGCGCGCGACGGTGAGCGACGCGCCGGCTTTCGGCTGCCGCCGGGGCTGAGCGCCGTCAACCTGCACGGCCTGCCGCCCGCGGCCGAGCGGCCGATCGCGCCCGGTCAAAGCGCGCTGTTCGACGGCCTGCTGCACCACGCGCCAACCTGGCGCGACATCGAATGGCTGCAAGGCGAGACGCGGCTGCCGCTGCTGCTCAAGGGCGTGCTGCATGAAGACGATGCGGCGATGGCCGTGTCGCTCGGCGTGGCCGGGCTCGTCGTTTCCAACCACGGCGGGCGCACGCTGGACACCGCCGTGTCCACCGCCTGGGCGCTGCCGCGCATCGCCGAGCGTGTGGCGGGCGCGGTGCCGCTGCTGGTCGACGGCGGCGTCCGCCGCGGCACCGACGTGCTCAAGGCCGCAGCGCTCGGTGCGAGCGCCGTGCTCGTCGGCCGCCCCTACGTTCACGCGCTCGCCGTGGCGGGCGCGCTGGGTGTCGCGCACACGCTGCGCTTGCTGCGCGACGAGCTCGAAATCGCCATGGCATTGAGCGGCTGCGCAACTCTCGCCGAGGCTTCGCCGGCATTGCTCGCGCGAGCGTCTGCCGGCGACTGAGAACACCGGCGACACGCACGCGTTTCGGCACGAGGCGCGAACGGGCTCGTGAAGAGTGATGTCCCGCAGCGACAAAAGCGCGTTTTACCTAGGCAGAAAGCGCGTTTTCCCTCTTGAATCGGCTTCTCAATGCAATAAGCAGGCAGTACCATTCGCTCCGCGCGGTGACTGGAGAAACGAGAGCTCATGCGGCTCTCACCCGGCCCGCCACATCAACAACTCTTGATGGAGAGAATCAACATGGCAACTGCGAAGAAGGCCGCCGCCAAGAAGGCGCCGGCAAAGAAGGCCGCTCCGGCCAAGAAGGCGGCCCCGGCGAAGAAGGCGGCGCCCGCGAAGAAGGCAGCGCCGGCCAAGAAGGCCGCCGCGAAGAAGGCGCCGGACAAGAAGCGCACGCCGAACGCGGCGTTCATGAAGGCCATGACCCCCAGCGCGCAGCTGGCCGCCGTGATCGGCGACAAGCCGGTTCCGCGCACCGAGGTCACCAAGAAGGTGTGGGACTACATCAAGGCCAACAAGCTGCAGGATCCGGCCAAGCGCACGATGATCAACGCCGACGGCAAGCTGAAGGAAATCTTCAAGAAGCCCCAGGTCTCGATGTTCGAGATGACCAAGCTGATCAACGCCCACCTCTCGTGAGCCATTGAGCAGCGGCCCGCAAGGGCAGCCATCAAAAGCCGGTGCTTGCACCGGCTTTTTTCTTGTCTGGCGCTCAGCCCGCGGCGAGACGAGCTGCGACGAAGTCAAGCCGGTCCTGACCCCAGAAGATCTCGCCGTCGATCACATAGCTCGGCGCGCCGAACACGCCGGCCGCGATGGCGCGCTGCGTCTCGGCTTCGTAGCGCTCGTGCACGGCCTGCGAGTGCGCATCGTCGAGCCGGCGTGCCGGCAGCCCTTGCTCGGCGAGCAACGCGGCGAGTTCGCGCGCATCGTCGATGTTGCGGTCTTCGGCCCACACCGCCCGCAGCACCACACCGGCAAGCGCCATCGCCGCGTCGGTGCCGTCGTGCAGATCGGCGGCGATGATGAGCTTGGCCGCATCGTCGGCCGAGACGGGAAAGTACTTCGGCTGCAGGTTGAGGGGCCGCCCGAGATGCTTGCTGAAGCGCGCGAGTTCGACCAGGCGGTAGGCCTGCCGCTGCGGTGCGCGCTTGGACAGCGGCAGCCCGCCCGAGACGGGGAACACGCCGCCGAGGTCGATCGGCTGCACCTTGATGTTGGCGCCCGCGGCTCGCGCAATCTCGGCGAAGCGCTCGTGGCCGAGGTAAGTCCACGGCGAATTCGGGGCGAAGTAGTAGTCGATGGTGAGGCTCAACACGGTCTCCTGGCGCAGGCCGGCGACCCGGCGGTGCGGCGCAGTCTAGACAGATGGCGGCAGGGCGCGCGGCCGGGTTGCCGAGCCCTCACTGCGCCGCGGGTAAGCGCGGCGTAGCGCTCAATCCAGCAGCGGCTTGAGGTAGCGCCCCGTATAACTCGCCGGATTCGCCGCCACGTCTTCCGGCGTGCCGGACGCCACCACCATGCCGCCGCCGGCGCCGCCTTCGGGGCCCATGTCGACGATCCAGTCGGCGGTCTTGATGACGTCGAGGTTGTGCTCGATGACGACGATGGTGTTGCCCGCGTCGCGCAGCTGGTGCAGCACGCGCAGCAGCAGGTCGATGTCGGCGAAGTGCAGGCCGGTGGTGGGCTCGTCGAGGATGTAGAGCGTGCGGCCGGTGTCGCGCTTGCTGAGTTCGAGCGCGAGCTTCACACGCTGGGCCTCGCCGCCGCTGAGCGTGGTGGCGCTCTGGCCGAGGTGGATGTAGCCGAGGCCCACGTCGAGCAGCGTCTGCAGCTTGCGCGCGATGGCCGGCACGGCGTTGAAGTAGGCGTGCGCGTCCTCCACCGTCAGCGCCAGCACCTCGGTGATGTTCTTGCCTTTGTAGAGCACCTCCAGCGTCTCGCGGTTGTAGCGCTTGCCGTGGCACACGTCGCAGGGCACGTAGATGTCGGGCAGGAAGTGCATCTCCACCTTGAGCACGCCGTCGCCCTGGCAGGCTTCGCAGCGCCCGCCGGCCACGTTGAAGCTGAATCGGCCGGGGCCGTAGCCGCGCTCCTTGGCCGTGTTCATCTCGGCGAACAGCTCGCGAATCGGCGTGAACAGGCCGGTGTAGGTGGCCGGGTTGCTGCGCGGCGTGCGGCCGATGGGCGACTGGTCGACGTTGATGACCTTGTCGAAGGCGTCCAGCCCTTCGATGGTGTCGTGCGGCTCGGGCTCGGCGTGGCTGTTGTAGAGCTTGCGCGCGACCGTCGCATACAGCGTGTCGTTCACCAGCGTGCTCTTGCCGGAGCCCGACACGCCGGTCACGCAGGTGAACAGGCCGACGGGGATGGCGGCGTTCACGTTCTTCAGGTTGTTGCCGCGGGCGTTGAGGATTTGCAGCCAGGTGGGTGTGTCGGGGCGACCCTCACCCCCGCCCTCTCCCGCGCGCGGGAGAGGGAGTGGCACGGCGGTGCGCGACTTGCCTTGCTTCCTGGTGGTGTTCTTGTCCGCCGCTGCGGGGGCGGTCGCAGGCGTGGCCCCCTCTCCCGCCTGCGGGAGAGGGCTGGGGTGAGGGCCCGCAGGCGCCACCCGCTCTTTCGGCACCTCGATGCGCAGCACCCGCGCCAGATAGCGCCCGGTCAATGATTCCGCGCTCGCCTCCACCTCCGCCGGCGTGCCCTGCGCAATCACCCGCCCGCCGTGCACGCCCGCACCCGGCCCCATGTCGATCACGTGGTCCGCCGCACGAATCGCGTCTTCATCGTGCTCGACCACCAGCACGCTGTTGCCGATGTCGCGAAGGTGACGCAGCGTGCCGATGAGCCGGTCGTTGTCGCGCTGGTGCAGGCCGATGCTGGGCTCGTCGAGCACATACATCACCCCCGTCAGCCCCGAGCCGATCTGCGAGGCGAGGCGGATGCGCTGCGCTTCGCCGCCGGAGAGCGTGTCGGCGCTGCGGTCGAGACTTAGGTACTGCAGCCCCACGTCGTTCAGGAACTTGAGCCGCGAGCGGATCTCGCGCACCACCTTGTCGGCGATCTCGGCCTTGGCGCCGCTCAGTTGCAGGCGCTCGAAATAGGCCAGGCAGTCGCGCAGGGTGAAGTGCTCCACGCGGTAGATCGGCTCGCCCGAGTCTTCGCCGTGCGGCTGCAGGAACACATGCCGCGCCTCGCGCCGCAGCCGTGTGCCTTCGCATTCGGGGCAGGGTTTGGCGCTCTGATAGCGCGCGAGGTCTTCGCGCACGGCCACCGAATCGGTCTCGCGGTAGCGCCGTTCGAGGTTGTGCAGGATGCCCTCGAAAGGATGCGAGCGCTTCACCGTGCGTGTCTTGCCCTTGGCGCTCTCGGCTTCGTAGACGAACTCGATGTCCTCGTCGCCCGAGCCATACAGCAGCACGTGCCTGCCCTTCTCGGGCAAGTCCTCGAAGGGCCGGTCGATGTCGAAGCCATAGTGCCGGGCCACGCTTTCCAGCAGCGAGAAGGTGTAGCCGTTGCGCCGGTCCCAGCCCTTCACTGCGCCGCTGGCCAGGCTGATGCTCGGAAAGGCGACCACGCGCTCGGCATCGAACACGGTGGTGAGACCCAGGCCGTCGCAGCTCGGGCAGGCACCGACCGGCGAGTTGAACGAGAACAGCCGCGGCTCCAGCTCGCTCAGCGAGTAGCTGCAGACGGGGCAGGCGAACTTGCTCGAGAACAGATGCTCGCGGCCGGTGTCCATCTCCAGCGCCAGTGCGCGCCCTTCGGCAATGCGCAATGCCGCTTCGAAGCTCTCGGCCAGGCGCTGCGTCAAGCCTTCAGGCTGCACCTTCACGCGGTCGATCACCACGTCGATGTCGTGCTTCTCGGCCTTCTTGAGCTTGGGCACGTCGGCGGCTTCGTAGGCCTTGCCGTCCACACGAAAGCGCACATAGCCCTGCGCCTGCATGTCGGCAAAGAGCTCGATGAACTCACCCTTGCGGTCGCGCACCACGGGCGCGAGCACCATCAGCTTGGTGTCCTGCGGCAGGGCAAGCGCCGCATCGACCATCTGGCTCACGCTTTGCGCGCGCAGCGGCAGCTTGTGTTCGGGGCAGAACGGCGTGCCGGCGCGCGCGTACAGCAGGCGCAGGTAGTCGTGGATCTCGGTGATGGTGCCGACAGTGGAGCGCGGGTTATGGCTGGTGGCCTTCTGCTCGATGCTGATGGCGGGCGACAGGCCCTCGATCACGTCGACATCGGGCTTGTCCATCAACTGCAGGAACTGCCGCGCGTAGGCCGACAGGCTTTCGACGTAGCGGCGCTGGCCTTCGGCATACAGCGTGTCGAAGGCGAGGCTCGATTTGCCCGAGCCCGACAGGCCGGTGATCACCACCAGCCGGTTGCGCGGAATGTCGAGGTCGATGTTCTTGAGGTTGTGCGTGCGCGCGCCGCGGATGCGGATCGCGGCAGCTTCGGTGGCGGCCTCAGTGGCCACGTTGATCGGCCCGGAAACCGGCTCTGAAGAGGTTGCCGCGGAGCGGGGTGGGCGTGCGGACATCGTGCGCGTGGGCAAACGGAAGATGATAGCGGCCGGCCCCGTCGCGACGAGGGTCCGGCCATGCGCCGCCCCGCTGGCGGCAGGGGCCGGCGGCGCTCAGCGGGGCAGTGCCCGGGCGAGCGAATCGCGCAGCGTTTGCGCCTGCGGCAGGAGAGCGCGCCATGAGCGACCGCCGGCCGCGGCGCTGCCGGCGTCGATCGTCCAGCGCACGGCCGTGTCGCCGAGTTGCAGTGTGTGCATCGCCTGTCCGTCGCGCAGCAGCGTGAGCGATTCGCCATCGGCCTTGGCCGGCTCTGTGGGAGCGCCGGCCGCCGTGTCGGCAGTCCATGCGCCGGATACCGCCGCGTCGAGTTCGGCGAGCCACGTCTGCACGGCGGCATCCACCGGCCGCGCCGGCCCGACGCCACGGCGCACCGACCAGCGTGGCGCTTCGGCGGCGATCTGCGCGCGCAACCCTGCGATCGGCGGATGGTTCGCGGCCGTGTCTGACAGGCGGGCCGGCACGCGGTGTTGCTTTGCCGCGGCTGCCGGCGCCGCGCGTTCGACCGGCGCTTCGCGCAGACCTTGCCGGGTCGCTTCGTCGCTTCGGGGCTCGAGTGCCGCCGAGGGCGCGGCAGGGGCGGGCTTGCGGCGGCTTTCGGCGAGCACGGCGGGTGCCTCGGGCGGCGGCGCCGCCGATCTTTCGGCGTGATCGGTCGGTGGCGGTGCAGGCGCAGGCACGGCTGATCCCGCCGGGACATCGGCCCGCTCGGGCAGCGGCTGGTTCCACCACATCACGCCGACCAACACCGCCGCCATCACGCCCGCCAGACTCGCCGACGTGCCGGGCCGGCCGAGCCAGTGCCACAGGCGGCGCGGCCAGCCGATGTCACGCCCGGCCAAGTCAGGCGCCGATCCGCCCGATCGCGCCTTGGCCCGCGCCTCGCGCAGGATGGCCTCGCTCACCGCCGCCGGCGGCAGCGCATCGGCATCCGGCGCATGGCGCAGCGCCTGGCTCAGCCAGGCGTCGCGATCGTCGGGCGACGGGGTGGTCATCACGAGCCCTCGCCGAGCGGCGCGAGATAGGCGCCCATGCACGTGCGCAGCTTGCTCATGGCGTAGCGCAGCCGCGTCTTGGCTGTCTCGAAGCCGACCTCGAGCGCGCGCGCCACCTCGGCGAGCGGCAGGCCGTCGTCGTGGTGCAGCAGGAAGGCGCTGCGCTGCGCCAGCGGCAACTCGTCCAGGCAATCGAGCAGACGCTGCCCGGCGCGGCGCCAGAAGGCGAGTTCGTCGCCGCCGGACAGCGCCGCAACTGGTGCGGGCCAGTGCTGCCAGGCCGTCATGCCCTCGACCGCGGGCTCCCACGGCGCTTCGTCGCCGCTGCCGTCGAACGACAGCTCGCGCCCGCTGCGCCGCCACAGGTCGATCACGCGGTGATTCGCCAGCGTGTAGAGCCAGGTGCGAAAGCTCGCGCCCTGCGGCGCCCAGCGCTCGCGCGACTGCACCACGCGCAGCCAGGTGTCCTGGAACACCTCGTCCGTCTGCGCCGCGAGCGCCGTGCCGAGCAGTCGCCGCACGAAGCGGTACAGGCCCGCATGGTGGCGCGCGTACAGCCGCTCGAAGGCCGCGGCGTCGCCGGCCGCATAGGCGGCCATCAAGGCGTCGTCGCTGTCGTCGGCTGGCATGGCGTCGAAGTCTGCCGCATCAGTGCGTGATACGGCCGGGCGACGGCAACGGGGTGATTCGCGGCGTGATCGGGTGCGCGCGCGGCGCTACGATGCCCGCATGAACATCCTCGGCAATCGCAGCGCAGGGGCTGCGCGCGCGGCGGCACGGGCGGCCGTGCTGGCCGCAGTACTGGCAGTCGCCGGCTGCGGCGGCGGCATCTGGGTCGGCATCGGCGACGATTTCGACGATCCGCCTGCCGTCAGCCTCACCGCGTCGGCCGGCACGGCACCCGCCGGCGTCAGCATCAACTTGCTTGCCGCCGCGGCCGACGACGACGGCGTCGAGGTGGTGGAGTTCTACCGCGTGGACAACGGCGGCGGCGCGCAGCGCCTGGGCAGCGACTTCCAGTCGCCGTACGAGCTGACCGTGGTGGTCCCCACCGACGGACGCGCCGTGCTGCAGGTCTTCGCCCGCGCGTACGACTTCAACGGCAACGCGGCCGACAGCGACGTGCTGGCGATCACCATCACGCCTTGACCTTGAACTGGCGCTACGTGGACCGGCGCTAGGCGGGAGCCCCCAGCACCCGCAGCAGATCCCGTCCGTACGCCTCCAGCTTCTTCGCCCCCACGCCGCTGATCTGCCCGAGCGCATCGAGCGAATCGGGCGTGCTGCGCGCCATCTCGGCGAGCGTCGCGTCGTGAAAGATCACGTAGGCCGGCAGGCCGTGCTCGCGCGCCACTTCGGCGCGCCAGGCTTTCAGCGCACCGAAGCGCTCGGTCGCCTCGGCGTCCAGCGCAATCGGCGGCGGGCGTTCCTTGGCGCCGGCGCCGCGTGCGCCGCGGCTCGCGCGTGTGCGCCGCGGTGTTTCGCTGGCCTGACGCAGCAGCATGCTCACCTCGCCGCGCAACACCTCGCGGCTGCTTTCCGTCAGCTCGAAAGTGTTGTATTCGCCTTCGGTGCGCAGGTGGCCGAGGGCGATGAGTTGGCGCAGCACCGCGCGCCACTGTGCTTCGCTGACATCGGCGCCAATGCCGAAGGTCGACAGGCTCTCGTGCCGGTGCTGCGTCACCTTGTCGGTGGTCTTGCCGCGCAGCACATCGATCAGGTGGCCGGCGCCGAAACGCTGGCCGCCGTTCTGGTGGAAGCGGTAGATGCAGGACAGCGCCTTGCGCGCGGCCTCGGTCGCGTCCCAGGTGGCAGGAGCGTTCAGGCAGTTGTCGCAATTGCCGCAGCGCAGGCTCTCTTCGCCGAAGTAGGCGAGCAGCCGCACGCGCCGGCAGTCGTGCGCCTCGGCGAGCGTGAGCAGCGCATCGAGCTTGCCGCGCTGGTTGCGCTTGAACTCCTCGCCCGCCGGGCTCTCGTCGATCATGCGGCGCTGGTTCACCACGTCGGCCAGGCCATAGGTCATCCACGCATCGGCCGGCAACCCGTCGCGCCCGGCGCGGCCGGTCTCCTGGTAGTAGCTCTCGATGTTCTTGGGCAGGTCCAGATGCGCAACGAAGCGCACGTCGGGCTTGTCGATGCCCATGCCGAAGGCGATGGTGGCCACCATCACGATGCCTTCCTCGCGCAGGAAGCGGTCTTGGTGGCGGCGGCGCACGTCGGCATCGAGCCCGGCGTGATAGGGCAGCGCGCTGATGCCCTCGGTCTTCAGCCAGTCGGCCGTGTCTTCCACCTTCTTGCGCGACTGGCAGTACACGATGCCGGCTTCGCCCTCGTGCTCGTCGCCGATGAAGCGCAGCAGTTGGGTGCGTGCGTTGTCCTTCGGGGCGATGGTGTAGCGGATGTTCGGGCGGTCGAAGCTCGAGATGAAGACCCGCGCTTCCTGCAACTGCAGCCGCTCGATGATGTCGGCACGCGTGAGGTCGTCGGCCGTGGCGGTGAGCGCGATGCGCGGCACCCCCGGGTAGCGCTCGTGCAGCACGTTCAGCGACAGATAGTCTTCGCGGAAGTCGTGGCCCCACTGGCTCACGCAATGCGCCTCATCGATCGCGAACAGGCTCAGCAGGCCGCGTTCCTCCAGCGAATCGAGTTGCGCCAGAAAGCGCGGCGTGGTCACGCGCTCCGGCGCGGCGTAGAGCAGCACCAGGCGCCCGCCCATCATCTCGCGCTCGATCTTCTGCGTCTCCTCGAAGCTGAGCGTCGAGTTGAGGAAAGCCGCATGCACGCCGGCTTCTTCCAGCGCGCCCACCTGGTCGTGCATCAGCGCGATCAGCGGGCTCACCACCACCGCCACGCCCCGCTCGGCGCGGTGCCGCGCGATGGCCGGTACCTGGTAGCACAGGCTCTTGCCGCCGCCCGTGGGCATGAGCACCAGCGCATCGCCGCCGCCGATCACGTGGTCGACGACTTCGGCCTGGTGGCCACGGAAATCGGTGTAGCCGAAGACCTCGTTCAGGATGGTGGCGGGGTCGGTGGCGGACGGGTTCACAGGCGGGTGGCTCGGCAAAAGCACCATCCTAAGTGAGGGTCGAACGACGCTGCGCAGCCACTGCCGCGCCGCTCGGCAACCAACCGCCGGCGCGCTCGGATTTCCCCACTGCGAGGGGGTTCCAGGCGGCTTTGGCGCCAAGCCCCGCCGGTATCATGGCCGGCCCCGGAACGCGGCAACAGCAAGGAGCGCACATGGCCTCGGTCAACAAAGTCATTCTCATCGGCAACCTCGGCCGCGATCCCGAAGTGCGCTACACGCCGAGCGGCGGCGCGGTCTGCAACATCGGTCTGGCGACCACGCGCAGCTGGAAATCCAAGGAATCGGGCGACAAGGTCGAAGAGACCGAATGGCACCGCGTGGTGTTCTACGACCGCCTGGCCGAAATCGCCGGCGAGTACCTGAAGAAGGGCCGCTCGGTGTACGTGGAAGGCCGGCTGAAGACGCGCAAGTGGCAAGACAAGGACGGCGTCGAGAAGTACACCACCGAGGTGATCGCCGAGGAAATGAAGATGCTCGGCGGCCGTGAAGGTCAGGGCGGCGAAGAAGGCGGCGGTGGTGGCAGCTACAGCCGCGGTGGCGGCGGCGGTGGCGACCGAGGCGAGCGCAGCGAAGGCGGCCGCAGCGCGCCGGCTCCGCGCCCGGCGCCAAGCGCCAACAAGCCGGCTGCGAAATCGTCGACCGGGTTCGACGACATCGACGACGACATTCCGTTCTGACGCGTTCCCTCGGGGAGTTCTCTACAAAAGGCCCGTAGCTCCTTAGCTACGGGCCTTTTGCGTTGTCCGACATGGCTTCATGGGCTGCCTGCTGCGAAAGGCCCGAACACGAGTTTCCGACGGCCACGCCGCTGAGTTTTCAAGCTTCCTAGGCGCGTTGGATTTCAGCGCTCCGACAGGTCGGTCGGCCGTACCAGTGCCGCCATGGCCGGACCATGGGTGTCGGTGCCGTCCCGCAGTGCCTCGGCCACGCCTTCGCGGTCTTTCGCTGGTCGGTTCTGGCTCACCTTCCACTTGCCCTGAAGCGCGACGAGTTCGATCTCGATGCCGACGATGGCTTTGAGCATCGCGTCGATGTAGTCGGGCGGCGCGTCGCTCACTTGCCAGGGATTGGCCTGCGCCGCTTCATGCCGCTCGGTGAGTTCACCGACGAGGCCGCGCAGCCAGTCGCGATCGTCGATCACGCGCAGTGCACCGCGTGCCACCACCGTCACGTAGTTCCAGGTCGGCACCACCTTGCCGGTCTCGGCCTTGGTGGCGTACCAGCCGGGCGACACATAGGCCTGCGGGCCCTGGAACACCACCACGGTTTCGGCCTCGACTCTTGCTTCGCGCCACACCGGGTTGGCGCGCGCCACGTGACCGCGCAGGGTGCCGTGCGGGCCGTGCGCCGGGTCGAGCAAAAAGGGAATCGGGTTCACGTCGAGCGCGTGCTCGGCGTCTTGCGTGATCAGCAGTCCGAGCGGGTGATCGCGCAGCGCGGCGTGCAGCACCTCGGGGCGCGTTTCGGCGAAATGGGAAGGCAGGTACATGTCACCCGCCCACCAGGATCGGCTCGCAGCGAACCTCGCTCTTCACCGAGTTGGCAATGAAGCACTCTTCGTGCGCCTCGTGGTGCAGGCGCTGGAGTTCAGCCGCATCGGGTCGCCGTTCGCCGGCAAAACGCACGGCGGGCCGCAGCGTCACGATGGTCATCGCCATGCGGCCGTCAGCGTTGGCGGCCATCATGCCCACGGCTTCGTCGCGGTAGTCGTCGACCACCCAGCCGGCGCGGCAGGCGATGTCGAGAAACCACAGCATGTGGCAGCTCGACAGCGAGGCGACGAAGGCTTCTTCGGGGTCGATCGCGGCCGGGTCGGAGTAGGGCGCACGCACGCTGTGCGGCGACGACGAGCCCGGCACCACCGCGCCGCCGTCGAAATGCAGCAGGTGGCGCCGGCTGTAGCGGCGGTCGGTGAACGACTGTTCGCCGCGTTGCCAGTGGATGGTGGCCTGGTACTCGGACATGGATGGCCTCGCTGAATGAATCACGAACCCGAGAGCTTGCGCAGATCGCCGGATGAGATGCCGCGCTCGACATGGCCGAACGTTCCCTGCTCGCGCACCTCGCGCGCGGCCTCGACCAGCGCGCTCATGGCGGTGCGGTACAGCGAGGTGGCAAGGCTGATGCGGCGCACGCCCACGGCCTGCAGTTCCGCCACGCTGAACGAACGGCCAGGAATCCCGACCATGAAGTTCAACGGCTTGGTGAGCGCCGCACACACGGTGCGCACCGCGTCGAGGTCGGGCAGGCCGGGCGCGAACAGCACGTCGGCGCCGGCTTTTTCGTAGGCCTGCAGGCGGCGGATGGTGTCGTCCAGATCGCGCCGCCCGCGCAGGAAGTTCTCGGCCCGACCGGTGAGCGTGAAGGCGATGGGCAGTGCACGCGCCGCCTTTGCGGCCGCGGCCATGCGCTCCACCGCGAGCCCGAAGTCGTAGATCGGCTGGGCGGCATCGCCGCTCGCATCCTCGATCGAGCCGCCCACGGCGCCGGCTTCGGCGGCGAGGCGGAGGGTCTGCGCCACGGCCTCGGGTGCATCGCCGAAACCGTTCTCCAGGTCGGCCGACACGGGCAGCGGCGTGGCGGCGGCGATATCGCGCACATGCGCGATCACCTCGTCGCGCGACAGCTCGCCGTCGCGCTTGCCGAGCGCCGAGGCCGACGCGCCGCTGGAAGTGGCGAGCGCTTCGAACCCGAGGCCGGCGAGCAGCCGCGCCGAGCCGGCGTCCCACGGGTTCGGCATGACGAAGGCGGCCGGGCCGCGGTGCAGGGCCTGGAAGCGGGCGGCCTTGTCGGCTTGCGATGGGCTCATGGGTAATCTCCTGTCGTCGGGCTCACAGTTCGTGCGTATAGACGATGAAGCCCGCATGCTGCGCCAGCTTGTCGTACAGCAGCCGGCCGGCGGTGTTGGTCGTGTGCGTCTGCCAGTAGACGCGGCTGCTGCCGGATTCGCGCGCCTGTTCGTACACCGCCATGATGAGCGCGCGGCCGATGCCGCGGCCGCGCTCGGCGGGTGCCGTGAACAGGTCTTGCAGATAGCAGACGGGCGCGATGCGCGTCGTGCTGCGGTGGAACAGGTAATGCACGAGGCCGAGCAGCCGGCCCTCGGCCTCGGCCACCCACGCGAACACCGGCTCCTGCGGATCGAAGAAGCGGTTCCAGGTGGTTTCGGTGACGGCCGGATCGAGCGCCGTCGCGCCTTCGCGGCCATAGAAGGCGTTGTAGCCGTCCCAGAGCGGCTGCCAGGCAGGAAAGTCGTTGGGTTGGATGCTGCGCACGTTCATGGCTGCGGCTCTAGGAAGCAGTGGCCGCGCAGCCGGCCGCCTTCA
Source organism: Rhizobacter sp. (assembly GCA_036676235.1). GTDB lineage: Bacteria > Pseudomonadota > Gammaproteobacteria > Burkholderiales > Burkholderiaceae_C > JAKFDI01. The sequence goes on along the minus strand of JAKFDI010000008.1, from coordinate 13,779 downwards.
GCACCCGCTCGGTGGATGCCGGAAAGCGCGCCAGCTTGCCCGCCGGCCGCCGCGGGCGCACGACCAGTTCGCCGCCGCAGTTGGGGCAGGCGCCATGCAGCACCTCGTCGGCGCAGCCTGCGCAGAAGGTGCACTCGAAGCTGCAGATGCGCGCTTCCGTCGATTCGGCCGGCAGGTCGCGGTCGCAGCATTCGCAGTTGGGGCGCAGTTGCAGCATCGGAAACGTCCTCATCGAGTGGTTCTCCATCGTAGACACTTCTTGCCTCTTCCGAGGAGCCAATCCCGCCATGCCGCGCAGAACCAATCGAAGCGCCGCCACCTTGCGCCAGCAGGTCTACGAGCGCCTGCGCGGCGCCATCGAACGCGGCACCTTCGCGCCCGGCGCGCGGCTTCCGCCGTCGCGCGAGCATGCGGCCGCGCTCGGCGTGGCGCGCAACACCGTGCTGTGGGCGCTGGAGCGGCTGCGCGCCGAGGGTTATGTGGTGGCGCGCGTGGGCGACGGCAGCTACGTCGCGCCCGATCTGTCGCTGCCGCGTCCTTTGGCGCGGCGCGCCGCCGACGAGCCGGCGCTCTCGCACCGCGGGCGGCTGATCACCGAGACGGCGCATCGCTGGCGCCCGCCGGTTTCGCCGCCGGTGGCGTTTCGCATCGGCTACCCGGCCGTCGACGAGTTTCCGTTCGCCGTGTGGGAACGCATCGCGCGGCAGATCCCCGAGCGCCGCCGCCGCGCCACGGCCTGGTATCTCGATCCGGCCGGCCACGCGCCGCTGCGCGCGGCCATCGCGCAGTGGCTGCTGGTCTCGCGCGGCATCCGCTGCGAGGCGCAGCAGGTGATCGTGACCTCGGGCTCGCAGCAGGCCATCGACCTGATCGGCCGCCTGCTGCTGGACGTGGGCGACGAGGTGATGGTCGAAGACCCCGGCTATCCGGGCATTCGCGCGAGCCTGCTGGGCCAGGGCGCCGTGGTGCGGCCGGTGGCCGTGGACGACGAGGGCCTGTGCATCGCCGCCGGTGCCGCGCGCTGGCCGGCGGCACGCATCGCGGTGGTGACGCCCACGCACCAATATCCGCTGGGCGTGCGCATGAGCCTCGCGCGACGGCACGCGCTGCTCGACTGGGCGCAGTCGCAGCGCGCCTGGATCGTCGAGGACGACTACGACGGCGAGTTCCAGTACGGCGCGCACCGCATTCCCGCGCTGTGCAGCCTGCGCCACGACGGCCGCGTGCTCTACGTCGGCACCTTCTCGAAGACGCTGCACCCGGGGCTGCGCCTCGGCTTCATCGTGCTGCCGGCGGCGCTGGCCGAGGCCTTCGCCAATGCCAAGGCGCTGAGCGACCGCCACAGCCCCGGCGAGGCGCAGGAGGTGCTGGCGCGCTTCATCGCCGACGGCCACCTGCTGCGCCACCTGCGGCGCATGCGCGAGCTGTACGCCGAGCGCCAGGCGGTGACCATCGCCGCGCTTCACGGCGCAAGCGGCGGTGCGCTCGCGCTCGCGACCAGCGAGCACGGCATGCACCTGTTCCGCGAGATCGCACCCGGCGCGCGCGACACCACGTTGTATGTGCGGGCGCTTGCGGCCGGCGTGTTCGTCGCGCCGCTGTCGGCCTACACCATCGAGTCCAGGCGCCGCGGCTGGCTGTTCGGCTACGCGGGCTACGACGCCCCGGCGCTGCGGGCCGGGGCGCGTGTGGTCGGCGGATTGCTGCGCGGCTGAAGGCGACGCAGTCGCGCGCGGTCTCGGGCGTCTAACCCGTGATCACGCCGCCGCCGAGGCACACCTCGCCGTCGTAGAGCACGGCTGACTGGCCCGGCGTCACAGCCCATTGCGCGGTGTCGAAGTTCAGCGCGAAGCCGCCGGGCGCATCGGCGTAGCGGCAGGGGGCATCGGCCTGGCGGTAGCGCGTCTTGGCGGCGAGCGCCGATGCCGCGGGCGGCGTGCCGGCGACCCAGCTCGCGTCGTCGGCGGTGAGCGCGTGCGACAGCAGCCACGGGTGGTCGTGGCCCTGCACCACGTAGAGCGTGTTCGCTTCGAGGTCCTTGCGCGCCGCGTACCACGGCGAATGGTCGCCGCTGCCGCGTGGCGCACCCTTCTCCTTCACGCCGCCGATGCCCAGGCCCTGGCGCTGGCCGAGCGTGTAGAACGACAGGCCCACGTGCTCGCCCAGCGTGCGCCCGCGCTCGTCCTTGATGGGGCCGGGCGCGTGGCTGAGATACCGGTTGAGGAACTCGCGGAAGGGCCGCTCGCCGATGAAGCAGATGCCGGTGGAGTCCTTCTTCGCCGCCACCGGCAGGTTGATCTCTGCGGCGATGCGGCGCACCTCGCGCTTGGGCAGTTCGCCCACCGGAAACAGCGTCTTCGACAACTGCGCCTGGTTCAGGCGGTGCAGGAAGTAGCTTTGGTCCTTGGTGGCATCGAGCCCTTTCAGCAACTCGAAGGTGCCGCCGCGCTCGCGCACCCGGGCGCCATCGGCCGCGCCAGCGGACGATTCGTCATTGCGGCCGCCGGCCATGCCCGGGTTCGCCGGTACACGGCGAACCCGGGCGTAATGGCCGGTCGCGATCTTCTCTGCGCCGAGCCGCATCGCATGGTCGAGAAAAGCCTTGAACTTGATCTCGGCATTGCACAGCACATCGGGGTTGGGCGTGCGCCCGGCCTGGTACTCGCGCAGGAATTCGGCGAACACCCGGTCCTTGTAGTCGGCGGCGAAGTTGACGTGCTCGATCTCGATGCCCAGCACGTCGGCGACGCTGGCCGCGTCAAGGAAGTCCAGGCGCGACGAGCAGTACTCGTCGTCGTCATCGTCTTCCCAGTTCTTCATGAAGATGCCGACGACCTCGTGGCCTTGCTGCTTGAGCAGGTGGGCGCTCACGGCGGAGTCCACACCGCCACTCAACCCGACCACGACGCGGTGCTTCTTCGACATCGTGCGATTTTATGGAGCGGGTGCTGGCCGCGCCGGAGGCGGGGCATGGCTCAGGTCATGCGAAAGCTGGCGTTGCCGCGCGCGATCAGCCGCTCGCCGCACACCACGCGACATTCCACGAAGGCGAGCGTGCGCCCGACCTTCAGCACCGTGGGCTGCACTTCCAGCCATTCGCCGATCTGGGCGCTGTCGATGAAATCGAGCGCGAGGCTCACCGTCACGGCGCCCTTCTGATCGGGCGAGACGGTGGCGCGCGCGGTACTCACGGCGGTCACCCGGGAGACAGGCAGGTCATGACCACGGTTCTAAGATCGCGCAGCCGGCAATCAGGCCGGCACACGTCTTCAGGGCGGGGCGGAATTCCCCACCGGCGGTAAGCCACTTTCGAGTGGCAAAGCCCGCGAGCGCTTGCGAGCCGCAATGGCCTGCAAGGTCAGCAGATCTGGTGCGATGCCAGAGCCGACGGTCAGCGCCGAAGCAAGCTTTGCTTCGGCGTCACAGTCCGGATGAAAGAAGATGTGCTGGTGCGTCCGTGCGTCGTCGATCCGTCGAAGGCGCACGGCCGCATTTGCGCGCCCTGGAACGTTTTTCGCCCACTTCATGCGAGGAGCGTTTCAATGTCCCAGTCAGTTCCTTCCTTTCCTTCTTCGATCTCGCGCTATCCCTTGTCGGACACGCGTCGAATGCCGCCGCGGCTCGCCCGCGCCGTGGCCGCCATGCGCGACGGCACACCCGTCGTGCTCATGGACGACGACGACCGCGAGAACGAGGCCGACCTCATCGTCGCGGCCGAGCGGCTCGACGTCGACGCCATGGCGCTGTTGATCCGCGAATGCAGCGGCATCGTCTGCCTGTGCCTGGACGACGCCACGATCGCGCGGCTCGAGCTGCCGCCGATGGTGGCGCGCAACGAAAGCCGTCACGGAACCGCCTTCACCGTGTCGATCGAAGCGCGCGAGGGCATCAGCACCGGCGTGAGTGCGGCCGATCGCGTGACGACGATCCGCGCGGCCATCGCAGATGGCGCGACGGCGACTGACATCGTGCGCCCCGGTCACGTGTTCCCGCTGCGCGCCGCACCGGGCGGCGTGCTGGCGCGGCGCGGACACACCGAGGGCTCGGTCGAACTGGCGGTGTTGGCGGGTCTGAAGCCCGCCGCCGTGCTGTGCGAGCTGATGAATCCCGACGGCACCATGATGCGCGGCGAGCAGGTGACGCGCTTCGCGCGCAACCACGGCATGCCGCTGCTCACCATCGAGGAGCTGGTGGCGTATCGGAGCAGCGAGGCGCTCGTGGTGGCGTAGCGGCCGGTCTATGACGCCTGCGGCTCCCGCGCCCCCAAAGGGGGAGAGGGTGGGGTGAGGGGGTGTTGGCGAAGCTCGGTGCTTCGATGGGCATGCGGCTGTGCGGGCCGACCCTCACCCCAACCCACTCTCACAAGCGGGAGAGGGAGCTTCGCGCCTCAGCGCTTGATCTCCGGACTGAACACGCTCGGGTCCGTCGCCAGCGCATCCAGCGCATGGCGGCGGCCGGCGAGGTGGTCTTCCAGGCATCGCAGCACGATGGGGCTGCGATGCCGTTCCACGCCCGCGCGGATCTCGTCGGCTGTGAGCCACAGCGTGCGCACGATGCCGTGGTCGAGCGCGCGCCCGGCTTCCGGCTCGCTCACGCGGCCGATGAAGGCGAAGCGCAGGTAGGTCACGTCCTCGCCCGTGGCCGGCCGCTGGAAGCGCGACAGGTACACGCCCAGCAGCGCTTCGGGCGCGAAGTGGCAGGCGGTCTCTTCCAGCACTTCGCGCACCACGCCCTGCTCCAGCGATTCGCCGGGGTCGAGGTGGCCGGCCGGGTTGTTCAGGCGCAGGCCTTCCGGCGTCTCTTCCTCGACGAGCAGGTAGCGGCCGTCATGCTCGATGATCGCGGCCACGGTGACGCTGGGTTTCCATCGCGGTGTGTTCATGGGCCGATGCTATCGAGGCGCGGCCGCGGGCTGTCGCCCACGTGACCCGCGGCACGTCGGTTACGCTTCGCCTCTTGCGCAAAAAACGCGCAGGCCGATTGAACAAGGCGCTGAGGAGATCTTCATGTTGATAGGGGTTCCGCTCGAAACGGCGGCCGGCGAAACGCGGGTGGCCGTCACGCCCGAGACGGCGAAAAAACTCAAGGCGCAGGGGCACACGCTGCGCATCCAGTCAGGCGCCGGCGTGTCGGCCAGCGTGACCGACGAGGCCTACGCCGCCGTGGGCGCCGAGATCACCGATGCGCTGGGCGCCTTCGGCTGCGATCTGGTGCTGAAGGTGCGCTCGCCGCTGGACAGCGAACTGCAGCTGATGAAGAGCGGCGCCGCGCTCGTGGGCATGCTCAACCCCTTCGACCGCGACAACCTGCACCGCCTCGCCGGCGCCTCGCTCACCAGCTTCGCACTCGAAGCCGCGCCGCGCACCACGCGGGCGCAGAGCATGGACGTGCTGTCCTCGCAGGCCAACATCGCCGGCTACAAGGCGGTGATGATTGCGGCCGACAAATACCAGCGCTTCTTCCCGATGCTGATGACGGCCGCCGGCACCGTGAAGGCCGCGCGCGTGGTCATCCTCGGCGTGGGCGTGGCGGGCCTGCAGGCGATTGCCACCGCCAAGCGCCTGGGCGCCGTCATCGAGGCGAGCGACGTGCGGCCCTCGGTGAAGGAGCAGATCGAGTCGCTCGGCGGCAAGTTCATCGACGTGCCCTACGAGACCGACGAAGAGCGTGAAGCTGCGGTGGGCGTGGGCGGTTACGCCAAGCCGATGCCGCAGAGCTGGCTGGACCGCCAGAAGGTCGAGGTCGCCAAGCGTGTGGCGGCGGCCGACGTGGTGATCACCACCGCGCTCATCCCCGGCCGCGCCGCGCCGGTGCTGGTGACCGAAGAGATGGTCAGGGCGATGAAGCCGGGCTCGGTGATCGTCGACCTCGCCGCGGCGCAAGGCGGCAACTGCCCGCTCACCGAAGCCGGCAAGACAATCATCAAGCACGGCGTCACGCTGGTGGGCGAAACCAACCTGCCCGCGCTGGTGGCCGCCGACGCGAGCGCGCTGTATGCGCGCAACGTGCTCGACTTCCTCAAGCTCGTGATCGACAAGGACGGCGCGTTCAGCGTGCCGATGGACGACGACATCGTGGCCGCGTGTCTGATGACGCAGGGCGGCGAGGTCAAGCGCAAGTAGGCACGGGCCGGCGCGCCGGCCCATCACCCGTTCGGGCTGAGGTATCGAAGCCCTGCCGCACCCGGCAGCCCCTCGATCCTCTCGCGAGCCCTTCGATACCTCAGGGCGAACGGGTGTTGAGGAACGGTAGAGCCGCAGCGGCCGCACAAGACCAGGAGAACCAAGACATGGATGCCGTATCCCCCACCCTCATCAACCTCATCATCTTCGTGCTGGCGATCTATGTCGGCTACCACGTGGTCTGGACGGTCACACCGGCGCTGCACACGCCGCTGATGGCCGTGACCAACGCCATCTCGGCCATCGTGATCGTCGGCGCCATGCTGGCTGCCGCGCTGACTGAAACCACGCTCGGCAAGAGCATGGGCGTGCTCGCCGTGGCGCTGGCCGCGGTCAACGTGTTCGGCGGCTTTCTCGTGACGCGCCGCATGCTGGAGATGTTCAAGAAGAAGACGCCCGCGAAGAAGGAGGCCAAGTGATGACGACGTTCAACGCAGAGCGGGCCGAGCGCCGGGCCGCTCCCAAGCCGGCCCGCATCCCCTCGGGGGATCGGGCGATGTACGCATCGACCGAGGGGCAGTCATGAGCATGAATCTCGTCACGCTGCTGTACCTGATCGCCAGCGTCTTCTTCATCCAGGCGCTCAAGGGCCTGAGCCATCCCACCACCTCGATTCGCGGCAACCTGTTCGGCATGACCGGCATGGCGATCGCGGTGTTCACCACCGCGGCGCTGATCTGGAAGCTGGCCGGTGCGGGCGGTGCCGCGGCGATCGGCATGGGCTGGGTGGTCTTCGGCCTGCTGGTCGGCGGCACCGCCGGCACGCTCATGGCCAAGCGCGTCGAGATGACCAAGATGCCCGAACTGGTCGCCTTCATGCACAGCATGATCGGCCTGGCCGCGGTGTTCATCGCCATCGCCGCCGTGGCCGAGCCGTGGGCCTTCGGCATCGTCACCAAGGGCGAGCCGATTCCGGCGGGCAACCGGCTGGAACTCTTCCTCGGCGCGGCCATCGGCGCCATCACCTTCAGCGGCTCGGTCATCGCCTTCGGCAAGCTCTCGGGCAAGTACAAGTTCCGCCTGTTCCAGGGCGCGCCGGTGCAGTTCGCCGGCCAGCACTTGCTGAACCTGGTGCTGGGCCTGGCGACCGTGGGCCTCGGCCTGTACTTCATGGCCACCGAAAGCTGGCCGGCGTTCTTCGCCATGCTGGCGCTGAGCTTCGTGCTGGGCGTGCTGATCATCATCCCCATCGGCGGCGCCGACATGCCAGTGGTGGTGTCCATGCTCAACAGCTACTCGGGCTGGGCGGCGGCGGGCATCGGCTTCTCGCTCAACAACAGCATGCTGATCATTGCCGGCTCGCTGGTGGGCAGCTCGGGCGCGATCCTGAGCTACATCATGTGCAAGGCGATGAACCGCTCGTTCTTCAACGTGATCCTCGGCGGCTTCGGCGGCGACGCCACGGCGACCGTCGCCGGTGACGGCGCGCAGCGCAGCGTCAAGAGCGGCAGCGCCGACGACGCGGCCTTCATCCTCGGCAATGCCGAGACGGTGGTCATCGTGCCCGGCTACGGCCTGGCCGTTGCCCGTGCGCAGCATGCGGTGAAGGAGCTGGCCGAGAAGCTGATCCACAAGGGCGTGACGGTGAAGTACGCCATCCACCCCGTGGCCGGGCGCATGCCGGGCCACATGAACGTGCTGCTGGCCGAGGCCGAGGTGCCCTACGACCAGGTCTTCGAGATGGAAGACATCAACGGCGAGTTCGGCCAGGTGGATGTCGCCATCGTGCTCGGCGCCAACGACGTGGTGAACCCGGCAGCGCTGACCAAGGGCAGCGCCATCTACGGCATGCCCATCCTCGAGGCCTACAAGGCCAAGACCGTGATCGTCAACAAGCGCTCCATGGCCGCGGGCTACGCAGGTCTGGACAACGAACTCTTCTACATGGACAAGACCATGATGGTGTTCGGCGACGCCAAGAAGGTGGTCGAGGACATGGTGAAGGCGGTGGAGTAGGGCTCGCCTGCGGGCAGGCAAGGGCCGGCTTCGCCGGCCCTTTTCGCTTGTGGCGCCCGGTTTGTGGCGCCCGGTTTGTGGCGCCCGGCAAGCCTGCGCTATTCCAGGGCCACGACCGTTCGCTTCCGTCCGCCGGTTTTCGCCCGATACATCGCCTGGTCCGCGCGTTCGGTCGACGCCTCGATCGGCTCGGCGAGCAGGCGCTCGTGCAGCCGATCGAGCGCACGCACGGCCTGCTCGGTCGGCGTGTCGGGAGACATCACCAGAAACTCCTCGCCGCCCCAGCGGCACAGCAGGTCGCTTGCCAGAAGTACTTCGGGTCGCCACACGCGCGAAGCGCTGCAGCATCAGGTCGCCGGCGTGGTGGCCCCAGGTGTCGTTGATGCGCTTGAACAGGTCGATGTCGAGCAGCGCCACGCACACCGGCGCGTGGCTGCGCTCCCGCTGGCGGCGCTGCACCGCCAGCAGCTCGGTCATGTGGCGGCGCTTGTGAATCTGCGTCAGCTCGTCTCGCGTCGCGAGCCGTTGCGCCCAGCATGGCGGCGATCAGCAGGTTCGATTCGCGCAGATCCAGCACGCCCAGGCTCACCTGCAGTGCCTGGATGAGGCTGTAGAGCACGTAGCTCATCGCACCCACGGCCCAGACGCCGATGCGCGTCTGCTGGGCGGGGTCGTCTGACAGGAGCAGGGAACGGACTGACACGTGCGGGCTCGGTACTGCGGAGATGCCGGACCATCGGCCAGATATCGCCGGTGTGCTTCGGGCTTGAGGCATTGCGCCACGAAGTAGTCGAAACACCCTAGCGACCCCGCCGCGGCCATCCGGGAGAATCCTTGGATCGACCGTGGAGCCCACAATGGAAAAGACCTGGCTGAAGCAGTACCCCGAAGGCGTGCCGGCAGAGATCGACGTCGCGCAATACGCCTCGCTCGTCGCGCTGCTGGAGGAGAGTTTTCGCAAGTACCGCGACCTGCCCGCCTACCGCTTCATGGGCAAGGTTGTCACCTTCGCGCAGGTGGACGACGCCTCGCGCGCCCTGGCCGCGTACCTGCAGTCGCTCGGCCTCGAGAAAGGCGACCGCGTCGCCATCATGATGCCCAACGTGCCGCAGTACCCGGTGGCCGTGGCGGCCGTTCTGCGCGCCGGCTACGTGGTGGTGAACGTGAACCCGCTGTACACGCCGCGCGAACTCGAGCACCAGCTCAAGGACTCGGGCGCCAAGGCCATCCTGATGGTCGAGAACTTCGCGCACGTGCTGCAGCAGGTCAAGGCCGCGGTGCCGACGAAGCACGTGATCCTCACCGCGCTGGGCGACATGCTGGGTTTCCCGAAGTCGCTCATCGTCAACTACGTCGTGCGCAAGGTGAAGAAGATGGTGCCGGCCTTCGAGCTGCCCGGCGCCGTGCGCTTCAACGATGCGCTCGCCCGCGGACGCGGCATGACGCTCAAGGCCGCGCAGGTCGGGCCGGACGACATCGCCGTGCTGCAGTACACCGGCGGCACCACCGGCGTGAGCAAGGGCGCGGTGCTGCTGCATCGCAACCTGGTCGCCAACATCCTGCAGTCGGAAGCCTGGTACCAGCCGGCGCTGAAAAAGATTCCGCCGGGCGAGCAGGTCGTGACCGTGTGCGCGTTGCCGATCTATCACATCTTCGGCTTCAACGCGAACATGATGCTCGGCATGCGCATGGGCGGCTGCAACATCCTGATCGTCAACCCGCGCGACCTGCCGGCGGTGTTCAAGGACCTGGCGAGCATCAAGTTCCACAGCTTCCCGGCGGTGAACACGCTGTTCAACGCGATGGCCCACCACCCGCAGATGAGCACGGTCGACTGGAGCAGTCTTGTCATCTCGGTCGGCGGTGGTATGGCAGTGCAGAGCGCCACGGCCAAGCTGTGGCTCGAGAAGACGGGCTGCCCCATCGTCGAGGGTTATGGCCTGTCGGAAACCTCGCCGTCGGCCTCGTGCAACCCGGTGGACAGCACCGCGTTCAGCGGCAACATCGGCTTGCCCATGCCGAACACCGACATCAAGCTGATCGACGACGACGGCAACGAGGTGCCGGTGGGCACGCCGGGCGAGATCGCCATCCGCGGGCCGCAGGTGATGGCCGGCTATTGGCAGCGCCCGGATGAAACCGCGAAGGTCATGACGGCCGACGGCTTCTTCCGCAGCGGCGACGTGGGCCTCGTCGACGAGCGGGGCTACTTCAAGATCGTGGACCGCAAGAAGGACATGATCCTCGTGAGCGGCTTCAACGTGTACCCGAACGAGGTCGAGGACGTGGTGGGCCAGATGCCCGGCATCCTGGAATGCGCAGCCATCGGCGTGCCCGACGACAAGTCGGGCGAGGTGGTGAAGCTGGTGTGCGTCAAGAGCGACGCCAGCATCACCGAAGCGCAGGTGCGTGCCTATTGCGAAGCCAACCTCACCGGCTACAAGCGCCCGCGCGTGGTCGAGTTCCGCAAGGACCTGCCGAAGACCGCTGTCGGCAAGGTGCTGCGCCGAGAACTCCGCGACAAGGCACCCGCCTGAAGAGCTTCGGCGGGCCATGACGATGCACAGCGCGAGGTGAGCAGCACCGCACCGCTGGCGATCACGAGCGCACTCCACGACGAGTTGCGCGCGCTGCTGCCGCTGCTCGAAGGGGCCCACACCGTCGAGCTTGGCGGGCGGCGCTTTCATGTCGGGCGCATCGGGGCGCGGCCCGTGGTGCTGGTGCTTTCGGGCATCGGCAAGGTGGCCGCGGCCACCACGGCCACGCTGCTCATCCAGCACTTCGGGGCGTCGGCGCTGCTGTTCACCGGCGCCGCCGGCGGTCTGCATGACGACGTGGCGGTGGGCGACGTGGTTGTGGCGCGTGCGCTGATCCAGCACGACATGGACGCCTCGCCGCTGTTCCCGCGCTTCGAGGTGCCGCTCACCGGGCGTTCGCACTTCGCGGCCGATGCGGCGCTGTCCCACGCGCTGGCCGCCGCCGCCACGCGCTGCCTCGCGCAGGCCGAGGCGTTGATCGGCCGGCGCCACCTCACCGAATTCGGCATCGCGCGGCCGCGCCTGCACCAGGGCTTGATCGCGAGCGGTGACCGCTTCGTGTCGTCGGCCGCCGAAAGCCGCGCCCTGCGTGCACTGCTGCCCGAGGCGCTGGCCGTCGAGATGGAAGGCGCCGCCTTCGCGCAGGTGTGCAGCGATTTCGGCCGGCCCTTCGCCGTGCTGCGCTGCATCTCCGACCGTGCCGACGACAGCGCGCACGTCGACTTCAACCGCTTCATCGCCGAGGTGGCGAGCGTCTACACCCGAGCGGTGGTGCACGACTGGCTGGCGTCCGACTGAGGCGCGCTGGCTACACTGCCCGCCCCACATTTGCGCCTTCCCGCGATGCCGCCTCGCTTTCACGTTCCGCTGCCGCTGCGCGCCGGCGCGGCCCTCGCGCTGCCGAGCGGCGCCGCGCGTCACGCGCAGGTGCTGCGCCTGCAGCCGGGTGCCGACATCGTGCTCTTCGACGGCACGGGCGGCGAATGGAGTGCGCGCATCGAGCGCATGGGGCGCAGCGAGGTCGAGGTGCGCCTGGGCGAGCACGTCGGCGTGAGCCGCGAGGCGGCGTGCGCCGTGACCCTCGCGCTCGGCATGCCGGCCAACGACCGCATGGACGATCTGGTCGAGAAAGCCACGGAACTCGGTGTCGCGGCGATCCAGCCGCTGATCTGCGAGCGCTCGGTGCTGCGCCTGGCCGGCGAGCGCGCGGCGAAGAAGGTGGCGCACTGGCAGGGCGTGGCAGTGGCCGCGAGCGAGCAGAGTGGGCGCACCGCGGTGCCGGTGATCGAACCGGTGCGCGGCATCGGCGAATGGCTCGCGTCCTTGCCGGCCGATGCGAGCCAGACGCGGCTGGTGCTGTCGCTGCGCGATGCGCGCAGGCTGCATGAGGGCGACGGCGTGCAGCCGGTCATTGCGCTCAGCGGGCCGGAAGGTGGCCTGAGCGCCGCCGAGGAAGACGCGGCCTGCGCGCGAGGCTTCGTGCCGGTGACGCTCGGCCCGCGCGTGCTGCGCGCCGACACGGCGCCGCTGGCGCTGCTGGCCGGCCTGGGCTTGCACATGTTCTGACGCGCAGCGCGTCATCGGCGCGTGCACTCCTGCGCGCCCCCTTCGGGCATTTGTTCCACCGCGTCTTCGCAGCGAGACGGGCCGGCGCTACCGTGTGCGGAAAACAGGCGCTTACAACGTCGCGGAGCAGGGCTGATGCAGGCAATCGATATCTACGCGCTGGTCGGCGCCGTGTCGCACGGCGTGCTGGCGCTGCTGTTCGTCATGGTGGCGCGAAGCCAGCCAGCGAGCGCGCGGGCCGGCCTGGTTTGCGCTCACGTTTGAGCTGCTCGCGCTCATCTATCTGTTCGACGCGCAATTGCGCCCGGGAGCCGAGCAGCGCCCGCATCCGCTGGCCACCGTGCTCGGCACTTGCGCGGCGGTGCTCATGACGCTGGGCATCGTCGAGTACACGAACCTGCAGGGCGCGCTGCACGCTGGGTACGCCGGCTGACGGTGGCGATGGGCGCCGCGTTGCTGATCGGGGTTCCTCTCGGCGCGACGCGGCTCATGACCTTCGGGGTCCTGGCGCTGGTGCTGACGATGCAGGCCGCGCCGGCGCTCGCCGCCGCGCGGCGCGAACCGCGCGCAGGCTACGGCCTGGTCGGCCTGCTGCTCGCGTTGTATCCGGCGGCCTTCGTCGCGGCCACGCTGGGTTGGATCGAGATCTCCTTGCTGCGCTACGTGGTGGCCATCCCCACGGCGGCGCTGGGTATGACGATGCTGACCACCGGCCTGCTGCGCGCGCAGCGCCGCGACGAGCTGCGGCGGAGCGAGGCGGCGGACGAGGCGCTGCATACCCTGAATGAATCGCTCGAACAGCGCGTGGCGCAGCGCACCGCCGAACTGCACGAGGTGATTGCCGGGCTGGAGAGCTTCAACCGCAGCGTGTCGCACGACCTGCGCGGGCCACTGGGCGGCATCGCCGGCGTGTCGCGGCTGGCGCGCCAAGCGCTCGACCGTGGCGATGTGCCGGCGGCCAGCCGCTTTCTCGATGCCGTTGCCACCCAGGCCGATGCCTCGGCGCAACTGGTCGGCGCCCTGCTGGCGCTGGCGCGCGTGAGCGACGTCGACCTGGCGCCGCAAGCGCTGGACCTGGAACCCTTCGTGCGCGACACGCTGGAACAGATGCGGCTGGCCCAGCCGCCGGGCGCGCGCTTGCCGGTGACGCTGAAACCCCTGCCGCGCGTGATGGCCGATCCCGACCTGCTGCGCCAGGTCTACGTCAATCTGGTCGGCAACGCGCTGAAGTTCTCGGGCGAAGCGCCCAGCCCGCAGATCGAACTGGGCGCGTGCGAGCAGGACGGTCAGCAGGTGCTGTACGTGCGCGACAACGGCGTGGGCTTCGATGCTGAACGTGCACAAGGCCTGTTCGAGCCTTTCCGGCGGCTGCACGGCGGGCAGCGCTTTCAGGGCAGCGGCGTGGGCCTGATACCAAGTCGCATTCAATAATATAGATATGATGTCGATCCACGGACTTTGAGGAGTCGTGGATGAAGAGTCTGATCGTGGGCGACAAGGCGACCGTGGAGCGGCTGGCCGAGAGGCTCAAGCAAGCG
>JAKFDI010000007.1:0-61071 GCA_036676235.1 Rhizobacter sp. | reverse complement strand
CGAGCCGATGGCGTCGTTGCAAATCCTCGCGATACCTCCGGGTATCGCTGTGGTTTGCGCCTAGCCCTCGGCCCGAATCCATCGCTTTCATTTCGTTCCGATACCTACGGGTCGCAGCACTAGGCTGCCGACCGAGAGGTACGACTTGCCTTCAAACCCGTTGCCGAACAGCCAAGACCCCGACCTGCTGCGCCGCCTGCTGCGCGCCAAGGACCGCATGGACGCCGCGTCACACGAGGCTTGGCCCGTTTCCCGGCTGGCCCGCGTGAGCGACGTGTCCCATGCCCACTTTGCGCGCTCCTTCAAGCAGGCGTTCGGGGTGCCGCCACACCGCTACCTGCTCACGAGGCGCATCGAGCGCGCGATCGCCTTGCTGCGCGACACCGAACTGCCCGTCACCGAGATCGCCTTCCGGACAGGGTGGGAGAGCCTCGGCACCTTCGGGCGCACGTTTCGAGACATCACCGGCGAGAGCCCGAGTGCGAACCGGGAACGGGCGCGGACCCTGGCGCAGCAACTCGCTCGCGTGCCCCATTGCATAGTCGCCGCGGCCCACCGGCCCGCACTGGAGACCGCAGTTTCGGAGAAGCGCCGCCTTGAGGTCCGCGCTACAAAGGCGGCCTCGAAATGAGCAGGAGCTTCCATGAGTGAAGGTGTCGATGTCATCGGCTTGTATGTGCGGGATCAGGACGAAGCCCTCGCGTTCTACGTTGACAAGCTGGGGTTTCGCCTGCACACGGATGTGCGAAACGGCGGTTTCCGCTGGCTGACGGTCCAGCACCCGGACCAGCCCTCATTCCAGCTCGGCCTCTTCACGCCCGGGCCACCGATGCAGGACGAGGCGACGGCGCAAACCCTGCGTGCGCTCGTTGCCAAGGGTGCGATGCCGCCGCTCGTGCTGGCAGTGAGCGACTGCCGTGCGGCTCACGACCGCATGCGCGCGCTGGGGGTTGAGTTCACGCAGGAACCGATCGAACGCTTCGGGAGCATCGACGCAGGCTTTCGTGATCCTTCGGGGAACGGGTGGAAGATGATTGGCGCTCACCGCCATTGATGAGCACGACCATGAACAACGACAGAACGTGGAGTCGATGGATCCGACAGACGCACCGCTGGTTGTCCGTGATCTTCACGCTGACAGTCGTCGCCAACTTCGCTGCCATGGCGCGAGGCACGCCGCCGGCCTGGGTGACCTACTCGCCGCTTCTGCCGCTTGCCTTGCTGCTGCTTAGCGGCATCTATCTCTTCGCACTGCCGTACCTGGCCCGATGGCGCGGCGAATCGAGTCGGGCTGCTTCTTGACCACGAACTGCTCGACCCGCAGGGCCATGCAGGTCGGAGCGCGTGAGTCGCACTCCGGCTCGGTGCGATAGAGCGACCGCTTTGCACAGCTCGGTAGAGAGACGGCTGATGCCGCAGCCGCCGCCTACAGCACCAGCAGCGCCCGAAAGTCGTTCACGTTGGTGAAAGTCGGCCCCGGCACCACCAGATCGCCGAGCGTTGAGAAGAAGCCGTAGGCGTCGTTGCGGTCGAGGAACTCCGTCGCCTTCAAGCCCTGCGCCGCGGCGCGTGCCAGCGTGTCGGGCGTGACAAGGGCACCGGCGTTGTCTTCGATGCCGTCGATGCCGTCGGTATCGGCCGCCAGCACGTGCACGTTCGGCTCGCCCTGCAGCGCGATGGCGCAGCCGAGCAGGAACTCGCCGGCCCGCCCGCCGCGCCCGCCTTTGGCCTTCACCGTCACCGTGGTCTCGCCGCCGGAGAGGATGACGCAGGGTCGGGCGAAGGGCTGGCCGTGGCGTGCGACGGCGCGCGCCAGCGCCGCATGCACCTTGCCGACCTCGCGCGATTCGCCTTCGAGGTCGTCCCCGAGGATGTGCGCTGCGATGCCCGCTTCGCGTGCCAATGCGGCGGCGGCTGCTAGCGACTGCCAGGGCGTGGCGATCAGGTGCACCGCATGGCCGGCGAAGCGCGCATCGCCGGGCTTGGGGCTCTCGAACGCGCCGCTCTCCAAGCCGGCGCGCGCGGCGGCTGGCAGCTCGATGCCGTAGCGCGCGAGGATGCGCAGCGCGTCGGCGCAGGTGCTGGAGTCGGGCACGGTGGGGCCGCTCGCGATGACCTCGGGCGCGTCGCCCGGCACGTCGCTGATGAGCAGCGTCACCACCTTCGCCGGCGCGCACAGCGCCGCCAGCCGCCCGCCCTTGATCGCCGAGAGGTGCTTGCGCACGCAGTTCATCTCGTCGATGGCCGCGCCGCTTCTCAAGAGCGCCTGGTTGATCGCCTGCTTGTCCTCCAGCGTCACGCCCTCGGCCGGCAGCGACAGCAGCGCCGAGCCGCCGCCGGAGATGAGGCACAGCACGAGGTCGTCTTCGGTGAGGCCTTGCGCCAATTGCGCGATGCGTTGCGCGGCCGCACGGCCGGCGGCATCGGGCACGGGGTGCGCCGCTTCCACCACCTCGATGCGCCCGGGCGCCGCCTTGTAGGCCGGGGGCACATGCTCGTAGCGGGTGACGACGAGGCCGGTGAGCGGCGCGTCCTTGGGCCACAGCGCATCCACCGCCGCGGCCATCGCGCCGCCGGCCTTGCCGGCGCCGAGCACGACGGTGCGGCCCTTGGGCGGCAGCGGCAGGAAGGCGGCGGTGTTGTGTGCCGGCAGGGCACGCGTGACCGCGGCGTCGTACAGCGAACGCAGAAACGCGCGCGGGTCGGTGTGGGGCGAGGGTCGGAGCATCGGCGGATTATCGAGAGGCAGCACGGCCGGAACATGCGAGCAGACATGCGGCATGAGCAGAGCGGCGACGTCGGCGCGCCGCCCCGTACGGGTCAATCCCGAGTCGCCACCCTTTACAAACAGAGGCGACGACGCGCCGACCTGGGGCGCGCGAGGAGCGCAGCGCACCCCCTAACTTGAAGTCCCCGTTCAGTTTTCCGGCTCGTTCGGTATCGGCGGCACGGTCCTTGCGATTTGAGTCCTGACTTCGACGAAGTCCGGGCGCTACCGCACCCCGTCAAACGACCAAACACAAAGGCAGGGACATGTTCAGCATGAAGAGGACACTTCTTTCGCTCGCGGTGGCGCTGTGCGCGACTTCGGCTGCAGCCGATCCGCTGTTCGCGAGCTTCGACAACTTCAACTACGCCGGCACCGTCACCCGCTACGCGACGCTGGCCGACGCGCAAGCCGGCACGAACGCCGTTGGCGCGCACACCATCGCAACCGCCGTGAACGGGCCGCGTTCCACCTTGCCGAACGCGCGCGACGGACAGGTCTACGTGAGCACCGGCAACGCGGCGTATTCGTCGCCGTATGCCTACTTCTCCACCGCCTGGTACTACTCCACGACGAGCAGCGCAGGATCGGGCAATCCGAACAACACCAACAACGGTTTCGTGCAGTACTACGACGCCGGCCCGTTGGGTGCAGCCATCGACGGCGGCTGGTCGAACGGCTATTCCCGCTTCACCGTCGGGATCACAGGGGGCGATGGCGACGACGCCAACAACGGGCGTCTGTGGCCGGCTCCCGGCTCGGGCGCTGCCAGCACGAGCGCCGGCTTCTTCCACAGCTTCGATTTCGAGCTGATCGCCGACTTCGCGGCGGCCGCGACGCTCAACGCTCTCACCGGCTGGTACGAAAGCGCCGCAATGCCGAGCCTCGTGTCCGGCAGCGTGACCGGCATCTTCGAGAACGACTCGAGCACGCTCGCGTCCGCCAACGGGTTCTACGCCTTCGACTTCACGCTGGCCGGCGGCAGCTGGGCCGAGCAGAGTGGCGCCACCTACGGCGGAGTCGGCCCCTCGGGGATGTTCGCGGCCGCAGCGGTCGTGCCCGAACCCGGCACGCTGGCTCTGGCCGGGCTGGCGCTGGTGGGTCTGGTTTCCGTGCGCCGACGCAAGCACTGAACGAAGCGCGCACGATCTGACGGCGGCCTACGGGCCGCCGTCTGCATTTGCGGAGCAGGTCAGGCGCTGCGCGCCGACTCCGCTGCCTGCGGCGCGAGGATCGCCATGGTGATGCGCGACACGCAGGTGAGCTGGCCGCGCTCGTTCGTCAGGTCGATCTGCCACACATGCGTGGTTCGGCCGACATGGATCGGGCGCGCGATGCCCGTCACCCAGCCGTCGCTCGCGCTGCGGATGTGATTGGCGTTGATGTCCAGCCCCACCGCGCGGTGCCCGGCGGGCGCGGCAAAGGCGGCGCCGCAGGAGCCGAGCGTCTCGGCCAGCAGCACCGACACGCCGCCGTGCAGGATGCCCATGGGCTGGCGCGTGCGCGTGTCGACGGGGACGCGGGCGCGGATGAAGTTGTCGCCGACCTCGAGGAACTCGATGCCGAGGCGCTCCGCCGCGGTGTCGACGTGAATGGCCGTCAGGATTTCGACGGAGGCGGGTTGCTTCCAGATGGCGGTCATGGGTACTTGGGCGTCGTGGCGGATCGCCGATTCTGTTCGAGCCGCGCGATGCGCGCAGACCAGCAGGCGGGCCGCCCTAAGGCCCTTTCGCGCCGGCGTCCACCCAGCGCCCGAGGAGCGCGCGTTCGGTGTCGGTCATCTGCGTGGCGTTGTTCAACGGCATGGTCTTCTGCAGCACGGCTTGCTGCTTGATCTG
Organism: Rhizobacter sp.; assembly: GCA_036676235.1. Classification (GTDB taxonomy): domain Bacteria; phylum Pseudomonadota; class Gammaproteobacteria; order Burkholderiales; family Burkholderiaceae_C; genus JAKFDI01. Next base: position 56,466 of record JAKFDI010000007.1, on the reverse strand, counting down.
CTGCGCGTGTTGCACGATCAGCTCCGGCGTGTGCAGCAGCATGCCCTTGCTGTTGAGTTGTTCGTTGTGGCACATCACGCAGCGCTGGTCGACGATGGCCTTCACCTGCGCGAAGCTCGCCGGTGCGGCCGCCGCGCCGGGCGCGGGGCGCGCCGGCATCAGCCACACGATCACGCCGACCAGCAGCGCGCACCCGGCCATCGCATAAGCCCAGGGCAACGAGCGGCCCTGCAGCAGCGCCCGGTGCCGCGCCACGAAGAAGTGGCGGATCAGCGCGCCGGCGGCCATCACCAGCACCAGCACGATCCAGTTGTGCGCCGCGCCGTACAGAAATCCGTAGTGGTTGCTGATCATCGCGATCAGCACCGGCAGCGTGAAGTAGGTGTTGTGCACGCTGCGCTGCTTGCCGCGCTGCCCGTGGATGGGGTCGACCGGTTGCCCGGCCTTCATCTGCGCGATGACCGTCTTCTGGCCCGGGATGATCCAGAAGAACACGTTGGCGCTCATCGCCGTGGCCATCATGGCGCCGACCAGCAGGAAGGCGGCGCGGCCGGCGAACAGTTCGCAGGCGAGCCACGAGGCGAACATGACGACCGCGCACACGAGGGCGCCGACGATGCGCTCGCCGCCGCGGCGCTGCCCCCACACGCGGCAGATGGCGTCGTAGACGAACCAGAACACCACGAGAAATCCGATCGATGCAGCGATGGCCGCCGGCGCCGACCACGCGTGCACACTCTTGTCGATCAGGAACGTGCCCGCCTGGAAGAGATACAGCACCGTGAACAGCGCAAAGCCGGTGAGCCAGGTGGAATAGCTCTCCCAATAGAACCAGTGCAGGTTGGCGGGCAGCTGCTTCGGCGCGACGAGGTACTTCTGCGGGTTGTAGAACCCGCCGCCGTGCACCGCCCACAACTCGCCGTCGACGCCCTTGGCCAACAGCTGCGGATCGGTCGGCGCGGTGAGGCTGCTGTCGAGAAAGACGAAGTAGAACGACGAGCCGATCCAGGCGATGGCGACGACCACGTGCGCCCAGCGCAGCAGCAGGTTGGCCCAGTCGAGCAGATAGGCGTCCATGGGCGGGAATCAGCTGCCGCGGTAGGTGGAATAGGCCCACGGGCTCACCAACAGCGGCACGTGGTAGTGGGCAGTGGGGTCGGCGATGCCGAAGTCGATGGGCACTTCGTCGAGGAAGGGCGGCTCGGGCAGCGCCACGCCCTTCGCGGCGAAATAGGCCGCCACGGAGAACACCAGCCGGTAGCGGCCGGCTTGCATGTCGACGCTCGAGAGCAGTGGCGCATCGGCGCGGCCGTCGGCATCGAGCACCAGTTGCCGCAACAGCGTGGCACCTTGCGCGTCGAGCCGGAAGAACGACACCGCCATGCCGGACGCGGGCGTGCCGTGCATGGTGTCGAGAACATGCGTGCTGAGTCCCATGGGTTCCTTCGTGGTCTTCGATGCGGGCGGGTGCATACACTTTGGCATACCCCGCCGGCTGCGCGCCGTCCCAGCATTCTTCGCGACGCTTCGCCATGACGCTTGCCCCTTACCCGAGAGACCTGCGCGGCTACGGCGAGACGCCGCCGCATGCGCAGTGGCCCGGCGGCGCGCGCATCGCCGTGCAGTTCGTCCTCAATTACGAAGAGGGCGGCGAGAACTCGGTGCTGCACGGCGATGCGGGCTGCGAGCAGTTCCTCTCCGAGATGTTCAACCCGCCGGCCTACCCGGCGCGCCACCTGAGCATGGAGAGCCTCTACGAGTACGGCTCGCGCGTGGGCGTGTGGCGGCTGCTGCGCGAGTTCGAGCGCCGCGGGCTGCCGCTCACGGTGTTCGGCGTGGCGATGGCGCTGGAGCGCTGCCCCGAGATCACGCAGGCCATCATCGAGCTGAGCCACGAGATCGCCTGCCACGGCTGGCGCTGGATCAACTACCAGACGGTCGATGTTGACACCGAGCGCGAGCACATGGCACGTGCGATGGAAATCATCGAACGCCTGACCGGCGAGCGCCCGCTCGGCTGGTACACCGGCCGCGACAGCCCCAACACGCGCCGCCTCGTGGCCGACCACGGCGGCTTCGCCTACGACAGCGACCACTATGGCGACGACCTGCCCTTCTGGCTGCAGGTGCACAAGAGCGACGGCACGCTCGCGCCGCATCTCGTCGTGCCCTACACGCTGGACGCCAACGACATGCGCTTCGCGCTGCCGCAGGGCTTTGCGCAGGGCGACGACTTCTTCACCTACCTGCGCGACAGCTTCGACGTGCTCTACGCCGAGGGCGACGAGGCGCCCCGCATGATGAGCATCGGCATGCACTGCCGCTTGCTCGGGCGCCCGGGGCGCTTTCGCGCGCTGCAGCGCTTTCTCGACCACATCGAGGCGCATGACCGCGTGTGGATCTGCCGGCGCATCGACATCGCGCGGCACTGGCGCGAGACGCATCCCTTCGATGCGGCCACCGCCTTCGTCTGGAAGTAACGCATGACCTTGACGCTCGCCACCCTCAACGCCGCCTCGGCGTCCGAGTTCGCTGCACTGCTGGACGGCATCTACGAGCACTCGCCGTGGATCGCGGAGCGCGCCGCTTTGCTGCGACCCTTCGCCAGCGTGGCGGCGTTGCGGCAGGCGCTGGTCCGCGTGGTGCGCGATGCGAGCGAGGCCGAGGTGCTGGCGCTGGTGCGCGCGCATCCCGAGCTAGCCGGCAAGGCGGCGGTGGCTGAGCAGATCACCGCCGAATCGGCCATCGAGCAGGCAAGCGCTGGTCTTGCGCACTGCACGCCGGCCGAGTTCGAGCGGCTGCAGCAGCTCAACGCCGACTACAACGCCAAGTTCGACTGGCGCTTCATCCTTGCGGTGCGCGGGCCGCGCGGCACGGGGCTGTCGCGCGCGCAGATCATCGCCACCTTCGAGCGGCGGCTGGCGGCGCCGCTCGACATGGAACTGGCCGAATGCATGCGCAACATCCACCGCATCGCCGAGATCCGCCTGAACGACAAGCTCGCCCTCGAACCGTCGATCGGCCAGCAGGTGTGGGACTGGTGCGAAGAACTCGCCGTACACAGCGACGCCGGCTTCAAGGAGCGCGGGGAACTCACCGTCACCTACCTCACGCAGGCTCATCAGAGTTGCAGCCGGCAGATCCAGTGGTGGATGAAGGACTGCGGGTTCGATGAGGTGAGCGTGGATGCGGTGGGGAATGTGGTGGGGGTGTATCACGCGGCGCAGGCCACGCGCGGGGAGTTGCCCCCTCTCCCTCTGGGAGAGGGTTGGGGTGAGGGCGCGGCCTCCATCAACGCGCTCACGCGCGGCCCTCACCCCCGCCCTCTCCCAGAGGGAGAGGGAGTGAACGCCAGGCGCCTCCTCACCGGCTCCCACTTCGACACCGTGCGCAACGGCGGCCGCTACGACGGCCGGCTCGGCATCTTCATCCCCATGGCCTGCGTGCGCGAACTGCACCGCACAAAACGGCGCCTGCCCTTCGGCATCGAGGTGGTCGGCTTCGCCGAAGAAGAAGGCCAGCGCTACAAGGCCACGTTCCTCGGTTCGGGCGCGCTCATCGGGCAGTTCAACCCGGGCTGGCTCGACCAGCGCGATGCCGAGGGCGTCGCCATGCGCGAGGCGATGCAGGCGGCCGGCTTGCCCGCCACGCTGGAAGCCATCGCCGCCCTGCGCCGAGACCCGGCGCGCTATCTCGGCTTCGTCGAAGTGCACATCGAGCAGGGACCCGTGCTCAACGAACTCGGCCTGCCGCTCGGCGTGGTGACCTCCATCAACGGCGGCGTTCGCTACCTCGGCGAGGTGACGGGCGTTGCCAGCCACGCCGGCACCACGCCGATGAATCGCCGGCGCGATGCGGCAACGGCCGTGGCCGAGCTGGCCCTCTTCGCCGAAGAGCGAGCCGCGCGCGACGGCGATTCGGTCGCCACCATCGGCCTGCTCGATGTGCCCGCCGGTTCGATCAACGTGGTGCCGGGCCGCTGCCGCTTCAGCCTCGACATGCGCGCACCCAACGATGCGCAGCGCGACGCCCTCGTGGCCGACGTGACCACCGAACTCGCACGCATCTGCGAACGCCGCGGCGTCGCCTTCACGCTCGAGCCCACGATGCGCGCCGCCGCCGCGCCCAGCGCCCCCGACTGGCAGGCCCGCTGGGAGCGCGCCGTGCAGTCGCTCGGCCTGCCGCTGCACCGCATGCCCAGCGGCGCCGGCCACGATGCGATGAAGCTGCACGAGGTGATGCCGCAGGCCATGCTCTTCGTGCGCGGCGAGAACGCGGGCATCAGCCACAACCCGCTCGAATCGACCACCGCCGACGACATCCAGCTCGCGGCCGAGGCCATGCTGCATCTGCTGGAGAACCTCGCGCCATGAGCACCTTCCATCAGCAACTCGACGACTGGATCGACGCCCATTTCGACGAACAGCTGAAGTTCCTGCAGGCACTGGTTCAGGTGCCTACCGACACGCCGCCCGGCAACAACGCGCCGCACGCCGAGTGCACGGCCGATCTGCTGGCCGGCTTCGGCTTGACGGCCGAGAAGCACGCGGTGCCGGACGACGTGGTGCGCGCGCAGGGCCTTGCGTCCATCACCAACCTGATCGTGCGGCGCAGGTTCGGCGAGGGAAGGACCATCGCGCTCAACGCGCATGGCGACGTGGTGCCGCCCGGCGAGGGCTGGACGCACGATCCCTACGGCGGCGAGATCGTCGACGGCGCGCTCTACGGCCGCGCCGCGGCAGTGAGCAAGAGTGACTTCTCGACCTACACCTTCGCCTTGCGCGCGCTCGAATCATTGAACGCGCCGGTGAATGCGCAACTGAAGGGTGCCGTCGAACTGCACTTCACCTATGACGAGGAGTTCGGCGGCGAACTCGGTCCCGGCTGGCTGCTGAAGAACGGGCTCACGAAGCCCGACCTGCTGATTGCCGCCGGCTTCAGCTACGAGGTGGTGACGGCGCACAACGGCTGCCTGCAGATGGAGATCACGGTGCACGGAAAGATGGCGCATGCCGCGATCCCGCACACCGGGGTCGATGCACTGCAGGGCGCGGTGGCCATCCTCAACGCACTGTATGCGCAGAACACGCTCTACCAGCAGGTGCGCTCGCAGGTTCATGGCATAGAACACCCGTACCTCAACGTCGGCCGCATCGAAGGCGGCACCAACACCAACGTCGTTCCCGGCCGCGTGATGTTCCGCCTCGATCGCCGCATGATTCCCGAGGAGAACCCGACCGAGGTGGAGGCCACGATCCGCCGCGTGATTGCCGATGCGGCGGCGGCCTGCCCCGGCATCGCCGTCGACATCAAGCGCCTGCTGCTCGCCCACGCGCTCACGCCGCTGGCCGGCAACGCGCCGCTGGTGGAGGCGCTGCAACGCCACGGCCGCGAGGTGTTCGGCGAGGAGATCCCGACTTCCGGCACACCGCTCTACACCGACGTGCGGCTGTACTGCGCGCAAGGCATCCCGGCCGTGATCTACGGCGCCGGACCGCGCACGGTGCTCGAATCGAACGCCAAGCGCGCGGACGAGCATGTGCGGCTCGACGACCTGCGGCGCGCGACGAAAGTGGTCGCGCGCACGCTGTTCGACCTGCTCGGCTAAGTGCCGTATTGCGTGCAGCAATACCGCGATGGCGGTGGACAGCCATGCCCTCGCTGCGTAGATTCGTGCGGCCCGCCGTACAGGGGTATCGAACAACAACCAACGGACAGACACCATGAGCATCACGCCGAACACCGTGCAGTACCCCGCCGAGCTGACGCCGGCCTACTGGGACAAGAACAAGGGCACCGTCGCCAAGATGGCCGGCGAGACCGGCATCGGCGCCGCCCTCACAAAGCTGAAGGCGGCGCACGCCAAGATCGACTGGAACCTGCTCACCGCCTACGGCTACGGCAAGCTGCACGACGACGGCGAGGTGGATGCGGCTGAGAAGAAGGCCAAGGCCTACTACCAGAGCAAGGTGGTGCCCTACGCCACCATGGCCGGTGGCGTGATGACACTCGCGCTCGGCACGGCCAAGAAGTTCCAGGCCAACAAGCTGATTCCCAAGAGCAGCACGGCCACCGTGGCCTCCATCGCCAAGGCCGCCGACGTGGTGAAGGTGGCGTGCAAGAGCCTGGACGTCGAGTTCAAGACCTTTGCGGAGTACCGTGCCAAGCTCGCACAGCAGATCGAGGGACAGAAGAAGCTCATCCGCCCCAACATCGACAAGCTCGAGAAGGGCCTGGCCGCCTGCATCAAGAACCCCACCAAGGACAGCTGGGGCGACAACTGCACGCAGCAGTGCCGCTCCATCAACAACGGCGTGCAGGTCAACCCCGAATGGAAGGCGGCCTACGGCAAGACCTGGGTGAAGTACGACGGCGTGACGTTCGGCACCAAGCTCAAGGACGAGGCCAAGCTCGACGAGAAGGGCAAGAAGAAGCAGGCTGCCGACATCGTGGCGATGTGCAAGGAGATCCAGTCGGCGCTGTCGACGCTGAAGTCCGGACTGAAGTAGGCCGGGCAGTACGAGCAGCCGCGCCGCCTCGATGCATTCGCACGCCACGGGCTGGCACGGCCGACTCGATCTTCGCTATCGCCGCGACGGCGAACGCACCCTGGTGCACGACCGCCACAGCGGCCCGCTGCGCGTGCTCGCGAGCCTCTACCCCGAAGCGCCGGGCGTCTGCCACAACGTGCTGGTGCACCCGCCCGGCGGCATCGTCGGCGGCGACGTGCTGGAGATCGATGCCGAACTCGGCGAAGGCGCGCATGCGCTCATCACCACGCCGGGCGCGACGCGCTTCTACCGCAGCGCGGGCGAGCCCGCCGTCCAGTCCACGCACGCGCGTGTGGCGGCGGGTGCTCGGCTCGAATGGCTGCCGCTGGAGACCATCTGCCACCGCGACGCGCTGGCGCACAACCGCATGCGCTTCGAGCTGGCGCCGGGGGCCGAGATGATCGGTTGGGACCTGCTCGCGCTCGGCCTGCCGGCCAGCGGCGAAGCCTTCGACCGCGGGCGCTACGTGCAGCAGATCGAGCTGCCCGGCGTGTGGCTGGAGCGCGGCACGATCGCCGGCACCGACAGCCTGCTGCTCGACTCGCCGCTCGGCCTGGCCGGCCACCGCGTGATGGCGACGATGTGGTTCTCGACCGGATCATCGATGGCGCGCGAGCGGCGCAATGCGCTGCTCGATGCCGCCCGTGAAGTGGCCGGCGCGCATGCACTGGCGCCCACCTGCGGCACCACTTCAACGCATGAGCAGGTGATCGTGCTGCGGGCTCTGGCGCAGCGCGTGGAGCCGGCGATGCAGTTGCTCGCCGCCGTGTGGGCGGCTTGGCGCCCGCTCGCCTGGACGCTGCCGCCCTGCCCGCCGCGGGTGTGGCGGACCTGAACCGATCCGGACCAAGCGCGCGGATCCGGCGGACCGTGCCGACCCGATCAAGCAAACGCCGCGGATCCGGCTCCGCCGGTCCGCCGGTGTTGCCCCCTTGAGGGGGCGCGCGAAGCGCGTAGGGGGAGGTTCAAGGTATCGCTTCGGCGATCACCCAGAACGACCAGCCGAAGAACAGCACCGGGAAGACGACCAGGCTCCAGTGGTCGAGCTTGTCGGAGATGTCCAGGCGGCCGCTCACCTCGAACTTCAGCGCCAGCGCCGACTGCAGCAGCGAGGCGAAGATGGACGCCATCGCGATGATGTGGATGAAGTCGGCCACCGTCATCACCCCCGAATCGGGCACCGACGACGACACCACGAAGGCGCTGGCCGCCACGGCGAAGAGCGCACCCACGCCCAGGCCGAAGCGCGGGTCGAGGTCGGTGGGCTTGACCATGAAGGCGACGAAGGCCACGGCCGTGGCCGCGAGCACGGTGCTCAGCAGCTTGTAGGCCGAGCCGTAGGTGTCGCGCGTCATCTCCATGCCCACCGTGAAACGCGAATACTCCGAGCGCGCATCGATCGGCAGCGACGAATCGCCGTAGTTGGTCTTGTAGACCTTGGGCGTCACATCGGCGGAGAAGTTCGACAGCGACCAACCGGCCAGATCGATCTCGTCGCCGATGCGCGAGTTGGTGGTGTCAGGCACGAACACCAGATCCCGGGCGACGTGCTCGCTGTCCTCGAAGTGGATCTTCAGGCGGTGCTCGTCGAACGGAAAGTTCTCGAGATTCCAGGTCTCGGCGATGTTGGCGTTCACGCGCACCGAGGCGTAGCGCAGGTCGCCGATGGTCTTCTCCACCGCGCTCGTCTTGCTCGTGATGATGCCGTTGATGAGCTCGAAGCTCTCCAGCGGCTGGTAGTCCTTGAGCGCCCCCTCGGGCTTCCAGCGGAACCAGACGTAGAAGTCGACGACATAGCGGTTGTCGCGAAAGCTCACGTCCTGGATCTTGTTGATGTAGGTGCCCACCGTGACCTGCGCCGGTTCGGCCCGCGCCGCACCGGTCGCGCCCGCCAAGGCCACGGTCAGCCACAACGCGGTCAGCACCGCGCGCCACACGTTCTTCATCGAGAGGTCCCTTCGCTGTGATCTTCTTGCCTGATGGCGGCGCGCATTTTGCGCGAACGCCCGTGCCGAATGCACGTCCGGGCGCGCCGATTGGCCCTTATGGGCCATCCTGCACACGATGCGCGCTGGCATCATCGCCGGCACCCTGATCCATGCCGAGGCGCCATGGCCGCTCGCACCCTGAACCGCTGGGCCGTGCTTTGGCTCGCCGCGTGCCTCGCGCTCGGGGCCATCGCGCTGTGGTCGGAATGGAAAGCCGGCGACGTGCAGGGGCCGCAAAGCCTCGTCGTCACGCGCGATCAGCAGGTGTGGATCGGCGTCGACGGCGAACTGTGGAAGCTGTCGGCGCAAGGCGAGCTGCTGGCGACGGCCACGGTCGCCTCGCTCGGCTTGCCGGACGACCCGGCCAACCTGGTGCGGCACCCAGGCGGCGGCCTTGTCGCCACGGTGCGCGACGACCCGACGCTCTATGTCCTCGATGCGGCGACGGCGCGTGTGACCGAAGCGGTGCGCCCGCAATGGCCAGGTGGGCTCGAGCGCCACGCCGGCCGAGCCGTCCATCTCGCCTTCCACGCCGATGGGCGCGTCGCCATCGCCACGGGCGGCGGCCATGCCGTGGCGCTGTTCGACGCCGACGGGCGATTCCTCGCACGGACCGCCGACGACACCTACCGCTTCACCAACGGTCTGTGGTGGATCGGCGACGCGCTGTGGACGACGGACACCAACCGCTTCCTGCTCAAGCGCCTGAACGGCCGCACGCTCGCCGTGGAGGAGACGCTGGTGCTGAACCAAACTGGAGCCGCCCGCTTTCTCGGCCAGGCCCGGGCGCATCCCATGGCGGCATCGGGCGGCGAGACGATGGCTGCGCTGGTGCGCTTTCACAACGGGATGATCCGCGGCCAGGTCGTGCGCATCGACGCGCAGGGCCGAGCGCAGCCCATGGCCGCAGGCAATTCCTTCGAGCCGCGCGACATCGACTGGCTAGCCGGCGACCTGCTGGCCAGTGACGGCATCACTTTCTCGCTGCGGCGCTGGTCCGGCGACGGCGCCGAGCTGCCGGCGTTCGGCGACGCGGCCACGCGCGCACGGCTGCAGGGGCGTCTCGCTGCGAAGCAGCGGCTGCATCAACGCTACAAGCTTGCGCTGCCGGCGGCGATCTGCTGCTTTGCCGTCGCGATGGGGTTCGTCGTGCTGGCGCAGCGCCGCAGGCAGCCGGCCGCCCCGCCTGTCGACGCCTCGCTGCTCGGCACGCCGAGCCCGGGCAGGCGCCGCACGGCGTGGTTGCGGCTGCGGCTGTACGCGCCGGTGCTCGCCATCCTCGGCCTGATGGCCGTGTTGCGCTATTCGCCCCTTGGCCCCTGGCTGGATCGCGACTGGAGCCCTGCGGCGATGCTGGCATGGATCGTCGTGCCGATACTGCTGCTGCCGATCGCCGCCACGTTGATCCTGCGACGCCAGCGCCGCCAGACGCGCGACCCGCAGTTCGAGCCGCTCTTCAACGCCATGGCGGTGTCGAAGCTGCGCAGGAGCGATACGCTGCGCGAGGCCATCGGCCCCGACGACGCCGTGTACGAGGTCTTCATGCTGCACGCCGGCCGCGGCCTGCAGACGGCGGTGCTGACACGCAGCCGCCTGCTGCTGTTTCGCAGCACGCTGACGAGCGACCGGCTGGACGAGACCATCGACCTCACGCAGGTGCGCGCCGCGTCCACACAACGTGGCAGCCTGCGCGACTGGAATCGCTGGTCGCCGGTGCCGTGGCTGCGCGGCCTGTGGGGCTGGATCGAGATCGGCCTCGCCGACGGCCGCGTCATCGCGGGCGGCGCGCTCGCCCCGGTGGCGGCACGGGTGGTGGATCGACTGGCCGCGTCCCGGGCCGGCGAGCGCGACCTGCCGGCACCTCGACCAGCCGCCGCACCGCCTGAGCCGTTGCGGCCCCGCGAGGCAATGGCCGCCGTGTGGGCCTCGGCGCTCGTACCCGGGCTCGGCCAGTGGATGCAGCGGCGCGGCCTCACGGCGCTGAGCTTCTTCGTGCCCTGGCTGGTGCTGCTGTTCTTCGTGGCTGCGCCCGTGGGCTACAAGGCCTGGGGCCCGCGCGCCGAGGTTTCGCTGCAGACGCTTGCCACGGTCGCCGCCGCATGGCTGTTCTACGCCGGCTGGGCCGCATGGGACGCCTGGCGCATGGGCGGCACGCGCCGCTGAGCGGCATCGGCCCTCAGATCGACATGCGTTGGCGCACCGCGTCGGCTTCCATGTCGCAGCCGTGCCCGCGCTGCACGATCTCGCCACGCTCCATCACCAGGTACTGGTCGGCCAGTTCGGCGGCGAAATCGTAGTACTGCTCCACCAGCACGATGGCCATGGTCTTGCGGTCGGCCAGCATGCGGATCACGCGGCCGATGTCCTTGATGATGGACGGCTGGATGCCCTCGGTCGGCTCGTCGAGCACCAGCAGCTTCGGCCCCGCGGCGAGTGCGCGCGCGATGGCGAGCTGCTGCTGCTGCCCGCCCGAGAGGTCGCCGCCGCGGCGGTGCAGCATGGCCTTCAGCACGGGGAACAGCTCGAACAGTTCGGCGGGGATGGGGGTGCGGGCGGGCTTGTAGGCGAGGCCCATGCGCAGGTTCTCCTCCACCGTGAGGCGACCGAAGATCTCGCGCCCCTGCGGCACGTAGCCGATGCCCTGGCGCACGCGCTCGTAGGAGGTGCCCTGCGTGATGTCGCCGCCGTCGAGCTTGATCGTGCCGGTCTTCACCGGGACGAGGCCCATGAGGCTCTTGAGCAGCGTCGTCTTGCCGACGCCGTTGCGGCCGAGGATCACCGTCACTTCGCCGGGTGCAGCGTCGAAGGAGACATCGCGCAGGATGTGCGAGCCGCCGTAGTACTGGTTGATGCCTTCGAGGTTCAGCATTTGTTTCGGTTTCTGTGTGGCGGTGTCGCGTGCGTGCGTGCCGCTGTCGCGTGGGGTGTATGACCTCGCCTTGTTTTACGGCGCCCGGTATTCGCCCGGGCAGGGCGAGTCACTTTCTTTTGCTGGCTCAAAAGAAAGTAACCAAAGAAAAGAGCCCCTGATCCGGCCAGACATCTGGGTCCAGACCAGAGGTGCCGCGCACAGGCCAGATGGGCTGAAGCGACCAGCGCCCACAGACGCGCCTGCGGCGCTCTGTTCAGCCCCGCTAGCTCCGGCCTGTGCCAGGCGCCGCGTGTATTCCCAGGACAGAGCGCCTTTGGGCGCGGCTGTGGGCGCGGGGCGGCTCAGCCCTTTTGGCCTGGCCCGGCACCTCTGGTCCGCTACTTAAACAAGATGGCCAAATCAGAGGCCCTCTTCTTTGGTTACTTTCTTCTGGGCCAACAGAAGAAAGTGACTCGCCCTGCCCGGGCGAATACCGGGCGCCGTCGCACATGCGAGGTCATACAAACCACGCGACAGCGGCACAGGCACAAAAAAAGCGCCCAATTCACCGCCCCAAATAAACCTCCACCACCTTTTCATTCCCCTGAACATCCGCCAAAGAACCCTCCGCCAGCACGCTCCCTTCATGCAGCACCGTCACGCGCTTCGCCGCATCCCCATGCGTCAGCGCGTGAATGAACGTCATGTCGTGCTCCACCACCACCAAGGAGTGCGAACCTTCGAGCGAGAGAAACAACTCGGCGGTTCGCTCCGTTTCCTCGTCCGTCATGCCAGCCACGGGTTCATCCAGCAGCAAGAGCTTCGGGTCCTGCATCAGCAGCATGCCGATCTCCAGCCACTGCTTTTGTCCGTGCGACAAGAGCCCGGCCATGCGCTGCGCACTGTCCTTCAGATGAATCAGCGCGAGCACCGAAGCGATGCGGTCGAGCTGCTCCCCGCTCAGGCGAAAGAACATCGAGGCACGCACGCCGCGGTCGGTCTTGAGCGCGAGTTCCAGGTTCTGGAACACCGACAACTGCTCGAACACCGTCGGCTTCTGGAACTTGCGGCCGATGCCGATGGAGGCGATGTCGTCCTCGCGCAGCCGCAGCAGGTCGATGGTCGAGCCGAAGAAGGCGGCGCCGGCGTCGGGCCGCGTCTTGCCGGTGATGACGTCCATCATCGTCGTCTTGCCCGCGCCGTTGGGGCCGATGATGCAGCGCAGCTCACCGGCGCTGATGCTCAAGCTGAGCGCGTTGAGCGCCTTGAAGCCGTCGAAGCTGACGGTGATGTCATCGAGGTACAGGATGGCGCCGTGCGCCACGTCGAGCGCGCCGGGCGACACCACGCGGCTGTAGCTCGCGGCGCGCCCGCCCGATTCGGTGCGGCGCTGTCCGTTGCGGTCGTGGTCCTGCCGCGCCTTGGCGCCGGCCGCCATCAGGTCGGGCGTCATGCGCCCTCCTCCCGCGCCGCGTTGCCGCGCAACCGCGCCAGCACGCCCCCCGAGCGGCTCAGCAGGCCGATGACTCCTTGCGGCAGGAACAGCGTCACCGCGATGAACAACGCGCCGAGGAAGTAGAGCCAGAACTCGGGAAAGGCCTGTGTGAACCAGCTCTTCGCACCGTTGACGAAGAAGGCACCGACGATCGGCCCGACCAACGTGGCGCGCCCGCCCACCGCCGCCCACACCGCCATCTCGATGCTCGCCGCCGGCGACATCTCGCTCGGGTTGATGATGCCCACCTGCGGCACGTACAGCGCACCGGCCACACCGCACATCACGGCCGAGATCACCCAGATGGTGAGCTTGTAGCGCAGCGGGTCATAGCCGGTGAACATGACGCGCGATTCGGCGTCGCGGATGGCCTGCAGCACGCGGCCGAACTTGCTCGCCACCAGCCAGCGCGCGAAGAGAAAGCAGCCGATGAGCGTGAGGCCGGTGACGACGAACAGCACCATGCGCGTGGACGGCACCGCGATCGGAATGTCCAGGATGCGCTTGAAGTCGGTGAAGCCGTTGTTGCCGCCGAAGCCCGTCTCGTTGCGGAAGAAGAGCAGCATCGCGGCGAAGGTCATCGCCTGCGTGATGATCGAGAAGTACACGCCCTTGATGCGCGAGCGGAAGGCGAAGAAGCCGAACACGAAGGCCAGCAGCCCAGGCACCAGCAGCACCAGCAGCATCTGCGCGACGAAGGAGTCGCTCAGCGCCCAGTGCCACGGCAGCTCCTTCCAGTCGAGGAAGACCATGAAGTCGGGCAGCTCCGAGCCGTAGTTGCCGTCGCGCCCGATCTGGCGCATGAGGTACATGCCCATCGCATAGCCGCCGAGCGCGAAGAACACACCGTGGCCGAGCGAGAGGATGCCGGTGTAGCCCCAGATCAGGTCCATCGCCAGCGCGCAGATGGCGTAGCACATGATCTTTCCGATGAGGGAGACGGCGTAGTCGCTCAGGTGCCAGGCGCTGGTCTCGGCCACCAGCAGGTTGAGCACGGGCGCGATGACGGCGACCGCGACCAGCGCCATCAGCACGCCGGACCAGGCATGCAGGCTCAGCAGCTTGGGACGGGCGATCGACGGGGCGGCAGGAAGATGCAGGACGGCGCTCATGGGGCAGCTCGCAGGGACTGCCCGCAGGTTAGGTGCAGGCTACGGGCCGGCCCATACGCAAGGTGGCGTATGGCCGGCGTGGCGCTCCGAGAACTTGCCGAACGCGTTCAAGCTCGGCGCGGTCGACCCGCGCACTGCATACGAGGGCCACGCTCCGGCCGCGGCCGTGGCCGTTTCGGGCGCGGCGTTTGCCGGAGGGCGCGAATGGCGAGTGTTCCAAGCTCAATGGTCGGGTGGCGCGTACGAGGTCGAGGTGCGGGCACCCACTTGACGCGACCGGGAAGGCAGCCGCGATGAGCCGGCTTCGCGCAGGGTGGACGTCGCTGCTTGCCACGCTGTGGTTCGTTCCGACCTTTCTGGTGCTCGCGAGCCTGCTGCTGGGCGTGGTGCTGGTCGACCTCGATGCGGTGACGCAGACGGATCTCGCCGATCGCTGGCCGCGAATCTTCGGGGCGGGGGCCGAGGGCGCTCGCGGCATGCTGACGGCGCTGGCCACCTCGATGATCACGGTCGCCGGCGTGGTGTTCTCGATCACCATCGTGGCGCTCTCGTTGGCGTCCAGCCAGTATTCGCCGCGCCTGCTGCGCAACTTCATGAACGACCGGCCCACGCAGGTGGTGCTGGGCGGGCTTGTCGGCATCTTTGCCTACTGTCTGGTGGTACTGCGCACGATCCGAAGCGCCGACCAGGGCCACTTCGTGCCGGCACTGGCCGTTGCCGGTGGCATGCTGCTCGGACTCGTCGGCGTGGGCCTGCTGATCTGGTTCATCCACCATGTCGCCTCGTCGATCCAGGTGTCCTCCATCCTGCAGCGCATCAGCGGCGAGACCTTGGCAGCGGTGGACCGGCTGTTCCCCGATCCCATCGGCGACGACCCGCCTGACCCTGCACCGCTCGAGGCCCGCGAGCAGCCGCACGTGCGGAACACCGTGCCGGCGCCGAGGGCCGGCTACGTGACGGCGGTGCGTGGCAGCGACCTGCTGCAGTTCGCCTGCAAGCACGACGTGGTCGTGCGGCTGGCACCGCGCGTCGGGGACTTCGTTCTCGAGGGGCAGGCGGTTGCCTGGGTTTCAGGCGCGCAGCATGAGGCCAGCTTCGGCGAGCGCATCGCCACCATGATCGACATCGGGGCGCAGCGCACGGTCGAGCAGGACGCGCCGTTCGGCGTGCAGCAGATCGTGGATGTCGCCCTGAAGGCGCTCTCGCCGGGCATCTATGACCCGACCACGGCCGTGATGTGCATCGACCAGCTCACGTCCATCCTGGCAAGGCTCTCCACCCGCGTCACCGAAAGCCCGTACCGTTACGCCGACGGCAAGCTGCGCGTGATTGCCGGCGGGCCGCGCTTCGACGACTTCCTTCGGGTCGCCTTCGACGCCGTGCTCTCCGCCGGCCGGCACATGCCCGAGGTGGTGGATCGTGTCGTGGGCGCGCTCGACACGTTGGAACCGCTCAACGCCGAACCGAGCCGGCGCCTCGCACTGCTGCGCGCCACCGACGTCGCCCTGTCATGCCTGGCCGCTGCCGGCTACGCGCCGGCGGGCGAAGTGGTCGCGGAACGGGCTCGGCAGTTGCGCCTGCGCCTGCTCGACCCGCCGCGAACCCGCTGAACTACGCTTCGGCGCTGCGCCCCTTCATCGCGAACAGCCCCTGCGGCCGCTTCTGGATGAAGACGACGATGATGACCAGCACCATGATCTTGGCGAGCACCGCGCCGGTCCAGCCTTCGAGCAGCTTGTTGAGCACGCCCAGGCCCAGCGCCGCATAGACGGTGCCGGCGAGCTGCCCCACGCCGCCGAGCACCACCACCATGAACGAATCGACGATGTAGCCCTGCCCGAGATCGGGGCCGACGTTGCCCACCTGCGAGAGCGCGCAACCGGCCAGCCCCGCGATGCCCGAGCCGAGGGCGAAGGCGTAGGTGTCCACGCGCGCGGTGTTCACGCCCATGCAGGCGGCCATCGGCCGGTTCTGCGTCACGCCGCGCACGAAGAGGCCGAGGCGTGTGCGCGCCACGAGAAGCGCCAGGCTTGCGAGCACCAGCGCGGCGAACACGATGATGGCAATGCGGTTGAAGGGCAGTGTGAGGTTGGCGAGCACCTCCACGCCGCCCGACAGCCACGGCGGGTTCTCGACCTGCACGTTCTGCGCGCCGAAGGTCGAGCGCACGAACTGCATCAGCACCAGGCTGATGCCCCAGGTGGCGAGCAAGGTCTCGAGCGGGCGGCCGTAGAGCCAGCGGATCACGCTGCGTTCGAGCACTGCGCCGACCAGCGCCGACGCGAGAAACGATGCGGGAATCGCCGCCAGCACATACCAAGCGAAGGCCGCTTCGGGCAGGACCTGGCGAAACAGGTTCTGCACCACGAAGGTGGCGTAGGCGCCGATCATCATCAGCTCGCCGTGCGCCATGTTGATGACGCCCATCAGCCCGTAGGTGATGGCCAGGCCCAGCGCCACCAGCAGCAGGATGGAGCCTAGGGAGACGCCGGTGAAGACGACGCCGAGGCGCTCGCCCCACGCGAGGCGCGATTCGAGCGCGGCTAGCGCGGTGCGCAGTTCTTGGCGCACCGCGGCGTCGGATTCACCATCGGGGCCGAGGCGTTCGAGCAGCAGCGTGCGCGTGGCCGGCAGGCGGCTGTCGGCCAGCGCGCGCGCGGCTTCGAGACGCTGGCCCTTGTCGGGCGAGGCGATCAGCAGGCGCGCACGCAGCAGCGCGAGGCTGTCCTTCAGCGCGGCGTCGGTCTCCACCTGCCATGCGGTCTCGATCAGCAGCAGCCGGGCTTCGTCGACGGCATCGGCGAGTTCGCGGATGGCTTGCGCGCGCTCCGTGCGATCGGGGGACAGCAGCTTGAGCGACGCGAGCGCCGCTTCGAGTTCGCCGCGCAGGCGGTTGTTGTTGATGACGTCTTCGGCATCGGCGGGGAGCGTGGTCTCGCTGCCGGTCGCGGCGTCGCGCACGGTGTCGCCCTGCACGACGAAGACTCGGTCGCCAGCGACCTTCACTTCGTCGTTGAGCAGCGCCTCGAAGAAGGGCTGCGCCTTCGGGTCGGCCGTGGCGGCCGCGCGTGCGATGGCGGCGGCGCGGGAATCGTTGTCGCCGGTGGCCATGTCGCGCACCTGCCCGGCGTCGAGGGCGTGGGCGGCGACGGTGAACAGCGTCAGAACGAGGGCGGTCAGCGTCTGGAAGAGGGGGCGCCGGGCGGGGGCAGTCATGGGACTGGATTCAGGTGGAAGGAACGAGGGCTTCGGCAAGCTCAGCCCGGTCCTTCGACAGGCTCAGGACGAACGGAGGGAGTTGCGGCAGTGCCCGCGCCGGTCGCGCAGGCACTGCGCGGCACTTACTTCATCGCCACCGACTTCCCCTCCGGCTCATCCTTCTTCTTGTCGTTGCCCTCGATGAACGGACTCCACGGCTTGGCCTTCACCGGGCCGGGCGTCTTCCACACCACGTTGAACTGGCCGTCGGCCTTGATCTCGCCGATGAACACCGACTTGTGCAGATGGTGGTTCTTCTCGTCCATCTTCGAGGTGATGCCGGATGGCGCGGTGAAGGTCTGGCCGGCCATGGCGGCGATCACCTGGTCGGTGTCGGTGCTCTTGGCCTTCTCCACCGCCTGCTTCCACATGTGGATGCCGATGTAGGTGGCTTCCATCGGGTCGTTGGTCAGCGGCTTGTCGGCGCCCGGCAGGTTCTTGGCCTTCGCATAGGCGGCCCACTTCTTCTTGAAGGCATCGTTGGTCGGGTTCTTCAGCGACATGAAGTAGTTCCACGCCGCCAGGTGGCCGACGAGCGGCTTGGTGTCCACGCCGCGCAGTTCTTCCTCGCCCACGGAGAAGGCCACCACCGGCACGTCGCGCGCCTTCAGGCCCTGGTTGCCGAGTTCCTTGTAGAAGGGCACGTTGGAGTCGCCGTTGATGGTGGAGATCACCGCCGTCTTGCCGCCGTCCGCAAATTTCTTGATGTCGGCGACGATGGTCTGGTAGTCGGCGTGGCCGAAGGGCGTGTACTTCTCATCGATGTCGCTGTCCTTCACGCCTTTGGCTTTAAGGAAGGCGCGCAGGATCTTGTTGGTGGTGCGCGGGTACACATAGTCGGTACCCAGCAGCACGAAGCGCTTGGCACCGCCGCCGTCCTTGCTCATCAGGTATTCCACCGCCGGAATGGCCTGCTGGTTGGGCGCGGCGCCGGTGTAGAACACGTTCTTGCTCAGCTCCTCGCCCTCGTACTGCACGGGGTAGAACAGCAGGCCGTTGAGTTCTTCCACCACCGGCAGCACCGACTTGCGCGACACGCTGGTCCAGCAGCCGAACATCACCGCCACCTTCTCCTGCGCGATGAGCTGCTTGGCCTTTTCGGCGAACAGCGGCCAGTTGGAGGCCGGGTCCACCACCACCGGCTCGAGCTTCTTGCCGAGCACGCCGCCCTTGGCGTTGATCTCCTCGATGGCCATCAGGGCCACGTCTTTCAGCACGGTCTCCGAGATCGCCATCGTGCCCGACAGCGAATGCAGCACGCCGACCTTGATGGAGGCCTGTGCCTGGGCGATGGTGGAAAAACCGAGCGCGAAGGCGGCGGCAGCCAGGGCGCCGAGAGTCTTGCCGGCGACGCGGCGGGTGGTGTTCATGGAGCGGCTCCTGAGAGGGGGACGAAGGGTTGAAGAGACCGGCAGTCAGCGTAGGCCGCACGTGCCCGCGCGCCTATACGCAAGGTGGCGTAGCCGGCGCTCGGCGCGGCGCAGAATGGCCGTCACCGCATTCGCCGAGCGAGCCCGCCATGCGCACGCCCCGCCCTCTTCCCTCGCCACCTTCACATCGGCGCCGCCTGCTGATCGGCAGCGCCGCTGCGATCGCCCTGCCCGCGCTGTGCACGCCGGGACGCGCGCAGGCGAGGCGCATGCCGACGCCGTCGCAGACCGAAGGCCCGTTCTATCCGTTGGAACTACCCGCCGATCGTGATGCCGATCTATTGGTGCAAGGTGAACGACGCTATCCGCATGGCGAACCGGCGTGGCTCGAAGGCACGCTGACCGACACCGCCGGGCGGCCGCTTGGCGGCGCGGTGGTCGAGATCTGGCAGTGCGACCACGCGGGCCGCTACCACCACCCCGGCGACGGCGGCCGCGCCGATGCCGACTTCCAGGGCTTCGGGCGCACGCAGGTCGGCGCAGACGGCCGCTATCGCTTTCGCACCATCAAGCCGGTGCCCTACACCGGCCGCACGCCGCACATCCACCTGAAGGTGCGGCAGGGTGATCGCGAACTGCTGACCACGCAGGTCTATGTGGAAGGCGAACCGGGCAATGCGCGCGACGGTCTGTGGCGCCGGCTCTCCACGGCCGAGCGCGCCGCGTTGACCGTGCCCTTCATGCCCGCGGGCGATGGCCTGCGGGCGCGGTTCCCCATTGTCGTTGCGGGTTGAGTCGCCTTCTCTCAGCCGAGATCAATCCTTCTGATAGTTCGGTGAGCGTGGCCCGAACAGGATGCCGTTGTGCACGGGCGTGCCAAGAAGACGTTGATTGGCCAGGCCGGCATAGTTGAAGCTGGCATCCGTCACCGTATTGACAATCTGATTGACAAGCGCCTTAACCAGCAGGCCGACCAAGCCGCCCTGGGCTCCGCCCTCCGTCTCTTGAGACGAAGCCGTCGCAGCCCCGTTCCAGAGGACTATGCCATTGCGGAGGTCAACAATCCGGCCTTCGACGGTGACACGTGTATCGCTGCCGACAAGGAGGTATCTGGTGCCGTACTCCTTGACGCGGATGTAGACGGCCGCGTCGGCACCGAAAATCTCATGGAGCTTCGCAGTCGAAACCTGTTGAATGTCGGCCGGCGTTGTCAGCCCGTTCTGTTTGAACGTCTCGTCGACCAGGCTCACCGGCATCACGTAGTAGCCAGCCTCGGAAAGCGGCAAGGCGACCGTTGCCATCACCCCGTTGCTAGCTCTCACATCGGCCGAATCGTTGACAGGCGGCAGAACCAGCAGCGACTTCGGGCGGCTCTGTTTGAAGGCGCTGTAGTCATAGGGCGGCTGGGTGGCGCAAGCGCCCAGCAGTGTCACGAAGCCGAGGAGCAATGCCAAACGGATCGCGCGCATTGCGCCCAGCACGCCAGCTCGATGGTTGAGACTGTTGTTCATGGTCTTGTTGGAATTCTTGGTTGGCTTCGAAGATTCACGACTTCTTTTCGCTCATGCTGTTGAGCACGAAGTCCATGTACTGCGACGACTCCGGGAATGCGGACTTCTCGGCCTCGAACATCTTCCTCGCGTCGCCGTACTGTCCCATTCGCAGGTGAAGCATTCCGAGGTGGGCGCGGAAGCCTGGCGGCAATGCGGCATCCGCCGTCGAGGCCTTCTCGAACTGGGTCTGCAAGACAGCCAATTGTTCGGCCGACGTCGATTCGTCGGCATTGAGGTATTCATAGACTTGGCGCTGATAGCTGCCCCAGTGATAGAGAGGCTTGGGCTGGCTGGCGCAGCCAGCCAGCGCAGCGACCATCAATGCCGCGCACAACTTCGAGAGCGCTTTCATTGGCGAGCTCCGGCAGCCGAGACGCTCCATTGATTTCCATCGAGACCGGCAACAAGATGGTTCACGGCTTCGCGAATGGCGAGATCGAGAACCTTTCCGTTCAATGTCGCGTCATAACCGGCAGTCCCACCAAAGCCGATGACCTCACGACTGGAAAGCTCATACTCCCCGGCCCCACGAGCGGAGAAGACGATTTCCGACGTGAGTGTGTTGACGATGTTCAGCGTGACTTTGGCGTAGGCCACTTGGGCTTTGCCGCGGCCGAGTATCCCGAAGAGCTGTCTGTCGCCTGTCTCCTTGCGGCCAAACTCGGAAATGTCGCCCGTGAGGACGTAGTCGGCACCTCGAATGGCTTGTGCCTTGGCCTGAAACTGCGCTTCTTGCCGAGTCTCGCTGAGGTTCTGGCGGTCGAGCACGCTGAAGCGCTGAGACTGGTGCAAGTGAGCAATCAGTGTTGTCTTTGCCTGCGAGCCCAGGCGGTCTGCACCGTCCGTGAATATGCCGCGCATATAGGTCGAACGGTTGTCGAACTTGCCGACCGAAATCGGAACGCGAGTACCCCGGTACGGAGTGGCAGCCGACTCGACCTTCGCGACAGCCAGCGTGCGAGAGGTTTCGGTGGCGCAGCCGCCAAGAATCAGAAGCGCGGCAGCCGCGCAAAGCGCAATGAGCGAACGTGACATTGAACAAGGCCCTCGAGTGTTTGAATTCATAGGACGACACAAGCGCCCTTGGAGTCGGGATGTTCCATGACGAACGAAGGCATGCCCCGAGAAATTGCGCGTCGGATTTCGCGCAGACAGGCGGTTTGTGTGCTGACGTCGCCTGCTTCTCCGACAGGCTCGTGGGAACAGACTTCTCGAAAGAGTCCGTTCGGGCTGAGGTATCGAAGTGCTCGCGTCCACCCGCCGACACCGCGCTCAATGAAGAGGGCTGCTACTTGTGCGTGCGCCGGCACAAGACGATTTGCCCTCCGCGTCCGGATCGTGGCCGAGGCGAGGCAGACTGCGACATCGTGGTGGCACTTGTCCCCGCCCACCCCCTCCCGCGAGCGGGAGAGGGAGCCCAGCCCTGGCACCTCAGCGCGCGCTAGCCAATACAGGTACGGTTCTTCCCCGTGCGTTTCGCCTCGTACAGCGCCGCATCCGCGCGCTCCAGCGCATCCTCGATGCGCTCGCCGGCGCGGTAGCGCGTGACGCCCGCGGAGAAGGTGACGAACACCTGCTTCTGCTCGTGCATGAAGAGGCCGCCGGTGAGCGAGCGCTGCAGGCGCGTGAGGATCTGCTGGCCTTCGTCGACCGGCGTGTCGGGCAGCAGCACCACGAACTCCTCGCCGCCGTAGCGCGCCACGTGATCGCTCGGGCGTAGCGTGCGGCTCACCACCTGAGCCAGTGAGCGCAGGGCTTCGTCGCCGGCGCCGTGGCCGAGTTCGTCGTTCAGGCGCTTGAAGTTGTCGATGTCGAGCAGGCCGATGGCCAGATCGGCGGCGGCCTCGCGTTCGATGCGCGAGCGCTCGGCCTCGAACTGCTGCAGCAGGCCGCGCCGGTTGGCGATCTGCGTGAGCTGGTCGGTCGAGACCTCGCCGGACAGGCGCTGCAATTCGCTCTCGAGCTCGCCCACGCGCTCGCGCAGGGTGGTCGCCTGGCTGTGCTCGTCGCTCAAGCGCTGCTGCGCCTGAGCCACCAGCGCCTGCACGGTGCGGCTTTCCTCGACCATCTCGCGTACCACGCCGGCCAGGCTTTCCAGCGAATCGGCCTTCTCGATCACATCGGCGTAGCGGCCCACGCTCTCGTGGAAGCGCCCGGTCTGCGCACCCAGCTCCGACAGGTCGACGAGCATGCGGTTGATCAGCGTCTTGAGCGCGTCGCGCGCCCGCGCACGCTCTTCACGCAGATGCACCTGGCGCTCGCGCGTGTCGCGCAGCAGCTCGCTCACCGACTTGATGCCGCGCGCGCTCAGGCCTTCGTCGATGCGCACGCGCATCGCCTCGCACTGACCCTGCGCCCAGCTCTCGTCCTCGGCCAGTTCGACCAGGCTTTCGGTCAGCTCGCCGCACAGCGCGCCGAGCGAATCGACGAAGTGGTGGCGGTGCTGCAGCAGTTGATCGGCCTGGGCGCACAGTGCCGCCAGTTCATCGGCGAGCGCCGGCGTGGCGCCCTCTTCGCGGATTCGGCGGGTGGCGTCGGCCACGGCCTCGGCCAGCCGCCGGGCATTGGCTTCCTGCGGCGGCAGCGCCTGCTGCACGGTGCCGTCGAGGGTCGCGATCACGCGCGGCCAATCGTGCACAGCCGAAGGCGCAGGTGCGGAGGCGGACACGTCGATACGCTGTTCCGCCGGCAAGGTGGCGGCCGGCTCGGCGGGGGGCGCGGCCGGGAGTTCATCGAGACCGCCCACGTCGGTGAGGCTTTCCTCGCCCGCATCGGCATCCGTGTCCCAGCTCGCGACCAGTTGGCGCAGCCGCTGCTGCAACCGCCCGGCATCGCCGCGGCTGCCTTCCAGCACGCGCTGCAGGCTGTCCCGCTTGCGCGCGCTGGTCCACTGCCGCGTGCGGCGCTCCAGGCCGCGCACGATGCGATCGATCAGTTCGGCCAGTTGTTCACCGCCGGAATCGGCCGCCTCCAGCAGCCGCTCGGCCTGATCCCAGCGGCCCGCAGCCAGCGTCTGCGCCAGACGTGTCGCGCCCTCGCCGGGCAGGGCACGCTGCGCCAGACGCTCGACCACCCGCTGGGCGCGCTCGGGCAGCGCGGAGGGCGCGGCACCGCCCTGCTCCTGCTGGTAGGCACGGGCGTAGTTCTCCGGCGTCGGCTCGAGCTTTTCGAGCGCCAGACGCCGCAGCGCCGCCTTCGCGAGCTGCGCGGGCAGCATCTCCGCGGCAGTGGCCATCTAGGATTTCGGCGCGGCGCGCACGCTGCGCAGTTCGGGCGGCGTCGGCTCGCTCGGGTCGGCCGCACCGACCTTGCCGATCCAGGGCGCCTTTCGGGGCAGCACCGTCTGCTGCAGCCAGGTGACGATGTCCTCCGGCGGCTGCGGCCGGCTGAACAGGAAGCCCTGCATCAGGACGCAGCCGAGGCGGTTGAGCACTTCCATCTGGCGCAGGTTCTCCACGCCCTCGGCCACCACGCGCAGGCCGAGCGATCGGGCCAGCGCGATGATGGCGGTGACGACGGCAGAACTCTGCGGCGTGAGCCCGAGGTCGCGCACGAAGCTGCGGTCGATCTTGACCTCGCTGATCGGCAGCGTGGTCAGGTAGGCGAGCGAGGAGTAGCCGGTGCCGAAGTCGTCGATGGAGATTTCGACACCGATCTCGTTGAGCCGGTGCAGCGACGGGATCACGTTCTGCAGGTCCTTCATCAGGCCCGTCTCGGTGATCTCGAGTTCGATAGCGCTGTGCGGCACGCCGTACAGCGTCACGGCCTGGTGAATGTGCTCGACCAGATCGGTGCGCTCGAACAGGCGGTTGGGCAGGTTGACAGCGATCGACTCGGAAAAGCCGAAGGCGTCCTGCCAGATGCGTGCCTGGCGCGCCGCCTCGCGGATGGCCCACTCCGACAGCGGAATGATGAGCCCGGTCTCTTCCGCCAGCGGAATGAAGTCGCCCGGCGCCACCAGCACGCCGTTGCGGTTCCAGCGCATCAGGGCTTCCGCGCCCACCATGCGTGCGCCGCGCACGTCGATCTTGGGCTGGTAGTGCAGCACCAGCTCGTTGCGCTCGATGGCCTTGTGCAACGCACTTTCCAGTTCGAGCTTGTCTCGGCCCGCACCGGCCAGCGCCGGCCGGTACAGCGAGGCGGCATTGCGGCCCTGCGCCTTGACCGAGTACATGGCCACGTCGGAGTTGCGCATCAGGTCGGCCACGCTCGCGCCGTCGCGCGGGTACATGGCGATGCCCACGCTCGCGGTGACGAAGCACTCCTGCCCGCCCACGAAGATGGGCTCACGCATGAGGTCGAGGATGCGGAAGGCCACGCGCTCGGCGTCGCTCTCGTCGACGACCTCGGGCAACAGCGCCACGAACTCGTCGCCACCGAGGCGTCCCACCGCTTCGAGCGCGCGGTGCGAGCGCGAGCCGACGGCCTCGAGCGCGCTTTCCATCACCTGGTCGGAGTGGCGCACGCAAGACCGCAGGCGCCGCGCCACTTCCATCAGCAACTCGTCGCCGGCAATGTGGCCGAGCGTGTCGTTGATGATCTTGAAGCGGTCGAGGTCGATGAGCAGCAGGCTCACCTGATGGCCGAGCCGGCGCGCATGTTCGAGCGCGCGCTCGGTGCGCCACATGAGCTGGCGGCGATTCGGCAGGCCGGTGAGCGAATCGAAATTGGCGAGGTGGCGGATCTTGTCTTCAGCCAGCCGCCGGTCGGTCACGTCCTGCACGATGCCGGTGTAGCCGATCAGGTTGCCGTGCTCGTTGAACTCGGGCTCGGCCTCGGTGTGCACGATGCGCTGGCGGCCGTCGTGCAAGGTCACCGCGATGTCGGTCGCGAGCACCGAGCCGTGGCTCACCACGTCGTGCAGCACGTTGACGAAGGCGCGCCGGTCGTCGGTGGGCAGCATGCGCAGCACGCCCTTGAAGTCGAGCCGCTGCCCAGGCGAGACGCCGAAGACGCGCAACCCTTCGACCGAGAACACCGGGCTGCCGTGGTCGCGCCGCCAGTCGAAGCTGCCCATGCGCGCCAGGTCCTGCGCACGCGCGAGCTTGGACTTGCTGCGCTCCAGCTCCTGGCGCGTGCGCGAGGAGCGCAGCAGGTAGCGCAGCCGCCCGGCGAGCAGGCTCCACTGCGTGGACTTGACGAAGAAGTCGGTGGCGCCCACCTCGTAGGCGCGATTGATCGAGGCGTCGTCGTCCAGGCCCGTCAGCATCAGCACCGGCATCGACTCGAAGCCCGGCAAGTGGCGCATGGCACGGCAGGTCTGGAAGCCGTCCATGCCGGGCATCAGGGCGTCGAGCACCACCACGTCGGGCAGCCAGTCGGCCAGCACCTGGATGGCGCGCTCGCCGCTCGTGGCTTCGGTGATGGAAAAACCTCGTTCGCGCAGGGCGATCGAGGTCAGCAGCAGGTTCACCTCGTCGTCGTCGACGAGCAACACCTTGGGCTGAACCAGCGAATCGTCCTCGGGCGACGCGGTGCTCGTCGGGGTCATGGAGTGTTGTTCAGCAATTGCTTCAGTGCTTGTAGCACGATCTCGCTTTCGCGACAGATGCCATCGACCGCGCTGTCGAGGCTTTCGACACGCTCCAGCCGAATCATCGTCTCCGTCTCGGCACACAGGTGTGACAGCTTCAGCGCGCCGACGCTCGCCGACGACGATTTGAGGGTGTGTGCCACGTGGCGGATGCCCGCCATGTCGCCGCCTCGCCGGGCGTCCTGCAGTTGCGGCAGCAACCGCCCGACCGATGTCTCGAAGGCGGAGACCACCCGCGCGATCAACTGGTTGTCGCCGCGCGGGTCGAGTTCGCGCAGGCGATCCAGCGCGCCGGCATCGAGCACCGACGTGGTGGGTTCGGCGGCACCCGCGTCGCCGGACGCAGGCGCGCCCGGAACGTCGGGGCTGGGGGCGAGGCGTTTCGAGAGCATGGCGAGCAGCTGGCTTTGGCGAAAGGGTTTGGACAGGTAATCGTCGAATCCAAGCGAGAGATACCGCTCCTCGTCGCCGCCCAGAGCATTGGCGGTCACGGCGACGACCTTTGTTGCCGGCGGGGTGAGGAAATCGAAGCGCCCGCCCGAGCCGCGACGGAACCAGGTGAGCGCCTCCACACCGTCCATGCCGGGCATCTGGATGTCCATCAGCACGAGGTCGAAGTGTGCCTCACACAGCGCCCGAAGCCCCTGCATCGCACCGCCCGCCACGCGCACCGTGAGGCCGAGCTGGCGCAGCATCTGGCCGATCACTTCCTGGTTGACCGGATTGTCCTCGACCACCAGCACGCTGCCCTGCAGCGCCACGCGTGGCGAGGTCTCGTCGGCACCGCCGGCCATGACGCCCAGCAGCGCCTGGCGCAGTTCGGCGCGGCGCACCGGCTTGGCGATGAAGCGGTCGAAGCCGGCCTGCTGCGCGTCGCGCACGTCGTCGGCCGTGGAGGCGCTCGACAGCAGCAGCAGCCGCATCTTCGGCGCCAGCTTCTGCTGCGCCAGCGCGCGGGCGAGGCCCAGGCCGTCCAGGCGCGGCATGCGCATGTCCACCAGCGCGAAGTCGAAGCCCGCCGCATCGGCGCGCAGGATGTCCAGCGCCTGCAGGCCGTCTTCGGCCAGCACCACCGCCATGCCCCAGGCGGCGAGGGTGTTCTCGAGCACGGTGCGGTTGGTCTCGTGGTCGTCGACCACCAGCACGCGCCGCCCGCCCAGCTCGGCAGGCTCCGGTTCGCGGCCCGCACCGCCCGAGCGCGCCGGCGCGAGCGGCACCCGCACGATGAACTCGGAGCCGATGCCAAGCTGGCTCTTCGCCTCGATGCGCCCGCCCATGAGTTCGCTGAGCTGGCGCGCGATGGCAAGCCCGAGGCCGGTGCCGCCGTGGCGGCGCGTGTTGTCGGCCTGCGCCTGGGTGAAGGCCTCGAACAGCCGCGGCATGTACTCCGGCGCGATCCCCATGCCCGTGTCGCGCACGCTGAACTGCACCGTGCCGGGCGCGGCATCGGGTGCCGGGCACAGGGTCACCACCACCTCGCCGCGGTCGGTGAACTTGATGGCGTTGGCCACCAAGTGCGTCAGCACCTGGCGCAGGCGCAGCGAATCGCCGTGCACCGCCGCCGGCAGATCGGGCGATTCGAGGAAGCCGAGTTCGAGCCCCTTCTCGTGCGCACGCGGCGCCAGCAGTTCGAGCGTGTCCTCGACCACGCTGCGCAGCGTGAAGTCGGCATTGGCGAGTTCGAGGCGGCCCGCCTCGATCTTGGAGAAGTCGAGGATGTCGCCGATCACGTCGAGCAGCGACTCGCCGGCGTTGTAGACCGCGCGGGCAAAGCCGCGCTGGCGCGCGTCGAGCTGCGTACCCAGCAGCAGCTCGGTCATGCCGAGGATGCCATTCATCGGCGTGCGGATCTCGTGGCTCATGTTCGCCATGAACTGGCTCTTGGCCCGGCTGGCGGCCTTGGCGTCGGCCAGCGCGCGCTGCAGCGCCTCTTCATGCTCGCGCTCGTGCGTCACGTCGGACAGCACACCGTACACGCGCAGCGTGCCGTCCGGTTGCGCCGCCGTGCGGGTGCGGCAGCGCATCCAGCGCGTGCCGATCTGCGGGTGCTCGATGCGGTAGCTGATGTCGGCCGGCTCGAGCCGGCGCTCGCGGTCCGTGCGCTCGTGCAGCAGGTGCCTGTCCTCCTCGACCACGAGGTCGATGTACCGCCGGGTCATGGCGCTGTACGGATCGGAGACCGAACCGTGCGTCGTGCGGGCCAGCCCCCCGCCGATGAACTCGAAGCGCGAACGCTCGGGGTTCGAGATGAACAGCGTGTCCTCCGAACTGGCCGCGAATTCGCGAAAGCGCGCCTCGGATTCCTGAAGCCGCAGCGCGTCCGCACGATCGGCGGTGATGTCGCGCGCCAGCGCAATGAGCAGATGCGGCGTGCCGTCGGACCGGCGCAGCACGAAGTGGCGCACATGGATCACCCGCCGGCCGCCGTGCGCCTGCCAGTCGCACTCGGCATCGACGACGGTGCGCTCGCGTTCGGCGCGCTCCATGAACGGCACGACCTGCGCCACCAGCGCTGCATCGAATGTCTCGTCGAGTCGGCGGCCGAGCAGGGCGCTGCGCCGCAGGCCGAACTCGGTCTCGGCGTGGCGGTTGATGGCGAGCACGCAGCGGTCGCCGGGTGCGAGCACGAACAGGCTCACCGGCAGGTTCTCGGCCAGCATGCTGAGAAAACCGTCGGCATGGCCAAGCGGCGAATCGTCCGCCGTGCCCGCCAGCAGCGCATCGGCGGGCGACGGGTCCGCGGGCGCCTGCGCCGCCAGCAGAGCGTCACCCAACGCATCGAGCCGCGCGCGCACGAGTTCGAGCAGATGCAGCAGCGCCGCAGGCAGCACCGGCATCTCGCAACTTGCGATCTCGATCAGCGCGACGATCTGCCCACCCTGCCGCACCGGCAGCGCGTAGCCGATCTGCGGCCCGCCGGCGGCGCGGCCGGTGCGCACCGCCTCGTCGCTGGCACGCCGGGCCAGCACGGGAATGCTGTCGTCGTGGCTGCGCAGGATCTCGCGCACCGCCACGCCGGTCATGCCGAGTTCGTGCACCAGCACGTCGCCGGCCCGGTGCATGGCGTCCTCCAGCGATTCGGCATCGGCGGTGCCGCGGTCGATGCGCTCGGCCACTTCGAGCAGCGTGATGGCGTCGAGCTGCGCCGCATCCGGCACGGTTTCGGCTGGCGCCGCGGCGCGAAACCGCTGCAGCCACCACGAGGCCGCCAGGCAGGCAATCGCCACGGCCACCAGCGCCGTCGCGCGCTGGCCCGAGACGAAGAGCGACGCCGCGGCCGCAAGAGCCGCCAGACACAGTGAGAGCCGTGAGAGCAGAGGCGGCATCGTGGAGGGGAGGTGGGCGGGCTGAATGGCAGCGGACGGCGAAGGTCCGGCTGCGTGCCGGTGATTTCGGCGGCGCCGCGCAGAACTTGATCCCGGCCCTCGGCTTCAAGGGGCAGGCACCCCACAGGCTGCGCCATTTGGCACGGCCACATGCGCCTTCGCGCGGCAAAGTCTGTCGACCCGGTTCGTACAATGAACCGCATGACCGAACCCGCAGCCCGCCCCGGCACGGCGCAGTTCTGCGCGCTGCTCGCGGCGACGGCCTCGGCCCCCTGCGCGGCCGCCGACGGACTGCCCGCCGCGGCTCTCGATACTCCCTCCCCTGTGCTTCCTCTCGCCATCCTGGCGCTGCTTCTCGTGCTGCTGGCCGGCGCCGTGGGGTGGCTGGCTCGGCGGCACCTGCGCCTGCGCGACGAACTGCACGCCACGCGCGAGCACGCACGGCATCTCGCCGACATGCTGGACGTGTGGCATTGGCAGACCGACGCCGAGCACCGGCTGTGCAGCCTGCGCCCGCCGCAGGGTGCGGCGATGAGCCAGTGGTCGCCGCCGCCGGCCGCGCCGCTGTGGGAGCACTTCCCCAGTGCCGATGCGGACGCGCTGCGCGCCTGTCTGGCCGCGCACGCGCCGATCGCCGATCTGGCGGCCACGCTCGAATCCCCGCAGGCCGGCGCCCTCGCCTGCCGCCTGCGTGGTGCGGCACTGCACGATGCGCAGGGTCGCTTTCAGGGTTATGTCGGCACGGCGCGAATCGTGGCGGCCGACGTTGCGGCCGCCACCGCCGCACCGCCGAGCGACACGGCGCAGCGCGATGCCGCCGCGGCGGCGCCGAGCGAACGCGAGTCCTTCGCCTACACCGTCTCGCACGACCTGCGCGCGCCGATCCGCGTGGTCGAGGGCTTCACCAAAATCCTGAAAGAGGACTACGGCCGCCTGCTGGACCGCATCGGCAACGACCACCTCGACCGCATCCTCGGCGCCGCCTCGCGCATGAACAGCATGATCGACGCGCTGCTCGCGCTGTCGCAGCTGTCCACGCAGCCGCTGGCGCGCCAGCCGGTGAACCTGTCGCAGCTCGCCGGCTTCGTGGCCGACGACCTGCAGCGCGAATCGCCGCAGCGCCGCGTGCAAGTCACCATCGAACCCGGCCTGCAGGTGCAGGGTGACCCGACGCTGCTGCGCGTGATGCTGGAGAACCTGCTCGGCAACGCCTGGAAGTACACCGCCCGTGCCGGCGAGCCGCAGATCCGCTTCGGGCGCGAACGCACGCCGCGCGGCGAGGTGTTCGTGGTCAGCGACAACGGCGCCGGCTTCGACATGCGCTTCGCCGACCGCCTGTTCGGCGTGTTCCAGCGGCTGCACAGCGCGGGCGACTTCAAGGGCACCGGCGTCGGCCTCGCCTCCGTGCGCCGCATCGTGCGGCGGCACGGCGGCGACATCTGGGCCGAGGCCGAGGTGGAGCGGGGGGCGAGTTTCTACTTCACCTTGGAAGGGGTGGAGTCGTAGGTTCTTGGTTCTTGGTTCTTGGTTCTTGGTTCTTGGTTCTTGGTTCTTGGTTCTTGGTTCTTGGTTCTTGGTTCGTGGCGCTGTGCGTGCTGGGGCTATGTCCTCGTATGGACGACGGCGCCCGGTATTCGCCCGGGCAGGGCGACCTACTTTCTTTTGCTGGCTCAAAAGAAAGTAGGCAAAGAAAAGAGCCTCGGCTTCAACCAAACGTCTGCATTCAGACCAGAGGTGCCGGCATAGGGTAGGCGGGCTGAAGCAGCCAGCGCCCACAGACGCGCCTGCGGCGCTCTGTTCAACCCGCTGGCTCCGGCCGCCAGGCGCACTGCGCATTCCAAGGACAGAGCGCCTTAAGGCGCGTCTGTGGGCGCTCGACCGCTCAGCCCCTTTGGCCTGGCCCGGCACCTCTGGTCTGTCACTTAGACAAGACGGCCAGATCAGAGGCCCTCTTCTTTGGTTACTTTCTTCTGGGCCAACAGAAGAAAGTGACTCGCCCTGCCCGGGCGAATTCCGGGCGCCGTACAACAAGCCGAGGTCATACAAACCACGCGACAGCGGCACAAAAAGAAAGCCCAAAACTCAATCGTTCCGCCCTGGCAGCGCCAACAACTCCACCGCGTCGAGCACCCGCGCGGCCTGATCGCCGAGCGAGCGGCTTTCGTTCTCGGCCAGGCGCTGCAGTTGTGCCAGCGCCTGCACGCGGGTCAGCGAATAGCGGTGCATCAGCACGCCCACCGCCATGGCCACCGGCTCGGACAAGGGTCCGCTCACTGCCACCGGTGCCTCATCGCCGCGCTGCGGCAGATGCGCGAACGCAGCTTCGACGGCCGGCACGATCTGGTGGATGTCCAGCGGCTTGACGAGGTAGGCCACGGCCCCGAGCGCCTTGACCTGGCGCACCGTCTCTTCATCGGTGAAGGCGGAGAGGAACATGAACGGGATGCGCAGGTACTCGCGCAGGTAGGCCGCCACGTCGAAGCCGCTCTTGCCTTCCATGCGGATGTCCAGCAGCGCCAGCAGCGGCCGGTGCTCGCGCGCGGCGAGGATGGCGTCGTCGCCGTTGTCGGCGTCGATCACTTCATAGCCGGCCTGCGCAAGGCCGTGGGTCAGCGTGGCGAGCACCAGCCGGTCGTCGTCGACCACCAGAATCTTTCCCTTGTCCTGCGCCACAGCGTTTCCTCCGACCGGCTCGTGCACCGCAGCGGCAAAGCCGCCACACATTGCACACGAGAAGGGGTTCATTCTGCGCGAACGACATTCACCGCAGTGACACGGAGTACGCCGCCGAAGCGGGCCACATCGACCGTTCAGGCCGGCTCGCGGCGCTTGATGCCGGGCGGCGCGAGAGTCACCGTCGTCAGCACGTCCTCGCCCTGTTGCTCGATCGCAAGCGTCGCGCTGCGGCGCGGCAGCAGCGAGCGCACGAGGCCGAGGCCGGACACGCCGCCGGGAAAGCGCGACACGTCGAAGCCTTCGGGCAGGCGCGCCGGGTTGGCAATCGTCATCGTCACGCGCTGCGCGTCGAAGACGAGCCGGCAGCGCACCGCGCCGTCGTGCTGCGCGCTGGTGTGCTTCACCGCGTTGGTGAGCAGCTCGTTGACGCTGAGCGCGATCGGGATCGACTCGCCTTCCGGCAGCAGCCAGGCCTCGGCGTCGTCGCCCTCCAGGGAGAGCGCGATCGGGCAGCCGAAGGTGCGCTGCACCGAGCCGGCAATCGCCTCGGCCACGCTGCGCAGCAGCAGCGGCCCCGCGTTGCCCACCTGCAGCCCGTAGACCTGCGCGATGGCCTGCACCTGGCCGACCACTTCGGCGATGGCGCCCGCCATCTCGGGCTTGCGCTGCGCGATCTGCTGCAGCAGGCCGGCCACGCCCTGCAGGTTGTTCTTGATGCGGTGGTGCACTTCCTTGACCAGCATCTCGCGCTGCGTGAGTGCGGCCTCGAAGCGCGCCTCCTGCGCGGCGCGCTGCTCGGTCACGTCAGTGGCGACGGCCAGCAACTGGTCGGGCGTGCCGCCGGGTCCGGCCAGCGGCAGGTAGCGCGCGTCCCACAGGCGCGTCACGCCGTGCGCCTCGTCGCGGTGCTCGGTCTGCAGCAGTTCGCCGGTGGTCAGCGCCCGCTCCATGTCGGCACGGCGCGCCGCAGCGAGTTCGGCCGGATAGAGCTCCTCCGGCACGCGGCCGATCATGGCCGCTGGCGTGCTGCCGAGGGCCGCCGCGGCCACGCCGTTGGCCTGCAGCACGCGCAGGCTGCGCGCATCGCGCAGGATGATCGCCATCGGCGCGGCTTCGATGATGCGTTGCAGCGAGGCCTGCGCCTCGGCGATGCGCGCCTCGGCCTGGCGGCGCTGCTCGATGTCGAGCAGGGCGTAGGTGAGCTGCCGCCCGCCCGATTCGCCCGCCGTCACCACGGCATTGCCCACGACCCAGAATTCGCGCCCGTCGCGCGCCGTCACCTGGCACTCGAAGGTCTCGGCCAGGCCCTCGGGCAACTCGTCGAGGTAGCGGGTGCGGTGAAACGGATGATCTTCCCCAGCCGAGGCGACCCCGCTGATTGGCCGGCCGACGAAATCCGGCAGGTCGCCGCCGAACATGCGGCGCGCGGAGCGGTTCATCCATTCGATGCCGTTCGCGCCCACCGTCACGATGCCCACCAGCACCGAATCGAGCACGGCCCGCGTACGCGCCGCCTGCAGCGCCACCGCCTGCTCGGCGCGGTGCCGGTCGTCGACGTTCACGTAGGAGGCGATGGTGCCGCCCGCCGGGTCGCCGTCGACGACCAGGCGCTTGCTCACCTGCACCCAGATCAGCCGCCCGTCGCGGCGGCGGATCTGCTGCTCGCCGGCCCAGCGCCCAAACAGCCGCAGCGCCTCGCGCTGGCCCTGCTGCACGGCCTCGTCGTCGCCGCCTTCGATCAGCCGCGCGAGCGGCAGGCCGCCCAACTCGGCCGCGGCGTAGCCGGACAACTGCGCCAGCGCATCGTTCGCCTGCTGCACCGCGTCGCCGCGCAGATAGGCGATGCCCACGTCGGAGAGGCTGAACATCAGCTCGCGGTCGCGCGCCAGCAGTTCGAGTTCGGTCTGCTGCGACTTCAGGCGCGTGATGTCGGAAAGCACGGCGATGGCTTCGATCGCCCCGCCGGGCGTGCGCGCGCTCATGCCGGCCCGGCCGGTGCGGCGCACGGACAGCGCATACCACGGCGCGGCGGAGTCTGCGTCGTCGACCGTCATCTGGAACTCGGTTTCGTAGATCACGCCCTCGCCGAGCGACTGCAGCGCGTCGGCGGCGATGCGCTGCGCCTGCGGCGATTCGCCGAAGAGCTCGTGCACGCCGCGGCCCGCAGCACCGCGCCGGCTGAGGCCGAGCATGGTCTCGAAGCGGCGGTTGCAGCGCACCAGCACGTCACCACGGATGTAGGCGATGCCGGCGCTGCTGCTCTCGAGAATGGTGCTCAGCTCGTGCAGCAATTCCTCGCTGCGCTGCTGCGTCTGGTGCTGCTCGGTGATGTCGAGCGTGACGACCGAGGTGGTCTGCTGGCCCGAGGCGAGCCGCGCCGGCTCCACCCGCGTCTGCAGCCAGCGCTGGCCGAGTTCGGGGTGGCGCACGGCATAGCGCACGTCCACGCGCTGGCCGCCACGCAGCGCCTGCTGCAGGCGTTCGTACTCGGGCAGCGACTCCGGCATCACGATCTCGCGGCTGATGGACTGCAGCGCCGCCGACGGCGACGCCGGCGCGTCGCCCGCCAGCGCCTGGCGGTGCCGCACCCAGCCCGACGACTCCTGGAAGGTCGCAAGGCCCAGGCCCGCGGTGTCCATGAGGGCGCCGATCTGCATCTGCGCGAGGTCGCGTTCTTCCTCGATGCTGCGGTCTTCCACCACCGCCATGTAGCGCCGCTGGCCGCCGGGGGTGCTGTAGCAGCGCAAGGTCGAGCGCAAGCGGCGGTGGCCGCCGCCGGGTTGCGGCAGCCAGCCCTGGGTGGCCATCGGCGCCGAGCCCGGCTGCAGTTGGGGCGACGGCGCCCCGCCCTCCCAGAACAGCAGCTCCTGCAGCGCGGCCGGCGCCTCGGCGAGCAGCACCGGCACGCTGCCGATCAGCGCATCGAAGGCCGGGTTGGTGCGCAACAGCAGGCCAGTCTCGTCGAACAGCACCATGCCGATGGGGCTCAGGTCGAACCAGTTGTCAAGTTCGCCGGCCGAGCGCTCGGCGCGCTCGCGTGCGGCGTGCTCGGCCGTGGTGTCCTGCAGCACCGACAGGCGCACGGTGCGCCCGCTGGGATCGATCAGCGCGCTGTGCGCCACGCGGTACCAGCGCTCGCGCCCGTCGGCATCGACGAGGCGCCGCTCGGCGAGGCCCGGCGGCAGTTCGCCGTCGTTCCCCGGGCTGCCGTAGCGCTGGCGCTGGGCACGGTTGCGCGTGCGGTCTTCCTCGGGCTGCAACTCGATCGGGTCGGTGCCGCGCAGGCGCTCGCGGGTGTAGCCGGAGAACTCGAGGTAGGCCTGGTTGACGTCGAGGATGTGGTAACCGCCGTCCTGCAGCGTGACGGGGAACGGCGAATCCCAGAACACGCTCAGCAGTTCGGGCATGGCCTCCCCGCCGAGCTGCGGCGCCGGCCGCGGCGGCGGCGACGCCGCGGCGACGAGCTGCAGCCGCAAGGTGGCGTAAGTGCCGTCGTCCAGCGGCTGGAACGCGAGGCGCGCCTGCCGGCTGTCGCCCAGAACGGCCAGAGGCGGTGAGGAAGTTGCGGCGCCTTCGGCCACGCAGCGCTGTGCCCAGTCGACGGCGTCCGCGCCGATGGTGTCGCGCAACTGCGCGAGCGGCATGCCGGCTTCGCAGCCGAGCAGGCGCAGCGCGGCGCCGTTGGCGAAGGTGATGCGCGCGCGCGCATCGAGCAGCAGCAGCGCGTCGGACAGCTGGTCGAAGAGCTGGCGCAGCGTGTGGGCGCCGGCCCGGGGTTCGGCGGGCGTCATGCCCGGCCCCTTGTCATTCGAGCTGGGCGGCCGACGTCAGCGCACGCAGTTCCGCGCGATTGATTTCCGTCACGCTGACCATCAGCGCGTCGGCGGCCGCGGTCACGTCGTACAGCGACTCCGACTCGATGGCGCGCACCAGATCGAAGTACGGCTGGTACGGCCCGGTGTTCTGGGCCAGTGCCTGGTATACGCGCTCGGGCACCGGGATGGTCTTGAGCAGTTCATCGAAAGGCTGGCGGAACATGCGGTCGAGCAGCGAGAACACGCCGCAGATGAACATCTCGTTGCGCATCTCGTCGTCGCCGGTGTTGCGCACGAGCTCTTCCATCAGCAGGCCGCGGCGCACGGCGGCGAACATCACCGGCTTGAGGTTGTTGTCCTTGCTGGCGGTGGCGAGCAGCAGCGCGAGCCAGCGCTTCAGGCGCTGGTAGCCGAGCATCATGATGGCGTGGCGGAACGAGCTGATCTCGACCGACAGCCCGAAGGCCGGCGAGTTGATGTAGCGCATCAGCTTGAACGCGAGCGAGGGGTCGCGCTTGAGCGTGGCCTCGAGCCGGTCGATCGGCTCCTGCTGGTCGACGCGGTGGATCAGCTCCACGATCACCTGCAGGTCGGCCTGGCCGGCCTTGTTGCCGCGCGCCTCGGAGCTGCCCAGCACATCGTCGATGGGCCAGCCTAGGACGGCGGCGGCGCCGCGGCCGAAGCTCGCGTCGAGTTCGGTCATGTTGGTGATGCCGGACTGCACGTAGTCGATGCTTCGCTTCACGCCCAGCGGCGCGCTGGTCTCCGTCAGGCGCCGGTCTTCGCTGAGGGCGACGATCGAGTACTTGAAGCAGGGCAGCACTTCGCGCGGCAACTCCTTGAGCGGGCGGCCCTTGATGAGCAGGGTATTGCCGGCGCGGTGCAACTGCTGGATCGCCTCGACGTTGGCCTCTTCGGCGGCCATGAACGCCGGGATCTCGACCATCACGTTGGGCGCGGGCTGCGCGGCCATCAGGTCCTGCAGCAGGCTTTCGCTCGCCACGTTGAGCGACACGCGCCCGCCGTCGGGCGGCCACACGCCGGTCACGGCCTCGAGCAGTTGCCCCGCATCGAGTTGCGCGTCGGGGCGCAGCGGAAACACCGTCAGCCGGGTGGCCGTGACCGCGCGGTTGCGGTCGATGAAGGGGGAATAGCCCAAGGCCACCTGGCCCAGGATTGCGTCACTCACGCAGGAACTCCGGAATTAGAGGAAGACGGGCGAGCTCAGCCGAGGTAGTCGAACAGCGAGAGCTTCTGCACCATCGAATAGCTCTTGAGCGCAGCATCGTAGCCGGTTTGCCGGTTCGCAAACTCGGAGAGAGCGTGCACCATGTCCAGATCTTCGGCATCGCTTCGCGCCGTCTGGGCCGAGAGTTTTTGCGTCTCCAGCCGGTCGGCCGCGCTGTCGATGCGGTTGAGCGTTCCACCGAGCTGCGAGCGCATCTCCTGAAGCCGGCCCATGACGGCGTCCACGTGCGTGAGATCGCGCACGTTGGCCTGGGCGATTTCGGGACCGGTGCGCGCGGGCACCTTGAGGCCGGCAATGGCTTCGTCGAGCACGCCGAAGAGGCTGAGGCCCGACGTGGCCGGCGTCATCTCGAAGGCGTCGCCGTTGGCCGGGGCGCCGTTGAGGGTGACGGCACGGCCGTCGATCTCGACGGCCTGGCCCGGGTTGAAGGGCTGGTTGGCCAGCACGGAGGTGCCGTCGCGCAGCACCGAGTAGAAGGTGTCGCTGCCGACGATGCTGAACTCGATGCGGTAGGTCGAGTTGGTCCCGGCGAGGCTGGCATCGGTCACGCTTCCGCTGTCGATCCAGGCCGTGCCGTTGCTCGTCACCGCATGGGTCTCGAACACGCCGTTGCCCGAGCGCGCGCTCATCCAGGCGCGCCGGCCGTCGACGGTCAGCGGCAGCGCTTCGCCCGCAGCCGCCTGCAACTGGCCTTCGGTGCCGCGAAAGACCACGCCGCCGGCGGCATCGACGAAGGGCGGCTGCGTCACGCCCTGGCCGCCGAAGATGTAGTTGCCTGCGCCGTCGGCGCGGTTCGCCACCGCCAGCAGTTGATCGCGCAGACCGGCGATCTTGTCGGCCTGGACGCGCCGCTCGTCGTCGCTGTAGGCGCCGTTGCCGGCAGCGACGAGGGCTTCGCGCACCTGCTGCATCAGCTCGGTCGCGTCGCCGAGCGCGTTCTCGGTGAGGGACATGGCGTTCAGGCTCGCGTCGACGCTGCGCATCCGCGCGGTGCTGCGCGCTTCGGCGGCGAGCGCGCGCTCGGCACGCGCGGCCGCCGCGGGGTCGTCGCTCGCCCGGTTGACCCGCTTGCCGGTCGTCAGTTGCTCCTGCGATTTCGCCAGCTCCGCCTGGCGGCGCATCAGCGTGTCGAGGGAGTTGTCGTAGGCGTTGGAGGTCGTGATGCGCATGGGGAATCCTGGGTTCGCAATCGTTCAGCGCAAGGTCAGCCCATCTGCTGCAGCAGCGTGTCGAACACCGACTGCGCCACCTGCAGCATCTTGGCTGCCGCCTGATAACTCTGCTGGTACTGGATGAGCTTGGCGGCCTCTTCGTCGAGGTTGACGCCGGACTTGTTGGCCCGCGCCGTCTCGGCGTTGGACGCCGCGGACGCCGAGATGCCGGCTGCGGTGTCTGCGCTCTGCACGCGCACGCCGATCTCGGCCACGACGCTGGCGTAGGCGTCGGTCACGCTCTTGCCGGGCACGAGCGTGCCGCCCTGCATCTGCGCGCCGACGAAACCCACGCCCGCCAGATCGACGAAGGCGAGTGCATTGCCGTTGTTGCCGGCGACGGCCGTGGTGGGGACGACGCTCAGCATGTCGTCGTGGCTGGGCACGCCCTCCAGCATCAGCTCGAAGCCGTTGAGGCGGATCGGCTGGCCCGCCGTCCATTCGCCCGTGCCGCTGCCGACGACGGTGTTGCTGGCGTCGCGCAGTTCGAAGCGATAGTTGTCGGGCGCCGCCAGCGTGTCGTCGAAGGTGAGGTTCGCGGTGAGGCCGGGCACGAACGCGCCCGAGTCGACCACGCGCGCGGACGCCACCGTGGCCGTTCCGGTGTTGCCCACTGCGGCGGTGGCCGTGACCGGCGACGCCGCCGCAATCGCGTTCGGATCGCTCAGCACCGTCTTCATGTTCAGCGCCGCGTTCGACACCGGCTGCAGCAGGAAGCGGTCGCCGGCGAGGGCGCCGCCGGCGCCCAGTTGCAGCGTGACGCCGTCGAAGGTGACCCCGGCGGCCAATTGCGACGAGGTGTAGGGGCTGCCCGGCATGGCCTCGCCGTCCGACAGGCGCGTGAGCGCATAGCGGCTGCCGTCGAAGCGCAGTTCGTAGTCGCTCGCCTGCACCATCGCGCCGTCGGTCACCGTGAGGCCGAGGCTCGCGTTGCCGCCGTTTCCAGCCGCCTGCAGCGCGCGCGGGCTGCCCACCGAGAAGATCGGCGAGCCGGCCCGCGCGGGCGTTCCGAGATCGAGGCCGAGCGACTGCTGCTCGTTCACGGCCGAACTGATCGCCACGGCCAGTTGACCGAGCAGGTTGCGCGCGCTCGTCAGGTCTTCGTTCTGGAAGCGCAGCATGCCGGCGAGCGAGCCGCCCGCGAGCGCGTCCTGGGGCACGATGCGGTCGCTGCCGCCTTCGCGCATGGCGAGCTGCAGCTTGGACGGGTCGTAGACGTCGGGCATCGCCCTCAGCGAGTTGGCTGTCGAACCCAGCACCAGCGACTGGCCGCCGCCGATGAACAGGCCCACCGAGCCGTCGCTGGCCGAGACGCTGGTCACGTTGATCTTTTCGCTGATCTGCGCGACGAGCTGGTCGCGCTGGTCGAGCAGGTCGTTGGGCGCGTGGCCCGTGCCATTGGCAGCCGAGATCTGCCGGTTGATCACCGCCACCTGCTGCGCGAGCGCGTTGACGGCCTCGACGCCGGCGCGCACGTCCTGGGTGGCGCCGGTCTGCAGTGCCGCCAGCTGGTCGCCGGCCGCCTGGAAGCGCGACGACAGCTCCCGCGCGCGCGCCAGCGCCACGTGGCGCGACGACGCATCCTGCGGGTTGTTCGCCACGTCGACGAAGGCATTGAGCAGTTGGCCGGCGGCATGGCCGATGCCGGTTTCGCCCAGCGCAAACACCTTTTCGAGCTGGTTGAGCTGGCCGAGCCGGGCCTGATCGGCGGCAGAGATGGAGGCGCTGGCCGTGGCCTGGTTGGTGAGAAAGCGGTCGTACGAACGCGTGACCGTGGACACGTCCACGCCGCGGCCGAAGAACCCCGCGCCGGTGTACTGGCCGCCCGCCGTCACGAGCTGCGCCTGCTGGCGCGAATAGCCCGGCGTGTTGGCGTTGGCGATGTTGTTGCCGGTGGTTTGCAGCTGGGCGTAGCTCGCGGTCATTGCCCGCGTGCCCAGTGCCATCAAGGTCGAGGTACCCATGACTGCTCAGGCTTGCCTATCCGTAGGAGCGCTGCACGCGCAGCGTGGTGTTGATCATGTTCGTCAGCTTCTCGGCGTAGGCCGGGTCGGTGGCGTAGCCGGCGCGCTGGAGGCCTTGCGCGAAGCCCTCGGCGGTGCTGCCGTTGGCGATGACGCCGCTGTAGCGCGGGCTGTTGGTCATCAGCCGCGCGTAGTCGTCGAAAGCCTCGCGGTAGCTGCCGTAGGCGCGGAACTTCGCCACCACCTTGCGCGGTTCGCCGTCGATGAACTCGGTGGTCGTCACTTCGGCCACGGGGCCGTTCCAGCCGCCGGTGGCCTTGATGCCGAAGACGTTGTGCGAGGTCGAGCCGTCGGCGTTCTTGATCTGGTGGCGCCCCCAGCCCGATTCGTGCGCGGCCTGGGCCACCATGAACTCGGCCGGGATGCCGGTCTTGGCTTCGGCCGACCGGGCGGCGTCGCTCATCGTCGCGATGAAGTCGACCTGATAGTCGCGTGCGCCGCCTGCACCTGTCTGCGGCGCGCCGGCGGCCCCGGCCGGCGCCAGGGCGGCACGCGGCACGGTGATCGGGCGCGTGGGCAGCGTGAAGCCGCCCGCCGGCATCGCCACCTGCGGCGCGTTGGCGCCGCCCATCTGGCGCTCGAGCTGGCGCGCGATGGCGTCGGCCAGCCCGCCCGGCATGCCGGTGAGCTGGGTGGCGTACTGCTGGTCGAGCATCTCGCGCCCGAGCTTGCCCG
Organism: Rhizobacter sp.; assembly: GCA_036676235.1. Taxonomy (GTDB): domain Bacteria; phylum Pseudomonadota; class Gammaproteobacteria; order Burkholderiales; family Burkholderiaceae_C; genus JAKFDI01. The sequence goes on along the minus strand of JAKFDI010000007.1, from coordinate 15,779 downwards.
CTTCGTTGTCGAGCATGCCCGAGGACATGGTGGCCGCGCGCATGCTCTTCATCAGCTCCTGCATGAACAGGGCCTCGAATTGCTTGGCCACTTCGCGCGCCGCCGACTTGGGGTCGGTGGACGCCTGCAGCTTGAGCGCGCCGAGGTGGCGCGGATCGGTGGCGAGTGGCGAAGTCAGCGCCATCAGATCACCTCCAGCTCCGCATTCAGCGCGCCTGCGGACTTCATCGCCTGCAGGATGGCCAGCAGATCCTGCGGCGTCGCGCCGAGCGAGTTGAGCGCCTTCACCACGTCGGTGAGCTTGGTGCCGGTGGGCAGCGCGATCAGCGAGCCGCCCTGCTGCGCGATGGTGATGTCGCTCTTCTGCGAGACCACGGTTTCGCCGCCGCGCGAGAACGGCGCCGGCTGGCTCACCAGCGGCGTGGAGCTGATGGTCACCGACAGGCTGCCGTGGGCCACGGCACAGGCGTCGATGGTGACCGCCTGGTTCATCACCACCGAGCCGGTGCGTGCGTTGATCACCACCTTGGCGGCGGGCACGGCCATCGGCACGTCCAGGTTCTCGATGTCGGCCATGAAGGACACGCGCGCATGCGCCGAGTCGGGCATGCGCACGCGGATCACGCGGCCGTCCAGCGCCTCGGCGAGGCCGGCGCCCATGCGCTCGTTGATGGCGCGCGCCACGGCGCGTGCGGTGGTGAAGTCGTTGGTGTTCAGGTCCAGCTGCAGCGAATCGCCCTGGGCAAGCGGCGTGGGCACGCTGCGCTCCACCGTGGCGCCTTCGGGCACGCGCCCGGCGCTCAGGTGATTGATCTGCACCTTGGAGCCGCCGGCCGAGGCACCGGCGCCGCCGACGATGAGGTTGCCCTGCGCCAGCGCGTAGATCTGGCCGTCGGCGCCCTTGAGCGGCGTGGCGATCAAGGTGCCGCCGCGCAGGCTCTTGGCGTTGCCGAGCGAGGACACGTTGACGTCGATGGTCTGGCCGGGCTGCGCAAACGCCGGCAGCTCGGCGGTGACCAACACCGCCGCCACGTTCTTGAGCTGCATGTTGACGCCGGGCGGCACCGTCACGCCCATCTGCTGCAGCATCGCCTTCAGGCTTTGCGTGGTGAAGGGCGTGGAAGTGGTCTGGTCACCCGTGCCGTCGAGGCCGACAACGAGGCCGTAGCCCACCAGCGCGTTGCTGCGAACGCCCTGCACCGAGGCCACCTCCTTGATGCGCGCGGCCTGCGCCGGGGCGGGCCACCACAGCGCCGCACTCGCGGCGAGTACGGCCAGCACGATCAGTGCACGAAGGAATCGGTCGGTCTTGTCCATGTCGGATGCGGGTTGCTGCATCCGATTCTCAAGAGACTTAAACGGGGAGAACGCTCAAAAAGAAGCGGGCCAACCAGCCTATTCCCTGCGCTTCGGCCTGGGCGCCGCGGCCGCGGTGCTCGATGCGCACGTTGGCGATCTGCGCCGAGGCGACGAGGTTGCCGGTCTGGATGACGCGCGGGTCCACCTGGCCCGAGAAGCGCAGCACGTCCACGTTGTGGTTCACGCCGATCTGCTTTTCGCCGGCAATGATGAGGTGCCCGTTGGGCAGCACCTCGATCACCGTGGCCGTGACCATGCCCGAGAAGTTGTTGCTGTTCTCGGTGCTGCCCTTGCCCTCGAAGCTGTTGCTCGAGCTGCCGCCCACGCTCGCGCGGCCGACGCCGAAGGAGTTGGGCTTGATGCCCGGCAGCGCGGTGATGCTGCCCGAGACCGAGCCGCTCTTGTCGATGGAGCTGGTGCTCTTCTGGCTGGCCGTCACCTTCTCGACGATCTGCACCGTGATCGTGTCGCCGACGTGGCGCGCACGGTGGTCCTCGAACAGCGGCCGGTACTGCGACACCTGGAAGATCGAGCCGTTGTTCACGACGGGCACTGCCACCGGCTCGGGGCGCATTGCCGTGGGCACGGAGATGTCGACCGGCGGCGGCGCGTTGAGCGTCTGGCAGCCGGTGAGCACGAGCAGCGCGGCGGCGATCGAGGCGGTGTGGAACAGGCGGGTCATGGCAGTGGCGGCAACGGCGTGGATCGAAGCTGAAATCAAAACTGCAATCAAAGCTGAGACAAGCGCTGCAGCATCTGGTCGGAAGTCTGGATGGCCTTGGAGTTCATCTCGTAGGCGCGCTGCGTCTGGATCATGGCGACGAGTTCCTCCACCGCGTTCACGTTGGAGGTCTCGACGAAGCCCTGGCGCAGCGAGCCGAGTCCCATCTCGCCCGGCGTGCCGGTGGTGGGTGCGCCGGACGCCTGGGTCTCGGCGTACAGGTTCTGGCCCTTGGGGTCGAGGCCGGCCGGATTCACGAAGCTTGCAAGCTGCAACTGGCCCAGGTTCTGCGGCTGCGTCTGGCCGGGCACGGTGGCGCTCACGGTGCCGTCCTGCGCGATGGTCACGCTCTGCGCATCGGCCGGAATGATGATGCCGGGCTGCACCACGAAGCCGCTGTTGGTGACCAGCTGTCCCTGCGGGTCCACCTGCAGCGAGCCGTCGCGCGTGTAGCCGGTGGTGCCGTCGGGCAACTGCACCTGCAGGAAGCCGTGGCCGAGCACCGCCACATCGAGCGGGTTGCTGCTTTGCTGCAGGTTGCCTTGGCTGAACGAGCGCGCGGTGGCGACGGCGCGTGTGCCCAGACCCACCTGCAGGCCGGTGGGCATGCTGGTTTCCTCGCTGCTCGGCGCGCCGGCCTGGCGCAGGTTCTGGTACATCAGGTCCTCGAACACCGCGTGCGACTTCTTGTAGCCGTTGGTCGAGACGTTGGCCAGGTTGTTGGAGATGGTGTCCAGCTGGGTCTGCTGGGCTTCCATGCCGGTCTTGGCGATCCACAGTGAACGCATCATGGCGGTAGTCCTTCGAGAGATTCCGGTCGGGGATCAAGCGGCCGCCGCGGGTCCGGCTCTGCCGGCCCGCTGGCGGTGCCCCCTTGAGGGGGCGCGCGAAGCGCGTAGGGGGTGGTTCATGTTTTCAATTCGGCGACAGCAATTGCGCTGCGGCCTGTTCGTTTCGTTCGGCGGTCTGAAGCATCTTCATCTGCGTCTCGAACTGGCGGGCGGCGGCGATCATGGCGACCATGGTTTCGACGGCGCTCACGTTCGAGCCTTCCAGCGCGCCGTCCTGCACGCGCGCGGTGTCGTCTGCGGCCAAGTCGCCGTCGGCGGCGCGGAACAGGCCGTCCTCGCCGCGGTCGAGCGGCGCTTCGGGCGTGACGAGCTTGAGCCGGCCCACCGGGTTGTTCAGGCCGGTAACGGGATCGCGCGCGCTCACGGTGCCGTCGGCGGCGACGGCGACTTCGCTGTTCGGCGGCACCTGGATCGGGCCGCCATCACCGAGCACCATCAGCCCGCCGCGCGTCATCAGCGTGCCGTCGGCCGAGACGTCGAAGGAGCCGGCGCGGGTGTAGGCCTCGGTGCCCTGCAGCGACTGCACGGTGAACCAGCTGTTGCCCATCGCCGCCACGTCGAGGTTGCGCCCGGTGCTGGTGATGACGCCGGGCGAGTTGTCGTGGCCCGGTGTGCTTTCCAGCGCGTAGACGCGGGTGCTCGCGCCGCTGCCCTGCACCGGCACGGCGCGGAACGCCTGCAACTCGGCGCGAAAGCCGACGGTGGACACGTTCGCGAGGTTGTGCGCGAGGGTGTCCTGGCGCTGCATCGTCGCCTTCGCGCCGGACATGGAGAGATAGATCATGCGGTCCATCTGGGGTCTCTCCTTTTCACGTTGCGGTCGTTTGGCGGTCCTTTGAAGGTTTGTTCTTGTTGTGAGCAGCCGGGTCTCGCCCCGGCGGGCGAGTCCCGGCTACTCACGAGGAAGACCGCAGCAGTCATACAAAAAAACATCAGCGCAGATTCACCAGGGTCTGCATCACCTGGTCCTGCGTCTTGATGGTTTGCGAGTTCGCCTGGTAGATGCGCTGCGCCATCATCATGTTGACGAGTTCGCCCGTGAGGTCGACGTTCGATTCCTCCAGCGCCCCCGACTGCAGCGCGCCCAGGTTGCCCTGCCCCGGCGTGCCCACGATCGGGTCGCCCGAGGCAAAAGTGCGCGCCCAGACGTTGCCGCCCAGCGGCGTCAAGCCCTGCGGATTGCGGAAGGTCGCCATCTCGATCTGGCCGGCCGGCTTGGACTGGCCGTTGGAGTAGGTAGCCATCACGACGCCGTTGTTCTCGATCGACAGCCCCGAGAGCTGGCCCGGCGCGTAGCCGTCCTGCGTGAGATCGGTGACGCCGAAGCTGGCGCCGTACTGGGTGGCGCCGCGCAGGTCGAACTGCACGCCGGTGATGGCGAGCGTCTGCGCGCCGGCGGCGTTGGTGGAGGCCGGGATGTCCAGCGTCAGCGGTCCGGCGGGCGCGGTCGGCGTGCCGCCGTTGGACGGGAAGCTGATCGTCGTCGTCGGCAGCGGGTTGCCCGCGCCGTCGACGGACATCGGCTGTCCGTTGGCGGTGACATAGACGTTCCAGGTGTCGGTGGCCGACTTCTGGAAGAAGTAGGTCAGCGCCACGTCCTGGCCCTTGGCGTCGTAGACGGTGAGCGACGTGGCGTTGTTGTAGGTCGACGCATCGCCGAAGTCGACCTGCGCACCGGCGTCGGCCGCGGTGTAGGCGGTCTGGGCCGACGCCAGGGCGGTGGCCGCATCGGTCACGTCGTCGTTGGCGTTGGCGAGCAGGGTCGCGGCGGCGGCAGCAGCCGCCGCGGCGGTCGTGGCGGCGTCGGCCAATGCGGTGTTGGCCGGGTCGGCGGCGGCAGCGGCGGCAGCGGCGGTGGAGGCCGCGGTCGCTGCCGTGGACGCCGTCGTGGCGGCGGTGGCGGCAGCCACGGCCGCGGCGTGCGCCGTCTGCGCCTCCTGGCGGGCCTGGTTGGCAATCGCCCGCGGCTGCGTCATGCCGGCGCGCGAGTCGAGGTTCATCTCCATCGAGATGCCGGCGGTCGCCGCAGGCTCGATGCCGGCCGTGGGCAACTGCAGCGCCATGGCCTGGCCCGGCTGGATCGTGCCCGCCGCATCGGCGGGGTAGCCGAGCAGTTGCAGGCCCTCGTTGTTGATGATGTAGCCGTTCTTGTCGACCTGGAACTGGCCGTTGCGGGTGTAGACGGTCTGCCCGTTGCCGCCGCGCACCTCGAAGAAGCCTTCGCCGTTCACCGCCAGATCGAGTGCGTTGGCGGTGGTGGTGATGTTGCCCTGCGTGAACTGCTGCGTCACCGCAGCCAGGCTCACGCCGATGCCGATGTTGGAGCCGCCGGTGCCGTTCATGGCGCTTGCGTACATGTCGGCAAATTCGGCGCGCGAGGATTTGGCGCCGTAGGTGTTGGCGTTGGCGACGTTGTTGCCGATCACCTCGAGGTTCTTGCTCGATGCGTTCAGACCGGAGAGACCTTGCTGGAAGCTCATGGGGTGTCCTTGCGTGGAAAGAGGTGCCGGTGCGCCGGAAGGGGAATCAGTTGAAGGACTTGATGTCGCCGTAGGCAACACCGCCGGATTTCGTGAGATCCAGCAGCAGTTGATCGCCGGACGAGCGCACCGCCGTCACCGTGTCGCGCATCAGCGCGGTGCTCGTGAGCGAGGTGCTGCCGCCGGTGGCGGTGACGCGGAAAGTGAGGCCGCTGGTGTTGTCGGCCTTGCCGGCATCCCACTCGAAGCTGTGCATGCCGCTCGACTTGGCGCCGAGGTTGAGCGTGTCCACCACCTGGCCGGCCGGGCTCAGGATCTCGACCTTCACCGCGTCGGCCGCGCTGTTGAGTTCGAAGCCGCCCTGGGCGGTGCCCTCGGCGATGTCGAGCTTGTTGCCCGGCACGATCACGTCCTTGCCGATCAGGGTGGCGCCCTGCAGCGCCTGCATCTGCACGAACTGGCTGGACAGCGAGGCGATGGAGCCGTTGAGCTTTTCCACGCCGGTCACCGTCTGGATCTGCGCCATCTGGCTCGTGACCTGCGCGTTGTCCATCGGGCTCAGCGGGTCCTGGTTCTGCATCTGCGCGACCAGCAGCGTGAGGAAGCGATCGGCCGAGCCGGCCTGATTGGCTGTCTGCCGGCCGGTGGTGGCCGCGAACTGCGAGTAGTCGTTATTGACCGAGGTGACCATGGGGTGCCTTCGTCTTCAGGAGCGGGATCAGCCCTGGCCCATCTGCAGCGTCTTCTGCAGCAGGGTCTTGGCGGTGTTCATCACTTCGATGTTGTTCTGGTAGGAGCGCGAGGCCGAGATCATGTTGACCATCTCCTCCACCGCGTTCACGTTGCTGAAGGTCACGTAGCCCTCGGCGTCGGCCTGCGGATGGTTCGGGTCGTGCACGCGGCGCCCGACGGCCTGGTCCTCGGTGACGGTGGACACGCGCACGCCGGCCGCACCGACTTCGCCCATGAGCTGGGTCTGGAAAACGACTTGGCGCGCCTTGTAGGCCTGACCATCCGGGCCGGCCACGGTGTCGGCGTTGGCAAGGTTGGAGGCCACGACGTTCAGGCGCTGGCTCTGCGCACTGACCGCGCTGCCCGCAATGTTGAAAATGTTCGACATCGACATATCAGTGACCCATGAAGCGACGAGCCCGCCGCGATGAGGGAATCCGCGACCAAGCGAACACCGCGGAACCGGCTCTGCCGGGCCGCTGGTGTTGCCCCCTTGAGGGGGCGCGCGAAGCGCGTAGGGGGTGGTTCATCACTGCCCTTTGATGGCGTCGAGCGTGGTGCGCACGTTGCCGTTGATGAAGCGCAGGGTGGCTTCGTACTTGAGGGCGTTGTCGGCGAAGGACGCGCGCTCGCGGTCCATGTCGACCGTGTTGCGGTCCAGGTTGGTCTGGCTTGCCGTCGAATAGAGAAGCTGCGCGTCGCCGCGCGCGCCGGCGGGCAGCGCCATGTGGCCGGGATTGGTGGTCGCGAGGCGCCCCGGCACGGCACTGCTTCCGGTGGCCTGGCGCAGCGCCTGCGCGAAATCCATGTCGCGGGCCACATAGCCCGGCGTGTCGGCGTTGGCGATGTTGCTGGCGATCAGGCGCTGGCGCTCCGACCGCAGGCTCAGAGATTGGCCGAGGAAATCGAGCTTGTCGGTGAGTCGGTTCAGCATGGGGCGCTCCTGACCTGTTGGAATCCCGCGAATCCCGGTAAAGGTCAGGCCATTGTGGTGAGCGCCCTCGCAAACATTAGCGGGAATAGCGCGGCGAATCGGCGCCATTTCCGCCCACTTCAACGGCCCGCCCGCTCCTACAGTGGCGGCCATGGAAGTCCTGCCCTGCCCTCGTCCGCCGTTTGCCGCGCCGCTGCTGCGCGCCTTGCGCCTTGCACTGCTTGCCGCTCTCTGCGCGGTCGGCCTGCACGCACGGGCCGAGCCGCAGGATGGCATCACCCGCCAGGTGCAGGATCTGGCGATGGCCGGCATGGCGCAGGACGGCAACGCCGCCCGCATCGAAGTGCAGGTCGGCGAACTCGACCACCGCCTGCGCCTTGCGCCCTGCCAGCGCGTCGAGCCGCACCTGCTGGCCGGCACGCGCCTGTGGGGCCGCACGCGCATCGGGCTTCGCTGCGTGGAAGGGCCGGTGGCCTGGAACGTCTATCTGCCGATCACCGTCAAGGTGTACGGCATCGCGCTCGCCGCCAGCGGCCCGATGGCCGCCGGCCGCGTGCTGACCGACGCCGATGTGTCTCAAGTGGAGGTCGATCTGGCCGAAGACCCGTCGCCGGCCGTCGCCGACCCGGGGCTGGCCGTCGGTCGCGTGCTGGCGCGCTCGGTCAATGCCGGCGAGAGCCTGCGTGAATCGGATCTGCGCGCCCGGCAGTGGTTTGCCGCCGGCGCCACGGTGCTGGTCAAGGCCGGCGGCCAGGGCTTCAGCGTCACCGCCCGAGGGCGGGCGCTCACGCCCGGCGTCGAAGGCCGGCCCGTGCGGGTACGCACCGAAAGCGGGCGCATCCTCACCGGGCAGGCCACCGGCGAGGGGCTGGTGGAGATGCTGCTGTGAACCTCCCACTCATTTGCGGGGTCCCAGAACGAGAAATGCCTAAAGTCAACGCGGGCCGGGTCGATACACCGTCCATGTTGAACGGGCAGGAAGTCTCTTCCGCCCTCTGGAGCGCATCATGAAAATCGGAAACCCTGCCGACACGCCGTCGGTGGCACCTGCCACCATCGGCCGCACCGGCGCCAGCGAAACCGCCAAGACGACACCCGCCGCGGCGCCAGCCGAGGCGAGCGCGCAGGTGGAGCTGTCGAACACCGCGGCCAGCCTGATCTCTGACGTGGGCGGCGAATTCGACACCGCGAAGGTGGAACGCATTTCGCAGGCCATCGCCAACGGCCAGTTCACCGTCAACGCCGAAGTGATCGCCGACAAGCTGATCGCCAACGCGCAGGAACTGCTGGGCAAGACCTCGCACTGATGGACCTCACGGCGCCCTTCTTGGCTCAATCCACGGCTCAATCCATGATTTCACTGCCGATGCCGGCCGCCGAAGCGGCCGATCCGTTGCTCGAACAGACGCTTGCAGCGGTGGAAGCCGAACTCGGCGCCCTCGGCGAGGCGCTGCGCGCGCGCGACGCGGCTGCCATCGACATGCATTCGTCCGAGCTGCACCGTGCGCTCGCACGTGCGGTGGAGCGTTTCACGCATGCTGCACGCAGCGGCGGCGTGCCGCTGCCCATGCGGCATCGGCTGGCCAGCGCCAGCGGCCAGGTGGCTGCGCAGCGCGAATCGCTGGCCCGCGCCACGGCCGCGCTCGACCGCGCCATTGACGTGCTGATGCCGCGCGAGGCGCCGGCGCTGTATTCGTCGGCCGGCGTGGCCGATTCGCGGCTGCTGGGCGGGACGCTGCAGGCCTGAACGTCTCGATGCGCCGGACTCATGGGTCCGTCGTGTCCGACCCGCCACCTGTGCGCCTCGCGTCTTCGTGCGCCGTCCCTGACGCCGCACCCCTGCCAACCACCCTGGACATCGACGTGGAACTCCCGGCCTTTTCCGACTTCGATGCGTCCGGGAAGGCGGTGCTGGCTTTTCTTCACGAGCGATTCGGATTCGACCTGTGGATGGTCACGCGCACGGAAGGCGACAACTGGATCGTTCTTCAAAGCGATGACCACGGCTACGGCGTCGCACCGGGAACGGTGTTTCGGTGGGCCGATTCGTTCTGCTGCGAAATGATCAAGGGCCACGGGCCGCGCATCGCGCCCAACGCACAAACGATCCCGGCGTATGCGGCTTCGCCCATCGGGCGACAGGTTCAGATCAGGTCATACATCGGCATGCCCCTGCTGAACGCCGACGGCAGCGTGTTCGGCACGCTGTGCGGCATTCATCCCATGCCGCAGCCGGAGTCGATCGTCGGTGAGCAGGCGCTTGTCGAACTGCTTGCCACGATGCTGAGCACGGTCCTGCAGATGGAGCTGAAGTCTGCAGACGCGGCCCGACGCGCGGAACGGCTGCAGACGGAGGCACTGACCGATGCCCTGACGACTCTCTACAACCGGCGCGGCTGGGATCGGCTGCTGGGGTACGAGGAAGACCGGTGCCGCCGATACGGCCATTCGGCAGCCGTCGTTGTCGTGGACATCGACGACCTGAAGCGGATCAACGACAGCTGCGGACACGCCGCAGGCGACGCGATCATTGCGCGCGCAGCCCTGGCGCTGCAGCAGGCGGCTCGATCGCTCGATATCGTGGCTCGTCTCGGTGGCGATGAGTTCGGCATCATCGGCGTCGAATGCGATCGGGCCGGCGGCGATTCACTGCTGCGGCGGGTGCAGGCCGAACTGGCCGCGGCCGGCGTCGAGGCGTCCGCGGGACTTGCCGTGCGCGAACCTTCGCGCGGGCTGACGGGTGCGTGGGAGCACGCCGACGAGTTGATGTACGCACACAAGCGCGCACGGTGAAGGCCGACCCTGCGCTCGAGCGGCCGGGAGCTTGCTTTCTCGTCGTCGCTGCGTAAGCCTCGGCTGGTTGACCGCCCTGGGCGCCGCACGCCCAAGATCACCGGCTCACGTTGCGAGAACCACTGGTCGGATATACAGTTCTCCGGTCTCTCCGCCTGGGCGCGCCACCGCGTGCTGTCGTGTCCGAACTTCCCCGACGCCTGATCGCCCACCTCGACATGGATGCGTTCTATGCATCCGTCGAGCTGCTGCGCTACCCGGACCTGCGCGGCCTGCCGGTGGTCATCGGCGGCGGGCGGCGCCACCAGCCCGAGCCGCTGCCCGGCGGCGGCTTTCGCTACGCCCGCCTGCGCGACTACGCCGGCCGCGGCGTCATCACCACCTCCACCTACGAGGCACGCGCGCTCGGCGTGCATTCGGCCATGGGCACGATGAAGGCCGCGCACCTCGCGCCCGACGCCGTGCTGCTGCCGGTGGACTTCGATGAATACCGCAAGTATTCGCGCCTCTTCAAGGCCGCCGTGCGGGAGATCGCGCCGGTGGTCGAGGACCGCGGCATCGACGAGATCTACATCGACCTGAGTGAAGTGCCGGGCGCCCAGGCCGACAGCGGCCGGGCGATGGCACAACAACTGAAGGACGCGGTGCACGCGGCCACGGGGCTCACCTGCTCGATCGCCGTCACGCCCAACAAGCTGCTGTCCAAGATCGGCTCCGAACTGGACAAGCCGAACGGGCTGACGCTGCTGTCTCTGGGCGACATTCCGGCGCGCATCTGGCCGCTGGCGGCGCGCAAGGTGAACGGCGTCGGGCCGAAAGCAGCGCAAAAGCTCGCGGGCCTCGGCCTGCACACCATCGGCGATGTGGCGGCGGCCGAGCCGGCGTTCCTGATCGAGCAGTTCGGCCGCAGCTACGGCGCCTGGCTGCACGCCATGGCGCACGGGCGCGACGAGCGGCCGGTGGTGACGAGCAGCGAGCCCAAGTCCATCAGCCGCGAGACCACCTTCGAGCGCGACCTGCACGCCGTGCGCGACCGCACGCAGCTCGGCGCCATCTTCACCGAGCTGTGCGTGCTGCTGGCGGGTGACCTCGAGCGCAAGGGCTACGCCGGCAAGACCATCGGCATCAAGCTGCGCTTCGACGACTTCCGCATCGTCACGCGCGATCTCACGCTCGCGGCGCACACGCTGGATGCACGCACCATCCGCCGCGCGGCGGGCGAGTGCCTGAAGCGCGTCGACCTGTCGCGGCGCCTGCGCCTGCTCGGCGTGCGCGCGGGCAACCTGGCGCGGCTGGCCGATCTGGTCGGCCCGGGGCTGGCGGCCGCCGCGGAGCCGCCGCTCGTGCGCGAGCCGCAGGCCGGTTACCTGCCGCTGTTCGACGCGCTGCCGCACGACGGCTGAGCGCGCGGCGCGCGCGCCGGTAGGATCGTCTCCCCGTTCGAGCCGATCCCCAGGAGCGTTCCCGTGCCCGTCATCACCCACATCGAAGAACTGCGCGCCCTCGCGAAAAAGCGCGTGCCGCGCATGTTCTACGACTACGCAGACGCCGGCTCCTACACCGAGAGCACCTACCGCGCCAACGAGGAAGACTTCCAGCGCATCAAGCTACGCCAGCGCGTGGCGGTGAACATGGAGAACCGCACGACGCGCACGCAAATGATCGGCGTGGACGTGGCGATGCCGGTGGCCATCGCGCCCACCGGCAACACCGGAATGATGCATGCCGACGGCGAGATCCTCGCCGCGCGCGCGGCCGAGAAGTTCGGCATTCCGTTCACGCTCTCGACCATGAGCATCTGCTCCATCGAGGACGTGGCGGCGCACACCAAGGCGCCCTTCTGGTTCCAGCTCTACGTGATGCGCGACCGCGATTTCATCGAGCGCTTGATCGAACGCGCGCGCGCCGCCGGCTGCGGCGCGCTGATGCTCACGCTGGACCTGCAGGTGCTCGGCCAGCGCCACAAGGACATCAAGAACGGCCTGACCACACCGCCCAAGCCGACGATCGGCAACCTGCTCAATCTCACCACCAAGCCGCGCTGGTGCCTGGGAATGCTGGGCACCAAGCGGCGCAGCTTCGGCAACATCGTCGGCCATGCGAAGAACGTGAGTGATCTTTCTTCGCTTTCTTCCTGGACGGCCGAGCAGTTCGACCCCTGCCTGAACTGGAACGACGTCGAGTGGATCAAGAAGCGCTGGGGCGGCAAGCTGATCCTGAAGGGTGTGATGGACGCCGAGGACGCGCGCCATGCGGCCGACACCGGCGCCGATGCGCTCATCGTCTCCAACCACGGCGGGCGGCAACTCGATGGCGCGCTGTCGTCGATTGCCGCGCTGCCCGAGATCGCGCGCGAAGTGGGCTCGCGCATCGAGGTGTGGATGGACGGCGGCATCCGCTCCGGCCAGGACGTGCTGAAGGCCGTGGCGCTGGGCGCGCGCGGCACGCTGATCGGCCGCTCGTTCCTCTACGGACTGGGCGCGATGGGCGAGGCGGGCGTGACGCGCTGCCTCGACATCATCCAGAAGGAACTCGACATCACCATGGCGTTCTGCGGCCACACCGACATCAACACGGTGGACCGGCGCATCCTGATTCCGGGCACGTACCCGGACTGAGCCAGGCGAGGCCGGTCACTCGAACTGGGCGGCGACCCACTCCCACACCGCCCGGATGGCGGGTTCGCGCTCGCGGCCGCGCACCGCGGCCAGGAAGTAGCTGCCGGTTTCGAGCGCCGGGCCGAAGGGCTGCAGCAGCGCGCCGCTGCGCAGTTCTTCACCGGCCAAGGTGAGGCTCAGCAAGGCCACACCATGGCCGGCGAGTGTGGCCTGCATGGCATGGGTCTCGTCCGAGAACGACAGCACCGAACGGCGTGCCGACAGAGCGTCGGACGGATCGAGCCCTGCTTCCGCGAACCAGCGCTTCCACGACGCCGGCTGGCGCGCATGGGGCTGCCAGTCGAAGTGGATCAGCGGGTGGCGGTGCAGGTCGCCGGCGCGCTTCAGGCCCAGCCGCGGGCTGCAGACCGGCGCATAGCGCTCACGCATCAACTCGGCGGTGGCCAGCCCCTGCCACTCGCCGCTGCCGTGGCGCAGCGCGAGGTCGGCTTCGCCGCGCGCCAGGTCGGCCACCGCTTCGCCGGCATGCAGCCGCAGATCGATGCCGGGGCAGGCCGCACGAAAGGCGGCCATGCGCGGCAGCAGCCACTTGGCGGCGAACACGGTGTTGGTGGTCAGCGTGACGGTGTCGGTGGCTGCCGGCACACGCAGCGCGTTCACCCCGGCTTCCAGCATGTCGAATCCCTCACGCAGCGCCAGGAACAGCCGCAGGCCGGCGGGCGTGAGCGCCAGCTGCCGCGTCAGGCGGCGAAACAGCGGCTGGCCGAGGCCGCTTTCCAGTCCACGCACCTGATGGCTGATGGCCGTGGGCGTGACCGACAGCTCGGCGGCGGCGCGCTGAAAGCTCAGGTGCGCCGCGGCGGCCTCGAACGCCCGCAGGGACGACAGCGGCGGCAGCCGCCGGGCGCGCCTGATGGGTGAACTCATCTCATTCATGCGGGAGAAATCATCGTTTGTCGAAGCCGGCCGTCAATCCTAGATTCGACTCGGTTGTGCAACGCCCGCAGGGTACGACACGACAGATTCATTCATCCATCTCGCATCGAGGAAATCATCTCCATGACCACGCTCCTGCACATCGACGCCAGCGCCCGGCCGGGCCGCTCGGGCATCGATCCCCATGGCTCCCACACACGCCGCTTGTCTACGCGCTTCGCCGAACGCTGGCGTGCCGCGCGGCCGCAGGATCGCATCGACTACCTCGACGTCGGCCAGCAGCCGCCGGCGCACGTGACAGGCCGCTGGGTCCACGCCGCGTTCACCGACCCGGCGCTGCGCGAGCCGTGGATGCATGAGGTGCTGGCGGAGAGCGACCGCCTCGTCGACCAGCTCATCGCAGCCGACGTGATCGTCGTCGGCCTGCCCATGTACAACTTCGGCGTGCCGGCGCAGTTCAAGGCCTGGATCGACAACATCGTGCGTGTGGGCCGCACTTTCGGCTTCGACCGCGCGCGCGGCGACGTGCCGTACTGGCCGCTGCTCGCCGACGCCGGCAAGCGCCTGGTGCTGCTGGGCGCGCGCGGCGACCACGGCTACGGTGCCGGGCAACGCATCGCTCACCTGAACCACACCGAGGCCAGCGTGCGCTCGGCCTTCGGCTACATCGGCATCACCGACGTGACGGAGGCCGCGGTGGAGTACGACGAATTCGACGGCGAACGCCTCGCCGAATCGCTGCGGCAGGGCGAGGCGGCGGTCGATCGCATCGCCGACGAACTGCTGCGCCGGTGCGAACGGCGCAGCGCCGAATACGCCTGAACGCCGGGGCGGCCCGGTCTTCAGTGCGCCATCAATTCGGCGGAGGCCAGCACCACCTCGCGCACCAGCGCCTCGTCGATCGGCTGGCGCAGGCGGAACTTCAACTGGCGCGAACCGCGGCTGCTGCCTTCGAGTTCGGGAAAGCGGTCGGCCAGATCGGCGCCGTTGAAGACCTGGAGGTTCACGTGCGCGCGGTGGGTGGCGAGCGCGAACGCATGCTGGCCGCCGAGCGTGAAGACGAGATTGCCCCACTTCACCACCGGCACGAGCGCGGGCTCGGCCGCCATGAGCGCATCGCGCAATGCGCGGGCCACCTCTTGCTGGTCGGGTTCGATCAGATCGAACCAGGCGTGGATGACGGGTTCCGAGCGGACAACTGATCGCATGGAAGATCCCTGGTAAGGAGACGCGCTAGAGCTGCTGCGCGTCGAAGGTATTGCATTGGGCGACATCGCCGCCGGCAAGGCCGCGCTTGAACCACGACACGCGCTGTGCGCTCGTGCCGTGGGTGAAACTTTCGGGCTGCACGGTGCCGCGCGACTTGCGCTGCAGCGCATCGTCGCCGATCTGCGAGGCGGCGTTCAGCGCCTCCTCCACGTCCCCCTGTTCGAGAATCTGCCGCGCCCGGTTCGCATGGTGCGCCCACACGCCGGCAAAGCAGTCGGCCTGCAGTTCGAGGCGCACGCTCATGGCGTTCTGCTGCGCGGCGCTGGCGCGCCCGCGCAGGCTGTCGATCTTGCCGGTGATGCCCATCAGGTTCTGCACGTGATGCGCCACCTCGTGCGCGATGACATAGGCCTGCGCAAAGTCGCCCGGCGCGCCCAGGCGCGTCTTCATCGTCTCGTAGAACCCCAGGTCGATGTAGACCTTCTCGTCGCCGGGGCAGTAGAACGGCCCCATCGCCGACTGGCCCGTGCCGCACGCCGTCGGCTCGCTGCCGCGGAACAGCCGCAGCTTGGGTTCGCGGTAGGTGCCGCCGAGCTGCTTGAACTGCGCGTGCCACACGTCCTCGGTATCGGCCAGCACCACCGAGACGAAGCGCGCCATCTCGTCGTCCTTGGGCGGCGCACCCGCCGGCGCCTGCTGCACCTGCGCCGTGCCGCCGCCGTCGAGCACGCCCAGCAGCGTGAGCGGGTTGATGCCGAAGATCCAGCCGGCGATCAGCGCGACGGCGATGGTGCCCAGACTCAGGCCCCGCCCCCCGCCGACGCGGAAACCACCGCGGCCGCCGCTCGCGCGGGCGTCTTCGACGTTGCTGCTTTCCCGGTTGCCCCGCCACCTCATGTGATCACCTCGCCGAAAGTGCCTCGCCGGCTGCCAGCGGATCGTAGTGTCACAGCGACAGACCGCGCTTCCGTCAAGGCTGAATTTCAGGTAGGACGGGACGCCGCGCGCCGGCGCCGCAGGGGGCTCAGAGGGTGTAGACAAATTAGTTTGGCGTGGTGAGCCGGTTGAGAAGCATCACTGCCTGAGACATCCAGGCCCATGCGCCAGCGTGGGCAGGCGAGCGGTCGTGATGCATGACAAGGCGGC
>JAKFDI010000006.1:0-82039 GCA_036676235.1 Rhizobacter sp. | reverse complement strand
CGGCGATGGCGGCACGACCGGCGCAGCTGGCGCGGGCGGCTCGGCGACCTCGGGCGCGGCCACGGGCACGGGCGGCGCAGGCACCAACAGCGGCACCGGCACTGGCGGCGCGGCCACGGGCACGGCGAGCGCCACTGGCGGTGCAGCGACCGGCTCGGCAACGAGCACGGGCGGCGCGGGCACCAGCGGCGCGGCCACGTCCACCAGCGGCAGCAACACCGGCACGGCCACATCGACCGGCGGCGCAGGCACCGGCACCGGTGCGGCGGGCGGCATGGCGACCAACAACGCCGGCGGCGGCGGGGCGGGCGGCAACGCCACCAACGGCAGCGCCACCAATGGCGGCTCGTCGACGGATGCGACCAACGGCAGCGCGACGGCCGGCAACGGCGCGACGGGCGCGGGCGGCGCGACCGGCGGTGACGGCGGCATGGGCGGCACCGGCGAAGGCGGCACCGGCTCAGGCGGCATGGCCAGCGGCGGCGTCGGCAACGGCGCGGTCGGCGGCAACGGCGGCAACGGCGGCACCAACACCGTCAACGCGGGCACGTTCAACATGTCCAACACGATGTCGGGCACGGCGCAATCGGCGGCGGGCATTCTGGTCATCAGCCAGAACACCGGCATCGCCGCGCTCACGCAGCAGAGCGTGAACGTGCAGGCCAACCTGAGCCTCGGCAGGTAAGTCGGCAAGCAGCCAGCAGGAGATGCGCCGCAGGCCGCTTGTGCGCCTGCGGCGCCTATCCGTCACCGAACCGGGGGACAGACATGCTCACCAGACTTCAGGCAGCGCTTGCGCCGGCAGCGGCGCTGATCGGCGTGACGCTCGCATGCGCACCACTGGCGGCGCAGCAGGCGGCGCCAGCGGCTGCGACGGCGGCGCCCACAGCGGCACCCACAGCGGCGGCCAGCCTGTTCGGCAGCGACAGCCGCACGCTCGATGCGGCTCGGCTCGACCAGCAGCGCGGCGGCGCATCGACGCAAGTGTTCAACGACATGGAACTCGACGGCGTGGTGGCCGACAACCGGGCCGTCGACGTCGTGACCGGCAACAACGCGATTTCCTCCGGCGCGCTGAGCGGTGCCTCGGGGCTGCCGCTGATCGTGCAGAACTCGGGCAACAACGTGCTCATCCAGAACGCCACCATCGTCAACGTGCAGCTCAAGTAGCCAGGTGGCACCCGCCATGAACAAGCTGCGCGCCGTTCTGCTGGCCCTTGCTGCGGGCTTGGCCACGCACGACGGACGTGCGGGCACGGTCGATCTGCCCCTGCAGATCGGCGGCGCCTATTCGGTGCCGGCCACCAGCCTGCGCGAAGCGCGCTACGGCGCCACCGTGCGCCAGCAGTACGACTTCAGCTGCGGCTCGGCCGCGCTGTCGACGCTGCTCACGCACCACTACGGCCACGCCGTGACAGAGCAACAGGTGTTCGAGCAGATGTTCCAGCGCGGCGACCGCGCGAAGATCCAGCGCGAGGGCTTCTCGCTGCTGGACATGAAGCGCTATCTCGAAGCCCACGGCTACGAGGCCAACGGTTTCGAGGCGCCGCTGGACAAGCTGGTGCGCGCGAACATTCCGGCCATCGTGCTCATCAACGAGAACGGCTACAACCACTTCGTCGTCATCAAGGGCGTGCAGGGCGAGCGCGTGCTGATCGGCGACCCGGCGGGCGGCGCACGCGCCTTGCGGCGCGACGCCTTCGAGGCGATGTGGGTGAACCAGATCGTCTTCGTGATCCTCAACCGGCAGGAGCGGTCGAAGTTCAACGTCGCGTCCGATTGGGTCACCGTGCCCGGCGCGCCGATCGCGAACGGCATGCGCCGCGAAGGCCTGGCCGGCACGGCCTTCCCGCGGCTCGGGCCGTCGGACTTCTAGCGCGCGAGGCACCGCATGAAAGCTCTCGTCACGCTGCTGCCTGTCGTCGCGCTGACTCTCGGGCTCTGCACGGATGCGGCCCGGGCCGGCGACGAACGCGCCCCGGCCGAGGGCTGGGTGGTCCTCGACGAGCAGCGCCTGGACGCGGTGCGCGGCGGCTTCATCGATGCCTCGGGGCTGCAGGTTTCCTTCGGCATCGAGCGCGCGATCTATCTGAACGGCGAACTCGTCACGACGACGCGGCTGAACGTGGCCGACCTCGCGGCGATCTCCGGCGGCAAGACCGGCGCCACGCTGACCGGTGGCGCAGGCCTGCTGCAGAACGGGCCGGGCAACCTGATCGACAGCGGCACGCTCTCGCCGTCGTCGCTCGCGACCGTGATCCAGAACAGCCTGGACGGCCAGCACATCCGCAGCGTCACCACCGTCAACGCCACCGTCAACAGCCTCGGCATCGTGAAGTCGATCGACCTGCAGCACTCGGTGCGCGGGGCGTTGACGGATGCGTTGCGGCGGTAGCCGGCGCGACTCAGACCGATGTGCGATCGAACGAGAAGAACCGTTCGGGCTGAGCCTGTCGAAGCCGCGTGTGCGCACAGAGGCACTTTGACAGGCTCAGTCCCTTCGACATGCTCAGGATGCACGGGCACTTCGACAAGCTCAGTCCCTTCGACATGCTCAGGATGCACGGGCACTTCGACAAGCTCAGTGCGAACGGGGTTTGTGAGAGTTCCGCGCTCTTGAACGCAGTCCCCATCAAGCTCAATTTGAAATCGGCATGCGCACCGTGAGCGTCACGTCGGGCGTATCCCGCGTCAGCCCCGCGCCAAGCGACACGTTGAGCGTGCGCTTCGCATTCAATCGGTACGAATAGCCGAGCAGCAGCGTCCCGAGCTGCAACCGCACCGAATCGCCGGCCACGCGCCCGTCCTGCTTGATCTTGCCGACTGAGCTGTGGTCGTACCCGATGCTGAACGACGAGCGTTCGTTCAGCGCCAGCCCCATGCCGAAGTTGAAGCCGATCACGCCGCCGGGGGAGATGGTGCCCAGCGACTCTTCGCCGCTGTCGGTCTGCCGCATCACGCCGCTGCGCTTGAAGCTGTGCAGGTAGCTCACGGTGCCGAAGAACACCGCCGGGTCCGATGGGTAGAGCACCGTCAGCGCCGGCTGCAGGCCGTAGAAGCCCGAGCCCGTGGGCAGCTCCGTCTGCAGCGGGTCGCGCAGGCCCACGACGCCGCTGCTGGTGCGCACCTCGAAGGGATCGCGGCCGGTGCGTGTCTTGAAGCGCAGGCTGCCGATGTAGTAGGGCTTGTCGGCGCCGCCATCGTTGAGCTGGTAGCGGGCGCTGAACTCGATGTCGCCGATGCCGTGGCCGCTGGCGTCGAAGGCGGTGTTGATCGCCTGGCCCTGGCCGAGTTCGCGGCCGACCGCGGTATCCGAGCGGTACACGTAGGGCAGGCGCGCCTCGACCTCGAAGCGGTTGTTGACGCCGTAGCGCCAGGTGAGGGTGCCGGTGAAGCTGTTGCGCTTGACCTCGCGCACGTCGACCACGCCGATGAGGATGGCGGGGATGATGGTGTAGCCGACCAGCGCCACCCGGTTGCTCGACGAGTATGAGTACTGCAGCGACGGCTCGAACACGTAGCTGCCGCGCGGGGTGAGCACCCCCGGCTGGTCGAAGATGGGCGCGATCTTGGGTGGGCGCTGGCTGGCTTCGGGCGCCTGCCCGACCGGACCTTGCGGCTGGCCGGCTTGTGGCGGCTGTGAGGGCGGCTGCGGTTGCGGTTGCGCTTGTGGCCTCGGCTGGGCTTGCGCCTGCGTGGTGTCGCCCGCCGCGGGACCACCGCCGCGCTGACCGGCAAGCGCCTCGGCGTCGAGTGCGCGGCGCAAGGCATCGAGCGTGGCTTCCTGCTGGGCCAGCGAACGCTTCAGCGCGTCCAGCCGTGCGGCCTGCTCATGGATCTGCCGCTGAAGCTCGTGCAGATGCGTGGCGGGTGCATCCTGCGCGTGAGCGGGTTGCGCCTGCGCGAGAGCGGCCAGCAAAGCGGCGGAACACCAGCCGACCGTCGGTGAACGCATCGGAGCTTCTTGTCGCATGCCCGTGCCCTCCAAGGAACGATGCATCGTAGAAGCGAGGCGTCAACTTCGCATCCCCAAACACGATGAGCGGCGCCGGGCCGCGTGGTCAGTCGCGTGTTGAACGAATGCGATGGGTGCCGCCGCGGTGCCGGTCGGCCTGTACGTCGCGCACCGCTTCGGCGTTGACCGTCAGTGCACGCTCGGTCAGCAGGTGCAGGGCGGCGTCGACGGCGTGCACTGCCGCATCGTCGAGTGCCGCAACCACGCTCGCGTTGAGCGCCGCCACCTGCGGAAAGATCTCGTCGTACAGCGCCCGCCCTTCGGCGCTGAGCGCCACGCGGGCGCGGCGTGCATCACCCGGCTGCACCTGGCGCTCGACCAGGCGCTTGGCCACCAGCACACCCACGGCGCGCGAGGTGCGCGGCCGGTCGAGGTGCGCATGCTCGGCCAACGCCGACGGCGACATCGGCCCGCCGTGCGCCAGCAGGGCCAGCAGCCGCCACTCGCGCCGCGCGATGCCGTAGCGCCCCTCCAGCAGCCGCACGACGGGCGCGCCGCTCACCGCAAACAGCTTCAGCAGCCGGTAGTTCAGCAACTCATCGAGATCGGTCGGGCAGCGCAGGCTCAGGGTCATTGCGGAGGATGATTGATTTCTACAACTCTTGATGCGGGTCATAGATTAGGCGGTTTCATGCCACTGGAGACCGCGATGCCCATCACCCGCCAACGATTCGTCCGTGCATTCGCGGCCGCCGGCGCGGCCACGCTGCTCGGCGCGCCGGCGCTGGCCCAGGAGGGAACGATCCGCCTCGTCGTCGGCTACCCGGCGGGCGCGACCTCCGATGCGGTGACCCGCATCGTGGCCGAGCAGATGGGCCGGGCGCTGGGGCAGACGGTGATCGTCGAAAACAAGGTCGGCGCCGGCGGGCGCATCGCCAACGAGGTCGTGAAGGGCGCGCCGGCGGACGGCACCACGCTGCTGATGACGCCGGTGGCGAGCATGTCGATCTTTCCGCATTCCTTCGCCGGTCAGCTGCGCTACGACCCGTTCAAGGACTTCACGCCGGTGGCGCACCTCACGAACTTCCAGCTGGGTCTCGCCGTCAACTCGCAAGTGCCCGCGAAGACGCTGAAGGAGTACGTGGCCATGGTCAAGGCCGACCCGGCGAAGAACGGCTTCTATGCCTCCGCCGCCACCGGGAGCATCCCGCACTTCTTCGGCGTGATGTTTGCCCGCGAGGCCGGCATCCAGCTCACGCACGTGCCCTACAAGGGCACGGCCAACGTGCTGGTGGCGCTGGCGTCGGGCGAGATCACTGCCGCCTCGACGGTGGTGGCCGACATCCGCACGCTGGTCGAGGCGGGCAAGGCGCGGCTGCTGGCCGTGGCAGGCGAGAAGCGCGACCCCAACGCGCCCAATGTGCCGACTTTCCGCGAACAGGGCTACGACCTCGTGGCGCTGCCGTGGTATGCGCTCTTCGCGCCCGCCGGCACGCCCAAGGCCACGGTCGACAGGCTGTCCAAGGCCGCCGCGGCCGCTGTCAACGACCCGGCCACCCACAAGCGTCTGCAGGACATGGGCCTGATGCCCACAGGCTACGGCCCTGAGCGCCTGGGCCAGATCATGAAAGAGGACTACGACCGCTGGGGGCCGGTGATCCGCGCGTCTGGTTTCAAGCCGGGGCAATAAAGACACCCGTCATGAACGTGCTCTTCATCATGGCCGACCAGCTGCGCTGGGACCACCTCGGCTGTGCCGGCCATCCGTACCTGAAGACGCCCAACATCGACGCGCTGGCCGCGCGCGGCGTGCGCTTCGCCAACGCCTTCGTCAACAGCGGCGTGTGCGGCCCAAGCCGCATGAGCTACTACACCGGGCGCTATCCCATCTCGCATGGGGCGACGTGGAACCGCGTGCCGCTGTCGGTGGGCGAGGTGACGCTGGGCGAGATGCTGCGCGGCGCGGGCCATTCGCTCGCGCTCGCCGGCAAGACGCACGTGATGCCTGATCACGCGGGCTTGGCGCGCCTGCAGCTCGACGGCGGCAACGAACTCGGCGCGCTCATCACCCGCGGTGGGTTCGAGGAACTCGACCGCTACGACGGCCATCACGAACCGGGCGACGAATCGGGCTACCCGGCTTATCTGCGTGCGCACGGCTACGACAGCGCCGACCCGTGGACCGACTACGTGATCGCCGGCATCGGCCCGGATGGCGAGGTGCGCAGCGGCTGGCACATGCGCAACACGCATCTGCCGGCGCGCGTGCGCGAGGAGCATTCCGAGACCGCCTACATGACCGACCAGGCGCTGCGCTTCATCGAGCGCATGGGTGGGCAGCCGTGGGTGCTGCACCTGTCGTACGTGAAGCCGCACTGGCCCTACATGGCGCCGGCGCCCTATCACGCCATGTACACGGCGGACCAGTGCCTGCCCGTCGTGCGCAGCGACGAGGAACTGCGCGACGCCCATCCCGTGCTCGCCGCCTACCGCCAGCAGGAGGAATGCGTCAGCTTCCAGCGCGACGACTGCATCCGCACCGTGCGCCCGGCCTACCAGGGGCTGATCTCGCAGCTCGACCACCACCTTGGCCGCCTGTTCGACAGCATGGCGTCGAACGGGCGGCTGGACGACACGCTCATCGTCTTCACCGCGGACCACGGCGACTTCCTCGGTGACCACTGGCTGGGAGAGAAGGAACTGTTCTACGACACCGTGCAGCGCGTGCCCTTCATCGTGGCCGACCCGCGGCGCGAGGCCGACGCCACGCGCGGCACGGTGGAACAGCGCTTCGTCGAGAGCGTGGACGTGGTGCCGACGGTGCTCGACACATTGGGCGTCGAAGCACCCACGCATCGCCTCGAAGGCCGCAGCCTGCTGCCGCTGCTGCGCGGCGAAGCACCCGGTGATTGGCGCGACGAGGTCTACAGCGAACTCGACTACAGCTTCCGCGAGGCGCGCCTGCTGCGTGGCAAGAGCGTGCAGCAGTGCCGCGCCTTCAGCCTGCGCGACGCGCGCTGGCGCTATGTGTTCTGGCTCGACGAGCCGGAGCAACTGTTCGACCTGCAGGCCGATCCCAACGAGTTCCACGACCTCGGGCGCGATGCGTCCACCGAGCCGGTGCGAAGCGCGATGCGCACACGGCTGCTGGACTTCCTCGCGCGGCGCAAGCACCGCACCACGCTCACCGACGCGCAGATCGAGCGCGCCACGGCGGGGCACAAGCGGGCGGGGGTGTTTTTCGGGCAGTGGTGAGCGGGTAGGGCGCGCGGCCCTTACCCCCCGCCCTCTCCCGCAGGCGGGAGAGGGAGCCTCCTGCGCAGCCTTGCATCGGTATTGCCCCCTCTCCCGCGCGCGGGAGAGGGCTGGGGTGAGGGCAAGCCCCGCGACCCGCCCCACTGATGACTCGACTGCTCAGCGCAGCACACAATGGCCCGTCACCGCCACCCGTGTGCGCATGACCTCCCGCCTGCTCGCCGATCTGCTGGTGGTCGTCCACCTGCTGTTCATCGTCTTCGCCATCTTCGGCGGCGCGTTCGCGTTGCGCTGGCCGAAGGCAGCGTGGCTGCACCTGCCGGCGCTCGCGTGGGCGGTGTGGATCGAGCTGACGGGCGGCATCTGCCCGCTCACGCCGCTGGAGAACCGGCTGCGCGCCGCCGGCGGCGAGGCGGGCTACGTCGGCAGCTTCGTGGACCACTACCTCATGCCCATCATCTATCCGGCCGACCTCACGCGCGATTGGCAATGGGCGCTGGCGGCGGCGCTGGTGGCGATCAACGCCGTGATCTACGACGCCGTGCTGCGGCGTGCATCGCAGCGACGGCGAACCCGGCGTCTTCCGCGCGCCTGAGCGGCCGCGGTGCCTTGGGCGAACAGGCCGCGCATGGCCCACCGCTGCGGCGGCGATGGCTCCTTCGGTCGATGCTGCCGCCAGGGCTGATTTCTACAGTGAGGGCATCGAATCAACCCACGCTGGAGCGACACCCATGAACGCCCTGGACCCGACCGTTCGCGTCTCGATGCTCGAGACCATGATGCTGATCCGCGCCCACGAGGAACGGCTCGCCTCGCTTGCCAGCCCCACCGCGCCGGGCACCTGCACGGCGGTCGGCCAGGAGGCCGCGGCCGTCGGCATGGTGCGTGCGCTGCAGCCGCGCGACCGCATCCTCACCAATCACCGCAGCGCCGGGCATCTGCTCGCGCGCGGCGCCGATTCCGGGCGCCTGATGGCCGAGGCGATGGGCCGCGTCGACGGCTATTGCAAGGGCAAGAGCGGCTCGCTGCACGTCTCGGCAAAGGAGCTGGGCGTGGTGCTCACCTCCACCATCGTCGGCGGCGAACTCTCGCTCGCGCCCGGCGTGGCGCTGGCGCAGAAGATGGGCCGCCAGACGGACGGCCGGCGAGAAGAGGGCGGCATCACCGCCGTGTTCTTCGGCGACGGCGCGGCTTGCGAAGGCATCTTTCATGAATCGGTCAACCTCGCCGTCACGTGGCAACTGCCGCTGCTCTATGTGTGCGAGAACAACCAGTGGCAGGCTTTCGTTCGGCGCGACGAAACCATGCCGATGGCCCACGTGGCCGATTGGGTGATGGGCCACGGCATTGCCGCGCGCACCGTCGACGGCAACGATGTGGAGGCGGTGCACGCCGCCGCGCTCGAGGCCGCAGCGGCGATCCGTGCCACGGGCAAGCCGTATTTCCTCGAACTCACCACCTATCGCCAGCGCGGCCACTTCGAGCCCGACGATCAGGCCTACGTGGATCGCGACGAGCTGGCCGCCTGGAAGACGCGCGACCCCATCGACAGCTTGCGCGAGCGCCTGCTGTCGCAAGGCATCGTCTCGTCCGGCGAGTTGGCCCACATCGCGCAGCGCGTGGCGGCCACTGTCGACGCCGCGCTCGCCTTCGCACAGAACTCGCCGTGGCCCGCGCCCAGCGAACTCACCACCGACGTCTACGCCTGAAGAGAGAACCCCATGCAAACCATCACTGTCAACGATGCGATCAGCCAGGCGCTGGCCGAAGAGATGCGCCGCGATCCGAGCGTGCTGATGTTCGACGAGGGCGTTGCCACCAAGCGCGGCGACCTGCTCGCCGAATTCGGACCGGAGCGCGTGCGCAACACGCCGCTGGCCGAAGGCATCATCGCCGGCACTGCGGCCGGCGCCGCCGCCATGGGCCTGCGCCCGGTGGTGGACCTGCTGTTCGCGCCCTTCCTCACACTCGCGATGGATGCCATCGTCAACAGCGCCGGCAAGCTGCGCTATCTGTCGGGCGGGCAGTTCGAGTTTCCGATGGTGGTGCTCACGATGACGGGCGCCGGCTGGGGCGTGGGCGGCCAGCACAACCACAACCTCGAGGCCATGTTCGTGCACGCGCCGGGGCTGAAGGTGGTGATGCCGTCGAATGCCGCCGACTTCAAGGGCCTGATGAAGGCCGCCATTCGCGACGACAACCCGGTGCTCTTCTTCATGGACCTGGCGCTCGGCTACGTGCCGGGGGCGGTGCCCGAGGGCGAACACCTGGTGCCCATCGGCCGCGCCGCCGTGCTGCGCGAAGGCGCAGACGTGACGCTGGTGTCCTACGCCAAGCCCGTGGGCCACTGCCTGCAGGCCGCCGAGGCGCTGGCCGCGCAGGGCGTGAGCGCCGAGGTGATCGACCTGCGCACGCTCAAGCCGCTCGACGAGGCGACGGTGCTCGCCTCCGTGCGCAAGACCGGCCGCCTCGTCGTCGTGCACGAAGCCGGCCGCCTGTGCGGCGTGGGCGCGGAAGTGGCGGCCATCGTGAGCGAGAAGGCCTTCGATGCGCTGCGCGCGCCAGTGCTGCGCCTGACCGGGCCGGATGCGCCGGCTGCTGCATCGTGGGTGCTGGAGCAGGCGGCGGTGCCGCAGGCGGACGCGATCGAGAAGG
Source organism: Rhizobacter sp. (assembly GCA_036676235.1). Taxonomy (GTDB): domain Bacteria; phylum Pseudomonadota; class Gammaproteobacteria; order Burkholderiales; family Burkholderiaceae_C; genus JAKFDI01. Next base: position 72,174 of record JAKFDI010000006.1, on the reverse strand, counting down.
CGGTGTTGCGGTTGGTGGGCGCGGAGCTGGCAGTCGCTTGAACTGCGGGGGCGCCGGTCCAAGGGCCGGCGCTTGCGATGCTGAAGATCAGGGCGTGCGGCCTTTCGCGCCGGTCGCGGGGCCGCGGCTGAGTTTTTCCGCCATGCGTGTTTGCCAGCCCGGGCCGGTGGCCCGCCAGCGCTCGATCACTTCCGGCGGCAGGCGCAGCGTGATGAGCTTGCGTGGACTGTCGGATTTCGGGCGCCCGCCCTTGTTCACCACGGCGCGAGCCAGCATGTCCTCATCGAGTTCGGGCAGTTCCTCGTACTCGGAGGGCTGGATCGCGCGTGCATCAACCTTCGTCAGGTTCGACTTCAAAGTAGGGCGCGAGGCGTTCTTTCTCACGGTCATTTGCCTTCCTCATGCTGAAGACGTGGCGGACAAGGCCACGCGGGGTGTAGCCGACCACCACCATCCGATCGGCGAGCATGCCGAAGCAGATGATCCGGCGTTCGCCGTAGTCCTTGCGCGTGTCGTTGATCTCGACCGTCGTGCCTTCAAAGACCGTTGTTGCATCTTCAAAGTCCAGGCCGCGTTCTTCCAGCGTGCGCTGGCGCTTGGCCCGATCGAACGTGACGCGCATGTGGTTAATGTAGCTACGAAAACGATCATGCGCAAGACGTCGACCAAGCCTCGGGGGCGTCCCCGGGCGCGCGCTGCGGCGTAGTGCGCCGGCTCGAAGGGAACGATCTGTTCGGTCATGCCTGCGAATCTCCTGGCCGACTCGCCGCCGCCCCGATTGCCGACGCGGCCGCGTGCCGCCGAAGGCCCGCCGCGCGCGGCGCAAACACGACCCGCATCGTGTCGGCCACATCGCGCACCTCCGCGGCGGCCAGCACGCCCTTGTCCTGCAGGAGCCGGTGCAGCCGCGGCAGGTAGTAGTGCGGCACCGCCGGGTACAGATGGTGTTCGAGGTGGTAGTTCACGTGATGCGGAAACAGCAGCATGCGGGCGAGCACGTTGCCGAGTGAGCCGGTGGTGCGGTTGCTGCGCGCCGCGGTGAGCGGCGACGACAGGTCGACCACGCCGCCGTGTTCGGCGATGGCGCGCAGGCGCAGGATGGGCTGCAGCACCGTCAGCATCGGCAGCAGCCACAGCACCGCGTACTGCAGCAGCCCCTGCGTGCCGCCAATGGCGAGCGCCACCAGCGGCGCAGCCGACTGGAAGGCGAGCACGGCCCAGCGGTCGGCGCGGGCGCTGGCGCGCAGCGCGGACGAGGTGTCGTCGAGCGGGCGCGAGCTCCGCTGCGTGTTCGCGTTGATCGACGGCGCACCGAAGAAGTACGCGAAGGTCTTCCACGCGTTCAGGCCAGCCAGATCGCGCGCCAGCTTCTTCCACAGGTAGGCCACGCCGCGCGGGTAGCCGCCGTGGATGGCGGTGTCGGGGTCGTCGTCGGTATAGAGGTTGTTGTGGTGCAGCCGGTGGATCACGCGGTAGGTGCACATCGAGATGCCGTTGGCCATGCCGATGGCGCGGCCGACGGCGTCGTTCAGTGCCCGGTTGCGAAACAGCCGGTAGTGCGCCGCCTCGTGCGCGAGGATGAACATCGCATGCTGCTGCACGCCGATCACGAGCACCGCGACGATCAGCCACGCACTCGGCCACAGCGCCAGCCCGAAGCCGATGGCCGCCGCGATGACAGCCGCCGTCAGCGCCACCGAAGCCAGCGCGCGCCAGTCGTTCAGTTCAGTGAGCGGCGCCAGCTCTGCCGGCGACAGCACCCGCCGCGCCCGTGTGTTGCCGCTGCCCGCCTGTGCCGCCGCGCCGAGCGGGCGCAGGTCGTTGCGAAACTCTTCACCGCGTGTGGCCGATTCGTTCATGCGTTCATCCGCCTTTCTCGGATTGCAGTGTCGCGCAGCGCGAACGCCCGGCGATCAGGTAGAACCGATAGCCCGCACCGCGTGCAGCGTGTCGGGCTGAACATCAATCAAGGAAACGTCATGGCGGTCGAGGCAGGCAGTGAAGTGCTGGTGCGTGCGGTGGTGCTGCTGGCCGCCGGTGTGGTGGGCGTGCCGCTCTTCAAGCGCCTGGGCCTCGGCTCGGTGCTCGGCTATCTGGCGGCAGGCCTTGCCATCGGGCCGTTCGGCCTGGGATTGTTTTCCGATCCGCAGGCCATCCTGCACATCGCCGAACTGGGCGTCGTGCTGTTCCTTTTCATCATCGGCCTCGAGATGCAGCCGACGCGCCTGTGGGGCCTGCGCCGGCAGATCTTTGGCACCGGCGTGGCGCAGGTGCTGGTGTGCGGCGCGCTGGTGACCGGTGCCGCCATGCTCGCCGGGCTGCCCGCGCCCGTGGCCTTCGTCGCGGCGATGGGCTTCGTGATGACGTCCACCGCCACCGTGATGCTCATGCTCGACGAGCGCGGCGAGACCGCCACGCCGCGTGGCCAGCGCGTCGTCTCCATCCTGCTGCTCGAAGACCTGGCCATCGTGCCGCTGCTGGCGCTGGTGGTGCTGCTCGCGCCGGTGCCGCACGATGCCGCCGGCCCGGCGTGGCAGGCCATCGTGCTTGCGCTGGTGGCGGTGGTCGGCCTGGTGGCGGCCGGGCGCTGGCTGCTGAACCCGCTGTTCCGGCTGCTTGCGGCCACCCGCGCGCGCGAGGTGATGACGGCCGCGGCGCTGCTCGTCGTGCTCGGCGCGGCGCTGCTCATGCAGCTCGGCGGCCTGTCGATGGCGATGGGCGCCTTCCTCGCCGGCGTCATGCTGTCGGAATCGAGCTTTCGCCATCAGCTCGAGGCCGATGTCGAGCCCTTTCGTGGCCTGCTGCTCGGGCTCTTCTTCCTGAGCGTGGGCATGTCGATGGACCTGGCCGTGTTCGCGATCCGCTGGCCGCTGGTGCTCGGCGGCGTGGTGGTGTTCATGGCAGTGAAGGGCGCCGGCATCTACGCCGTGGCGCGCGCGCTCGGCGCCACGCACGGCGACGCGCTGCACCGCATGGTGCTAATGGCGCAGGGTGGCGAGTTCGCCTTCGTGCTGTATGCGGCCGGCGTCGACTCGGGCCTGATCGACGGCGAAACGAATGCGGTGCTCACCGCCATCGTCATCCTGTCGATGGCGCTGACGCCGCTGGCGGTGGGAGCGCTGCGCTGGCTGCTGCCGCCCGGCACCCGGTCGATGGAAGGCGTGGACAAGGCCGACGGCCTCACCGGCAACGTGCTGATCATCGGCTTCGGCCGCTTCGGCCAGGTCGCAAGCCAGGCGCTGCTGGCGCGGGGGGTCGATGTGTCCATCATCGACATGGACACCGAGATGATCCAGAGCGCGGGCAACTTCGGGTTCAAGGTCTACTACGGTGACGGCACGCGCCTGGACGTGCTGCACGCCTCCGGCGCCGCCACGGCAGAAGTGATCGCCGTGTGCGTGGACGACAAGGCAGCCGCGCTTCGGATCGTCGAACTCGCGAGGCATTCCTTCCCGCAGGCCAAGCTGCTGGTGCGCGCCTTCGACCGCGGCCACGCGCTGGCGCTCATTCGCGCCGGCGTCGACTATCACGTGCGCGAAGTCTTCGAGTCGGCCAGCGCGTTCGGCGAAGCCGCGCTGCGCGCGGTGGGCGTGTCACCGGAAGACGCTGCGGAAGTGGCCGCCGAGGTGCGGCGCCGCGACGCCGAGCGCCTGTCGCTGCAGCTCGCCGGCGGCATTCGGGCGGGCGTGGAGCTGATGCACAGCAACCGGATGAAGCCGACGCCGCTGACCAAGCCGGCGCGGGTGGGGCAGGGGTTGGATGAGGAGGCGGCGGTGCGGGAGGGGCGGTGAGCCAACGACCGCGATTAAACCGATGGCGCAAGCGCACCCTCACGTGAAGCTCGCGGAAACCTGCACGGTCCCCCTTCTTGGGGTCCGCTAGGATGCCTCATGGTTAGCTATGCCCACGTCAACCCGAACCTGCTGCGCTGGGCACGGCGGCGCGCCGGGTTCGGCATGGATCAGGCGGCGCAAGCTGCGGGCGTCCGCAGTGCCCGACTGGAGGAGTGGGAACGGGGGGACTCTCGCCCAACGTTTCGCCAAGCGCAGATGCTTGCGCAAGGCATGCACGTTCCATTCGGCTATCTGTTCCTACCTGAACCGCCCACCGAACTACTGCCGCTTCCCGATCTACGGACCGTTGGTGGGGTGCAGCCCCCGAGTCCGAGCGTCGATCTTCTGGATACCGTCCGCCTCGCTTTGCAACGCCAAGCGTGGTACTTGGAGTATCTGAATGATCAAGGCGCCGATGCGCTGCCGTTCGTGGGTCGCTTCCGACCAGCGGACGCCGTTGGTCTCGTCGTCGAAGACATACGCCGAGTGCTTGGCGTGGAGATTGAACGAGGACAAAGGGCGTGGGAGATCTACTACCGCGAGTTGATCGAAGCCGCTGAACGAGTTGGTATTTTGGTGATGCGCAGCGGAATCGTCGACAACAATACGCATAGGCCTTTGGACGTTGCAGAGTTCAGAGGCTTTGCCATCAGCGATCCAGTCGCACCCGTCGTCTTCATCAACTCGGCTGATGCGCCGGCAGCACGCCTGTTTACCTTTCTGCACGAACTGGCTCATCTGTGGGTTGGCAGTAGTGGTGTGTCCAGCGGTGCTCCCGGTGCGAACCGACGCGAAGAAGTCTTCTGCAACGCCGTGGCAGGTGAGTTCCTTGCTCCCCGCGAAGTCTTTCTTCCGCATTGGAACTCCAGTGACGTGCCTCTTCCTCATCGCGTTGCGCAGCTATCGCAAATGTTTCACGTCAGCCGCGTAGTGGTGTGGCGAAGAGCGCTCGACCTTGGCCTGATTGAGCGAGCGACATACAACGAACAGTACATCGCCGAGTTGACCGCGTTTCGATTGCGCGAGGGTGGAGCGGGGAACTTCTATCGCAACGCCGGCGCTAAGAACAGCAAGAGATTCGCTCGGGCGGTGGTCGCGGAGGCCTTCAGCGGGCGCCTCCTTATGCGGGAGGCGGGAAAGCTGCTCGGCGTACAGCCCGCGAAGATAAAGACATTCGCGGAGCAACTGGGCTGATGAACTTCCTCCTTGATGCGAACACCCTGATCGAAGCGAAGAATCGCTACTACCAGATGCAGATATGTCCCGGCTACTGGTCGTGGGTGGAGGGGCGTGGCGTTGCCGGGGTGCTCGCGAGTGTGCATAGCGTCGGTGCTGAACTGCGACGTGGAAACGACGAACTTGCCGATTGGACTCGCGAGAACGATGCACTGTTCTTGCCCGAGTCGGACGACGAAACGCAGATTGCGTTTGGCGAAGTGGCCGCGCATGTCGCGCGAGAGGCGCCGCGCATGAAGGCGGGCGCGATGAACGACTTTCTTAGCGGCGCCGACCCGTGGCTAATCGCCAAAGCGCGATCACTCGGTGCGGTAGTCGTCACCCACGAGCAACACAACCCCCAAATCATTCGCAAGTTCACTATCCCAAACGTCTGCCAGCACTTTGGTGTCCCGTGGATCGATACGTTTCAGTTGCTCCATGCTCAAGGAGCGCGGTTCGTCCTCGGGGTTTAGCTCACCCGTTCGGGCTCGCCGGTTAGTGCGACTTGGTCGCCCCGCCACTTGCCTGTCATCGCGAATCATTTCCGACGACAGAGGGGCCGTTGATCGCCCGCGCCGGCTACAAGCCCTCGGCATAGGTCCGGTTCCATGTCGGACTGATGATCAACTGGTTGATGCACGCATGCGCCGGCAACTCCGCCACGAAGCGGATGGTGGCACCCAGATCGTCCGGCTGCAGCATCCGCGCCCGGTCCTCCGCACTCGGCGGCACCGGCCGACGGTCGAGGATGGGCGTCGCCACCTCGGCCGGGCAGATGGCGCAGGCGCGGATGCCGTGGGTGCACTCCTCCATGTTGATGGTCTCGGTCAGGGCCGTGACGCCGTGCTTGGTGCTGTTGTAGACGGCGCCGGTGAAGCGCGGGTGGTGCACGCCGGCCCATGACGAGATGTTGATGATCAGCCCGTCTTTCTGCGCGCGCATGGCGGGCAGCACGGCGTGCACGGCGTAGAAGGTGCCGTCGAGATTGATGCCGACGACCTCGCGCCAGCCTTCGGGCGTCTGGTCTTTCCAGAACCGCGTGGTTGAATTGATGCCGGCGCTGTTGACGAGGATGTCGATGCGGCCATGGCGTGCGAGCACCCGCTCGGCCACCTGCGCCACGGCGGCGGCGTCGCAGACGTCGAGCATCTCCACTTCCGCCTTGCCGCCAGCCTCGCCGATCAGCCGGGCGGCTTCGGTCAGCATCGCTTCGCGGCGGCCGGACAGCACCACCGTCGCCCCCGCTTGTGCCAGTGCCCGCGCGCCAGCGAGGCCGATGCCGGTACCCGCGCCCGTGATCCATGCCACCTTGCCTTGCAGTGTCGTCATAGCCTTCTCCTGTGATGAGTGAATGGTGTCGTCAGGCGGTGCCGCGGCGGTACAGCAGCAGCGAGCCCGACAGCGCAAGCAGGGCCGCGCCGCAGCAGCGGTCGAGCCACAGCACGGCGCGGCGCTTGAGCAGCCGCATGGCGCGCGCGCCGATGGCGGCGTAGCCCCACATCACCGCGAAGTCGAGGCCGGCGAACACGAGGCCGATCACCACGTACTGCGGCCATTGCGGCGCGGCGGCGTCGATGAACTGCGGCAGCAGCGCGGAGCAGAACAGATAGCCCTTGGGGTTGGTGACGGCAACGAGAAAGGATTTGGCGAACACAGCGCGCGGCGTGCCATCGGGGCCTTGCTCGGTCGGTGAACTGGGAAGATCGAGGCCGCCCTTGGAGCGCAGCAGCCGCACGCCCAGCCACGCCAGGTAGGCGGCGCCGACCCACTTCACGACCGAGAACCAGAACTCCGACGCCGCGAGCAGCGCGCCGAGGCCGAGCGCCACGGCACCGACGAGCACGAAGTCGGAGGCGACCGCGCCGAACATGCCGGGAACGGAGCGCCGAAGGCCGAAGCGCGAGCCGTTGGCGAGCGCCAGCAGCACCGTGGGGCCGGGCGTGGCAATGGCGACGAGGGCGACGAGAGAGAACGCGAGCAGGGTGGCGGTGTTCATGCGGCGGTCTCCTGTTCAGCGTTCACCGGCGCGGCAGGTGCCGTCGCCGTGAGGGGCGGCCATGAACTCCGGGAGTGCCTCCGCCTGCGCGGAGAAGGCCCGTAGCGCCTGGAACCGGTCGGCGGACAGGGCCTGCGGCAGCATCGCGTGGATGAAGTGCCAGACGACGCCCGTGGTCACCGCCGCCTGGGTGAGCGTCGCGTTTGTCACCGGCAGCGGGCGGCGCGCGACTTCGGCATCCAGCAGGTCGAGCGCCGTGAGCATCTGGTCCGTCACCCGGTCGATCCAGGGCTGGTGCAGCTTCTCGGGCGGGCGCACGCGGTGCTCGTAGATGATCTGCACGCTCTTCTCGCAGGCGGCGAGCGCGAGGCCGGTGACAACCAGGTCCTGCCGCAGCGCGGCCGGGTCCATGGGCTTCAGGCGTCGCGGGCGGGCGAGGGCTTCGGCGTACTCGAGGATCAGCGTCGAGTCGAGCAGCACCGCGCCGTCATCGCACACCAGCGAAGGCGCCTTGACCACGGGGCTCAGGCGCCGGAATTCGTCGAAGGTGCTGAAGACCGACAGCGAGCGGTGCCGGAACGGCAGGCCGAGCAACTGCAGCGAGATGGCGACGCGGCGGACGTAGGGCGAATCGAGCATGCCGATGAGCTGCATGAGGCTTCCTTCTTGGCGCGGAGGTGCGGGCGATCTTCCCTCAGCCGGCCGGTTGATGCGCGGCGCCGCTCCCGTCGGGTCGACATGGACGAACGGTCGTTGATTGCCGCCTGCACCGACCCCAGAATTTCCGGCGGCGCCAATGCCAGACACGCAATTTGAAAGGGGTCGACCATGCTTCACGTTCGCCCGGTCATCGCGTTCGCGGCGCTGCTGTGCTTCACAGCAGCCGCACCGGCCCAGCAAGCCCCCACCGACGAGCCCGGCTGGGCCAAGGGGCGGCCCAAGACGGAGACGGCCATGCGCATGGCACCCGTCGCCGCCTTTCCCATCCCCACGGCGGCCGACCAGCTGCCCATTGCGAAGTTCAAGCTGCCGCCCGGCTTCAAGGTCGAAACCTGGGCCTCGGGCGTGCTCGACGCGCGCGAGTTGCGCCAGGGCGCCAAGGGCAACATCTTCGTGAGCACCTTGTTCGTGGGCAACAAGGTCTATGCGATTCCGGAGCAGCCGCCGCGCGAACCCAAGGTCATCGTCGACAAGGTGGAACAGGCCACGGGCATCGAGTTCCACAAGGGCAGCCTGTACCTTGCGACGAACAAGCAGATCATGCGTTTCGACGACATCGAGGCCAAGCTCGACAACCCCGGCACGCCGACCGTGCTTTACGACAAGCTGCCCGGCGGCAGCGACCACAGCTGGAAGTACTTGCGCATCCACCAGGACAAGCTCTACTTCCCGATCGGCGCGCCCTGCAACATCTGCGACCCGGGCGAGTACGCCAAGATCTACCGCATGGATCTGGACGGCTCCAACATCGAGACGGTGGCGGCCGGCGTGCGCAACACGGTGGGCTTCGACTTCGACCCCAAGACCGGCCATCTCTGGTTCACCGACAACGGCCGCGACTGGTTCAGCGAGGAGCTGCCCAACGACGAGCTCAACCACGTGAGCAGCGCGAACCAGCACTTCGGCTACCCGTATTGCCACCAGGGCAACATTCCGGACGCGGAGTTCGGCTGGGGCAAGTCGTGCAGCGACTACGTGAAGCCCGCCGCGCTGCTCGGGCCGCATGCGGGCTCGCTGGGCCTCATGTTCTACAAGGGCAAGATGTTCCCGGCCAAGTACCAGGGCGCGATGTTCATCGCGCGCCATGGCCCGTGGAACCGGACGGTGAAGTACGCCGACGTCTCCGTCGCCTGGCCCGACGGCAAGGGTGGCGCCAAGGTCGAGCCCTTCATGACGGGCTTCGTCGAGAACAACGAGTACCTCGGCCGTCCGGTCGACTTCCTGATGCTGAAGGACGGCTCGATGCTCGTCAGCGACGACCACGCCGGCGCGATCTACCGCATCAGCTACGTCGGCAAGGGCCAGTGAACCGATTGCGCGCCGGCGGAGTTTGCGCCGTGGTGCTGGCATCGCTGATGCCGGCGCCACCGGCTGGTGCGCAAGCGCAGCGCGCCACCGCGGGCGGCGGCAGCTACGCGCAGCGCTTCGCCGCGCTGTGCGCCACCTGCCACGGCGCCGACGGGCGCAGCGACCAGCCGGGCACGCCGGCGCTCGCCGGCCAGCATTCGTTCTACGCCATCACGCAGCTGTTCCTGTTCCGCGAGGGGCGGCGCAGCAATGAGGCCATGAGCGCCGTCGCCAAGCCGATGACGGACGCCGACCTGCGCGGCTTTTCGGAGTTCATCGCCACCTTGCCGGTCGTGCCTGCGCCGCCGCAGGCCACGCCGCCCGACGCTGCGCGCATGAGCCGCGGCCAGGCGCTGGCGCAACAGCACCGCTGCGTGATCTGCCATGGCGCCGATCTGAGCGGCGGGCAGCAGGTGCCGCGCATCGCGGGGCAGCGCGAGGACTACCTGCGCCTGACGCTGCAGGGCTTTCGCGACGGCACGCGCGTCGGCTACACCCGAGCCATGACCGAGGCCGTGCACGGGATTCCGCCCGAAGACCTGGACACGATCGCCTACTACGTGGCGCGCTTTCCGGGCGCGCAGCCAGCGGGGAAGTAGGGCCACGCCGCAGCGGCGCATGAGCGCGCGGCTCGCGAGGGTTACATTCGGCATCCTGAGGCCGCGAACCCCGGCGCGATGCTTGACGAGTGCGCGGCCGTGGCGGCGCGTCGATCCTCCTCGTTCACCGCACACCATGCCTGACCACACCGCGCGCGACCCGGCCGCGACCGATTCCTACCCGTCGCGCGAATCCGCGCCGTTTCCCATCGTCGGCGTCGGCGCTTCCGCCGGCGGGCTCGAGGCGTTCACGCAACTGCTGAGGGCGCTGCCGCCCGACACCGGCATGGCCTTCGTGCTGGTGCAGCACCTGTCGCCCACGCACGAGAGCGCGCTGGCCGAGATCTTGGGGCGCGCCACCCGCATGCCGGTGATGGAGGTCAACGACACGCCGGTGGTCGAGCCGAACCACGTGTACGTGATTCCGCCCAACCGCTGCATGGACATCGCCGATGGCGCGCTGCAACTCGCCCCGCGCGAGAAGGCCGGCAATACGCGGGTGATCGACCATTTCTTTCGCGCGCTGGCCGAAGACCGGCGCCACCTGGCCATCGGCGTGGTGCTGTCGGGCACCGCCAGCGACGGCACGCTGGGGCTCGAGGCGATCAAGGCCGAGGGCGGCATCACCTTCGCGCAGAACGACAGCGCGCAGTACGAGGGCATGCCGCACAGCGCCATCGCCTCGGGCTGCGTCGACCTGGTGCTGCCGCCGGGCGAGATCGCGCGCGAGCTGGCGCGCATCGCGCGCCACCCCTACGCGGTGCCCGACCGGGGCGTCACCCACGAACCCGACAGCGAGCCGAAGCTGGCCCGCGTGCTGCAACTGCTGCGCCGCGCCACCGGCGTCGATTTCAGCCAGTACAAGTTCAACACCGTGTACCGCCGCGTCACGCGCCGCATGGTGCTGCACAAGCTCGAAGAGCTGAACGCCTATGCCGATTTCCTCCAGAACAACCCGGACGAACTGCAGGCGCTGTATGCCGACATCCTGATCGGCGTCACCAGCTTCTTTCGCAACCCCGAAGCGTTCGATGCGCTGAAGGAAAAGGTGTTCCCGCGCCTGCTCGACAACCGCGGCCGCCACGACGCCGTGCGCATCTGGACGCTCGGCTGCTCCACCGGCCAGGAGGCGTACTCGGTGGCGATGGCATTCACCGAGTTCGCCGAAAGCCGCGCCGGCCAAGGCAACCAGGTGCCGCTGCAGATCTTCGCCACCGACCTGAGCGAGGCCGGCGTCGACACCGCGCGCGCCGGCATCTACCCGAAGGACATCGCGCAGGATGTCTCGCCCGAGCGGCTGCGGCGCTTCTTCGTCGAGATCGATGGCCACTACCGCATCGCCAAGTCGATCCGCGACGTGTGCGTGTTCTCGCGCCACAACATGCTGGCCGACCCGCCGTTCTCGCGCCTGGATCTCGTGACCTGCCGCAACCTGCTGATCTACCTCGAGCCGGTGCTGCAGCAGAAGATCGTGCCGACCCTGCATTACGCGCTCAAGCCCTCGGGCTATCTGTGGCTGGGCACGTCCGAGACGATCGGCGGCTTTCGCAACCTGTTCGAGCCGCTGGACGCCAAACAGAAGATCTACACCCGCAAGCCGGGCCCGCACGGCGCCCACTTCCCGCTGCAGCATGGCGCGGCGCCGCGCGCGCCCTTCATCCCCGTCCCGGCGCGCGCCAGCAACCAGGCGCCGGAACTGCATCGCGAGGCCGACCGCCTGCTGCTGACCCGCTTCGCCCCGCCCAGCGTGCTGGTCTCGCCCGAGCTCGACATCCTGCAATACCGCGGCGACACCGGCCCCTACCTCGCGCCGACGCCGGGCAAGGCGAGCCTGAGCCTGCCGAAGATGCTGCGCGAAGGCCTGCTGATCGGCGTGCGCGCCGCCCTGCAGCGCGCCGGCAAGTCGGGCCAGCCGACGCGCGAGGAAGGCCTGCGCGTCAGCGCCGACGGCCGCTGGCGCGAGCTCGCCGTCGAGGTGGTGCCGCTCAAGGGCGGCGACGGCAAGGACGGCGCGCCGAAGGACGGCGGGTTCCTGGTGTTGTTCGACGAGCCGGGGCGGCCCGCCGCCCCCGTCGACCACGGCGCCGCGGGTGTCGACGACGGCCCGGCCGCAACGGCCCGGCCGCCCGCCGAGACCGATCGCGACAACGCCCGGCTGAGGCGCGAGCTGGCCGCAACGCGCGAGTACCTGCAGTCGGTGATCGAGCAGCAGGAGGCCGCCAACGAGGAGCTGCAGTCGTCCAACGAGGAGATCCAGTCGGCCAACGAGGAGCTGCAGAGCATCAACGAGGAACTGGAGACCTCGAAGGAAGAAATCCAGTCGAGCAACGAGGAGCTGGCAACCGTCAACGACGAGCTGAACAACCGCAACACCGAGCTGAACCGGCTCAACAACGACCTCGTCAACGTGTTCGCCAGCGTGCAGGTGCCGATCGTGCTGGTCGGACCCGACCTGCGCGTGCGCCGCTTCACGCCGGCCGCCGAGAAGCAGCTCCACCTGTTGCCCGGCGACATCGGCCGCCCGCTCTCGCACATCAAGCTCGGGCTCGCCGACCTGCCCGATCTCGAGCCGCTGCTCGGCGAGGTGCTCGACACCGTGAGCAGCCGCGAGATCGAGGTGCGCGACGCGAGCGGGCACCGCCACATGCTCCGGCTGCGGCCCTACCGCACGCTCGACAACCGCATCGACGGCGTGGTTGCGATGCTGGTCGACGTCGAGGCGCTGCGGCGCGCCCACGACTACACCGAGAGCATCGTCGCGACCGTGCGCGAGCCCCTGCTCGTGCTCGACGACACGATGCGGGTGCAGACCGCCAGCCGCTCCTACTACCGCAACTTCAGGGCCAGGCCCGACGAGACCGAAGGCCGCCTGGTGTTCGAGCTGGGCAACGGCCAGTGGGACATCCCCGAGTTGCGCCGCCTGCTCGAGCAGGTGCTGCCGCGCGACGAACAGTTCAACGACTTCGAGGTGCGGCATGGGTTCGATCACCTCGGGCAGCGCACGATGCTGCTCAACGCGAGGCGCCTGCAGCAGCCGGGAAGCGGCAGCCCGGCCATCCTGCTCGCCATCGAGGACGTGACCGGGCGCCGGCAGGCGCAGGCCGCGCAGGCGCAGCTCGCGGCCATCGTCGCCTCGTCCATGGACGCCATCATCAGCAAGGATCTGGACGGCGTCATCACCAGCTGGAACGTGGGCGCGGAGCGTCTCTTCGGCTACACCGCCGACGAGGCGATCGGCCAGCCGGTGACGCTGCTGATCCCGGGCGACCACCTCGACGAGGAGCCGCAGATCCTGCGGCGCATCCGCCAGGGCGAGGTGATCGAGCACTACGACACCGTGCGCCGGCGCAAGGACGGCAGCCTGATCGACATCTCGCTGACCGTCTCGCCCATGCGAGACGACAGCGGGCGCGTCGTCGGCGCCTCCAAGGTGGCGCGCGACATCACCGAGCGCCGCCGCAGCGAACAGGCGGTGCGCGAGAGCGACCGCCACAAGGACGAATTCCTGGCCATGCTGGCCCACGAACTGCGCAACCCGCTGGCGCCGATCCGCAACGCGCTGCAGATCCTGCGGCTGACGCGGGCCGACGACGAGGCCGCTCGGGCGGCCACGCAGGTGATGGAGCGCCAGGTGGCGCAAATGGTCCGCCTGGTCGACGACCTGCTCGACGTGAGCCGCATCAGCCGCGGCCGCATCGAGTTGCGCCGCGCGCCGGTCGAGCTGGCCTTCGTCGTGCAGCAGGCCGTGGACGCCGTGCGGCCGGTGTACGCGGCGAAGGGCATCGAGTTGAGCGTGGCGTTGCCGCCGCAGACTATCGTTCTGGACGCCGATGCCGTGCGGCTGACGCAGGTGGTGGGCAACCTGCTGAACAACGCCGGCAAGTTCACCCCGGCGGGCGGCCGGGTCGACATTGCGACCGAGCGCGACGGCGACGAGGCGGTGATCCGCGTGCGCGACAACGGCATCGGCATCGCCGCCGAAGGGCTGGCGCGCATCTTCGACATGTTCGTGCAGGAGGACACCTCGCTCGAACGCTCGGGCGGCGGGCTGGGCATCGGCCTCACGCTGGTGAAGAACCTCGCGGCGCTGCACGGCGGCACGGTGCAGGTGGCGAGCGACGGCGTGGGCCGGGGCAGCGAGTTCGTGGTGCGCCTGCCGATCGCCGCTGATGCGGTGGTGCCGGCGGCGCCCGCGCCGCCGACGCCGCCGGCCTCCGTCGTCCCGCGGCGCGTGCTCGTGGTCGACGACAACCGCGACGCCGCCGAATCGCTGTCCGTGCTGCTGGAGCTGAGCGGCCACGAGGCCCGCATGGCGCACGACGGCCTCGACGCGGTGGCCGCCGCCGCGGTGTTCCAGCCCGACCTGGTGTTGCTCGACATCGGCCTGCCCCGGCTCAACGGCTACGACGCCGCGCGCCGCTTGCGCGGCCAGCCGGGCGGTCAGGGCATGGTGCTGGTGGCCCTGACCGGCTGGGGCCAGCAGGAAGACCGGCAGAAGTCGAGCGACGCCGGCTTCGACGCGCACCTGGTCAAGCCGGTGGATCCGCAGGCGCTCGTGAAGCTGCTGGCGGAACTGCCGGTGTCGGGGGTAAGGGAACGCAAGGGATAGGAACAGCGGAAACCCGTTCGCACTGGGTATCGAAGTGCCTCTCGGCGCACGCGGGGCTTCTGCATCTCAATACCCGTTCGCCCTGAGGTATCGAAGGGCCTGTAGCCCGGAGCAGGGGCTTCGGTACCTCAGCCCGATCCTTCGATACCTCAGGACGAGCGGGTTCTGGCTTCGATACCTCAGCCCGAACGGGGTGGCCTGTCAAAGCGTCATCTTTGCCGCATACCCCGTCATCTCCAGATACCCGCGCCCCACGCTGCGGCCTTCGGCATCGCGCAGTTCGCTCAAGCCTTCCCAGTACACCGTGCCGGTGCTGGCGCGGCTGTCGAGCTCCTGCGCGTCGGCGAGCGAGAGCACGCGAAACGTGTCGGCCGGCGTCTGCACCGTCCACTCGACGGGATAGCTCGCGCGCGTGGCGGGGCTCGTCCAGCGGCGGCCGGGCGTGAAGCGCACCTCGTCGCTCGCGAATGCGCGCGCCTGCGTCTCACCCGCGCGGCGAAAGCTGCCGCCGGCCCACAGCGTGCTGCCGTCGGCGCGGCGGATGCGAAAGGCGGTGAGGGAGCTGCCGTCAAAGAGATTCATGCCGATCCAGTCCCAGCCGACCGCCTCGGGGTCGAGCACGGTCTCGCTCCACTCGTGATCGAGCCACGCCTTGCCGCGCACGGGCATCGTGCGGCCATCGAGGCGCAGCGTGCCGTTCACGGCGAGTTGCGGCTGGCTGTAGTAGTGGCTCGCCTGTTCGGCGCGCGGCCCCTTGCGCGAATAGCCGGCGTCGCCCTGCCGCAGCACGGGCTGCGTGGTGGCCAGTTCGAGTTCTAGCGCGAAGGCGGCCGATTCACTGGTGACGTGTGCGCTGTAGCGGCTTTGCGCCACCGGTCCGCTGCGGCGCAGATGCCAGTCGCGCAGCGTCACCGCCGTGTCGGTGGTCGAGGTCTCGGCGATGCCGAAGCCGGCGCGTGCGATGCGCTGGTCGTGGCGCAGTTTCTTCGCCGCCACGTCGGTGACGGCGGCGTGCGCGAACACGAGCTGGCGTGCGGCGAAGGCGCTTTCGCGCGCACCGCTCACGTCGGTGCGCGAGCGGAAGAAGGTGATCTGGAAGCCGTGGGTCGGCGTTTCGTCCGTCGCATCGTCTGGTTGCAGCCAGCCGGTGACGTACCACCACTCGGTGCGCGTGTCGGGATGCGCGCCGAAGTCGCGCGGGAAGACGAGCGGTCGGCGTGTCACGCCCAAGGCCTGCGCAGTCACGAGCCGCGGCAGCGCGACCAGTGGCCATGCGGTGAGCAGCGAACGCCGCCGCATCATCAGTCCTCCTTCACCGCCAGTGCCATGTCTCGCCCGGCGGTGCGGCGTGCCGACAGCCAGGCGGTCAGCGTGCCCGCCACCATCACCGCGGCGCACAGCGCGGCCAGGCGGCCGGTGGGCAGCAGCAGGTCCATGGTCCAGTTGAAGCTCTGCGGGTTGACCACCTTCACCAGCACCACGCTGACCGCGATGCCCAGCAGCAGACCCAGCAGCGCGCCGGCGGCCGTCCACACGGCGCCCTCGGCGGCCACCACCGTGAGCACGTCGCGGCGCGTGAGGCCCAGGTGCGAGAGCAGGCCGAACTCGCGGCGCCGCGCCAGCACCTGCGCCGAAAAGCTGGCGGCAATGCCGAACAGGCCAATGGCAATCGCCACCGCCTGCAGCCAGTAGGTGACGGCGAAGCTGCGGTCGAAGATGCGCAGCGACTGCGCGCGGATCTCGCCGGGCGAGGCGAATTCGAGCAGCGCGTCGTCGAAGCGCGCCTGGGTTGCCAACTCGCGGATTGCGGCCTGTGTGCGTGATGCGTCTGCACCGGGCGCGAGCCACAGCGCGAGGTCGTTGGTGCGTTCGTCGCCCGACAGCCGTTGGTAGTCGGCCGCGGCCAGCAGCACGGCGCCGTGCTGGCGTGCGTAGTCTCGCCACACGCCGCGCACGAACACATCGATCCGCCGGCCGTTCGGCAGCGGCAGTTCGAAGCGCGTGCCGGGTTCGGCGTGGTACAGGCTCACCATGGCTTCGCTCACATAGGCCGCCACCTCGCCGGGCGGCGCGTCGACCAGACGCCCCACCAACGGCAGGCTGCTTGCCGGCTCGGGCAGCGGCCGGGCGATGAGCGCGACGGCGGGCCGGCCCGGGTCGATCAGCGCCGAGGTCACGCGCTGCGCCTGCGTGCGCGCGACGCCGGGCAGCGCGGCGGCCTGCGCGACGAGCGACTGCGGCAGGCTCACCACGTCGCTCTGCGCGCCGCTCGTGTCGGCGCGCACATAGAGGTCGGCGGGCAACACGATGTCCAGCCACTGCGTGACCGATTCGCGAAAGCTGGCCACCATCACCGTGAGCGCCACGGCCAGACTCAGGCTCGCCACCACGCCGGCCACCGCGATGGTGGCGGTGTCGCGCTCGTGGCGGGCGCGCTCCACCGCCAGCAGCGTGAGCGCATGGCGCGGCGCCGGCATCAGCGCGAGCAGCGCCGACACGCCCGCCGGCACGCAGGCGATGCCGCCGACCAGCAGGCAGGCCACCGACACATAGGCCGCGAGCGGAATGCCGGCGATCGGCGGCGCGAAGGTGAGCACCGCGCCGGCAGCAATCAACGCCGGGCCGAGCCAGCCGAGCCGGTGCGCGGTGCTCGTGCTTCCCAGACCCTTCAATGCCTGCGCCGGCGCGAGCCGCTGCGCATCGCGTGCCGGCAGCCAGCCGCCCACGCAGGCCGCTGCCACGCCGAGCAGGCCGTACACCGCAGCGGCCGTGCTGCTGAACTGCAGCGTGGGCGTGACGCCGGGAAAGTAGCCGCCGCCCAGATCGCCCGCGAGCAATCGCAAGGCCAGCGATGCGAGCGCCGTTCCGAGCGCGAGGCCGAGCACGCTGCCGGCCACGCCCAGCAGGGCCGACTCCGCCAGCACCAGCGCCAGCCGCTCACGCGCCGAGAGGCCCAGCACGCCCAGCAGCGCGAACTGCGACTGCCGCTTCGCGACCGACAGCGAGAGGATGGAGAACACGAGGAAGGCGCCGGTGAACAGCGCCACCAGCGCCAGCACGGTGAGGTTCACACGGTAGGCGCGCGAGACGTTGGAGACGCGCTGCGCTGCTTCGTCGGGCGAGATGGCGCGCACGCCGGGCGGCAGGGCGAGTGTGCGCAGCACCTGCGCGCGGGCGGCACCCGGAGCGAGCCGCACGTCGATGCGGCTCAGGCGGCCAGTGAAGCCGAAGCTCGTTTGTGCGCCGGCAATGTCCATCACCGCCAGCGGCGGGCCGCCGGCGCTCACGCTGCCGCGCACGGGGATCTCGATCCGGCCGCTCGGTGATTGAAGTGCGAGTGCGGGCATGGCGCCGAGCCGCTCGCGCGCGGCGGGGTTCAGGAAGAGTGCCAGCGGATCGATGATCGCGAGGCGGTCTTCGCCGTCGTTGGGCTGCAGCATGAGGTCGGGCGACATCGGCGCGGCGACGAGCGCATCGAGGCCGACGATGCGCAGCGGCACACGCTCGCCGGTGGCGCTGATCGCAAGCGTTTCCGCTTCGACCACGGGGCTGGCGAGCGCGATCTGCGGATGCGCGGCCACGCGCGCGTACAGCGCCTCGTCGAAGCCGCCGCGCTGGGCACGCAGCTCGAAATCGGGCGCGCCGTTGACCGAGCGCACGGCAGCGCTGAATTCGCTCAGGGCGGATTGGTTGATGAGCTGGACGGAGAAGGCGAGGGCAACGCCGAGTACGACGGCGAGCAGCGCGGCGAGATGGCGCCAGGGGTGATGGCGCAGTTCGGGCCAGGAGAGGTGGCGCAGGAAGGCGAGCATGGCGTCGGCCTCAGGCTCCCAACATTCCGCTGACCCACCAACCGGTCACCCACCAACCGGTCACCCCCCAACCGTTCGGGCTGAGCCTGTCGAAGCCAGCATGAGTCCCTTCTCTGCGAAACCCGACCCCGCCGTTCGCCCTGAGGTATCGAAGGGCGCCGATCGTCCTGAGCCTGTCGAAGGGCCTGAGGTATCGAAGGGCGCCGATCGTCCTGAGCCTGTCGAAGGGCCTGAGGTATCGAAGGGCTCCGCTCATCCTGAGCCTGTCGAAGGGTTCGTGCCATCTCCCAAAACCGTTCGCACTGAGGTATCGAAGTGCCCGCCGCGTACGAGCGGGGCTTCGATACCTCAGCCAGGCCCTTCGATACCTCAGGGCGAACGGGTGGGGTGAGGCGAGCGGTTCTGTCGAATCAGCCAGGCCCTTCGACAAGCTCAGGGCGAACGGGCGGGAAGTGCAGGCCTTGTGCATCGTCGTGACCCCGCAGCCTCTCACCCCGCCACCATCCCCGTTGCCGTCAACGTCAACACCCGATCCGCCCGCGCCGCTGCCGTGCGCGAATGCGTCACCAGCACACACGCCGCGCCCTCCTCGCGCACCTGCTTCGCCAGCACATCCATCGCGCGCTCGGCCGTCGCCGGATCGAGATTGCCCGTCGGCTCGTCGGCGAGCAGCAGCTTCGGCCGATGCACCAGCGCCCGCGCGATGGCGACGCGCTGCAACTGCCCGCCCGACAAGGTCTGCGGCAGCCGCGCACCCAGTCCCTGCAGCCCCACCGCATCGAGCACCGCGTGCACCCGCGCCGCATCGGGCCGGCGCAAGAGCAGCAGCGGCAGGCCGACGTTGGCGGCCACCGTCAGATGCGGCAGCACGTGAAAGGCCTGGAACACGAAGCCCAGATGCGCGCGCCGGAAGTGCGCCTGCGCCGTCTCGCTCAAGGTGGTGATCTCGGTGCCGTCGATGCGCACGCTGCCCGCATCCACCGTGTCGAGGCCGGCGATGCAGTTGAGCAGCGTCGACTTGCCCACGCCCGACTCGCCGACGATGGCGATGAACTCGCCCGCCGCGAGTTGCAGGTCGACCTGCGCGAACACCGGCGCGTCGCCATAGCGCTTGGCGAGCGACGACACATCGAGCAGCGGCGCGTCGTCCATCACCCTGCCAGTTCCAGCGCACGCCGCACTACGCGGGCCATGGCGTCGGGCGCGTCACAGGTCACCACCTCGCGCTGCGGCATGCTGCGCAGCCAGGTGATCTGGCGCTTGGCGAGCTGGCGCGTCGCGGCGATGCCGCGCTCGGTCATCGCGATCAAAGATTCATCGCGGTCCAGCGCTTCCCACGCCTGCCGATAGCCCACGCAGCGCATCGAGGGCAGGGTGGGATGCAGGTCGCCACGCGCACGCAAGGCCTGCACTTCGCCCATGAAGCCGGCGTCGAGCATCGCGTGAAAGCGCTGTGCGATGCGCCGGTGCAGCCACGCGCGATCCGCAGGCTCCAGCGAGATCAGCGGCGCATGCGATGCAGCGCGCGGCCGGCCGCTGTGGAACGAGGAAATCGGCTGCCCGCTGATGCGCCAGACCTCGAGCGCACGCTGGATGCGCTGCGAGTCGCCGGGTTGCAGGCGCGCAGCGGTCGGCGGATCGATGCGCGCCAGTTCCGCGTGCATGGCGGGCCAGCCGTGCTCCATCGCTTCCGCATCGATCGCGGCACGCACCACGGGATCGGAAGCGGGCATCGCATCGATGCCGTCGAACAGCGCCTTGAAGTACAGCATCGTGCCGCCCACCAGCAGCGGCAGATGGCCGCGCGCCGCAATCTCTTCGATGAGCCGCTGCGCATCGGCCACGAACTGCGCCGCCGAGTACGACTGCGTCGGGTCGAGGATGTCGATCAGGTGGTGCGGCACGGCGGCGCGTTCTTCGGCGCTGGGCTTTGCGGTGCCGATGTCCATGCCCCGATAGACCAGCGCCGAATCGACGCTCACGATCTCCACCGGCCGGCGTGCGGCCAGCGCCTCGGCCACGGCGAGCGCGGCGCCGGTCTTGCCGGCCGCCGTGGGCCCGGCGATGCACAGGTAGGTCGCGCCGCTCGCCTTGCCGTTCATGTCAAGCCGCCAGCACTGGCCCGGCTGGCAGCGGCTCGCCGTGGCGCTGCACCAACGTCCACGCGACCAGCGCCGTGCCCACGGCCATCGTCGCGATGCCGAGCGTGAGCGGGTACACCGTGCCATCGTTGCTGCGTCCGAGCCACAGGCCGACGATGAAGGCGGCGAGCGTCATCGTGAAGCCCGACATCGCTGCGGCGGCCCCCGCCTTGTCCGGGAACGGCCCCACCGCGCCGGCCTGCCCGCAGGGCTGGTGGATGCCGTGGCCGATGGCGAAGATCCACATCGGCACCACGATGGCCCACACGTTGCGCACGCCGGCGAATGCCAGTCCCGCGAGCAGCAGCCCGCCGACGAGGCTGAACCCGCCGCCCAGGCGCACCGTGCGCCGCAACCCGTGGGAGGCCAGCAGATGCCGGCACGCCAGCGTGCCGACGATGTAGGCGAAGGAGTTGCTTGCCATCAGCAGGCCGTAGCTCGCGCGCGAGACGCCCAGCACGTTGGCGAACACGAACGATGAGCCCGCGAGGTAGATGAAGAGGCCGGAATACGTGAGTGCCGACAGCAAGGCCCAGGCGCGGAACGACGGGTTCGCAAGCACCACCGCCCAGTTGCGCCACAGCGTGGCCGGCTGCAGCGCGCGCGGGTTGCGCTTGGGCACCGTCTCCTCGAAGCGCCAGGCGATGAAGGCCAGAGTCACGGCACCGAACACCGCCAGCACCAGCAGCGCCGCCTGCCAGTCGATCCATTGCACGGCCAGGCCGCCGGTGATCGGGCTCAGGGTGGCAATCACGCCGAGGCCCGTGAGCGCGCGCGACATCACCTTCGCGCCCTCATGCGGCGGAAACAGATCGCGCACGATGGAGCGCCCGCAGGTCACGGCCGCCGCCATCGCGGCGCCCTGCAGCCCGCGCCAGACGATGAGCCACTCGATGGCCGGCGCGAAGGCGCTCAGCACGCTGGCTGCCGTGTAGATCACCATGCCGATGAACAGCACCGGCCGGCGGCCGAAGCGATCGGCCAGAGGCCCGCACACCAGTTGCGCGAGGCCGAAGCAGATGATCAGCACCGACAGCGTGAGCTGCGTGGTGCCCGCGCTCGCGCCGAGTTCGCGGCTGATGGTGGGCAGGGCGGGGAGGTAGAGATCGGTGGTGATGGGCTGGATGCCCAGCAGCAGCGTGAGCAGCAGCACGATGACCGGCGGGCTCATCACCGCACGATCGGCAGGGGGAGACGACATCGGGGAAGCCTAGCAGGTTCACTCCTGCCGACCGGGTGCGGGACGGCGGTTTCCCTCGTGCGTCGCAGGCTCTCGAGCATGGTTCCGACGCCCGTTGCAACTGCTGACGGGCATTGCGCCGGCGCGGCTAGCATGGGCCGGCTGCGGGCGACTGCAGCCGTTGAGGAATTGCACGCCACATCACTGGAGAACACCATGACCCCACCCCGCCGCGTTCTTGCCGCCACCCTTGCCGCCAGCCTCACCTTTGCCGGGTTCCTGCAACCCGTTCACGCCACCTTGATCGGCACCGAAGCGGTGGCCGCCAGCGAAGGCGTGCGCAGCGATGCGCAGGCGCGCATGCACCTGCTCGCCACGCTCGATCGCAGTGACGTGGCAGCGGCGCTGGCCGAGCGCGGCGTGAGTGTCGATCAGGCCCGCGAGCGCGTGGCCGCGCTCACCGATGCCGAAGCGGCGCACGTGGCCGAGCAGATCGACAACGCACCGGCCGGCGCGGGCGACATCCTCGGCACCATCGTCTTCATCTTCGTGCTGCTGCTGATCACCGACATCCTCGGCTTCACCAAGATCTTCCCGTTCACGCGCTCGGTGCGCTGAGCGTGGCGGCCGTGCGCTGGCCACTGTGGCTGGCGCTCGTCGCGCTGCTGCAGTTCGCGGGTTGCGCCGTGCAGACGGCCGCGCTGCAGGCCGAGCGGCCGCGTGATCTACCCGATCGCGCCGAGCTGACGGCCACGCCCTTCTTTCCGCAGACCGCCTATCACTGCGGCCCGGCGGCGCTTGCCACGGCGCTCGGCGCCGCGGGCTTGCCGGCGTCGCCCGAGCGGCTGGGCGAGCGCGTTTTTCTTCCGGCACGGCAAGGCACGCTGCAGACCGAGATGCTGGCCGGCGCGCGGCGCGAAGGTGCGGTTGCCACAAAGCTTGCGCCCTCGCTCGAAGGCCTGCTGCGCGAAGTGGCGGCCGGCCATCCGGTCGTGGTGCTGCAGAACCTCGGCCTCGCCATCGCGCCGTTCTGGCACTACGCCGTGGTGATCGGCTATGACCTCGAGGCGAGCGAAGTGCTGCTGCGCTCAGGCACCACGCGGCGCGAGATGATGGCGCTGCGCACCTTCGAGCACACCTGGAAGCGCTCCGGCCATTGGGCTTTTGTCGCGTTGCCGCCGGGCGAGTGGCCGGCCACGGCGCAGCGTGAGGCGGTGATCGAGGCGAGCGTCGGCGTCGAGCGCACGGCGGCGCCGGAGGTGGCGGCGCGGGTGTATCGCAGTGCCTTGTTGCGCTGGCCGGGTGATCTGAGCTTGACCATGGGCTTGGGCAACACGCTGCATGCGGCCGGCGACAAGGCCGAGGCGGCGCGGGTGTTTCGATCAGCGGCCGAGGGGCATGACAGTGCGCCGGCGTGGATCAATCTGGCGAGCACTTTGCTGGACTTGGGTGATGCGCCGGGTGCGCTGGCGGCCGCGCAGCGCGCGCAGGCGGTGGGCGATGCGGCTTGGCAGGCGCAGGTGGAGGCGGTGCTGCGGCAAGTGGAGCTGGCGGTTGAGTCAAGACGCATGAAGTCGAGACAGACAAGCCGTTGACACCACCGTTCGCCCTGAGCCTGTCGAAGGGTTCTGCGTTGAGCTTGTCGAAACGCCGGGCGACCCACTCCCCGTTCGCCCTGAGGTATCGAAGGGCTTGCGTGGCGCCTCGGGGCTTCGATACCTCAGCCCGAACGGTGTGGGTGATTCGATCCTGATGATGCGCGGGCAGGCTTCGATACCTCAGCCCAAACGGTTCTTCACCCTACCTCGAGCACCTCACCCAAACCGCTCATCCATCCGCAGATACCGCCATTGCCCCATCGGCAGATCGCCCAGCATCACCTGCCCGATGCGCACGCGCTTGAGGCCGGTCACCTTCAGGCCCACCGCTTCGCACATGCGGCGGATCTGCCGCTTCTTGCCTTCGCGCAGCACAAAGCGCAACTGGTCGTCGTTGACCCACTCCACCTGCGCCGGCTTCAGCGGCTCGCCGTCGAGTTCGAGGCCGTGGTTGAGCAGCGCCAGTGCATCGTCGGCCAGCGGCCCGCCATCGGCCGTCTCCACGCGCACCAGGTACTCCTTGTCGATCTCGCTGTCCTCGCCGATCAGCTGCTTGGCGATGCGCCCGTCCTGCGTGAGCACCAGCAGGCCGACCGAATCGATGTCGAGCCGCCCGGCCGGCGCCAGCCCGCGCAGGTGCGTGGGCAGGAAGCGTGTGCCCGAACGATCCTCGCGCCACTGGTTCTTGGCCGTGACCAGCACCGAGGCCGGCTCGTAGCCGTCTTCGGCCTGGCCGCTCACGTAGCCGATCGGCTTGTTGATGAGCACCGTGACGCGCTGCGCCTGCTGGTAGCGCGCCTGCGCGTCGACGGTGATGTGCTGGCCGGGCACCACGCGCGAACCGAGTTCGTTGACGGGGCGGCCGTCCACGCGCACCCAGCCCTTGGCGATCCACTCGTCGGCTTCGCGCCGCGAGGCGATGCCCAGTTCGCTCATGCGCTTGGACAGGCGCATGCTGCCTTCGGCGTCGTGCGGCATGTGGTCGTCGTCGTGGTCTTCATCAAAGCGTGCACGGCGTTCCCGCGGATCCGGCCCGCGGGGGTTCGGCGGCATGCCGCGTCCGACGGGGCGATCGAAGGCCGTGTTGCCGCGCGCCGGCGGTTGAGCGCGCGGATCGCCGCGCGGCCCGCCTCGCTGGGGCTCGCTGCGTTGCGGTTCACGCCGCTGTGAATGCGACGAATGCGGTGAGGTCTGCGGGCCGCCGTGGGGCGCATTGCGAGCGGGACGCGGCGGTAGATCGCGCGGCGCAGGCTGCGCTGCCCGATCGGCGATCGGCACCGGCCTGCCGCGCGTGTCGGGGGCGACGCGGCCGGCCGCGCGGCCCCAGGGCTGGTCGGGGCCGGCCGTGTCGCGCCGCGGGTTTCGCCGCGGATCGGGCCGTGCGTCCCCGCGCGGATTCGGGCCGCGACCCTCGCCCTCGCCGCGGCGCTGGAAGGCCGACGGCGGCGAGTCGCCGTAGCGCAGGCGCAGCTGTTCCTGGTAGCGGGCCTCGCGTTCCTCGCGCTGGGCTTGCGCCTCGGCCAGCGTGGGGCGGCGGCGCACGCCCGAGCCCTGGCCGCGCACCGGTGGCCGGTCGCTGCGTGGCGCGGGCGCCGGCGCGCCGGTTTTCTTCTTCAACTTCAAGGTGGCCATCGGATCTGCTTCCTTCTCGCGAACCCTCGATTGGAGCACGCGAAGCAAAGCCGGCAGCGCGACTCAGGACTTGAAGTGAAACAGCTCCTGCATCGCCGTGCGCACCTGCTGCGAGCCGCGCATGCCCGCGCTGTGGTGCGTGCCGCCTTCGACCAGCACGAAGCGCTTGGGCGATGTCGCGTTCTCGTACAGCGTCTTGGCCAGCGCCGGCATGATCAGCCGGTCGGCCGTGCCGTGCACCACCAGCACCGGCGCCGTCACCTTGGCGATCTTGCTGGCCGAATCGAAGCGCTGCGTGATGAGCGCCGTGATCGGCAGCCAGCCCCAGCGCAGCGTCTCGAACACGGCGGGAATCGAGGTGAAGGTGCCTTCGACCACCAGCCCCTGCGCATCGTGCACGCGGCTGGCGAGATCGATGGCGATGGCGCCGCCGAGCGAGTGGCCGTAGATGTAGCGCGGCCGCTCGGGCTGGTGCTTCGCGAGCCAGTTCCAGGCCGCCAGGGCATCTTCGTAGGCGCCTTGTTCCGAGGGCAACTGGTTGGTGCTCAGGCCGAAGCCGCGATAGTCGACGCCGAGCACCGCAAAGCCGTACTCGTGGATCTGCCGCATGCGAAACAGGTTGGTCTCGACGTTGCGGCGCGAGCCGTGCAGGTACAGCAGCACGGGCGCGGCCGGGTCGTCGGCCGGCATCCACAGGCCATGCAGCTTGATGCGCTCGCCGCTCACGCGCGAGTGGTGCTCGATCCACACGTCTTCGAGCCCGTCGGCGCGCGCCACGGCTTCGGCCTCCAGCGCGACGAGCGTGGGCGATGGCATGAAGATCCACTTGCGCTGCTGCGTGTCGAGCGTGCCGCAGCCGGCGATCACGCTGCCGGCGAGCAGCAGCGGCGCGGCCCAGCGCCAACGGAAGCGAAAACGGAGGAGAGAAAGGAAGCGAGTCCAGAACTGCAGATTCGGCATGCGCCGAATGATCCGGGTTTGCTACCGAAAGTTCACGGCCGTTACGTCTTGGGCGCCGATGAGCGAGAACTATTGCTGGGAATCGCCTGGCGAAATCGTGAAGCGTGGACCCGTGATCAAGCGACCGCCGCGGATCCCGCTCTGCGGTTCTCCAGCGGTGCGCCCTTGAGGGGACGCTCGAAGCGCGTAGGGGCGGGTTATCCGAGGGCGGGCGTGGGTGCGGCGAGTGCGAGGGTGCGAACCCGCTGGCCCGACGCTGCGAACAGCGCGTTGGCGAAAGCGGCGGCGAGTGTCGGCCAGGCGAGGCGGCGGCGCGTGCTGTCGGCGCAGCGCACGGCGCCATCGGCGTCCATCGTCACCACGCGGCGCACGGCGGCCTGGCCGCGTGCGTCGATCGAGGCTTCCACCACCTCGGCCACCAGCACGCCGGCGTTCTGCGCGAGTGCGATGCCGCGGCCGCTGCCGTGCGGCAGAGGCGCGCCCCAGCCGGCGCCCTCGGCCACTGCTTCGAGCAGGCGGCGCGGGCCGGAGCCCGCCGGCAGCAGCGCGCGGCGAAACGCCAGCGGGTCTCGGGCGGCGCGCAGCGCCAGTTCGTCGATGAAACTTTCGGCGCAGAAGGCGATGTGCGCCTGCACCTGCTCGCGCGTCTGTGCCGAGGCGGCGGCGGGGTCGTCGTCGGCGACCTCGATCGCATAGATCGACTGGTGCGCGATGGCATACGGCAGCGCTCGCGCCGTGGCGCCCGGCTGGGCGACGACCCGCTGCCACCACGCGATCGGGCGGCCGTCGTCGGCCAGCAGGGCGCGGATCTCGGCCGCCGGCACCGGGCTGCCCGCCGGGCCGGGGTAGACACGCTGCACGATGCGCCCGCGCGGCGCGTCCCACAGCCGCCCTTCGGCGTCGCCCTGCGACACCAGCTGGCGCGATCGGCCTTCGCGCAGCGCGCACAGGTGCAGGGCGTGCAGCGCGGCTTCGTCGGCGTGGGGGTGGGCGGGGGCATCGACAGGCAGGTCAGGCATCGCGAACTCCTCGGTCGGCCGGGCAGGCGCCGGCTGTGGGAACAGTCTCGCGAGGCGGGTTTAAGAACTGTTTGCGGCGGGCTTAAGAACTCTTTAAACGGCAGCGCGCACAGTGCGGCGCACAATGCCGCGCTCGAAGGAATCTGCATGAACCTGCTGCTGGTCGAAGACGACGACATGCTCGCGCAGGCCGTGATGGCTGGCCTGCAGCGCGACGCCGACTGCCGCGTCGACCGTGTGGCCGATGCGCAGAGCGCGCGCCTCGCGCTCGTCGACCACGGCTACACCGCGGTGCTGCTCGATCTGGGCCTGCCCAAGGGCTCGGGCCTGGGTGTGCTGCAGGCCATGCGCGCGCGCTACGACGCCACGCCGGTGCTCGTCATCACCGCGCGCGACCAGCTCAGCGACCGCATCGCCGGGCTCGACGCCGGCGCCGACGACTACCTCGTCAAGCCCTTCCAGCTCGACGAATTGAGCGCACGACTGCGTGCGGTGCTGCGGCGCTCGCAGGGCCGCGTCTCGCCCACGCTGCACCAGGGCGACGTGACGCTCGATCCGGCCCGCCGCAGCGTCACGCGCGCGGGCGAGCCGGTGACGCTCAGCGTCAGCGAGTACCGCACGCTGCTGGCGCTGATGGAGCGCCGCGGGCGCGTGCTCACGCGCGGCCAGTTGGAAGACGCGGTCTACGGCAGCTCCAGCCAGATCGAGAGCAACACCATCGCCGTCTACGTGCATCAACTGCGCCGCAAGCTGGGCGAGGGGCTGATCGCCACCGTGCACGGGTTCGGCTACCGCATCGGGGAAGAGGGGCGCGCGTGATCGCGCAACGCTTGGTGCCAAGGTCGTTGCGCGGACGATTGCTCGCCGCGCTGCTGCTGGTGATGCTCGCCTTCTGGAGCCTGGGCGCCGCGTGGCACCTCACGCAGATGGACCGCGAGAAGCACGGCTGGTGGGACGGCACGCTGCGCATGATCGGCCAGCAGATCCTGCTCTCGCTGCCGGCCGACACGGCACGGCTGACCGGCGACCGCCCGTACCATCTGCCGGGCAACGCCGAGTACGCCGCCGAGAAGCTCAGCTTCCAGGTCTGGTCGGGCGAAGGCCGCGCGGTGCTTCGCTCCCCCGATGCGCCGGCCGCGGCGTTGCGCCCCGATTTCGCCGACGGTTTCGCCACCACCGTGGTCGAAGGCCAGCCGTGGCGCGTCTACAGCGTGAGCGATTCGACCGGACGCATGCATGTGCAGGTCGGCCGCTCGCAGGAGCAGTTGCTGGCCGATCGCTCGACCTGGCTCAAGGCAAGCATCGTGATCTCGCTGCTGGTGCTGGCCTTGTTCGGCTTCCCGCTCTGGTTCGTGATCTGCTGGTCGCTGCAGCCGGTGACCGAGGTGCAGGACGCCATCCAGCAGCGCCACGCGCTCGACTTCGCGCCGCTGCCCACGGCCGGCCTGCCGCACGAGGTGGCGCCGATGGTCGAATCGTTCAACCGCCTGCTGCAGCGGCTGGACGTGGCGGTGCAGGGCGAGCGCCGCTTCATTGCCGATGCAGCGCACGAGTTGCGCACGCCGCTGGCTGCGCTGCAGGCGCAGGCCGAGCTCGCGCTGCGCGCCGACGATCCCTCGCGCAGCCGTGAGGCGCTGGCGCGCCTGATGACCGTGATCGAGCGCAGCGCGCGTCTCGTCGAGCAACTGCTCGACCAGGCCCGCCTCGACGCGGGCGATGTCCATGCGCGCATGCGCCGCGTGGCGCTGTACGAATGTGTTGAGGTGGTGGTGCGCGACTTCGAGGCCATGGCACAGCACAAGCGCCAGCGCATCCAGCTCGAACTCGACGGCGGAGAACTGCAGGGCGACATGGACGCGCTGGGCATCCTGATCCGCAACCTCGTCGACAACGCGCTGCGCTACACCCGCATCGGTGGGCGCGTGCTTGTGCGCTGCACGCAGGCCGAGAGCGAACTGCTGCTGCACGTGGCCGACGACGGCCCTGGCGTGCCGCCCGACGAGCACGAGCGCATCTTCGACCGCTTCTACCGCGTGGCCGGCAACGGCGAGCGCGGCAGCGGCGTCGGCCTCTCGCTGGTGGCGCGCATCGCGCAACTGCACGGTGCGCGCATCGACGTGGGTGAGGGCATCGAGGGGCAGGGCTTCGGCATCACGCTGCGCTTTCGCGCTGCGGAGGAGGCGGTGGCGCGTGCTGTCGCGGCGGTCGGCGGCGACGTGGTGCCGCGGCCGGCGCGGGCGTAGCGGCTAACCGAAACCTTCCACCCGTTCGCTTCCTCCCGTTCGTCCTGAGGTATCGAAGGACCGGGCTGAGGTATCGAAGCCCTGTGCTTGACGCCACTGGCCCTTCGATACCTCAGGGCGAACGGGGATTGGAGAGCGCAGGCGCAACCCTCAGGCACCCAGACCGTTATGCGCCGGGCGAGGATTCATCCGACGCCGCGCCGCACACGCGATTTCGCCCCAGCCGCTTGCCTTCGTACAGCGCGGCGTCGGCCTGCGCCAGGTACTGCGCCACCGAGCGCGTCTCATCAGGCACGAAGGCCACCACGCCGATGCTGACCGTCACCACGCCGTGCGGCGACGCGGCATGCGGCTCGGCGAGGGCTGCCACCGCAGCGCGCAGGCGCTCGGCCGCAGCGTGTGCGCCGGCGAGGTCGGCGCCGGCCAGCACCACCACGAACTCCTCGCCGCCGTAGCGCGCCACCAGCTCGCCGCGGCGCATCTCGTCGCGCAGGGCCTGTGCGACGCGCTTGAGCGCATGGTCGCCGCGCACATGGCCGTAGTGGTCGTTGTAGGCCTTGAACTGGTCGACGTCGATCATCGCGAGGCCAATCGAGCCCTTGGTGCGCAGCGCGCGCAGCCATTCGTACTGCAGTGTCTCGTCGAAGCGGCGGCGGTTGGCAAGGCCGGTGAGCGTGTCGGTGACGCTCAGCTCGGCGAGCTGGCGATTGGCCGCCTCGAGCGCCGCCGTGCGCTCGGCCACCTTGCGCTCCAGCGAGTCGTAGAGCAGCGCGTTGTCGAGCGAGACGGCCAACTGGCCGGCGATGAGCATGACGGCGTCGAGCCGGTCGGCGGAGAAGGCGGCGCGGCTCTGGCGGTTCTCGAACAGCAGCATGGCGCGCATCTCGCCGTGGTTCAGGATGGGCACGACGAGCAGCGAGCAGCGCTCGGCGCCCACGACGTGCGGATCGCGGGCGAAGCGGTCGTCGCGCACAGCGTCTTCCACCAGCAGCGGGCGACCGGTGCGTTCGGCGTAGCGAAAGGCGGACAGGGGCAGCAGGCCGCGGGCGCCGGCCTCGTCGACCGACAGCTGTTGCCCATCGGCGCCTGCACGCGACACGAACCAGCCGCCGTCGCCGTTGAGGGCTAGCCGCACGGTGTCGGCGCCCGTCATGGCGCCCAGCAGTTCGCCGACGCGGGTTTCCAGCCGGGCGAGGCTGGTCTCTGAACTGAGTGCCTGAGACGCGCGCAGGATGGCGACCATGTCCAGCAAGTCGGCCGAAACGCGGGTCGTGCCGTCGCGCGGGCGGGGTTCGGCGGCGGTGCCTGCGCCGGTGCGCAGAGCGGGGTGCGTGCGGTCCATCTGCCGCACCTTGGCCGTCGCTCCCCAGGCGGCGTACAGGCGGCGCGCCTCGGCTAGCAGGTTGCGGCCGCCGCGGTCGAGCCCGCTGGCGAGGTGGAACAAGGCCGCCCGCTCGGTGAGCAGTGCGCGGTGCCACGGCCGCTGCGGCGGCGTCTCGCCGAGCGCGGCATCGAAGCGGCGCATGGCTTCGAGCGTCTCGCCGGTGGCCCAGGCGCGTTCGGCCTGCAGCCAGGTGACGAGGTGGCGAAAGTTGGCCGACGCGTCGTCGGCGCGCTGCGCGAGCCAGTCGCGGCAGGCGTCGAGCGCCGACAGCAGCGGCTCCCGCGCGTCGGCCGGCGCGTGCTGCGCCTGCTGCGCAAGCGCCAGGCCGTGCAGAAAGCGCACCTGCGCCATCACGTAGTAGCCGGCCACATAGGGCAGCAGCGGCACGGCGGCGGCAGCGTGCCGCTGCAGTGCGGCTGGATCGCCAAAGATGGCGCCGGCCAGGGCGCGGATCAGGTGGTGCGAGACCACCGCAGTGGGGTTGACGTCGGACACGCCGGGCTGCGGCACCGGGGCCGCCGATTCGGGCAGTGCCTCGGCCGGATCGTCGCGCAGCGCATGCAGCAGCGCGCGGTACTGAACGAGCACCTGCTCGAAGAAGCCGTTGCCGGTGCGCGCCGCGAAGGCGCCCGCTGCGTCCACCACCGCGGCCGTGTCGTCGAGCGTCGGTGCGCAGTCGAGTCGCGCCGTCAGTTCGGTGTGGTAGGTGAAGCAGGCGTATTGCAGGTCGCCGCCCCGCAGCAGGCCTTCGCGCGCACGCTGCGCCTGCGGCAGGCTGGCTTCGAGCGGCTCGAACCAGTGCTGCACGAACAGCGCGGCGCAGTGCCGCACCCAGGAGGTCTCGGGTTCGTAGCCGCGCGCCTCGCCCACGGCGAGGGCATGGCGGATGGCGGCCCAGCCAGCGCGGTAGTCCTTCAGCGCCAGCGTGACCAGCGGCATGCCGCCGAAGCCGGTGAGCAGCGGCGCGCAGGGGCCGTGCGCCACCCACAGCTGATGGCTGTACAGCACGAGCAGCGCGCCGCGCGGGTCGGCGCAATAGAAGGTTGGCCCCATGCTGTAGTGCAGCAGCTTCGCGGCGCCGAGCACGCGCGGGTCGGTGACCTCGGGGCGCTGCAGGTCGTGCTGGCGTTCGTCGCCGGCAATCCAGGCGAAAAGGGCCTGGACCATCCGGCGCTTCTCGGTGTCGAACCCTTCCCGCGGCACGGGCAGCCCGAGGCGCTCGAGCAGCGCGAAGCCGAGTTCCTGCGCCTCGCGCTGGCGCGAGCGGCTGGTGAGGCTGTTGATCTGCACGCAGGTCGGCTCGACCAGCCGCACCGCGTCGTCCACGTGTTGCTGCACCCAGGCGAACGCGGCGTCGGCCGCATCGAGCTGGCCGAGGCTGTAGCGCGCGGCGTGGTGGGCGATGTGCAGGTCGGCGCACAAGTGCGCGTCGGCGGCGGGGGCAGGCAGCGCCTCAAGCAGATCCAGGGCGGCGGCGAGGTAGCGCGCCTCGCCCGCGTACAGCGCGCCGGCGCGGGCGTGCGCCGCCGCGCCGCGAAACAGGCGCGCGACCGCGAGGCGTTCGCCGGCGTCGACGACCGAGTCGGCCGTCAGCAGGTATTGCGTCGCCGCTGCGGTGGCGAAACCGGGCTGCCCGGCGAGCCGGCGTGCGACGGCGAGGTGCTGCGCCTGCTGGCCGGGCGCGCCGGCCGGGCCGCAGGCGGCTTCGCGCACGCGGCCGTGGCGGAAGGCGGCGCGGCCCTCGCCATCGCCACCATCGCCGGGCGAAAACGTCAGCAGCCCGTCCTCGATCGCCGGCTCGAGCCGCGCGCGCAGCGCCTCGCCGCCGAGGCCGCTGGCCGCTTCGAGCAGGCCCAGGCCGACGTCGCCGCCCAGGCAGGCAATGAGCCGGAGCACTTCGGCCGTGTGCGGCGGCAGCCGTTCGATGCGCACGGCCAGCAGATCGACCACATGGCCCTGGCCGACGAAGCGGCGGATCGCACCCTCGTCCCACGCCCAGCCGTCGCTGCCCGGCACCAGCACGCCGTCGCGTCGCAGCGCGTTGAGCAGTTCCACCGTGTCGAACGGATTGCCTTCAGTGCGCTCGCCGATCACCTGGGCCAGGCGAGCCGCTTCGTTGTCGCCGAGGCGCAGCATGCCGGCCACGAGCGATCTCAAGGCCGCGGGCGGTAGGTTGTGCAGTCGCAGCTCGCGCGGCGGCACCTCGAGCTGCGTCCAGCGCGCCAGCCGGTCGCGAAGCGGGTGGGCGTCCCCGTGCCGCTCGTCTTGCGGCTCGTCGCGCTGCGCGTTTTGATACGTGCAGACGAGCAGTAGCCCCGGGATGGCCGATTCGCCGAACAGCGCGTCGACCATGCGCAGCGTCAGCTCGCCGGCCCATTGCAGATCGTCGAGCAGCATGACCAGCGGCCGGCGCGGCGAGACCACCGCGCCCAGCAGGTCCAGCGACGCCTGCAGCATGCGCTGCTCGATCTGTACCGGGTCGCCCGCGGCGGGCGTGGCGGCCACGCCGAGCAGGGTGCCGAACTCCGGCAGGAATTGCACGGTGAGTCCGGCGTTGGCGCCGAGATCGCGCAGCAGGCGCGCACGCAGCGGCGCAAGCGTGGCTTCGGGCTCCGCAAGCAGGAGGTGGCCGAGCATGCGCAGCGCCTGGATAGGCGCCGACTGCGGATTGCGCTGCTGCGCATCGAACCGGCCGGCGACGAACCAACCCTGCCGCTCGGTCGCCATTGCGCGCAGCTCGTTGGCAAGCGCGGTCTTGCCCACGCCCGGCGCGCCGCTCACGAGCACGCTTTGCGGCCGCGGGCCGAGCGCACGGTCGAGCGCTTCGCGCAGCGCTGCGAGTTCATCTTCGCGGCCGATGAGCCGCGACGGCGGCGCCAGAAGCAGCGCGAAGTCGTGTGCGCCGAGCGCGAAGGGGTGGTCGTCGCCCGCGGCGAGGCGTTCGTGCAGCCGGTCGAGATCGGCGAGCAGGCCCTCGGCGCTCTGGTAGCGCCGGTCGGGCTCTTTCTCGAGCAGGCGCATCAGGATGTCCGACAGCGCGCGCGGCAGGTGCGGCATGCGCTCGACGGGCGGCACCGGAATGCGCACCAGGTGGTCGCGCACCAGGTCGAGCGCATCGCGGCTGTCGAAGGGCGGGCGGCCGGTGGTGGCTTCGTACAGCGTGGCGCCCAGCGCGTACAGATCGGCGCGGTGGTCGAGTGCGCGGCCGGTGCGCCCGGTCTGCTCGGGCGCGAGATAGGCGAGCGTGCCCGCGATCTCGCTCGTGTGGGTGAACGCGGGCCGTTCGTCGGCCAGGCTGCCGGCGAGATCGAAGTCGATCAGCACCGGCGTCTGCGCCGCACCGACGAGCAGGATGTTGGCCGGGTTGATGTCCTTGTGCACCACGCCCGCGCGATGCACGGCGGCCACCACGCGGGCCAGCGCGCGCGCCAGCCCCAGCACGGCCGGCACCTCCAGCGGCCCCTTCGCGAGCCGGTGCGCCAGCGGCACGCCCCCGTCGTCGCGCAGGGCGACGGCCGCGGCGCCGACAGCGCCCGGCGCGAGCTTCACCACCCCGTCGACGGCCGACAGACGTTCGAGCGTGGCGGTTTCATGACGCAGGCGCCGCAGCGCATCGGTGCCGAGCGGCTGCTTGAGGATGACGCTGCCGGTCGGTGCGTCCAGCCGCCGGCGCAGCACCCGTGTGCGCTCGGTGTGCGAGAGCACCTCGTCGCGCGATTCGTCGCCCGCGCCTGCGGCGCTGAGACCAGAAGCTGGGTGACCGGACAGCGGCATCGTCGGGCGGCAGCGTGGGTTGCTCGGCCGCTCGGGCGGGCCGAGGGCAGTCTAGCCCTGCGGCCACGCGCGACGAGAAACAACCCGTCGGCCAGTGCCGGCGTTGCGGCGCAAGCGCGTCCCGCGACGTCGTCTGCGGTCAGCCGGCCAGCCGCTCGCGGTGCCGCGCGATCTGCGTGCGCACCTGCGCCGGCGCGGTGCCGCCGGCCACGTTGCGTGCGTTCAGCGAGCCGCGCAGGCTCAGCACCTCGAACACGTCGTCGCCGATGCGCGCGTCGAAGCCTTGCAGCGTCGCGAGCGGCAGTTCCGACAAGTCGACGCCCGCGCCGATGGCGTGCTTCACCGCATGCGCCACCACCTCGTGCGCATCGCGGAAGGGCAGGCCCTTCTTTACGAGGTAGTCGGCGAGGTCGGTGGCGGTGGCGTAGCCGCGGCGCGCGGCGCGCTCCATCGCATCGGTCTTCACCGTGATGCCGCCCACCATCTCGGCCATGATGCGCATGGTGTCGCGCACGGTGTCGACCGTGTCGAACAAGGGTTCCTTGTCTTCCTGGTTGTCCTTGTTGTAGGTGAGCGGCTGGCCCTTCATCAGCGTGAGCAGCGCGGTGAGGTGGCCGTACACGCGGCCGGTCTTGCCGCGGGCCAGCTCGGCCACGTCGGGGTTGCGCTTCTGCGGCATGATCGACGAGCCGGTGCAGTAGCGGTCGGCCAGATCGATGAAGCCGAAGTTCTGGCTCATCCACAGCACGATCTCTTCACTCAAGCGCGAGACATGCATCATGGTGATGCTCGCGAAGGACGTGAACTCGATGGCGAAGTCGCGGTCGCTCACCGCATCGAGGCTGTTCTGGCAGATGCCGTCGAAGCCCAGCGTCTTCGCCACGCGCTCGCGGTCCAGCGGGTAGCTGGTGCCGGCCAGCGCCGCGGCGCCGAGCGGCAGGCGGTTCACGCGCTTTCTCACATCGGCCAGCCGATCGGCATCGCGCGCGAACATCTCCACATACGCGAGCAGGTGGTGCGCAAAGCTCACCGGCTGAGCCACCTGCATGTGCGTGAAGCCGGGGAGGATGGTGTCGACGTTCTGCTCGGCCACATCGACCAGCGCGCGCTGCATGTCGGCCAGCAAGGGCAGCAGCCCATCGATCTCGCCGCGCAGCCACAGCCGCACGTCGGTGGCCACCTGGTCGTTGCGCGAGCGGCCGGTGTGCAGGCGCTTGCCGGCATCGCCCACCAGTTGCGTGAGCCGCGCCTCGATGTTGAGGTGCACGTCTTCGAGATCGAGCTTCCACTCGAAGCGGCCGGCCTCGATGTCTTCGGCGATCTGCTTCATGCCGCGCTGGATGGCGGCCAGGTCGTCGGCGCCGATGATGTCTTGCGCGGCCAGCATCTCGGCGTGCGCCAGCGAGCCGTCGATGTCGGCGCGCCACATGCGTTGGTCGAAGGTCACGCTGGAGGTGTAGCGCTTGACCAGCTCGCTCATCGGTTCCGAGAACAGCGCCGACCAGGCCTGGGCTTTCTTGTCGAGTTGGTTGTCGGACATGGGTCAGGCGCGTGCGAACAGCGTGGAGTTGGAGACAATGCGGAAGCGTTCGATTCTATCGAGCACCCCCCGGTTGCCCTGCAGGATGCCGATGCCCCCGACACGCGCGACGCCCCGCGACACCCCCGCTGCCGAGCCCACGCCATCGCGCCTGGACGGGTTGGCCACGCGCCCCGGGGACGCACGCTCCAGCGCCTTCGGCAGCACACTGTTCGACGGCGTCGCACCCGAGCAGGTGGTGGCCGCCAAGGCGCGGCTGCTGTTCGACGTGTGCCATGTCGGCGTGGTGCTGCGCGCGGTGCTCTTCGTGCATGCGGTGATGGCCGCCGGCATGCTGTTCATCGCGGTCGATGCCGCGAGCTGGTTCAACGCGGTGGCCGGCGGTTCCGCCGTGGTGCTGCCCGCGGTGCTGAGCTGGCTGGTCGTGGCTTGTCTGCTCAAGCACCCGCTCGAGCGGATCGCGCCGGCGGCGCAATGGGTCGTCGCGGTGGCGCTGGGCAGCGCGAGCGGCATGCTGGGCTGGGCGCTCGGCTGGGTGAGCGGCGCCGAGCAGTTCGACTCCGGCCGCTGGATCGCGCCCGCCGTGGCCGGTGCCGGCCTGTCGGCGCTGATGTTCCAGTGGCTGCGCATGCGCGCCCTCGCGCAACTGCCCGCCGACACCACGGCGCGGCTCGCTGAACTGCAGTCACGCATCCGGCCACACTTTCTCTTCAACACGCTCAACACCGCGCTGAGCCTGGTGCAGGTCGATCCGGCGCGCGCCGAAGAGGTGCTCGAAGACCTGGCCGAGCTGTTTCGCGTGGCGCTCACCGACACCGGAGCATCCGTGACGCTGGCCGAAGAGGTGGAGCTGGCGCGGCGCTACCTCGCCATCGAGCAGATCCGTTTCGGCAGCCGCCTGAACGTGAGCTGGGATCTGGACGCGGACGCCGGCGCCGCGCGCGTGCCACCGCTGCTGCTGCAACCGCTGGTGGAGAACGCGGTGCGCCACGGCGTGGAGCCGGCCGCGGGCGGCGGCGTGATCCGGGTGCGCACGCGGGTGAAGACGGGACGCGCCGTGGTGTCCATCGCCAACAGCGTGCCCAGGGAGCCCTCGCGGCCGGGCAACGGCATCGCGCTGCGCAACGTGCGCGAGCGGCTGCAGCTGATGCACGACGTGACCGCGCAGTTCGAGACCCGGCGCGACGGCGACGTGTTCCGGGTGCAGATCGTGATTCCTTTATGAGTGCCCCCGAACCTGCCGCTTCGCGCCAGGCCTTGCAGGCCGCGCCGGGCCAGTGGCCCGGCCCTTCGCCAGGCACGAAAGGTCCACCGGACCTTTCGTGTCCGGGCTCAGCCCCCCGAGGGGGTCAAGGAACCTCGGGAGCGGCCCTTCGTTTCCTTGAGAAGCTTGTGAGGCGCTGCCGATGACGACACCGATCCGTGTACTGCTGGTCGACGACGAAGAACTGGCGCGCGTGCGCCTGCGCGGGCTGGTGAACGAATGTCCCGAGCCGGCGTGCACGGTGGCGGGCGAGGCGGCGAACGCGGCGCAGGCGATGGGCTGGCTCGGCGCGAACGCCTGCGACCTGGTGCTGCTGGACGTGCACATGCCGGGACGCGACGGCACGCAGCTCGCCGCCGACATCGCCCGCCTCGAACCCCGCCCGGCCGTGGTGTTCGTCACGGCGCATGCGCAGCACGCGCTCGCGGCCTTCGACCTCGAGGCCGTCGACTACCTCACCAAGCCGGTGCGGCGCGAGCGCCTGCAGGCCGCGCTGCAGCGGGTGGCGCAGCGCATCGTGCGGCCGGCGCCCGCCGCCGCGGAAGACGAACCCGTCGTCGTGGTCAGCGACCGCGGGCGCGTGGTGCGCGTGCCGGTGTCGCAGGTGCTGTATCTCAAGGCCGAACTCAAGTACGTGACGATGCGCACCGCCCAGCACACCTATGTGCTCGACGATGCGCTGAGCGACCTGGAGCAGCGCCTGGGCGAGCGCTTCATCCGCGTGCACCGCAACGCCATCGTCGCGCGCCGTGCGGTGCGGGCGCTGGAGCGGCGCGTGGTGGCCGGAGGCGACGAAGAAGGCGGCGAGAGCTGGGCCGTGCGCGTGGCGCCGGTGGACGAGTGGCTCGCCGTGTCGCGGCGGCAGGCGACGGCGGTGCGCGAGGCGCTGGTCGCAGCGGGGCTGTAGAGCGCGATCACACGCTGCGTCGCTTCACGATGCGCAGCGATGCACCGGCCGCGCCGCCGCAGGGCTCGCGGCCGCGATGGCAAGCGCAGCGAGAACGAGCAGCGTCGCGACCCCAAACGCCGCGCGCATGCCGGCAGCGACAGCTTCGGCGCTGGCGGTCGTGACATCGATCGTGCCGGAGGCGAAGGCGAAGACGGCGCCCAGCGCCGAGGCGCCGGTGATGAAGCCGAGGTTGCGCGACAGCGCGAGCAGGCCCGACACCACGCCGCGCTGATCGGCGGCGACATCGATCATCACGGCGGTGTTGTTGGCCGCCTGGAAGAGCGCATAGCCGGCGGTGGTGACGACGATGGGAAACACGTAGCCGGCAACGCCGAGCAGTCCCGGCGCAAGCGACAGCGCGCCCGTGCCGGCCGCTACAGCGACGAGCCCGCCGAGGGTGGTGCGCCGCGCGCCGAAGCGGTCGACGAGGCGCCCGGCCGGCACCCCGGCCAGTGCCGCCGCCAGCGGGCCGACCGACATGACGACGCCGACCAGCGCCGCGCCGAGGCCGAGCCCACGCGAGAGATAAAAGGGGCCGACCACCAGCGTCGCCATCATCACCGTCGACACCAGCGCGCTCATCGCGAGGCTTGCGCCCAGCGCCGGCTCGCGAAGCCGTGACAACCGGATCAACGGTGATGCGGCCTTTGTCTCCACCCGCGCAAAGAGAACCAGCCCCGAGGCGGCCGCCGCGAGCAGCGCCGCGTTGCGCAGGCCGAAGCTGTCGCCGCCGGTCGTCATGGCGAGCGCGTAGGCGGCCAGGCTCAACCCCAGCAGCATCGTGCCCGCCGTGTCGAAGCGAACCGGCTGCGCGGCCGCTGCCCGGCGATCCGCGGGCAGGTGGCGCCGGGCCAGCCACAGGGCGGCGAAGCCCAGCGGAACGGTGGCGACGAAGATGGCCTGCCAGCCGAATCCGGCGATCAGCACGCCGCCCAGCGACGGGCCGAGCGCGGTGCCGGTCGCCGACATCGTGGCGAGCAGGCCCATGGCGCTGCCCGTCCTGCGCCTGGGAACCGTGTCGCCGACGAGCGCCATCGCCAGGGCCATCATGAC
Source organism: Rhizobacter sp. (assembly GCA_036676235.1). Lineage (GTDB taxonomy): Bacteria > Pseudomonadota > Gammaproteobacteria > Burkholderiales > Burkholderiaceae_C > JAKFDI01. The sequence continues at coordinate 33,303 of JAKFDI010000006.1, read as the reverse complement.
GGCCGCACCCAGACCTTGCACCGCCCGGGCGGCGATCAACAGCCGAAAGTCGGGCGCGACGCCGCACACCACCGAGGCTGCCGTGAACACAAGAATGCCGGCCATCAGCAGGCGCCGGCGGCCCAGGATGTCGCCGAGGCGGCCCGCACCGACGATGAGCACGGTGGTGGCGAGCAGGTAGGCGAGAACCACCCACTGCACGTCCTGGAACGAGACGGCGAAGGCCTCGGCGAGCGTCGGCAGGGCCACGTTGGCGATGCTGGTGCCCAGCGCCGGCAACAACACGCACAGCGCCAGGGCGGCGAGTGCCCAGCCCGACGAAGAGGCCCGGTTGGTGCGCGCGTCGTCCGCTGCGTGTTGCTTCGAGATCGCCATGATTCCTGTCCTTCAACCGCTCCGAAATGGAGCCGTCGGAACGATAGGTCTTGGCGTGATGCAGCGGAAGGCGCATCATTTGCACTTCATTCATGCACCAGACGCCATATCACGCCTTCGCGCGAAGCCAACGCCCATGTCGAGACCAGATCTGAACCTGCTGTTCACGCTCGACATGCTGCTCGCCGAAGGCAGCGTGGCCGGCGCCGCGCGGCGGCTGCGGCTGAGCCCATCGGCCATGAGCCGCGCGCTCGCCCGCCTGCGCGAGACCACGGGCGATCCGCTGCTGGTGCGGGCCGGGCGCGGCCTCGTTCCCTCGCCCCGGGCGCTCGAACTTCGCGAGCAGGTCGCCCAGCTCGTGCAGGACGCCGAAGCGGCGCTTCGCCCGACACGCAGGCTCAATCCGAAGCGGCTCTCGCGCACGTTCACGCTGCGCACCGGCGACGGCTTCGTCGAATCGTTCGGCCCTGGCCTCATCGCCCTCGTCGGCGAACAGGCGCCGGGCGTGCGCCTGCGCTTCGTGCAGAAGCCGGACAAGGACAGCGCCTGGCTGCGTGACGGCAGCGTCGATCTGGAAACCGGCGTGGTGAGCCGGACGATGGGTCCGGAGGTGCGTGCGCAGGCGCTGTTTCGCGACTGCTTCGTGGGCGTGGTGCGGCGCGGCCATCCGCTGGCCGCGGGCGAGGTGACGCCCGCCCGCTTCGCTGCGGGCCGGCATGTCTTCGTCTCGCGGCGCGGTCTCGACACGGGGCCGGTGGACGATGCGCTCGCGTCGCTCGGCCTCGCGCGGAGCATCGTCGCCATCGTCGGCGGCTTCTCCGCGGCGCTGGCGCTGGCGCGCGCCGGCGACCTGATCGCAAGCGTTCCCGAACGGCACACCGACACACTGCGCGCCGGCATGCACAGCTTCGCATTGCCGGTGCCCGTGCCGCCGATCACGGTCTCGCTGCTGTGGCATCCGCGGATGGATGGCGACCCGGCGCATCGCTGGTTGCGCGACCGGGTTCGCGAGGTGTGTGCGGAACACGGCGATCGATCGACGTGAGCTGCGGTCTGCCGTCAAACGCGGAAAAGGAACGCCGATCTGCGCAGACGCCGTGACGCTGTGCGCAACGCGGCCGTGAACGGCGCCGCCCGTCCGCCGTTGCCGGCAAGTCTGCCCGCGCGGCGGCAGACAATGCCCGCACGCCTTGACCGCGAAGCCTCGCGCCGGCTCCCCGTCACCATGCACATCGACATCTCCTCGCTGCTTCTCGCCATGACCGTCGGCATGTTGACGATGGCGCTTGCGCTGCCGGCCGTCATGGGCCGGGTCAACGCGGTCGCGCGTCGGGCGCAGATCGGCGTCGCGGTGCATGCCTGCGGCTGGGCGCTGCTGCTGGCATCGGGCACGGTCGAGCCGGGATCCTTGGCAGACCGTGCGCTGTCGACGCTCGCCATGGCCGGCATCGCCGGCGGGCTGGCGCTGAACGCGACTGCGTTCAACCTGTGGTGCGGCCACCCGGCGGGCGGCCGCATGCCGGCACTGATCGCGCTGTTGATGACCGTGGGCTATGGCGCGGGCTTCTCGAACTACGCCTTCCGCGTCGGCTGGGCCAACGGGCTGCTGACCTTGCAGATGGCTTTCGTGGCCTTCGCGCTCTCGCGCCCGCCGCGGCTGAGCGTGGGGCCGTGGCGCTGGCTGCTGGTGCTGAGTCTTGCGCTGCAGATGGTCGTGACGGCCTGGCGCGGGGTGCTCGGCGCCTTCTTCACGGCGAGCTATCCCACCTTCCTCGCCACGCATCCCGTGAACTACGCTTTTGCCATCCTTGCCAACGCCACGGCGGTGCTGGGTCTCGTGGCCATCCTGCTCGCGCACCGCGACGAAGCCGCACGCGAACTGGAGCGGCTGGCCACGACGGATGGGCTCACCGGCGTCTTCAACCGGCGCGCCTGGCTCATCCAGGCCAAGGCCGCCATGGCGCTGAGCCAACGGCATGGCGGCGATGTCGCCGTCCTGATGATCGACCTCGACAATTTCAAGCGCATCAACGACACACGCGGCCATGAGGCGGGCGACAACGCGCTGAAGTTCATGGCCCAGGTGCTGCGCGGGGCCGCGCGTGCCGGCGACGTGGTCGGGCGCTACGGCGGCGAGGAGTTCTGCGTGCTGCTGACCCACGGCGACGAAACCGCGGCGACGGTCTTCGATGCGCGTGTGCGCGAACACCTGGCGGTCGCTGCGCCGCGCGACCTCGGCTTCGAGGTCGGCTACAGCGCCGGCGTGGCGACCCGCCGGTCGCTCGACGAAACGTTGGATTCGCTGCTGCGGCGCGCCGACGCGACGCTGTACCGAGCCAAGGCTCAAGGCCGCGACCGCACGCTGGACACGCAGGGGCTGCGCGTGAAGACCGCCTGATACCGACTCGCGTTCAAGAATGCAGAAACGCCCCCCAGCCCGTTCGCACTGACCCTTCGACAAGCTCAGGACTAAAGGCACGGCTTCGCCTTGTCGAAGTGCCCTCGGCAAACACGCGGCTTCGACAAGCTCAGCCCGAACGGTTCTTATCGATCGATCGCAATGGGGATGAGCTATCGCTCGTCGAGACGCCACCATGCCGGCAGCACCTCGCACACGTCCTGCCGCGCGAAGCGGTCGTCGATGAGGTGGACCACGCCCCGGTCCTGCGGCCCGCGGATCACCCGGCCCGCTGCCTGGATCACCTTCTGCAGGCCCGGGTGCAGGTAGGTGTAGCGCCAGCCGTCACCGAAGAGCGCGTCCATGCGCCGGCGCATGGCCTCATTGGCGGCGTTCACCTGCGGCAGCCCGAGCGTCGCGATGAAGGCGCCCACGAGCCGTGAGCCGGGCAGGTCGATGCCTTCGCCGAACACGCCGCCCAGCACCGCGAAGCCGATGCCTTGCGAGCCGGGCTGGAAGCGATCGAGGAAGGCCGCGCGCTGCGCCTCGGCCATGCTGCGGTCCTGCCGCCACAGGGTGATGCCGGGATGGCGCAGCGCCAGGCGGTCGGCCACCTGCTGCAGGTAGTCGAAGCTGCTGAAGAAGGCGATGTAGTTGCCGGGCGCGCGTGCGTACTGGTCGGTGACCAGCGCCACCAGGGCGTCGAGGGAGGCCGCGCGGTCCGCATGGCGCGTCGAGATGTGGCGCGCGATTCGCACCTGCAGGTGCGCCGGGTTGAAGGGGCAGACGATGGCTAGTGTGGCCGTGTCGTCCGGCAGGCCCAGCATGTCGATGTAGAAGCGCGCCGGCGCGAGCGTGGCGGAGAACACCACCGCGCAGTGCGCAGCCGCGAATCGCTCACGCAGCACCGGCGCGGGCACGACGTTGCGCAAGCACAGCGTGGCGCTCGGTGCGCCGCGCGAGCGGGGTACATCGGCTGGCGCGTCGAGCGTGGCATCGAACTGCCAGTTCTCGTCGTGCCGCTCATGCACGCGCATGAAGTGCAGCAGGTCGAAGTGAAAGCGCAGGAACGCGGGGTCAACCTCGGCGGGTTCACCCGCCAACTGCTCGCCGAGGGCCGCCGCGGTCTGCTGCACAGCGGCGACGAAGGCTTTCGGCGGCGAGGCGCTGCACGTGTACGGCTGCGACTGCTCGCGCACGAGCGCCGACCACTGCCGGCGCAGCCGCTGCAGCGCGCGCTTCGACGCCGCGGGTGCCGCGGCGAGGGCAGCGCCGAGGCGCGCCGGCTCCAGCGTGGCGCTGTACATCGAGCGCCCGCGCGCGACGAGGTTGTGGCCTTCGTCGACCAGCAGGCCGATGCGCCATTGATGTGCCTGCGTCAGCGCATGCAACAGGCCGCCGAGATCGAACCAGTAGTTGTAGTCGGCGATCACCACGTCGGCCCAGCGCACCAGGTCCTGCGCGAGGTAGTAGGGGCACACGCGATGGTGCTGCGCCACGGTGCGCACGGCGTCGGCACCTGCACTCAACTCGTCAACGGCTTCGGCGCGCGCGGCGGGCAGCCGGTCGTAGAAGCCGCGCGCCAGCGGGCAGGACTCGCCGTGGCAGGCGCGCCCGGGGTGCTCGCAGGCCTGGTCGCGCGCGACGAGCGTGAGCACGCGCAAGGGCAGGCGCGGTGCGTGGGCTCGCAGCTGCACCACGGCATCGAGCGCAAGCTGCCGTCCGGGCGTGCGAGCCGTGAGAAAGAAGACCTTGTCGAGCCCTTGCCCGGGCGCGGCCTTCAACAGCGGGAACAGCACGCCCATCGTCTTGCCGATGCCCGTGGGCGCTTGCGCGAGCAGGCGCCGCCGCGAGCGCGCGGCGTTGAACACCGCCTTTGCCAGATCGCGCTGGCCGCTGCGGAATTCGCCGAGCGGCCAGCCGAGGTGCGAGAGCGCGTCGTCGCGGCGCGCCCGATGCGCCGCTTCCTGCCGCGCCCAGGCCGCATAGCCGTCACATTGCCGCTCGAAGAACGCGCGAAGCGTGTCGGCGTCGAAGCGCTCGATGAGCGACGTCTCCACGCCGGTGTCGATGTCGAAGTAGACGAGCGCGATGTCGAGTTCGCGGAGGCCCTCGGCGCGACACAGCAGCCAGCCGTAGACCTTGGCCTGCGCCCAGTGCAGCGCGCGGTGGTTGGCCGGCATGCGCGCGAGATCGCCGCGGTGCGTCTTGATCTCTTCGAGGCGGCGCCGTGCCGTGTCGTAGCCGTCGATGCGGCCACGCACCAGCAGGTGCCCGTGCGGCGCCTCGACGCGCAGTTCCGACCGGTAGCCGTCGGCGCGGCGTGCGGCCACGATGCGGTGGCCCGCCATGCCCTGCTCGGCGGTCGGCGAAGGCGTGAAGCGCAGGTCCACGTCGCCCGCCTTGGCGGTGAATTCGCACAGCGCCCGAACCGCGATGACTGTTGGGCTCGGTGCCGGCGCGGGCGCGGTGGGGGCCTCGAACTGCATGAGGCTGTGAGTTTAAACAGTAGTCCGCCGCCGCCGCAGCGGCGGGGCAGGCCTCCGGAGCGCGCGACCCGCGCTATGCGTCCGCGTTCAGCGCAGGCGGCTGCGTCACGTCGGCGTCGAATCCCATCAGCACGCTCGCGAGTTCGAGCTTTCGCCACAGCGGCGCGGGCATTTTCATGATGGCCTCGGGCGTGCGCGCCTGCGCGATCCAGGCGCCGATCTCGGCGTGCTGGGCGCGCGTGAGGAGGTGAAGACTCAGCATCTCGTCAAGGGTTTGCACGTGCGGCCTTCGCGGTTCGTGCGCGGCTCCTGCCGCGCCTCGGGGCATGATCGCACGCGCCCATCCCCGCGCTCGTTCGACACGGCCCGGCCTGAGCCGAGCCGTGTCGACATGCTCAATCCAGCACGACGGTGTCGCCCAGTACCAGCCCTTCGCGCCGCGGGTCGGCGCCGCCGGCCCACACCGGCGTGTCGTCCAGCTGCGTGCGCATGATGGTGCCGATGCCGCTGGTCTGCGAGTTCACCGACACCGTGTGGCCGAGCGCGCGCAGGCCGGTGACCAGCGGGTCGCCGTCGCCGTTGTTTTCCTCCGCGATGTTCGGGTGCTCGCCGCCGACGCTGGTGGTCGGTCCGTTGGACGAGCCGAAGTTCACGAGCGAGGTCGCCTGCTGCGCGTCCAGCCCCCAGTCGAGCGCGCCGACCAGCGTCTTGATCACGTACTGGATGATGGTGCTGCCGCCCGGCGAGCCCGTGCCCATCACGAAATCGCCCTTGCTGCCGTCGTCGGCCACCTTGAACACCAGCGTCGGCGCCATCGAGCTGCGCGGGCGCTTGTTCGGGCCGACGCGGTTGGCGATCGGGTCGCCGTTGTCGTCGGTCGGGCTGGCGGAGAAGTCGGTCAGCTCGTTGTTCAGCAGGAAGCCCTGAGTCATGTGGTAGGAGCCGAGGCCGGACTCGATCGTCGTCGTCATCACCACCACGTTGCCGTTCTTGTCGGCGATGGTGACGTGGCTGGTGCCGCTCTCCGGCGTGCGGTCTATCCCCAGCGGCGGCACCGGCCCGAGGTCGCCCGGCTGCGCCGTGCCCATGCTGGCGGTCAGACTGACGAGCGCGGCGCGGCCGCCGAGGTAGGTCTTGCTGAGCATCGATTCCCAGCTGCCGCCGGGCAGCGGCACGAAGTCGGTGTCGGCGATGTACTTGTTGCGGTCGGCATAGGCCAGGCGCTCGGCCTCGCTCACCAAGTGCACGCCCATGACGGTCGGCTCGCCGCCCTCGATGTCGATGGCCGTCGGCTTGTGCGCGGCGAGGTCGAAGTTCTCCAGCACGCCCAGCGCCGAGGCGACGGTGATGCCGCCCGACGAAGGCGGCGGCATGCCGCACACCCACCACGTCTCGCGGTAGGTCGTGCACACCGGCTCGCGCACCTTGGCCTCGTAGTTCGCGAGGTCTGCGAGCGTGGTTTTCCCCGGGGTGATGGGGCTGCCGTCGGGCGCCGCGGCGATGTTGATCTTGTCGACGATCCCCTGCGCGATGGCGCCCGTGTAGAAGGCATCGGCGCCGTTGTCGGCGATGGTGGTGAGCGTGGCCGCATAGGCCGGGTTCTGGATCACCGTGCCCAGCGCCTTGGCCGTCTCGTCGGGGTTGAGGAAGTAGGCCGTCGCCTCGGCGTCGTTGAGCAGCCGTTCGCGCGAGCCCTCGATCGCGCCGGCCATGCGGCCGCTGATCTTGAAGCCGTCGGTCGCGAGCGCCAACGCGGGCAGGAACAGGTCTTTCCAGGGCAGCGTGCCGTGGGCCGCGTGCGCCATGCCGAGCATGCGCACCGTGCCCGGCGTGCCGATGGAGCGGCCGCTGGCGCGCGCACTCGGCTGCGGCGTCGTCTGGTTGGTGGCGTCGTCGATCCAGCGCAGGTGGTTGACGGTGGCCGCGGCCGGCGCCGTCTCGCGACCGTCGTAGGCCAGCACTTCCTTGGTTGCCGCGTCGTAGTGCAGCAGGAAGGCGCCGCCGCCGAGGCCGCTGGACTGCGGCTCCACCAGCCCCAGCACCATCTGCACCGCCACCGCCGCGTCGACGGCGCTGCCGCCGTCGCGCAGCACGTCGCAGCCGGCCTTGGTGGCCAGCGGGTTGGCGCTGACGACCATGTAGCTTCCGGTGTGCAGCACCGTCTTGCCCACGCGGTAGCCGGATGCGGGCTCAGGCGCGGCCGGGTCGCCGGGCAGGCCCGAACCCACCACCACCGAGCCGCCGTTCGCCGGTGCCTCGCACGGCGCTCGGGCGACCAGGTCGTCATCGTCGCCGCCGCCGCAGGCGGCCAGCAGGGCGGCCGATAACAGGAGTGGCGGCAGGGCCCATCTGCGCAGGAAGGTGTTCATGGTGTTCCTCGTGTCGTGTGGAAGGACAAGGAGTGCGCCATGACTTCCCGGCGTATGCCGGGGCGGCAGGGCGCGGAGCGGACCGAGCCTGCCATGCGTGTCAACGGGTAAGTGTCACAACCTTGTTGATCGGCGGGTCGAACCGCTGCTCACGCCGACGCCTGTTCGTATACGAGGATGGCCGCCGCCAGGTCCTCCAACGCAATGCCCACCGACTTGAACACCGTGCGTTCGTCGTTCGAGCGCCGGCCCGCTGCGGTGCCGCGGCACAACTCCGTGAGCGTGGCCTTCACATCGGCCGCGGTGAACACGCCGCGCGACATCGGCCCGAGCAGTTCGCCGCTTTTCTGTAGCGCGTCCTCGGCGTCGATGAAGAGGCTCGCGCCGCGAAGGCAGTCGTCGTCGGCCTCGCGCATCGCGGGCGTGAAGCTGCCGATGAGGTCGAGGTGGCTGCCCGGCGCGAGCCATCGGCCGTGCACCACGGGATCCGTGGCGAGCGTCGCGCAGCTCACGATGTCGGCGCAGCGCACCGCGGGTTCGAGCGCTTCGGCCGCCTGCGCGTCGATGCCGGCGGCTCGCAGTTCGGCCGCCAGCCCGTCGGCCTTGCGTGCATCGCGCGCCCACACCGTCACCTGCTCGATCGGCAGCACCGCGCGGTAGGCATCGGCCAGCAGCCGCGCGATGCGCCCGGCGCCGACGATGAGCAGCCGCTTCGCATCGGCACGCGCGAGCTTCGAGGCCGCCAGCGCTGAGGCGGCCGCCGTGCGCCGCGCGGTGATCTCGTCGCCGTCGATCAGCGCGAGCGGCACGCCGGTGACGGCGTCGTACAGCATGTAGCTCGCATGCAGCCCCGGCAGGCCGCGCGCACCGTTGCCCGGTGCGATGTTGATGGTCTTCACGCCGAAGTAGCGGCCCTCCTGCCACGCCGGCATGATGAGCACCGTCATGCGGCCGCCGTCGGATGCGGCGATCTCGTGCACATGCCGCTTGGGCACCTCGCAGCCGGTTGCGAACATCGCGTCGAGCGCGGGGATCAGCCGGTCGAAGGGCAGGGCGCGGCGGGTCGTCGTGGCGTCGAAGATCTTCATGGGGCCCAAGCCTATCGGCACCCGCAAGACAGATGTCGGCGCCGGCACCCGGATGCTTCAGCTCGCGTCGAGCCGGAACGCTTCGACCGGTTCCTTGCGTACGCCGCGCATGTGCTCGATCACCTCGCGGCAGGAGTCACGCATGATCTTGCGCATCACCGCCTCGCCCGTGGCCGCGTCGCCCGCGCGGATGGCGGCGACCATGCGCTCATGCTCGCGCAGGCTCTGCACGCGGCGCGCGGGCTTGTCGTAGTCGAGCAGCGGGCCGTTGACCCACAGCATCTGCCACACCGCGTCGTGCGGCAGGTTGCGGTAGGTCTGGATCAATTGGCGGTTGCCGCAGACCTGCACCATGCCGATGGCGACACGGCCCACCGCCTTGATGAACTCCGCGAGCGGCGGCTCGGCGGCCAGCGCGAGTTGCTGCAGTTCGTCCATGCGATGGTCGATCTCGGCCAGCACGGCCTTGTCGGGGTTGCTCGCGAGATAGCGCACCGCCAGCGACAGCAGCGCGCCGCGCACGTTGAAGATGTCGACCACGTCGTTGAGCACGAACTCGACGACGAAGGTGCCGCGGCGCGGCGAGATCTCCACCAGGCCCTGCTTCTCCAGCAGGCGCAGCGCGTCGCGCACCGGGCCGCGGCTCACCGCAAAAAGGTCGGCCACGGCCTGCTCGCCGATGCGTTCGCCTGGGCCGTAGTCGCCTTTCAGGATGCCCTGGCCGAGGTGCTTGGCGATCTGCTCGGCCGGTGTGAGCGTATGTAGCCGCACCGGGCGCAGCGCTTTGGGCGCGCTTGGTGCAGGGGCGGTGTCGGCAGCAGCAGCCGCGGGAGATGAAGGTGGCATGCGGTTCTCGGTTTTGGGCACAGCGCGGGATAACCCCGCTTGTTTGCGAAGAGTGTGATCGTTACCTTGTCGATTGTTAACAATTGACCGTACGGACTTTCCCTTGGGTGCGCCCCAGGTTTCGTGCGGTCCTCCAGGAGTGCTGTGCCGATGTCGTGGCGAGCGGGTGTCGAGGAACTGGAGCAGCGCCGCGCCATGGTGCGGCGTATGGGCGCACCCGACAAGGTGGCGCGCCATGTGGCCGCCGGCAAGCTGCCGGTGCGCGAGCGCATTGCGCAGCTGCTCGACGACGGCTCGTTCCGCGAGATCGGTTCCGCCACCGGCACGGCCTCGTACGACGCCGAGGGCCGGCTCGTCGACCTGTCGGCCTCGAACTTCCTCTTCGGCCGGGGGCGCATCGAAGGCCGGCCGGTGGTCGTCGCCGCCGACGACTTCACCGTGCGCGGCGGTGCGTCGGACGGCGCCACGGCCGGCAAGATGGTCTCGTCCGAGCAGATGGCCAACGAGCTGCGCATTCCGCTCGTGCGCCTCATCGACGCGAGCGGCGGTTCGGTGCGCACGGTCGAGGCGCTGGGCCGCACCTACGTGCCGGCCAACCCGGCCTGGGACTGGGTCTCGCTCAACCTCACCACGGTGCCGGTGGTCTCGCTGGTGCTGGGCTCGGTGGCGGGCTTCGCTTCGGCGCGTGCGGTGGCGAGCCACTACTCGGTGATGGTCAAGAACACCAGCCACATGTTCATCGCCGGTCCGCCGGTGGTCTCGCGCATCGGCCGCACCTTCACCAAGGACGAACTCGGCTCCCCCGCGCTGCATGCGAAAGCCGGCGCCATCGACGACATCGCGGAGAACGAGGCCGATGCCTTTGAGCGTGCGCGGCGCTTTCTCTCGTACCTGCCCGAATCGGTGGACCACCTCGCCGCGCGCGTGCCCTGCGACGACCCGGTGGACCGCTGCGACGACCGCCTCGTCGACATCGTTCCGAAGGATCGGCGCAAGGTCTACAAGATGCGCGAGATCCTGGCCTCGGTGCTCGACCGCGGCAGCTTCTTCGAGACCGGCCGCCATTTCGGGCGCTCGGCCATCACGGGCCTCGCCCGGCTCGATGGCCATGCGGTGGCGGTGCTCGCGAGCGACCCGTACTTTCACGGCGGCGCGTGGAACGCCGACACGGCGCAGAAGATCACGCGCTTCGTCGACATGGCAGAGACCTTTCACCTGCCGGTGGTGCACTTCGTCGACATTCCGGGCTTCCTGATCGGGCTCGAAGCCGAGCAGACGGCCACCATCCGCCACGGGGCGCGGGCGCTGAGCGCGGTGTACCAGGCGACGGTGCCGTGGTGCTCCATCCTCGTGCGCAAGGTCTTCGGCGTGGCGGGTGCGGCGCATACCAATGCCTCGCGGCTCAAGTACCGCTATGCCTGGCCGTCGGGCGACTGGGGTTCGATTCCGCTGGAAGGCGGCATCGAGGCGGCGTACCGCAGCGAGATTGAGGCCTCGGCCGATCCGAAGGCGACGCTTGCCGAGATCAATGCACGGCTCGAAGCGCTGCGCTCGCCGTTCCGCACCGCCGAGACCTTCGGCGTCGAAGAGATCATCGACCCGCGCGAGACGCGGCCGCTGCTGTGCGAGTTTGCCGAGCGGGCGGCGCATGTGCGCAAAGCCGGTCCGACTCGGGTCCAGTACAGACCCTGAATCGACATGAGCGCTGTCCTCGATCGACCCGTCTCTTCCGCACCTGCAAGCGAGGCTTCGCCCTTGCTACGAGTGCACGACCTCGGCATCTCGTTCCGCACACGCTCCGGCGAACTGCCGGTGACACGCGGCGTCTCGTTCGACGTGGCGCCGGGTGAGCGCATCGGGCTGGTGGGCGAGAGCGGCTGCGGCAAGACGGTGACGGGGCTGTCGCTGATGCGGCTGCTGCCCAGGGATTCGACGCGCATTCACGGCGCGGTCGATTTCGACGGCCAGAACCTGCTGGCACTGCCCGACCGCCGCATGCGCGAGATCCGCGGGCGCGACATCGCGATGATCTTCCAGGAGCCGATGAGCGCGCTCGATCCGGTGTTCACCATCGGCCACCAGATCGGCGAGGCCTATCGCACGCACTTTCCCGTCTCGAAGGCCGAGGCACGCGAGCGGGCGGTCGAGGCGCTGTCGAAGGTCGGCATCCCGCTGCCGGCGCGGCGGCACGACGAGTACCCGCACCAGCTCTCCGGCGGCATGCGCCAGCGCGTGATGATCGCGATGGCGCTGATCTGCGAGCCCAAGCTCTTGATCGCCGACGAGCCGACCACGGCGCTCGACGTGACGGTGCAGGCGCAGATCACCGACCTGCTGCGGGAGTTGAGCGAGCGCACGGGCACGGCGCTGATCTTCATCACCCACGACCTCGGCGTGGTGGCGGAAACGTGCACGCGCATGCTGACGATGTATGCCGGCGAGGTGGTGGAAGACGCGCCGGTGGATGGCGCGCTGATGCGGCCGTATCACCCCTACACCTCCGGGCTGCTGCGTTCGCTGCCGCGGCTGGCGGAGAAGCGGTCGGCACTCGGATCGATCCCTGGGCGGGTGCCGTCGCCGGCAGGAATGCCGACGGGGTGCCGGTTTCGGGCGCGGTGTGGGTATGCGCACGCGCGGTGCGAGCAGGAGCAGGTGATGGAGGGTGTGGGCGACGCGGCCCTCGCACCCCCCTCCGTTCGGGCTGAGCTTGTCGAAGCCGCGGGCGCGCTCGGCGATGGCACTTCGACAGGCTCAGTGCGAACGGGGCTGGAGGACCTGGCGGGTGCAAAAAACTCCGTTCGCCCTGAGGTATCGAAGGGCCTTGTTCATCCCGAAGAGGGCTTCGATACCTCAGCCCGAACGGGACGCACCGTCCGCTGCTGCCGAGCCGAAGAACTCGTCCTTCCCGGAGCCGTGAGCTGATGTCCGCCACGCCCATCGTCAGCGCATCCGATCTGCGCATCCTCTTTCCCACCCAGGACCGCCACGCCACCGTGAAGGCCGTCGACGGCGTGAGCTTCGATGTGTTTCCCGGCGAGACCTTCGGCGTCATCGGCGAATCGGGATCAGGCAAGACCACGCTGGGCCGTGCGCTCGTCTCGCTGCTAGCCCCCAGCGAAGGCGAAGTGCTGCACAACGGCACCAACCTCAACCGCCTATCGAAGCGTGAGCTGCGCACCCAGCGCCGCGACTACCAGATCGTCTTCCAGGATCCGAACTCGGCGCTCAACCCGCGCATGCGCATCATCGATTCGGTGATGGAGCCGCTGCAGATCGCCGGCGGCAAGGACGGCGACACGATTCGCACCACGGCGCGCCAGGCGCTCTCGCGCGTGGGCCTGGCACCCGAGTACGGCGAGCGCTACCCGCATCAGCTTTCGGGCGGGCAGAAGCAGCGCGTGAACATCGCGCGCGTGCTCACCTTGCGGCCCAAGCTCATCGTGTGCGACGAGGTGGTGGCCGCGCTCGACGTGTCGATCCGCGGCGACATCCTCAACCTCTTCGCCGACTTGCAGCGCGAGTTCGGCCTCACCTACGTGTTCATCACGCACGACCTGTCGGTCGTCTCGCACATCAGCGACCGGGTGGCGGTGATGTACCTCGGCCGCTTCATGGAACTCGGCCCCAACGAGAGCGTGACCGAGCGGCCGATGCATCCGTACAGCGAAGCGCTGCTGTCGGCCGAGCCGATCCCGCTGCCTTCGCACCTGCGCACCGACCGCCGCATCGTGCTGCAGGGCGAGATCCCGAGCCCCATCGACCCGCCCTCGGGCTGCCGCTTCCGCACCCGCTGCCCGTACGCGCAGCAGCGCTGCAGCGACGAAGTGCCGGCCCTGCGCGAACTGCGCGACGGGCACTGGGTTGCCTGCCACTTCGCCACGGCCGACGGGCCGCCGCGCCAGATCACCCGACCGACCACTGCAACCGAACTGCTGGAGACGACATGAGCACATACCAGAAAGAACGCGAAGCCTTTGCCCGGGACATCGGCATCAAGCGCCGCGACGCGTTGGCGCTGCTGTCGGGCGCCGCACTCGCCGGCGCCATGCCTTCCGCCTTCGCACAAGGCACGCCCAAGAAGGGCGGCGTGCTGAAGGTCTCGGCGCCCGCCAACCCGTCGAGCATGGACCCCGCCACCGGCGGCGCCGGCTCCGACCACGTGTTCCTCTGGACGGTGTACGACACGCTGGTCGACTGGGACTACGCCACGCTCAAGCCCAAGCCCGGCATGGCGAAGTGGTCGACGCCGAACGAGACGACCTTCGTGCTCGACATCGAGCCGGGTATCCAGTTCCACGACGGCACGCCGATGGATGCGGCCGCGGTGAAGTTCAACCTCGACCGCAACCGCGGCGACCAGCGCTCCAACGTGAAGGCCGACCTGGTGAACATCACCGCGGTGGAGGTCGTGAGCCCGACGCAGGTGAAGCTCACGCTCAAGCAGGCCGATGCGGCGCTGCCCGCGATTCTTTCGGACCGCGCCGGCATGATGATCAGCCCGAAGGCGGTGGAAACGCACGGCCTCGAGTCCAACCGCAACCCGGTGGGCGCCGGCCGCTGGAAGTTCGTGAGCTGGGCCGACAACCAGAAGATCGTCGTCACCCGCCACGAGAACTACTGGCGCAAGGGTGAGCCCTATGTGGACGGCATCGAGCTGTCCATCATTCCCGAGATGGCCACCGGCCTGCGCTCGGTGGTGGCGGGGCAGAACCACATGGCCTATGGCCTGTCGGCGCGCTACACGCCCATCATCAAGCGGGCCGAGAACATCCGCGTGGTGAGCGGCCCCACGCTGTATTGCTACAAGCTCTACATCAACTTCTCGCGCGGGCCGCTGGCCAATGCCAAGGTGCGCCAGGCGATCAACTACGCGCTCAACCGCCAGACCTTCATCAACGCGACGATGGGCGGCGTGGGCGAGCCGGCGGGCATGCTGGTGCCGTCGACCCACTGGGCCTACGACAAGGGCGTGGCCGGCATCTACAAGCACGACCCGGCCAAGGCCAAGAAGCTGCTGCAGGAAGCCGGTTTCGGCTCGGGGCTGGAGCTGTCGGTGGGCGGCTACAACGACCAGGATTCGGTGCGCCGCTCGGAAATCATCATGGCCCAGCTCGGCGCAGTGGGCATCAAGGCCAAGTTCACCAACGGCACCATCGCCGAGATCAGCGGCCAGTTCTTCGGCAACGAGAAGAAGTTCGATCTGCTGATGTCGGCCTGGACCGGCCGGCCCGACCCGAGCATGACCTACGCGCTCGCCTTCGGCAAAGGCGCGTACTACAACGCGGGGCGCTCCGAGGCTTCGCCGGAACTCTCGCAACTGCTGCTCGACAGCCGCGCCAAGGAAGACCTCGACTACCGCAAGCAGGTGTTCGCCAAGCTGCAGCGCATCGTGATGGAGCAGGCGCTGACCGCGCCGATCGCCTTCCAGTTCGAGATGGACGCAGTGGGCGAACAGGTGAAGGGCTTCGAGCCGAACCTCTTGGGCAAGCCCAAATTCTGGGGTGTGTCGCTGGGATGAACCACCCCCTACGCGCTTCGCGCGCCCCCTCTAGGGGGCTGAGCCCGGACACGAAAGGTCCAGTGGACCTTTCGTGCCTGGCGAAGGGCCGGGCCACTGGCCCGGCGCGGCCTGCAAGGCAACACCGGCGGACCGGCAGAGCCGGATCCGCGGCGTTCGCTTCGTCGTCGGTTCACCGATCGCGGGCGCAGCGTCATGGGAAGCGCTCGTGCATTTGCTCCCTCTCCCTCTGGGAGAGGGCGGGGGTGAGGGCGCGCGAAGCGCGAGGGCGGTTGGTTCGCACCAGCCCCTCACCCCAACCTCCCACGGCACGGCTTGCAGGCCGTGCCGGCTACTGCGGGTCATCCGTGCGCAGGCACGGATGTCAATTCCGCCTTCGCCTCACCCAAAGGGGCGAGGGGGCAATACATCACTGAAAGCCCATGTCCTCCCGCAGCAAAGCCCGCATCGCCATCCGGCGCCTGTCCCAGGCGCTGCCGGTGCTCGTGTTCGCCACCTTCGTCGTGTTCGGGCTGCTCAAGCTCGTGCCCGGCGACATCGCCGTCACGCTCGCCGGCGAGAACGCCACCGACGCGCGCATCGCCGAGATCCGCGCGCTCTACGGCCTGGACCGTGCGTTCCTCGTGCAGTACGGCGACTGGCTGTGGAAGGCGGCGCAGGGCGATCTGTCGTCCTCGCTGCTGTCGGGCGAGGAGGTGATGACCTCCATCGCGCGCTGCCTGCCCAACACGCTGCTCATCGTTGCCATCGCGCTGCTGCTGTCGCTGGTGATCGGCATTCCGCTGGGCATCTTCGCTGCCAGCCGCCCCGGCACGCTGATAGATAGCGGCGTGATGACGGTGGCGTCCTTCGGCGTGGCCGTGCCCAACTTCTGGCTCGCGATGCTGATGGTGTCGTGGTTCGCGCTGGAGCTCGGCTGGCTGCCGGCCACTGGCTCCGCACCCTTTGGTGAAGACGCGTGGGTTGCCGTCAAGCATGCGCTGCTGCCGGCTTTCGCCATCGCCGCCGGCGGCGTGGCCGAGATCGCGCGGCAGCTGCGCAGCTCGCTCATGGAGATCCTCTCCTCGCAGGCCGTGCGAACGCTCTACGCCAAGGGCCTGAGCCCCACGCGCATCCTGTGGCAGCACGGGTTGAAGAACGTGGCGCTGAACATGATCACCGTCATCAGCCTGCTCGCCAACCGCATGCTGGGCGCCACCGTGGTGGTGGAGGCCGTATTCGCGATTCCCGGCATGGGCAACCTGATCGTCAACGGCGCCATCCATCGCGACTTCCCGGTGGTGCAGGGCGTGGTGTTCGTGATGGTGCTGATGGTGATCACGCTGAATCTCTTGTCCGACGTGATGTACCGCGTCGTGGATCCCCGGGTGCAGTGAATGGACCACCCCTACGCGCTTCGCGCGCCCCTCAAGGGGCAACACCAGCGGACCGGCAAAGCCGGATCCGCGGCGTTCGCTTGGAAACTCCTCCGGTTCGCGGATGGCGCGGTGGAGCGATTGACATGAGTACGACCACGCCCCAATCCACCGCCGTGCTCGCCGCCGCCGACGGCCCGCCGCCTGCGCCGCAGGCCGGTGCCATGCGCCGCTTCGCCGGTTGGCTGCGCGACGACAAGCGTGCGGCGCTCAGCCTCGGCTTCCTGCTGCTGGTGGTGGTGCTCGCCGTCGCCGCGCCGTTCATCGCACCATTTCCACCGACGCAGCAGGACCTTGCCAACACGTTGGCCCCTGCCGATGGGGTGCACTGGTTCGGCACCGACGATCTCGGCCGCGACGTGATGAGCCGATTGATCCATGGGGCGCCCGCGTCGCTGTACGCGAGCCTGCTGGCGGTGGGCGTGGCCATCGTGCTGGGCGTGCCGGTGGGCCTGATCGCCGGCTTTGCAGGTGGCTGGATCGACGACGTGATCAGCCGCGTGATCGATTCGCTGCTCTCCTTCCCCGCCATCGTGCTGGCGATCGCGGTGACGGGGGCACTGGGCATCGGCCTCACCAACGGCATGATTTCCGTCGGCATCGTCTTCGCGCCGCAGCTCGCCCGGCTGGTGCGTGCGCGCACGCTGGTGGTCAAGCACGAGCTATATGTCGATGCGGCGCGCTGCTTCGGCGGCAGCACCGGGCGGCTGCTGCGGCGCCATGTGCTGCCCAACACCGTGCAGCCGGTGATCGTGCAGGTGACGCTGCTGCTGGCTGGCGCGCTGCTGGCCGAGGCGTCGCTGAGCTTTCTTGGCCTCGGCATCCAGCCGCCGAACCCGAGCTGGGGCGGCATGCTGGCGCGCGCCTACCAGAACATGGAGCTGGCGCCGAACCAGATGCTGGCGCCGGGGCTTGCGATCCTGTTCACGGCCCTGGCCTTCAACTCGCTCGGTGAATCCTTGCGGGTGGCGCTCGACCCGACCATGAAGCGGCTGTGACCGCAGGAGCAGTACCCATGGCACCCGAAGCGGACTTCGCCCAACAGGTATTCGAGCAGATGGTCGAGCAGGGCGACCTGGTGCTCGACCGGCTCGACGAGTGCGTTCGCCGCCACCCCGACAAGACCTACCTGCACTACGGCGAAGACGGCGTGCGTCTCAGCTTCGCCGAGGTCAAGGAGCGCAGCGACCGCCTCGCCGCCGGCCTCGTGGCAATGGGGCTGCAGCCCGGCCAACCGGTGAGCGTGCTCACCCGCAACTCGCTCGCGAGCGCGCTCGCGATGTTCGCCATCTGGCGCGCCGGCGGCGTGTTTGCGCCGGTCAACTTCAACTTTCGCGGTCAACTGCTGTCGTACCAGCTCAACGACACCGCGCCCTTCGCGCTTATCACCGACCCGTCGTTCGCGCCGGTGCTGGCCGAGGTGGCGGACGAACTGAAGCTGCAGCGCCTCGTCGTGCACACGCCCAAGCCCGGCGATCACGACGACACCGAGTTGTCGTTCGACCATGTGGCGCAGCGCTTCGAGATCGTGCCGTGGGAGCAGCTCGCGCAAGGCGATGCAGCTGCGCCCGACATCCCGCGCACACCCTTCGACGTGGCGAACATCGTCTACACCTCCGGCACCACGGGGCCGTCGAAAGGCGTGCTGCAGCCCTTCCGGTGGATGAACCACTACTCCTACCCGCAGCGTTCGCTGACGTCTGCCGACGACATCCTCTACTGCGACCTGCCGCTCTACCACGTGGGCGGCGCCTTCGCGCTCGTCACGCGCGCGCTGTGGCTGGGCAACACCGTGGGCCTGTGGGACAAGTTCAGCCCGACGAAGTTCTGGGACCGCATCGCCGAATGCGGGGCGAGCTGCGCCATCCTGCTCGACGTGATGATCCCGTGGCTGATGAGCGCGGCGCCGCGCGAGAGCGACCGCGCCAACACGCTCAACAAGGTGCACATGCAGCCGCTGCCGGCCAACCACCATGAAGTGGCGCAGCGCTTCGGCTTCGACTTCGTGACCTGCGGCTTCGGCCAGACCGAATCGGGCTCGGGCTTCGCCGGGGTGATCGACCAGTTTGTCGACGGGCAGGGCACGCCGCCTGCGTTGTGGCGCGGCATGGACAAGGCGGCTTATCGCGCCAACTGCCAGCGCGCCGACCGCATGCTGGTGGATGGTCGCGACACCTTGCCCAAGGGCTTCATGGGCCGCGCGAATCCGCTGCTCGAAGTGGCGATCCTGGATGAAGACGACAACCGCCTGCCGTCGGGGCGCGTGGGGCAGTTGGCTTTCCGCCCACGCTTTCCGGGGCTGCTGCTGCACGCCTACTTCAACAAGCCCGAGGCCACGCTCAAGGTGCTGCGCAACTGCTGGTTCCACACCGGGGACGCGGTGAAGGAGTTGGCCGAACAGCCCGGCGTCTACGCCTTCGTCGACCGCATGGGCGGCTTCTTCCGCGTGCGCGGGGAGAACGTGTCGTCCTACGAGGTCGAGGTGCTGATCAGCTCGCATCCGAAGGTGCGCGCGACGGCCGCGGTGCCGGTGCCTGCGAAGGTGGGCGACGAGGACGACATCGCGGTGTTCGTGCAGTTGATCGAGGGCGAGCTGTTGAGTGAAGGCGAACTGCGCGCGTACGCGGCCGACAAGATGCCCAAGTACATGCGGCCGACGCATGTGCGCTTCGTCGAGGCGCTGCCGGTGACGGCGACGAACAAGATCGAGAAGTACAAGTTGAAGAAGGGGTTGCTGGAGGAGCTGGGGCTGGCATGAGCCGGCCGTCCTCCTTTCGCCAGGGCTTCGACAAGCTCAGCCCGAACGGGATGGGGGCGGGTTGCGGCCACCCCCCGAACCCCGTTCGCCCTGAGCCTGTCGAAGGGCCCGCGCATCCTGAGCTTGTCGAAGGGCTTCGACCAGCTCAGCTCCTTCGACAGGCTCAGGACCCGCGGGGGCTTCGACCAGCTCAGCCCGAACGGGGAAGGGGTTCTCACTGCACTCCCACGTCCGTTCGCCCTGAGCCTGTCGAAGGGCCCGCGCATCCTGAGTTTGCCGAAGGGCTTCGACAAGCTCAGCTCCTTCGACAAGCTCAGCTCCTTCGACAAGCTCAGCTCCTTCGACAGGCTCAGGACCCGCGGGGGCTTCGACAAGCTCAGCCCGAACGGTTCTCCTTGTCAGCCCGTCCCCTTTGAACCGTTCGCGCTGAGCCTGTCGAAGCGCCGCCACATGCACACCACACCATGACCGCAGACGACGAAACCTATCTGCAAGACCTCGCCGCCCTCCAGCGTGCGAACTGGCCCGCCAACACGCCCACCGAGCTGCACTACCCGCTCGGCCGCATCACCCTCAGCGAAACGCTGCGCGAATGGGCCAAACGCCAGCCCACCAAACCCGCCGTCGTCTTCTACGGCAACACGCTCACCTACGGTGAACTCGACCACCTGAGCGACCGCTACGCCGCGCTGCTCGCCAGTCACGGCGTGAAACCCGGCGATCGCGTGGCGGTGATGATGGGCAACTGCCCGCAGTTCCACATCGCGTTCTTCGGTTGCCTCAAACTCGGCGCCGTGCACGTGCCGGTGAACCCGCTGTTCAAGAAGACCGAACTGGTCTACGAACTGAACGACAGCGGGGCCGAGACGCTGCTCGTCATCGATCAACTGGTCGACCTTGCACTCGAGGCGCAGCCAGACACGCCGGTCAAGCGGGTCTTCGTCACCAGCTTTGCCGAGATGCTGCCGGCCGTGCCGACGCTGCCCGTGCCCGACAGCATCAAGACACCCAAGCGCGTTCCAGCAGGCACCGCCGACCTGCTGACCGCACTGCGTGAATGCGATGCGCCGACGCCGCCCATCGCGACCGACCTCGACGCCGTGGCCGCGCTCAACTACACCGGCGGCACCACTGGCATGCCCAAGGGCTGCGTGCACACGCAGGGCGACATGGTCTACACCGCGGCCAGCGCCGGCACCGTCTCGGGCAGCACCGGCCCCGACGGCGTGATGCTCAACTACATGGCGATGTTCTGGATCGCCGGCGAGAACGCGGGCCTCATCTACCCCATCTTCGACGGCAGCACCGTCATCCTGCTCGCCCGCTGGGACCCGGTGGCGGCGATGGCGGCGATCCAGCACTACCAGGTCACCCGCGCCGGCATGGTGCTCGACAACGCGGTGGAAATCCTCGACCACCCCGACGCCGCCAACTACAACCTGCGCTCGCTGCGGGCCATGCGCTGCTCGTCCTTCGTGAAGAAGCTGAACCCCGTCTACCGCGCGCGCTGGAAGGCGCTCACCGGCACCACGATCGTCGAAGCCGCCTGGGGCATGACGGAGACGCACACCAGCGACACCTTCACCGTCGGCCTGCAGGAAGACGACGCCGACCTCAAGGGCCAGCCGGTGTTCGTCGGCCTGCCGGTGCCGGGCACGCGCATCAAGATCTGCGACTGGCAGAGCGGCGCGCCGCTGCCGCACGGCAGCGAAGGCGAGATCGTGGTCAGCACGCCCTCGCTGATGAAGAGCTACTGGAACAAGCCCGAGGCCACGGCAGAGTCGATGCAGAACGGCTGGTTCAAGACGGGCGACATCGGCGTCTATGACGAGAAAGGCTTCCTGCACTTCCTCGGCCGCCGCAAGGAAATGCTCAAGGTGCGCGGCATGAGCGTCTTCCCGGCCGAGATCGAGGCGCTGCTCGGCCAGCACCCGGCGGTGCTGGGCTCGGGCGTGATCGGCATCGCCGACGAACGCGCGGGCGAGCTGCCCGTCGCCTTCATCGTCGTGCGACTCGGTTCGGGCGAGACCGAAGCGTCGCTCGCGGCCTGGTGCCGCGACAACATGGCCACCTACAAGGTGCCGCAGATCAGGCTTGTGGCGGCGCTGCCGATGACGGCCACCGGCAAGGTGAAGAAACACGAACTGGCGAGCCTGCTCGCACCGAACGAATGAAGCACGGAGAACCCTTGAATCCCGATCCTCGCGAAGAACTCTCGCTGCGCCGCGCCCAGGCGCTGAAGATGGGCGGCGAAGCCAAGCTCGCGCGCACGCGCGAGCGCGGCGCGCTCAACGCGCGCGAGCGCATCGCCCACCTCGTCGACGCGAACAGCTTCTTCGAGGTCGGCATGCATGCGCACTCCGACGTGCCCGGCATGGAGGAGCGCACGCCCGCCGACGGCAAGGTCTGCGGCCTTGCGCGCATCGATCAGCGCCCGGTGCTGGTGAAGGCCGACGACGCGACCGTGCTAGCCGGCACCGGCGGGCGCATCGGTTCGCAGAAGTCGAAGACGCTGGTGCAGTTCGCCATCGACAAGGGCTACCCCATCATCAACCTCGGCGAGGCCGGTGGCGCGCGCCTGCCCGACATCCAGGGCTCCGACGGCCTCTCGTCGATGACCGTGGGCACCACGCTGGGCCTGCGCCGCCGCCAAGTGCCCATGGTCGCCGCCATCCTCGGCGAATGCTTCGGCAGCCCGTCGTGGCATGCCGCCTTCGCGGACTTCGTGGTGCAGTTGAAGGGCTCGTGCATGGCCGTCTCCGGCCCGCGCGTGCTCGAGATCGCCACCGGCGAAAAGGTGAGCAACGAAGAACTCGGTGGTTGGCAACTGCACGCCAAGGTGACGGGCCAGATCGACCGCGCCTGTGACACCGAGGAGGACTGCTTCGCCGCCATCCGCGAGTTCCTGTCGTACCTGCCGTCGCACGCCGGCGAACTGCCGCCCAAGGCCGAGCCGGAAAGCGCAGAGAGCGCGGCCACGAGGCAGGCCAAGCTCGACAAACTGGTGCCTGAATCAGCGCGCCGGGCCTACGACATGCACGAGCTACTCCGCATCCTGGTCGACCACGGGCACTTCTTCGAGCTCAAGCCCGAGTTCGACCGCAGCGTGATCACGGCGCTGGCGCGCATCGACGGCGAAGTGGTGGGTGTGGTCGCCAACAACCCGCTGTACTCCGCCGGCGCGATGGGGCCGGACGGCTGCGCCAAGTGCACCAGCTTCATCGCGCTGTGCGACTCGTTCAACGTCCCGCTCGTGTTCCTGCACGACACGCCGGGCTTCTTCGTGAGCCGCGCGGCCGAGCAGCGCGGCATGCCGGGCAAGATCATCAACTTCGTTGAGGCCTTGACGCTCGCAACAGTGCCCAAGGTGGCGGTGGTGGTGCGCAAGAGCTACGGCATGGCCTACGGCAACATGGCCGGCGCCGGCATGGGGGCGGATTTCGTGTTCGCCTGGCCGGGCGCCGACATCAGCTTCATGGCGCCCAGCGTTGCAGTGAACGTGATCGCGCCGGTGCCGGCCACCGACGACCCGCAGACGCTCGAGGCGCATGCGCAGCGGCAGGAAGAACTGCGTGAGGAACTGCACAGCGCCAGCGCGCCCTGGCGCGCGGCGGGGCTCGGCTATCTCGACGACGTGATCACCCCAACTGACACGCGCCGCGTGCTCATCGAAGCGCTCGCGCTCGCGCGCGGCCGGCGCGGCGCACTGGGCGAGCGCCGCCTGGCCGCTTGGCCGACCAACTTCTGAACTCACTCAACACCAACGGAGCACAGGCACATGGCCGACACCCCCATCGAATCGATCGTCACCGGCGTGGTCTGGAAGATCGAGAAGCAGGCCGGCGAGCGCGTCGCCGAGGGCGACGTGATCATGATCATGGAGTCGATGAAGATGGAGATTCCCATCGAGGCGCCCGTGGCCGGCACGGTGAAGAGCCTGTCCGTGAAGGAGACGGATAGCGTGAGCGAAGGGCAGGTGGTGGCGGTCGTGGGGTGACGCACGCAGCCTGTCCGTGAACTACTGCGCGCCGCCCCGGGCGCGCTCCGGGTTCCGCTCAAGTCAGGCGGGGCCGCACCGATAGCACCGTATGCCCCGGGCCGCTGTTCGGCCCGGGTGCCGCATGGACGGTGTACTCGAAGTGTTTTCCCGCCTGAGATCGAGCCGCTTCGCGCGCCGCGTCGCCGACTTCTTCGTCGCCTATCGGGCTGACGAGCCGGTGGCCGCGGGTTTCCGGGCGCGGCAGTTGCAGGCCGTGCTGCGCTTGACGCCCATCACCCTGTTCGCCAATGCCGTGAACGTGATCCTCATCGCGGTCACCTTCTGGCCCGACGGCAAGCAGGTGTTCCTGTTGCTGTGGGCGCTGGCCATCGCGGTGATGCTGGCGGGCGGCACGCGGGCCTGGCTGCGCTGGCGCAACGCTGCCACGGAGTGGCGCACGGCCTCACGTCGCGCCATGCGCCGCGCCACCGGGCATGCCACGGCTCTGGCCTCCATGTGGGCGCTGATGCCGGTGATGCTGTTCTCCGGCGCCAGTGGCCCGCAGCAGTTGCTGGTGTCCACCGTCACCGTCGGCATGTTGAGCGCCGGCGGCTTTGCGCTCGCCACGGTGCCGGTTGCCGGCACGGCTTATGTGCTGACCATCGGTGCCGGTGGCGTGGCCATGCTGTGGGGCTCGGGCTTTCCGATGCGCTGGGACCTCGCGGGCCTGATGCTGATCTACACCCTGATCGCCGTGGGCGCCGTGTGGATCAACGCTCGCCTCTTCGGTGGGCGGCTGATGGCCGAGGCCGAGTCGCAGCGGCGCAACGAGGTCATCGGCCTGCTGCTGCGCGACTTTGAAGAGAACGCGAGCGACGTGCTGTGGGAGATCGACGCGAAAGGCCACCTGTGCCACGTGTCGCCGCGGCTCGTCGAGTCGTTCGGCCTGCCGGCGCACAAGGTGATGCAGCAGACGATTCTCGAGTTGCTGCAGGCCCTGGTGCCCGACGACGAATCGTCCCAGGTCGAGTTCGCGCAGATCCGGCGGCACCTGGGCGAGGCGCAGCCCTTTCGCGATCTGCCGCTCGCCTTGGGCGGAGCACCCAACACGCGCTGGTGGTCGATGAGCGCCAAGCCCCTGCTCGATGCCGCCGGCCGCTGCACCGGCTGGCGCGGCGTGGCGGCCGACATCACCGACGCACATCGCGCGAACCGCCAACTCACCTGGATGGCGCACAACGATGCGCTCACGGGCCTGTGCAACCGCCACCAGTTCCGCAGCCAGCTCGGTGCCATGCTCAAGCAGCCGGCGGGGCTGGGCGGCGCCGGATCGTTCGCCTTGCTGTGCCTGGACCTCGATCACTTCAAGACCATCAACGACACGCTGGGCCATTCGATCGGCGACGACCTGCTGCAGGAAGTGGCGCGCCGCCTGAGTGCGCGCACGCGGCGCAACGACACGGTGGCGCGCGTGGGCGGCGACGAGTTCGCGGTCATCCTGCGCAACGTGTCCACCAGCGAGGAGGCCGAAACGCTCACGCGCCGGCTGCTCGACGGACTGCAGGCGCCGTGCGAAGTGCAGGGCGCGCGCATCGCCGTGCGCACCAGCATCGGCGTGGCCATGGCGCCGCGCGACGGCAGCGAGATCGACACCCTGCTCAACAACGCCGACCTCGCGCTCTACGCCGCCAAGTCGGCCGGCCGCGGCGAGTTCCGCTTCTTCGCGCCCGACATGGCAACGCTCACCCGGCGTCGGCTCGTCATCGAGCAGGAACTGCGCGAGGCCCTGGCGCGCAACGAGCTTTCGCTCGCGTTCCAGCCGCAGGTGCGCCTGTCCGATTGGCAGGTCACCGGTTTCGAGGCGCTGCTGCGCTGGCACCACCCCGAACTCGGCCACGTGTCGCCGGCCGAGTTCGTGCCGGTGGCCGAAGAGTCGGGGCTGATCGCCGAGATCGGCGAATGGGTGCTGATCGAAGCCTGCCGTCAGGCGGCTGGGTGGCCGGGCGAGTTGATGGTGTCGGTCAACGTGTCGCCGGTACAGGCCATGTCGCAGGACGTGTGCCGCGTCGCGCTGGACGCGCTGCACGCCAGCGGCCTGCCGGCGTCACGCCTCGAGCTGGAGATTACCGAATCGATCTTCCTCAACGAAACCGGCGGCGCGCTGCAGTCGCTGCATGCGCTGCACGCCGCCGGCATGCGCGTTGCGCTCGACGATTTCGGCACCGGCTATTCGTCACTGGCCTACCTGCGGCGTTTTCCGTTCGACACGCTGAAGATCGACCGCAGCTTCATCCGCGAATCCATGTCGCAGCCCGATGCTCGCGCCATCGTCAAGATGATCGTCGGCCTCGCACGCACGCTGAAGATGCAGATCGTCGCCGAAGGCGTGGAGGAGGCCTCGCAGGTTGGCGTGCTGAACCACTACGGCTGCGACTCGATGCAGGGCTTTCTGGTGGCGCGGCCGATGCCCGCGGCGCAGGTGCGCGGCTTTCTGGCCGATTGGTCGGCGCAGCCGCCGATGGCGGTGCCCGAGGCCGCGCCGACGGCGCCGATGCCGTTGTCGATGGTGGGTTGAGCCGGGTCGATCGCCGTGCCCGGCGAGCGCGGGTTCAGCCGGACGCGGGCGGCTTGCGCGGCAGGTGCGCCGTGAAGGTCGTTCCTTCCTGCTGCGAAGAGGTCACGTCGATCGAGCCCCCGTGGGCCAGCGCGATTTCGCGCGCGATGTACAGGCCGAGCCGCAGCCCGGACGGGCCGGTCTGACGCTCGCTTGCGGACGCCGCCGGCTGCATCAGCGGCTCGAACAGCGTGCGTCGTACGTCGTCGGCAATGGCCTCGCCTTCGTTGTGAATCTGCACCGAGACAGCGTCCGATTCGCCCACGACCAGAACGCTGACCGGTCTCCCGGCAAGGCCGTGCTGGATACCGTTGGCCGTCAGGTTCGAGACCATCTGGCGGATGCGCGCAGCGTCCCACTGGCCCGACAGTTCCCCGCGGCGCGTGATGCTCAAGGTGCTCTGCGGATGAAAGGCGCTCAGTTCGTCCACGACCTCCTGGCAGACCTCGCCCATGTCGGCCGCGGCCGGCGCGATGGGCAGCAGCCGGCCGAGCACGGTCTGGGCGAGATCGAGCAGGTCGCCGACCAGCCCGCCCATGTGGTCGGCCGAGCTCACGATGCGGGTCACGGCCTTGGTCTGCGCGCCGTCCAGTCCTTCGGCACGCATGAGGTACTGGGCCGACATGCGCACCGCCCCCAGCGGATTGCGCAGATCGTGGCCGAGCACGCCGAGCAGCAGGTTGCGCGATTCGTTCATCTTCGACACATACCAGTCGACGGCTTCGGTCAGCCCCTGGTCCATGGTCTCGCCGAAGCGAATGAGTTCGGTGATCGACTTGCGCTCCAGTGAATCGCGTTGTTCGGTCCACATGCGCAGCACCGTTGCGCGCAGCGCGCGGTACTCCGACACCATCTGGTTGAGCGTGAAGCCCTGACTGAAACGGTGATGCGCGTGCGCCCGAGCGCTCTCGGTGACTTTGGGTGAGTTGTCGGGCAGCTCGCCACGCGACTTCTCGCCCTGTTCGTGCCTGCTTTGCTCGCTTTCCATATCCGCCACGAGGTCGAGCAGGAGGATGCGGGCATGGTCGCGCAGTGCGTCGTCCGAGAGACCCTCGGCGGCCGGCAGGCGCGTCTTGGCGAAGTCCTCCCACTCGTCGACGATGCGGTCGACCTCGCGCTTGATGAATTCAGACAGGGCCATGCTGGGTCTCCAGTCGCTGCTGCACTGCGGAAGGGCCGTTCACCGGCCGCAGCATCGCATGGTGCGCTTTCTCAGTCCGCTTCAACCCTGCAGCGCCCCGAGCTCTGCGAGCAGCTCGTACGAGCGCACACGCGCGGCCGGGTCATGCACGGCCGACACCACCATCAGCTCGTCTGCCTGCGTCTGCGCGATGAACGCATCCAGCCCACCGCGCACCGTCGCGGGCGAGCCGACGAAGGAGCAGGCGAGCATGCGCTGCACATGCTGCTTCTCGGCCGGCGTCCAGAAACTCTCGATGTCGTCGATGGGCGGCGCGTACTTGCCCGGCCGACCGCGCAGCAAGTTCACGAACGCCTGCTGCTGGGAGGTGAACAGGCGCTGGGCGGCTTCGTCCGTTTCAGCCAGCACCACGTTCACGCCCACCATCGCATGCGGCGCGGCCAGTTGCGCCGAGGGCTTGAAGCCGCGCCGGTAGAGCATCAGCGCATCGTGCAACGCATCGGGCGCGAAGTGCGAGGCGAAGGCATAGGGCAGGCCGAGCGCGGCGGCGAGCTGCGAACCGTAGTGGCTGGAACCGAGGATCCACAGCGGCACCTCCAGCCCGCCGCCCGGCACGGCCTGCACCGCCTGGCCCGGCTGAACGGGACCCAGCAGCGCCTGCAGTTCCTGCACGTCGTCGGCAAAGGTGTCGGCCGCGTGCACGTCGCGGCGCAGCGCGCGCACGGTGCGCTGGTCGGTGCCCGGCGCGCGGCCGAGCCCGAGGTCGATGCGCCCGGGGTACAGCGATTCCAGCGTGCCGAACTGCTCGGCAATTACCAGCGGCGAATGGTTGGGCAGCATCACACCGCCCGCACCCAGGCGCAGCGTGGTGGTGCCGCCCGCGAGGTAGCCGATCACCACGGAGGTGGCGGCGCTCGCGATGCCCGTCATGTTGTGGTGCTCGGCCACCCAGTAGCGCGTGTAGCCCAGGCGTTCGGCATGGCGCGCGAGATCGAGGCTGTGGCGCAGGGCGTCGCCGGGGGTGGCGCCTTGGGTGACGGGGACGAGGTCGAGGATGGAGAGCGGGATCATGGGCTGGGGTTGCGGCGAGCGGCTCGATGCAAGGGAGCCGGCAACGATAGGCGGCAATGCATGTCCGCGCTGCGCTGGGGCTGGAGCCGGGACAGTGGATGAGGGTGTCGGGCGCCGGCGGCGCTGCCGGCCTCACGAAGAACGCATCGAATCCAGCCTAGGCCCGCCAGCCCGCGCCCTCACGCCGCGCACGGCCCAGGGCTTCGAGGGTGAGCAGGATGTTCGGCAGCCGCTTCTTCCACGGCCCCCGCCCGGTGAAGTGCTGCGCGAGCGCGGCTTCGTCCACCGCGCCGGCGGCCGCGCTCAGCACCTCGGCCACGGCTCGCACCTGCTCGGGCAGCGCCGCCGGCCAGGCGCGGCGAGCGGCAGCCGCGGCCGGCTTGGCGGCGCCGCGCTTCGCGCTCGGGGCAGGCGCCTCGTCGAGTTCGATCTCGTCCTGCACGGCCGCGGCGGGGGGCGCGGCGGGCGCCGTGCGGCGCGCCGGGTCCTGGAACTCGGGGCGCAGCCAGCGCACCTCGCCGCGCGCTTCTTCGGCGGCACGTTCGGCGTTCAAGGCCACCAGCCGCAGCAGCAGTTCTTCTTCGGCCTCGGCCTGCGCCGCGGGCTTCTCGGGCCAGGGCAGGGTGCCGCCGGGTTGGCCGACGAGCGCCGGCGCCAGATCGGCCCAGCCGTAGGCCTGCAGCACCATGGCGTCGAGCTTGTCGTGCAGCTCGGCGAGCACGCTCACCAGGCCGTGGGTGTGCGTGAGCTTTTCCTTCGCGGTGAGCGGGCGGGCCAGGCGCAGCGCGTCCAGCACGTTGTACATGTCGGTCAGCGTGAGCGTCGTGTGCGCGGCCTGCTGGCGCTTGCGGTGCGCGTCGAGTTCTTCGGCGGTGGCGGCGATCTGGGCGGCGAGGTCGGGGTGGGGGGTGAGGTTGGGGAAGGGGAAGGGTTCGAAGCAGCGCGACTTGTTGTAGCGCGGGTCGTTGCCAATGCCGAGCCGGCCGCCTGCGCTCAGAGCCCACGGCACGTGGACTCGGCTTGAGAGCACGCCGAGCACTGTGGCGTCGGGCAACGCGACGGCAATGAGCATGTTGTCGGGCGCAATGCTGGCGTCGAGGAACTGGAAGAGCCGGTGTTTGGTGGTTTCCGCTGTCGCGATGTAGCGCGGCAGACTGGCAAGTGCGGGTCGCAACTGGCGGCGCGGCTCGCCGAACACCCACCAGTTGTCGCGGTAGGTCGCGCGCTTGTTGTGGTCGCGCTCGGGCTTCACGCGCTCCGCCACCCATTGATACACGGCCGGAAAGCGCTGACGCACCTCGTCGGCGTCGAGTCCGAACAGGTCGATCACCATGACGCCGCGCGGCCGGTCGGCGAGGTCTCGGCCGTTGCGGTACTCGCGAATGTGCGCATCGAGTTCGGGCACGTGACCGAGGCCGAGCGATGCGGCTTCCTCGCGCGAGACGATGAACCCGGCACCATGCAGCTTCAGGCCAGGCGAACTGATGTCGCCGTTGGCTCGAAGCGCCTGTGCTGCGACGATGTTCGCGCCGACACGCAGATCCGCGTGAATCACCCCGCTTCGCGCGTCGAAGCTCACGTCCGAACTGCCATCACCCAGAGGTGTTTCGCGTACTACACGAAGCAAGTCGCCTTCGCTTGCAGTCGCATCGCCCACCGTCATGCTGATGCGTACCGCCGCCCCGCCTGCGCTGTCGACCCACGGGTGATCAGGAATGGCATAGACGAGGTGCAGTGCGCGGATCGAATCTTGCGGGGGGGGGGGGTATCAAAGCAGCCTGCACCACCCGCCGATTGAACGCCTGCGGCAAGCTGTTCGTCGTGATGAGCCCGAAGCGCCGCGTCTTGCCCTGCGCTACTTTCTGCGCCGCGGCATGCCACCAGTGCATCACGAAGTCGGCGCTTTCCGGCACATCGCGCCACGTGCTGCGCAGCGCATCGGCATAGCCGTCGCCGAGCGCGCGGCGCACGGTGCTGGCGCCAATGAACGGCGGATTCCCCACGATGAAATCCGCCTGCGGCCACGCCGCCTTGCGCGGATTCACGTACGTCTCCAGCGGCACCTGAAACGCCTCGTCCGGCACCGGCTCGCCCGTCACCGGATGCGGCTTGAAGTGCTCGCCATCCCATCGCGTCACCGCACGGCCGTCGGCATCGAGCACGTAGTCCATGCGGTCGTAGGCCAGCACCGCGTCGCGGCATTCGATGTTGCCGTAGTCGTGCACCACCGGCTCGGCCACGCTGGCGTGCCCGAGCGTGCGGATGTGCCACTGCAGGAAGCCGATCCACAGCACCAGCTCGGCGAGCGCCGCGGCGCGTTCGTTGATCTCGATGCCGAGCAGTTGCTGCAGGGTCACCGTCTCGCCGGCGAAGCCGAGCTTGTCCTGCGTCTGGCCGTACATCTGCAGCTCGTTGTTGACCTCGCCTTCGAGGCGCTTCAGGTGTTCGAGCGTGACGTAGAGAAAGTTGCCGCTGCCGCAGGCGGGGTCGAGCACGCGGGTGGTGCACAGCTGGTGGTGGAACTTGCGGATCTCGTCGCACGCCTGGTCGAGCTTGCCTTCGTTGGCGAGCAGCAGCGCCGCGGCCTGGGCGTTGGCCCAGTCGGCCCGCAGCGGCTGCACCACGGTGGGCAGCACCAGTCGCTCCACGTAGGCGCGCGGCGTGTAGTGCGCGCCGAGCGCGTGGCGCTCCTGCACGCCGAGCGCGCGTTCGAGCAGCGTGCCGAAGATGGCGGGCTCCACCTCGCGCCAATTGGCGCGCGCCGCGCGCAGCAGGCCGTCGATGTGCTCATGCGCCAGGGGCAGCACGTAGTCGTCGCTGGCTGCGCCCTTGAACAGCTTGCCGTTGAAGCGCAGCACGTCGCGTGCAAGGGCGGCGCTGAAGCCGCCGCGGTCCATGTCGGCCCACAGCACGCGCAGCATCTTGCGCAAGGTGGCCGGGTCGTCGCGGTGCTGCTGCAGCAGTTCCATGAAGCTGCGCTCGGGCAGCAGGGCCACGTCTTCGGCAAACATGCTGAACAGGCAGCGGGTGAGGAAGGCGGCCACGGCGGGCGGCGCATGGCCGGCGGCTTCGAGCGAGGTGGCAAGACTCGCAAGCTCGGTGGCCACTTCGCGCGTGACCTTGGCGCTGGCGCGTGCCGGGTCGAGCGCGAGCGGGTCCAGCCACAGCTTGCGCAGGCGCTCGCGGGTGGCCTCGTCGTGCAGGTCGTGCAGGCGGATGCGGTGCGAGCGCGGATCGGGAAAGGGCGTGTAGGTGGCGCCGCTGCGGGTGAACTCGGCGTAGAGCTCGATCACATGGCCGACATCGACCACCACGAGAAACGGCGGGCGGCCTTCGGCGGCGGGCAGGGCGCGGGCGTAGCTCTCGGCCTGGGCGCGGGCGCGCAGCAGGGCATCGTCGAAGCCCTTGGTGGTCTGGCCGTCAGCGGCCAGCTTGAGCTTCTTCGACTCCCAGATGAAGGCGCCGTGGCGGTAGCAGTCGATGCGCCCGGCGCTCGCGCTGCCGTCGCCGTGGCGGAAGGTGACGGGGCGCTCGAACATGTAGTCCTGCTCGGGCGTGGCATGCGGGCGAGGCACGCCCAGCAGGTCGCACAGCTCGATGACGAAGCTTTGCGCGGTGGAGAGTTCTGAGGCGGTGACGCCGGCCCAGCGGGCGATGAAGGCGGCGATGGGCTCGGGGTGGGCGTGCATCGCTTCGATCATAGGAGGGCGCTGGCGGCGGCGGGGTTGCGCCACGGGGCGCCTTGATTGGCGTCTCGACGATACGCGCCAGGGGCGAATTGCCGCCTGCAGCGGCCGCGGGAACGCGGGTTGCCGCCTGTGAGGAGCCGCCGGACGCCGCGCAGGCTCCGGCCCATCCAGGCGAAAGGAGCACAAATGACCGACTCCCGCTTCCGCGATCGCAGGCACGCCGGCCGCGCGCTGGCGCAGGCCCTGTCGGCTTACGCGAACCGGGCCGACGTGCTGGTGCTCGCCCTGCCGCGCGGCGGCGTGCCGGTGGGCTTCGAGGTCGCCGAGGTGCTGCGCGTGCCGCTGGACGTGTTCGTCGTGCGCAAGCTCGGCGTGCCGGGCCAGCCGGAATACGCGATGGGCGCCATCGCCAGCGGCGGCGTGCGCGTGCTGAGCGACAGCGTGGTGCGCATGGCGGGCATCGACTCGGCCGACATCGAGGCCATCACGGCGCACGAGCAAACCGAACTCGAGCGCCGCGAGCAGCTGTACCGCGGCGAGCGCGCGCTGCCCGATGTCGCGGGGCGCACGCTGATCGTCGCCGACGACGGGCTGGCGACGGGCTCGACCATGCGGGCGGCCGTGCGTGCGCTGCGTGCGCTGCGTCCGGCGCGCATCGTCGTGGCGGTGCCGACGGCCCCGGCCGAGACCTGCGAGCAGATGCGCGCCGAGGCCGACGAGGTGGTGTGCCTGTGCACGCCCGAGCCCTTCCGCGCGGTAGGCCTGTGGTACGACGACTTTTCGCAGACGAGCGACGACGATGTGCGCGAGCTGCTGGCGCATTCCCGCCACGGCGTGGCGCACGAATGAGGCCTGTGATGGCAGACGCGGCGGGCGCATGGGCGGCTACACGCTGCGATGACCATGATGTGGACGGTGTCCATATTGGCTGCTATCGTCGCCTCACGCACTGAGCGGCCGGCTGGCTGCCCGCGTTTTCACCAACCCCCGAAGGAGAGATTTCATGGCTCGTTATGTCGATGGATTCGTTGTCCCGGTGCCGACCGCCAAGCTCGACGCCTACCGCAAGATCGCCGAGACCGCCGGCAAGGTGTGGAAGGAGTACGGCGCGCTCGAATACGTGGAATGCTGGGCAGACGACGTGAAGCCCGGCAAGGTGACGTCGTTTCCGCAGAGCGTGCAGTTGAAGGACGACGAGACCGTGGTGTTCGCCTGGATCGTCTACGAGTCGCGCGAGGAGCGCGACCGCATCAACGCCAAGGTGATGGAAGACCCGCGGCTGCAGGACCAGATGAAGGACATGCCGTTCGATGGCATGCGCATGTTCTGGGGCGGGTTCAAGACGATCGTGGAGCTTTGATCGACGCCGGGCGGCACACCACACCCGTTCGTCCTGAGGTATCGAAGCCGGCATGCGCGCCACGGCCCTTCCTTCGATACCTCAGAGGGTGTAGACAAATTAGTTTGGCGTGGTGAGCCGGTTGAGAAGCATCACTGCCTGAGACATCCAGGCCCATGCGCCAGCGTGGGCAGGCGAGCGGTCGTGATGCATG
>JAKFDI010000005.1:0-83071 GCA_036676235.1 Rhizobacter sp. | reverse complement strand
GAGTGGAACCCGCGCGGCGGCAAGGTGGGCGGCAAGTTCAACGCCCGGGCTGAACTGATGATCGCCCACGGCGAATGTTCGGCCGAGGGCTATCTGCCGGGTGCCGAAGGCTGGGCCTGGGCGTTGACGGGTGTGAAGTCGGGCAAAGAGTTTCACGTCGGCGCGATGCGTTTGTTCGGTCGGGCCAGGCTCACGGCGGCCGCCGGCGCCAGCGCGGCGGCGGAACTCGGCGTGGAGGTCGACTACAGCCAACTGGCCCGCGCCGGCATCAAGGGGGCGCGGCGACCGAAGGGCACGGACACCGCGACCCGCAAGGCGTCACTGGACAAGCTGGGCGGCGAGGCGAGCGCAGGCGGCGACCTGTTCGCGGGCGTGAAGGCCGGCGGCGAGTTCACGGGGGCCTTGCAGTACCTCAGCCCCGAGGCGAATGACCAATTCGTGGACATGGCGAGCATCGGGCCGAAGGTGGAGGCGCAGTTGGGGGCGGGGGCGGCGGGCAGCCTGATGGTGGACTACGACAAGGGCAAGTTCCGGCTGAGGGCCAAGGCAGGGCTGTGTCTCGGCCCCGGGGCGAAGGGTGAGGTCGGGTTGGAAGTCGACGCCAAGTGCCTCGTGGACTTCATGGGCTGGATGTTCCACGCCCTCCTGAATGCGAACTTCGAGTTGCTGCAGGTGCTGACGACGGGGTGCTATGAATCGGCGATGAAACTGCAGGTCATGACGCTCAACGGGATGGACGACGTGTACTCGAACGTGGCCGTTGGTTGGAGCGATTTCGAGCGCAGACGTGAACTCGAGGATCAGCGCGTCGCCTTGATGAAACGCGTGCTGGGCAATCCGGCCGAATTGCGCCTGTGCGTGCCGGAAGCACACGGAATCATGCTGTACCAGCTGACCCGCCACGGCACGTTGACCAAGCTGATGCCCGCCAACACTGGCTTCGAGTTCGAGGTGATGGGGCAGCGCAAGAAGGCGGTGCTCCAGATCTGCCGGTGGGCGCAATGCCGCCGGCAGTTCGAGAACATGGTGCAGCACATCGGACCGACCGGTGCGAAGGGCGGCTTCAAGGGCAACTTCGAGGGCCTGCTGCGCTTCATGGAGATCGGGCCGCTGGACAGCCGCTACGACGACGAATTGCGAGCCGTGTATGCACGTCTGCCGCTCGAGCCGGCCCGGGGCTATGCGGTTGCGATGAACCACACCAGTGAGTTCCTGGCGCGGGTCAAGATCGGCGCATCGCCGATGTACGCGCTCGCTATGCAAGGGCGGGGCGCGAGCCTGGACGGGCTGGCCTGAGCGCAGCCCCCCCCTGTTGGCTACTTCGTCTGCGCGGGCACCGACTGGTTCACGACGCAGCGAAAGCTTTCATAGGTGAACGGGAACGGCTTCTTCGTACTCGGAAGAATGTATGTTTCCGGATTCATGTGATAGCGGGTGAGGTGCGGAAAGGCGCTGCCGAAGTCTTCACCCATGGCCTTTCCCCTCTTCACCTTCTCGGTTCCTTTCGCCGGCCCTTGCGGGTTGCGAGCCGGTCCGTGCTGGTAGGCATCTGCTGCGTACCAATCATTCATCCATTCAAAGCCATTGCCGACAAGATCGTGCAGTCCCAGGGAAGACGGAGCAAAGCGCCCCACCGGATAGAGCGCCCCGCGATAACCAATCAACTTCTTCTTCTGCTCATGCGTTGGATGCGTTCTGCCTTCTTCCAGCAAACCCGTATCGGTCGGAAAGGGATGTCGATAGCTGTTCGTGCGATTGCTCGCCGCGAACTCCCACTGCGCCTCCGTCGGCAGATCAAAGGGTAGGCCAGATGCCTTGCCCAGCCACTGGCAATACGCCTTGGCCTGATGCCACGAGACGCCAGCGGGCACGTCGTCGGCTTTGCGGGCGTCTTGCCAGATGGCATGAAAGATGTCGTCACCCTTGGGCGGATGCACCGGCAGCGCATTCGCCGCCACATACACATCGAAGTCCCCGTAGGTCACCTTGTATCGCTGGATCGAGAACCCATCGAGCTCGACCCACTTCGCCGGCTTGTTGTCCTCGTCGATGGTGAACGGCAGGTTGTCGCCGGGCTTCGCATCCGGCCCGGGCGCGATGTCGTTCTTCTTCGCGTTGTCGTCCATCAGCACGCCGAAGTCGCCGAGCCAGAAGCCGCCGCCTTCGACGAAGCTCAGGTGCTTCAGGCTCTTGGCGACCAGTGCCTCCACCTGGGCCTTCGTCTGCGGCGATTGCGCAAGCTCCTGCGCCTGCCGCAGCGCCCACCATTCGCAGCCGCTCAGCGCGGCGCACACCAATACCAAGCCGAGCCGCCCCCCGCGCCGCGCCGGTGTGCTTGCCACGCTCGAACCTTGGACTTCCGATCGCATATTCATCCCTTTGTCCCTGTGGGCAGAGATTGTCCGCAGCGATCCGCCGTGCGCCATGAGCGCGTTGCCCCCGAGGTCGGCGTTTCTGGTTGTAGCCCTGCACTCACGCCCACGATCACCTTGCGCGCACGCAAGCGGCCGCGTCACGTGCTCCGCTATGATTTCCCCTCGTTGGTGCTCGCGCCGGCTCTCCAGCCGGCGCGGTTAAACGGGAAGCAGGAAGAGCCGCATTCAGCCAAGTGCACTCCAACCTGAGCTGCCCCCGCAACGGTAAGCGGACGAAGGCCTTAGGGCCTGTCAGCTCGTGTCCACATCCACTGGGCCTTGTGCCTGGGAAGGAAACACGGGTCGTCTCCGCCAGCCCGGATACCGGCCAACAAGGTGCATCGCGCTTCGCGCGTTGCGATTGTCGGAAGCCTGCGGGGAAGCGGGCTTCTGGATCTGCGGACTCTTCATCATGAAACCCCCCCAGCGGCGCCACGCGCGCCCGTCCCGGCCAGGCTTCGCCTTCGGCCTGATCTCCCTTTGCCTGCTCGCGCAGGCCGCGTCTGCCCAGACGCTCATCGCCCGCGCGCCCATCACCTTCGACCCCATCGTCGTCACCGCCACGCGCACGCCGACACCGCTCAGCCACGTGCTGGCCGACGTCACCGTGCTCACGCGCGAGGACATCGAGCGCTCGGGCGCCGACTCGGTGGCCGATCTGCTGCGCCGCGCGCCCGGCATCGAGATCAGCCGCAGCGGCGGCCCCGCGGGCACCACCTCGCTGTTCCTGCGCGGCGGCGAGTCGCGCTTTACCAGCGTGCTGATCGACGGCGTGCGCGTCGATTCGCAATCGACGGGCGGCGCGTCGTGGCAGGGCATTCCGCTGTCGCAGGTGGAGCGCATCGAGATCGTGCGCGGGCCGGCGAGTTCGGTCTACGGCTCGGACGCCATCAGCGGCGTGGTGCAGATCTTCACCCGCCGCCCCGAGGGCCGCGGCGTCGAGGGCAGCGTGGGCCTCGGCGCCGGCAGCCACCGCACGGCCAAGGCCGACGCGGCCCTCGGCTGGTCGAACGACACCGTTCAGGCGCAGGTCTCGGTGGCCCGCGAGGTCAGCGAGGGCTTCAATTCCTACACCGATCGCACGACCACCACCTGGAATCCCGACCGCGACGGCTACCGCAGCCGCAGCGCGGCCGCGAGCCTGGGCCTGCGCATCAGCCCCGAGCACCGGCTGGACCTGGCCGGCACGACGAGCCGGGTCGACGGCCAGTACGACGCCTTCGACAACAACGGCGCGGACGACCACAGCCTGCAGGACGTGGACACCCTGCGTGCCGCCTGGACGGCGCGCTGGCTGCCGGCCTGGACCAGCCTCGTCAGCGCCGGCCGCTCGGAAGACCGCTACGAGACGCTGCCGTCCACTTACGTGACGCACACCAAGGTCGACACCTACGCCTGGCAGAACGACGTCGTGCTCGGCGCGCACGGCCTGAACGTCACGCTGGAGCGGCGCGAGGACACGCTCGAGAACAGCTCCCTGAGCCAGTCGGCCGGTCGCGGCAAGCGCCACCAGGATTCGCTGGGCGTCGGCTATTCATGGCAGGACGGCGGGCGCGCGCTGCAGCTGCACCTGCGCCACGACGAGGACAGCGAATTCGGTGGCCACACCACCGGCTCCATCGCCGGCGGCATCGACCTGGCCGAGCACTGGCGCGCGCAGGCTTCGGCCGGCACCGGCTTTCGCGCGCCGACCCTGTACCAGCGCTTCAGCGAATACGGCAGCGCCACGCTGAAGCCCGAAAGCTCGCGCAACCTGGAGCTGGGCCTTGCCTGGCGCCGCGGCGTGCACGAGGCGAGCCTTACCGCCTACCGCAACCGCGTGACCGACCTCATCACCTTCGGCGCGCCCGACCCGGCCATCTGCCCGGGCGTCTTCGGCTGCTACGGCAACACCGGCCGCGCCACCCTGCAGGGCGTGACGCTGGCGGGCCGCACCGCGTTCGGCGGCGTGCGGCTGTCGGCGTCGCTGGACCTGCAGTCGGCCAAGGACGCCGACACCGGCAGGTGGTTGCGCCGCCGCGCGCGGCACCACGGCTCGGTGCGGGCCGAGACCGACGTGGCCGCGTGGTCGCTCGGCGCCGAGGTGCTGGCCTCGGCCAAGCGCTACGACAACGATGCCAACACGCTGGTGCTGGGCGGCTACGGCGTGCTCAACCTCGATGCGCAGTACCGTCTCAACCGGGCATGGAAGCTCTCGGTGCACCTGGACAACGTGTTCGACAAGGACTACCAGCTGGCCAACACCTACGCCCAGGCCGGACGCACGGTATTCATCAGCGCGCGCTGGCAGCCCGCGCATTGAGTCGGCACGAAGCCGCATGGCCGACCATTTCCTCATCCTCGGCGGGCAACGCAGCGGCAAGTCGCGCCATGCCGAGGCGGCGGCGCAACTCTGGCTGCAGCGTTCGCCGAAGCACGAGGGCGTACTGATCGCCACCGGCGAGGCGCACGACGACGAGATGCGCGCACGCATCGCCCGCCATCGCGCAGACCGTGCACAGCGCATCCCGGCGCTGCGCACGGTGGAGGAAGCACGGCAGCTGCCCGAGGCCATCGCTGCTCAGTCGGCGGCGCATCGCCTGCTGGTGGTGGACTGCCTGACGCTGTGGCTCACGCACCTGCTGATGCCGATGCGGGGCAAGGGCCTCGCCGACGGCGCCTGGGCGGAGCAGCAGACCGCGCTGTGCGCCGTGCTGCGTGACGCCGCCGGGCCGGTGGTGCTGGTGTCCAACGAGATCGGCCTCGGCGTCATCCCGTCCTCGCCCGAGGCGCGCCGCTTCGTCGATGCGCTGGGCTTTCTGCACCAGCGCGTGGCGCTCGAATGCGCGCGCGTGACGCTGATGGTGGCAGGCCTGCCGCTGGCGGTGAAGGGCGCGACATGAGACGCCTCCTGGCGGCCCTGCTCGCCTGCCTGCTGTGCGGCAGCGCGCTCGCGCAGATCCAGTTGCGCGACGACCTCGGCCGCACGCACGAGTTCGCCGCGCCGCCGGCGCGCATCGTCAGTCTGCTGCCCTCGCTCACCGAAAGCGTGTGCGTGCTCGGCGCCTGCGCGCGGCTGGTGGGCACGGACCGCTTCTCCAACTGGCCGACCGAGGCCCGCATGCTGCCGAAAGTGGGCGGGCTGGAAGATGCGCAGGTCGAACGCATCGTCGCGCTTCGGCCCGACGTGGTGCTGGCCAGCACCTCGGCGCGCGTCATCGACCGGCTCGAATCGCTGGGTCTCACGGTGGTGGTGCTGCGCTCCGAGACCTATGCCGACGTGCGGCGCACACTGGGCACGCTCGCGCAACTGCTCGGCACGCCGGAACGATCGGCCCCGCTGTGGCAGCGCATCGAGAGCGAATTGAACGCCGCGGCCGGGCGCGTGCCGCCGGCGCTGCGCGGCAAGCGCGTCTATTTCGAGATCGCCGCCGGCCCTTACGCCGCCGGCGCCGGCTCCTTCATCGGCGAGACGCTCGAACGCCTAGGTCTCGCCAACGTGGTGCCGCCCGAACTCGGCCCCTTCCCCAAGCTCAGCGGCGAGTATGTGGTGCGCGCCCAGCCCGACGTGGTGATGGCCGCACGGCGCGAACTGCGCGGCATGCCCGCACGCCCCGGCTGGGGCAGCCTGCGCGCGCTCGACGGGCGCGTCTGCGGCTTCGACAACGGGCAGTTCGACATGCTCACCCGCCCCGGCCCACGGATGGGCGAAGCGGCGAAGGTGCTCGCCGATTGCCTGGCCGGGCTGCGCACGACGCCATGAGTTCCGTGCCGCCCGCCGTGCGCCCGCTCGATGCCACCACGCTCGACGCGGCGCGGCGCGTGCGCCTGGTGCGCGGGCTGCTGCTGGCGGGTCTGGTGTTAGGGCTGCTGGGCCTCGCAGTCGGCAGTGAGGGCTGGTCGTGGCAGGCACTGCGCGCCGACCTCGCCGGGCCGCAGGCGGAATTGATCGTCGGCCAGATCCGCGCGCCGCGCACCTTGGGTGCGCTGCTGGTGGGCGCGCTGCTGGGCCTCGCGGGCGCCGTGGCGCAGGGCCTGTTCCGCAACCCGCTGGCCGATCCGTACCTGCTCGGCTCGGCGGCCGGCGCGTCGCTGGGCGTGGTGCTGGTGCTGGCCGCGGGTTCGACGCTGGGCCACGCCGTGGGCCTCGCCACGGCGCAATGGATTGAACAAGCGGGCCTGGTGGCCGGCGCCTTCGCTGGCGCGGTGGCCGGCGTGTCGCTCACGCTTGTGCTGGCCAGCGGCGCGCAGCAGACGATGCGGCTGCTGCTGGCGGGCGTGGTCGTCGGCGTGGTGCTGGGCGCAGCCAGCGACCTGCTCACCACCTGGTCGCCCGACGCACTGCGCGGCAAGCAGATGTTCATGCTGGGCAGCACCGGCTTCCTC
This sequence comes from Rhizobacter sp., assembly GCA_036676235.1. Classification (GTDB taxonomy): domain Bacteria; phylum Pseudomonadota; class Gammaproteobacteria; order Burkholderiales; family Burkholderiaceae_C; genus JAKFDI01. The sequence continues at coordinate 76,292 of JAKFDI010000005.1, read as the reverse complement.
GGCTGGAACAGCGTGGCGCTGCTGGCCGGCGGGCTGGCCGTCTCGCTGCCGCCGGTGTGGCGGCTGGCGCGCGCGCTCGATGCATTGACGTTGGGCGAGGACAGCGCCGCCAGCCTCGGCCTTCCCCTTTCGCGCATCCGCCTCGCGCTGGTGCTGCTGCTGTCGCTGTGCACGGGGCTGGCGGTGTCGCAGGCCGGGCTGGTGGCCTTCGTCGGCCTGGTGTCGCCCCACCTCGTGCGCCGCTTCGCGCCCTCGACCCACGGCTTCACGCTGATGGCCAGCGCCGGCATGGGCGGCGTGCTGCTGCTCGCGGCCGACGTGCTGGCGCGCGGCCTGATCGCGCCGCAGGAGCTGCCGGTGGGCGTGCTCACGGCCGTGCTCGGCGGCGGCTACCTGTTGTGGCTGCTGCACAGAAGAAAGCTCGCGTGATGCTCACCGCCCGCAACCTGACCCTCGCCCTCGGCCACCGGCCGGTGCTGCGCGGAGTGTCGTGCGAACTCGGTCGCGGCTGGACGGCCATCGTCGGCCCCAACGGCGCTGGCAAGTCGACGCTGCTGCGCGTGCTGGCCGGGCTGAAGCATCCCGACGCCGGGACGGTGACGCTGGACGGCCACGAAGTTCATCGCATGGCACCGCAGTCGCGCGGACGGCAGATCGCCTGGCTCGCGCAGCAGGGCGAGGCCGGCGGCGACCTGAGCGGGCGCGAGACGGTGCATCTGGGCCGTCTGCCGCACCTCGGCCTGTTCGGCGCGCCGGGTGCGGCCGACGAAGCCATCGTCGACGCCGCGCTGGCCGCCACCGAATCGGCGGCCTGGCAGCACCGCCGGCTGCACGAACTCTCCGGCGGCGAGCGCCAGCGGTTGCTGCTCGCACGCGCGCTCGCCACCGAGGCGCCGGTGCTGCTGCTGGACGAACCCACCACCCACCTCGACCCGCCGCACCAGGTGGCGCTGGCGCGGCTGTTCCGCCGGCTGGCGGCCACGCACACGCTGGTGACGGTGCTGCACGACCTCCCGCTCGCGCTGCTGGCCGACCGCGTGCTGCTGCTGGGCGAGGGCCGCGTGCAGGCCCATGCTGACCACGACGATCCGGCGCTGCACGCCGCGATCGTCAGCTTGTTCCAGGGCGCCGTGCGCATCCGCCGCGAAGGGCGGCGCGCGACGGTGGTGCCCGCACTGGAGGATTGAAATGAAACAGCCCCCACGTCGCTTTGCTCCTGCCCCCCGAGGGGGCGGTCAGCAGCTTCGGGCGGCCGGGCGCCACTGACATGCAGATCGTTGCCCCGCCCGTCGACCGTTCCACGCCCAAGCCCGAGGGCGAGCGGCGCGGCCTCATCCTCGTGCACACCGGCCACGGCAAGGGCAAGAGCACCGCCGCCTTCGGCCTAGCGCTGCGCGCCCACGGCCGCGGCAAGGCGGTGAAGATCTACCAGTTCATGAAGGTACCCAGCGCCCGCTTCGGCGAGCACCGGCTGTTCGAGCAATTGGGCGTGCCGATCGAGGGCCTGGGCGACGGCTTCAGCTGGAAGAGCCGCGACCTGGAGCACTCGGCGCAGCTCGCGCGCGACGGCTGGGCGCGCGCCGAGGCGACGATCCGCGCGGGCGAACACTTTCTCGTGGTGCTCGACGAAATCATGTACCCGCTGCGCTACGGCTGGCTGCCGCTGGAGCCGGTGCTGGCCGCGCTGCGCGAGCGGCCGGCACACGTGCATGTGGTGCTGACGGGGCGCGATGCGCCGGAGGAACTGATAGCCCTCGCCGACACGGTGACCGAGATGGCGTTGATCAAGCACCACTTCCAGGCCGGGGTTCCAGCGCAACGAGGCATCGAGGATTGATGCAGCAAGCCGGCCTCGCCTGCGCCGCCGCCCTGCTGCTGGCCTGGGGCTGGGATGCTGCTTTCGGCGAGCCGCGCAATGCGCTGCATCCGGTGGCGTGGCTGGGCCGGCTGCTGGCGCCGCTCGGGCGTAGGTTGAGTTCGCTTCGACCCATGCCCGCGTTCATCGGCGGAGCGATGGCGTGGTGTGCGCTGGCGATGCTGCTCGGCGCCGCGGCTTGGGCGTGGCAGCGGTGGGCGCTGGTCCAGGCGTGGCCGCTGGCCGCGCTGCTCATCGCCCCGCTGCTCAAGCCGTGCTTCGCCTGGCGCATGCTGCGCGACGAGGTGGCGGCCGTCGAAGCCGCGCTCGCACTTGGCACCGAAGCGGCGAGAGAGCGTCTCGCCCGATTGGTGAGCCGCGACGTGAAGTCGATGGACGCCCACGAACTGCGCGAGACGGCGCTTTCGACGCTGGCCGAGAACCTGAACGACTCGGTGGTGGCGCCGCTGTTCTGGTTCGCGCTGGCCGGGCTGCCGGGTGCCGTGGTCTATCGCCTCGCGAACACGATGGATGCGATGTGGGGCTACCGCGGCCGCTTCGAGTGGGCCGGCAAGTGGGCGGCACACGCCGACGATGTGCTGTCGTGGGTGCCGGCTCGGCTCACGGCGCTGCTGCTGTACCCGGTGTGGCGCCGCGTGCTTGCCGAGGCGGGCCGCACGACCTCGCCCAACGGCGGCTGGCCGATGGGGGCGCTGGCCTTGCGGCTGGACGTGCGGCTGCGCAAGCCGGGCGTCTATGCGCTGAACGCGCAGGCCGCGTCGCCGGCTGCGGCCGACGCGGCGCGGGCGCTGGCGGTCTGCGGACACGCTGCCACGGCGGCGGCCTTGCTGACTGGGGCCGTTGCGGCATGGATGCACTGACCCGCGTACACGGCGGCCCCGACGCGCACGGTCCGGCGCGCTGGGATTTCTCCACCAACGGCGTCGCCGGCGGCGCCTGCCCGGTGGCGCTGCGCGCCCTGCGCCGCGCCGACCCGCGCCACTACCCCGACCCCAGCTACCACGCGCTGCGCGAGGCACTTGCCGATTGGCACGGCGTGGTGCCGGCGCGCGTGCTGATCGTCGCCAGCGCGAGCGAATTCATTCAGCGCATCACCGCCGTCGGCCAGCGCTTGCGGCCGGGCGCAGTGGCGGTGCCTGTGCATGCTTATGGCGACTACGCCGCGGCCGCGCATGCCATCGGCCGGCCGGTGGTGCCGCACGGCGACGCCTTGGCCACGCTGCGCTGGTGCTGCGACCCCTCGTCGCCGCTGGGCGAGGACGCGCCGCCTCCACGCGACCTCCCCAACTGCGCCACCGTGCTCGACAGCGTCTACGCACCGCTGCGGCTCGACGGCGAGAGCCCGTGGACGGCCGACGCACGCGTCACCGTGTTCACGCTGCACAGCCCCAACAAGGCGCTTGGCCTGACCGGCATCCGCGCCGCGTATGCCATCGCGCCGCAGGCTGCGTGGGTAGCCGAGTGGATGCAGGCACTCGACAACGCCGCGCCGTCTTGGCCGCTCGGCGCGCACGGCGTGGCACTGCTGCAGAGCTGGACCACGCCCGAGGTGCAGGCCTGGCTTGCGCAGCGGCGCATGCAGTTGCGAGCCTGGAAACGGACGCAGGTCGACAAACTGCAGGCCCTCGGCGTGGAGGTGCGCACGAGCCGCACGAACTTCTTCTGCGTTCGCTGGCCGCAGGGCATCACGCCCGCCGCACTGCGCGCGCAAGGCATCGCCGTGCGTGACGCCACCTCCTTCGGCCTGCCCGGCTGGATGCGGCTGAGCGTGCAGCCGCCGGCGGCACAACGGGCGCTGCTGGCGGCGCTGACACAACGGGAGCCGCGATGAGCCGCGCATTGATGGTGTGGGGCACCTCCAGCAACGCCGGCAAGAGCTGGCTCGCCACCGCGCTGTGCCGCGTGGCGCGCCGGCGCGGCATCGACGTGGCGCCGTTCAAGGCTCAGAACATGAGCAACAACGCGCGTGTCGTGCCGGGCCTTTCCGGCGGCCACGGCGAGATCGGCGCGGCGCAGTACTTCCAGGCGCTGGCCGCCGGCGCCGCGCCCACGGTGGACATGAACCCGGTGCTGCTCAAGCCCGAGCGCGACACCGCCAGCCAGGTGGTGCTGCACGGCCGCGTCGACACGGCGCTGTCGCAGCTTCCCTGGCGCGAGCGCAGCGAACGGCTCGCGACGCATGCACGCGAGAGCTTCGAGCGCCTCGCATCGAAGCACGAGCTGCTGGTGATCGAAGGCGCCGGCTCGCCGGCCGAGATCAACCTCGCCGCGCACGACTACGTCAACCTCGGCCCCGCGCGCTGGGCGCTGGCGCGCGGCCGGCTCGACAGCCTGCTGGTCGCCGACATCGACCGCGGCGGCGCCTTCGCCCATCTCTACGGCACCTGGGCGCTGCTGCCCGAGGACCTGCGACCCACGCTCGCCGGCTGGGTGCTCAACAAGTTCCGCGGCGACGCCGGCCTGCTCGCGCCCGGCCCGCAGCAGTTGCAGCAGCTCACCGGCGTGCCGCTGGCCGGCGTGCTGCCGATGCGCCGTGGCCATGGCCTGCCCGAGGAAGACGGCGTGTTCGACGACCAGCCGCACGCCGGCGCCGGTGCGGTGACGCGGCGCGTGGCGGTGCTCGCGCCGCCGCACCTCAGCAACCTCGACGAGTTCCAGCCGCTCGCGCGCGTGCCCGGCCTGCAGCTGCGCTGGGCGCGCACGCCGGCGGCGCTGGACGGCGCCGACTGGATCGTGCTGCCCGGCTCCAAGCAGGTGAGCGGCGACCTCGCCTGGCTGCGCGCGCAGGGCCTGGACCGCGCCGTGCAGCGCCACGCCGCGGCCGGCCGCGCGGTGCTGGGCATCTGCGGCGGGCTGCAGATGCTGGGCGAGACGCTGGCCGATCCCGAGGGCTTCGATGGCGAGGCGCATGGCCCCCGCCCCGGCCTCGGCCTGCTGCCGCTGCACACGCGCTATGGCGCGGCCAAGCGTGTTCAGCCGGCGCGTGCGCAGTTCGCGCCGCTGCCGGTGGCGCCCTGGGCGGCGCTGGCCGGCGTGGCGTTCGACGGCTACGAAATCCGCAACGGCCTCACCACCGCCGACACCGGCTGCGCCGCCGCCCTGCACGACGCCCACGGCGAGCCCATCGGCTGGCAGCGCGGCCCGGTGCTGGGCGTGTACGCCCACGGGCTGTTCGAGTCGCCAGCCGTGCTGCGCGCCCTCTTCGGCGCGCAGGTGCCGACGCTGGACGACGCCTTCGACACGCTGGCCGACCTGGTCGAGGAACACCTCGACGCGCGGCTGCTGCAACGACTCTTCGCCAAGGACCGCACGTGATCTCCTTCGATATCCCTTCCCTCGCCGACCCGCGGCTCGAAGCGCGCGTGCAGCAGCGCATCGACGGCAAGACCAAGCCGCTGGGCGCGCTCGGGCGCCTCGAGGCGCTGGGGCTGCGGCTCGCGCTGATACAGGGCCGCGACGAACCACAGCTCGCGCAGCCGCAACTCGTGGTGTTCGCCGCCGACCACGGCCTCGCGGCGCAGGGCGTCTCGGCCTACCCGGCCGACGTGACGGCGCAGATGGTGCGCAACATGCTGGACGGCGGCGCCGCCGTCTCGGTGCTGGCGCGCCAGCACGGCCTGGCGCTGACGGTGGCCGACTGCGGCGTGCGCAGCGACACCGCGCCGCATCCGCAGCTCGCCGCGATCAAGACCGCGCCCGGCACGGCCGACAGCAGCGAAGGCCCGGCCATGACGCCGGCGCAATGCCGCGACTCGCTGGACCGCGGCGCGCAGCTCGCAGCCGGCCTGCCGGGCAACGTGCTGTTGCTCGGCGAGATGGGCATCGGCAACACCTCGGCCGCGGCGCTGCTGATGAGCCGGCTCACCGGCCTGCCGCTCTCGCGCTGCACCGGGCGCGGCACGGGGCTGGACGACGCCGGCCTCGCGCGCAAGCAGGCGGTGCTGCAGCGCGTGCTCGAACGCCATGCCGCGGCGCACGAGCCGCTGGACGCGCTGGCGGCCTTCGGCGGCTTCGAGATCGCCGCCATGGCCGGCGCCGTGCTGCAGGCCGCGCACGAACGCCGCGTGATCGTCGTCGACGGCTTCATCACCACCGCCGCCGTGGCGCTGGCCGCGGCGCTGGCGCCGGCCGTGTTGCAGCGCTGCGTGTTCGCCCACGCCTCGGCCGAGAGCGGGCACGCCGCCTGGCTGGAGCGGCTGGGAACGCCGCCGCTGCTCGACCTCGGCCTGCGCCTGGGCGAAGGCTCGGGCGCGGCGCTGGCCTGGCCGCTGCTGAAGTCGGCCGAGCTGCTGCTGGCGGAGATGGCGAGCTTCGACTCGGCAGGCGTGAGCGGGCGCAGCTCATGAGCGTACTGGCGGAGGAAATGCGCCTGCTGCTGACCGCGCTGCAATTCCTCACCCGCGTACCGGTGCCGGCCTGGACGGGCTTCGCGCCGCAGCGGCTCAACCGGTGCGTGCGGCACTTCCCGCTGGTGGGCGCCTTCGTCGGCGCGGCCGGCGCGGCGGTGCTGCTCGGGGCCGCCGCGTGGTGGCCGCCGCTCGTCGCCGCGGTGCTGAGCGTGATGGCGACAGCCTGGCTTACCGGCGCGTTTCATGAAGACGGCCTGGCCGACACCTTCGACGCGCTGGGCGGCAGCGTGAGCCGCGAACGGGCGCTGGCCATCATGAAGGACTCGCGCATCGGCAGCTACGGCGCGCTCGCGCTCGCACTGGTGCTCGGCCTGCGCGTGGCGCTGTTGACCGCGCTCGTGCCGCAGCGCGCTGCCGCGGCGGCGGCCGGCGTGGTGCTGGCCCATGCGCTCAGCCGCGGCGCAGCGTTGGCGTTGATGGGCGCTCTCGGCTATGCGGGCGACGCCGAGCATGCCAAGGCCAAGCCGCTGGCCACGGCGGTGCGGCGCATCGATGTGGCGGTCGCCACCGGCTGGGGCTTCGCGCTCGCGGCCGGTGCGGTGGCCCTGGGCATGGCGCCATCGCGCGCATTGGCGGCACTGGCTGCGGCGGGGCTGGTCGTCATCGTGATGCGCGCCTGGCTGGCGCGCCGGCTCGGCGGCTACACCGGCGACACGCTGGGCGCCGCCGAACAACTCGCCGAATGCGCGGTGCTGCTGGCGCTGACCGCGGCCGTGGCGTGACGACTTCAATTCATGCCTGGCGCCATCCGCGGCCGCGCGGCGCCGGAGGCCACTGCATCGGCCGCACCGACCTTGCCGTCGACCGCCGCAAGGCGCGCCGCCTCGCCCGCCGCATCCACACGGCCGCATGCCGCGAAGGCCTGCCGCGCGTGGTGTTCACCTCGCCGCTGCGGCGCTGCGCCGAGGTGGGCCGCTGCCTGCGCCGCCTCGGCTGGCGGCATTGCATCGACCCCGCCTTGGCTGAAGCCGACTTCGGCCGCTGGGACGGGCGACGCTGGGCCGACATCGCACGCGCCGACATCGACCGCTGGTGCGCCGATTTCGCCTCGCATGCGCCCGGCGGCGGCGAACCGCTTCGGACCTTCATGCAGCGCGCGGGCGCCTGGCAGCCGGGCGGCACAGCGGCCGTGGTCGTGGCGCACGCCGGCTGGATGCTCACGCGGCAATGGCTGCAGGCGCGGTCGGCATCGCCGCCCCTCGCCGCCGACTGGCCGGCGCCACCGACCTACGGCGAGCGTTGGCTGCTGCGCTGATGGTCTACACGACGGCGGTCGGCGCCTGCTGCACGGCGGCATTGCCCTTGCGCACCGACAGCCCGCCGATGGACCAGGCGGCCGCGTTGACGCTGTTGTCCGGGAAGTGCGTCTTGGCGACCCAGCCGTGCGCATTCACATCACTGCGTTCCAGCACGACCTTGGCATGCGGAATCATCTTCACGCCGCCGTCGTCGGGCTTCTTCGTCAACTCCACGTTGAGCTGATCCAGCAGCTTGTCGATCGTCTTGATCTGGCCCGACTCGAACTGCTTGACGAGCCGGTCGGCCTGCTCGGTCGTGAGCTTCTTGCTGCGGTCGACCAGCTTCATCTCGTAGCCGTACCCCGGCGCGGTCTTCGGCTTCGGCACCCAGACGACCAGGGTCTTGAGTTCCTTCCATCCGCCGTCGTCGACGTGCGTCCACGGGCATTTCGCCTTGGCGATGGCGACGGCGTTGTCGACCGCTTCCTTCTCGAGCACCGGGTTGGCGAACATCGACTGCGTGAAGGTCTTGCAGTAGTTGCTCTGCTCGTCGACCACGTGCTTGATCACCTCGCGCGCGTTGGTGACCTTGATCTTGCCGTCGGGCGAGACGGTGTACTGCACGGCCGCCTTCGCCGTCCACTGCTTGGTGTGCTGGGTCACGCCCGCCGGGTTGTTGGCCGAATCGGCACCGAAGCCGCCCGTCACGGCGCGGCGCGCGGCGCGGTCCATGCCCTGCTGTGCGCCGTGCCGGCCGGAGCCGTGCACGTTGGCGCCGGCGGCCGCCTTGTCGAACTGCTGCTTCTGCCAGGTCGACGCCTCGGCCATGCGGCCCACCGTCTCCTTGATGCCGTCGCCGGCATCGGCGGCAAGCGCAGCCACCGGCTGGCGCTCGACGGCACGCAGCTTCTCGCTCAGGCGCTGCGAGGCATCGTTGAGCAGCGTGAACGACGCGAGCAGCTCCTTCGCCCGGCCCTGGTCCTTGTTGGCCTGCAGGGCCTTGGCGGCATCGACGATGCGGGTCTTCAGGCCGGCGATCGTCTTTTCCTGCGCCTTGACGTCGGCGACCGCCTTGGCGATGGCCTCGGCGCGCTGCTTCTTCGCCGCCTCCTGCTTGGCCTTGGCCATGTTGCGCAGGTCGAGCGTGGCCTTCTGCAGATGCTCGGCCTGCGCCGTCAGTTGCTTGAGCCGGCCTTCGCAATTGCCGAGGTCAATCTGCAGCTTCTTCACCGAGGCATCGAGCGCCGCAGTCGCCTGCTCGGCCTTGTCGATCAGCGCGGCGTTCTTGTCGTCGCGCTGCGCGTTGAGCTTCGCCTGGCGTTGCAGTGCCTCGACCGCCGACGCGATGCCGCGCTCCAGCTCGGCGAGCTTCTTGGCGATACCGGCATCGTCGTGGCGCTCGAATGCATCGTCGATGTCGCCGTACAGCTGACGCAGCTGCTTGCGCTCGTCGTCAGTCACCTGGCCCTTGATCGCGTCGAAGGTCTTGGTGAGAGCGGCGCGCTTCGCGCGATGCTTCGCTTCTTGCGGGCTCGCGGCCTTGTCGTCGTCCCGGGCCGCGCCGTCGTCGATCGCGCCGGTGCGGCTCGTTCCCTTGAGCACCTCCTTGAGCTGCACCTGCTTGATCGCGCCCCACTCGATGTCGAACGTCAGGTCGTCGTCGGCGAGCACGCAGTTGCCCTTCGCCTTGCGCACCGCGCCGGCCGCGACGACCGCCGCCGGCAGGGCCGGTGGGTGCCCGACGATGAGCAGCGGCGCCGGCTTGTCGGCGAAGGGAAACTTCTCGAAGTACTCGAACTTGACCGGATTCTTTCCGACCTTGCCGAGCGCGCTCTTCAGATCGGCCTTGTACTGCTTCGGGTCCTTGAGCTTCTCGACGGTGCTGAATGCCATGGCGTGACTCCCCGGTGGTTGGATGACGAGCGCGAACGGCAGCCGCTGCGGGCCGCCGTCGGGCACCGCCGATTGTGCGGCGCGATCAGCGCAACGGGGAATCGGAGGTGGCCCGCGCCGCCGGCGGCGCCTGCAGATGGACGCGGGCCAGGCCGTCGAGGTCGAGCACGCGCACGCCGCCGTACTCGACCTCGATCAGGCCGCTGCGCTGCAGCGCGCGCAGCGCCTCGTTCACGCGCTGTCGCGACAGCCCGACGAGATAGCCGAGCTCCTGCTGCGTGATGCGCAGCAAGGTGCCGACGCCGGGGTACAGCACCGGATGGAACAGCGCCGCGAGGCTGCGCGCGACGCGTGCGTCGGGGTCGCCCAGACGGTCGATCTCGCGCGCGGCGATGAACTGGCCGAGGCGCTCGTTGAGCTGCTGGGTGATGAAGCGGTTGAAGGAAATGCTGTGGTCCAGCAGCCAGTGGAAGGTGTCGACCGGAATGCCTGCCACCACGCTCTTGCGCAGCGCCTGGATGTTGTAGCGGTAGGACTCGCGCTTGATGACCGTGCCCTCGCCGAACCAGCCACCCGGCGGCACGCCGGTGAAGGTGATAGGCATGCCGGCCGCGTCGTCGTTGCTCATCTTCAGCAGGCCGTCGATGACGCCGAACCAGTACACCGGCGGGCGGCCCACGCGGCACAGCAATTCGCCCACGTTGACGGGCGCGACGCGCACGTCGGCGACCACGCGCAGGCGTTCGGCGGCATCGAGCCGGCCGAGCCAGGGAACGCCCGCCAGTTCGCGGGCGGTGGCTTCGCGCGCCCGCTTGAACAGTGGAGCTGCCGTCTCGACGGCTCGCGTCTTCAGCGCTGAAGGCAAAGGCTGGTTGTTCTGCATTGCGGGAAAGACCCGAGGGGACTGTCCCTAGGATTGTCGTCAGAACGACAACATGGCGTCAAACTAGTTCTTACATTGACGGCGTCCGCAGGTGCCACAAGCACGGCGAGCACAAGCCCCGGGCCGACCTTGGCCCGGGCACCCACACTCGCGATGGAGGCCACGGTGTCCACGACCTTTCCGCAACTCCTGCTGGAGCACGCCGCCAAGCGGCCGGGCGCACCGGCCCTGCGCGAGAAGGAATTCGGCATCTGGCAGACGCTGAGCTGGTCGGCGCTGGCCGACCTCGTGCGAACGCTCGCGGGCGGCTTGGCGCAGGCCGGGCTGCAGCGCGGCGAGCATGTGGTGGTGATCGGCGAGAACCGGCCGCGGCTCTACGCCTCGATGCTCGCGGCGCAATCGCTCGGTGCCATTCCGGTGCCGCTGTACCAGGACGCCGGCTCGGCCGAGTTCGTGTTTCCGCTGGTCAATGCCGACGTGCGCTTTGCCATCGCCGAAGACCAGGAGCAGGTGGACAAGCTGCTCGAAGTGCGCCCGCAGTGCGCGGCCCTCGAGCGCATCTGGTTCGACGACCCGCGCGGGTTGCGCCACTACGATGAGCCGGGGCTCGCGCCGCTCGACGATCTGGTGGAGGCCGGCCGCGCGTGGAATGCTCAGCATCCGCATCACGTCGACGAGGCCATCGCGCAGACGCGGCCGGGCGACGTGGCCGCGCTGTTCTTCACCTCCGGCACCACCGGCCAGCCCAAGGGCGTGGTGCACACCCACCTGTCGCTGATCGACCGCGCACAAGCCGGCGCGCGCTTCGACCGGCTGACGCACGACGAGGAAGTGCTGGCCTACCTGCCGCCGGCATGGATCGGGCAGAACACCTTCAGCTACGCGCAGTGGCTGGCCTGCGGCTACGTGGTGAACTGCCCGGAGTCGGCCGACACGGTGAGCATCGACCTCAAGGAGATCGGGCCGACCTATTACTTCGCGCCGCCGCGGGTATTCGAGGGCCTGCTCACCAGCGTGATGATCCGCATGGAAGACGCGAGCGCCATCAAGCGCTGGCTGTTCGAGCGCTTCATGGCAGTGGCGCGGCGCATCGGCCCGGTGCGCATGGACGGCAAGCCGCTGCCCTTGACTGACCGACTGCTCTACGGCCTCGGCAACCTGCTGGTCTACGGCCCGCTGCGCAACACGCTCGGCTTCAGCCGCGTGCGCGTGGCCTACACAGCGGGCGAGGCGATCGGGCCGGACCTGTTCGTCTTCTACCGCGCCATCGGCATCAACCTGAAGCAGCTCTACGGTTCCACCGAGACCGCGGTGTTCGTGTGCCTGCAGCCCGACCAGGAGGCGAAGTCCGACACGGTGGGCGTGCCCATCGACGGCGTGGAGCTGCGCGTGACCGACAGCGGCGAGGTGCTGGTGCGCTCGCCGGGGCTGCTCAAGGGCTACCACAAGAACGACGCAGCCACGGCCGAGGTGCTGGACGCCGAGGGCTGGTACCACACGGGCGACGCCGGCTTCCTCGACGCCGGCGGGCACCTGAAGATCATCGACCGCGCCAAGGACGTGGGCCGGCTGGCCGGCGGGCCGAACGACGGCGCGATGTTTGCGCCCAAGTACGTGGAGAACAAGCTGAAGTTCTTTCCCTTCATCAAGGAAGCGGTGGCCTTCGGCGACAAGCGCGAGAAGGTGTGCGCCTTCATCAACATCGACATCGAGGCCGTGGGCAACTGGGCCGAGCGCCGCAACCTGCCCTATGCCGGCTATACCGACCTGGCGCAAAAACCGGAGGTCTACGAACTGGTGCGCCAGTGCGTGGACAAGGTGAACGCCGACCTCGCCGCCGACGAGCGCCTGGCCGGCAGCCAGATCAACCGCTTCCTCGTGCTGCACAAGGAACTCGATGCCGACGACGGCGAACTCACCCGCACACGCAAGGTGCGCCGCGGCTTCATCGCCGATCGCTACGGTGCGCTGGTGGATGCGCTGTATGCGGGCAAGAGTTCCCAGTACATCGAGACGCAGGTGACCTTCGAGGACGGGCGCACCGGCATGGTGTCGGCCGATCTGAAGATCAGCGATGTGACGGTGTATCCGGCCTTGGGGAGAGCCGCATGAGCCGGCTGGATCGTGCCACGGGCGACGTGGTGCTCGAGGTGAAGAACATCAGCCTCGCCTTCGGCGGCGTGAAGGCGCTTTCCGACATCAGCTTCGATGTTCGGGAACACGAGATACGCGCCATCATCGGCCCGAACGGCGCGGGCAAGAGTTCGCTGCTGAACTGCATCAACGGCGTGTATCAGCCGCAGCAGGGCTCCATCAGCCTGGGTGGCCAGACCTTCCACCAGATGAACTCGCGCCAGGTCGCCGAGATGGGCGTGGCGCGCACCTTCCAGAACCTGGCGCTGTTCAAGGGCATGAGCGTGCTCGACAACATCATGACCGGGCGCAACCTGAAGATGAAGAGCAACATCTTCCAGCAGGCGCTGCGCAACCCGTTCGGCTGGGGCGCCGCCGAGCGCGAGGAGCTGGTGCAGCGCGAGGCCGTCGAGCGCATCATCGATTTCCTCGAGATCCAGCCCTATCGCAAGACGCCCGTCGGGCGCATGCCCTACGGCCTGCAGAAGCGGGTGGACCTCGGCCGGGCGCTGGCGATGGAGCCGCGCCTGCTGCTGCTCGATGAGCCGATGGCCGGCATGAACGTCGAGGAGAAGCAGGACATGAGCCGCTTCATCCTCGACGTGAACGACGAGTTCGGCGTCTCCATCGTGCTGATCGAGCACGACATGAGCGTCGTGATGGACATCAGCGATCGCGTGGTCGTACTCGACTACGGCAAGAAGATCGGCGACGGCACGCCGGATGTCGTTCGCAGCAATCCGGACGTGATCAGTGCCTACCTGGGTACAACACACGAGGTGGCGGCATGAAGCGGGCCGAGCGCCGGGCCGCTCCCAAGCCGGCCCGCACCCCCTCGGGGGGTCGATCGTCGTACCCGACGATCGGCGGGCAGACATAGCATGGGCTTCTTTCTCGAAACCCTCCTCGGCGGCCTGATGGTCGGCATGCTGTATTCGCTGATCGCGCTCGGCTTCGTGCTGATCTTCAAGGCGAGCGGCGTGTTCAATTTCGCCCAGGGCGCGATGGTGCTGTTCGCGGCGCTGGCCATGGCGCGCTTCGCCGACTGGATACCGCAACTGACCGGCCTCACCGACAAGACGCTCGTCAACGTGCTCGCGTTCGTGGGCGCCGTGCTCGTCATGGTCATCGTCGCGTGGCTGATCGAGAAGCTCGTGCTGCGCCACCTCGTCAACCAGGAGGGCATCACCCTCTTGATGGCGACGATCGGCGTGGCCTTCATCCTCGACGGCGTCGGCCAGACGATCTTCGGCAGCAACATCTACACCATCGACGTCGGCCTGCCCAAGGATCCGATCTTCCTGTTCGAGAACACCTTCGACGGCGGCGTGCTGGTGAATCAGCAGGACCTGTCGGCCGCGGTGATTGCCGCGGTGCTGGTCGCGCTGCTCGCGCTGTTCTTCCAGAAGACCTCGACGGGCCGCGCGCTGCGCGCGGTCGCCGATGACCACCAGGCCGCGCAGTCGATCGGCATTCCGCTGTCGCGCATCTGGATCATCGTGTGGTCGGTGGCCGGTCTGGTCGCGCTCGTGGCAGGAATCATCTGGGGCAGCAAGCTCGGCGTGCAGTTCTCGCTCTCGGTGGTGGCGCTCAAGGCGCTGCCGGTGGTGATCCTGGGCGGGCTTACGTCGATCCCCGGCGCCATCATCGGCGGGCTCGTCATCGGCGTGGGCGAGAAGCTCTCGGAGATCTACATCGGCCCGCTGTTCGGCGGCGGCATCGAGATCTGGTTCGCCTATGTGCTGGCGCTTGCCTTCTTGCTGGTCAGGCCGCAAGGCTTGTTCGGCGAGAAAATCATCGATCGGGTCTGACCATGCTGTACAGAGAGAACGGTCAGTTCAAGACCACTTACCGCGCCGACCAGCAGATCTTTCCGATCCGCCAGGATCGCATCGCCATCCTGGTGCTGCTGCTCATCGCTTTCGTGGTGCTGCCGCTGACCGCGTCGGAGTACACGTTTCGCGCCATCCTCACGCCCACGCTGATCCTGGCGCTGGCCGCCATCGGCCTGAACATCCTGGTCGGCTATTGCGGGCAGATCTCTCTCGGCGGCGGCGCGTTCATGGCGATCGGCGCCTACGCGGCGTTCAATTTCACGGCCCGCATCGACGGCATGCCACTGGTTCTGGCGCTGCTGCTGGGGGGCCTGTGCGCAACAGCCGTCGGCATTGTTTTCGGCCTGCCGTCGCTGCGCATCCGCGGGCTGTACCTGGCTGTCGCCACGCTCGCGGCGCAGTTCTTCACCGACTGGGCGTTCTTGCGCATCTCGTGGTTCACCAACGATTCGTCGTCGGGCTCGGTCGGCGTGGCCGCACTGCAAGCCTTCGGCATTCCGCTGGATTCGCCGCTGCGCAAATACCTGTTCTGCCTGATGCTCGTCGCCCTGCTGGCGTTGCTGGCGAAGAACCTCGTGCGCAGCGCCATCGGCCGCGAGTGGATGGCGATTCGCGACATGGACGTGGCCGCCGCGGTGATCGGCATTCGCCCGATCGTCGCCAAGCTGACGGCGTTCGCGGTCAGCTCGTTCCTGATCGGCGTGGCCGGCGCGCTGTGGGCCTTTCTGCACCTCGGCTCGTGGGAGCCGGCGGCCTTCAACCTGCAGCGCTCGTTCGAGTTGCTGTTCATGATCATCATCGGCGGCCTCGGCTCCATCATGGGCAGCTTCTTCGGCGCGGCGTTCATCGTGCTGCTGCCCATCGTGCTCGACAGCCTGCCGAACTGGTTCGGCATTCCGATCGACACCGCGCTCTCGGCGCACCTCGCGTCGATCATCTTCGGCGCGTTGATCGTGTTCTTCCTGATCGTCGAGCCGCACGGCGTGGCGCGCCTGTGGTCGACAGCCAAGGAAAAGCTGCGGCTGTGGCCGTTTCCGCATTGAGCCGAATCGAGCGACCGGATCGATTGCCGGGCGAGAGTTTTCCCACGCACCGACGGGTGCTTTCTTTCCACCTCTGGAGGCAGACATGAAATTCAGAACCCTGAAGGGCATCACCCTCTCCGCCGCCATGCTCGCGGCGGGGCTCGTCGGCGTGGCAGCCGCGCCCGACGCCAATGCGCAGGCCAAGGAGCAGTATTTCCCGCTGCTCTCCTACCGCACCGGCCCCTACGCACCGAACGGCACGCCCTGGGCCAACGGCAAGCAGGACTACATCAAGATGGTGAACGCGCGCGACGGCGGCATCAACGGCGTGAAGATCGCGTTCGAGGAATGCGAAACCGGCTACGCGACCGACAAGGGCGTCGAGTGCTATGAGCGGCTGAAGGACAAGAACGGCGGCGCGACCCTGATCGACCCGCAGTCGACCGGCATCACCTTCGCGCTGACCGCCAAGGCGCCCGGCGACGAGATTCCGTTGATGACGCTCGGCTATGGCCTGTCGGCCTCGCAGGACGGCATGGCGTTCCCGTGGAACTTCCCGCTGATGGGCAGCTACTGGACCGGCGCCGACGTCATCATCCAGGCGATTGCCAAGCGCGAGGGCGGCCTCGACAAGCTCAAGGGCAAGGACATCGCGCTGGTCTATCACGACTCGCCGTTCGGCAAGGAGCCGATTCCGCTGCTGCAGGAGCGCGCCAAGATGCACGGCTTCGATCTGCAGCTGCTGCCCGTGACGGCGCCCGGTGTGGAACAGAAATCCACCTGGCTGAAGGTGCGCCAGAGCCGGCCCGACTACGTGCTGCTGTGGGGCTGGGGCGTTATGAACTCCACCGCGCTCAAGGAGGCGGTGGCCACCGGCTATCCGCGCGACAAGATGTATGGCGTGTGGTGGGCCGGCGCCGAGCCCGACGTGAAGGGCGTGGAAGAAGGCGCCAAGGGCTACCACGCGCTCGCGCTCAACACCTCCGGCCAGGACTTCAAGGTCATGCAGGAGATCCTGAAGCACGTGCACGACAAGGGCAACGGCACCGGCCCGAGAGACGAAGTCGGCTCGGTGCTCTACACCCGCGGCGTGATCATCCAGATGCTCAGCCACGAAGCGGTGCGGCGCGCGCAAGAGCGCTTCGGCAAGGGCCAGGTCATGTCCGGCAAGCAGGTGCGCTGGGGTCTGGAGAACCTGAACCTCACGCAAGCCAAGCTCGACGCGCTGGGATTCAAGGGCGTGATGCGCCCGATCAGCACCTCGTGCGCCGATCACATGGGTTCGACCGCGGCACGCATTGAAACCTGGGACGGCAAGAAGTGGAACATCACCACCGACTACTTCGAGGCGGATGAACAGATCCTCAAGCCGATGATCAAGGCGGCTGCCGACAAGTACCTGGCCGAGAAGAAGCTCACCCGCAGAAGCCCGGCGGATTGCCAGAGCTGATGGACCACCCCCGGAGCGGCTACGCCGCTCCCCAGTTGATGGACCACCCCCGGAGCGGCTTGCGCCGCTCCCCCTCAAGGGGGCTGAGCCCGGACACGAAAGGTCCAGTGGACCTTTCGTGCCTGGCGAAGGGCCGGGCCACTGGCCCGGCGCGGCCTGCAAGGCGCTGCCAGCGGCCCGGCAGAGCCGGTTCCGCGGCAGCTGCTTGATTGGTGACGGGCGACATGAACAACATTCTTCTGAACGTCAACGGCATCGAGGTCATCTACAACCACGTGATCCTCGTGCTCAAGGGTGTGTCGTTGCAGGTGCCCGAAGGCCGCATCGTGGCGCTGATGGGCGGCAACGGCGCGGGCAAGACCACGACCCTGCGCGCGGTCAGCAACCTGCTGGCCGGCGAGCGCGGCGCGGTCACCAAGGGCTCGATCGAACTGCGCGGCGAGCGCATCGAGCGCCTGAGCACCTCCGACATGGTCGAGCGCGGCGTGATCCAGGTGATGGAGGGCCGCCACTGCTTCGCGCACCTCACCATCGAAGACAACCTGATGACCGGCGCTTACACGCGTCGCGACGGCAAGGCGGCAGTGGCCGAGACGCTGGAGAAGGTCTACGCCTACTTTCCGCGGCTGAAGACGCGGCGCGGCTCGCAGGCGGCCTACACCTCGGGCGGCGAGCAGCAGATGTGCGCCATCGGTCGCGCGCTGATGGCGAACCCGAAGATGGTGCTGCTCGACGAGCCTTCGATGGGTCTCGCGCCGCAGATCGTGGAAGAGGTGTTCGAGATCGTCAAAGACCTCAACCAGCGCGAGCGCGTGACCTTCCTGCTGGCCGAGCAGAACACCAGCATGGCGCTGCGCTACGCCGACTACGGCTACATCCTCGAGAACGGACGCATCGTGATGGACGGCGAGGCGAAATCGCTGGCCGAGAACGAGGACGTGAAGGAGTTCTACCTCGGCATGGGCGGCGGCGACCGCAAGAGCTTTCGCGACGTGAAGAGCTACAAGCGGCGCAAGCGCTGGTTGGCATGATCCACCCCCTACGCGCTTCGCGCGCCCCCTCAAGGGGGCAATGCCAGCGGACCGGCGGAGCCGGATCCGCGGCATTCGCTTGGCCCCAGGTTCGTTCGTCGCGGGTGGCGCGCAACGCCATGGATCACTGACATGAGCGACGACTTCTTCGCGCCGCCGGCATTCAAGCCCGACGAGGCGCTCGTCGGGCTGCGCCGCCAGCTGCGCGACCTGCGCACGCTCGCCGAACGCCTGGTCGACGGCAAGCCGGGCTTCGAGCTGAAGGGAAAGCGCGTCGTCGAGTTTGCGACGAATGCCGACAGCATTGCAGCGCGTCTCGTGAAGCGCCCTGCCGTCTCGCCCGAGTGGGAGACGCACACGCTGAAGAACAGCGCCGACGTGCGCAAATTTCTCGATGAAGTGAAGAAGCGCCTCGCGCGCTGGACGGACGAGGATTCCTGAGATGTTCTACGACGCGCTCGAAACCCGCGCCCCCGAACAGCGCGAGCAGGCACTGCTGCAGGCGCTGCCGACGCAGATCACCCACGCCCAGGCGCAGTCGCCCGCCATGGCGCAGATCCTGCGCGGCGTGGATGCCCCGGCCGTGAACAGCCGCGAAGCCCTCACCCGCCTGCCCGTCACGCGCAAGAGCGAGCTGGCCGAGCAGCAGAAGGCCGGGCGCGCGGCCGATGCCTTCGGCGGCTTCGCCACCATCGGCTGGGGCGCACGCGCCGCCGCGGGCCGCGGCGCGCTGCGCGTGTTCGCCTCGCCCGGCGGCCTGTACGAGCCCGAGGGCCATGGGCGCGACTACTGGCGCGTGGCCCGCGCGCTGCATGCCGCCGGCCTGCGCGCCGGCGACCTGGTGCACAACGCCTTCAGCTATCACTTCACCCCCGCCGGCGCGATGATGGAAAACGGTGCGCATGCGCTCGGCTGCACCGTCTTTCCCGCCGGCATCGGCCAGACCGAACAGCAGGTGCAGGCGATGGCCGACCTGCGGCCCGCCGCCTACGCGGGCACGCCCAGCTTCCTGAAGATCCTGTTGGAAAAGGCGGACGAACTCGGCATCGCCCTGCCCTCGCTCACCAAGGCCTCGCTCGGCGCCGAGGCGTTTCCGCCTTCTTTGTGCCGCTGGCTGCAGCAGCGCGGCATCGAGGCGATGCAAAGCTACGCCACCGCCGACATCGGACTCATCGCCTATGAGACGGCGGCGCGTGAAGGACTGGTGCTCGACGAAGGCGTGATCGTCGAGATCGTGCGCCCCGGCACCGGCGATCCGGTGGCCGAAGGCGAGGTCGGCGAGATCGTCGTCACCACCTTGAACCCCGATTACCCGCTGATCCGCTTCGGCACCGGCGACCTGTCCGCCGTGCTCGCCGGCCCCTGCCCGACGGGCCGCACCAACACCCGCATCAAGGGCTGGATGGGTCGCGCCGACCAGACGGCCAAGGTGCGCGGCATGTTCGTGCACCCGAGCCAGGTGGCGGAGATCGTGCGGCGCTTTCCCGAGGTCACGAAGGCGCGCCTCGTGGTCAGCGGCGAAATGGCGAGCGACCGCATGACGCTGCAGGTCGAAGTGGCCGGCACGCCCGAGGGGCTGGACGCCCGCGTCGCCGACGCCGTGCGCGATATCACCAAGCTGCGCGGCGAAGTCGCGCTGTGCGCGCCCGGCAGCCTACCCAACGACGGCAAGGTGATCGAGGACGCGCGCCGTTACGAATAGGCCGCAAACCCGGCAGCGAGCGCCGCCGTTTTTGCGCCGGCGCAAGCGCGGCAATGCCGCTTACGTAGTTCCCGACATGGCGCACGCGCGGGCGATGCAGAGAATCTCGGCTCCACACCGACTCGCATCGAAAGGATGCCCATGAACCGCGTTCTGCTTGCTGCTGCTGCCGTGCTCGCCGCCCCGCTGGCGCTGGCCGACTACCCCGAGAAGCCCGTCACCATCGTCGTGCCCTTCTCCGCCGGCGGCCCGACCGACAAGGTCGCGCGCGACCTGGCCGAGGCGCTGCGCAAGCCGTTGGGCGGCCAGACCATCGTGATCGAGAACGTGGGCGGCGCGGGCGGCACGCTGGGCGCCACCAAGGTCGCCAAGGCGCCGGCCGACGGCTACACGCTGCTGCTGCACCACATCGGCATGAGCACGGCACCCGCGCTCTACCGCAACCTGCAGTACAAGCCGCTCGAGGACTTCGAGTACCTGGGCATGATCAACGAAGTGCCGATGACGCTGATCGGCCGGCCCAACCTGCCCGCCAACAACTACGCCGAACTGGCCAAGTGGCTCGCCTCGAGCAAGGGCCAGGTGAATCTCGCGAACGCCGGCCTGGGTTCGGCCTCGCACCTGTGCGGTCTGCTGTACATGAGCGCGGTGAAGGTCGAGATGCAGACCATTCCGTACAAGGGCACCGCGCCCGCCATCACCGACCTGCTCGGCGGCCAGGTGGACCTGCTGTGCGACCAGACCACCAACACCACCAGCCAGATCGAGGCCGGCAAGGTGAAGGCGTATGCGGTGACGAGCACGCAGCGCCTGACGACGCCCGCGCTTGCCAAGCTGCCCACGCTCGACGAAGCCGGCGTGAAGGGCTTCAACGTCAGCATCTGGCACGCGCTGTACGCGCCCAAGGGAACGCCCAAGGCGGTGCTCGACAAGGTGAACGCGGCGCTGAAGGTGGCGCTCAAGGACGCCGATTTCGTCAAGCGCGAGCAGGCGCTGGGCGCCGTGATCGTGACCGACGCACGCGTCAACCCGGCCGAGCACAAGAAGTTCGTGGCGTCTGAAATCGACAAGTGGGCGCCGGTGATCAAGGCGGCGGGGCAGTACGCGGACTGACTGAGCCCCCCAGTCGCTTGCGCTCCTGCCTTGCAGGCCGCGCCGAGCCAGAGGCTCGGCCCCTCGTCAGGCACAAACAGTCCTGAGGACTGTTTGTGTCCGGACTCGGCCCCCGAGGGGCGCCGCCTGGTGGCCCGGGAAACCCGGGCCACGGGCGTGGCTTGATGACAAAAACGCCCGCATCTCGCGGGCGTTTTTCATGGCGGCACGGCGCTTCAGCGCAGCGTGATCGGAATCGTCACCGGCCCGTCATTGATCAGGTGCACCTGCATGTCGGCGCCGAATTCGCCGGCAGCGACCACCGGATGCAGTGAGCGCGCGGTGGCGACCACACGTTCGTAGAGCCGCTGGCCGAGCGCCGGCGGCGCAGCGCCGGTGAAGCTCGGCCGGTTGCCGCTGGAGGTGTCGGCCGCCAGGGTGAACTGGCTGACGATCAGCAGCCCGCCGGTCACATCGGCCACGCTGCGGTTCATCTTGCCGGCGTCATCGGCGAAGACACGCAGCTTGAGCAGCTTGTGCACGAGCTTGTCGGCCAATGCCTCGGTGTCGTCCGGCTCGGCGCACACCAGCACCAGCAGGCCCTGAGCGATCTCGCCGACGATGCGGCGGTCGACCTCGACCCGAGCCTGCCGCACGCGCTGAATCAATGCCATCACGGCAGCGGCTCCTCGTCGCCGAAGCGCGTCTCCACGTCGGTCGGCAGCAGCTGGATGGACGCGCGCAGGCCGGGCACCTCGGCCATCAGCGCCTGCTCCACATTTGAGCGCAGCGCCGCGGCGCGCGCGAGCGTCCACCGCCCCGGCATGTGCATGTGCAGGTCGACGAAGCGCCGGCGGCCGGCGCGCCGCGTGATCACGTGGTCAAAGCGCATCGCCGGGTGCGCGAACTGCGCCAGCGTGCGCTCGATGCGCGCCTGGATCTCGGGCTCCACCGCGCGGTCCATCAGGCCGTCGACCGAGCTCCAGGCCAGGCGGCCGCCCTCGCGCAGGATGTTCAGCGCCACGCCAATCGCCAGCACCGGGTCCAGCCATTGCCAGCCGGTCAGCATCACGAGCGCGATGCCCACCACCACGCCAGCGGAGGTCCACACATCGGTGAAGAGATGGCGCGCATCGGCTTCGAGCGCGATCGAGCGCTGGGCTCGCCCGGCCGCGAGCATGCGCCAGGCGAACACGCCGTTGAGCGCAGAGCTGACCACGGTGAGCGCGATGCCCCAGCCCAGGTCCTGCAGCGGCTGGGGGTGGATGAAGCGCTGGACCGCAGTCCAGATGATGGCAACCGCCGCACCGACGATCAGCAGGCCCTCGAAACCGCTCGAAAAGTACTCGGCCTTGGTGTGGCCGAAGGGGTGGTCCTCGTCGGCCGGGCGATGGGCGATCGACACCATCGCGAGGCCGAACAACGCGGACACGAGGTTGACGGTGGATTCCATCGCGTCCGACAGCAGGCCGACCGAGCCGGTGAGCCACCACGCCAGCGTCTTGAGCGAAATCGTCGCCACCGCCACGGCGGCCGACAGCTTGAGCCACGTCGTCGGGTGCATGTCTGCCGGGTTCGCCTACCGGCCGGACACGGCGCCGCGACGAGCCCGGCGCCGCATCATCCGATCGTCACGCGCGCGAACTTGCGCTTGCCCACCTGCACGACGTAGGTGCCGGCGCCGAGCTTCAGGCCCTTGTCGCTGACCACCGCGCCGTCGATGCGCACGCCGCCGCCGTCGACGAGGCGCATCGCCTCGCTGCTCGACGGCGCGAGCGTCGCCTGCTTGAGCACGGCGCCGATGCCCAGCGGTGCGCCGGCGAGCGTGACCTCGGAAATCTCATCCGGCACGCCGCCGCGCGCACGGTTGTGGAAGTCGGCCTCGGCCGCATCGGCGTCTGCGGCGCTGTGGAACCGCGTGGTGATCTCTTTCGCGAGCATCACCTTCGCGTCTTTCGGGTTGCGCCCGGCTTCCACCTCGGCCCTGAGCGCCGCGATCTCGGCTTCAGAGCGGAAGCTCAGCAAGGTGAAGTACTTCCACATCAGCGTGTCGCTGATCGACAGCAGCTTGGCGAACATGCTGTTCGCCGGCTCGGTGATGCCGATGTAGTTGCCCTTGCTTTTCGACATCTTGTCGACGCCGTCGGTGCCTTCCAAGAGCGGCATCGTCAGGATGCACTGCGGCTCCTGGCCGTATTCGCTTTGCAGCGCGCGGCCGACGAGCAGGTTGAACTTCTGGTCGGTGCCGCCGAGTTCGAGGTCGCTCTTGAGCGCCACCGAGTCGTAGCCCTGCATCAGCGGATACAGGAATTCGTGCACCGAGATCGGCGTGCCGGCTTTGAAGCGCTCGTGGAAGTCGTTGCGCTCCATCATGCGGGCCACCGTGTACTTGGCCGCCAGCTCGATCATGCCGCGCGCGCCCAGCGGGTCGCTCCACTCCGAGTTGTAGCGAATCTCGGTCTTCGCCGGGTCAAGAACCAGGCTGGCCTGCCGATAGTAGGTCTGCGCGTTGGCTTCGATCTGCTCGCGCGTGAGCGGTGGGCGCGTCGTGTTTCGCCCCGACGGGTCGCCAATCATCGAGGTGAAGTCGCCGATCAGGAAGATGACCGTGTGGCCCAGATCCTGAAGCTGCCGCATCTTGTTGAGCACCACGGTATGGCCGATGTGGATGTCGGGTGCCGTCGGGTCCAGGCCCAGCTTGATGCGCAGTGGCACGCCCGTTGCTTCGGATCGTGCAAGCTTCGTGAGCCAGTCGTTCTCTGGTAAGAGTTCGTCACAGCCGCGCTGCGAGACCGACAGGGCGTGACGCACACGATCGGTCACAGGATAAGAAACGGTGGGGCTCACAGCCGCGCCGGCAGAACTTGAGTCGACAAGATGGGACATAGAAGCGGCGTGCGGAGCGGGGCTGGACCGGGCTATTCCGGTGTTGCGCGCGCGACACGGTCGGTATACTGCGCGGCGCCAATGGCCGGACGCGGGTACAGACCTCGAAGTAACTCCGGTGTGGCCCGCGAGGCGTGCGCGATTCTAGTGGACGCCCCAGGCCGCAAACAGCAACCCAGGCCCGCCGCGCAAGCGTTGCGGGCCTAGCCAGAGCTGAAACGCTCCACACCGAATTGACACCGCTGGATTCAATCGATCGCGCCGCGATCAAGGCCTCCGAGGGCGCTCAAGCGTTCCTGCGTCGTCATGGCCGCGGCATCTCGACCGCCGTGGTCGTCTGCCTCGCCGGCTTCGGCGCCACGGCGTTCGGCATCGCCCCGCTGGCCCCTGACGCAAGCGACCTGCCCCGTCAGACGGTGACGGAAAACGTCATACCCGAAGGCATCGAGGCACAACTCGAGGCGCTGGCGCAACACGAACTCGAGCTCTACCGCAGCGACCTCACCCGCGCGAGCGACACGGCCGATACGCTGCTGCAGCGCCTGAACGTCTCCGATCCCGAGGCCGCGAGCTTCCTGCGCACGAATTCCGTCGCGCACAAGGTGCTGGCCGGCCGCCCCGGGAAGATGGTGCAGGTGCGCACCGACGCGATGGGACGCCTCGACGAGCTGATCGCGCGCTACGCCGCCGAACAGCCCGATCAGTTCGGCACCCACTTCACGCGCGTTCGCATCGCGCGCCAGGATGGCTTGTTGAACGCGACGGTCGAAACGGCCCCGCTGGCATCGCAGGTGCGCCTGGGCAGCGGAAACATCAGCCACTCGCTCTTCGCGTCGACCGACGAGGCGCACATTCCCGACACCGTGGCCATCCAGATGGCCGAGATATTCGCAACGGACATCGACTTCCGCCGCGAACTACGCCGCGGCGACACGTTCACAGTGATGTACGAGGCGCTCACCGCCGATGGCGAGCCGATCACCTGGAACCAGGCCTCCGGGCGCGTGCTGGCCGCCGAATTCCTGAACAACGGCAAGACCTATTCCGCCGTCTGGTTCCAGGATCCGCTGACCGACGCCAAGGGCGGCTACTACGACATGAACGGCCAGAGCAAGCGGCGCGCGTTCCTGGCAAGCCCGATGGAGTTTTCGCGCATCACCTCCGGCTTCTCGATGCGGCTGCATCCAATCCACAAGACATGGCGCCGGCACAAGGGCGTCGACTACGGAGCGCCCACCGGCACGCCGGTGCGCGTGGTCGGCGACGGCGTGGTCGAGTTCGCCGGCCGGCAGAACGGCTACGGCAACGTCGTGGTGGTCAAGCACAACAACAACCGCTCGACGCTGTACGCGCACCTCAGCCGCATCTACGTGAAGCACGGCCAGAAGGTCGAGCAGGGCACGCACATCGGCGCCGTGGGTGCCACAGGCTGGGCCACCGGGCCGCACCTGCACTTCGAGGTCAAGGTCAACGGCGTGCAGCACAACCCGCTGACGATCGCCAAGTCGTCCGAGACGGTCGCGCTGGCGCCCGCATCGAAAGCTCGTTTCGCCTCGCTCGCGCGCAGCCTGAAGGCGCAGCTGGAAGCGGCCGAGACCATGGCTCGGACCGGCGCGTACGCCGAATAGGCCGGCAGCCAACACCGTCCCAAACCGACAAGGGTCCGCCATGCGGGCCCTTCTTCTTTGTGAATGCACCGCCCACACGATCGGTCATGGCCGAGCTCTACATCGGACTGATGTCCGGCACCTCGCTCGACGGTGTCGACGCGGTGCTCGTCGACTTCTCGCCGGCGGCATCGTCACCCCCTCGCCCGTTCGCGGTGCTGGCGCATGCGAGTGAGCCGATGCCGGCCGCACTGGGTGCGGAACTGCTCGCATTGAACACGAGCGGTGAGGACGAGCTGCATCGCGCCGCGCTCGCTGCCAATGCGCTGGTGCGGCTGTACGCGCAGGCCGTGCAGGCGCTGCTGGCCGACACGAACGTGGCGGCAACGCAGGTGCGCGCCATCGGCGCCCACGGCCAGACGCTGCGCCACCGCCCGGGCGCCTTCGACGGCATCGGCTACACCGTGCAGATCAACAACGGCGCCTTGCTCGCGGAGCTGACCGGCATCGACGTCGTGGCCGACTTCCGGTCGCGCGATGTCGCGGCGGGCGGCCAGGGTGCGCCCCTGGTTCCGGCGTTTCATCGCGCAGTCTTCGGCCAGGACGGCCGGGCGGTTGCAGTGATCAACCTCGGCGGGATCGGCAACCTCACCGCGCTCGGCGCCGACGCAAGCACCCTCGGCTTCGATTGCGGCCCCGGCAACGCATTGATGGACCACTGGTGCCGGCAGCACACGGGCCAGCCCTTCGATCGCGACGGCGCCTGGGGAGCCGGCGGACGCGTGCTGCCGGCGCTGCTCGAAGCCATGCAGGCCGAGCCCTACTTCCACCTGCCGCCGCCCAAGAGCACCGGGCGCGATCTCTTCAACCCGGCGTGGCTCGAAGCGCAGCTCCAGGTCTTGCCCGGCGCGCCGCCGAACGCACAGGACGTGCAGGCGACCCTGGCGGAATTGACCGCCGCGAGTTGCGCGGCCGCCGTCACGGCCCACGCCCGCGATACCGCGACGGTATTGCTGTGCGGCGGCGGCGCGCTCAACGGTCATGTGCGCCGGCGCATTGCCGCGTTGCTGCCCGGCAGTGCCGTGCGCCTCACCAACGAGGTCGGGCTCGGCGTGCTTCAGGTGGAGGCCGCGGCATTCGCGTGGCTCGCGAAGGCGTTCATCGAACGGCGACCGGGAAATCTGGTATCGGCCACGGGTGCCGCCGGCCCGCGGATTCTCGGCGCGCTGCACCCGGCGCGCTGACCTCGGCGCGGCCATGAAAAAGGCCACCTCGCAGGTGGCCTTCCGATGTCGATCGCCGGCTGTCGGTGATCAGGCGGAGAAGCTCGACCCGCAACCGCAGGTGGTGGTCGCGTTGGGATTCTTGATGACGAATTGCGCGCCCTGCAGGTCGTCCTTGTAGTCGATCTCGGCGCCCATCAGATACTGCAGGCTCATCGAGTCGATCAGCAGGACGACGCCGTTCTTGCCCATCTGCGTGTCGTCCTCGTTCACGATCTCGTCGAACGTGAAGCCGTACTGGAAGCCGGAACAGCCGCCACCTTGCACGAAGACGCGCAGCTTCAGGTCGGGGTTGCCTTCTTCGTCGACCAGTTCCTTGACCTTGGCCGCCGCGCTGTCGGTGAACACCAGCGGCGCCGGCGGCTCATCCATCGCGGGAGAGGTTTGGAGATTTTCTGCAACAGCACTCATACAAGCTCCTTTCGGCTCAGGGGCGAATTATCCGTTGTTCGCCGTCGCCAGCTTCAACGCGGGTTTCTCTTCGGCCTTGATGGGGCGCAGTTCGCCATCGACGGTTGCGCCCTGGTGCATCTCGAGCACCTCGTAGCGGATATCGCCCACGATGGACGCCTTGGGCTGCAGTTCGAGGAACTGATCGCACTCGATCGGCCCCTCGACCCTTCCGTTGACGATGATGTGCGAGGCTTTCATTTTGCCCACGATGCGCGCCTTTTCGCTGACAACGACGATGCTGCTCGCGCCGGTGGCGACTACGTCGCCCTGCACTTCGCCATCGATGCGCAGGCCCTCGGTGAAACGCAACTCGCCCTGGATCACGGTGCCCTCGCCGATCAGTGAACGGATGGGCGGCTGTTTGTTCTTGGCGAACATGGGGTGTTTCTCCGGGGCGGGGGACTGCATGTCAGAGCTTGGCAGTGTGCTGCGCCCGGACGCCGCCCTTGTCGTCCAGGACCCTGATCTGGACTGTTTGTAGCACGGCCTCCGCGGGATATTCGGCCACCGCCTCGATTCGTGCGTACTGTTTCATCCGCAGCGCACCGGCCGAGGAAAGCGGCACGAAATTCCACGGCTTCCCGTCGAGCGTGCCGATCAGCGTGACCTCGATGCGGCCGACGAATTCGCGCGGGTTCTTGCCCGCCTGCATGGCAAGCACTTGATAGTGGAGACGCCCCGGGCCGCCGATTTCGGCCTGCACGCTGCGAATCTTCACCCTGCCGCCCGATCCCGCCGGCACGAGGCGCTCGAACAGCGCGAGGTCGGACTGCAGCGACAGGTTCTCGGCCTGCAGTTGGCGCACCTGCTGCGCCAGCCGCTCCTGGGCGACACGTTCGGCCTTCAGAAGGCTTTCGGCCGTGTTGGCCACCGCCACGGCGCTGTCGCGCTCGCGGCGCAACTGCTCCATCTCGAGCCGGCTCTGCGCAACCACTGCATCGGCACCATCATCGACGCCGGAGATGCTCTTGCCGAACTGGTAGGCCCACATCGCGATCGCCGCCGAGAAGCCGAGCATGAGCGCCACAAGTGCCCAGCGCAGCGGCCAAGGCAGGCTGCTGCGCACCGAGACGCGCGGGGCGCTGAGCGAGAGCCGGCGGCGAAGCAATTTCCAGCGCATCGAATGACTGCTCCAGAAAGTGAAAGAGGCCGCAGCAGCGGCCTCCTCTTTTGTACCCGCAAAGCGCCTTAGCGCTTGCTGAACTGCTTGCGACGGCGAGCGCCGTGCAGGCCAACCTTCTTGCGCTCGACCTCGCGCGCATCGCGCGTGACGAAGCCGGCACGGCTCAGGTCGGGCTTGAGCGCCGCGTCGTAATCGATCAGCGCGCGCGTGATGCCGTGGCGCACGGCGCCGGCCTGACCCGATTCACCACCGCCGTGCACGTTGACCTTGATGTCGAAGGCCGCATCGTTGGCGGTGAGCATCAGCGGCTGCTTGACGATCATGATCGAGGTCTGGCGGCCGAAGTACTCTTGTACCGGCTTGCCATTGACGACGATCTGGCCCGTGCCCTTCTTGATGAAGACGCGCGCCACCGACGACTTGCGGCGGCCGGTTCCGTAGTTCCAATTTCCGATCATCACCGCTCCTTAGATTTCCAGCGCCTTGGGCTGCTGGGCGGTGTGCGGATGCGTGGCACCGGCATACACCTTCAGCTTCTTGACCATCGCGTAGCCGAGCGGCCCCTTGGGAAGCATGCCCTTGACCGCCTTCTCGAGCGCGCGGCCCGGGTGCTTGGCCTGCATGTCCTTGAAGCTGGTGCCGTAGATGCCGCCGGGGTAGCCGGTGTGGCGGTAGTAGATCTTGTCGTTGGCCTTGTTGCCGGTGACGCGGATCTTGTCGGCGTTGACGATGACGATGAAATCGCCGGTGTCGACGTGAGGCGTGTAAATGGCCTTGTGCTTGCCGCGCAGGCGGAGGGCGACTTCACTGGCCACCCTTCCGAGGACCTTGTCGGTCGCGTCAATCACAAACCACTCATGCGTCACTTCGGCCGGCTTGGCGCTGAAGGTTTTCATGGTGAATGTCGAGTTGAATCAAAAGCCCGTCCCGCGGTCGGCGCCACCTTCTGGATGGGTGGCCTCTTAGGCGGTTCCGCCCCGCGATTCGTGAAAGAGCCGCGCAGCAGGTTTCCCTTGGGCTGAGAAAGGGAAAGCTGATGATTCTAGCAAGCTTTGCGCGGCGGCCGAAAAGCCGTGTGACGAACGCCCGGCGGGTGCCGAGCGCGCGCCCTCGCATGTCGCTAGACTCGGGTTAACCCTTATCAAGGCGTTCACCATGCTCGATTCACCTTCGACGATCTCGGCCCCGGCACCGCGCCCGCTCGCATGGATTCCGATCCGCTCACTGAGTGCCTGCCACCGCGCACGCCTGCAGGCGCATCTGCTTCGCCTGTCCGAGCGGGATCGCTACCTGCGCTTCGGCTATGCGGCCAGCGACGAGCAGATCGAACGCTATGTAAGCAGCATCGACTTCAAAAGAGACGAGGTGTTCGGCATCTTCAATCGCCGTCTCGATCTGATAGCGACCGCTCACCTCGCCTACATGCCGCCGTCGATCGATGCCGGCGAGCGCACCGCCGAGTTCGGTGTGTCGGTGCTCGACAAGGCGCGCGGCCGCGGGCTCGGCGCGCATCTCTTCCGGCACGCCATGCTGCATGCGCGCAACCGCAACGTCGCCATGCTGCTGATCCATGCGCTGAGCGAGAACACGGCGATGCTGAAGATTGCTCGCCGCGGCGGCGCGACGGTGGAGCGCGACGGTCCCGAATCGCAGGCTTGGCTGCGCCTACCAGCCGAGACCGTGGCGTCGCGACTGGACGAACTGATGGACGCTCAGGCCGCCGAGTTCGACTACCGCTGGAAGGTGCAGGCGCGCCGTTTCAGCTGGGCGCTCGGCATGTGGTCGGACGTGAAGGCTTTCACGCGCAGCACGAATGCGTTCGACCGGCTGATCTGAGCCACCCGACCCGTGCATTCCGCCGCATCCCGGGGGATGCGCCAGCGTCATGCGAAGACGTAACATCCTGTATATTGATCGATTGATCAGGGTCGGTGCCATTGGGGCCTGATCCCTTCGGGACAGCGCTTGGCGCCTCGAGCATGCAAACCCTTCCCTGGATCGTCGCGCTGGGTGTCCTGTGCGCCGTGCTGCTTGCGGCACTGGCCTGGACGCTCAAGCCCGCGCGCAAGACCGCCCCCAAGCCGCTTCCGACCGAATGGGCGCTGACCGCCCGCCCAGTGTTCAGCACCGACGAGCGCCGTGTGTACCGGCTGCTGCGCGAGGCGCTGCCGCACCACATCGTGCTGTCGAAGCTGCCGCTGGTGCGCTTCTGCCAGCCCAACGATCCGAACGAAGTGCGCTACTGGTATGACCTGCTGGGCGCGCACCACGTCACCTTCGCGGTGTGCAGCGCCAACGGGCGCGTGCTCGCGGCCATTGATCTCGACACCGACCGCGGCAACTCGCGCCGCGTGATGCAGATCAAGCAGTCGGTGCTGGCGGCCTGCCGCGTGCGCTACCTGCGCTGCCCGGTCGACAACCCGCCGACCGTCGCCGAACTGCAACTCCTGGTGCCGCAGAACGGCTCGGCGCCGCGCGCACCGCACGCCGCCCAGCCGCAACCGGCCAACCTCGACTCGGCGCGCGACACGCTGGCGAGCACCGTCGCCAATCGGCGCGCCGAGCGCACGGCGCTGTGGCAGGACTCGGGCTTCTTCCAGGATTCGTTCTTCTCGCCGGACAGCCGGGCCGAGTCCACGAGCACGGAGTTCGGCGGCCTGCCGGGCACCACCGACCTGCGCCGGCGCGACCCGGGCCCGCGACGCGGCGACGACATCGCCGGCATCGTCGTCGATTCGCCCCGGCACTGACGGCCGCGGCGGCGCGTAGCATGCGCCGATGCTTCCAGACACCACCGCTTCCACGCCGTACGCCGGCCTAACGCCCGAAGCGGTGCTCGATGCGCTCGACGCCGTCGGCCTGCGCGGCGACGGCCGACTGCTGCAGCTCAACTCCTACGAGAACCGCGTCTTCCAGGTGTTCCTGGAAGACGGCAGCGTGGTCGTGCCGAAGTTCTATCGGCCCGAGCGGTGGAGCGATGCGCAAATCCTCGAGGAACACGCCTTCTCGCTCGAACTGGCCGCCGCCGAGATTCCGGTCGTCGCGCCGCTCGTGCTGGCCGCCGATTTTGACGGGGCGCTCGAAGCGCGCGTGATCGGCGAGCCCGGCACGCTGGCTCATCTGGACACGCCCGCCGACACGCGCCTGGCCGTGATGCCTCGGCGCACGGGGCAGTCGCCGGAGCTCGACAACGATGCCACGCTCGAATGGATCGGCCGCTTTCTCGGCCGCATCCATGCCGTGGGCCGCACGCGCGCGTTCGATCACCGGCGCAGCCTCACGGTCGCGACCTACGGCAGCGCATCGCGCGAGTGGCTCGCGCAGCATGACGCCTTGCCCGACGACGCTCGCAATGTCTGGTTCAGCGCCGTGGACGGTGCGCTCGATGCCGCCCGGGCCGCTTTCGACGACTGCGCCGACGCGGCGCAGATCCGGCTGCACGGCGACTGCCATCCCGGCAACCTGCTGTGGACGCCGCAAGGTCCGCATTTCGTCGACCTGGACGACGCCGTCAACGGCCCCGCAGTGCAGGACCTGTGGATGCTGCTCTCCGGCGAGCGCGCCTCGATGGCGAGGCAGTTGCGCGCACTGCTTTCAGGCTACGAACAGTTCAGCGACTTCGACCGGCGCGAACTGCGCCTGATCGAGCCGCTGCGCACGCTGCGCATGATTCACCACAGCGCCTGGATCGCCCAGCGCTGGGCCGACCCAGCGTTCCCGATCGCCTTTCCGTGGTTCGCCGGATCGGCCTACTGGCAGCAGCAGGCGATCCAGTTGCGCGAACAGATCGCGGCGATGGCCGAGCCGCCGCTCTCGCTGCGCGACGACTACTGACGAGCCTCAGCCGATCAGCAGCGCATTGACGCGGCGCACGTAGGCGGCCGGATCTTCGAGTTGTCCACCCTCGGCCAGCAGCGCCTGGTCGAAGAGGATGTGCGCGAGGTCACCGAAGTGCTCCGAGCTTTCCAGTCGCTTGACCAGCGCATGCTCGGCGTTCACTTCCAGGATCGGCTGCGATGCCGGCGCGCTCTGCCCGGCCTGCTTGAGCAGCCGCGCGAGGTGGCCGCTCATGTCGCCCTCCTCCACCACCAGGCAGGCCGGTGAATCGACGAGGCGCGTGGTGATGCGCACATCCTTCGCCCGGTCCTTCAGCACTTCCTTCAGCCGGTCGAGCACCGGCTTGAAAGCCGTGGCGGCTTCTTCAGCCTGCTTCTTCTCGGTCTCGTCCTGCAGCTTGCCGAGATCCACCGAGCCCTTGGCCACGCTTTGCAGCGGCTTGCCGTCGAACTCGAACAGGTGGCTGAGCATCCACTCGTCCACGCGGTCGACGAGCAGCAGCACCTCGATGCCCTTCTTGCGGAAGATCTCGAGCTGTGGGCTGCTCTTGGCCGCCGTCAGGCTGTCGGCAGTGACGTAGTAGATGGCGTCCTGACCGTCCTTCATGCGCTTGGCGTAGTCGGCGAAGCTCACGCCGTCGTCGGCCTCGGTGGAGGCGAAGCGCAGCAGCTTGGCCAGGCGTTCGGCATTGGCGTGGTCTTCGCCCACGCCCTCCTTCAACACCACGCCGAAGTCCTTCCAGAACGCGGCGTACTTCTCGCGCTCGGCGGCGTCGTCGCTGTCGGCCAGCGATTCGAGCATCGACAGCACGCGCTTGGTCGAGCCTTCGCGGATGGCCTTCACGTCGCGGCTTTCCTGCAGCAGCTCGCGGCTCACGTTCAGCGGCAGGTCGGCGCTGTCGATGACGCCCTTGACGAAGCGCAGGTACACCGGCATCAGCGCCTCGGCGTCGTCCATGATGAACACACGCTTCACATACAGCTTCACGCCGCCGCGCTTGTCGCGGTTCCACAGATCGAAGGGCGCCTTCTTCGGGATGTAGAGCAGCTGGGTGTATTCGCTGCGGCCCTCCACGCGGTTGTGCGTGTGCGCGAGCGGTGATTCGGTGTCGTAGCTGATCTGCTTGTAGAACTCGTCGTACTGCTCTTGTGTGATGTCGTTCTTGTTGCGCGTCCACAGTGCGGCGGCCTTGTTGACCGGCGCCCATTCGTCTTTGGTCACCTGCTTGCCGGCTTCGACGTCCCACTCTTCCTTCTGCATGAGGATGGGCAGCGAGATGTGATCCGAGTACTTGCCTATGATGGATTTCAGCTTCCAGCCCGAGAGGAACTCTTCCTCGCCGTCGCGCAGGTGCAGCGTCACGCTCGTGCCGCGCTCGAGGCGGGTGATGGTCTCGATCTCGAAGTCGCCCGTGCCCTCGGAACTCCAGCGCACACCGTCTTCCGGCTTCAACCCGGCGCGGCGCGACTCGACCGTGATGCGGTCGGCCACGATGAAGCCGCTGTAGAAGCCCACGCCGAACTGGCCGATGAGCTGTGCGTCCTTCTTCTGGTCGCCTTCGAGGCGCGCCACGAACTCGCGCGTGCCGCTCTTGGCAATGGTGCCGAGGTTGGCCACCGCTTCGTCTGCCGACAGGCCGATGCCGTTGTCGGTGATGGTGATGGTCTTGGCCTCGACGTCGAAGGCGACGCGCACTTCGAGATTCGGCTGGTCTTCGTACAACCCGTTGTCGTTCAGCGCCTCGAAGCGCAGCTTGTCGCAAGCGTCGGAGGCGTTGGAGACCAGCTCGCGCAGGAAGATTTCCTTGTTCGAGTAGAGCGAGTGCGTGACGAGGTGAAGGATCTGCTTGACCTCGGCCTGGAATGAGAGCGTCTGTTTGTCCATGGAATGTGCGTGAGGAGTTTCAGTGGGCGTGGCGCCCGGCCCCGCGTGATGTCAGGCCGGAGCGCCGTTTTTCAAGCCGTGCCGCATGCACGCGGCTTCGCTGCCTTCAGCGCCACGGCGCCACCCTCTGCTGTGGAGGAATGCACGCCGCCCGGCCTTGTCGCGCCGCGAAGCGGGTTTCCCGTGACGAACTGCCCTGCACAGCCGTGCTGTCACGCTCAATATACAAACAGTGACATCGACCAACCATTGGTAATTGCCAGATCGGCTGGCGCCCCATGGAGCACCTCCGGGAGACCGCTCATGACCCGCATCCCCGCACGTCTCACCCGCCGCCAGCTCATCAGCGCCGCGGCCGCCAGCACGGCGGGCGCCGCCATCGGCATGCCGGTCTGGGCCCAGCAGCCCGACGAGATCCTGATCGGCCAGAGCGCCCACCTGAGCGGTCCGCTCGCGCCGAGCTTCACCGCCGTCGTCAAAGGCCAGTCGCTCGCGATCGCGGACATCAACGCCCGCGGCGGCATCGGCGGCCGGCCGGTGCGGCTGATCACGCTCGACGACGCCTACAACCCGAAGCGCACCGTCGAGAACGTGAACCGCCTCATCGATCAGGACAAGGTGACGGCGCTGTACGGCTTGGCCAGCACCGCCAGCGTCGGCGCCGTGATGCCCATCCTCGCCGCGAAGAAGGTGCCGCTGGTCGGCGTATACACCGGCTCGCCCTCATTGCGCATGAAGCACCACCCGTACTTCTTCACGACGATGGCGAGCTACTACGACGAGGTGGTGCAGATGCTGCGCAACCTCGAGACGCTGCAGCGCACGCGCATCGGCGTGGTCTACCAGACCGGGCCGCTCGGCCAGCTGATGCTGCCGGTGCTGGACGCGGCGATGAAGCAGGTCAAGGCCGCCATCGTCGCCAAGGCGCCGCTGGACCCCAGCGGCAAGGATGCGGAGCAGGCCGTCGAGGCGCTGGCCAAGGCGCGGCCCCAGGCGGTGATCGTCATCAACTTCGGCCCGTCGATGATTCCGCTCGTGAAAAGCTCGCGCAAGCTGCTCGGCGTGCCGCTGTACTGCATCTCGATTGCCAACAGCCGGGCACTGCTCACGGCCATGGGCGACGACGCGCGAGGTCTTGCCTTCACGCAGCTGATTCCGTATCCGTGGCGCCCGACGACCAACCTCGTGCGCGACTTCAGCGCCTCGATGAAGGCCGCCAACCTGCCGATCGACTACGACCACTACTTCGGCTACCTGAACCTGCGCGTGCTGCTCGAAGGCATGCGCCGAGCCGGCCGCAACGTCACGTCGGACACGCTGGTCGCCTCGCTCGAAGGCATGCGCAAGACCGACCTCGGGGGCTACACCGTCGACTTCAGCCCGACCAACCACCACGGCTCCAAGTTCGTGGAGATCACGATGTACGGCCCGGGCGGGCGCTACGTGCGCTGACGGCTTCGGCTCGCGCTCAGGCGATCACGCGCTCGATCCAGGCGAGCAGGTTCGCCATCACCTCGGCGCGGTTGGTCTCGTTCAGCACCTCGTGCCTTGCGCCGCCGTAGACGTGGGCGGACACATCGCGCAGGCCCGCTTCGCGATAGCGCGCGGCGAGCGGGTGGAACCACGCCAGGCGGTCGTTCACCGGATCGTTGTCGCCGGTGAACAGGTACAGCGGCAACTCGGCCGGAATGCGCCGCAGTTCGTCGACGCGGCTGCAGCGCTCGCAGGCCGCAAACATCGACGCCCGCGAATCCGCGGTGGTGCTGAAGCCGCAAAGCGGATCGGCGATGTAGCGGTCGACGACGGCGTCGTCCCGGCTCAGCCAATCGAAGGGCGTGCGCGTGGGCAAGCCGCCGCTCGCGTCTTCCAGGCGCCAGCCGGGCGGGCGGCCAGCCTTCAGCAGATCGAGCGCCGCGGTGCCGGAAAGTGCGGCGCCCGCAAGCTGCGCGCCGTGCTCGAGCAGGTAGAGCTGCGCGGCGAACGAACCCATGCTGTGGCCGAGCAGGATGAGCGGCGCGCCGGCGTGCTGCGTCCGGACATGCGCGCTCACGACAGCCATGTCGCTCACCAGCCCGGCAAAGCCGCGCGGGCCGAAATCGCCCAGCCGCCTACGCGCCGCCTCGCGCTCGCCGTGGCCGCGGTGCACATTCGCATGCACGGCGAAACCCGCCGCCACGAGTTGCTCGGCCACCCAGCCATAGCGACCGGGGTGCTCGCCCATGCCGTGGGCGATCTGCACCACCGCGCGCACCGGCGCGTCGCCCGGCCATTGCAGGCAATCGATCGTCTCGCCGTCGTCGGCGACAAGCGTGTAGGTCTGCGCGGCGGTGGTCATCTCAATCGGCCCGGAAGGTGATGGCGCTGCCCGGGAGGAAATGCGGGAATTCGGCCATCGTGCGGCGGTCGTCGCCGTTCGGATCGTCCACGACGCGCGGCTCGAGGTCGAGGCGCATCGTCGCCCGCCGCGCCAGGTCGTAGGCCGGCCACGCGGGCAGGCCATCGCCGTTCGGGTTGCCGGTGCGCGCAAAGCGTGTCCAGGCCAGCGCCGTGCGCTGCGCGAGCGACTGCTCGGCGTCGCCATCACCGGTGAAGCGTGCCGCCACACCGACGTTGTCGAACACGAAGGGCAACTCGGCCGTGTGCGGCGAGCGCAGCACGCCGTCCATCGCGGCGCTTTCCCACGCGAACTCGTAGACGAACACCGGCGCACCGCCTTGCTCCGTCTTGCGTTCGGCGCCCGCGAGCGTCGGGCAGCGGTACATGTGGTCGCTGGCGATGGCCGTCAGCAACTCGCTGGGCGCGGCACCCGGGTGATGCTTTGCATAGGCGGCGATCACGGCGTCGGTCTGCGCATCGTCGAGCTTCATGAAGCGCTTGATGCGGGCGCGAACACTCGCCATCGGCAAGGCGAAGTTCGCCAGGTTGTCGGCGAGGTAGTAGGTGGCTTCGCTGCCGGTACTGCCGATGAGCAGCGGGATATGCCGCGCCTGCTCCGGCGCCTGCGGGAAGAAGGGCTGGCGCAGGATGCTGCGCCCATCGACCACCGGGCGGAACTGGTCGTGCCCGCCCTCGGTCGCCACCACGGCCTGCATGGCCGCCAGCAGCCGATCGGCGGGCACGTTCTGCAGCTCGGTGAACTGCGAGCTGCCGAGGCCGAACTGGTCCAGCAGCCGCCGCGTCGAACGGGCCGCATCGTCCGGTTCCTGCACCAGAAAGCCCGAGGACGCGCTCTGCACGATGGCGCGATGGAACAGCCCCTCGGCCACCGGCATCGCCATCAGGATCGCCACCTTCGCGCCGCCGCCCGACTGGCCGAAGACCGTCACGCAGCCGGCATCGCCGCCGAACGCGCCGATGTGCTCTCGCACCCATTTCAGCGCCGCCACGAGATCGAGCATGCCGGCGTTGCCGGCGTCGGCGAAGCGCGCGTCCTTGCAATCCTGCGCGCACAGGTAGCCGAAGACGTTGAGCCGGTGGTTCACCGTGACCACCACCACGTCGCCCAGGCGCGCGAGGCGGCTGCCGTCCAGCACCGGCTGCGCCGAGGAGCCGAAGGCGAAGGCGCCGCCGTGCAGGTACACCATCACCGGCCGCGCGGCACCGTCCGGCGCGGGCGTGAAGACGTTGAGCGACAGGCAGTCTTCGGATTGCGGCGTGGAGGACGCCAGCCAGTCGAAGCACGGCAGGTACGCGCGCTCCGCCTGCGGGGCGCGCGGGCCGGGGTCGAGTGCATCGCGCACGCCGCGCCACGGCGCCGGCGGCTGCGGCGGCAGAAAGCGCTGGCGCGCCGCGGTGCTCGCGGCGTACGGAATGCCCTTGAACACCGACACGCCGTCTCGCACCGCGCCGCGCAAGCTGCCCAGCGGGGTGTCGATCACCACGGTTTCCAGGTCTGCCGGCGTTGCGTTCGCAGAGGTCTGCCGCGTCATGCTCGTCTCCTCGTCCTCGGTGGCGGCAAGTGTGCCGCAGCGCGCGAAGCCGTTCAGCCGAGCAGCGCCACCCCTTTGATCTGGGCATGCACCCGGCGGCCCGGCGCCAGCGCGAGTTGCTCGGCCGAGCGCCGCGTGATGCGCGACAGCAGCAGCGCACCGCCAATGTCCAGCTGCAGCAGGCTGCGCCCGTGGTCGTCGTCGGCACGCGCGGCGACCGTCGCCGGCAGCACGTTGACGATGCTCGAATCCACGGCGCGGCTGAGCGCCACGCTCACGTCGCGCGCCGCCACCTGGAAGCGCACCGGTGCGCCGATGGGCCGCTCGATGTGCGGCACCCACAGCGCCTGGCCCGCCACGTCGAGGCGGCTCAGCCCGAATTCCGCGTCGTGGCCGGCCACGGCGCCCGTCAGCACGGCGGCCGCGCCGTCGGCCTGCGCGAGCGGCAGGTCGAGGCGCGCGCTGACCTCGTCGACGGGGCCGGCGGCCAGCAGCCGCCCGGCGTCGATCAGCAGCAGATGGTCGGCCACATGGGCGATCTCGTTCATCGAATGGCTGATATAGAGCACCGGCATCTCGAGTTCGTCGTGCAGACGCTCCAGGTACGGCAGCACCTCGGCCTTGCGAGCTTCGTCCAGCGACGCCAGCGGCTCGTCGAGCAACAGCAGGCGCGGGCTCGTCAGCAGCGCGCGGGCGATGGCCACACGCTGCGCCTCGCCGCCGGACAGCCGCGCCGGGCGGCGATCCATCAGGTGGCCGATGCCCAGCAGCGCCACCACGTCGTCGACGCCGATGCGCCGCTGCGCAGCCGGCACGCGCTTCATGCCGTACTCGATGTTGGCGCGCACGCTCAGGTGCGCGAACAGCCGCGCGTCCTGGAACACGAGGCCGATAGGGCGCTGGTGCGGCGGCAGGAAGATGCCGCGCGCGCTGTCCTGCCACACGGTGCCGCCGAGGGCCACGCGGCCCTGCACCTGCGGCTCGAGACCGGCAATGCAGCGCAGCACCGTGGTCTTGCCCGAGCCCGAGCGGCCGAAGAGCGCCGTCACGCCGCGCTCGGGCAGCGCCAACGCCACATCGAGCGCGAAGCCCGGGTGGGCCAGCCGCAGCGTCGCGACGAGGGCGGACGACGCGACGTTCATCGTTCGCTGCTCAGCGGGCTCGGCATCCAGCGCCCGCCGAGGACGTGCATTGCCAGCAGCACGATGAAGGAGAACAGCACCAGCCCGCCCGCCAGCCAGTGGGCGCGCGCGTATTCGAGCGACTCGACGTGCTCGTAGATCGCAACCGACAGCACCCGCGTCTCACCCGGGATGGTGCCGCCAATCATCAGCACGACGCCGAACTCACCCAAGGTGTGCGCAAAGCCAAGCACCGCCGCCGCCATCACGCCGGGCCAGGCGAGCGGCAGCACGACGGTCGCGAAGCGGTCCCACGGCCCCGCGCGCAGCGTGGCCGCCGCCTCCAGCGGTCCCGGCCCGATGCCCTGGAAGGCCGACTGGAGCGGCTGCACCACGAAGGGCAGCGAATAGATGACCGAGGCCACCACCAGCCCGCCGAAGGTGAAGGGCAGCGGCGCGAGGCCGAGCTCGCGCATCGCTGTGCCCACCGGCCCGTTCGCGCCGAGCAGCAGCAGCAGGTAGAAGCCGAGCACCGTGGGCGGCAGCACCAGCGGCAAGGCCACGACCGCGGCAACCGGCGCGCGCAGGCGCGAGCGCGTGCGCGCCAGCCACCACGCAATCGGCGTGCCGATGGCGAGCAGCAGCAGCGTGGTGATGCCCGCGAGCGCGAGCGTGAGGCGAACGGCCTGCCAATCGTCGGGTGCCATGGGTTCAGCGTGGCGGCAGCGAATAGCCGTGGGCGCGGATGATCGCTGCGGCTTCGTCGTTCTTCAGCCATTCGAGCCAGGCCAGCGCCGCCGGCTTGCCGCGGCCCGCGTTCAGCAGCACCGCGTCCTGGCGCAGCGGCTTGTGCAGCGACTCGGGTACGGTCCACCCCGACCCCGACGCCAGGCGCCCGTGCTGCATCACCTGCGACAGGGCGACGAAACCCAGTTCAGCATTGCCCGAGACGACGTACTGGAAGGCCTGCGAGATGCTTTCCGCCTGCACCACTCGCGGCGTCAGGCGTTCGTGCACGCCCAGCGCCTGCATCGCCTGCACCGCCGCCGCGCCGTAGGGCGCGAGCCTGGGGTTGGCGAGAGCGAGGTGGCGGAAGCTGCCCGTCTTCAGCACGGCCCCCTGGTCGTCGACGACATCGGGCGAGACGCTCCACAGCACCAGCCGCCCGATCGCATAGGTGAAACGCGATTCGCCCACCGCGGCCGATTCGGCGACGAGCTTCGCCGGCGTCTCGTCGTCGGCGGCGAGCAACACCTCGAAGGGCGCGCCGTGCTTGATTTGCGCATACAGCTTGCCGGTCGAGCCGACGGAGATTTGCGCGCGATGGCCGGTGCGCTGCTCGAACAGGGTGGCCAGTTCGCGCACCGCGCCGTTGAAGTTGGCGGCGACGGCCACGCTCACGTCACCTGCCCGCGCCGCGCCGCAGGCGACAAACAACGACACCGACGCCGCAGCGATGTGCAACACACGACATATCGCTTGGCGTGACAGAACACGGGACATGATCTTTCTCCTTGGTTCAGCGGCCCGAGGCCAGAATGACGGACGAGGGATCAAAGGCGGCCACGGCCGCATCCCCCACGCGCAGCGACTCGCCAGCCGGCAGCGTGGGCTGCAGCGCATGCACCGTCAGCCCGCCGGGCAGGGCCAGCGCCAGCGCCGCCCGGCCCTCGCCCTCTTCCAGCGCGGCAATGCGACCGGCCAGCCGGTTGCTGCCGGCGCGCACCAGCTGCTCCTCGGTCACCGCGCACACGGCGCTGGCCTTGAAGAGAGCAATCACCGGCGCACCCTCGGCAAGCCCGAGTTCGGCGCGGCTGTGTTCCGAAATCAGCGCCGCGAGCGACTGCCCGTTCGGCAACTGCACGTTCAGCCGCACCTGCGGCCCGCGGCCTTCGATGCCGCCGACGACGCCGGCCAACTGGTTGCGCGCACTGGTGCGCAGCCCGATGCGCGCCAGCATCGCGAGGTAGTGCGCCATGTCGTCACCGCCGCTCGCCACCCAGTCGAGAAACTGCTGCTGCCGCTCCTGCAGCCGGCCATAAGTCTCGACGAGCTGGCGCCCGGCTTCGGTGAGGCAGGCGCCGCCGCCGCCCGCGCCGCCCTTGCTGCGCTCGACCAGCGGCACGCCGGCCAGGTTGTTCAGCATGTCGACCGTCGACCAGGCGCTGCGGTAGCTGATGCCGGCAGCCTGCGCGGCGGCCGTGATCGAGCCTTGCGCGTCGATGTGGCGCAGCAGGTCGAATCGCGCCGGGCTCAGCAGTTCCTCGCCGCCGCGTTCCAGCAGCAGGCGCGAGGCGAACAGGAGCGGCGGGGCAGCGGGCGGGCGCGGCATGGGCGGATCATAGGCGATGTGCAACTAGTTGCATATCGCCGAAAGCGCCGTCAGCTCGCGGGTTCGAGCACCGACAGCATCTTGCGCAACATCGCCGCCACCTCGGCCGTGGCATCGAGGAAGAAGCGCGCGCTCGACGGCGTGCCGTCGCGGCCGATGCGGATGGTCAGCCAGTCGGGCTCGGCACGCTCGAACACCACCTCGTCGTTCACGTCGTCGCCGATGAAGAACGCGCAATCGGCGCCGGCGCGCTTGACCAGCGAATGCACGGCGTCGGCCTTGTCGGGCGCGCCGGCCACGACCACGTTGACGACGCACTTGCCGCCGAACACGTCGAGCCCCGGCTCGATCGGCGTGAGCAGGCCGTCGATGAAGGCGGCAGCCGCATCGCGGTCGCGCGCGAGCCGATAGTGGAAGGCGAGCGAATGCCGCTTGTCTTCGACCTGCACGCCGAGCCCCTGCAGCTCGGCAGAACGCGGCGCCAAGCGCGCGCGCAACGGTTCCAGCACCGCATCGAGCTGCGGCATGAGCGGGCGGCCCGGGTCTTCGGCGCCGTGGTTGCCGACGATGTACTGCGGGTTGAAGCCGAGCCGCGGTGCCACGTCGGCCACGCGCCGGCCGGTGACGATGGCGACCGGCCGATGGGTCGACAGCCGCTGCAGCGTGTTCGCCACCGCCGCCGACACGCGCGCGTCGTCGGGGCGCGCGACGATGGGCGCGAGCGTGCCGTCGAAATCGAAACCGAGCAGCACGCGCCGCGGCACGATGGCCGCGAGCGCGGCCTCGCCTTCAGCCGAGAACAGGTGGTGATTCATCTTGCGGGGGCTGGTGTCGTTGCACGCGTTCTTCGATGCGCTGGCGCATGCGCCAGCGGCCGGCGTCGGCCAGCATGCGGCCGGCCCAGCGGAAGACGTTGAATTCGCGCACCGTCATGCGCAGGCTCGCCATGCGCTCGTGCTGTTCGGCCGGCGGCATGGTGGCGGCGCGCTGCAGCGCATCGGCCGTCTCTTCCACGTGGTACGGGTTGACGATGAGCGATTCCTTCATCTCGCGCGCTGCACCGGCGAAGCGGCTGAGGATCAGCACGCCCTGCGCGTCGTCGCGTGCAGCCACGAACTCCTTGCATACCAGGTTCATGCCGTCGTGCAGGCTGGTCACCACGCAGATGTTGGCCGCGCGGTAGAGCTCGGTCACGGCCTCGTGGTCGTGGTGGAAGGCGAGCAGGTGCACCGGCAGGTAGCCCTCGCGGCCGAAGCGCTCGTTGATGCGGTCACTGGTGCGCGCGATGC
Organism: Rhizobacter sp.; assembly: GCA_036676235.1. Classification (GTDB taxonomy): domain Bacteria; phylum Pseudomonadota; class Gammaproteobacteria; order Burkholderiales; family Burkholderiaceae_C; genus JAKFDI01. Next base: position 33,981 of record JAKFDI010000005.1, on the reverse strand, counting down.
GGTCCTGGAACGAACGGTATTCCTCCAGCGAGCCGCGCGTGGGCGCGGCGACCTGCACGAAGACGAAGCGGCCGATCCACTCCGGGTACTTCTCGAGAAAGCGCTCCACCGCATGCAGCCGCTCGAGGATGCCCTTGGTGTAGTCGAAGCGGTCGATGCCAACCGCCAGCACCGTGTCCAGCGGCAGCTTGAGGCGCTCGAACACGCGCGAGCGGCATTCGGCGATCGTCGGCCACGCGGCCTCGGTCTCGGTACTGGGCCATTCGATGGAAATCGGGTAGGCCTCGACGTAGGTTTCTTCTTCCTGGTACGTGATGGTCGAGTGCTCGTGCTCGATGCGCGCTTCGAGAAAGCGGTCCACCGTCTCGATGAAGTTCTTGCAGTGGAAGCGCGTGTGGAAGCCGAGGATGGTGCTGCCGAGCATGCCTTGCAGGATCTCGCGCCGCCACGGGCAGATGCCGAAGGATTCGGGGTTGGGCCAGGGGATGTGCCAGAAGGTGAGGATGGTCGCGCGCGGCAGCTTCTCGCGCACCATCGCCGGCAGCAGCGCGAAGTGGTAGTCCTGCACCAGCACCACCGGGTCTTCGCTGCGCGCCTCGGCCACCACCGCGTCGGCGAAGCGCTGGTTGACGGCGCGGTAGGCCTCCCAGTCGGATTCGCGGAACACCGGCCGCACGTGGGCCACATGGCACAGCGGCCACAGCCCTTCGTTGGCGAAGCCGTAGTAGTAGCCCTTCTCTTCTTCTTCGGTGAGCCACAGCCGGCGCAGCACGTAGTCGTTCTTGCCGGGCGGCACCAGCACGCGGTCGTGGGCGTCCACGGCGTCGCGATCGGCCGTGCCGCTGCCGTGGGCGATCCAGGTGCCCGAGCAGGCGCGCATCACCGGCTCTACCGCAGTCACCAACCCGCTGGCCGGACGGCGCACGACGATCTCGCCGTTGGTGCGGTCGTGGATGTAGGGCTCGCGGTTGGAGACGACGATCACCTGATCGCCGCGCAACTGGGTGCGCAGCAAGGCGCGCAGGCGGGCCGGGTTCCATTCGGCGTCGGGTCCTTGCGCGCGGCGGTATTCGTCTTCCAGGTCGCGCAGCCGTGCGCGCAAATCGGCGGCGAAAGGCGCCAGCTCGGGCGGCGCCGAGAGCAGCGGCAGCAGCAGCCCCTCGCCGCGCATGATGGCGCGCACGCCCGAGACCCAGCCGCGCCAGCTGAGCTGCGCCACGACGACGGTGATGAGCGCGATGGCCAGCCCCAGCACCACGATGAAGCCGAGCAGGTAGCGCCGCGTGTCCTGGCTGCGCCGCTCGAGGTAGCTCATGTCGTGCAGCAGCACCAGCTTGGCCGGCGGCCCGGCCACTGCGCTGAGTTCGTGCACGCCGATGTGCACCGCGCCGCCCTCGAGCAACAGGCGCGGATCGGGCGCATCCGATTCAGCCTGCGCGGTGCTGCAATCCAGCTCGGGCGGAAAGGCCGGCGTGCGCATCAGCATCACGCCGTCGGGCGAGCACAGGCCCATGGCGAACAGCCGCTCGTCCTGCGCGGCGCGCTGCATCAGGTTGCGCAGCTTGGAGCCGTCGTCGCCGACCAGGGCCTCGGCGACCGGATCGGCCAGCGCGTTGGCGACGAGCGCGCCGCGGGCGGTCAGGTCGCGCGCCGACCAGCGCAGCGTGAGTTCGTCCAGAAGCGGAAGCGACAGATAGGCAGCCGCGACAAGCGTCAATACCAGCGGGATGAGAAAGCGCAGTTGGAGTCGGATCGTTTTCATCGTAGGTTTCGCGGCGCCCGCCGAAGAGGGCCATCGGCATACGGCATGCCCGTTGCCTCGCTTCGTTCGGCGCGGCAGCAACCGGTCAGCCGCGCGGGCGGGCGGCGGTCCACGGCGGAGCGCGGAAGGCGGCCATCAAAGGCTGTCACACGCTGCGTGCGGAATTTGTAAACCCTAACACGTGCGGTTTCGCACGCGGGACCGCTGTCGCGAAGGCGACAGAGCCGCATCCGACACAGGAGCGAAAGCTGCTAGTGACCGGCGTCCGACTTCCCCGAGCCCGCCCGATGAACGACGCCGTCCACCGCTCCGTACGCCATGCCGCCCGATTGATCCGCGCCGGCCGCGTGCAGGAGGCGCTGGGCGCCTTGCGCGCGACGTGGCGCGCAGCGCGTCGTCGCCGGTCGTCGCCTACCGGAAAAGTGAGTGCAGACACGCACTCGACGATTCCTGAGGCCCCACCGGCCGGGCGCTTCGTCACCGGCGGCTACGGCACGGCCGCCGGCCTGTGGCCGTACAAGCTGTACGTGCCCGAGGCCCGCAGCGCGGTCGCGCCCGCGCTCGTCGTGATGCTGCACGGCTGCACCCAGGACCCGGACGACTTTGCCGACGGCACGGGCATGAACGCGCTGGCCGAGCGCGAAGGGCTGCTCGTGCTCTACCCCGGCCAGACCCAGCGCGCCAACCGCTCGGGCTGCTGGAACTGGTTCGCAGAGCGCGACCAGCAGCGCGACGCGGGCGAGCCCGCCGTCATCGCCGGCATGACGCGCGAAGTGATGGCGCAGTGCGGCGTGGACCCGCACCGCGTCTACGTGGCCGGGATGTCGGCGGGCGCCGCGATGGCGCTCACGATGGCGGCGACCTATCCCGATCTCTACGCCGCCGTCGGCGCGCACTCGGGCGTGCCCTACCGCGCGGCGCGCGACCTGCACTCCGCCTTCGCGCTGATGCGCCGCGGGCCGGTGGGTGGGCCGCGCCGCAGCGGGGGCCTGGCCCGCTTCGTTCCGGCCATCGTGTTCCACGGCGACCGCGACGAGACGGTGCATCCGTCCAACGCTGACGAAGTGGTGGCCCAGCTTCGCGCCGTCGGCCCGATCGCCAGCAGCGAGCTGCAGCACGGCCGCACGCCGGGCGGACACGCCTGGTCGCGCGAGGCCTGGCGCGATGAAGCCGGCCGCACCTGCATCGAGCACTGGACGGTGCACGGCGGGCGCCACGCCTGGTCGGGCGGCAATGCGCGCGGCTCCTACACCGACCCGCGCGGACCCGATGCCAGCGCCGCGATGCTGCGCTTCTTCCTCGAGCACTGACCTTCAGCGACCCGGCGCGAGCTGCAACGCGGCCAGTTCGCCGCGCGCCTGACGCATGACCGACCACGCGCCGCTGAGCGCGAGCGCCGCCATGCCGGCGGCCACGACCAGGTCGGGCCACGCGGCGCCGGTGCCGAACACGCCCAGCGCCGCCAGCGCCACGGCAACGTTGCCGAGTGCATCGTTGCGCGAGCAGATCCACACCGAGCGCATGTTCGAGTCGCCCGTGCGATAGCGATACAGCAGCAACGCCACACCCACGTTGACGGCCAGCGCCAATGCCGCGACGGCGCCCATGGTGAACGGCTCGGGCGGCACGCCGGACTGCGCAGCCCAGCCCGCGCGGCCAAGCACGAACAGACCGAAAGCCGCCATCGACACCGCCTTGATGAGCGCCGCACGCGGGCGCCACACCGGCGCCATCGCCAGCACCGCGAGCGAGATGCCGTAGTTGGCGGCGTCGCCGAAGAAGTCGATCGCATCGGCCAGCAGCGCGACGGAGCCGGCGGCGAGGCCTCCGCCGATCTCGACCGCGCCCATGGCGGCGTTGAGCAGCAGCGCGATCCAGAGAATGCGCCTCCAGGCGGGGTCGGCAGACGGGGCGGGAGCAGCGCAGCAGTGGTCGGACATGGAAGGCCTCGTTGACGTGTTGCCGCCATTGCAAACCCTATAGTCAGTACAGAGTCAAGCACACGCTTCGACAAGGGATTCCAGACCATGAAGATCGGTGAACTGGCGGCCAAGGCGCTGTGCGACGTGCAGACGGTGCGCTACTACGAACGCGAGGGCCTGCTGGACGCGCCGGCGCGCGACGAGTCCGGCTACCGCCACTACGCGGCGCGGCATCTGGAGCGGCTGCGCTTCATCCGCCATTGCCGCGCCCTCGACATCTCGCTCGCCGAAGTGCGGCAGTTGCTGGACTACAGCGACGCACCCGCGCGCAACTGCCACGAGGTGAACGCGCTGATCGACGAACACATCGTGCGCGTGCGCCAGCGCCGCAGCGCGCTGCGTGCGCTCGAGCGGCAATTGGTCGAACTGCGCCGCGCCTGCCACGGCGCCGACGAGACGCAGTCCTGCGCCATCCTCGACACCTTCATGCGCGCGCCGGCCGAGGCAGGCTGAACATGTTCCACGCCGACCGCCGCCGACTGTTGCGCGCGCTGCCGGCGCTGGGTGCGACCTCGCTCCTTACCCGGCCGCTGCAGGCTGCGCCGGCCGCGCTCATCACCCGCGCGATTCCTTCGAGCGGCGAAGCGCTGCCGGTGGTCGGTCTTGGCAGCTGGATCACCTTCAACGTCGGCCGCGATGAGGTGGCGCGCAATGCCTGCGCCGAGGTGATGCGGCGCTTCTTCGCCGACGGCGGACGAATGATCGACTCGTCGCCGATGTACGGCTCGGCGCAGTCGGTCATCGGCCACGGCCTCACGCGGCTCGGCGCCGCGGCGCGTGTGTTCTCGGCCGACAAGGTGTGGATCGGCTCGGGTGCACGCGGGCCGGGGCAGATCGAGGAGTCACGCGGGCTGTGGGGCGTGCCGCGCTTCGACCTGCTGCAGGTGCACAACCTGCTCGGCTGGCAGGAGCACCTGCCCACGCTGTTCGCCATGAAAGCGGCGGGCCGCCTGCGCTACGTCGGCATCACCACGTCGGAAGGCCGCCGGCACCGCGAGTTCGAGCAGGTGATGCGCGAGCACCCGCTCGACTTCGTGCAGATCACCTACAACCTGCTCGACCGCGAGGCGGAGCAGCGCCTGCTGCCGCTGGCGCGCGAGCGCGGCATCGCGGTGATCGTGAACCGGCCCTTCCGCCAGGGCGCGCTGCTCGATGCCCTTGCGCGCCATCCGCTGCCGGCCTGGGCGGCCGAGATCGACTGCGTGAACTGGGCACAGTTCGCGCTCAAGTTCATCGTCTCGCACCCGGCGGTGACCTGCGCCATCCCGGCGACGAGCCGCGTCGACCATGTGGCCGAGAACATGGCCGCCGCACGCGGGCGCCTGCCGGGCGATGCGATGCGCCGGCGCATGGCGACGCACGTGGAGGCGCTGTGATATCCGAGTGGTGGACCTACACGCTCGCCGACTTCCTGCTCTTCTCGCCTCGCACCTACCACCGCCTGTTCGCGCTGCACAACGCGATTTGGTGGCCGCTGCAGATCCCCGCACTCGCCGCCGGCTGCGTGATCGGCGCGGCGCTGTACCGCGGCTCCGGCCGGCGCATCGCGCTCGGCGTGCTGGCCGCGGCCTGGGCGTTCGTCGCCTGGGCGTTTCACCTCGAGCGCTACGCCGCCATCAACTGGGCGGCGACCTGGTTCGCCGCCGGCTTCGCGCTGCAGGCGGCGCTGCTGCTTGTCGCGGCATGGCGTCTGCCGATCGACGGCGACGCTTCGCTCGCCCGTCGTCGCGTGGGCCTGATGCTGGCCGGCATCGCCGTCATCGGCATGCCGCTGCTCGCTGCTGCCAGCGGGCGACCGTGGGCGCAGGCCGAGGTGTTCGGCCTCGCGCCCGAACCCACCGTGCTCGCCACGCTGGGCGTGCTGCTGATGCTGCCGCGCAGCGCGTGGTGGCTGTGGCCCGTGCCGCTGCTGTGGTGCGCCGCCGGCGGCGCCACGCTGTGGGCGATGGATGAGCCGATGGCCTGGGTGCTGCCGGTCGCCGGCGTGCTGGCTCTTGTGCTCAGAGCCGCGCTCAGAACAGCAGCGCGGCGATGAAGATGCCGAGCATGATGAAGGCGATCACCACCTTGGCGATCATGCCGATCATCAGGCCCACCCAGGTGGCGACGCCGACCTTCATCGCCCCTTCGTGGTCGCGGCGCGCCATGTATTCGCCGACCGCCGCGCCGACCAGCGGCATGAACAGCACGCCGACGATGCCCATGAAGAGCCCGACCACCGTGCCGACGGCCGCGCCGATCAGTGCCTGGCGGCTGGCGCCCGCCTTCTTGGCGCCCATCACGCCGGCCACGTAGTCGAGCACCCACGAGATCACCGCCAGCACCGCGAGTGCGGTGATCACGCCGCCGCCCACGCGCGTGAAGTCGTCGATCCACGCGCCGAGCACCGCGCCGCCGAGCACCAGCGCCGTGCCGGGGAGTGCTGGCAGCACGGTGCCCGCCACGCCCACGGCGATCAGCGCCCAGCTCACGATCCACAGGGCCACATCGGTGCCGTCCATCATTCCCCCTTGCCTTCGCGAAAACGCAGCACGTCGAGCGCCGACACCGCCGGCGCCACGTTGCCGAACGACTGGCGCATCGCCGTGACGACCGCGGCCACCTCGGCGTCGCTCAGCTCCTGCGCGAAGGGCGGCATGCCGTAGGGCCGCGGGTTGCCCTGCGTGGCCGGCGGAAAGCCGCCGCTCAGCACGGTGCGCACGACGTTGGCGACCGACGGCATGAGCAGCGCGCGGTTGCCGGCGATGGCCGGGTAGGCGCCGGGCGCGCCTTCGCCGTTGTCGCCGTGGCACTGCGCGCAGCGGTCCTTGTAGATGGCGAGGCCCTGCTCGATCTGCGCCGTGCTGAGCGGAACTTCGTCGGGCGGCTCGGGCGCCTCGGCCGGCGGCAGCGCCTTCAGGTAGACCGCCATGGCGTGCAGGTCGGCATCGTTCAGGTACTGCGTGCTGCGAAACACCACCTCGGCCATCGGCCCGAGCACCGAGGCGCCGGGGGCCACGCCCGTGGCGAGCAGCGTGGCGACGTCTTCGGTCTTCCAGTGGGCGACGCCGGCCTCGCTCTCGGCGGTGAGCGAGGGCGCGTACCAGTTCTGCATCGGGATCAGCCCGCCATCGAGGCCGAGACCGCCGCTGGTGGCGCCGAACATGTTGCGCGGCGAATGGCAGGCGCTGCAGTGGCCGAGCCCACCGACCAGGTAGGCGCCGCGGTTCCACTCGGCCGATTGGTCCGGCTCGGCTTCGTGCACGCCCGGCGTGAAGAACAGCGCGCGCCAGGCGGCGAGCGCGAGCTGGCTGTCATACGGAAAGCGCAGCGCGTGTTCGCGGTTGGGCTGCGCCACGGCCGGCAGGCTGCGCAGGTACGCGTAGATGGCATCGGCATCGTCGCGGGTCACCTGCGTGTAGTTCGGGTACGGGAAGGCCGGGTACAGCAGGCGGCCGTCGAAGGAGCGGCCGTTGTGCAGCGCGCGCCAGAAGTGGTCGGCGCTCCAGCGGCCGATGCCGGTGGCCTCGTCGGGCGTGAGGTTGGAGGCGTAGACGGTGCCGAAGGGCGTGGCTATGCCGCGGCCGCCGGCGTAGGGCGCGCCGCCGCGCTCGGTGTGGCAGGTGATGCAGTTGCCGGCACGTGCGAGGTAGGCGCCGCGCTCGATCAGCTCGGGGCTTGCGGCCACGGTGCGCGCCGGATCGATGGGCGCTTCGTCGCGCAGGTTGAGCGCCCACACGACGGCGGCGATCAGTACCAGCACGGCGGCCGCAACAAGCAGCCAGCGCTGCTGCGGTTTCATGCGGCTCATGTGGGCCCCTCGCCCGCGGAGTACCGCGGTCGATCCCCCGAGGGGATGCGGGCCGGCTTGGGAGCGGCCCGGCGCTCGGCCCGCCAACCGAGTGACACGGGAGGTCTCACGGCGTCACCCCGCCGCATTCCATCGGCCAGGGGCCGGGCGCGGCGGCGGCGGGTTTCGCGTTCGCCGGCACCGGCCGCGAGGCGAGCCAGGCGGTGATCGCCGACACGTCTTCGGGCGCAAGCTTCTTGGCGATGTCGGCCATGCAGTCGGGCGCGGCGGCGCGGCGGTGGCCGGTGCGCCAGGCGCCGAGCTGGCCGTTGAGGTAGTCGCGCGGCAGGCCCAGCAGCCCCGGCACGAAGGGTGCGACGCCGGTCAGCGTCGTGCCGTGGCACTGAACACAGGCCGGCAGCTCGCGCGCCTTGTCGCCGTGCAGCACGAGCGCTTCGCCGCGCGCGGCGGCTTCGCCTCGCGGCGCGGGCTCGGCCGGCGGCGCGTAGGGCAGGTCGAGATCGGCGAAGTGGTTGGCGATCTCGCGCAGGTAGTCGTCGCTCAGGTGCTCGAGCAGATAGGTCATGGCCGCGTAGTGGCGGCGACCGTCGCGGAAGTTCAGCAGCTGGTTGTAGAGATAGCCGGCCGGCTTGCCCGCGATGCGCGGGAAGTAGCCCTCAGGCGTGGCGCGGCCCTCCTTGCCGTGGCAGACGGTGCAGGCCATGACGCGCTGGGCCAGGGTGTCGGGCACTTCGAGCGGCGCGGCCTGTGCAGCGCCCAGGGCGAAGAAGAGCGCGGCGGCCGCGCATGGACCAACAGCGGGTGGAAACGTCGGGAACATGCGCTACGGTAGCCGCAATTCACAGCTGACCGCCCAGCAAGGACGCCGCATGCTCGGCCAGCTTCTCCTGCCACGGCCGCTGCTGCCAGGCTTCGAGCGTCACCGGCCGCGCGCGCGCCATGTCGGCCTCGAAGATCTCGATCTGCCGCCGCGCGAACCCGGCGTCGAGCACGTTGAGGTTGGCCTCGTCGTTGATGCGGAACGAGCGGTTGTCGAAGTTGGTCGAGCCGACCGAGACCAGCAGCTCGTCGACGATCAGCACCTTGCAGTGGTACATCGTCGGCTGGTATTCGGCGATGACGATGCCGGCCTCAAGCAGTTCGCCCCAGCGCGCGCGGGAGGCGCGCCGCACGATCTCCGAATCGATGTCGGGGCCGGGCGTGATGATGCGCACCCGCACGCCGCGCCGCGCCGCATCGGCCAGCGCCCGGATCGCCAGTTCGTCCGGCACGAAGTACGAGCTCGACAGCTCGATGCTCCGCTGCGCGGCGGTGATCGCCATCAGGTACATGAGGTGCATGCTCTCGCTGCCGCCGGTGGGCGAGCTGCTGAACATCTGCGCGGTCATCGTGCCGCGGGGCTGCAGCGGCGGAAAGTAGTCGCCGCCGTGCAGCACGCGGCCGGTCGCCTTGATCCAGTTGTCCATGAAGACCGCCTGCATCTGCGCCACCGCCGGTCCCTCGAGGCGGAAGTGCGTGTCGCGCCAATGGTCTTCATCCTGCGCGTGGCCGCGCCACTGGTCGGCCACGCCCACGCCGCCGGTGAAGCCCACCATACCGTCGACCACCAGCAGCTTGCGGTGGGTGCGGTTGTTCATGCGCTGCAGGTGGTACCACTTCGGCTGGTGATAGCGCTCGAGTTCCACGCCGCCGGCGCGCAACTCGTCGAGCAGCTTGTCTTCCATCTTCACGCTGCCGATCCAGTCGAGCAGCACATGCACCTTGACGCCGGCGCGCGCGCGCTCCACCAGCGCATCGGCGAACTCGCGCCCGATCGAGCCCGACCAGTAGATGTAGGTCTCGAAGGTGATGGTGCGCTGCGCGCCGCGGATGGCCTGCAGCATGGCCGGAAAGATCTTTTCGCCGTTGAGCAGCACGTCCACGCGGTTGCCATCGAGCATGGGCGGCCCCAGCAGCACGCTCATCGAGCGGCGGAACTGCGAGTCGTCGGTGGCGTACAGGCGTTCGAGCTGTTTCTCGATGCGCTTCTCGCCGGTGCCGAGGTTGATGGCGAGGAAAGCCACCGCCAGCGTGGCGAGAACGGCGATGAGAGCGATGCCCATGTCTCGGCGGCTCATGCGCGTGCGGCTGAAACGCCGCTCGCGAGGCGGCGCGGGCGCGAAGCGGATGGGCGTCGCACGGTGCTCAACGCGGCGGCAGGTCGTCGCGCCAGTGCTGCTCGAACCAGCGCGCGTCTTCTTCGGTGCGCGGCTTCACGCTCATCAGGATGCCGCCTTCGCGGATGCCCGATTCGTATTCCCTGATGCGCTCTTCGGGCAGGCCCCAGCCGATCAGCGCGCCCACCAGCCCGCCGGTGGCCGCACCCGCGCCGGCACCGGCCAGCCCCGCGACCAGCGGCCCGGCGATGACCAGCCCGAGCCCCGGCAGCGCGATGGTGGTGCCCACCGCGGCCAGCGCCGCCGCGATGGCGCCGATGGTGCCGCCGATCGCGCCGCCGATGCCCGCGCCTTCGGCGGCCTTGCTGCCGAGTTCGGTCTGCACGGTCGCCGTCGAGGCATCGAAGTGGCGACTGCGCGTTTCGTCGGACATGACGACGTTGACGTCGTCGCGGGTGTAGCCGCGTTCGGTCACGGCCCGGTAGGCGCGTTCGGCGCTGTCGCGGTCGCGGAACAGTCCGGTGACGTGAGGGGTGTCGGCCATGGCGAAGCTCCTGAGTGGAGCCCGCAACTTGGCAAGCCGCGCGCCCGCCGGCGACGGCACCACCCGGGTCCTGCTACAGGACGAGCTTCACCATCGGGTGCGTGCTCAGCGTGCGGTAGAGCTCGTCGAGCTGCTCGCGACTGGTCGCGGTGATGGTGACAGTGAGGCTCAGGTAGTTGCCGCCCTTGCTGGGCCGGCTCTCCAGCGTCGCTTCGTCGTAGACCGGATCGAAGCCGCGCACCACGTGCAGCATGGCCTCGGTGAAGCCGTCGACGTTCGCGCCCATCACCTTGATGGGGAACTTCGAGGGGTACTCGATCAGCGATTCCTCGGGCGGGATCTCTCTCATCGTTCGCCTCGGCGGGACTTCAGATGCACTGCAGCGCCTTGGCCCGCTGGTAGGCCTCGTGCAGGCGCGCATACACCGGGCCGGGCTTGCCGCGCATCGCGCCGTGGCCCACGGCCTCGCCGTCGAGCGTCGTCACCGGCAGCACCTCCTTGGTGGCGGAGGTGAGCAGCAACTCGTCGGCGGCCAGCACCTCGCCTTCCGAGATGGGGCGCAGGTTGTAGGCGATGCCGATGTCCTCGCACAGCTCGCGCAGCAGTTCGACGCGAATGCCTTCGAGCACATGCTCGCTCTTGGGCGGCCCAAGCACCGCGCCCTCATGCACCACCCACACGTTGCTGCCCGAGCCTTCGGTGAGAAAGCCGTTGCGGAACATCACCGTCTCCATCGCGCCGTGGTCGGCCGACATCTGCCGGCCCAGCACGTTGCCCAGCAGCGAGATCGACTTGATGTCGCCGCGCTCCCAGCGGAAATCGCGCGCCGTCGTGCAGGCCACGCCCTGGCGTCGCTGCTCGGCGGTGGGCGGCTTCATCGTGCCCGTCATCATGAACACGGTCGGCTCGATACCTTCCGGCATCACGTGGTCGCGCAGCGCCACGCCGCGCGTCACCTGGATGTAGACGAGCTGGTCTTCAGCCGAATGCGCGGCCACCAGGCGGCGCACGCGCTCCAGCCAGTCGTCGCGCGACAGCGGATTCGCGATGCGCACCTTGCCGAGCCCGCGGTCGAGCCGCGCCATGTGCTCGTCGAAACGGAACACCTTGCGGCCGTACACCGGCACCACCTCGTAGAGGCCGTCGCCGAAGATGAAGCCGCGGTCCAGCACCGACACCTTGGCCTGGTTCAGCGGCTGGTACTCACCATTCAGGTAGCACAGGGTGTCGGGCAAAGCTTGCATGTCTTGCATGTGGTCTCCGCGAATGTGGGTTTCAGGTTACTTGATCCACAGGCGCAGCGAGTCCCAGGCGCGCCCGAAGATGCCGGCCTGCTCGATCTCGTCCATCACCACCAGCGGCACCTCGGCGACCGGTGCGCCGCTCGCGGTGGCAACCTTGAGCGTGCCCACGCGCTGGCCCTTGGTGAGCGGCGCCACCAGCGGGTCGGTGCGCGCTATGGTGGTCTTGAGCTTGTCGCCCTCGCCGCGCGGCACGGTCACGTAGACGGCGCTGGCCGCACCGAGGCGTGCCTCGTTCTCCGAGCCCTTCCACACCGGCACGGTGGTCATGGGCTTGCCGTCCTCGAACAGGCGGATCGCGTCGAACGCGGCAAAGCCCCAGTTCAGCAGCTTCTGGCTCTCGTTCGCGCGGGCGGCCTCGGAGGCGGTGTCCATCACCACGCTCAGCAGGCGGCGCTTGCCGTTGGGGAAATCGCGCTGGGCACTGGCGACCAGGCAATAGCCGGCGGCCTCGGTGTGGCCGGTCTTCATGCCGTCCACCGACGGATCGCGGCGCAGCAGCAGGTTGCGGTTGGGCTGGTTGATGTTGTTGTACTTGTACTCGCGGATCGAGTAGTAGTCGTAGAACTCGGGAAAGTCACGAATGATGTGGCCGGCAATCACCGCGATGTCGCGCGCGGTGGTCTTGTGACTGGGGTCGGTCAGGCCGGTGACGTTCACGAAGTTCGTGTTCTTCAGGCCCCAGGCCTGCGCCTGGCGGTTCATCATCGCCGCGAACTGCTCGACCGTGCCGCCCACCGCCTCGGCCAGCGCCACCGACGAATCGTTCCCGCTTTGCACGATGGTGCCGCGCAGCAGCTCGTCCACCGTCGGTGTCATCGTGGTGTCGATGAACATCAGCGAGCCGCCTTCCTTGCGTTCGTCCCATGCGCGCTTGCTGACCGGGATCTTCTGGTCGAGCGTGATGCGCTTCTCCTTCAGCGCCTGGAACACCACGTAGGCCGTCATCAGCTTGGTGAGCGAGGCCGGGTCCGACGACGCGTCAGCGTTGCGCTCGGCCAGCGTCTGGCCACTCGTGAGGTCGATCAGCAGATAGCTGCCGGCCGCCACTTCGGGCGGTTGCGGTGCCTGCGCGGCGGCCGTGGCGGCGAAGACGAGGGCGAACAGGAAGGCAAACAGTCTTTTCATCGATGGGGCAATCTGGAAAGGGTTCAAAAGGGTGGCGGCTTGGAGCGCGCCCGCGGGAAGAGGTTCAGCCGGTCGCGCCGCTCAGGGCCGCAGTTGCCGAACCAGCACGTTCTTGAGCAGCGTGAGCTGGCCGTGAAAGAAGTGGCCGACACCGGGAAACACGATGACCGGCAGCCCTTGCGGCCGCGCCCAAGCCAGCGTCGCGGCCAGCGGCACGACTTCGTCGCTCTCGCCATGGATGACGACGGTGTCGGCGGGCACCGGCGCCATCTGCTGACGCTCGGTGGACGGGCCGACGAGTGCGAGCCGCTGCGGCTTGGCGTCGTCGGGCAGTTGCGCGGCCGCCTGCGCCGCCACGTAAGCGCCGAAGGAGAAGCCCGCCAGCAGCAGCGGCAGCCCGGCCTCGCGGTGATGCGCGATGACAGCCAGCGCGTCGTCGACCTCGCCGCGGCCCTCGTCCCACGCGCCCTGCGACTCGCCCACGCCGCGGAAATTGAAGCGCACCGCGCGATAGCCGAGCTGCACCGCCGCACGCGCCAGCGTCTGCGCCACCTTGTTGTCGAGCGTGCCGCCGTGCTGCGGATGCGGGTGGCAGATCACCGCCACGCCCACAGCCGCCTCGGCCGGCGCGTCGATCGCGCATTCGATGCGGCCGGCCGGGCCGTCGCAGAAGCTGCGCTGCGTTTGCGCGTTCATGGCGCGGCTTGGCGTTCAGCGGCCGATGTTCGGCGCGAGCAGCAGCCGCTCGACCACCTGGCCGTTCTTGAGGTGCGAGTCGACGATCTCGTCGATGTCCTCGCGGTCCACGAAGGTGTACCAGATGGCCTCGGGGTAGACCACCGCCACCGGCCCGCCGGCGCAGCGGTCGAGGCAACCCGCCTTGTTGACGCGCACGCCGCCCGGGCCGGCGAGGCCTGCGCCCTTCACGCGCGACTTGCAGTGGTCGAAGGCCTCTTGCGCGCCGTGCTGCGCGCAGGCGTTCTCGCCGTTGTCGCGCTGGTTGAGGCAGAAGAAGATGTGGCGCTGGTAATACGACATGGCCCAATTCTAGGACCCGGGTTGCGGCGCTTGGCCGCGTGGACCCGCATCGGCACTGCGCTCGCGCGCGCCGATGCGCGCCAGCAGATACAGCATCGCCACATACGGCCACAGCCAACCGATCCACTGCGCCGCGCCATGAAAGCGGATGAAGCGCCCCTGCTCCCAGCCCTGCAGACTGTCGGCGAAATACGGATCGGCGGGCGCATCGGCGACCAGCGCCACGAGCGCCCCCAGTACCACCAGCCCGACACCAGCCGCCGCCCGGCGCGGCAGGCGCATCAGCAGCAGCGCGAGCACGAAGCCGGCGACGAAGGCCGCGGGCGTGACGGGCGTGAGCCACGCCAGCGCATGCTGTGGCCCGAAGTTCAGGGCGGTCGACAGCGTCGTCGCGACAAAGCCCAGCAGCGCGGCGCCGGCCGCCATCACCACGCGGCGCCATGCGGCCGGCGACACGGCATAGGCCACCAGACAGGGCGCCAGCAGCCCGAGCGTGATGAGCATGAACTCGGCCCCGGGTGACAACAGCGCGTTCACCGCCGGCCGGGTCCAGACCTGCACCCAGTCTTCGGCGGGCGTTCCGTCGACCGCCGCCACCACCGCCTCGCGCAGCCGCGGCAGCACCTGCCCCATGCCCAGCGGCGCCGCCATCGGGAACAGCAGGCCCACCGGCCACAGCAGCAGCAGCGCGAGCCCGCCCGCGCTGTGGGCGATGAACCAGCGCTCGCGCACTGCCTGCCAGCGCTCCACCATGCCCAGCCGGTGCACGCCCCAGCCGAAGGCCGCGCCGAGCAACGCGCCGGCGGTGTTCAGGCCGAGATCAAGGTTGGACGGAATGCGGTGCGGCAGGTAGTTCTGCAGCACCTCGAGCGTGAGCGACAGCGCGGCTCCGGCGGCCACGGTCCAGGCGAAGGCCCGCAGCGGCCGATGGCCCGAACGCACCAGCCCGCCGAAGAGCAGCGCGCCGAGCGGCATGTAGCCGAGCAGGTTGGCGGTGAGATCGAAGCCGGTCCAGTACGGCGGCCACGGCAGCGCGAGAAAACTCCACGGCGTCACGCCGGGAATGCGCCAGCCGGTGAAGGGATAGAGGCTCGCGTAGGCGATGAGCGCCGCCATCATCGCGGCCAGCGGCATCGCGGAGCTGCGGTGGCCGGGCGACATGGCGCGTGACGCTCAGAAGGGCTTGACGACCACCAGCACCACGATGGCGATGAACAGCAGCACGGCCGCTTCGTTGAAGACGCGGAACCAGCGCTCGCTGCGCTGGTTGGCGAACTGCTCGAACCGGCGCAGCAGCGACCGGCAGGCGTGGTGGTAGCCGACGGCCAGCACCACCAGCGCGAGCTTGGCGTGCAGCCATGCGCCGGCATCGCGGAAGTAGGCGAGCCACAGCCAGATGCCGAGGCCGATCGCCGGCAGCATCAAGAGGCTGGAGAAGCGATAGAGCCGGCGCGCCATGAGCAGCAGTCGCTCGCGCTCGGCATGGCTATCGGCCGGCACGGCGGCCAGGTTCACGAAGATGCGCGGCAGATAGAACAGGCCCGCGAACCAGCTGGCGATGAAGACGATGTGGAAGGCTTTGATCCAGAGCATCGGCGCATTATCCAGACGCACCACAAGCTCTCGGCCAGAAAAAAGCCCCGACCAATCGGTCAGGGCTGGAAAGCCTTAGCGCTGTCATCACGGTAAGGCACCTGCTCAGGGAGGAAAAGCAGGGAACAACAGCCTTGCGGCTATCATTCGCCGACGACTTTAGCAGATGAGTTCAGCCGCCGCAGACCGTGCGGCCACGCGCCGAAGCGAGGTTTCCTGCGGCCCGCCGACCCTCCTGCACAGGCGTCTTCCACCCCACCGGAATCGCCCGCCGTGCCCAGCATTCCCGCCCTCCCGCCCTACCCTTCCAGCCGCCCGCGGCGCCTTCGCCGCGACGAGTTCAGCCGTGCACTGGTGCGCGAGCATCGCCTCGATCCGAGCGACCTGATCCTGCCCGTCTTCGTGCTCGCGGGGCAGCAGCAGGAGCAAGCCGTGGCCTCGATGCCCGGCGTGCACCGCCGCAGCGTCGACAAACTGCTGCCGGTGGCCGAGGAATGTCTGTCGCTGGGCATTCCGGTGATGGCGCTGTTCCCGGTGATCGAGCCTTCGCTCAAGACCGAAGATGGCCGTGAGGCGCTCAATCCCGAGGGCCTGATCCCCACCGCCGTGCGCGAGCTGAAGAAGCGCTTTCCCGAACTGGGCGTGCTCACCGACGTGGCGCTCGATCCCTTCACCAGCCACGGCCAGGATGGCCTGCTCGACGAACACGGCTACATCGTCAACGACGACACCGTGGCCGTGCTGGTGCAGCAGGCGATGGTGCAGGCCGAAGCCGGCGTGGACATCGTGGCGCCCAGCGACATGATGGACGGAAGAATCGGCGCCATCCGCCACACGCTGGAGCAGCGGGGCCTGGTGCACACGAAGATCATGGCCTACAGCGCCAAGTACGCGAGCGCCTTCTACGGCCCGTTCCGCGACGCCGTGGGCTCGGCCGGCAGCCTCGGCAAGAGCAACAAGAAGGCCTACCAGATGGACCCGGCCAACGGCGACGAGGCGCTGCGCGAAGTGGCGCTCGATATCGCCGAAGGCGCCGACATGGTGATGGTCAAGCCCGGCATGCCGTACCTGGACATCGTGCGCCGCGTGAAGGACGCCTTCCGCATGCCCACCTTCGTCTACCAGGTGAGCGGCGAGTACGCCATGCTGAAAGCCGCCGCACAGAACGGCTGGCTCGACAACGATGCGGTGATGATGGAGAGCCTGCTCGCTTTCAAGCGTGCCGGCGCCGACGGCGTGCTGACCTACTTCGCGCTCGACGCCGCACGGCAGCTGCGTTCACGCTGAAGCGTCGGCACGGGTCGCGATGCGCGTCTTCCACATCAGCGGCGAGCGCTACACCGAACTCGAAGCCCTGCCCGACACATTGCCCGACACCGGCTACCTGTGGGTGGGCACCGGCCGGCGCGAGTTCGAGGCGCAGCTCGCCACCTTGCAGAGTTCCCTGCAGCGCTGGACCGGCGGGCAGATCGTCGACCTGCACGTGGCCGACCTGCTGAACAACCAGCTGCCGTCGAACTTCGACTACACCTCGTGGTACGACTTGCTGGTGTTCCGGCGCCTGGCGGCCGGCAGCGGCAGCGCGGCCATGTTCATCGACGAGAGCCGCGGCACGCTGAGCACCGCGCGCGCTGCGCTCGACGCCATCGACACCAGCCCCGTCGGCTTCGCGCTCTTCGACCGCGTGCTGGTCACCGTGCATCCGGCCGAATGCGTGGTGCGCGACTTCTTCGCCAACCGGCTGCAGATGCAGACGCAGGGCGGCGACGTGCGCGCCACCGCGCGCATTCCGCCGAACGCGCCCGACCTGATGCTGCGCATGGTGAACTTCATGGTCGACAGCTACCTCGACCTGCGGCGCCTGCTCACGCGCCAGCTCGGCTACCTACAGCAGCAGCTTTTCACGCCGCGCGGGCGCTACGACAACTGGCAGGTGCTGCTCGAATCGCGCAACGCGCTGCACATGCTGGAAGACACCTGCGAAGACCAGCGCAGCGCCATCGTCGAGTGGATAGATGCGCTGGACGAATGGCCCGAGGCGGTCAACGCCGTCGCGCGGCGCGAGCGCGAGCTGCTGCGCGTGCGCTCGCGCGACGTGCTGGAGCACATCGAGCGTGTGCTCAGCCATGTGCGCCGCCTCGAATCGGCGGCCGAGACGGCGGTGCAGATGCACTTCGCCGCGCAGAGCAATCGCACCAACGACATCATGCGCACGCTCACCGTGCTCACCGCCATCTTCCTGCCGCTGAACCTGCTGACCGGCTTCTTCGGCATGAACTTCGACGACCTGCCGCTGATCCACAGCGTGCGCGGCTTCTGGGTGGTGTTCGTGCTCATGGTGATGCTGGGCGTCGGCCTGAGCGTGTTCTTCTGGCGCAAGCGCTATCTCGGCCATTCGCGCTGATCGCCCCCGAGCATGACCCTCACACCGAAACACCTTGTACTGCTGGTTCTGCTCACGCTCACCTGGGGCATCAACTGGCCGGTGATGAAGATCGGCGTGACCGAGTACCCGCCGCTCGCGTTTCGTGCGCTGTCGATCTGGCTCGGCCTGCCCTTCGTCTACATCGCAGCGCGCGTCATGGGCCAGTCACTGCGCATCGACCGGCGCGACTGGGCCGAGGTGGCGCGGCTCGCGCTCACCAACATGACGGTGTGGCATGTGGTGGCCATCCTCGCCATCCAGGCGCTGTCATCGGGGCGGGCGGCGATCCTCGGCTACACGATGCCGATCTTTTCGGCGCTGTGGGGGCGCGCGCTGTTCGGCGAACGCCTGAGCCTGCGTCAGTCGATGGGCGTGGCGGCGGCCGCGGTCGGCGTGGCGCTGCTGCTGTGGCATGAACTCGGGCAGATGACCGGGCGGCCGTGGGCGGCGCTTGCCATGCTGGCCGCCGCCGCGGTGTGGGCGCTGGGCACGCAGCAGTTGCGGCGCACCACGCTGCAGGTGCCGACGATCACGCTGGTGTGGTGGATGCTGATCCTGAGCGCCCTGGTGCTGACGGCGCTCACCGCCGTGCTGGAGCGGGACCGCTGGGCAGCGCCTTCCACCGTCGCCTGGGGCGCCATTCTTTTCAACGCGGCAGTGATCTTCGGCTTCGCGCAAACGGCATGGCTGGTGCTCGCGCGCACGCTGCCGCCGGCGGCGTCCACGCTCTCGGTGATGATGATTCCGGTGCTGGGCGCGGTGTCGGGCGCGTTGTGGCTGGGCGAGGCGCTGCACTGGCAGGACGCCGCGGCGGTGGTGCTGATGGGCGCGGCGATCGGCTCGGTGCTACTACCCGCACGCCGCGTGGCTGCAGCCTGACGCTGTTCAGCGCCGGTAGGGGTCGTCGAAGCCGAGGCCCTGCAGCAGCTCGCTCTCGCGCGCTTCCATCACCTGCGCGTCGGCGTCGTTCTCGTGGTCGTAGCCCTGCGCATGCAGCGCGCCGTGCACCAGCAGGTGCGCGTAGTGCGTCTGTAGTGTGATTCCCTGAGCCCGCGCTTCTTCGGCCACCACGGGTGCGCACAGCACGAGGTCGGCCTCGATTTCGGGCTCGCGCACGTAGTCGAAGGTGAGCACGTTGGTGGCGTAGTCGCGGCCGCGGTAGTCGCGGTTGAGCGCCAGGCCTTCTTCGGCGCCGACGATACGCACGACGATCTGCGCCGGCCGCTCCAGCGCCGCGCGGATGCAGCGCACGACGAAATGCCGCGGCAGTTCGCCTCGATGGCTGGCGTCCGCGAACTGCAGCGACAGCGTGAGTGCAGGGCGCGCCATCAAGCGAACGCCGCGGATCCGGCTCCGCCGGTCCGCCGGTGTTGCCACCTTGAGGGGGCGCGCGAAGCGCGTAGGGGGTGGTTCATTCCTCGTCGAAGCTCTCGTAAGCCTCGACGATGCGCGCGACGAGCGGATGGCGCACCACGTCGCCCGCCGTGAAGCGCGTGTGGGCGATGCCGCGCACGCGCCGCAGCACGCGCTCTGCCTGGATCAGGCCGCTCTCGCTGCCGCGCGGCAGATCGATCTGGCTCACGTCGCCGGTGACCACGCACTTGCTGCCGAAGCCGATGCGCGTCAGGAACATCTTCATCTGCTCGGGCGTGGTGTTCTGCGCCTCGTCGAGGATGACGAAGGCGTGGTTGAGCGTGCGCCCGCGCATGAAGGCGAGGGGTGCCACTTCGATGGTGCCCTTCTCGAACGCACGGCTCACCTTCTCGAGCCCCATCAGGTCGTAGAGCGCGTCGTACAGCGGGCGCAGGTAGGGGTCGACCTTCTGCGACAGATCGCCCGGCAGGAAGCCCAGGCGCTCGCCGGCCTCTACCGCGGGGCGTGTGAGGATGATGCGCTGCACCGTGCTGCGCTCGAGCGCATCGACGGCGCAGGCCACCGCGAGAAAGGTCTTGCCGGTGCCGGCCGGGCCGATGCCGAAGGTGATGTCGTGCGCGAGGATGTTGCGCAGGTAAAGCTGCTGGTTGGAGGTGCGTCCCGCCAGCTCGCTGCGCCGCGTGCGCAGCACGATCTCGGCTTCCCCGCTCGCTTCGTCGGCAAGCGCTGGTGATGAGCCGGCCGCTGCTTCCGCCAGCGCGAGCTGGAAGGCCTCGGGTGCGATCGGGTGGCGCGCGCGGTCGTAGAGCGACTGCAAGAGCATCACCGCGCGCTCGGCATGGCCCTTGGCGCCTTCGACGCGAAAGGATTCGTTGCGCCGCGTGATCCGCACGTCCAGCGCCGATTCGATGTCCCGCAGGTGGCTGTCCAGGCTGCCGCACAGGTGCGCGAGGCGGGCGTTGTCGAGCGGAATGAAGGCGTGGCGAAGGATCACGGAGCGACCGGCGGCAGAGGGTGCCGCGATTGTCGCGCCAAGCGTGAACTGACCCGCATGCCGGGCGCTTGCGTGCAGCTTGCGTGCGTCCTCGACGCATTTGCTTACTGCACAATCGCCGCCCATGTTTTGTCGCGCGCTGATCGTCTGTTGGGCCTTGCTGGCAAGCTTCGCGATCACGCCCGCGGCAGCGCAGGATGCGCCTTCGAGCTTCACGCTGACGCAGGCGCTCGCCGTCGAGAGCGAGGCACTGCGCTTTCCGGCCGACGGCGCAGCCACGCCCATCACGCTGCCCGACGACTGGGCGCAGAGCCGCCCGCGCTACGACGGCAGCGTGTGGTACCGGGCGCGCTTCGACCTGCCCACCGGCGAAACCGGCGCCGAGCTGATGGCGCTGTACATCGAGCGCGTGTGCACCAACGTCGAGGTGCTGCTCAACGGCGAACGCATCTTCAGCGGCGGGCGCATGCTGAAGCCGCTCACGCGCAACTGCCACCGCCCGCAACTGATCACGCTGCCGCCGGCGCTGCTCGAGGAGCAGGGCAACGTGCTCGACCTGCGCGTGGTGGGCGCGTCGCTGTGGCATGTGGCGGCGCGGCAACGCGCGGGCGGGCTGTCGGCGCTGCAGATCGGTCCGCTGTCCGAGCTGACGCCGGTTCACGCCGCGCAACATTTCTGGAACGTGGGCACGGTGCAGATCGCCGCCCTCACGCTGATGGTGTTCGGCCTGTTCATGCTGGGCCTGTACCGCACCAACCGCAGCGAGGTCTACCTCGGCTACTTCGGCGCGTTGCTGGTGTGCTGGTCCCTGCTGTCGGTGCGCGTGTGGTGGCCCGACATCGCCCTCGACGTGGCCACCGTCGAGTTCCTCGTGTGCACCGCCTTCCCGGTCACGGTCGCCTTCGCGGTGCAGTTCCTGCTCAGCTACGCGGGCCTGCGCTCGCGCATGATCGAGACGGCGCTGCTCGCCCAGTGCGTGCTGATGCCACTCGGGCTGCTGATCGCCGGCCCGTCGCGCGTGTTCCCCACGGCCAGCGCCTGGTTCGTGCTGCTGGCGATCGAGGTCATCGCCGCCGTGGCGCTGTATCTCGTGTTCACCTGGCGCGGCCGGCGGCAGGACTTCTGGCCGATGTTCTTCATCCTCGGCGGCACCCTCGTGCTGGTGCTGATCGAGATGGCGATGCAGCACCAGATGATCGTGCCGGCCCGGCTGGACATGCTCAACGTCGCCGTGCCGCTGATGTTTCTTGCCGTCGGCGCGCGCCTGCTGCAGCTCTTCGCCCATGCGCTCGAAGCCGCCGAAGCCGGCCGCCGCAGCCTGGAGACCCGCGTCAAGCAGGCCACGGCGGAGATCGAGCGCACGTTCGCGGAGATGGCGGAGATGCGCGTCGAGCAGGTGACGCAGAACGAGCGCAAGCGCATCGCCGCCGACCTGCACGACGACCTCGGCGCCAAGCTGCTGACCATCGTGCACACCAGCGAGAGCGAGCGCATCTCGACGCTCGCGCGCGAGGCGCTCGAGGAGATGCGGCTGTCGGTGCGCGGCCTGAGCGGGCGGCCGGTGCGGCTGGCCGATGCGCTGGCAGACTGGCGCGCCGAGACCGTCTCGCGTCTCGGGCAGGCCAACGTCGAGGCCGAATGGCGCGGCCCTGCGGAAGAGATCGAGCAGTTGCTGCCGGCGCGCACCTTCGTGCAGGCCACGCGCGTGATGCGCGAGGCGGTGAGCAACGTCATCAAGCACAGCGGCGCCTCGCATTGCATCGTGAGCGTGCAGGTCAGCGCGCGCGAGTTCGGCGTGGCCATCCAGGACAACGGCGGCGGCATTCCGCTCGAACTCGACGGCCGCCTCGACCGCGGCCACGGCATGGCCAGCATGAAGCACCGCGCCAAGCAGTTGCAGGGCCAGTGCCTCGTCGAGTCGGCCCCGGGCTACGGCACCGTGATAAGGCTCACGCTGCCGCTGTGAACGGCCGGCGCAGCGTGCGCACACGTCGTTTCCGAACGTTACGATGGCTCGTCACCTGCTTTACCGACGCCGTGCCATGACCAACATCCTGCTTCTCGAAGACCTGCCTGAGATCCGCGCCTGGATGAAGGCGCTGGTGCTCCAGGTCTTTCCGCAATCGCTGATCTCGGAAGCCGCGCGTGTGCACGATGCGCGGGAGATGATCACCGCCGTTCGCTTCGATCTGGCGCTGGTCGACCTCGGCTTGCCCGATGGCTCGGGCGTCGACGTCATCGCCGCGCTGCGCGAATCGCAGCCCGAGGCGCAGTCGGTGGTGGTGACCATCCACGACGACGACGACCACCTCTTTCCCGCGCTGCAGGCCGGCGCCTTCGGCTATCTGCTGAAAGAACAGCCGCGCGACCAGATCACTGAACAGCTCAAGCGCATGAGCCAGGGCGAGCCGCCGCTGTCTCCCTCGATCGCGCGGCGCGTGCTGGCCCACTTCGCGGCGCAGAACTCGTGGTCCCGGCCGCAGAACCTGCCGCATGTCTCGCTCACCGAACGCGAGAACGAGGTGCTGCTGCGCGTGGCCAAGGGCTTCACGCTGCCGGAGATCGGCGTGCAACTGAACCTGTCGCGCCACACGATTGCCGACTACGTGAAGCAGATCTACCGCAAGCTCAACGTGAGTTCGCGCGCCGAAGCGGCACTCGAAGCGCAGCGCCTGGGCCTGTTCCGCAGGTAGACGTGTGCCCCCGGCGGCGGAGTACCGCCGCCACCCCCCGCGGGGGTGCTCAGCCGGCTTGGGGCGGCCCGGCGCTCGGCTGAGCGCCGCTCGGACCGGCCGTAACATCGCCGTCCATGATCGGACGACTCACCGGCACGCTGGCGGACAAATCACCGCCGCAACTGCTCATCGACTGCAACGGCGTCGGCTACGAGGTCGACGTGCCGATGAGCACCTTCTACAACCTGCCGGGGCTCGGCGAGCGCGTCACGTTGCTCACGCACTTCGTGGTGCGCGAGGACGCCCAGGTGCTGTTCGGCTTTCTCACGCACGACGAACGCGCCACCTTTCGCCAGCTCGTGAAGATCTCGGGCGTGGGTCCGCGCATGGCGCTGTCCATCCTGTCGGGCCTGAGCGTCACCGAACTCGCGCAGGCGATCAGCCTGCAGGAGAGCGGGCGCCTCGTGAAGGTGCCCGGCATCGGCAAGAAGACGGCCGAGCGGCTGCTGCTGGAACTGAAGGGCAAGCTGGGTGATGCCATCGCGCGCCCGGCTGCTGCCGCGAACGATGCGCAAGCCGACATCCTGCAGGCGCTGGTGGCGCTGGGCTACAGCGACCGCGAGGCCGCGGCCGCGCTCAAGACGCTGCCGCCCGACGTGGGCGTGAGCGACGGCATCAAGCACGCGCTCAAGTCGCTGGCGCGCTGAAGCGCCGGGCGCCGGGCGCGCTCAATGCTTGTGCTGATGCGCCGCCGGCTCGGCGGCAACCTGCTGCACCTTCACGTCGACCGTCACCTCGCCGGCCTTCTCGAACTTCAGCGTCATCGGGAAGCTGTCGCCCGCCTTCAGCGGCGCCTTCAGGTCGACGAACATGATGTGCAGGCCGCCCGGCTTCAGCTCGACCGTCTCGCCCGCGGGCACGTCGACCGCATCGACCTGGCGCATGCGCATCACGTCGCCTTCCATCTTCATCGAGTGAAGCTCCACGCGCGACGACACCGCGGCGCTCGCCGAGACCAGCCGGTCGGCGGTGTCGCCCTCGTTCGTGAGCTTCAGGAAGCCGCCGCCGGTGGGCTGCCCCGGCGCCGTGGCGCGCGCATACGGATGGCCGATGTCGATGGCGCCGATCTTGTAGGAGTGGGCGTGCGCCGCCACCGAGGCGGTGGCGATCACGACGGCGGTAAAGAGGCGTTGCAGTGAGGTCATGGGAATCATCCTTTCAGGCAGGGTAAGGGTGGATCAGAGATCGAAGCGCAACTCGGCGTTGAAGCTGCGCTGCGGATAGGGGTGGAAGTTCCAGTAGGTGGCGTCGGTGAGGTTGTCGATGCCGAAGGCGCCGCTCCATTGCCGGCTGAAGCGGTAGTGCAGCCGCAGGTCGGCCACGGTGAAGGCGCTCGCGCCGTGGTAGCGCGCGCCGTTGGGGTCGCTGTTGTCGGCGGTGTTGAACTGCGGTCCGCCGTGGCGCACGCCCAGGCTCGCGGTGAAGCGTTCGGTGGCGCGCCACACAGCCAGGAGGCTCGCGCGCCAGCGGGGCACGCGCTGCTGCTGCTTGCCGACGCTAGCCGGCATGCGGTCGTTTTGCACCACGGTGGAATCGGCATAGGTCACGCTCGCCATGAGGTCGAGCCCGCGCACCGGCGCATCGACCGTCTGCAGCGCAAGTTCGATGCCGCGCGTCTCGATGCGGTCGACGTTCTGCACGTTGGTGACGTTGGGCGTGACGAGCGTGTTCGTCTGCGAATACAGCGCGTCCTTCGTGTCCTCGAAGAACACCGTCGCGCGCGCCAGGCCGTGGCTGAGCTGCCGCTCCGCGCTCAGTTCGGTGGTCTGCGAGCGCTCAGGCCGCAGCAGCGGGTCGCCGTTGTGCAACTGGCCCAGCGTGTCGGTGCTGCCCTGGAACAGCTCCGACACGGTGGGCATGCGCACCGCGCGGCCGGTCGACAGCCGCAGCGTCCAGTCGTCGTCGACGCGCCAGCCGAGCGCGGCCTTGGGCGACACATGCTGCTCGCTGCGGCCCGGATGGGCGTAGCCGTCGGTGCGGCCGTTGTCGGCGCGCCAGTGCTCGAGCCGCGCACCGAGCACCGCACGCCAGCGCGGCGCGATGCGCCATGCGTCCTGTGCCCAGAGGCTCGCCAGCTCGGTGTCGCCCTCGAAGCGCGCCGTCTGTGCCGCGGGGGCGCCGCCGCGCCAGTCGGTGCTGCTGAAGACGCGGTTGCGCAGCCGGTAGGCCTCGCGCTGCAGGCCGAACTCGACGACGTGCGCACGGCCTTCGGGCCGCCAGGTGCCTTTCAGCGCGAGCGTGTCCCAGCCGGTGCCGGCCCGGTCCGTCAGGCGGCCGGCCGTCGCGTTGAAAGGCGCGGTGGTCGGCGCCCAGGCGCGCAGTTCGTCGCGCGCCATGCGGTAGGTGCTGGCCGCAAAGGCCCAGTCCCACCCGCCGCCCGAATGCTGCTTGAGGGTGAAGCCGTGGATGTGGTGCTGGGCGCGCTCGCGCGTCTTCGCGAAGTCGCCGGGCAGCAGCGTGTAGTCGCGCCCGTCGATGTTCACCCGCAGGTCGCCGCTGGCCGGCAGGTTGCCCGGATCGAGCGCCATGAGGTTGCCGCCCGCATCGCGCAGGTACGAACTTGCGTGGCGGCGGGTCTCGTTGTGCCACAGGCCGAAGAGGTAGCTCGCGGTCACGTCGGGCGACACGCGATACGCGAGCTTGAGCTTGGCGTGGTCCTGGACGGTGTGTGCCTGGCTGCCGGCGCCGAGCAGCAGCCAGTCGTCGTTGAAGCGGTTCTTCTCGGCCACCGCGCCGGTGACGGGCAGGCCCGGCGCACCGGGGCTCGCCTGCGCCGCGGCCCGCGTGGCGAACGTCAGCGGATGGCTGCGGCTTTCCAGCCGGTTCAGACCCAGCCACCACGACCAGTCGCCGCTCGCGTCGCCCAGCGAGGCGCTGGCCTGGTGGCCGCCGAAGCGCTCGTCGGTGCGGTACAGCGAGAAGCGCTGCGTGAAGCCGGCGAGCTTCAGGTGCGCCTCGAAGCGCGTGGGCATGCGCGTCACGTAGTCGACGACGGCACCGGCCGAGTTGCCGGCGTAGGCGGCGGAGAACGGGCCGTAGAGCACGTCCACGCGTTCGATCTCCTCGGGCGTGACCAGGCCCCAGCGCGGTGTGAAGCTCGCGCCGTTGCCCAGCAGGTTGGACAGCAGGATGCCGTCGGCATACACCAGCGAGCGCGCGCTGTTGCCGGTGCCCGAGGCGCGGGTGGAGAGCACCGCGTGGTCGAAGTCGCCAGCGTAGCGCTTGCGCACCAGCAGGCTGGGCAGGTACTTGAGCGCGTCTTCGGCGTCGGTGGCGTTGATGCTGCGTTCGATGGTGTCGGCCGAGACGGATTCGGTGGTGGTCGGAATCGCGATCGGCAGCGACGCGGGGCGCGCGGCGGTGATGCTCACGCGGTCGAGTGCGGGCGCTGGCTGGGCCTGGGCCTGGGCGTGAGCGTGCGCCTGCGCGAACGCGATGTCTGAGCACAGAGCGCCCAGGAAGAAGTGATGGGCTTGGCAGCCTGGGGGCACGGCGGCCTCCTCGAGCAATCGATGACGGGACGTGCCGGCGTGCGCGAACGTGTCGCGCGCCGGCGCTCGTGTCGGGTCAGCTCGAAAGAGGCGGGGCGCGCGGCTGCGCCCGGGTCCACGCGAAGAGCGGGTGCGGCGCGTGCAGGAAGAGCGGCGGCAGGGCCTCGCCGCCGGGCGTCGCGATCAGCGGAGAAATTTCCGCGGGCGGCAGGCCGGGCGCATGAGCCGCCTGCGCGCACAGCGGGCAATGCTCGAGGTGCGGCGCGGCGCCGGATTCCTCGCCGCCGGCGGGTGCGTTGGTGTTCAGGCCGAGCGTGGTGCAGATCTCCGACCACGGCCCCGGCGCGGCGCCGGCCGCCAGCGCATGCGACACGCTGGGCGCGAACGCGAGCGCCGCCATCGCGCACAGAGCGATCCAGCTGAACAGGCGAAGGCGGCAACGCAGCGAAAGCACGGGCGCGAGTCTAGCAACGCCCTCGCGCGGCGAGCGCCGGGCGGCTGCAGCGCGTCTCCATAATGAGCGGCATGAGCATCCAGACCGATGAGTTCGAGCCGTCACGCCGCGTCGTGAGCGCCGCGCCGGCGTCGCCGAACGAAGAGGCGATCGAGCGCGCGCTGCGGCCCAAGGGACTGGCCGAATACGTGGGGCAAGCAAAGGCGCGCGAGCAGCTCGAGATCTTCATCGGCGCGGCCCGCATGCGTGGCGAGGCGATGGACCACGTGCTGCTGTTCGGCCCGCCGGGTCTGGGCAAGACGACGCTCTCGCACATCATCGCCAACGAGCTCGGCGTGAACCTGCGCCAGACCTCGGGGCCGGTGCTGGAGAAGCCCAAGGACCTGGCGGCCATCCTCACCAATCTCGAGCCCAACGACGTGCTGTTCATCGACGAGATCCACCGCCTGTCGCCGGTGGTCGAGGAGATCCTCTACCCGGCGCTGGAGGACTACCAGATCGACATCATGATCGGCGAGGGGCCGGCGGCGCGCAGCATCAAGCTCGACCTGCAGCCCTTCACGCTGGTGGGCGCCACCACGCGCGCCGGCATGCTGACCAATCCGCTGCGCGACCGCTTCGGCATCGTGGCGCGGCTGGAGTTCTACAGCGCCGAGGAACTCGCCCGCATCGTGCACCGCTCGGCGGGCCTGCTCAACGTGCCGGTGGACGAAGCCGGCACCTTCGAGATCGCACGCCGCTCGCGCGGTACGCCGCGCATCGCCAACCGCCTGCTGCGCCGCGTGCGCGACTACGCCGACGTGAAGGGCGATGGCCGCATCAGCAAGCCGCTCGCCGACCGGGCGCTGGCCATGCTGGACGTCGACCCGCAGGGCCTGGACGTGATGGACCGCAAGCTGCTCGAAGCCGTGGTGCACCGCTTCGACGGCGGGCCGGTGGGCCTGGACAACGTGGCCGCCGCCATCGGCGAGGAGCGCGACACCATCGAGGACGTGATCGAGCCCTACCTCATCCAGCAGGGCTATCTGCAGCGCACGCCGCGCGGGCGCATTGCCACGCTGGCTGCGTTCAGGCACCTGGGTGTGGCGCCGCCGCAATCGGCAGGCGGGCTTTTCGACGACAGCTGAGCGGCTACGCCGAGACGCGCTGCGCCGTGGCGGCCGCTGCACGCGGCGTGCAGACCACGCCGACCACCCACAACCCCACCACGATGCCCGCTGCCGAACCGGCCTGCTGCGCGACGCTCAGCAGATGGGCGTTCCACAGCAGCGCTGCGGTGGCAGCGATCAGCAGCGCGAACAGCACACCTGCCGTCCACGCGGCTCCGCGCGCGAGCGGCGGGTCGTAGCGCTGCACGGTGCGCAGATCGAACGCCGGCTTCGGGAAGCGCGCCGCCACGTCGGCCGGTCGCCAGCCGGGCGGCTTGAACCACACGCGCAGCTTGTCCATCCAGCGTTCGGCATGCCATGAATCGTGCGCCAGATCGGCATAGACCTGCAGGTTGGCCCACAGCGGGTTCCAGCTGCGCAGCGGGCTGCGCGTGCCGTAGACACAGGGCTCGGCGTCGTCTTCCGGCTCGAAGCTGCCGAACAGCCTGTCCCAGACGATGAAGATGCCGCCGTAGTTGCGGTCGACGTACTTGTCGTTCACCGCGTGGTGCACGCGGTGGTTGCTCGGCGCGCAGAACCAGCGGTCGAACCAGCCGAGTTTTCCGATCTGCTGGGTGTGCACCCAGTACTGGTAGAGCAGGTCGATCAGCGCCACGATGCCGAACACCAGCGGCGGAAATCCCAGCACCGCCATCGGCAGATAGAACAGCCAGCTCAGCAGGAAGCCGCTGCTCGTCTGGCGCAGCGCGGTGGAAAGGTTGTAGTCCTCGCTCTGGTGATGCACCGCATGCGCCGCCCAGAACACCGCCACCGTGTGGCCGAAGCGGTGCTGCCAGTAGTAGCACAGGTCGTAGAGCACCAGGCCCGCGAGCCACACCCACCAGGCGTTCGTGGGCAGTCGGGTCAGCGCCACATGCTCGTAGACGATGGCGTAGATGCCCGCCGTCAGCAGCACGGTGAACACGCCGACGATCTGGCTCATGATGCCCAGACCAATGCTGTTCAGCGCATCGCTCAGGCGGTAGGTGTTGCGTCCGCGCTTGAGGCCGACGAGGTACTCGATGCCGATCAGCAGCAGGAAGATCGGCGTGGCGAGGACGATGATTTGTGGGCCGGTCATTCGCCGATCATCGCGCGGAAATTCGAGCGGCAGAAGCGGCGGTTTCCCGCAAACCCACGCTCGCAGCGATCGGCGGAATTGCCCCCTCTCCCCCCGCGTGGGAGAGGGTGTGACCCGCCTCAGCGCACGCAGCCTCGGGCGTCCACCGGCCAGATCGCCTCGACACGGCCCTGCGCCAGCCCGCCGCGCACGGCGACGTAGTGATCGTGCAGGTTCACCGTCGGGTCGCAGTGCCCAGGCACCAGCCACACCGTCTCGCCCAGCGCCGGCAGCGCATCGCCTGCGCTGCGCAGGATGCCGTGCTCGTCGCCGCCGTTGGCGAATTCGAGCCGGCGTTGCCACACCTGCGGCAGGCCCGAGTCGATGGCGTGCGCCTTGTGGCCCGCATCGACCACCGCATGCGCCTGGCCGCGGCTCATCACCT
Organism: Rhizobacter sp.; assembly: GCA_036676235.1. Classification (GTDB taxonomy): domain Bacteria; phylum Pseudomonadota; class Gammaproteobacteria; order Burkholderiales; family Burkholderiaceae_C; genus JAKFDI01. The sequence goes on along the minus strand of JAKFDI010000005.1, from coordinate 4,561 downwards.
GCGCCTTGACGAAAAGCGCCTGCTCGAAGGCCGGCGCGCCGCCGCCGACGTCATTGGCCGCGTAGTCGCGGTCCATGAAGACGTAGCTGCCGGGCTGGATCTCGCCGTGCACGCCGCCCGCAGCCTCGAAGGCGAAGCTGCCGGTGCCGCCGCCGGTGACGAGTGGGCAATCGAGGCCGGCGGAAGTGATGCTCGCCTGCGCCGCGCGCGCCAGCGCCACGGCACGGCGGATCGCGGCCTCGCGCTCGGCCACGCCGCGCAGGTGCTGGGCGCGGCCGTGGTAGGCCTGCAGCCCGGCGAAGCGCAGCCCGTGGGCCACCACCTGATGCGCGAGCGTGCCCGCCGCCGTCGGCGCCACGCCGCAGCGGCCGTGGCCGACGTCGATTTCAACGAACACGTCGAGCGCCGTGCCGGCCGACTTGAGCGCCGCAGCCAGCCGCTCGATGCCCAGCTGCGAATCGACCGCCACGGCCAGCGTCGCACGGCCGGCCAACGCCGCCAGTCGCGCCAGCTTGCGCTCGTCGACGATTTCATTGCTGATGTAGAGGTCGGCAATGCCCTCATCGGCCAGTGCCTCGGCCTCGCCGAGCTTCTGCACGCACACGCCCACGGCGCCGGCGGCGACCTGCAGCCGTGCGATGGCGGCGCTCTTGTGGGTCTTGGCATGCGGGCGCAGGCGCAACTGATGGCGCCGCGCGTAGTCGGCCATGCGCTCGATGTTGCGCTCCAGCGCGTCGAGGTCGACAACGAGTACCGGCGTGTCGATCGCACCGACCGCGTCGCCCACGCTGACCGGCACGCCGTTCACGTGGAAGCCTCGTCCAGCACCGCGTCTTCAAGGTGCCGCATGTCGCTCCAGCCGACGAGCGAGAAGCCTTCGGCGCTGTAGAGCAGCCGGTTGATGCTGGCATTGCCAAGCTGCCAGGTGCGGATCAGGTCGAGTTCGATGCGCACGGCAGCGCGGTACAGGCAGTCCATCACCCCACCGTGCGCGACCAGCAGGATGGTGCCGCCGGCATGGGCCGCGGCCAGCCGCGCGGCGGCCTCCACGCTGCGCGCCGACAACTGCCGCAGCGATTCGCCGCCCTCGGGCACGAAGTCGACATCGCGTGTACGCCAGCGCGCGCCCTGCTCCGGCCAACGCTGTTCGATCTCGGTGTAGGTGAGCCCCTGGAACGCGCCGAAGGCACGCTCGCGCAGCGCGGTGTCGGCGATCACGCGGTGGCCGGTCAGCGCGGCCACCGCCTGCGCGGTGTCGAAGGCACGCGACAGGTCGCTGGCGTAGATCGCATCCAGCGGCTCGTCGGCCAGCGCCTGCGCCAGGCGCTGCGCCTGCAGGCGGCCGAGCGCGTTGAGCGGAATGTCGAGCTGGCCCTGCATGCGCGAGTCGGCGTTCCAGGCGGTCTCGCCGTGGCGCACGGCGATGATGCGCGTCGCCTCGGGCATGGCGTCGCCCACCGGCTCGCTCATCGAGCCATCACTTCGATCCACCGCGCTGCGCGCGACCGGCGGCGCATGAAACGAGGGTCTTTCCAAGCGAACACCGCGGATCCGGCTCTGCCGGTCCGCTGGTGTTGCCCCCTGGGGGGCGCGCGAAGCGCGTAGGGGGGGTCATTTCAACAATCGGCGGTTGAGCGTGTAGGTGCCCGAGTGCGTGGCCTCGGCCAGCACGTGCGCATAGATCGCCTCGCGCAACTGCTTGCCGTCGAACACGCCCTCGATGGGCGTGCGCGCGACCGACAGCGCGTAGACGGTGAACACGTAGTGGTGGATGAGCGAATCGTTGAAGGGCGGAAACGGGCCGTCGTAGCCGAAGTACTGGCCGCTCTTGTCCGCGTCGCCGGCGAACCAGCCCGTGAAGTCGTTCAGGCCGTGACGCGCGCCGTGCAGCGTCTCAGGCCCGTTCTTGCCGCGCGCGGTGAAGCCGCGGCTGAACTCCCCTTCGGCAATCTCCAAAAGCGACGCAGGCAGGTCCGCCATCACCCAGTGGAAAAAGTCGACACGTGCGAGGTCGGCCGGCACTTCACGGTCGGGCTTGTTCACGTCGTCGCCCTGGCTCGGCACGTCGAAGTCGTGGCAGATGAGCGCGAAGGACTGCGTGCCCTCCGGCACTTCGCTCCAGGCGAGATGCGGGTTCAGGTTGTCCGAGAACGTCGGCCCGTTCGCATCCAGCCGGCCTGCGGCGTACTTCGGCGGGATGGCTTCTCCGTTGACCCAGCTGGTGCTCCAGAGCTTCACTGCTTCTTCTCCTTGTGATGTACGAATCCGGGCGCTACCAGGGCGCGAATCGCTATGTCTTCTGCGTCGCGCTCGCTATCAAGCAAACGCCGCGGATCCGGCTCCGCCGGCCCGCTGGTGTTGCCCCCTTGAGGGGGCGCGCGAAGCGCGTAGGGGGTGGTCCATCTAGACACCCCAGACGATGTCGTGGCCCGCGGCGTGCGAGCGCTTCATCATCTCGACCAGCGGCCAGGCGCGCTGGCGCAGCGTCACGCCGTCGCCGCGCGGTGCGGGCTTGCCTTCGGCGGCGGCTTCTTCGGCGGCCTGCCGGCGCGCCTCGTCGTCCTCGGCCACGGCGCTTTCGATCGCGGCGATGGCGGCGGGCATGTCGGCCACTTCGATGATGCCTTTCGCGGCCGGCTGCTTGCCGATGACGCCGAGCACCTGGTCGCCGCTTGGCGCCATCATGATCACGTCGCCGGCCGACTTGGATTTGAATTTGTAGATCATCGGTACAGGTAGCTCCGGTTGAACGGGTAGGCCGATTGTGCGCCGCGCATCGCGCCGCTCGAGACGTCGCCTGTCGGTCGCGTGGCAAGCATCTGGTGCAGTGAGAGCCAGGCGTGCTCGAAGCTCATCGCGCAGCCGGCGAGATACAGCCGATAAGCGCGCACCACGCTGTCGCGCGTGATGTCGCGCGCCTGCGGCAACTGGGCCTCCAGGCCGTCACTCCAGGCCCAGAGCGTGCGCGCGTAGTGCGGACGCAGGTTCTCCACGTCAACGCATTCGAGCGCCGCCTCGCTCATCACCTCGAGCACGTGCGAGAGGTGCAGCAGTTCGCCGCCCGGAAAGATGTAGCGCTCGATGAACTCCCCCATGCCGGCGCCGAGCTGGTTGTTGCGCGTGCCGCCGGCGGTGATGCCGTGGTTCAGCAGCAGGCCGCCGGGCACCAGCAGGCGGTAGACCTTGGCAAAGTACGCGGGCAGCTGCGCGCGGCCCACGTGCTCGAACATGCCCACCGAGGCGATCTTGTCGTAGGGATGGTCCTCGGGCAGTTCACGGTAGTCGCGCAGCTCCATCGTCACGCGCCCGGCCAGGCCGCGCTCCTCGATCAGCCGGTTCACGTGCGCATGCTGGTTCTTGCTGAGCGTGATGCCGTGTGCCGTGACGCCGTAGTTCTCGGCCGCCCACAGCAGCAGGCCGCCCCAGCCCGCGCCGATGTCCAGAAAGCGCTCGCCCTCGCGCAGCATGAGCTTGCGGCAGATGTGGTCGAGCTTGGCTTCCTGCGCCTGCGCGAGGTTCATCTCCGGCTCGCGGTAGTAGGCGCAAGAGTAGACGCGGCGCGGGTCCAGCCACAGCGAATAGAAGTCGTCGGAGACGTCGTAGTGGAACTGCACCTGCCGCGCATCCGAGTCCGGGTCGTGGCGGGCGCGAGAGCGGCTGCGGCGGATCACGTCGCCCCACCAGCGCAGCGGCGCGGCCGGCGGCTCGCTGCGGGTCGGGTCGTCGTCCATCATCGACGCGGCCACCGCCATCACGTCGCGCATCGTGCCCTGGATGTCGAGCTTGCCGTCCACGCAATCTTGTGCCACGCGCCCCACCGCACCGGCGGCGATGTGCGCGAGCGACGCCGTGTCGTGCAGCTTGAGCACCACCCGCGCGTCGTGCGGACCCACCCGCTCCCCGTCGGGCAGCACCACCGCGAGTGAGACATCCAGGCTGGCGAGCTTGCGCTCGAGGATCTGCGTCGTGAGACTCATTGCACCCCCCTTCTCGGGCCGACTCTACAAAATTCCGATTCCACCGACGCACGCAGGTTGAATGGGGTTGCGTCGCTTTGGGCGACCGGTCGGGGAGCGCACGGCACATTCGATGCCCGGGCATCGTCTGCGCAACATTTCGGCCGCCGCCGGCGGTCTGCACCTGCCTGCGCTCGGGTTCGCCGGCCTGGGAGCAGCGGCGCCCAGCTTCACCCGAACCCGTTCGCCCTGACCCTTCGACAAGCTCAGGACAGGGTCCGCTTCGCAGATCGAAGGGCTCGTCGCTCCAACCCGTTCGTCCCACGAACCCGTTCGGCCTGAGGTATCGAAGGGCCGGCATCCGCCAACCCGTTCGCGCTGAGCCTGTCGAAGGGTCGAGCCTGCACCACAGCCCGTTCGGACTGAGCTTGTCGAAGGCCCTGCTCATTGGCTCAGTCGAAGGACCGTGCCTTGATGTGAGTAGCCGGGTCTCGCCCCGGCGGGCGAGTTCCTTCTTTTGTTTCGCCAAAAGAAGGAACCAAGAAAAGGCGACCCCGACCTCGGCGGTCCGCTTGCAGCGGACTGCTCTGCGGTGCTCGGACTTT
>JAKFDI010000004.1:0-2091 GCA_036676235.1 Rhizobacter sp. | reverse complement strand
CAGTTCGCGCGCGGCGGCGATCAGGCTGTCGAAATTGGCGAAGGTCTCGGCCAATTGCGATTCGATGCAGTCGTGGTGGCGCGATTCGTGGCCGACCACGCTGGCGGTGCCGGACAGCAGCAGCGGTATCTGCGCTGATGGCGGCAGCATCGCGCGCGCGAAGCTCGGCGCTTGCGGGCCGTACTGGCGCGGATAGCGGTAGGCGCTGACCTGGCGCGGATTCTCGATCGGCGTGCCCGGCGCACGCGCGGCCAGCCAGTAGACCTGCAGCGTGCGCACGCCGTCGCGGCGTCCGATCGCGCTCGCCGCCGGCAACGCGGCGGTGTTGAAGCTGCCCAAGCCGGCGGCGCGGCCGAGACAGAAACGTCGATAGCGCTCCTCGTCGCCGTCGCCTGCGGTGATCGCGTCGAGGTGGTTCCAGATACGCAACGGGTGCGGATAGCCGTGGCTGCGCACGAAGGCATGGAGGCGCGCGTACGCGGCGGCACTGGCGGCTTCGATGCCGTTGCCGTTTTCGTCGAAGTGCTTCTCGTCGATTTCGATGGCGCCGAACTGCAACGCGCCGTCCGCCGACCAGCGGACGCCGTCGTCGATGCCGGAAGTCACCGGGCCCTGGCTGCGCCAGACTTCCAGTGTCGCGGCGCCATGCGGTTGCAACGGCACGTGCAGGTAGCGCGGATCGGCGCTGGCCGCGTCGTCCGTGCCGAAGCCCAGCACCGCCAGCGTGTCCGCTTGCGCGAGCACGATGGACAACGCCTCCGCGGCGCTGCCTTCGGCCGGCACGTAATCGACCTGCAGGCGCGCTGCGTTGCCGCTGCGTTCGAGGGGCTGCACCGCGCTCATGGGTTACCCGGCTGCAAGGTGTCGCCACTGATCGCCACGCGCACCTGGCGGCGTCGGCGTAGCCAGCCGCGGAACGCCTGCGGTGCGAGCTGCACCGCGGTCAGGGCGTAGATCGCGCGGAACACGCGCAGGCGCCGCAGCACCGCGCGGTTGTCGAACACGTCGCCGGCCAGCATGGAGATCACGGCCTGCTCGAGCTGCCAGACATTGCGTGGATTGTTGAACAGGTGTCGCATGACCGGCGTGGTGAAGCGGTAAATGAACCATTGGAAGTGCTTCAGCCCGCGCTTGATGCGCTTGGCCATCGCGCGCTGCAACGACGCCTCGCACGACGGATCGCGCAGCGTACCGTCGACGACGTCGGCGGCGTGCTCGGCGCTGTTCATGCCCAGGTAGACGCCGGAGGAGAACACTGGATCGACGAAGGCGTAGGCATCGCCGACCATTATCCAGCCCGGCCCGGTCATCTGCGTGCAGGTATAGGAGTAGTTGCCGGTGACGTGCACGGGCGCCACGCGCTCGGCGCCCTGCATGCGCGTCCAGGCCGAAGGTTCGGATTCCAGCGTCTTCAACAGGAAGCCTTCGTTGTCGCCGCGGCGCGTCTTCAGGTATTCGGGGAAACACACCGCGCCGACGCTCATCACGTCGTGCTGCAGCGGGATCAGCCACATCCAGCCATGCGCGAAACGTTGCACGGTGATGTTGCCGGCGTCCTCGCCGTCGCGGCGCTGCACGCCCTTGAAGTGGCTGAAGATCGCCGCCGACTGGTGCAGCTGGTTCTTCTGCTTGAGCTTGAGCTGGCTGCCGAACAGGGTGTCGCGGCCGCTGGCATCGACGAAGTAGCGTGCGCGGACGTGCAGCACATTGCCGGCGGCATCGCATGCATGCGCAAGCGCGGGGCGGCCATCGGCGCCGAATTCGATCCGTTCGACTTTCACTTCCTCGCGCGCGTCGACGCCGTTGGTCTTGGCGTGTTCGAACAGGAGTTGGTCGAACTCCTCGCGCTTGACCTGGAAGGCGTAACCGAACAGCGGGTTGAGCGCGCGTTCGAAGCGGAAGGTGTTGTAGTTGTGGTCGTCGACCGGGAACTCCGCGCCCGGCTTGTGGGTACCGATCGCGCGCACCTGTTCGAGCACGCCGAGGCGTTCGAGGATCGGCAGGTTCATCGGCAGCAGCGATTCGCCGATGTGGAAACGCGGATGGCGGCCTTTCTCCAGCAGCAGCACGCGCCAGCCCTTGCGCGCCAGC
>JAKFDI010000003.1:0-2292 GCA_036676235.1 Rhizobacter sp. | reverse complement strand
GCGGCCGAGTTCGGAGCGATGTTCGACCACCGCTTCGAGCAACGATTCCATGACGTGGCCGAGTTCGCCCACCGCCATGATGCCGGCCATGCGCGCACCGCCCTTGAGCGTGTGCAGGTCGCGTTGTAGTCCCACCAGGGGTTCGCGCTCGCCCGGGGCCGCACGCAGTTGCGCGAGCAGGCCGTCGGAATGGTCGAGCAGGTCGCTGCCTTCCTCGACGAAGATGTCGACCAGCTCCGGATCAAGATCGGTCAGATCCAGTGGCTCGTCGGGATCCACGCTGGTGGCGAGTGCAGTGGCGAGCAGGCGTTCGATCGCGAGTTCGGGCACTGCCGCGGGTTCGACTGCAGCGGCTTGTTGGCGCGCATGGCGCTCTGCTTCTTCGGTCAGGCGTACAGCTTCGGCGCGCTCGGCTTCTTCCGCCAGACGTGCAGCTTCGGCACGCTCGGCTTCTTCGGCCAGGCGTGCAGCTTCGACGCGTTCCGCCTCTTCAGCCAGACGTGCGGCTTCGGCGCGTTCGGCTTCTTCCGCCAGGCGTGCGGCTTCGGCGCGCTCGGCTTCTTCCGCCAGGCGTGCGGCTTCGGCGCGTTCGGCTTCTTCGGCCAGGCGTGCAGCTTCGACGCGTTCGGCCTCTTCGGCCAGGCGTGCAGCTTCGACGCGTTCCGCCTCTTCAGCCAGACGTGCGGCTTCGGCGCGTTCGGCTTCTTCGGCCAAGCGCGCGGCTTGGGCATGTTCCGCTTCTTCCGACAGACGTGCCGTTTCAAGGCGTTCGAACTCGAGACGCACCGCTTCGAGACGCTCGGCTTCGGCGCGCTGCGCTTCAGCCAGTTCGGCAGCCATCTGCTGTTCGCGCGCGATGCGGTCAGCTTCCGCGTACTCGGCTTCGAGGCGGGCGTATTCCTCCGCCTCGGCGGCGGCGATGCGCTCCGCTTCAAGTTGCGCCGCCTGGGCAGTGTCGTCCGCAGTTGCGGCGACGGAGCTGCTTTCAAGCGGCTGGTCTTCGAAATAGGCGCTTTCCAGCGATGCGCTCTCGACGGGCACCTCTTCGAGCATCGACTCGTCGCCCGTCAACTCGATGGTTTCGGCGCCGTCGAGTTCCTCGATGGTGAGGTCCTCGAGCACAAAATCGTCTGCCGCAGGTTCTGCGGTGGCCGGCAAGGCCGTGTCGACCGGCGCTGTGTCGGCGAGGTCGGTGAAGGCACTCAAGTCGAGGGCAGCGAGTTCGGCCGCATCCAGCTCGCCAGTGGCCACTTCAGTAGTGGCTTCGGGAGTGGGCTCGGGAGCACTGATCGGCAGACCCGTGTCGACGGGCAAGGTTTCGGCGAGGTTGGTGAACTCGCTGAGGTCGAGCGCGCCCAGCTCCTCGTCCATCTCCATGATCGGGAACGGCGCCGCCTTGGCTTCCGGCAGGCTGTCGCGCAGGGCGGTCAGTTGAGCGGCCAACTCGGTGTAGACCGGGACGCGCGGGGACGGCGACTGCAGGGCGGTCATGGTGCGACGGATCGCGCCAGCGGCCTCATTCAAGGCGGCCACGGCTTCGGCGCTGGGCACGACGCCCGCGGCCAGAGCGCGCTTGATGTAACCCTCTGCCGGGCCCGTGATGTCGGTGATGGCCGGCACTTCGGTCATCGCGAAGGCGCCGTTCATGGTATGGACTGAACGCAGCAGCGCATCTTCGACTGGGACCGGTGCGGGCGTCGCCCGTTTCAGCCAGTCGTCGACGGTGGTGAGATGGCCCCCGACTTCGGCCCCAAGGATCTCCAGCAACACCGGGTCGACCGTAGCGGGAATGCCCGGCGCCTCGGTAGCAACCGCTGCGACTTCAGCCGCCGCAACAACCGGCGCTGCCGCTTCGGCTGCTGCAGCGGTAGTCGCTGCGGCCGCAGCCGCCATGCTTGCGCTGTAGAACGCTTCTTCACCGCCTGCGACGCGATCGGCTACGCCCTGGATGCCCTCGAGGTCGGCGTCGAGCCGGCCTTCGCCGCGCAGCGCTGCGTGCAACTGCGGCAGGGTGTAGAAGGCCTGGTCGACGACCGCGATTACCGCCGGCGTTGGCGGACGCGTGCCATCGAGCACGCGGTTGAGCATGTTCTCGACCTTCCAACTGAACTCGCCTAGGGTCTTGGCGCCGACCAGTCGGCCGCTCCCCTTAAGCGTGTGGAACACGCGACGGATCGGACGCAGGCGCTCCAGGTTCTCGGGCTCGGCGCGCCATGGCGGCAGCATCTCGTCGAGGTGGCCGATCTCCTCCTCGAATTCCTCGAGGAAGACCTCGCGGATCTCGTCATCGAT
>JAKFDI010000002.1:0-1960 GCA_036676235.1 Rhizobacter sp. | reverse complement strand
CGCTCCTTCCTCAGTCCGATCTACAACTCGCTGTTCGCGCGGGTGTTGCCGCGCGCGCAGTTCGGGCGCGGCTCGGGCATCGGCAGCGTAGCGTTTCAGTTGGGACTGGTGATCGGCCCGGCCATCGGCGGCGCGCTGATCGCCTGGTCGGGCAAGACCCTGGCCTATGCCGTAGCGGCCGCGTTCGCAGTGCTCGCGGGGATCGCGTTGCTGGTGATGCGCGTCACCGAGCCCGCGATCGAGGGCGAACGCGCACCGATCTTCGCCAGCATCGGCGAAGGCCTGCGCTTCGTGTTCGGCCATCAGATCGTACTCGGCGCGTTGGCGCTGGATATGTTCGCGGTGCTGTTCGGCGGCGCCGTCGCGCTGCTGCCGGCGTTCATCAAGGACATCCTGGAGGCCGGACCGGAAGCGCTCGGCATCCTGCGTGCGGCACCGGCCGCGGGCGCGGTCATCGTCGGACTATGGATGTCGAAACATCCGCCGGAACGCCATTCCGGGCGCCTGCTGCTCGCCTCCGTCGCCGGCTTCGGCCTGTGCATCATCGGCTTCGCGCTATCGCGCGAGTTGTGGCTGTCGGCGCTGCTGCTGCTCGGCTCCGGCATGTTCGACGGCGTTTCGGTGGTGCTGCGCTCGACCATCCTGCAGCTGGCGACACCCGACGCCATGCGTGGCCGGGTCTCGGCGATCAACGGCATCTTCATCGGCTCGTCGAACGAACTTGGCGCATTCGAATCCGGCCTCGCCGCGCGCCTGCTCGGGCTGGTGCCGTCGGTGATCTTCGGTGGCTGCATGACATTGGCCATCGTCGCCGGGACCGCGAAATGGGCGCCGAAATTGCGCCGGCTCGATCTGCGCGACTTGCATTGATGTCGTGACCGCCAACAAAAGCCCCGCGAAACGCGGGGCCCTTGTTTGGTTAACGATGATGGAACGACTTTAATCGCCCATCTGCTTCTGCAGATGTTCCCACCGTTCCTGCTCGTCGATCGTACGCTCGGCGGTGAGGCGTGCTTCCAGGCGCTCAAGGCCGATCTCCTCGCCCGAGTCCACGCTGAAGCCGTACTCACCCGAGTCCACGCGCTTGAGCGTGCTGTCGATCTTGCCGATCAGCTTGCGGTAGCGGTCGCGGGTCCGCAGTTCCAGCGAGTTCTCGGTTTCGCGGGTGGCGCGTTCAGCTTCGTCGCCGACGTCGCGCACTTCGTCCTTGAGGTTCTCGATGGTCTGCTTGGATTCCTCGACCAGGTCCGCGCGCCACGACAACAGGCGCTGACGGAAATACTCGAGTTGCAGGGGGCTCATGTACTCCTCGTCCGAGGCCGGCACGTAGCCGTTCGGCACGATCGGGCGGCCCGTGTTGTCGGTCTTGTACGGGACGACCTTGACCTTGGTCTTGGGCGCGGGCGTCTGCGGCCGGGCAATGACGGCGACGGCGACTTTGCCGATCGGGCGTGGACGCGGCGCCACGATGGGCTTGGCGACCGGGGCGGGCGCTGCGGCCTTGGCTGCGGCCTTGGCCGGGGCCTTGGCGGGAGCGGTTGCCTTGGGCGCGGTGGCTGGTGGCGCAGCCGCCTTGGTGTCGGCTTGCTTGGCAGCCGGCTTGGCGACCGGTGCGGTCTTGGTCGCCGGCTTGGCGGCCGGCTTCTTGACGGCCACTGGCTTGGCGGCTGGCTTTTTGGCCGGGACGGCGGCTTTCTTGGCCACGGGCTTGCTTGCAGCAGGCTTCTTCACCGCGACCTTCTTGGCCGCAGGTTTCTTGGCGACGGGTTTCTTCGCTGCAACCTTCTTGGCGACCGGCTTTTTGGCCGCGGCCTTCTTGACGGCCGGCTTCTTGGCCGCAGGCTTCTTGACGGCCGCTTTCTTGGCAGCGGGCTTACTGGTCTTCTTGGCGGCCTTGGCGGCCTTCTTCGCGGGTTTCTTCACTGCCACGTGCGATGGTTCCTTCTATTCCCTTGGACGG
>JAKFDI010000001.1:0-2494 GCA_036676235.1 Rhizobacter sp. | reverse complement strand
GCGATGGCCGAGCTGATCGGCAAGCAGCCGTTCCACGGCTACACCTATTCGGGACGCCGCTTCGACTGCGGCGACAAGGCCGGGCACATCAATGCCAACATCGCGCTGGCGCTCGAGCGCCCCGACATCGCGCCCGACGTTCGGGCGTTCATCGCCAGCCTTTAGGAGAGCGGGAATGGCGAAGGCGATCGAGGCCCCGTCGAAGCAGCGGCTGCTCGCCGAGCTGCGCGCCATCCCCGAATTCTGGAAATACCGTCGCGCGCGCGCGGGGCTGCGCCAGCTGCCGGCGGGCGACGGGCATCCGGTGATGGTGTTCCCCGGGCTGATCGCCGGCGACCGCTTCACCGCCCTGCTGCGCGACAGCATCGCGGCGCGCGGCTATCCGGTGGTCGGCTGGGAGCTCGGCATCAACCTCGGCATGCGTCGCGGCCTGCTCGAGACGATGCTGACCCGGATGCGCATCTGGTCCGATCGTCATGAACGCAAGGTGTCGCTGATCGGCTGGAGTCTCGGCGGCCTCTATGCGCGCGAGCTCGCCAAGCGCGATCCGGGCCGGGTGCGCCAGATAATCACGCTCGGCACGCCGAGCGTCGGGAGCCTGCGCGCCAACAACGCCTGGCGCCTCTATGAAGCGCTCAACGACCACAAGGTCGACAGGCCGCCGATCGACACCGACCTGGAGCAGTGCCCGCCGGTGCCGATCACCTCGATCTACAGCCGCGACGAAGGCATCGTGCCGCCCGAAGCGGTGATCCTGCCCGCGGGCAAGCGGCGCGAAAGCATCGCGGTCGACGGCAGCCATCTCGGCATGCCGTGGAACCCCGAGGTGATCCGCATCGTGCTCGACCGGCTGGCGCAGCCCGAAGACAAGTGGAAGCCGTTCAAGGCTTGAACTATTCTCCCGGTCGATTTGCGGGAGAATCCCGGCCCATGCGCAAAGCTGGACCTACCGGCGGCGCGAGAAAGCGCCGGTCATCGCTGCGACGCCGCACGACTGAAGAACGCCCGCCGCAGCCGGGCGCTGCGCGTTCGGAGCGGCAACCCGAACACCCCCAAATCCGTCATTCCGGCGAAAGCCGGAACCCATATGTGGACGGCCCCGGCTTGCAAGAGTTGAGCAGCGTGACCGGATCGCTTGCGTTCATATGTCCGGTCTGTTGTCGCGGTCGCACATGACCGCTGCCAAGATGGGTTCCGCAGCGCGAGTTCCAAACAGCGTTGCGACCTTTGGTGGTGCCGCTGGGTTCCTCGGAGTGTCTCGCGTCGTGGGATCGATCGATCACGCCATCTGCTCCTCGAGCAAGCTTCGGCTTTGCCGGTGGACGTTTGTCCAGCCGGGGAAGGGGTTATGCGGCGAGCGCCGGTTCGGCGGCGTCGCCGCGCGGGCGCCTGGCGCTCCGATCAGGGTTGTAGCCCTCGCCGCTGACCATCAGCTTCCAGGCGATGCGCGCGGTCTTGTTGGCCAACGCCACCGCGGCGAGCTTGGGCGGCTTGCGCTTGACCAGCTCGGCGAGCCAGGGCGACGGCTGCGAGCGCCCGCGCCGCACTTGCTGGATGACCGCGGTGGCGCCGGCCACCAGCAGGCTTCGCAAGGCCTCGTCGCCGGCGCGCGTGATGCCGCCAAGGCGCTGCTTGCCGGCCGTGGAATGGTCCTTGGGTGTGAGCCCCAGCCAGGCGGCAAAATCGCGGCCGGATCGGAAGATCTGCGGATCGGGGACCTTCATCACCAGCAGGCTGGCGCCGATCGGGCCGACGCTGGGGATCCGAGTCAGCCGACGGCTCGGCTCGTTGTGCCGGTGCCAGGTCATGAGCTGCTCGTCTATCCGACCCAGCCGCTGCTCGAGCTCGGCATGTTCCACACCCAGCGTGGCGAACAGCTCACGCGCGAGCGCCGGCAGCGTGGCGTCGGCCGCAATGCGCGCCAGCAGCGGCCCGATCTTGTCGAGCCCGCGGGCCGCCACCAGGCCGAGCTCGGCGGCATGGCCGCGGATCATGTTGGTGAGCTGGGTGCGGCGCCGGACCAGCGCGTCGCGCAGGCCCGCCAGCATCAGCTGCGCCTGCTGATCTTCGGTCTTCACCGCAACGAACCGCATCCGCGGCCGGCTCATCGCCTCGCAGATCGCCTCGGCGTCGGCCGCGTCGTTCTTGTTGCGCCTGACATAGGGCTTCACATGCTGCGGCGCGATCAACACCACCGCGTGCCCGAGCTTTGAAAGCTCACGCGCCCAATGATGCGAGCCGCCACAGGCCTCCATCCCGATCCGGGTCGGCGGCAGCCCGGCGAAGAACGCCAGCACCTGTCGACGACGAAGCGTCTTGCAAAGCGCCACCTGCTCCGCCGCATCCACCCCGTGCAGCACAAAAACACCCTTGGAAATATCCATGCCAATGCGGATAAGATCGTTCACGGACGGCCTCCTTCGTTTGAGATCCCTAACGGACCTCACTCTGGCACAAATGATGCCGTTGGGGGGCCGTCCACCCCAACAGCACC